>CAVTHW010000024.1:0-189484 GCA_963734625.1 Bryobacterales bacterium | reverse complement strand
CTACGGCTGGCACGCAGCCTGCGCAAGGCGCGCCGCTTCGAGGATGCTCTCGGAACCTACCGCGAGCTGGAGAAACTCGGAAGCGTCCGTGTCGAGGAACTGCCCGTAAGGAGCTGCTGGCGCGTCACTCCGAGTGTGGATTGCTCGAAGAGCTGAAACGGCTTGACCAACTCCATCGAGAGGCGGAGAGTCTCGACCGTGACCTGCACGGCGGCAGATGGAAGATTCCTCGCGCCGCCTATCATTTCTACGCGCAAGAGGCACAGAAGTGGCTGGACCGGCGTCGGGATCAAAGCCAGGGGGTGGAGCTGGCGGCCGGGGTGCAGGCCCTTTGGGAGGAGTGGGCGCGCATCCGGGCAGGCGAGGGGGCGCCGGGAGGATGCCGCAGTCTGTGGTTCCACGAACGGCCAGTCCTGGTGCTTGGCGCTCGACTCCGGAGCGGCTGGTGGCGCTGGTGGCAGGACGCGCGGAAATCCAGCGTTTTACAAACGGCGCCATGCAACCGGTGGTTCAGCGGCAGCGAGTGCGACCGGCGTTGACCGACGGCGAGGGGCACTTGGTCACGGGTGTGTTGCCGGCAAGCGACGTGCAGCAAGTCGTGCGCAGCGCCGCGGACACGCATCTCCCCTGGACCCTGCACTTGGTTAGCATCGATCCGGCCGCCGATCTGTCGATCTGCGTGCGCAGCCGGGCGACGGCTCCTGTTGGCCGGCCTGGCAATGATGGCAGCGGTGTTGCTCGTCGGGATCTATTCCATTGGCCGCGCCCTGACGCGGGAGGTCCAGGTCGCTCGACTGAAGTCCGACTTTGTGAGCGCCGTTTCGCACGAGTTCCGAAGAAGCCCGCTGACGACGATGAACAGATCACGGAGATGCTGTCCAAGGGGCGGATTCCGAGCGAGGAGCGCCGGCAGCAGTACTACGAAGTGCTGACCCATGAAACGGACCGGCTCCACCGGCTGGTCGAGGGAACGCTGAATTTCGGGCGAATCGAGCCGAAGATGATGGAATACCGGCTGGAGCCGCTCGATCCGGCGGAACTGGCCCGCGCTGTGGTGGCAGGATTTCAGGAGGAGGTAACCGAGCGCGGCTACCGGATTGAGCTGAATGTGAACGGGACAGGCTGCATGGTGCGGGCGGACCGTGAAGCTCTCGGCCGCGCATTGTGGAATCTGCTGGACAATGCGGTGAAATACTCGCCCGAATGCCAGACCGTCTGGGTGGACGTGGCTCAGCACGGGAGGGACCATTCAAGTGCGCGATCACGGGGTGGGCATCGGACCGGATGAGCAGGGACAGATTTCAGAGAAATTCGTCCGGGGGGCCGCTGCTCAGGCTGCCGGAGTGAAAGGTACGGGTATCGGGCTGGCCACGGTGGATCACATAGTGCGTGCGCACGGCGGAGAGGTCCGGGTTGAGAGCGAGCCCGGCCGTGGGAGCGCGTTCAGCATCGTATTGCCTGTGATGGAGTAGCCGATGGCGAACATCCTGGTGGTGGAAGACGAGCGAAACATCGCATTGGTTCTCGAGGATGACCTGAAGCTGGAGGGGTACGACGTGGAAGTAGTCGGCGACGGGGAAACGGCGATCGAGCGCGCCCGGGAGGAGCGTTCGACCTCATCCTCCTCGACGTCATGCTGCCGCGCAAGGACGGCTTCGCAGTCTGCCGCGAGTTGCGTCGCGCGGGGATGCGGACGCCGATCATCATGCTGACGGCCAAGACGCAGGAGGCGGAGAAGGTGCTCGGGCTGGAGCTCGGCGCCGATGATTACGTCACCAAGCCTTTCAGCCCGATCGAGCTTCGGGCGCGGATCAAGGCCGTGCTGCGCCGGGCCGCTGGGGAACCGCCGGAAGTGTACCGCTTCGGCGACGTCGAGGTGGACTTCGGCCGGTGCGAGTTGCGGCGTTCCGGAGCCGTGGAAGCCACCCCGCTGGAGTTCAAGCTGCTGGCGGCATTCCTGCATCACCGCGGCCGCGTGGTCAGCAGGAACCAACTGCTCGACGAGGTCTGGGGACGGGATGTCTACATGACCGACCGGGTGGTCGACAACCACATTTTGAATCTGCGGCAGGAGATCGAGCCGGATCCGGCGCGTCCGCGATACCTGGTGAGCGTGCGCGGCGTGGGGTACCGGTTCGACGGCTGAAGAAGCGTCCGTGCGGCGCCGCCGATCATTCGGGCTACTTGCACCGTCGGCATCGCCGACAGGCCCTTCCAATTGAGCAGCGCAGATTCCCACTTCAGCCAAATATCTGCTGTCAGCATACTGCCGGCGATTAGGCCTCGGTGTCGCAAGCCGTCTTCGATCTCGCTTAGGACATACACATTGTCTGTAGTGAGGTTGTCAGGATCTCCTCGGAGGCCACCTTCTTATTGCATCTCGGAAAGTATGCTGTCAACTGCCGTGCAGGACGTCGTGCCAAAAGTGATCTGGAGTCTTACTCCGGCACACGTCCGAGTGCGAGAATGAGTCCCAAGCCGTCTGCGATAGGTCAATGAAAAACGCCGAAATAGCTACCGAAACGCCCATAGTCTTCCCCTATCGGACTGAAGTGTCACGGCAGCACGGGTCCATATGAGCGCTGATAACGGCGCTCCCCTCTGTGCCCGCTTCATCCAGTGATCCGGGGGCGGACACCGGATTGGCGAAGGAGGCCTACCTCCGCGCCACAGATCCGTCCCGGAGGTGCTGGTGTCAACTCCCGGATCGACGCAGGACTTGAGAATCCGAGCTACCCGGAGGGACCGCCGCCGAGCTGATTCCTATTTCATATTCACCGTGACCTTGTTCGCGGGCCGCTCGTCAACCGTAAGCACTACATCCACCTCACCGTGCGGCATGGTTGGCGTTCGAGGGATGCGGAGATTCACCTGATCGAGGCCCACGAAATCGAGCTGGGGACCGGCGTACTCCACATCGGCCGGAACACCTGCAACCGCGGCACGTACCGCTGAGAGCTGGCTGCGCCCTCGGATTCCGGTACCGAAGAGCACCAGGAACACGGTCTCGTTGTCGGGGCCCATGTCGATGGGCGTGCTGCGGCTGCCGGGCGGGGCCTCCGGCGTGAACACATAGTGCCAGCTTTGCGAGCCATCCGGCTTGACGTGAACGGCGAGCGCGGCCGCCACGCCTTTGCCGTCTGAGTTGGCGGAAAAGAGCGCCGGCGCAACGGGGTTAATCTGTACGTTGCCTGAAGCCAGTGGCACCTCGCCACGGTAGACGGTGATGACCGCCAGTCCCAGCGCGGCGACGCCGTCGGGCACAAGAAAACTCCCCTGGTCCGGGGAGACGAAGAACAGGGGAACGCTGTGCACTCTTCGCAGTGAATCGGTGACCTGGAGAGAGACGCCGCCGAGAGACGTAGGAAGTGGCACCGTTTCCGCCACGGCGTGACGGCTGACAGGCCCGTGCGAAATCCGCTGGCGATGGATCCAGGCGCGAGGACTGCCCCGAAGTAACTGGCAGCCGAAACGTACGCGACGGGCGTACTCGAAACGTTGCAGACCCGATTGTCATCGACGAAGGCTCCCCAGTTGACCACCGTCGCCAGCTCCGCGTACACCTTCGCCGGGCTCTTGGGGCTGTCGTACGCCGAGGGAGCCACCCAAGGGCTGACGGCCGGGGCACAACCCCAGGCGTCGCAGGTAAGGCCGACTATGGTCTCCGGAAAGTACAACGTCTGGACGAGATCATCGGGAGTCGCCGGGTCGAGTTCGTACAGCGACATGAAATTAGTGTCGCTGGTGTAGGCGCGGACGTCCGAGCAGCCACCCTGAACGGGCGCGCCCGCGGCCGTTGATGGACACCGTACCGGGATGTCGACGTACTTCGTGCCGTGAACATTGACGCCGATGGTCGTCACCTGCTCCGTGCAGTTGGCCGCATTGTAGAACGAGCAGTTCGGCGGACGATACAGCGCGTCATCAGTGCAGCTGTTCCACTCGTACCACCCTGAGGTACAGCTGACCTGGCACGTGCCGGAGCTATTGCAGGCACGGGTGTCACGACACCAGCCGTCAAACTGATGACTGTCGCCCTTCTGCCCGTAGTTGGACGTTACGCCCCAGTTGCCGAAGGGAGGGGTATGGACGATCTCGTCAGAACACTCCGCATGCACTGGCCCGATGACTCTCCGCGACTGGTTCAATCCCGCAACGGATAACCGGCACACCTGGCCGCTGAGAAGGGCGCCACACCCCATGCCGACGGCGAGCAGCCTCCAGGCTTTCAATCGCAAGGACACCCTCTACCTCCTCGCCGCGACTTGAATGCGTGACTTCCTAATTCATATCACCGGAAAGGGCACCGAAGCCCTCGACGTGGACGAATGGGAGGCGAATCCACACGCGCGGGGAGACCGGACATGCCTCAACCTTCAGTCAGACACACTCGGCTTGGTGAGTTTACTCCTGTCGGCGATCCCGGCAAACCCCTGACGCATCTTCCCCCCACTCCACCCCGGTGAGTAGCGGGTAAGTCCCTGAGTTGTCTTCGCGAAAGGGGAGGTCGCGCTTGGCTCTGTGTGCCCATGTAAGAGGTAGATGTCCATTGCATCATCTGATTGGTTATGATAACATGTGGCCATGTACATCGATACCGTCCCCAATCGCTCCTCGCCCCCCGCCATCCTCCTCCGCCAAAGCCTGCGCCGGGGTAGACGGGTCGTCAAACAAACCCTCGCCAACCTCTCCCAGTGGGACCCCGCCCGCATCGAGGCCCTCCGCCGCGCCCTCCGCGGCGACTTCGACCACCTGGCCGCCGAACCCACCAGCGGCCTGGTTTTCGGCGTTCTGTTCGCGCTGAAACACCTCGCCGACCAACTCGGCCTGTCCGCCGCCCTCGGCAAAACCCGCCTCGCCAAACTGGCGCTGTTCCTAGTGCTCGCCCGCGTTGCCCACCAGGGCTCGCGCTTGTCGGCCACCCGCTGGGCCGCCGATCACGCCGTCGCCGAAGTGCTTGGGCTGGGCTCCTTCGACGAGGACGATCTGTATGCCGCCCTCGACGATCTTTGCGCCCGCCAGGAATCCATCGAACGGAGTCTCTATCGCCAGTACCTGAAACAGCGCGGCGCCCCGCCCACCCTGTTCCTGTACGACGTCACCAGTAGCTACATGGAAGGCCAGCACAACGCCCTGGGCGAGTATGGCTACAACCGGGACGGCAAGCGTGGCAAACTGCAGATCGTCATCGGACTGCTGGCCGACCGCGAAGGCGAACCGCTGGCGGTGCGCGTCTTCGCCGGTAACTCCGGCGATCCCACCACCGTGGTGGAACAGATCCGCATCGTGAAGGAGCAGTTCGGGGTCCGGGAGTTGATCTTTGTGGGCGACCGGGGGATGGTCAAGAGCAAAGGCAAACAGGCGCTCCAAGAGGCCGGTCTGCGCTACATCAGCGCGCTGACCGATCCGCAGATCCGCCGGCTCCTGAGCGCGGGCACGCTGCAGATGGGCCTGTTCCATGAAGAGGTGTGCGAAGTCGAGGCCGACGGGGTGCGTTACCTGCTACGGAAGAACGACGACACGGCCGCGCGGGAACAGCACCGCTTGGAGGACAAGCTGGCCAAGTTGAGCGGGAAGGTCGAGCAGCGCAACGAACAGGTCGAGAAGTCGCCGCGCTGCCAGCCCGAAGCGGGTCCGCGGAACCTACAGGTTTGGATGGCCCGCCACAAGCTCACCGGCCTGGTGGAACTGCATCTGGAGGGACGGACGATGGTGCTGGAGCGCAACCAGGCGGCCATCGACCGAACCATGGAATTGGCAGGCTGTTACGTGGTGGTAACCGATGTGCCGAAGCAGAACTTCAGCGGGCAGGAAGTGCACGACAGCTACGTGAGCTTAGAGAAGGTGGAGCGGGACTTCCGGCAGATGAAGACCGGTCTGCTGGAAGTGCGGCCGGTGTTTGTGCGCAAGGAAAGCCGCACGCGAGGGCATGTGTTCTGCTGCCTGTTGGCACTGAAGCTCAGCCGCGAGATGGAGCGCCGGCTACAGGCGGCGTTTGGGACCACCGACGCCAACCCGCACGCCATCACCTTGGCCGATGCCATGGCCGCACTGAGCCGTCTGTGCCTGTTGGAATACCGGGTTAATGAAAACACCAACGTGACGCAGTTGCCCAAGCCGGACGATCGGCAGCAACAGATTCTGGGGACGCTGGGTGTGCCGCTGCCCAAAAGATAACGTGTAGACAGGACTCCTTCCGCGCCGCGAAGCGGGAACCTGATCCCCCTCAGGTGGTTACCAGGCAAACTCCGCTCATCAGCAAGAGGAAGATCCGCCAGAACGTCCGCCACGTCCTGATCTGTGCCGCCACGCGCCAGCTTCCGGCCGCCCCGGTATCGGTCTAGCGCCTCGCTTCCCTCGGCCTGGACCCCGGTTCTCGCCGGCCTGCCCGAATCTTATAGGCAGGCGAAGGGAGATACCGAGGCTCACCTCGGCGATTCCTTTGTCGCGCTATACTTTATCGGACTGGCACAAAATATCGGTCAGGTCAATTCGTTCCGTGATGAGAGGCGTGAAATGAAAATCAAGATTGCAATGGCATTTTCGCTGCTGGCGCTCGCAGTGTCGGCCCAGCCGCCCGCCGCGGCCCCTGCTCAGCCAGGCCAGGCGGCGCCGGGAGCTGGACGCGCCGGAGCCGCGGGCCGTGGCCCGGCCACGCCGGCTCTCCGTTCCCCCGAGATCCTGCCGGATCAGAGGGTGACCTTCCGTCTGAGGGCCCCTAACGCCACGGAAGTGACGCTCAATGGCACTTGGCCGGATGGACGAGGCGTCAATATGACAAAGGACGATCAGGGCGTCTGGTCGGCAAAGGTGGGGCCGCTCACGCCTGAACTCTGGAGCTACACGTACAGCGTCAATGGCATTGGGATGCTCGACCCCCAAAATGCGAATCTGCTCCGCGACGGGACGCGGTACATGGGTTTCTTTGTCATTGATGGGCCGCTGTCCCAGAACTACTCCATCAAGGACGTCCCGCACGGCAACGTCAGCCAGGTCTGGTACAACTCTCCCACGCTAAAGCTCACGCGCCGCATGTACGTCTACACTCCTGCGGGCTATGACACGGGAAAGCAGAAGTATCCGGTTCTCTACTTGCTGCACGGGGCCGGCGGCGACGAAGACGCCTGGAACAACATGGGCCGGGCCAGCGTGATCCTGGATAACCTGATCGCATCCGGCAAAGCGAAGCCGATGCTGGTTGTGATGACCAACGGCAACGCCAACCAGAAGATGGCTCCGGGCTACGGGATCGTTCCCGGACAAAGCACACAGGGCATTTTCGGGAATCCCGGCGAGATCGGGGCAGGCGGCCTGGGCCGCGGCGCCGCTCCTGCCGCTGGACGCGGCGCCACGCCCGCCGCCACCGCAGCCCCGCCGGCTCCCGCGCCGACTCCCGGCGCTCCCGCCGCGGGCCGTGGCGCTACGACGCCAGCGCCCTTCCCCGAGAGCCTCGTGAAGGACGTGGTCCCCTACATCGAGAAGAACTATCGGGTCATCGCCAAGAAGGACAGCCGGGCAATCGCCGGACTATCCATGGGGGGTGGCCACACCGTGGCGGCCACGAATGCCCACCCGGCGGTCTTCAGCTACATCGGCGTCCTAAGCTCCGGCTCGCGCAACGACATCACCGAGCAGTTGCAGGGCATCAAGAAGGCCGGCGTGAAGTTGTATTACATCGGCTGCGGCGAGGCGGACACGGGCGCATTGACGAACAGCAAGAACCTGGAAGAGATGCTGAAGAAAGTCGGGATGCCCTACAAGTTCACCATCAGCCCCGGCGGGCATACCTGGGCAAACTGGCGCATCTATCTCAACGAATTGGCGCCGATGTTGTTTAAGTAGAATTGATAGGACCTGCCGGGTAGGCGTTTGATACGTGCAGCAACGGGCGCTCGGACCGTAGTGTGCCGTCTCAGAAGTTTTCGAACCTATCCTGTTGTGTCTCATTGACCTCCAGAGAAACTGCGAAGGAATTGTGCCACAATTGCCACTGGAGGGCATCTTGGTGCTCCGCTACTGCGCTCTGGTGGCAGTTCTGGTCTCGCTGCTTCTTCCTCTCAAGGCGGCGGCTCCCGACAGTGGGCTTAGAGGCCTTTCGGAGTTGGGTGTCGTGGTGGGGGACCTGGCTGCGGACGCAAAGAGGACCGGCCTCACAGAGCTTAAGCTCCGGCAGGACGTTGAATTGAAGCTCAAGCAAAACGGCCTCCGGGTGGTTGACCCGAGTCAGTCCCCCGGAATCTACCTCGAGCTGCACGCGAACTGCGTCTACCTCGAGCAGACCCGATCCTTCGTTTACAGCGTTTCGTTGTTTTTTCGACAGCCTGTAATCCTTAAGCGGCAGCCCGAGACCAGCGTGAACAAAGCGGCAACTTGGGGCGGTGCGATGGCTGGCATCACGCCTGAGGCGAAGCTGGAGGCCAACGTCAGGGAAACAACGGCCGAGCTCGTCGATGATTTTCTCAAGGACTACCTGGCGGAGAACCCGAAGAAATGATGCCGTGGTGGCAGGGAAATCGGGCAACGAGCGTAGTTGCGCTCTGCGTCTTGCTGGCAACACCCTGGGCGGGCCGGGCAGCCGCAGCGACGCCCGAGGAGACGCGGGCGCGGGCCTGGGATGCGCTGCGAGCGAGGGTGGGGGAGGAGAAATACCTGAACCATTCGCGGGCCGTCGAAGCCATTATGCGCGAGCTGGCCGCGGCAAAGAGCGACGGCGCGGACGAGTGGGGGCTCGCCGGTCTGTTGCATGACATCGATATCGGCACGACCGCCAGCGATCTCTCCAGGCACGGCGTGGTCGGAGCTCAAATCCTCCGCGAGCTTGGTTTCAGCGAGGCTGTCGCGCATGCCGTCAACGCGCACGACGATCGCCCCGGTGTCGCGCGGACCAGCAGGCTGGATCACGCGCTGTATTGCGCCGACCAAGTCTACTGGTTGAGCACGGCCGCCGGCCTCAGCTTCCCGTCCGACACACGCAATGCCGCGGCTCCAGAGGCCATGTGGGAACAGGTTCAGGGGATGCCCTCGAAGAAAGCCATACTCGGCGAGGTGTCGAGCGAGTGCGCGGAGATCGGCTTCAGTATGCCGCGGGCTTTTGCCGCCGCACAGGCCGCGTCGCGGGAGCTCTACCGCACCGGCAATTCAAAGACCGCGACGCCTAGCGGTGGCACACGCAGTTCGCCGTTGCCTCGATAGGGTTCCTGGCGGATGTCGATTTCCCGCGGTTTGCCCGGATCGTTGTGAGCCAACCGATCGGGACCGGCGATCACCCAGCTCATCCCCTGGCCGGTCAATTGCGCGCCCTTGAGCGCCAGTTCGATGGACGCTGCCTGGTCGCTGGGATTCACGATGGCCACCGTCAGGGCCGACTTGTCGGCCGTCCAGGCGGCCGCGACATCCAGCGGAGCCGCCACGCCGGTCACCTCGACCGGAGTCACGCCAAAGCGCTGGCGATAGAGCTTCAATACTAATCCGGTGGTTTCCAGCTCCGCGCTCACCGGCGTGGTCTTGATGGCGCCGATCACGTTTACGGTCTGGGCGTAGTTGGCCATGAAATAGATGTCCGAGTTGCGGAAGAATTCGTGGAGCCCGGCCGCCATCCCCAGCCCGTCCTGCACGAAGTACCGCACGCCCAACTCACCGAAGTCATTGGGTCCATACCAGTAATTCCACTCGTCCATGGCGATGCGGATGTCTTTGCCGGCGAGCGAAGGCAGCCGGCGGCGGTAATCGCGGTGGGCCTCGGCCACCTTGCGGATCTGGGCCGGAACCTGGGCCACGTGCGCCGCCAGGTCCGGCCGGTTCTGCCAGTAAAGGTGCTCGCTAATGAGATTCATGAACCCGGCGCACTGGGTGAGCATCTGCTCGCTCCACCGGCCCACGCTTGCCGACGCCCACCGGCTGCACGCCGGGATCGACCTTGCGCATGGCCTCCACCACGCGGTTGTGCTTCTTCACGTACTCCTCGAGCGGGATGTTGCCGAGCTGCCAGTCGCCATACATCTCGTTGCCCACCGCGAACCATTTCACTCCGAACGGCTGCGGGTGGCCGTTCTGTGCGCGAAGTTTGCCCAGGGGCGTGCGGGCGGAGCCGTTGAGGTACTCCACCTCCTGCGCGGCGGCGGTTTCGTCGGCCAGGCCGGTGTTCACGGCGATATAGGGTTCCGCGCCGATCTCGCGCATCAAGGCCATGTACTCGTGTATGCCGACATCGTTGTGCTCGATGCCCTTCCAGGCGGGGTTCTTGCGCGGCGGCCGCTGGTCGGGATCGCCAATGCCGTCCCTCCAGTTGTAACCGCTGACGAAGTTGCCGCCGGGCCAACGGTACACCGGCGAGTTCAACTCCCGGAGCAGCGCCAGAGTGTCCGCGCGCCATCCGTAGATGTTGTCGGCCGGCATCAGCGATACCGTGCCGATGCGAAACGAGCCGGAGCCCCTCGATACAATTTCCAGCCGGCCGTTGTCGGTGGAGCCTCCCGCGCGAAATCGCAGCGGGAACTTGGTGTACTCCCCAGTGATCTTATCGATGACCACCGTCTGCCGCATCGTCGCCCCGCCACCCCACACCAGACTGACCTCGATGGGTCCGGCGGCGGGCGCGCCTGAAAGTATCACGCGGCCCGTATACTCCCTGCCGGCGACGAGGCCCAGCCGCTCCTGCATTAGTCCGGCGGGAGCGCTCTTACCGGGCAAAGCGATCTCCGGCGTGTGCTCTCCAACGTACGCGCCTGCCGCGACCATGCGGACGCCCTGCGCCGGCCCGATGATCATCCACGGCGACCGGACCAGCAACTCGTATGGATGTCCCTCGCCATCGTAGGAGCGATTGCCGGGCTTGAACATTTCCCAAGCCGGCGCTTGGCCGTTTATCGGGTAGAAAAACTTGCGATCCTCCAGCATCTCTGCCCAGATGCCGCCGTAAATGCAGCGGCCCAGGTGTTCAATGAACTGGCCGTAGATGTACTTCGAGATCGGCGCCCCGGTCTTCGAAGCGTCCACCGTTACGGTGGCCGAGACCGCTGGCAGAACCAGCAAGAGGAGGCCGGCGAGGCATTTCATGAGTTTTCATCCTGACCAGAATCTTCGTCTTCGGATCCTGGCCGCCTTCCATTCTACTTCCAAGGGCCTTCCGGCGCTCCACGGCCGGGCCGGTTCTCTATAGAATAAAACATGGCTTTATCGACGGAAGAGTATTACCGCATTCAGAAGCTGCCCCCCTATGTGCTGGCCGTAGTGACGGCGATGAAGGCCCAGTTGCGGGCGGCCGGGCAGGACGTGGTCGATTTCGGCATGGGCAACCCGGACGGGGCGACGCCGCAGCCCGTGGTCGACAAGCTCATTGAAGCTGCGCGCAACCCCCGGAACCATCGCTATTCGATGTCGAGAGGAATCCCGCGGCTGCGCGAAGAGATCGTGAAGCGCTACAAGAGCCACTATGGCGTCGACCTGGACCCGGAGCGCGAAGCGATTGTGACCATGGGCGCAAAGGATGCGGTGTCGCATTTGCTCTTCGCCGTCATCGGGCCCGGCGACGAGGTGGTCAGCCCCAACCCCTGCTATCCGATCCACCAGTATGGAGTCCTCATGGCCGAGGGGAAGGCTTGCACCATGCCGATGCCCGATCCGGCTTCCTTCCTGAGCCGTCTGGAGGACCACTACCGGACCTCGGCGGTGAAGCCAAAGATGATTTTGATCTCCTTCCCGCACAACCCGACGACGCAGTGCGTGGACCTGGACTTCATGAAGGAGATCATCCGTCTGGCCTCGTTCCACGGCACCATGGTGGTGCACGATTTCGCTTACGCCGACCTCGGCCTCGACGGCTACCAGCCGCCTAGCATCCTTCAGGTGGAAGGCGCCAAGGAAGTGGCGGTCGAGATTTATTCGGTGTCTAAGAGTTTCAACATGCCCGGCTGGCGGGTGGGCTTCTGCCTGGGCAACCAGAAGATGATCGGCGCGCTGGCCCGGATCAAGAGCTACCTGGATTACGGCGTGTTCCAGCCGATTCAGATCGCGTCGATTATCGCGTTGCGGGAATGCGAGGAGGAGACGGAGAAGATCCGCGCAATCTACCAGAGCCGGCGGGACGTGCTGATCGAGGGCCTGGGGCGCGCCGATTGGGTGGTGGAGCCGCCGCGAGGGACCATGTTCGTGTGGGCGCCGATCCCGGAGCCGTTCCGGGAGGCCGGCTCGGTCGCGTTTTCCGGGCTCTTGCTGGAGAAGGCGCTGACGGCGGTCTCACCGGGGCTGGGCTTCGGCCCGCTGGGCGAGGGCTTCGTGCGCTTCGCGCTGGTGGAGAACGAGCACCGCACCCGGCAAGCCTGCCGCGGCATCAAGCAGTTCCTGAAGAGCGCGGGCTAGCGAGCCCATAATAGAGGCGGAGGGTTGAGATGACGCTGGCTCCCGGAATCGAGCTGCCGGCCGAGAAGATCGCCGAGATCTGCCGCAAGTACCAGGTGCGGGAACTCGCGGTGTTCGGTTCGGCGGCGCGCGGCGAGATGCGGCCAGACAGCGACATCGACCTGCTGGTGGAATTCGATCCGGACGCGCGAATCGGGCTGTTCAAGTTCGCCGCGATGGAAGGGGAACTCTCCGCTCTGATTGGGCGCAAGGTCGATCTGGTGACGAAGCTTGGTTTGAAGCCGCGGATTCGTCCGCACGTAATGCAGGACGCCAAGATCCTTTACGCGGCGTGAGCCCGCATTCCTGAAGGATATCTACATTTCCGCTTCTCGCATCCTGTCGATGACGGAGGGGGTTACACGCACGGACCTGCTCCGCAATGATGTCTTGCAGGCTGCGCTCCTGCATCACTTGACGGTGATCGGTGAGGCCATCAGTCGCTTGCCGGAAGACTTACGATAGCGCTATTCGCAGATTCCCTGGGGTGAGATCGTTGCAGCCCGTAATCGCATCGTGCATGTCTACTTCGGGCTCGATTGGAACGTCCTTTGGGCGGCCGCCGTGGACGACATTCCGGTGCTGCGGCAGGTTGTGGCGGACATGCTCGCCCGCGAGTTCGGCGAGGAACCACCGGAAGTCCGCTAACGGTCGCCGGCCCTGTTCAGCAGAACGCGCCTGGCAGCGACTTCAAACGGTCGTTTGAGGCCTACGCTACGACGCCGGCGCCTTCCAAGGGCGTGACCGGGTCCATCTTCGGCCAGCAAAGGGTTCCGAGCAGATAGGCGGCGGCCACGCTGTAGATACATATGGTCCAGTCTCCGCCGGTGGCCTTCAGAATATACCCCATGGCGATGGGGGAACTGAGCGAGCCCAGGTTCCCCATCATGTTCATGGAGCCCGAGACGGTCCCGGCGTACTTGCCGCCCACGTCCATGCAGGCCCCCCAGGCGCCGGGGGTGGTGAGGTCGTGGAAGAAGGCCGCCGCTCCCATGGCGAGCATGGCAATCAGGGGCTCTTTCAACTGGACATGCAGCAGGATCAGCAGACCCGCCCCCAGGAAACCGATCACGCCCAGTAGGCGGCGCGCGAAACTCACACTGCCGGTCCATCGGGCTACCCGCGCCGAGAGCATCCCGGACAGCAGCGAGCCGGGGTAACACCCCCGAGCGACCGGAAGCAGGCGGCAGACAATCCAGCGGTGGCATGAAGCCGGTCGTGTCGCCTCAGGAAGTGGGTGCGTAGTATATACTAATTGATCGCCAAATAAAGGTTCATTAATGTCAATCACGACAAATTGGCCTATTCGTTTCGAGATGAGACCGAATCCGATAGTGCGCAACCTCTGCTGCGCCCTGCTACTGATGTCGAACGCGGCCCAGGCCCAGGTGATAAAGGTTCCGGACCTTGTCACCAAAGATCTCTACTACTCCACCGCCTCCAAGATGCTATACGCCAGCATCGCGGCGAGCTCGCCGCGACTGCCAAACACGATTGCAGTTCTCGACCCTGCAGACGGCTCCGTAGTGAGCTCGATTCCGGTTGGGGTTGACCCAGGCCGGATGGCGGCTTCCGACGACGGGGAGTACCTGTTTGTCGCTCTCAGCGGGGACAACGCCGTGCAACGAATCCGGCTTGCAGACCACGCGGTGGATCCACCTTTCACTGTCAGCTTCCAGCCGACCGATTCGAGCAGCATGGAGCCGGGGAGCGTGAGGCACTCCGTCGGCTTGAAGGTGATTCGCAGTACGCATGACACGATCGCGATCTCTCAAAGCACGGAGCACGGCGGCCATATTGGCATTGCCGTTTACCGCAACGGTGTTCAATTGCCAAACATCACCTCCCCAAATACCTCCTCCCCTCCTACGAACTGCAATAATCTCACGCTTGGAGCGACTGAAGATACTTTGTGGTGCTACGACAACATGAGCACGGGTTTTGGGCTTCAGAAGCTGCACGTCGATGACCAAGGGATCACTTCTGTCGGGGATCCACTGTACGGTCTCGCCTATGGCTTCGGTGGCGAACTCCAGTTCCACGGTGGCCTGCTCTACTGCAATGCCGGCCCGGCGCGCGCCATCGACCCCGAAAACCGTCTGATCCTGGGCACTTATTGGGACAGTGAGGTGGCATTCCCCACTGGGGGGTTCGCCGTTGATGAGGGCGCGGGGATTATCTATTTCGGCCGCCGTGCCGCGTATACAACGCGGATTTACTCGTTTGACCTCACGAAGTTCACGATCATCGGAGCGTTTGAATCAGGGGGGATCACTTCCAGCACCAATCCAAGTATGCGTGGTCAGCCTGAGGTGTTCATCATCGCGGGCCCTAACAGACTGGCCGGAATCGATAGTGAAAACGGGCAAATCTTCCTCTTCGACCGCTCCTTGCTGACGCCTTTTGTGCAACCGCCGCCGGTGGTAACCGACTTGGGGGGTGGCGTCCGTGCCCTGTCACTTCCTAATACCGAGATCGCGTACGACCCAAATTCAGACCGCATCTTCGCAGCAGTCTCCAATGTCCCTGGTGGCAACTCCCTTGTGGCTGTTGATCCTGTCAGCCTTACAGCCGGCCCTCCATTGTGGACCGGGGGCATGCCTTGGCATATGGCCATCTCCCAAGATGGCCACTACCTCTACCAAAGCATCCTGGGGGCAAATTACATCCAGCGTGTTGACCTGCGTTCCTTCACTCCGGATTTGCGGATTCCGGTTTTCAGCTGGTACTCTGATTCGCCATCTATCTACACTGGCATACCAATCGACGTTTCGAGCATGGTAGTGCTGCCTGGCACGGGCCGGTCCGTGGCTGTTTCACGGACCTCCGGTGCTGCCTCGACGACGCCCGAAAACGACTCTGTGGTGATCTACGACGACGCCATTCCCCGCCCGGTGTTCACCAGGTGGGGTTATGACCCGAGAGCGGACGTCCTCCAGTTGGATTCGTCCGGGACACGCCTCTTTGCGCTGAATACCTCAAGTTCGGGGGGAGACTTCACGGTCCTGGGAACCTCGCCCGACGGAGTGCGAGTCCTGTCCAATCGGAGAGAGTTGGGCCAGTTTCACTCTGGCATGGTGTGCCAGAAAGATATCTGCTTGACCAATGAAGGCAGAGTCATCGATGCGGACAGCCAGAAAGTAATGGGAGTTTGCCCTTTCGATTCGGCAAGAGTGGACGGCACCCCTATCAATGCGGTGTTGCCGGATGGGCCGAATCGCAGAGCATACTCTGTCAGAGCCCCGCTCAGAAACGGGGAACATTTCCTGCTGACTGCATGCGACTTGGACAGTTTCCGCACGGTTGAGTCGGCCACGCTGCCAATGCTGGACTCCTATCCCGCGAATCTGCTGTTCTGGCGCAGTGATCAATTCGCGTTTTCGACAAACAACGCCGTTGTCACCGTGCCAAAGACCGCGCTCAAGCCTGTCCCTCCGACGCCGCTTCCGTCTCCTGCGCTACAGAAGGGGCACTTGCATCTCGACCTGCCGTACAACGTGGCGGCCTATGACTCGGTGAGGAAGAAGCTCTACGTTGCGGTGCCGACTTCAGCCGGCACCTTCGGCAACAGCATCGCTACCATTGACCCTGCATCCGGCAGAGTGGAGGCCACGGCACTCGTGGGAGGCGAGCCGGTTGCGATGGATCTGTCCGACGACGGGTCATGCATTTACGTGCAGTTGCGTTTGGCGGATGCCGTCGTTCGCCTGAATCTGCAAACCTCTAGCGTGGATCTTCGGATCGTGCTGCCATCGGAGCCAACGGCTTTGAGGGTGCAGCCAGGGCACCCCGAGACGGTGGTGATTGCCTATGGGACTGCGATTACACGGTACGCAATCGCACTGTATTCGAAGGGAAACCTGGTAGGAGAGCCAGTACCGTTGAAGTCCGCCGCAAGCTCTATCGAGTTCGGACCCGACTCGGGGAGCGTCTACGCCGTGGTGAACTCATCAATCCTGCAATTGGGGATAGCCGCTTCAGGGCTTTCCCTCCAGCGAGAAGTCAAGCCCGCCCTTCTGGGGAGCCATATCCGCCGGGCGGGGAGCAGATTCTACGATGACGCTGGCCATGTCATCGACATTCAAACACTGACGCTCGTAGACCAGGTGCGCCTTTACAACGCAACCGTCGATTCCGAGACTGGCTGGCTGTACGGCACATACTCGAAGTGGCTGTATGTTCTTCGAATTGACAGTCTGACGTCGATTGGCACGTGGGAGATCCCCGAGTATGGGTTAGTGGTGCCCTGCGGCTCCGACAGCGTGGCGCTGCTCACTGAAGGGATCGATTTCTTCACGTTCGACGCTATCGCTGCGACCCGTTCATTACCGGCCTCTGGCAGTACGGGCGCGGATGGGGTGACGCGTCTGGATGCGCTCGGCGCTTCGATGGCATACGACTCGGAACGGAAACTGCTGCTGATTACGACAACGCCAGAGGCCGGGCCGGACGGAAATGCGCTCTTGTGGGTGGATCCCTCGACAGGCGCGGTCGTTGACAAGCTGGCGGTGGGAAACAACTTGCGCATTCTCTCCACAGATCGAGAGCGCGGCCAGACTTATCTTGCCCTCAATGGCTCCGGAAGACTGGCCCAAATCGACCTCCGAAAGCACACCGTAGCTCGGACGTGTGACCTTCCCGTAATCTCTTACGGGCTCGAGTATCAGGCGGATGGGCTGCTTGTGAAAGGCTTGGCGCCGCTGCCGACAACGCTCGACTCGGTTGTCGTGAGCCTGGGCTTTCGCGATCCGTCCAATTCACGATACTTCGTGGCCGTGCTGGATGAGTGCGAGCCGAGACCGAAAATCGCGGGAACCTCTCTACTCCTCAGCGGAGCGGGGCGCCTGAATCTGGCGCCCGACGGCACGTCGGTTTTTGTCGCCCCTAATGCATCATTGTCAGTCACCTCTGATGGGGTTGCGGGTTGGTCACAGTCGCAGAATACGCTTCGGAGTTTTAACGATTGGATGATGTGCGGGTCTCTGGTCTACACGTCGAACGGACAAGTCTACGATCCGGCTTCGAACCGAATCGTAGCCGACCTGTTGGGCTCGAGCGTCTATGGCAAGGCGCTAGTTTGCGACGCGGCTCAGGATCGACTCTACCTTGTTACCGGAAAAGTAGGGACGAGTGTCAAGATTTTGGGATACGTCCTTTCGACGTTAGCTCCCCTTGGATCATATAGCCTATCGGCTGAAAGCGAGGCGCTCGCAATTGCGGCTTGTGATTCAACCGTGGCGGTGTTGTTTGACAGTGGACGGGTTGCGCTGATTCCCGCGGCGAAGTTGGTTCTGGCTGGATCCACCCTGGTCGTGACCTCGGCCGCGGACTTTCGCCCGCCCGTAGCGCCGGGCGGCCTCTTCTCCATTTTCGGTGCAAACCTGGCGACTTTCACATACTCGCCTGACGTTACTTCGCCGCTACCGACGTATATGGGTGGCGTATCCGTGAGTTTCGGCGGTCATTCCGCACCGCTTCTTTACATAAGCCCGGACCAGATCAACGCGCAGGTTCCCTACGAAGTGGCACCCTGTGAAGGCGACGGCTCCGATTGTGCTGCGGCCGACGTGGTGGTTCGAGTCAACGGGGTCAGCCTGCCAGTTGTTCATACCACCCTGAGGAGCAGCGCACCCGGGATCTTCCGTTTTGCTGACCAGCATGCAATAGCGGAGAACGAGGACTTCAGCCTGAACACCTCGGAGAACCCCGCCGCCGCGGGATCGGAGGTCATTGTGTACCTGACGGGTCTGGGAGATGTCACCAATCACCCCACCACTGGTGTCCCCCTATCCAACAGCGTTCTGTCAGAGGCAACGTTTCCTGTCAGCGCGACGCTAGGATGCGTTGCGGCGAGGGTCACTTTCGCCGGACTCACGCCGGGCATCGCCGGACTCGCTCAGGTGAACCTTCGCGTGCCCGAGTCATTGCCCCGAGGCACTCATACGTTAGTGATCCAAATCGACTCGAACTCCAGCGATACTGTGCTGCTCAGCACGAAGTAGGAGTTACCGTGGGATTCCATCCTCACGTGCGCGCGCCTTCCAAGGGCGTGACCGGGTCCATCTTCGGCCAGCAGAGGGTTCCGAGCAGATAGGCGGCGGCCACGCTGTAGATACAGATGGTCCAGTCTCCGCCGGTGGCTTTCAGGATATATCCCATGGCGATGGGGGAACTGAGCGAGCCCAGGTTCCCCATCATGTTCATGGAGCCCGAGACGGTCCCGGCGTACTTGCCGCCCACGTCCATGCAGGCCCCCCAGGCGCCGGGGGTGGTGAGGTCGTGGAAGAAGGCCGCCGCTCCCATGGCGAGCATGGCAATCAGGGGCTCTTTCAACTGGACATGCAGCAGGATCAGCAGACCCGCCCCCAGGAAACCGATCACGCCCAGCAGGCGGCGCGCGAAACTCACGCTGCCCGTCCACCGGGCGACCCGCGCTGAGAGCATACCCGACAGCAGCGAGCCGGCGCCGGCGAAAAGCAGGGGGAAGACGGCCAGGCGCGAAGCCTCCCTGGGGCTCAGGTGGTGAGCTTCGATGAGGTAGGTCGGAAGCCAGGTGATGTAGAAGTAGAACGGGTACGAGATCAGGAAGTACTGAAGCCATAGCAACCAGATGGTCCTCGATGCGGCCAGCTTCTTCCAAGGCACGTCGGCGTGGCCGGAAGCCATTTTCTCGGCGCCTCTGAGCAGATCGAGTTCCGCCGCATTTACGCGCTTGTGGTCGCGCGGATTGTCCTTGAACCAGGCCAGGAAGATCGCGCACCAGATCACGCCGACCAGCCCGAAAAGGCCGAAGGCCCAGCGCCAGGACAAGCGGTCGAAGATCAGGATCACCAGAGGCGGCGTGAATGCGCCTCCCCACCGGGCGAATGACCACATGATCCCCTGCGCCCCCACGCGTTCCCGCTGCGGCAGCCACACGGTCATGGCTTTGGTCAGGTTGGGGAAGCAGCCGGCCTCTCCCATTCCGAACAGGAACCGCGTTACGACCAGCGAGACGTAACTCCAGACCCAGCCCGTGGCGGCCGTGAAGAACGACCACCACAGCACGATCCGGATAAGCACCTTCTTCGGACCCAGCCAGTCCCCCATCCATCCTCCGGGGATCTCGAACAGAGCGTAGGCCAGCGCAAAGGCCGAGAACACATAGCCCATTTGCACGGCGTCGAGGTTGAGATCCTTGCGGATGAATGGCGCCGCCATCCCTATGCAGGCGCGGTCGACGTAGGCCAGGCTGGATAGCGATACGGCGAACAGGATGACCCAATAGCGTGTACGCGTGGGCTTGGTGGAAAGCATGCTACACCCCCGGAGCGAGCTCCTGCTCCATCCAGGCCAGGTATTTCTCGGAGCCGTCCACGGCGGGCAGGGCGAGCACTTCCGGGACTTCGTAGGAGTGAAGCGCCTCGATCTCGGCCGCGACTGCCGCAGCCAGGCCGCGGCGGGACTTGATGATTAGCAGCCATTCGGAAGCCTCCTCGACCGCGCCGCGCCAACGGTAGATGCTGCGCGCGCCGGCGAGTACGTTGACGCAGGCGGCGAGGCGCTTCTCCACCAATCGCCGCGCAATCCTGACAGCCTCTTCCTCCCCCGCGCAGGTGGCGAGAACGACAATCTTATCGGTCATTGGTTTTTTCCGAATAATAATTGCGTAAATACCGGCAAAAGAGGATTATAAAAGAAGAAGAGATGAAAATGTCGCTGCGCACCTTTCTGAGCACCCTGGCCCTGGTTCTGGCTGTGGGCTGGGTGCTACTGGGCTGGCGCGGACAGGGCGGCATTTCCACGGTGTTCGACAAGCAGAGCGAGATCCGCGCGTTGCAGGAGCGGAACGCGAACCTCCAGAAAGAAAACGAATACAAGCGCGAACGGATTCGCATCCTCTCCGAAGACCGTTCACAGCAGGAACTGGAGGTCCGCAAGCAGCTCGGGCTGGTGAAGAAGCGCGAGACCACCTTCGTCCTTCAGGATCAGAAGAAGAAGTAGGGGCACGGCGGTGCCGTGCCCAGGGCGGGCGCCGGCCGTGGGCACGCCGCCGGCGTGCCCCTACTCGGTGATCCCTTCGTACAGAGCGGTGCTCAGGTAGCGCTCACCGGAGTCGGGCAGGATCGCCACGATGGTCTTTCCCTCGAAGTCCGGTTGCCGCGCCAGGCGGACTGCAACCGCGACCGCGGCGCCGCAGGACATCCCGGAGAGAATCCCTTCCTCGCGGGACAGCCGCCTGGCCATTTCGAACGCCTCTTCGGCGGTGACCGTCTCGACCCGATCCACCAGGGACAGATCCAGCGTGTCCGGGATGAAGCCCGCGCCAATGCCCTGGATCCTGTTCGGACCCGGTTTGACGGGCTGGCCGCCGAGCTTCTGGGTGATGACCGGGCTCGTGTCGGGCTCCACAGCGACCGATAGGATGTTCTTGCCCCGGGTCTGCTTGAAGTAGCGCGCGATGCCGCTGATGGTTCCGCCGGTCCCCACACCCGACACCAGCACGTCCACGGCGCCAGCGGTGTCATCCCAAATCTCGGGACCCGTGGTGCGGAAGTGAATATCCGGATTGGCCGGGTTCTTGAACTGTTGGAGCAGCACGTAGTGGTCCGGCCCTGAAGCGGCCATCTCCTCGGCCTTCCTGATCGCCGCCGAAATCCCTCCAGTGGCCTCGGTCAGTACCAGCTTCGCGCCTAAAGCCTTCAGCACCTTGCGGCGTTCCAGGGACATGCTCTCCGGCATGGTCAGGGTAATCGGATAGCCGCGGGCAGCCGCCACGAAAGCCAGCGCGATTCCGGTGTTGCCGCTGGTAGGCTCGATGAGCTCCTTGCCCGGCTTCAACACACCGCGCTTCTCGGCGTCCCAAATCATCGACGCGCCGATGCGGCACTTCACCGAGTAGGCCGGGTTTCGGCCCTCGATTTTCGCGAGCACCGTGGCGCCAGCGCCGTCCACCACGCGGTTCAGCCGCACCAGCGGCGTTCGTCCAATGGAAAGTGAATTGTCCTCAAAGAGCATAGATCTCCCCTCCGGTTCGCTAAATCACCCAGTTGGGCACGTGCTTGCTCGATTTTTCCTGCCAGGCGCGCGCCAGTTCGGTGAACGTAGTGTGATCGACAATCGCGGATACGGCCCCGTCCACCGCGCGCCACATTTCCGAAAAAGGGCCGTCGGCGACGCGCCGTGAAGAGCGCCGCCCGGCCTGGCTTCCGTCGACGAAACGGAGCACCTCTCCGACCGTGATCGCGTCCGGCGAGCGGGCCAGCATGTAGCCGCCTTCGGCGCCGCGCCGGGATTCGACGAAACCTCCCTGCTTCAGCCCCGACAGGATCAGTTCCAGAAACTTCTGGGGGATCTTCCAACGCTTGGCGATGTCGGCGATGCGGATGGGGTCGCCGGGCTTCTGCAGGGACAGGTCAAAGATCGCGCGCAGGGCGTACTCGCCCTTGAGTGAGATCTTTCCGATTTCCTGACGCACATCACCCATACTGCACTATAGATTACTAGATTGTTGAGGCGCTGTCAAGAACCAGGTGCCAGATTCTCCTGACGCTGTCAGCTCGGGGTGACAGCCTTTCCCGAGGCTTTGCCTCTTCTCGTATTGGAGGCGCTTGACTTACGCTGATCGGCTGTTCGGCAGCTCGACTGCTATCATCCCATCAGGAGGCAGGTTCGTTATGAGGACCAGACAGGTTCACATTGCTCTTATCGATTCTAGCGACGGTTGCCGCCACGGGGCTGAGCGCCCAGAAGCAGCAACCGTCCGCCAAGCCAAGTCCGCGCTCGGACTGGGCCCGCGTTCAGCAAATCGAACCGTATCAAAAGATTAACGTGCAGCTCACCGACGGCAAGAAGCTCGAAGGGGCCTTCGTAGAGGCTACCTCCGAGGACTTGGTTCTAGCGACCAGTGGCAAACAGACCACGAGCGTGCCGAAGGTGGAGATCCTCCGTATCGGCGGCGGGAAATCCAGGGCAAAGGGTGCGGCGATTGGTGGAATCACCATGGGCCTATTGGGGGGTGCTATTGGTATGGCCGCCGTCGGCACCGGCAATAGCCAGTTGTCGTACGGTCAGGGGTTTGCCGTATCTGGCGCCATGTGGGGTGGAATCGGCGCCGGTATCGGAGCCGCAGTGGGCGCCGAAACCACCATCTACGAGGCGGCCGCGCCTGCCGGGGTCGCCGCCAAGCCGGCGCGCCGCTGATTCAGATCCGCGTGGCGAGGATCTTCTCGGCCGCCTGCTTGCCCATTCTGGCGCAGTCCGGGACGCCGATTCCACTGTAGGCGTTGCCGGCGAGATACACGCCAGGAAGCGCCTCCAGACGTCCCTCGATGGCCTCCACACGCTGCTTATGACCCACGGTGTACTGGGCCATGGAGCGCGGCCAGCGGCTCACCCTGGTGAACAAAGGCTGGGCGGTCAGGCCGATAATCCGCCGCAGTTCCTCCCCTACGTGCGCCGCCAAGACCTCGTCGGTCTCCTCGGCCTCCCCGCCGAGGAAGCAACGCAGCATCACCTTGTCCTCCGGCACCCGGTATGGGAACTTCGTGCCCACCTGGGTGCAGGCGACCATGCGGCCGCGTTCCAGCCGGGGGACCAGGAAGCCGAAGCCTTTCAGCTTGCCGTCGAAGGAACTCTTCTGGTAGCCCAGCGAGATCGTGATGGAGGAGTTGTAGGGAATGGAACAGAGCTGATCCGCCAGTGATGCGTCGAGGCTTCTTAGCAAGGCGCCCGCCGCATAGGCCTGGCAGGCCAGCACCACGCAGTCCGCCTCCAGTTCGCCGCCTTCCAGACGCAGCAGGAAGCGGTTCTGGCGGCGTTCGACGGCCTGGGCCGTGCCGCAAATGACCTTCAGCCGGGGAGCTGCGGCGGCGGCCAGCGCGTCGATCATGGAGCCCAGCCCGCGCCTCAGGGTCTGGAATAGCGGCGGGGCTTCCGCATGCTTCGGGCGTTGACGCCGCGCCGCCAGAACGCCGCGCGTCAGGCTGCCGTGCTTGCGTTCAAGCTCGGCAAAAAGCGGCAGGACGCTGGAAATGCTGAGTTGTTCGGGATCGCCTCCGTAGACGCCGGCCAGCAGCGGCTCCGCCAGGTAATCGACCGCCTCCTGGCCATAGTGCTCCCGGATGAAATCGGCCACGGAGCGGTCTTCCTGAGCTTCTTTCCCAGGCCGGCGAAGACAGTCGAGCCCCATGCGGATCTTGGACGGCCAGCTCACCAGCCGGGTGGCGATCATGGGCATGATCCGGGTCGGGACCATCAGCATCAGTCCGTCGGGAAGCGGTACGAGGCGGCCGCGCTTAATCACGTAGGTCACGCGCAGGTGGTCGTTGGAGCCGATGACGTCGCCGGACAGCCCCAGCTCACGGATCAGATCCAGGGCCCAGGGCTTGGCGGAGAGGAAACTGTCCGGGCCCGCCTCAACCACGCATCCTTCGATGGACTCAGTCCGGATGACTCCGCCGAGGCCCGGCCGCCGCTCGATCAGCGTGGATGAAATGCCCGCCTGGGCCAGGCGGTACGCAGTGGCGAGACCCGAGACGCCTCCGCCAATTATGGCGACTGAGCGCACCTCAGGCCGCTCCGAGCTGGTCTCCGGCCACGGCAGCCAGTGCGGAGATGAAGGCCGGAGATGCGTTGAGGGACTCCGGCCGCTGGAGCCGGATTCCGCATTCCCTGGCGTGCCGCTGGAACTGGATATCGACATCGTAAAGAATCTCTACATTGTCACAGACGAATCCTATCGGCGCCAGAACAAGTTCCTTTATGCCCTGCCGCGCGTATCCGTCAATCACACTCTCGACGGAGGGGCCCAGCCACTTGTCGTCCGTCATCCCCTGACTCTGGTAAGCAAAGTCCCAATCCTCAATCCCGGCGCGCCCGGCTACGGCGCGGGCGGTGGCCCGGGCTTCGACAGCATACGGGTCGGTGGCGTCCAGGTACTTCTCCGGCAGGCTGTGCGCGGTAAACAACACCTTCCGGGAGGGCAGCAGCGGCGCCAGCTTCTCACAGAACGCCTGGATCAGCAATGGGTGATCGTGGAAGCTCCTGGTCCATACAATCTCGGCGTCAAGCCCGAGGTCGTTCTTGGCTTCCTGGGCGCGGCGGAAGTAGAGTCCGACGCTAAGTTCGGAATACTGAGGCGCCAGGCAGATCGCAACGATCTTCCCGACCCCGTCGGACTGCATTTGGGCCAGGGTTTCTCGAATGGATGGACGCCAGTTGCGCATGCCCACGTAGACACGCACGTCCAGCAGGCTCTGGAGCGCCGCGGCCTGCTCCAGGGTTATAGCCGAGAAAGGCGAACCGCCGATAGCGGTGTATCGCCGTTTCACCTCTTCGACGACAGCCGGGGCCGCCGGCCGGCCGCCGCGAATCAGGGCGAGAAAGGTTTCGATGTCCTCCACTCGCTCCGGCGCACCATGAGCCAGCAGGAGGACCGCCTGCCTCATGGACGGAATTCGCGGACCATCTGAACCAGGGCCTTGACGTTCTCCACCGGGGTCTCCGGCAGAATGCCATGGCCCACGTTCACGATGTGCCCCGGGCGAGTTCCGGTCCGCTTCAGCAGTTCGGTCACCTTCATTTTGAGTTCAGGCAGCGGCGCGAAAAGCGCCGCGGGATCCAGATTCCCTTGGATGGCCGAGCGATAGCTGATGTCCATCCACACCTGGTCGATGTTAATTCGCCAGTCAACCCCCATCACGTCGCCGCCAGCCGCGTGAAGTTCGCGGAAGAAACCGGCCGCGCCCGTGCCGAAGTGAATGACCGGGACGCCGCTGGAGCGGATTCTCTCAATTAGCGCGCGCGAGTACGGCGCGACGAAACGCACGTAATCGTCGGGTCCCAGAGCGCCGACCCAACTGTCGAAGACCTGGATCGCCTTGGCCCCCGCGGCCACCTGCATCAAGGCGAACGGACCAAGCACGTCGACCAGTTTTCCCATCAGCCGGCGCCACAGGGTCTCGTTGTTGTACATCATCTGCTTGGTGCGCAGGAACGTCCGCGTGGAGCCGCCCTCGATCATGTAGCTGGCGACGGTGAAGGGCGCGCCCACGAAGCCAATGACCGGGGTCTTGCCCGCCAGGGACTTGGAGACGAGCTGAATCGATTCGCCGACGAAGCCCAGATCGTCGGTGTTGGAGATCGACAGACTATCGACGTCCTCCGAGGTTCGAACCGGATTGCTGATGACCGGGCCTTCCCCGGGAGCAAACCGCAGCTTGAGCCCCATGACCTCGACCGGCAGCAGCAGATCGGCGAAGATGATCGCCGCATCCACATCGAGGATCTCAACTGGCTGGAGCGTCACGGCCGCCGCCAGATCGGGCCGGCGGCAGATTTCGAGGATCCCGTGCTTGGCGCGGATCTCGCGGTACGGCTTAAGATAACGTCCCGCCTGCCGCATGAACCACACGGGCCGTACATCCGTGGGCCGCCGCCGGCAGGCATCCAAGAATCTGCTGCTCATTGGAGCCACGCGCATTCCGTTGGTGTCTTGTCTTCGCAGAGAAACACGCGAAGTCCTTTGGGTTTATTCTTGACCGCCCAGTCGCGGCCGAGGATGAAGAACGGCTTTGACCAGGCTTCGCTCGTCAGGGTTAATGGAGCGATCACGGAAACCGACAGCATCCCCATGGCGGGGTAGCCGGTCCGCGGGTCCATGATATGGCTGTAAATCTTGCCTTCCACTTCAAAAAACTTCTCGTAGTCGCCCGAGGTGGACATTGATTCGTCGCGCAATTGGACGTCGGCCACCGACTCGCCCCACTCCCGCGGATTGCGAATCTCCACCGTCCAGCCCTTGTCGTTGGGCGGGGCGCCGAGGGCGTAGATGCTGCTGGCACCGGCCGTAATCATGGCCGACTTGATTCCGTTCTCTTTCAGCTTCTCGATCATCCGGTCGACAGCATAGCCCTTGCCGATACCGCCGGGATCGATTTCCATCTCGGGTTTGCGGAAGCGCACCGAGCGCGTCTTCGCATCGAGAACGATGTTCTGGTAGCCCACCGAAGCCATGGCGCCGGCAATCTCGGTCTTCGCCGGCAACCTGCCGGAACCCCGGTAGAAGCCCCAAACCTTCATCAACGGGCCGACCGTGATATCGAAACTCCCCTGGCTCTGGCGGCTGAATTCCAGGCACTGCGAGAGCAGGCCGAACAACTCCGCCGACACTGGCACTGGCTTCTCGTAAGCGCTCCGGTTAAGCTTGCTCAATTCACTGCCGGGGTTGTAATTGGTAAGCATCTGGTTGAGGCGTTCGGCTTCCGCCAGGGAAGCTCCCACCCCCTGCTCAAGCCGCTGCTGGTCCTCGTCGTAGGCGATCACGGTGAAGGTGGTTCCCATGGCGTCGGTGCTGTCTTCCATCCGGAGCAGTTCTCCGGCGTGAAGCAACAGCGCCGCCAGTAACAAAAGTACCACAAATCGTTTCATTCTAAAGCACTTTTCTTACTCGCCGGCCCGGACTTCGGGCGTCCCTTGCGGGCTTCCCTCAGCAGTTTCCCCACTCGGACGCCAGGGAGGGCCTCCAGATCGGCCTCAAAATGCAGTTCCGGCATACGATACAGCCGCAGCCGCTCGGCCACTTCGCGGCGCAAAAGGCGGCGGGCGCCATCCAGGGCCAGCAGCGCGTCGGCGCACCTTCGCTCGTCCCCGGCCACGTGTACCCTCACCCTGGCGTGGCGCGCGCCCGCCTCGATGATCACCTCGGCTACATCCACTTCACCGAGGCGCGGGTCCTCCATCTCAAAGCCGATGATCGCGGACAATTCCTCGCGCATTGCTTCTGAGACCCGCTCGGTCCGACGTGGTTCCATTGGAAATCACTCCAGCCACTCGATGCTGGCCTGGACCAGGCCGGCCCCCAGCAGCAGAGCGGCTTCTCTTTCCACCGCAGCCAGAACGGCGCTGGCCCGCTCATGACTACCGGACACCGTGACGGCGGCCACAAGGGCCCTCTGCCAGAGGTCCTGATAATCGATCTCCGCGACGGCGACGTTAAACCTGCGCCGCAGCCTGTCCTTCAGCCCCTGTACGACGTGGCGCTTTTCCTTCAGGGAGTGGGCGTACTCCAGCCGCAGCTCCAAAGTGAGAACGCCGATCGTGGCCATGGGCCATCCACTTCCGGGCGCGGAGGGAGGCGCTGGCTAACCCAGCGCTTCCTGGATAACCCGCTCCTTGACAAACGCCTCGATGACGTCGCCCGGCTTGAAATCTCCGAAATTGTCGAGCGAGACGCCGCATTCCATGCCGCTCTTGACTTCACTCACGTCGTTCTTAAATCGACGCAACGAGCTGATCTTGCCAGTGTGCGCCACCAGGTTGTCGCGAAGCAGGCGCACCTCGCTTGACCGCATAAGCAGGCCGTCCTGAACTATGCAGCCCGCCACGTTGCCGACCTTGCTGATGTGGAAGACTTCCCGCACATCCGCCCGTCCTTTGTAGACTTCCTTGAACACCGGATCGAGCAGGCCTATCATGGCGCGCTTCATTTCATCCACCAGTTCGTAGATGATGGTGTGCAGTCGGATATCCACCTTTTCCCGGTCCGCCAGTTGCGCGCCGGTGCGCTCGGGCCGGACGTTGAATCCGATCACGATGGCATTGGAGGCGGAGGCCAGAAGCACGTCGGTCTCGGTGATGGCGCCGACGCTGGCATGCAATACGGTGACCTTCACCCTGTCTGTGGATAGCTTCTGCAACGCCTCCGATAGCACCTCCACCGTGCCGCCCACATCGGCCTTCAGAATGATGGGCAGATCCTTGATCTCGCCGGCCTTGAGCTGGGCGTGAAGCTGGTCGAGCGTCAGCCGAGTATTGCGCGCCATGGCCTGCTCCCGCAGTTTGGCCTCGCGGTAGACGACTATCTGCTTGGCCTTGGCCGTGTCGGTGACCACATGGAAGGTGTCGCCCACCTCCGGCAAGGAGTCCAATCCCAGCACCTCGACAGGCATGGACGGACCAGCCTCCCGCACCTGCTGGCCCCGGTCCCCATACATAGCCCGGACCTTTCCGAACACCGAGCCGCAAACGAAGTAGTCGCCCACCGAGAGAGTTCCGTTCCGCACCACGACTGTAGCCACCGGCCCGCGCCCGCGGTCGAGCTCGGCCTCCAGCACATTTCCCGAGGCGGGACGGCCGGGATTGGCCTTAAGATCCTGCATGTCCGCCACCAGGAGGATCATCTCCAGCAGCAGGTCCAGGTTCTCCTTGGTCCTGGCCGAAACCGGGACCATAACCGTGTCGCCGCCCCAATCTTCAGGCAGCAAGCCGCGGTCGGACAGTTGCTGCTTGACCCGCTCGGGCTGGGAGTCGGGCTTGTCGATCTTGTTGATGGCCACGATGATGGGCACGCCGGCCGCGCGCGCGTGATCGATAGCCTCCAGCGTCTGCGGCATTACACCGTCGTCGGCGGCCACCACCAGGATCACGATGTCGGTGACCTTGGCGCCGCGCGCGCGCATGCGCGTAAAAGCTTCGTGGCCAGGGGTGTCGATGAAGACAATCTGGCGGCCGCTCTTCTCCACCACCGAGGCTCCAATATGCTGGGTGATGCCGCCTGCCTCCCGTGCGGCCACGTTGCTCTCGCGGATGGCGTCCAGCAGCGAGGTCTTGCCGTGGTCGACGTGCCCCATGACCGTGACCACCGGCGGGCGCTTGACGAGATCCTTGTCGGCCTCGACGCCCCCCATGTCCTGGACTGCCTCCTGCTCGAAGCTCACCGTGTCGACCACGGCCCCGAAGCTCTTGGCTATCGTCTCGGCCATCTTGACGTCCAGAGTCTGATTGATCGTGGCAAAAATCTTACGCTCGAAAAGCTTCTTGATGACGAAGTTAGCCTTGAGCCCCAGCTTTTCGGACAACTCCTTAACGGTGACGCCCTCGGCCACGGTGATCTGACGGTTGACGGCCACCGCCGCTTCGGGCTCCCTCCGGCTGGCCGGCCGCAGGAGCCGCCCCTCCCTCTCCCGTTCCCTTTCACCGGCAGCGGGTCTGGCGGGGCGCCGGTCGATCGGACGGCGTTGCTCGACCGGAATGATCGAGGGAGCCTCCGGACGCCCGGCGGAGGTGGGGTGCATGGTCTTGCCCTTCATTACGCGGGCACCGGGACTGCCCGGCCGGATGGTCTGTCCGGGACGAATAGGACCCCTGTAGATGGGCTGGCCGGGAATGGGCGCCGTCGCGGGCCGAACCGCCCTGGGTGCGGGCTGGCCGGGGGCCGATCTCGGCTGGGTAAGCCGGGCCACGAGATCGGCGCGCGGAGGGACAACCGGTCGGGCCGCGGGCTGGCCGGCAAGCGCCGTCCTGACCTGCGGCTTGGGTGCCGGGCCAGGCGTGGCCGGCGCGCGATTTACCCCGTCCGGGACCGCCGCTGGAGTCGCCGGGATTTCCGCCAGCGTAGCGGGCAGGGGCTGGCGAGGTCCGGTCAGTATTTGTCCGGGTCTGGGCACCTTCGGCACCGGCTTGGCGGCTATGTGAACCGGCCGGGGCGGAGCGGGCGGAGGAGGAGGCGCAAGCGCCTCGGCTTCGGGCCGGGTACCAGCGAGCGGCGGCCGCAACCTCTGCGGCGCGGCTCGAGTGGCTAGAAAAACTTCTGTAGGGGCGGTCTCGACAGCGACCCCACCCGAGGGCGGCGCCGGCTGGAAGGTCGCGGCCGCGAGGGGGGTTGGCTCGACCTGCTCCTTCGCCGGAACGGCCGGCTCGAACTCGCCATGACCAGGAACCTCGGCAGCACTCGGAACCTCAGCTTCGGACTCGGGCGGAAGGAGTCCAAAGAAGCGGCGCAGCTTGATTGCAGCTTCCTCTTCAATCGAGCTGGAGTGGGTCTTCTTCTCTGCGACGCCGAACTGGGGGAGCATCTCAAGCAGCCGGGACGGCTTTACTTCGAGCTCCCGCGCCAATTCGTTTATTCGGATCTTACCCATAAAAACTAATGAAACCGCCTCTCCCGCACACGCCGCCCCATACCGTTTATGCTGAGCCCTCTATTTTATCAAATCCGTCCGGCGGCCCGTTCTCAGGAGCCTCACCAGCCGGCGCGTTGGGCTCCGGTTCGGCCTGCTCCGCCACGGCCTCCTCCGGAGACGCCACGGCTTCTTCTTCCGCGGCCGTTGCAGCCGTCTCCCCGCCGGTCTCGCCTTCCAGCACCTCTTCGAACTGCTGGTAGTAGCTGTTAACAGCGAGTTGGATGCGTTCCACCATCTTGGGCCCGATTCCAGGGATCTCCTCGAGTTGCTCCGGCGTCATCGCCCCGAGTTGCTCGACGGTGCCAATCCCAGCCTCGGCCAGCTTCTCGGCCACTTTTTCCGTCAGACCGTGCTCCAGAAGGGCTGAAACCGGGGCCCCGGGAACCACCAGCGCCGCCATGGCCGACTCGACTTCCTGGCGCTTTTCTTCCTCGCTCTTGATGTCGACCCTCCAATTCATCAGCTTCGCGCAGAGCCGAACGTTCTGTCCCTTCTTGCCGATGGTCAGAGAGAGTTGCGAGTCGTCGACGATCACTTCCATGTGCCGTTCGCCCGCGTCGACGATGGAAACCTTAGAAATCTTGGCCGGGCTGAGCGCGTGCGTGGCGAATACGACCGGGTCGTCGGAGTATTCGATGATATCGATCTTTTCGCCCCGCAACTCGCGGATGATGGATTGCACCCGCATTCCCTTCATTCCCACACAGGCTCCGACGCAGTCCACATCGCGGTCCCGGCTTTGAACGGCTATCTTGGTGCGCTCCCCAGCCTCGCGCGCGCAGGCTTTGATGGTAACCGTGTTGTCGTAAATCTCGGGCACTTCCTGCTCGAACAGCCGCATCACCAGCTCGGGAGCGGCGCGCGAAACGATCAATCCCGCGTCCCGGCCGGTCTTCTCGACGCTGCGGACCACGCAGCGGACCCGCTCGCCCACGCTAAAACTTTCGAGCCTGGATTGCTCCTTCTTCGGCAACTTGGCTTCCGTCTTGCCCAACTCCACAATCACATCCGGACCTTCAAACCGCTTGATCGTGCAGTGGGCCAGTTCTCCGACCCGGCCGGAGTACTCCTGATAAACTGTCTCGCGCTCCGCTTCGCGCACCTTTTGGAGGATGACCTGCTTGGCGGTTTGAGCCGAGATCCGTCCCAGCAGATTCATGGGCTTAGGGATGCGGATTTCGGAACCAATCTCCACCGCCGGGTCGGTTCGGCGGGCCTGGTCGAGAGTCATCTCGGCGTCCGGCTCGGTGACGCTCTCGACAACCCTTCGAACCCCAAAGACCTGGATCGAGCCAGTGCGCGGGTCGAAATCGGCGATCAGCGGCTCCTCGGTCCGGAAGTGCTTGCGGGCCGCCGCCAGCATCGCGTCCTTGACCGCCTCGAGCACAATCTGCGGATCGATGCCCTTCTCTTTGCTCAGTATCTCAATGGACTGATAGATCGTTCCCAAACCGTTCCTTCTTTCCGGCATTCACGGGATCACCACTCGAACTTGAGATTGGCTTTCTGGATCTGGTCGAGACCAAATGTCAGTCTTTCACCCGACGACGGCTCTAGCGTTACAACTCCTTCGGAATAACCCGCCAGCGTTCCCTCCCAGTGACGCCGGCCGGCTAGCGGCTCACGCAACGCGATCTTGACCTTCTGCCCTTGAAACCTGGCGAAATCCTGGGGCCGGCTCAGCCTCCGCTCGACGCCGGGCGAGCTGACCTCCAGCGTATAGCGGCCGCCAGGGATCACGTCCTCGACGTCCAAAACCACGCCAACTTGCTGCGAGACCGTCTCACAGTCGGCGTGGGTGACGCCGGTGGGCTTGTCAAGGTAGATTCGCAGCACCCGGCCTGAGGCCCCGCCCACCAGGTCGAGGTCCACGACCTCCAATCCCTCGGAGATCGCCACGCGTTCTGCTATCGCCTTGACTTTGGACAAGATATTTTCCTGCATCGGCTCACAACTCCGATACCAACAAAAAAGTGGGCTTTCGCCCACTCTCGGGGTTCGTCACTCGCCACTATTATACTAGAACGTGACCGGTTACGGCACGACTCCGGGAAATACGTAGGCTTGCAGGAACACCAGCACCCCCACCAGAGCCGCGAGGGCCAGGCTGTGGAAAAAGACGTACCGCAGAATGTCGCCTTCTCCGCCCTGCTGCCCGGTTGCTACCCCGGCGACGACGATACTTTGTGCGTCGATCATCTTGCCCATGACTCCGCCTGAGCTGTTGGCCGCCGCCGCCAGGACCGGCGAAATGCCGAGTTGCTGCGCCGTGATCTGCTGCAGGTTCCCGAACAACACGTTGGAGGAGGTGTCGCTGCCGGTGAGCGCGACGCCCAGCCAGCCCAGCATCGGCGAGAAGAAGGGAAACAGCGCGCCGGAGCCCGCGAACAGCAGCCCCAGGGTGGCGTCGAGTCCCGCGTAGCGCGTCGTATAGCCGATTGCCAGCATGGCTGCAATCGTCAGCAGCGAGAACCGGACCCGGTGGAGCGTACGACTAAAGATCTTCAGCAAAGCGACCGGCCCCTGGCCGAGCATCAGCCCGGAGAGGATGGCCGCCAGCATCAGGCTCGTCCCGGTGGCCGACAGCCAGTTGAAGACAAAAACGGCCGGCTCGGTCCTGGCCGCGGCAACCACCGGGGGCAGGCGCCGGACCGCCTGGTGCAGATACGGGACTTGCACTTGCAACAGCGAAACGCTGTTGAGAAACGCCTTCACCTGGGGCAGTCCCCATACAAACACCAGAACTGAGAGCATGATCCAGGGCGCCCACGCCAGCCTCATGGCGCGCGAAGACGTAGCGGGTTGCAGGAGCGCTGCCTCCGGCTCGGCGGGCTCGTCGGGGAACCGCCATTCATCGCGGGGTCGCCAGATCTTCAGCAGGGCTACCAGGGACAGCATCGAGACGATCGCTCCCACGATGTCCACCAGCCACGGGCCATGGTAGTTGCTCACCAGGAACTGGGTAATCGCGAATGTGCTGCCCGATACCAGGCACGCCGGCCACACCCCCCGCATGCCGCGCCACCCGGCCATGGCCCAAACCAGCCAGAACGGCACGATGAAGGAGAAGATGGGCAACTGGCGCCCGACCATGGCGCTCAAACTCGCCAACGGCAGACCAGTCACCGATGCCAGCACGATGATAGGCGTGCCCAGCGATCCGAAGGCCACCGGAGCCGTGTTGCCGATCAGCGCCAAACCCGCCGCCCGCAAGGGTTTGAACCCCAGGCCGATGAGCATTGCCGCGGAAATCGCGACAGGGGTGCCGAAACCGGCCGCACCCTCGATAAAGGCACCGAAGCTAAACGCGATAATCAGCAACTGAATGCGGCGATCCGTCGCCAGAGAGCCGATCGAGCGTTTGACCGTCTCGAAAGTGCCAGTGGCGATCGTGATGTCGTAAAGGAAGATCGCCCAGAGTACAATCCAGCCGATGGGAAAAAGCCCATAGGCCGCTCCGGTGCCCGCCGCGGCTAGCGCCATCACCGGCGGCATCCGGTAAACAAGCATGGCAACTGCCAGCGAGGCGGCCAGCCCAGCCAGCGCCGCCATGTGCGCCCGTACGTGAAAGAAGGCCAACAGGCCCAGCAGCACAACGATCGGAAGCGCCGCCACGAGGGCCGAGACCGGCAGGCTGCCCAGTGGGTTGTAGAACTGGTCCCAAATCATGAGATGGCCTAAGCCGACGATCTCACGGCAGCGCCGGTGCGCTGCCGTAAGCCAATGTTATCCGGCGGATTCGACGTACTGCTTGAAGCGCCGGTAGTGCGACTCCCAACGAGCCGGGTCGGAGGGCTCGAAGCGCTCGGTCGGGAAGGACCGGTCGATTACCTGGCGCGCTTCGGCCAGGGATCCTACGGCTCCGGTCGCCAACATTTGCATGGCGATATTGCCGAGCGCAGTCGCCTCGGCAGGTCCGGCCACTACGGTGCGCCCGGTGGCGTCGGCCGTGAACTGGTTGAGAAGGCGGTTCTTAGATCCGCCGCCCATGATACGGACTTCCTCGAACCGCACGCCCGTCAACTCCTCCAGCATGTCGATGACGTGGCGATAGCGGAAAGCCAAACTTTCCAGGATTGCCCGGGTGAAGGCCGCCGGGCCGGAGGGCGCGGGCTGCTCGGTCGTCCGGCAGTACTCGCTTATAGCCGAGGTCATGTCGGCGGGGTTCAGGAAAGACGGATGATCCGGATTGAACAACGACGAGAAAGCCGAGCCATCGTCGCCGGCGGCGGCCATCAGCTCCTCGTAAGAGTACTCCTTCCCCGCGGCGGTCCAGACCCGCCGGCAGGATTGCAGGAGCCACAGCCCGCCAATGTTCTTCAGAAACCGGATGGTTCCGCAGACCCCGCCTTCGTTGGTGAAGTTCAGATCGCACGCCTTGGGCGTCATCACCGGCTCGGGAAGCTCCGCCCCCAGCAACGACCAGGTCCCTGAACTCAAGAAGACGCTCTTGCCCGTGTTCGTCACGGCCGCGAAGGCGGACCCAGTGTCGTGGCAGGCTGGCGCGACCACCGGTGTGCCGGCATGCGCAGTGGAAACGTCGCGGCCCAGCGCGCCCAGCACCGTGCCGGGTTGAACGATCGGCTGCGGCAGGTTCGCCGGCAATCCCAGTTCGCTCAACAGGCCGGTGGCCCACGTGCGGGTCCTGGCGTCGAGGAACTGCGTGGTGCTGGCGTTGGTGTACTCGCAAGCCAGCTTGCCGCTCAGCCAGTAATTCAGCAGGTCCGGGACCGTGACCAGGGCGCTGGCGCTCTGGAGAAGCTTGGGAGTGGAACGGTTTGCCGCGTAGAACTGGAACAGGGTGTTGAAGGGGAGCGACTGAATACCCGTGATCGAATAGATCTTCTCCCGCGGCACGCGCTGGAACACCAGGTCCATCATGCCGTCATTGCGGGAGTCGCGATAGTGATAGGGGTTCTCGAGCAGGTTGCCGCGCTCTCCGAGCAACGCGAAATCGACGCCCCAGGTGTCGACGCCTATGCTGTCGAGCTTCGGAAGCGACGGGTTCTCCAGCCCTTTCTTTACCTCGTGCCACAGGCGCAGGATGTCCCAGTGCAACTCGCCACGGTGCTGTACAGGTTGGTTGGGGAAGCGGCAGACCTCGCTCATATCGAGGACTCCGGATCGCAGCCGTCCGAGGATCGCCCGGCCGCTTTCGGCCCCGAAATCAAATGCTAAGTAGCTCATGCAAAGATTCCTTCCCAAAAAAGAACGAAAAGACAGTGTACGCCTTGCGGGCCGAAGTCACGCAGCCACCCCCACCGTCCTGCCCCGTCGAGGGTCTACAATTCCAGCTTGCCGTTGTACTCCAAGTCCTTGAGGCTGAACTTGCGCTTGCCGCTTAGGGACTTGGTCTTCAACACGAATTCCACGTCCTTGTCGCTGGACTTGATCGTGTAACCTCCGGCGCCCGTCTTTGCGAAAAACAGGAAGACATGACCGCCCCCCTGTAGCTTTTGGAAAGTGACCTGCACCGGCAGAAGGTCGGGTTGGCCCTTGATCTTGAGCACGGCGCCCGCCTTGAATTCGTCCTCGGTGCGCAGTGCCGAAGCAGGGAGGGCGTAGAGGGCGAGTACGTAATGCGTCGGTTCCTGGCCCAGGGCCTTGTCGGCCTCCTCGGCGGTAATAGCCTTGGCCTTGACCCGCGCCAGGGCGATCACCTGCCTGATAGGGAGCGCAGTCTGCCATCTTACGAGGGACTCGACCACCGGTGAGCCGCCACCGCCCGCGCCGCCCCGGCCGCCGCCACCCCCGCCGCCGCCGCGGCCGCCGCCACCCCCGCCGCCGCCCGCGCCGCCGCCACCGCCCTCATCCTGCGGGGAGAGAAACGCCATGCCACCCCCGCCGCCGCGTGCACCGCCGCCGCCGCGCCCTCCGCCTCCCGTGAGCGTGAAGTCGGTCTTCTTCGCCCACGGCGAATCGTTCAACATCTTGTCGACTTCCTTGTCGGTCCACTCCGTGTATTTCTTCGCTTTCCAAAAGTCCGCCGCCAGGAGCGTTGCGACGCAGAAGATGACCAATAAAGACAACACCGTCAAACGGTTTCTCATACAGTCAAACCTCCAATTTCTCCAACTAGCGAGGATACGATAGCCGCTCCCCGAGTGCAAGCGAAGCCCGGCGGCACCAGAACTTTCTCATGCCAGCAGTACCTCGATCTGTTTAGCGCGGAGCAGTTCCTGGTAGTCCGGCGCAAGGGCGGCGTCCGAAACCACGATGTCCACGGCTTCCAAAGGCGCAAGGTGCACCATCGCCGCCTTGCCGAACTTCGTATAATCCGCGACGATGATCACCTTATGCGAGACCTCGATCATCTTTCGCTCGGAGCCGACCAGGAGGGTATTGTTGTTGCTGAGCCCGGCCTCCGTGACGCCGCCGATTCCCATGATGAGCAGATCCGCCGCGACCCCGTCCAGCGCATGCTCGCAGACCGGTCCCAGCATAATCTCCAGCCGGGGGTATAGATAGCCTCCGGTCAGGACCAGTTCGATCCGCCGCGCGTCCTTGAAAATCTCCGCGATGGCGAGCGAGTTGGTGATGATGTTCAGGCTCCGGTTCACCAACTGGGCGGCGACTGCCGCCGTCGTGGTACCGCCGTCGAGGAGCACGGTCTGGCCATCCTCCACGAGGTTCGCCGTTAACTCGGCGATGCGGCGCTTCTCCTCGGCGTTGCGGGCGCGTTGCCAGGTAAAATCCAGCAGATTATCGCGGGGTTTGATCGCCAGGGCGCCGCCGTGAACCCGTTTCAGAACACCACGCTGATCGAGTTCGGTGAGATCGCGGCGAATGCTGGAATCCGACGCGTCAAGCTCGCGGCACAGGGTCTCCAGATCAACAAACTCCTGCGCCTCGAGCAACTCCAATATGCGCAGATGCCTTCCGGCGGCCTTCACTGGCGCTGATTACCCCCGCTTCACGGCGGCCATGACCGCATCCGTCACGGCACTCACCATGGATTCGATCTCGGCGTTGCTCACGGCGCCGGCCACCGCCGCGGGCTTCGGGCACCCGCAGGCCGCGGGAAGAGTCAGGGCGATTGCGCCGGGATGCTCGGACATGTCCGAAAGCACGCATTCCTGCATGTCGAAGCGCGCATCCGGAAGGCCCAGGCGCTTCTTGATGTCCAGCAGAGTCCTGCTCCTTGGAGGCGGGAATCCTGGTATAGGGCACGCCCAGTTGGCGGCTGATCAGCAGGGTCCAACAGTAAGTCTCCAGAACTTCGGCGTACCACTCGGCGTGGGTGACCGTGTCGGCCCAGCAGACGACCCCGTGGTTTCCAAGCAGTATCGTGTTATGGCTCTTCACGAATGGGATCACCGTCTCGGCGAATTTCTGAGTGCCGGGCGTCTCGTAGGGCGAGAGGGCGACGCTTCCCACGAACACGTCGAACTCCGGAATGACCGACGGCGGCGGCACGTGGCCGGTGATGGCGTAGGCGGTGGCGTGCGGCGGATGGCAGTGAACCACGCCCTTGGCCTGCGGAACGTGCTTATAAATCTCCAGATGGAGCAGAACCTCGCTGGTGCGCGGCCGGAGGCCGGCGAGCTGGTTGCCTTCCAGATCGACCAGGCAGAGATCCTCCGGTGTCAGGTCCGCTTTGCTGACCAGCGTCGGCGTGCAGAGCACGGCGTTCTCGCCGAGGCGATACGAGATGTTCCCGCCGTTGCCGTCGACGTAGCTTCGCTGCCAGAGCTTGTGGCCGGCGGCGCAGATCTCCTCCTTGATGGCCTGCGCTTCCGGCGAGCGGAACAGCCGCTCCATCTCCGGATTGACGGCCTTGACCGGGGCGGGCTTGGCGCCCGCTTTCGGAGCCGCGCCGTCGCCGCGCTGGCCGCCGGTTCGCACGGCCAACTGGCATCGCAGAAGGGCGTCCCGAGCCGCGGGCGTGAGAAGGGCATCCTCTCGGATTACCAATTCCGTGGCCCCGGCCTTGCTGGCGGAGTCAACGTCCCGCACGGAGATCACTTTTTGTCCGCTCAAGTCAACGCTTTTCATTTCTTACCATCCGCTTCCTTGGAGGGCGACTTGAAGTCCACGCTCTCCACAATCAGGGCGCTGTAGGCGTCCACCGGCACCGCCTTCGGCCAATAGGGATTCGCCGCTTCCCGGCCTTCCGTGAAAGCGATCATACTGCCAACCTCCGGCGCCAGGTGATCGGCTGCAATCAGCGCCTTGCCCCCGCCCTTACCGTTCCCCGCTTCCAGGTTCTCGGCCGTTACGGGCTCTACCACCAGCAGTCGCGTGCCTCGCAGCGCCGCGATGGACTGGTTGAGCACCACGTGGCCGCGCACGATGCCGATCCTCATCAATTCCCGTCCATGTGAACCTGGTCGACAATGCCCACCGTCATCAGCCGCGCCGGCGTGTTGTTGCCAAGCCACTGCCGCGCGATGTCCCCGTCGGTGGAGACGACCACCGTGGAGCCGCGGCGGGCGCCCAGGCGGTCGATAATCACCAGCGGCTCTCCGCTGGCCGAGCCGTCCGGCTCCAGCCTCTGGCCGATGAGGAAGCGCACGCCCTGGAGCGTGCCGTGCTTCTTAGCGGTGGTCAGCGTGCCGTCGATGCGTGCCAGGTACATGCCGCCTCAAATAATCCGCAGCGCTCCGCCGCCGATCGCAATCTGCCGTTCGCGCGTGAAGGTGAGCGGCGTGGTGACGCCCTCGCCCGTCGGCGTGGCGATGCTGAGGCTGTAATAGCCCGGTCCGTCCACGCCCAGCGCACCCATGCTGGAGGTGTTATGGGCGAAGAGCGTCGTGTTCATCGCCCGCGCCATCATGGTCGCGTTGTCCAGATTCCGCGAGTGGATGATTGCGGTGTGCCGGTAGCCGTGCTCGGCCCGGACCGCTGCCGCCACGGCCGCGTTGAAGTCCGGGACGCGAACCATGGGGATGAACGGCATCATCTGCTCCTCCTGCACGAAGGCGTGGTTCTCTTCGGTTTCGCCGAAAAGCAGTTCCGTCGAAGCCGGCACGCTCACACCGGCGGCCCGCGCCAGCACGGCGGCGTCCCGCCCGACAAAGTCCTTCTTCACGTGCGCCCGCCCACAGCCCTTGCCTTCGGTTTCGAAGGTGAAGGCGGCCTTGGTCAGCCGTTCAATCGCCTGCCGGTCAAGCTCGTAGGCGCCCGCCGCCTTCATGGCGCGCTTGAACTGGTCCGCGACCGATGCCACTACGAAGATTTCCTTCTCGCCGATGCACAGAAGGTTGTTGTCGAAGGCCGCACCGGCGATGATGTCCCGCGCCGCCTTGTCGAGGTCGGCCGTCTCGTCCACCACCACCGGCGGGTTGCCTGGCCCCGCGGCGATCACGCGCTTGCCCGCCTGCATGGCCGCCCTAACCACCGCCGGTCCGCCGGTGACGCATATCAGGGCGACATTGGGGTGATGGAAAATCTGCTCCGCTGTCTCGATGGTCGGCTCAGCGAGTGTGGTGATTACGTTCGATACGCCCACCGTCCGCTCAATCTCGCGGTTGAACAGCTTCAAGGCGTAGGCGGCGACCTTGGCTCCGGCCGGATGCGGGCTGAATATCGCCGTGTTTCCGGCAGCCAGAATGTTGATGGCGTTGCTCACCATGGTCGGCACCGAGTGCGTGGCGGGCAGCACCATGCCGATTACGCCCCAGGGCGCGCGTTCGACAACGCACAGCCCCGAGGTATCGGCGCGAGCCTGAATGCGCTCCATCTGCTCGACGCCGACCACTAACTTCAAGGCGTGCAGCTTGGCGATCTTGTGATCCAGCCGGCCGATCTTGGTCTCTTCCATCTCCATGCGGCCCAGTTCGTCGGCCTGCTCGTCGCAGATCCGCCGGATTACGGCGATCATCCGGCCCCGGTCCTGGAGGCTCATGGCCGCTACTTTCGGCTGGGCTTCCCCGGCCGCTTTCACGGCTTCATCGACCGTCGCAAAAACCCCGTCGCCCGTCGCCGGGCGCGGAGACGCGGGCCGGGCCGCCGGCGCCGCGGCCGGTGTTCCGCCCAAATGCAGTTGGAGCCGCGCGACGACCTCCCGCGCGATCTCGGCGACCATCTGTTCTCTATCGACCATTAGGGTTTCTCCACTTTCTCGCCGCGGACCTCGATCATGTCCACGATCCCCACGATCACGCAATCGACCGGCGCATCCTTGGTGGTGGGCGTCAGGCGCGCCGAACTGCCTTGCGTGAACAGCACGCACTCTCCGAACCCGCGCCCACGCTATCCACCGCCACCACCGAACTGCCCGATTGCACCAGCTGCCTGTTCCTTGTTGATGTAGGGCTGAATCAACAGCAGCTTCATCCCCTGGAGCTTGTCGTTCTTCTGCGTCGCGACGACGTTGCCGATCACCTTTGCCAGAAACACAGCTTTACCTCCCGGTCTCCGCGGAGACGCCGGCTTACTTCGGCAGAACCGTGCCGAGTTCGTCGTGCGGCCGCGGGATAACATGGACGCTGATAATCTCGCCGCCCATGGCCTTGGCCGCCGCCGCCCCCGCGTCGGTCGCCGCCCTGACCGCCGCCACATCGCCGCCCACGAACGCCGTGCAGAGTCCGCTGCCCACTTTCTTCCAGCCGCGGAATTTGACGTTCGCGGCCTTCAGCATGGCGTCAGTCGCCTGGACCAGCGCCGCCAGTCCTCTGATTTCGATCATTCCAATTGCTTGTTGCGCCATTTCCATCTCTCCTTAACGCAGCATTCCTTCGACCAGTCCCTCGTGCGGACGCGGGATCACGTGCGAAGCCAGGAGCTCGCCGACCGCCTTGGCGGCCGCCGCGCCGGCATCCACCGCGGCGCGCACGCTGCCGACGTCGCCGCGCACAATAACCGTAACGTAGCCGCCGCCGATCTGTTTCTGGCCGACCAGCGTCACGCTGGCCGCCTTGCACATGGCGTCGCTGGCCTCAATCAGGCCGACCAGGCCTCTGGTTTCGATCAAACCAATTGCTTCGTTCATACTCTTGTTCCTCCCTGCCCTACGACGCGCTCGCCGCCGGGGCGCCCGGTCCCTGGAAAAAACCTTCCAAATCGTCGTGCGGCCGCGGAATCACCTGCACCGCCACGACTTCGCCAATCCGCCCGGCGGCCTCGGCTCCTGCGTCCGTGGCCGCTTTCACGGCGGCTACGTCGCCTTCCACGAAAGCCGTCACCAGGCCGGAGCCCACCGGCTCCCAACTCCGGAAAGTTACGCTGGCCGCTTTGAGCATGGCGTCCACTGCCTCGGACAGCGTCACCAGACCCTTGGTCTCAATCATTCCCAACGCTTGTCTCATTCTTAACCTCGCTTCCTACTTGATAAGCTCGACATCCTTCACCAGGTGCAGGCCACAGGCATTGGCCTCGTCCGTGTCCAGGTGCACGTTCAGCCGCGACTTGGGGTCGATCCTGACATGCACGCGGTTGAAAGTCACGCCGGCGTCGCCGCCGACCTGCAGCTTCAGCACTTCGCCCTGCTTCACGCCGAAGTACGCCGCCTCGTCGCCGTTCATGTGAACGTGGATGGCCGCGCGGATCACGCCCTGTTTAAGCTGCACCGTACCTTTCGGGCCCATGACAAAGCAGCCCGGCGTCCCCTTGAGGTCGCCCGAGAGCCGGATGGGCGCTTCAATGCCCAGGCTGATCGCATCCGTGAAAGCCAGCTCGATCTGCGACTCCTTGCGCATCGGACCCAGGATGCGCAGGTTGGAGATCAGCCGGCTGCGGGGACCAACCAGGGTCACGGTTTCCTTAGCCGCGTAATTGCCTTCTTGATATAGCGGGTGGTCGGAGCTCAGTTCGTGGCCCGGGCCGAACAGCACGTCCAGATCTTCCCGGCAGACATGCATATGACGCGCCGAGGCGTGGACCGCCAGCGTCGGACCTGGCTTGGGGCCGCCGCCCAGTCTCTTCAGAACCACTTCCCGCACGATCTGCTCGACCACATCCCGGGTGAGCGCACTGCTTAGATCAACAGCCACGAATCACCTCCGCCACGGCACGAGCGACAATCTTCTCCTCATCCGCGGGCACGATCAGCACGGCCACTGGCGAGTCCGGCGCCGAGATCCGCGCCTCGCCTCGAGCCGCTGCATTTCGAGCGGTATCCAGAACGATTCCGAAGCGCTCCAGCCCCCGGCACGCGCCGGCGCGGACTTCCGGGCTGTTCTCGCCGATGCCACCGGAAAAGGTCAGCACGTCCAGCCCGCCCAGCTCCACCAGAAACGCGCCCATATACCGGCGAACCGCGCGGATGAACACGTCAATGGCGAGCCGCGCCGGATGGCTCCCCGCCGCCGCGGCCTCCTCCAGATCGCGCATGTCGCCGCTGGTCCCGCTGATGCCGGCCAAGCCGGACTGGCTCGCCAGCACAGCCGCCATCTCCTCAACTCCCAGGCGCAGCTTCTGCATCATGTACAGCGCGGCGAAAACGTCCAGGTCGCCGCTGCGGTTGTTCTGCGGCAGCCCAGATTGCGGAGACATGCCGAAGCTCGTGTCAATGGCGACGCCCGACCGGATAGCGGCCAAACTGGAACTGCCGCCCAGGTGGCAAGAGATGTGGCGCAGGTCCTTGCGGCCCAGCACTTCCTGGGCGCGTTCGCTGGCGGCCCGGTGGCTGGCACCGTGAAAGCCATACCTCCGGATGCCAAACTCCTCTTTCCAGGCAAACGGCACCGCGTAAGCGGTGGCGGCTTCGTCCAACTGATCGAAAAAAGCGGTTTCAAACAGCGCCACCAGCGGCATCGCCGGGAGCGCCTTGCGGAAGGACCGCATGGCGGCGATATAGGGCGGGTTGTGGGCCGGCGCAAAGAAGGAGAATTCCTCCATCGCCGCCAGCACTTTGTCGTCGATCAGCCGCGCGCCACCGAGCGGTCCCGCATGTACGGCCTTGAAACCGATTGCGGCGAGCTCGCTCAGACTGCCCAGCGGCCGGCCAACGCCAGCGATGTCGTCCACGCAGCGCTGGATGGCCGTCTCGTAATCGGGGCAGCCGCTTCCGGGCTGGCCGATCCGCTCGATCCGGCCCTGCGCCCGCACCAGCCACGAATCGGTGTCAAGCACGCGGTACTTGAAGGAGGTGCTGCCGATATTGGCGACCAAGATATTCATTAGGGGCGTATTCTGACTGCTATTGACTGATATTGACAGCTTAATATATAATTTCAGTCAGTGTCAAGAAGAAAGAACGATCAGCTTCAGCCAAAGTCCGGCGGATTCACCCAAAGGATAGAGGAACTGGGCGTCGTCGGCGCCGGCGGCGGGGGCTTCCCCACCGCGGTCAAGCTCCAGACCCAGGTTCCGCTGTTCATCGTCAACGCCGCCGAGTGCGAGCCGCTGCTGCACAAGGACAAGGAGTTGCTGCACCATCTGGCCAAGCCCATGCTCGAGGGCTTGCGCCTGGCGATGGAGCAGGTGGGCGCCCGGGAGGGCGTCATCGGCATCAAGGAAAAGTACACCGACATCATCGCCGAACTGGCTCCGACACTGGCCGCGGGCGTGCGCATCCAGCCGCTCCGGGACTGCTACCCGGCAGGCGATGAATTCGTGCTGGTCTACGACGTCACGGGCCGCGTGATCCCTCCGGGCGGGCTTCCGCGCGATGTCGGCTGCGTGGTGGCGAACGTGGAAACGCTGGTAAACATCGGTCTGGACCAGCCGGTCACGCACAAGTATTTGACCGTGGCGGGCGCGGTGCGCACACCGGTGACGCTGCGGGTTCCGGTCGGGATGTCGATCGGGGAGGTCATCGAGGCGGCCGGGGGAGCGACCGAGGCGGATTTCGAGTGCCTTCTCGGCGGCGTCATGATGGCGCGGCTGGCCAAGGGTCTGGATGAGCCCGTGACGAAGACCACCGGCGGCATTGTCGTGCTTCCCGCGTCGCATTATCTGGCCGGCTGGTACAAGCACACCTGGAAGTCAGACCGCGCGCATCGCCAAGTCGGCCTGCGACCAGTGCCGGTTCTGCACGGATCTATGCCCGCGCTACCTGCTGGGCCATCCCATTCAGCCGCACCGCGCCATGACCGCGGTCGGGTTTATGGGCGACAAGGCGCAATTGATTGCCGGGACGCTGGCCTGCTGCGAGTGCAACCTGTGCAGCCTATACGCCTGTCCCGAGAACCTGGACCCGAAGAACGTATGCGTCGAGGCCAAGCCGATGGCCCGCGAATTGAAGCTGTTCTGGAAGGGCGATCCGGCCTCGATCGAGCCGCATCCGCTGAACCGGGAGCGGCGCGCGCCCATGCGGCGGCTGATGCGGAAGCTCGGGCTCACGGAGTTCAACAATGTCGGGCCGCTCGAGGACCGGCCGCTCGATCCGCGCCGCGTGGTGCTGCCCCTCAAGCAGCATGCCGGAGCGCCGGCCGTGGCGGTGGTTAAGCCTGGCGACCGCGTGCGGGTGGGCGACCTTCTCGCCGCGCCGGCCGAGGGCGCGCTGGGGGCCAGGATTCATTCGAGCATCGAAGGCGTTGTGCGCGCGGTTGACGGTGCGGTGACGATCGAAAGAGAGGCGTAATGGCGCTCGATTCTATTGGACTTGTCGAAACCACGTCGATTGCGGCCGGCGTGCTGGCCCAGGACGCGATGCTGAAAGCCGCTTCGGTCGAACTGTTGCTGGCGCGCACCATCTGCTCGGGAAAATACCTGGTCGTGGTCGGCGGGGACGTAGCTTCGACCGAATCCTCGGTGGAGGCCGGCGCCAAAGTGTGCGGTGGCAGCCTGGTCGAGAAGCGGGTCATCGCTCACGTGCACGAGTCGGTGTTCCCGGCGATCGCGATGGCCGTCGACCTCACGCCCGAGCGCACCAAAGCGCTGGGCGTGATCGAGACCTTCTCGGCATCAAGCATCATAGATGTCGCCGATGCGGCCGCCAAGACGGCCGACGTCACGCTGTTCCGCATTCACCTGGCGATGGCGATCGGCGGCAAGGGCTTCGTGATGCTGACCGGCGACGTGGCCAGCGTCGAGGCCGCGGTTTCGGCCGGCGCCGCAGTGGCCGCCGAGGACGGCATCCTGGTGGGCCGCTGCGTCATCGCCGCCCCCAGCCGCGAACTGTTCCGCGAGTTCCTGTAACGAGGGTCACGGTTCCCTAACGTTCGGTCTCTCCCACTGCCCCGTGCGGGCCGAGCGAAAGACCGCCTCGATCACGGCCATGTTGCGGAGCGCTGCCTCGAGCGGCACCGGGACTTCGCCGCCTTCGCGAATCGCGCGGGAGAAGCAGTCGCCTTGGATCGTGTACTGATCGCAGACGGGCATTTCCTCGATCCGGGCCGTTGCGCCGCCAGTGTCCACAAACAGGCGGCAGGGCCGGTCGATGGGTGCATTGAAGGGAATCTCGATGTCGATCCGGCCGCGTGAACCCAGAATCTGCACGCGTTGGTAATACACAAGCTGCGTGCTGCACGTGAAGATCGATTGACCCGACGGGAAGTCCAGAACGGCCGAGGTCAGGCGATCCGTCCCAAACTCCGGATCGCGCTCCACGAGTCCTTGCACGCGGACCGGCTCCTCTCCGAAAAGAAAGCGTGAGGTGAAGATGGAGTAACAACCGATATCCAGAAGCGCGCCGCCGCCGCACTCCGGCAGGTTGCGGATATCCTTCGGGTCTCGGTTGAAGTAGCTGAATGCGGTCACAACCGCGCGCATTTCGCCCACCTCCCCCGAGCGCGCCAACTCCCGAGCCCGCAGCCACTGCGGGTGCGTGCGGACCATGAACGCCTCGCCGATCTTCACGCCGGCGCGGTCGCGGGCTGCGATCAGGGTCTGACATTCGGCGACGCTCAGTGCGATGGGCTTCTCGCACAGCACGTGCTTGCCGGCCTCGGCCGCTCGTATGGACCACGGCACGTGCAGATGGTTCGGCAGCGGGTTGTAGACCGCCTCCACCTCCGGGTCGGCGAGTAACTCCTCGTAAGATCCGTAAGCCCTGGGAATACCCAGTTCCGCGGCTGCGCTTACAGCTTTGGCACGATCACGGGAGGCGATGGCGACCACCTCAGAGGAGGTCCCGCGTTGCATGGCGGGGATCACCTTCCGCGTGGCGATGTTCGCGGCGCCCAGGACGCCCCAGCGCACTTTCTCGAGCATAGATTCACTCTCTCACAGCCGGCGCGGCCCTTTTCAGTGAAACAATCCGCCCCTGCTCCAGCTCCATCCTGACATCACAATTCTCCAGCGTGCTCGCGCGGTGGGCGATGACGAAGCTGGTGCGGCCGTGCATCAGCCGCTCCATGGCCTCCATGATGGCCGCCTCGGTCTTGGTATCCACCGAACTGGTGGGCTCGTCCAGCAGCAGGATCGGCGCGTCTTTGAGGAACGCGCGGGCCAGCGAGATGCGCTGGCGCTCGCCGCCGGAGAGCATCATGCCGCGTTCACCCACCAGGGTCTGGTATCCGTCGGGAAGCGCCGTGATGAAGTCGTGAGCGTCGGCCAGTTTCGCCGCCCGCTCGATCTCCTCCTCAGTGGCCTCGGGCCGGGCGTAGGCGATGTTCTCCGCTATGCTGGTGGAGAACAGCACCGGCTCCTGCAGCACGATCGCGAACTGGTTGCGCAGGTCGGCCAGCTTGTATTCGCGTAGATCGATTCCGTCGAGCAGGATGCGCCCCCCGGAAGGGTCGTAGAACCGGGTTAGGAGGCTCATCAACGTGGTCTTCCCCGCTCCGGTTCTCCCGGCGATGCCCACGCGCGCGCCCGCCGGGACCGCCAGCGCAATATCGTGCAAGACCTGCGCGCCTTCCGCATACGCGAATGAGACGTCCTGAAACTCCACGGCGCCCTTGGCCCGTTCGAGCGGACGTGGGTGCGGAGTTTCGGCTACGTCCGGTGTCTGGTCAAACACAGAGAACGCGCGCTCAGCACTGGCCAGGTTGCCCTGGAGGCTGGCAGCCTGCTTCCCGATCGTCTTCAAGGGCCCATACAGGTTCCCCAGATACGAAAGCACTACGAGCAGGGTGCCAACCGACAGCGCCCCGGATTGGACGTGCCGTACGCCGATCCAGAGGACGGCCGCGGTTCCCACGGCAGACGTCAACCCGACCATCAGCCCGTACTGCCCCTCGGCCAAGGCCAGCATGACCCGCGCCCTAATGCCCTCGGTGGCGCGCTGGACGTAGCGCTCCTCCTCCTGATCCTCCCTCCCGAACGCCTTCACCACGCGCACCACCGAGAGCGCTTCCTGAACGACCGACAACGCCGAGCTCTCCAGGCTCCTGACCTCGCGCGATTGTTTTCGCAGCCTAGGCCGGTAGGTGCGGGACAGCAGAAACAGGATGGGTGAGATGGTCATCGCCACCAGCGCCAGACTCCAGTCGATGCGCATGAGCACCCAAAGCATCGCCACCAGCTTGAAGGCCGCGGTCAGGAATGGAATGACGCCGTCGATCGAGACATTCTGGATCGCGGCTGTATCGTACTGGATGCGATAGACCGAATCCCAGGTTCCCTGCCGGTCATGGTAGGAGATTGACAGGCGCTGCGCGTGCCGGAACAAACGGCTGCGGAACCCCATCACCAGGCGTTCACCCGTGTACGCCCGGAGCAGGGTGCTGCCCAATCCCTGAAGTTGATCGAGCAGCGCGACCGCCATCAGCAGGACCACGGCAAGCAGAACGATATCGGTCTTCGACTGGGTGAAGGACGCAGGCACCACGGCGCGCAGGAAGCCCGGAATCGGACTGCTTCCGATCGCGCTATCCACCACGATCTTGACCGGGACCGGGGTGAGCAGGGTCACGGGCGTGGCCAGCAGGTTCACCAGCAGGATGCCGGCCAGATATGGCCAGAACGGCCGGGCCAGGCTCAGCAGCCGCCGCAGGAGAGCCATGTCCGCCCGAAGCGACGGCGTGGCTGTGCCCGCATCGAACTGGCGGGGATCGCGCGGCCGCCGGCCTTCCCAATTCGGCGGCTTCGGCATATCACTACTCCGTGTCCATGAAGTAGTAGCAGATCATGTGGCAGATCACCAGGTGGGCGTCCTCGATCCGTCCCATGTGCGGTTCGCTCACCTGAATGTTGAGCTGGGCCAGCGGCCCAAGTTGCCCGCCGTCGCGGCCGGTGAGCGCCAGCGTGCGGCAGCCGATGGAATTGGCGTACTCGATCGCGCGCAGCACGTTCGGGGAGTTGCCCGATCCGCTGATTCCCATCACCAGGTCGCCCGATTGCGCCAGATTCTTCAGTTGCTCGGCGAAGACGCAGTCGTAGGAAACATCGTTGGCGTAGGCCGTGATCGTCGGAAGTGAATCCACCAGCGACAGGATGCGAAAGCGCTGGGGCCGGCCGTAGCTGGCTCCCTTGATGACATCGGCTGCCAGATGGGAGGCGGTGGAGGCGCTGCCTCCGTTGCCGCAGACGAAAATCTGCCTCGCCTGTTCGCGCGCCTCGCGGAACCACTCGATCGCTTGGCCGACCTTGTCCACATCGACGGTGTCGAGGGTCGCGCGGAACCGTGCCAGGTATGTTGCAGAATACGAGTTCATTGATGAGCCTTAAGCCTGGCCAGTGCCAGGGCACCCCATAATACGCTGTCGTCGCCAAGTCCCGCCGGGGATACGTCGATGCGGGCCCGCGACCAGTCCGTGATCTGCCGGCGCAGTTCCGCGCGCAGCGGCCCGAACAGCGCCTCGCCCGCCCTGCTGATGCCTCCGCCGATGACGATCCGCGCGGGGTTGAGCAGCATAATCGCCGACTTCAGCCCCAGCGCGAGGTCCACTACGTACCCCTGCACGAACGCGGGATTCCGCAGCAGTTCCTCGGCTGAGCGGCCGTAGTCCCGCTCCAGCCATAAGCCGCTGCACATCCGCTCCAGGCAGCCTCGCGCCCCGCACATGCACGTGGGACCATCGGGCCGGACGGTGAGGTGCCCAATCTCGCCGGCATAGGAATCCGCGCCCCGGAACACCTGGCCGCCGCTGACGATGCCGCCGCCTATGCCGGTTGAAATCGTCACGTAGAGCAGCGGGTCGCTGTCCGCGCCGCTTCCGTAAACGGCCTCGCCCAAAGCGCCCAGGTTGGCGTCGTTATCCATAACCGCCGGGATGCCCAGCTCCCTCTCCACCCAGGCCGGCAAGCCGAAATCCTGCCATCCGCCGACGTGCGTGGAGAGCGCGATGCGCTGCGCAGCGAAATCCACCGGGCCGCCAAAGCCAATCCCACACGCATCGCAGGGGCGTTCCGCCAGCCAGCCGCGCCCGGCCTCCCGCAGTTGCTCGAGCATCCAATCCCGGCCGCCCTCGCGGTTGGTCAAGCGCAACTCGCGCCGCACAAGCTGCCCGGCCTCGAACAGAGCCAGACGGAACTTCGTTCCGCCGATGTCGATCGCCAGGGCGTTCATCGCGCCCCGGAAGACGATTCGGCCGCCAGAACTTCCGCCGGCGTTGCCGTCCCCGTGCCTTTCTTCATAATGGTGATCGACGCGATGAGGTTGCCGAAGCGCGCCGCTTCTACGGGTGAGCCGCCCAGGGCCAGCGCCAGGGCGGCGCCGGCCGAGAAGCTGTCGCCCGCGCCGCAGATGTCCACCGGGTGTGCTGCCGGCGCTGTCTCCACGCGGGTCGTTCGCCCCGGCTCGATCACCAGCACGCCGTCGCCTCCCATGGTCACCATCATCAGGCCGGTGGCGATGTGCTCTCGCAGCCGTTCATAGTCCACCTGTCCAAACACTCGCAGACAAGCCTCGTCGGCTTCCTGCCGGTTGGGCTTGACGACGACCCCGCGGAATTGATCGATGTGCTTGCGCGAATCGACCCAGAACAGCTTGCCGGGGTAGCGCGCCGCGAGGTCCCGCACCAGGCTTCGAACCGCCGGCGTTATCGCGCCCTGGCCGGTCTCGGCCTGGTCTGCGACGAAGATGACGTCGAAGCCGGTCACGGCGGATTCGAGACGCGACAGGATCTCGCGCTCGATCCCGGCGGGGAGAGGCTGGGTGGAGACATGGTCCACGCGCGGCTGGTCCTCGATGCCCGTCCTCAGATTGACGAGCTTGGTGTAGGCAAAGGTCGGGACTGGAGCGCGCTTCACGAGCAGTTCGGTCGAGATGCCGCGTGCTTCCAGCGCCGCGACGAGTTCGTAACCGTGGCCGTCATCGCCGGAGACCCCGAGCACGGCCACGCGCTTCGCCTTCAGCGCGGCCAGGTTGTTGGCCACGGTCGCTCCGCCGCCAGGCGTCACCTCGGTCTTCACCACGCCGATGCGCGGAATGCCTGTCTCGCGCGACGGTTCCGAAGTGGCCGGGTCGTAGGTGCACCAGCGATCCAGGCAGATGTCGCCCACCACCAGCGCGCTGACACCCGAGAAACCGGCGAGGATCTCGGCGGCGGTCATGCCGCCTCGATCGCGGCGCGGCGCAGCGCCGGCAGGGTGGCGCGGTGGTCTCCGCGGAAGTAGAAGCTCGTGCCTCCGTCGGCCACAGTACGCACCAGGATGGTCTTGCGCGGGCGGAAATAGTAACCGGGATCGGACTTCGGCAGTTCCCCGCAAGGGTCTCCGTGGATTGGCATCAGGTCGAACACCGCCGTCGTAAAGTCGCGGATGGACCGGCCCTCCTGGTGAGCCACGTTGCGCGCCATGGCCAGCGCCTTCAGGTAGACTTCCGGGGCCATGATCGCCGATCCAAAGCTGAGCAGCACGCCGCCTTCGAGCCTCTCTACCGCACGGGCGAAAATCAGGAAGTCCCGGTAGCTGGCGGCCCCCAAGGCCGCCCCGTCGCAGTTGGGGTGCTCGTGCAGGATGTCGTAGCCGACGCCGACATGCACCGTCACCGGCACGGACAGGCGGTAAGCCGCCGCCATTACGCTCAACTCGCGGTGCGGGTAATCGCTGGTCTCGATGCGCCGGCCCGCGTTCTCGCCGAGCCCCAGGCCTTCGTGCGCCGCCTCGGCGATCCAGTCGTTCAGCTCGCCGGTCTCCTTCCAGAGCCCGAATTCGCCGGTGCGGATGTAGCGCGCCACACTCTCGGTGGTCGCGCCGATGCGCGCCAGTTCGTAATCGTGAATGGCGCACGCGCCGTTCATGGCGATGTGATCGACTAGGCCGCGCTCCAGCAGATCGATGATATGCCGGCTGACTCCGGCGCGGAGCACGTGCGCGCCCATCATCAGGATGCGCGCGGCGCCACGAACCTTGGCGCCCGCGAGCCGCCGGCCGAGTTCCGCCAGGTCGGGGTGCTCGAAGGGCGGCGTCTCGTCGGCCAGCGCGAGCCAGTGGGACAAAAAAAGATCGTTCGCGCGCTCAGCCAAGGGCCGCAGGCTGAGGCGCGAACGATCAAAAACTTCGTAGTGTGATCTCACCTCACCGAAATTGTAAGCTATTAAGCCAGGGTGAAGTTAACCTCGATCTCGGTGACGATCTCCACCGGGTCCCCATTGAGGAGCGTAGGCTGGTAGACCCACTGGTTCACAGCCTGGCGTCGCGGCTTCGACCAGGCGCCTATCCACCAGTTCGTTGATCGGCTGCAGATTGAGAACGCTGCCGTCCTTGCCAATCACGGCTCGCAGAAGGACCGTGCCTTCCACGCCCTCCGCTCTGCAGTCTGGCGGATAAGCCGGTCTGACCATGCGCACTATTTTCGCACCCTGCACACTGCCGCCCACCGGGATTCTTAGCGGCTCTGCGGCTCCGACCACCTGCGGCTGGGCAGCGGCTGCCAGCCGTTCGCCTCGCACTTCCATGGTCTCCTTGACTTGGCCGACATTCAGAACAGTCTTCACCGTCACAAGCTCTCCCGGCCTGATGACAATCCCTTCCAGCCGCAGCAGCGCGAAGCCTGGCTTGGCCACCGTGACGGTGTAGTTGCCCTCGGGCACAGGCTGGAGAGTGAACTGGCCGGCCGGTCCGCTCAGAACGAATTCCCTCCTGTCGGAGCCTTGCCACATGACGGTGACTCGAGCTTTAGGCACCGTAGCGCCGCTCGCGTCAATGACTACTCCGGTGATGCCACCGCCGCCTACCTGCTGTGCGGGAGCGCGCAAGGCAGCCAGAGGCAGCAGCGCCATCAACGACAACGCGCAGGTTCCCGCCACCAGCAGTGGCGTAGCCTTGCGCCGGTTCGAGCCGGGTTTCAACATTGCCTTCAGACGACGTTCCAGATCCGATATGCGTATCATTGCCAATCCTCCTTCCGGGATTCGGCCCGCTGCCCGCAGTCCCGCCACGAATTCCACCAATTGCCCGGCATATGCCGCGGCGCTGGCGCCTTCAGCCAGCACGCCGTCGTCACATGCCTGCTCCGCTTCCCGCCGCAAGCCGGCCGCCGCCCACCAGACCAGCGGGTTAGGCCAGTACAGGGCGCACGCCAACTGGGCCAGCAGGTGCGTCCTCGTATCGTGCCGGGAGATATGCATCCGTTCGTGCATCAACACCATTCGCCGGCGTTCGGCCGGCCACGACAAGGCATCCTTGGGCAGCACCACCCGGGGCCGCCAGAATCCGCAGACTGCCGGCACCGCCATCCGCCCGGTCGAGACAACGCCTCCGCCGAAACCAGCCAGCGGCTCCGCGTCCTGCATAATGCGCCTGATCCTAAACGCTCCTGCGGCCGTGTACGCAAGCGTGACCGCCAGGCCGGCCGCCCAGAATGCCCAGGCCAGCGCCGCCCAGGAGATGCCGAATCCCGGTCTGGCGGCCACGACGTTCAGCACCATCGGAACTTGCGCGGTCACCGCCGCGAACCTGGCCGCCGGCGGCGGCTGCCAGCGCGGCAGGATTCCGCCGGCAAGAGGCAGCAGTAGCAAGGCCGCCAGCGTCCCGGCCCACGCCAGGTGCCGCACCGCCGCCGAAGCCCGGCCCAGCGCATTCGCCAGCACCGCGCCGCCGGCCAGTATCAGCGTTGACTTCCAGGCCAGGGACCACACCAATTCCGCCGAGAGCGCCATGGCTAGAGTCCCTCCTTCCTGGCCTTCTCGATCATGCTCGAGAGGCGGTCCAGTTCCTCGCTTCCCAGCTTCGCCGACCGGCCGTCCAGCAGCGCCGCGATGGTCTTCTCCGCGGACCCCTCAAAGAACGTATCCACCAGGTGCCGCAGCGCGCTGCCCCGCGCTTGCCGGGGCCGGATGGTCGGCATGTAGACATACCGTAACTCTTTGGCTTCGTGCCGGACGTGGCCCTTCTCCTCCAGGGTCCGCAAATGCGCGCGGACCGCGGAATAGCTCGGCGGCTCCGGCATCTCCGCGTGCACCTCCGCGGCGGCGGCCTCCCCGCGGCGGAACAGGATGTCCATGATCTGCCGCTCTCTCCGGCTCAGGTTTCGCTGACGGTCTGGTTTGCTGGTAGCCATGTGGTTTTTCTCTCCGCCTGCTAGAAATCTAGCACCATTTCATAGCCTTGTCAATATGGACACCGGGGGGCGCTAGAAGGTTCCCGCTTTTGAGGAATTATTCCGCCGACTCGAGGATTCTGTAGACTTCCCGTTTGGGCAGGCCGCGGCGGCGGGCGACGGCCTTGATGGCCTCCATGCGCGTCATCCCTGCACGCACGGCCTCTTCCACAGCCTCTGGGATTGGCGTCTCATCCGCGGCGGGCGCGGCCCCCTTGCCGATCAGCAGCGTGATCTCGCCTTTGATCGACGGCCGGGCTTGCAGCGTGTCCCTCAACTCGGCCGGCGTTCCGCGCAGGAACTCCTCGTGCAGCTTGGTAATTTCGCGCGCCACGACGGCGGGGCGCGGCCCCATGACCGCCTCGACGTCCTCCAAAGTTTCCAGAATCCGGTGCGGAGCCTCGTAGAGGACCAGCGTGGCCTCCTGGTCCTTAAGCCGTTCCAGAACTTTGCGGCGCTGCGCGGCCTTGGGCGGGAGAAAACCGGCGAAGTGAAACTGGTCCGATGGCATCCCGGAGGCCGCGAGCGCGGCCAGAACGGCCGAGGCTCCGGGTACGGGCTCGACGCGGATGCCTTCTTCGATCGCCAGGTTGACCAGACGGTAGCCGGGGTCGGACACGAGCGGCGTACCGGCGTCGGACACAAGGGCGATGCTGCAGCCGGCGTGGAGCTTCCCGATCAACTGCGGCGCGCGCTCGGCCTCATTGTGCTCGTGGTAACTGATGGTGGGGGTGGAGATTCCGTAGTGATCGAGGAGCTTGCGCGTGTGGCGCGTGTCCTCGCAGGCGATGAGGCCGGCTTCGCGCAGGATTCGAACCGCCCGATGGGTGATGTCTTCCAGATTGCCGATCGGAGTCGCTACAAGGTAGAGGGTGCCGGCCATCAATGGTCAGTATGCAACATCGGCGGAGAACTCGCCTGCGTCGGTCCGCAGAAAGATCCGGCCACTCTCTTTATCGGAGAGCAGATGCACGGAGGAGCCGGGCTCGATGCCGCCGCTGACCACCAGCGCCGCCAGCGGCTCGGTGAGGTGCCGGTGCAGCGTGCGCTTGAGCTCCCGGGCGCCAAACTCGACGCTGCACCCCCTGCGGAGCAGCACCCGCCGGGTCTCGGGAGGAACCACCAGGCCGAAGCCGCCGGGGCCGAGCCGCGCCTGGAGATTGCGCTGGAAGTCCTCGATGTGCTGGTCCAGGATTTCGGCCAGCGACTGTTCCTCCAGCGGCCGGTAAGTGATGGTCCGGTCGATGCGATTGATGAACTCGGGAGAGAACACCCGGCGCGCGGCCCGAGCGCCGATCGCCTCCAGTTTCCCCCCCAAGTCCGGCCGCTCGCGGTCGACCGCCGATTCGAAGCCGAAGGTCGGCCGGATCTCCTTCAGCATGTCCCGGCTGCCCAGGTTGCTGGTCAGGAAGATGAGGCTGTTCTCGAAGTTCACGATCGTGTTGTCCCCCAGCCGCAGAACGGCCTTGTCGAGGATGCCGAGCAGCAAGCGCCCGAGTGAGTGCGCGGCCTTTTCGACCTCGTCGAACAGGACCAGGGAGAGGCTGGATCGCTCGCTGGCCGCCATGCTCAGCTTCTGCTGGGTGAGCATGGGCTGCGTCTCCCGGTGTCCCAGGTAGCCTGGGGGAGCGCCGATGAGCTTGGCCACCTCGTGCTCCATCTGGAATTCCCCGCAGTCGATCCGCAGCAGGTTCTTCTCACTCCCATGGATAGCCTCGGCCAGGGCTTCGACGGTTCGGGTCTTCCCGGTTCCGGTGGGGCCGAGCAGGAGGAAGACCCCGGCCGGCCGCCCTTCCGGCGCCAGTCCAGCCTCGTAGACCTGGACGTAGGACGCGATCGCCTCCACCGCCGCCGGCTGCCCGACCACCCTTTGGGCCAGCGACACCGCCAAGCTGGCCGTAGGCGGGCTGATCGGTTTTCTGGTCTTGATCGAAACTGCTCCGGTTCTGGTCATCCGCTGCTTCCCCCCGGCCACATTATAGGCGGCGGGTGCGGCGGCAGCCCGGTTTTGGGGGTCGCTGGAGGGCGATTTAGGGCTATTTTCAGGAAGAATATCGCCTGAAGAATGAAAGGATTGCGTCCGAAATGCGGGGGCTCGCCTGGCCATCTCCATATGGGTTGTGAACGCGCGCCATGCGTTCGTACGCTTCGCGGTCGTCAAGCAGCAATTCGGCCTGCCCGACGATGCGGTCCGCGTCGGTTCCGACCAGGCGCACGGTGCCCGCCTCCACTGCCTCCGGACGTTCCGTCTTGTCGCGCATTACCAGGATGGGCTTCCCCAGCGACGGTCCCTCTTCCTGAATTCCACCGGAGTCAGTGAGCAGAATGTGCGCCCGGCGCATCAGGTCGACGAACGGCACGTAGCTCAGCGGCTCGATCAGCAGCACGTTCTTGAGGCCGGCCAGAGCCCGGTGAACCGGCTCGCGCACGTTGGGATTGGGGTGTACCGGGTAGACGATCTCGACATCCTCGCGGTGCGCCAGACGCGCCAGCGCCGAGACAATCTGTTCGAAGCCCGCGCCGAAGCTCTCCCGGCGGTGCGCGGTGACAAGCACCAGCTTCCGCCGCGGATCGAGCCGAAGCCCGTCCACGCCTTTCAACCTGCCGGATTCAAGCCCGTCGCGCACGTAGAGCACGGCGTCGATTCCCGAGTTGCCGGTGACGCTGATGTTCTCGAGCGGGACGCCTTCCGATACAAGGTTCCTTGCGGCCCCTGGGGTGGCGGCGAAGTGCAAGGTGGCCAGGCGGGTGGCCAGCAGCCGGTTCATTTCTTCGGGAAAGGGCTGAAGTATGTCGCCGGTTCTCAGACCGGCCTCGACATGACCCACCGGGATCTTGCAGTAGAAGGCCGCCAGAGCGCCGCACAAGGTCGTGGTCGTGTCCCCTTGAACCAGAACCAGGTCCGGCTTCTCCGCTTCGAGAACTGGCCCCAAACCGGCCACGATCCGCGAGGTCGATTGAAACAGCGTTTGCCCCGGAAGCATCAGCCCCAGGTCCCAGTCGGGCTTGATTGCGAAGGCCTCGAGCACTTGGTCGAGCAGTTCGCGGTGCTGCGCCGTGACGCAGACCTTCACCTCGAATTCAGCGGGCAGGCTGCGCAGGCGCAAAATGACGGGACAGAGCTTGATGGCTTCCGGACGGGTACCGAAGATGAAGAGAGCCTTCCGTGCCATGAGCGGAGACCGGGGGTCTATCTGGGTGGGATCGTTACTTATGCCGGAAGGTGATTCGACCCTTGGTCAGATCGTAGGGCGACATCTCCAGCGTGACCCGGTCCCCCGCCAGCACCCGGATCCGATTTCGCCGCAACTTCCCGGCAAGATGCGCCAGGATGGTGCGATCCTGATCAAGTTGAACGCTAAACTGGCCCGCCGGGAACTTCTCAACGACGGTTCCAGTGACTTCAATACAATCTTCCTTGCTCATCCCCCTCCTTGAACCCTATTGTCTGAGGCGGCCGGCGGGAGCGCCGAAACACCCTCCCGCCGGCAACCTGAACTTGTCGGCCTACGACACCTGCGCTACGTTGGCCGCCGCCAGCCCCTTCGGACCGCGGGTCACCTCGAATTCGACCTTCGAGCCTTCCTCGAGAGACCGATAGCCCTCCGTTGCAATGGCGGAGTAATGCACAAAAACATCTTCACCATTCTCACGCTGGATGAAGCCGTAGCCCTTCGCAGCGTTAAACCACTTAACTGTGCCAGTTTCCTTCATATTACTTCCCTGCTTTTCACTTTCTTACGGGCTGACTCTCTGCCTCGGCTCCCCAAAAGCAAAAAAAGGAGCTTGCCCGGCTGCACACTCAACCCCTTTGGTTCAAAACAAAGGTTGAAGGCGAGCCCTGGGAGCCCCTTCGACGTACTTTTGAGAAGCCAAGAACAAGAGTCAAACGCCGTCCATAATTATACTCCACATCCGCAAGGGGGCGCGCAACTACCCTAAACTATCCACCTCCTGCCGCCGATGAGGAGGAAGCAGGAGGGCTGGTGGCCCCGAGTTTGGGTCTGCGAGCACGGCATGAGAACTGAAGATCAAAATCTGACGCAAATCCAGGCAACAACGTCCGCGGCGCAGCCGGCGGACGACACCGATCACATTGAATCGTCGGAGCTTACTGGAAAGCTGGCGCGTGCATTGGCCGCCAGTTCCTGCGATCGGGCCAGCCGGGTGCAACATCTAGCCCGGGCCGTCGCGGAGGTCCGCTACAAGGCCGATCCCCGCGCCACGGCGCGCGCATTGGTGCGGGAAGCCGCGGGTGCGCCTAGTAACAATGCTCGAGAGGAAGGCTGGCTCGAGATGTGGGGCGGGCTGCGCTGGATCAGTCTCCTGCTTTACCGCGCCGCCGGCTTCTACTGCGGTTGGCCGCGCATCAGGAATACGCTGCGCGGCGGCTCGACAACCCGGCGAACTTCAGACTAGGTCCTGACCCGCTCTTGTCCTTGCCTCGTCAGGAAGTAGTGTACGGCCGGTGTGACCACCAGGGACAGCACCATGGAGGCCAGCACGCCGCCGATCACCGCGATGGCCAGGGGCTGAAGCATTTGGGAGCCGGCCCCCAGGGCCAGCGCCAGGGGAACCATCCCCGCCGCCGTGGCCAGCGCGGTCATCAGAATGGGCCGCAGCCGGCGTTCGCCCGCCTGGACCATCGCCTCGAAGGCGGGCACTCCCTCCGCCCGGAAGCGGTCGTTGGCATCGAGGAGCAGAATGCCGTTCTTCGCCACGATGCCGATCACCATGATCAGCCCCATGAACGAGGCGATGTTGAAGGTCGCGCCCGTGACCAGCAGCGCCAGGAACACGCCCGAGGTCGACAGCAACGCCGACGACAGAATCGCCACCGGGGCGGCGAAGCTCCCGAACTCGAACAGGAGCACCATGAAGACCAGCACGATCGCCAGGATTAGAACGGTGACCAAATCCTTGAACGACCGCTGTTGCTCCTGATAAGCGCCGCCGTACTCGACGCGAATCGCCGGCGGCATCTTGAGGTCCGCCACTGCCTTCTGTACGGCGGCGATGCCGGCCCCCAGATTCAATCCCTCCAACCGCGCGGTGACCGCCACGTCCCGCTGCAGATTCTCGCGGCGGATCTCGGTCTGTCCCGGCAACTCGGTCAGGCGGCGCCAGCGCGCCGAGCGTCGCCGTCCGCCCGGAGGAACTGACCAGCATCGTGTTGCGAATCGCATCCAGCGAGGCTCGGGCGTGCGCGGGATACCGCACGCGGATCGTGTAGGCCCGGTCATTCGCCACCAACGGCGTCGGCGCCACCTCACCCTCGATTAGCGCGGCGGTGTTGATCTCGACCTCCTCCGGTGTGAAGCCCGAGCGGGCCGCGACCGCCGGATCGACCTGAAAGCTGATGGCCGGGCCGCTGATGGTGTTCTCGATTCCGTCCAGTACATCGACCACCCCAGGGATCTTATCCAGCTTCTCGCCCAGCTTGGGCGCCCACTCGCTCAGCACCTCCGGATCCTGCGAGAACAGCTTGATCTCGACGGGCTCCGGCGCGCTGGTCAGGTCGCCGATCATGTCCTGCAACAGCAGCACGAACTCGAATTCCACGTTCGGGAAGCGCTCGGTGATCTTCTCGCGCACTTCCGAGATGACCTCCTCCGAACTGCGGCTTCGGTCGCGCTTCAGCCTCACTGTGAAATCGCCGTTGTTGGCCTCGGTCACCTGCGCCAGGCCGAGCTCGAGCCCCGTTCGCCGCGAGGTGTTCTGAACCTCCGGGATCGAATGCAGGACCCGGTCGACCTCGGCCATCACCCGGTTGGTCTCGGCCAGCGAAGAACCGGGCGGCGTGAGGTAGTCCAGGATGAATCCGCCTTCGTCCATGGGGGGCAGTAGGTCCGTGCCAACCGACTGGTAGCAGAAGTAAGAACCCGCCACCAACGCCAGGAGAACGGCCGTCAGCGCCGCCGGGTGAGCCAGCGCGCGCCGCAGCACCCATTCATAGACCCCCAACAGCCAGCCCATGAATCCGGCTCTCTCCGAATGCGCTTCGGCTGCCGCGCCACCCCGCCGCTCGCGAATGAAGTAGTGGCTCAGCGTGGGTGTCCAGGTCAGCGCGAAGGCGAGCGAGGTGAGCACCGCCATGCCCACCGTGATCGCCAGAGCGCGGAAGAACACGCCCGTCACTCCGGTGATGGAGATGAGCGGCAGGAAGACCACGATCGGCGTGAGCGTGGACCCCACCAGCGGCTTGCTGATCTCGCGGATCGCGCTGCGGATGGCTTCGGACCGGCTTTGGCCCCGGTCGCGGTGCATCACGATGTTCTCGACCACCACGATGGCGTCGTCGATCACCAGGCCGACCGCGGCCGCCAGACCGCCCAGCGTCATCAGGTTAAAGCTCTCGCCGAACAAGCGCAGAGTGATGAACGTGACCGCCACCGTGGCGGGGATGACCAGGCCCGCCACCAGAGAGGTTCCCCAGTCACGCAAAAACACCACCATGATGATGGAAGCCAGAATCAAGCCGATCAGAATCGCGTCGCGAACGCTGTGGATCGAATCGTTGATGATTTCGGACTGGTCGTAGAAGGGCTGCAACTCCACCCCGGGCGGCAGCGACTGCCGGATTGAGGCGATCTCGGCATGCACCGCTTCCGCCACCAGCACGGTGTTGCCGTCAGGCTGCCGGTTGACATTGAGCAGCACCGCCGGTTTGCCGTTCGCCGTCACCACCGTGTACACCGGGCGCACAGACGGTTGCACGGTGGCTACGTCCCCGATCCGCACCGGCAACCCGGCGGGCGTTATCTTCACGGCGATGCTGCCGATTTCCTCCGGCGTGCGCGCCTGCCCGGTAACCAGGCTCAGGACTAACTGATGGTTGGCCTCGATCATGCCGGGCGAATCGACCATGTTGCTGCGGCCCACCGCCTCCAGCAGCGAGGGCACGGTGACCGACGCCTCCAGCATCTTCGCCGGGTTGGGCCGGATCTCGAACTCCGGCTCCTCCCCGCCCTGCACCACCACCGTGGCGACTCCGTTGAGCCGGTTCAGCCTGGGCTTCATCTCGTAGGTGGCAATCTCCCAGAGCCGGGTCTGCGACACCCGGTCCGAGGTCAGGCTGTAGCCCATAATCGGGAACGCGGCGAAGGTGAGCCGCTCCGTCATCAGAGACGTCCCCGCCGGGAGGTTGGATCGCACCCGCGCCAGCGAGGCGTTCACCCACTCCAGGGTCCGGAACATGTCCACTTTCCAGGAGAAGTACAGGTTGATTTCCGCCGTGCCGCGGCTGGTGACGGATTTTACCAGCTCGATCCCCGGGATCCCGTTCACGGCCTCTTCGATGGGCCGCGTCACCGTAACCATCATCTGGTCGATGGGCGCGACCCCGTTGTCCGCGCCGATCACGATGCGGGGAAAGTTGGTCTCCGGGAATACGGCAATCGGAATCGAAAAAGCAAGGTAGACGCCGACCGCCACCAACGTCAAGATGACGAAAATGATCGGCTTGCCGTGGCGCGCCGTCCAGTGCTCATAGCTGGAGCCGGTGGCAAGGTCGGTGGGATCGTTAGTCACTTTTGCCCGCCCCCTCAATGCTGACCTTTGCGCCGTCTTGCATCCCGACGCCGCCGACCGTCACCACCTTGTCGCCGGGTGCGACTCCCTCCAGAATCTGGACCTTGCCGGCATTCCGGATGCCGACCTCGACTTTCTTCTCATGCGCCACCGAGTCCGCGCCGACCAGCATCACGGCCGTGCCGCCCTCGGCCGAAGGCAGCAGCGATTCCCGGGGAACCACGACGGCGTCCTTCACCGTGTCCGTCATGATGGATACGCGCACCGCGCCCCCCGGCCTCAACTTCTCGCCCGGGTTCGCGGCCTGTACCCAGATCTCGACCGTGGTGCTCTGCGGGTCCAGCGCCGGGCTAACCACCGTGACTTTGCCATCCGCCTCAGCCGCGCTGTCGGCCGAGACGATCTTGGCCGGCTGGCCCACCTTTACGTGAGCCGCCTCCGCCTGCGGAATGTTCACCCGCGCGATGACGTTCGAGATGTCCATTACCGTGAGCAGCGGCGAGCCCGCGGTGGCCATCTCGCCGGGGAACCCGGGGCGGTCCGCGACGATGCCCGAAATTGGGCTGCGGATCTCCGAGTAGGAGAGTTGCGCCTGGGCCGCCTCGTGCTTGGCCTTGGCCGAAGCCAATTGCCCGCCGGAAACCCGGATGTCTTCCACCTGGCTGACGCCCTGGACCGATTCCATGTGCTTCTGCGCCGTGTCGTACTGGCCCTTGGCCTGGATGTAGGCGACGCTAGCCTCATCCACCTGCCGCCGGGCCAGCGCGCCGTCGGCGAAGAGTTTCTGCCGGCTCTCCAGCACCCTTTGCGCGGCGTCCATGGCTTGCTTGGCCGACTGCGCCTCCGCCTGCGACTTGGCCAGTTCATCGGGCACCGCAGCCGAGGTCACGTTGCGATGGGCGGCGTCCGCCTGGTCGAAGGCGCCCTTGGCGTCGGCCACGGCCGCAGTGAGGTCCTTGTTTTCGAGGGTGGCCAGCACTTGCCCCTTCTGCACGTGGTCGCCGCGGTTGACGCGGAACTCGACTACCGGAGCGCTGATCTTCGGCGCGACCGCGGACTGTTCCAGAGCGCGCAGAATGCCGTCCGCGATGATGACTCGCTGAATCGGCTCGCGGGCGGCCTGGACGACTTGCACCGGAACCACGACCTCGGCCTCCTTCTCCACCTGCTTCGAGCAGCCGCTCAAGGCGAGGATCAAGCCCACAAAGGATGAAATGAAAGCAGCTTTTCGCATTTTTCAAAACCTTCCTGTCAGCGTCTGCAGATTCGCCAATGCCAGCCGGTAGCGTGCCAGCCCATCGTCGCGGGAGTTGCGCGCCTCGGCGTTGGTAGTCTGGGCGTCTACCACCTCCAGCGCCGTGGCCTCTCCTGCCTCGTAGCGCAACAAGGCGAGCCGCAGGCTCTCCGCGGCCAGCACCAGCGAGCCGCTGAGGGATTCAAGCTGCGCCCGCGCCGTCTGGGCCTCGAGATAGAACTCGCCAATATTCGCTTGAAGCTGCCGCCGGGCGGCGTTCAAGTCGATTTCCGACTGCCGCTTCTGCAACTGCGCCTGCCGGACCTTGCTCTGCGTCGAGCCCCAGTTCCAGACCGGAATATTCAAAGTGCCCTGCACGGCCGAGCCCAGGTTTTGCCTACCCTCCGGCCCGGTCCTCGCGAACACATTGGCGTTGATGCCATAGAAGTAGTCGACGGTGAACGTGGGCAGATACGCGGAGCGCGCCGCCTTCAGGCCGTAGTCCGCCTCCCGGACACCGGCTTCGGCCGCGCGGACCTCGGGGTTGGCCGGGAGAGCCTGCCCGCGAATCTCCTCAAGCGCCGGCAAGGGCAGGTTCGGACTGAGATCGTCCACGATACTGAAAGCCTGGTCGACATCGGCGAAGAGCAGGACCGCGAGCGCAATGCGGGCTTTCTCCGCGCCCGCGCCGGCCTCGTTCAGCTCCCGCTGGCGCTGCTGGAATTGCAGTTGCGCCTTGATCACGTCGGCGCGGGCGACCTCGCCGCCGGCCTCCTGCTTCTGGGTGATCGACAGAGAAGCGCTGAGCCTCGTCCACGCTAAGACGGGAGTTGGCGACGTGGCGCTGAGCTGTAGCCAGCCCGTAGTAGCTTTGTATGACCGTGGCGGCGAGCCCGCGCGCGGCGACCTCCTTTTTGGCTTTCACGGCGGCCTCCGCCGCCTGGGCGCGCCGGTATTCGGTCCATTTCGTGTAGGAGAAGGGCTCGCCCTGGACCAGCGCCTGGTCGCTGTAGACGTGAGGGCCGTCGTTGGCGATGAACACGCCCGACGGCGTGCCGTTCGGCTGGGTGTAGATGAACTGGCTGAGGCCGTTCAGCGTGGGAAAGAACGCCGCCCGCGCCTGGACCCGGTCTTCCCGGGCCATGGACGTCGCGATATCCGCCGAAAGAAACTGCGGGCTGTACGTCTTGGCCCGTTCCAGCGCATTCTGAAGATCGACGGTAAGCGCCGCCGGCTGCTGCGCCCAGGCTCCGCTCGAAGCGGCCAGGGCTGATCGCGAGGAGTGCGTGTCGCATTACATTGTCACCAGTCCAATTCACTAAAGGAATCAAGACCCCATTGCACCACGCCCGGTTACCGATAGCGGCGCCCCGAGCTAAAATAGAGTTGTACCTGGGAATGAATACTAAACCTTGGAGGAGGAAGTCAATGCAAAAGCTGATGCTAGCCTGTGTAGTGGCTATCGCTCTGCTGGGCGCCGTAGCCGTGGCGCAGCAGGAGTGGACTGGGTACATCTCCGACACCCATTGCGGTGTTTCGCACATGGATGGCTCCAAAGCCTCGATCGATTGCGTCACCACCTGCGTGAAGGGCGGGCAGGCGCCGATCTTCGTGACCATGGACAAGAAGATTCTCAAAATCACCGACCCCGCGAAGGTCATGAGCTTTCTGGGCCAGAAGGTTGCGGTGACCGGCAAGCTGGCCGGTGAGAACCTGACCATCGCCTCGGTCAAGGCCGCGAAGTAGGGCCTCCGACCGTCTCTCACGGTACCCAAGGCGCAAAGCCGCCCAGCGCGGGGCGTCACTGGGGAGAGAGGTAGGTTCGAAGGGACGCCTTCACGGCATCCATCACCCGCCGTGCCAAGTGCTGGGCGCGCCCTTCGTCACCCGGAAACGTGTCCGGAATGTCGCCAGGGTAGCGGACATCTACGCTGAAGGGGCCCAACCATTTCGCCTCTGTCAACGCGCCTGCGAGTTCTGGCTCGACCGATTGGACGATCACAAGCAGGCGTTCAATGTCATGAGTCTTCGGGAACTCAACCTGGTGGCGGACCAATAAGGCCTTTAAGTACTTCTCAACTGCCTGCTGCGCGTGAAAGACGATGACGTCTCTGAAACGGTCCCCTTCCTCTGCCAAACGAACAACTACGTCGAAGTCGAGGTCCGCTTTTCGGAGCCAATCCAGCACCAGGCGCCGCACCTCGTCCTCAAGCGGCCTCATAGAGCACCTTGCCGTACTTGTGCGCTGGAAAGGCGATTCCGCCGATCACGTCCTTGGTGGCTTCGAACCGTTCCTTGGCAATGACAATCACGTCGACTGGGTACTTCACGTCGCCTATGGCGCTGCGAATCTGGACACTCTGTTCGTGCCGATTCCCCGGGTAGGGATCGACGATCAGCAGGTCGATGTCACTGTCCTTGTTCATGTCGCCTGTTGCCGCGGAACCAAAGAGAATGATCCTCTCCGGCCGCGAGACCTCAAGGACCCGGCGCACGATTTCGCCAAGAAGAGAGTCATCCACGCTCATTCGATCCCATCATAGCCCCGCCGACACAGGATCATGCAGTCCGTCAAGGAATCGTTTTCGCTCTTGACGCCTACTAGTTTGTATGGCAAACTAGTAGGCGTATGGCAAACCCAATCGACGACTACCGGAAGCGCCCCCTACGCTACGTGAACATCGACGGGACTTCGGAGATGTTCTTCGGGTGCATGTATTTGGGCTTTGCGCTCCTGAGTGCATTCGAGACCCCCTCGTTCAAACAGCATCCCTGGCCCGGGGTGCTGTGGTTTTACGCCATCTTGCTGTCCGTTCTTGGGCTGGCCTGGTGGGCGACTCGGCTTATCAAGAACCGCATCACCTACCGCCGGACGGGATACGTCGCCTACCGCCGCGAATAAGAAGACACGTGCTCTGACAATCGCCGCCAGCGCAGCGATCGGCGGCCGGCTTCATTCTTCTCTTGCGATGGGGAGTCCGGCACAACGCCGGTAGCCTCATCCAACTCGGCTTGCTGAGCGCACCCGCCGCGCTCCTTGTGCTTATGTCGCGCGAACACCGCTGGAAGCTCGGGCTAGCCGCACTGATAGTCCTTTTCTCGGTGGGCGTTGTCGTTCTGGGGGTGGGAGTACTCTTCGCTGTTCTTCGGGCTGGTCTTTCTGGCGTCGGGCTTGATCACCCTGTTCCTTTACATCCGGCGCACGCGGCCGGCAGAGCAGGCGGAATGGAGTCCCAACGGGTAGCCCTATGTCAGATCAAATCGAAGACTTCAGAAAGCGCCCCAAACGGTACGAGAACATCGACGGCACTTCGGAGATGTTCTTTGGGTGCATGTGGCTGGGCTTTGCCCTCTGCGTATGCGCTGCAGCCCTCTGCTGCCCAGCCGGAATCGGTTTGGCTCCATGGTTCTGTTCATGAACGGCGTCGCGCTGTCCGTTCTCGGACTCGGCGGGTGGGGCGCCAAAACCATCAAGAATCGCATCACCTACCGCCGCACCGGGTACGTTGCCTACCGCTGTGAGAAGAAGCGAACTGCCTTGGTGATGGCCCTTGCGATGATCGTCAGCGCGGTGCTGGCGGCCGGCCTCGTCTTGCTCTTGCGATGGGGACTGCGGCACAACGCCGTCAGCCTCACCCGGCTGGGCATGCTGAGTGTGGCTGTCGCCACTTACGCGTGCATGGTGACGTTCATGTCGCGCGAACACCGCTGGAAGCTCTGGCTAGCTGCACTGATGGCCCTTTTCTCGGTGGGCGTTTCGTTCGGGGGGTGGGAGATGCGACGTGTTCGGTCGAATCTCCACGCTGTTCTTCGGGCTGGTCTGGCTGGCGTCGGGCTTGATCACCCTGTTCCTTTATATCCGCCGCACGCGGCCGGCAGAGCAGGAAGCGGAATGAACGAGCACGCTCGCACGATCTCCGAAATCGACCGCGTGATCCACGAGCCCGGGCGGCTCATGATCGTGGCCATCCTCTCCGCCGTGGAGGGCGCCGACTTCGTCTACATCCAGCACGAAACCGGCCTCAATAAGGGAACGCTCTCGAGCCACCTGGCGCGACTGGAAGAAGCCGCCTACGTGGAAATCAAGAAGACCTTCCGGGGCAAGGTGCCGCAAACGCTATTGCGGCTGACGAAGCCCGGAAGAGAGGCATTTGAACAGTACCGGAAGAGCCTGAAGAAGGTGCTTTAGTACCCCGATCGGGGGACGCAAGATCTTGATGCATCGCCGTAGACTGTAACAATGCGGGCTCAACTGGCGAATCTCCTCGGGTTGCGCTACCGCCTGCTGTGGGCGCATGTCCGGAGCCGCAAGGGGAAGACCGTCCTATTTTTCGTCGCCTACCTGCTCGCCTGCCTCATTGGCGTGTTTCTGGCGATGGGAGGCTTCGGCGCGGCGATGGCGTCGATTCGCCTGGGCAAGGCTGAACTGGTGGCCCGGATCGCGCTCGGCGGTTTCTACATGTTCGGGATCTTCGCCTCGGTTGTTCTGGGTATCGGCGTGAACGAGGTCTTCTCGGACGCGGCTCTGCGCCGCTATCCACTTTCCGCCGGCGCGAGGCTGGCGGCCCGCCACCTCACCGCGTTCCTCGAACCGCTGTGGATGTTCCTCCTGGCCTTCAATCTGGGCGTGGCCTTTGGATTCTACGTCTTTGGCGTGGCCTCGCTCTGGCTGGCGGCGCTGGCCGCGATCCTGTTGGCTGTTACCAACTTCCTTCTGGCGCGGGTGGTCATTGGCGCGTTTGGATGGCTGATGGCCAGCCGCTATGGCCCGCTGGGCCTGTTCGGTCTGTTTGGCGCCAGCCTAGGCCTGCCACCGCTTTTCCGAAACCCGAGCTTTCAGGCGGCCGCAGCAGCCGTGTTCAGTTACACTCCACCGTTTGCCGCTGCCAGGGTCATGGTTGGCACGGAGAGCCTGTCCACCTTCCTGGGAATGCTGATGCTGCTTGGCTGGTGCGCCGGGTTGGCCGGTCTTGCTAATCTGCTCTGGACCGGCTTCCGAATCCCTCGCGCACGGTTGCCGGGGTCCGTGCCACCTGGAACAGCCCCTACGATAGGATCGCCGCTCTATTCGGTCCCGAACTGGCTCCGCTGATCGGCAAGACGCTGCGGTACTACGTCCGCAGTCCTCACACGCGCTGGAACTATCCTTTCGCCCTGCCGCTCCTCGTCTCCATGGTGGCCATGCAGGCCCGCAGACCACGGCGCCAGCCCCATGGGCCTGTTCCTCTTTACTCTGGGCCTCATTCCCCTGGTCGGCATGATGTGTACCGGCGCGTTGCCGCTCAATGTCTTCGGATTCGATGCCGGCGGCTTTCGCCGCTATTTGCTCCAGCCGGTTGCGCCGGAGCGGATCCTGCGCGCGACCAGCCTGACCGGCCTGATTCCGGGAGCGACGCTGATTCCGATCGCGCTGCTGCTTTGGCTGGTGTTTCCACCAGTCCACACCGACGCGCGCATGCTGGCCATGCTCTTCTCCAGCGCCGTAGTCGGGTGGCTGCTATTCCACGCGCTCGGCCTCTGGACCAGCCTGCTTTCCCCGCGCCCGATCGAGTTCAACCTCCAATTCGGCAACAAGCTCTCGCTAGCGGCGAACGTTGTCTTCATGGGGTGCTTCTTCGTCTTTTTCGCATTACTTCCGCAGGGCCTGCGCGTGCTCGGCGCAAACACAGTCATGCGTTACTGGTGGGTGGCGCCCCTGCTCATGTTCGCCACTACCGGCTTCTATCTTCTGTCCTTGCGCGCCGGCGCCGTGGTGTTCGCGGCGCGCCGTGAACGCATGCTTTCTCTTCTGGAAGGACGCGGCTGATACCTTATGTCCGACGCCATCGAAATCTCGCATCTGTCGAAGCAGTACGACAAGGCAGTGGCCATCGAGGACCTCTCGCTAACCGTGCCTGTCCGGCTCCTTCTTCGGGTTCCTGGGCCCCAACGGCTCGGGCAAGAGCACTACCATCGGCTGTCTTACGGGCCTGCTCGATCCGACGCATGGAGACATCCGCCTCCTGGGCCAGCCCATGAACGGCAACTCGGCGGCGCTCAAACGCAGGATCGGCGTCATGCCCGAGAGCCTGGGCCTCTTCGATGCGCTCTACGCGCACGAGTTTCTGGCATTCCAGGCCCGCATGTACGGCCTGGACGAAGCCACCACGCGGCAGCGTGTGACCGAATTGCTCGATGCGTTGGAATTATCGGGGGAAGGCAAGAAGCCGCTGGCCAAATTCAGCGCCGGCATGCGCAAGCGCGTGGCCTTCGCCGCCGCGGTCATCCATACTCCCGAGATTCTCTTCCTGGACGAGCCTTTCGAATCCATCGATCCGGCCGGCGTGGCGCTGATGAAGCAGTGGCTGCGCCAACTGACGGCGGGGGGCCGGACGGTCTTCATCACCACCCACGTGCTGGAAACCGTCGAGCGCCTCTGCGACCGTGTGGCGATCATCAAGGCCCCCGGCAAGCTGGTTTGGGAGGGGGACATCACCGTCCTGGCGGAGGACCGCGCTCTCTCCGTCGATGGCCAGGAGTTTCGCACCCTGGAAGCGCTCTTCCTGCACGTCGCGGGCGAGCGCTACACGGCGCTGGACTGGCTGTACACGGGCGCGCTCCCTGGACAGTAGCCATGCAAGCTCAACCGAGGCCCGACGTAATCGACACACCCCTGGTCTACCGGACCTACGCCGTGATCGTCGGCCTTGGCGGCATCGCGCTGGCGGTCTGGGGCAAGACGGCCGTGGTCCAGGTTTTCGGCTCGATTCTCATGGCCGCCGGATGCTTTGCGACCGCCCTGGCAATGATCGAAGGATCTCGAATCGCGCCAGCGAAGCCTGCTGTGGTTCGCTGGGGGCTCATTTAGTGGTCTTCCTTGGGGTTCTGCTTTGGGGCAAAGCCATCTGGGGAGACTGGACGGCCGAATGGCTCGCCGTGGTCTTGCTAAATATCTCGCTTCTCCTTGTCTACTACTGGGCTGTTTATTGGAACGTGATCGAGGGTAAACCGTTCGCTTTTCAACCGCTGAGTTTGTTCGGCGGCGACTCGCACCCTGCCAGGAGCCTGCGCTCCCGTTACGAACAGCAGATCCGCAGGGCTGCGGCTCAAGAGGAACGCAATCGTCTGGCTCGAGATCTGCACGATTCGATCAAGCAGCAGGTGTTCGTGATCCAGACAGCGGCGGCCACGGCGCAGGCCCGCTTTGAAAGCGACCCCGCCGGAGCCAGTCAGGCGCTCGAGCAGGTCCGCGGCTCGGCGCGCGATGCAATGGCCGAGATGGAGGCGATGCTGGACCAGCTCCGGGCCGAGCCGCTGGAAAACGCCGGGCTGGTGGCGGCGCTGAAGAAGCAGTGCGAGGCGCTCGGGTTCCGCACGGGAGCGCGGGTGGAGTTCAAGCTCGGCACGCTCCCCCCGAGCACGGCGCTTGCCCCGGGCGCGCAGGAGGCCATCTTTCGAGTCGCGCAGGAGGCGCTGGCCAACATCGGCAGGCACGCTCGCGCCGGCAGCGTGGTTGTGGCGCTGGATTCCGTCAGCCGCCGGGTCTGGCTCAGGGTCCGGGACGACGGCGCTGGCTTCGATCCGAATCTGCCCGCAAACGGCATGGGCATCGCCAACATGAGGGCTCGGGCTAAGGAGTTCGGCGGTGAGTTCGAACTATGGAGCCGGCCGGGCGGCGGCACCTCCATCCAGTTCTCACTTCCGTGCACGGTCATCAAGCCGACCAACTTTCGGCGGCAAGCAATCATTTTCGGTGCAGCAGTGGCGGCGATCAGTGCCTTTCTATTCGTCAAGGGCGTGAACAGTGGCGTGATACCGGGGCTTATTCTCGCCGTGATCGGTTTCGCACACAATCTCACCGCCTGGCTGAAGACCCGCAAGGCCGCACGATGAGCCCTATCTCCATCGTGCTCGTCGATGACCACCGCGTGGTGACGCGCAGCCTGAAGGCCTATCTGGAGTCGTTCCCGGATCTAAAAGTGATCGGCATCGCCGCCAGCGGTGAGCAACTGCTGGAGCACGTCGCAGAATGGAATCCGCAGATCGTGCTGATGGACCTGCTCATGCCCGGCGGCCTGGACGGCATCCAGACCACCCGGCGGCTGCTGGAGCGCATGCCGTCGGTCCGCGTCATCGCCCTGACCGCCTCCACCGACGAGGCCCGGATGATGGGCGTGCTGCGGGCAGGCGCGGTGGGCTATGTCCGCAAGGACGCCGAACCCGAGACCCTGCTGGCTGCCGTGCGCGCCGTGGCGCGCGGCAAAACTTACATTGACCCGTATCTGGCCGGCAAGGTCGCGCGCGCCGCGGCTCCCTCGGACGCACTCACGCCGCGCGAAGCGGAAGTCCTGCGGCAACTGGTCCAGGGGCGGTCCAACAAGGAAATCGCCGAAGCGCTTACGATTGCCGAAGAAACCGTCAAGACCCACGTTGGCCGGGTGCTCTCCAAGCTGCAAGCGGAGAACCGGGCCCAGGCCATCGTCCAGGGGCTCAAAGGCGGCCTTGTATCTCTGGAGGACTTGGAATAGGCTGCTAACGAAAGGTGGAGTTATGACTAAGTTACTTGCCTGCTTACTGGGCGTGTTCGTATCCCTTCAAGCCGCACAGGCGCCCGCGGCCGCCGACAAGCCCAAGGACGAAAAATGTGCCATCGAGGGCCGGGTGGTCAACAGCGTCACCAACGAGGCCGTCAGGCGTGTCACGCTCATGCTGACGCCATCCGGCGCTTCGAGCGTCTCCGACATCCGCCGGGCGGAGAGTGACGATAACGGCCAGTTCGCTTTCCCGGACCTCAATCCCGGGCGGTACTCGCTGGTGGCCCAGCGGACCGGCTTCGCGACCCAGGCCTACGGCGCGCGCAGCAGCCCGCAGAACGGGGTTCCTCTGGTTCTCTCCGCCGGCCAGCAAGTGAAAGGGCTTCTCTTCAAGCTGCCTCCCAACGCGGTCATCACCGGCCGGGTGCTGGATAGCGAAGGCGAGCCGCTGGGATCGGTGATGGTCGTGGCTCTCCGGCCCGGCTATCAGCGGGGCGAGCGCCAGTGGCTTCCCCTGGGGACCGCTCAAACCAACGACCTCGGCGAGTTCCGCATGGCCAACCTGGCGGCGGGCAGCTACATCGTGGCCGCCACGTCCAGCCTGACGGTCACAAGCCTGATTGGGACTAGCGGCAAGGCCGCCAGTGACAAGCCCGAGATGAGCTACGTCATGACCTACTACCCCAACGCCACCGACACGTCCGGTGCCACGGCGGTTCGGGCGGAAGTTGGCGGAGAGAGCAGACTGGCCGACATTCGCCTGTTGCAGGCGCCCAGCGTACGGATCAGCGGCAAGTTAGTTGGCGGGGACGCGGAGACCAAGGCGGTCATCGTGCGGCTGGTTCCGAAAGGCAGAGGTGAAGCTGGAGGAGTCATGAGCTTGCTTACGGGCAAGATGACCGCCGTGCAGCAATCAAGCGGCTCGTTCGAGCTGAGGGGCGTTACGCCCGGCGTCTATACTCTGACCGGCATGTCGTCGGATCTTCAGACGCCAGCCGTGGGAGGGCAGACAATTCAGGTGGGCGAGCGGAACATCGAAGGAATCCTGCTGCAACTCGGCGCCGGCGGCGAAGTCGCCGGCCTGGTCACAGTGGAAGGCAAGGACACGGTGAACCTGGAGAAGGCCCAAGTCCAGCTCCAACCGCGGGATTTCGTGGTTCTCAGCGCTCCCCGCGGCAGCATAGGCGAGGGAGGTAAGTTCACGCTGAAGGGTGTGGCGGCGGACCGCTTCCTGGTCCAGGTGAACAACGGACCGGAGGGTTCCTACTTGAAGTCTGTCAGGTACGGGGGCCAGGATGTCACCGAAGAGGGCCTTGATCTTGACCGGCGGCGTGTCTGGCTCGCTTCAGATCACGCTGAGCCCGGAAGCCGCGCAGGTGGATGGCGTTGTCCAGGATGCCGATAACAAGCCCGTCACCGGCGCCACTGTGGTCCTGGTTCCCGACTCCCGGCGCTTTTCGCTCTACAAAGAGGAGCACTCGGACCAGAACGGGAGATTCAGCATGAAAGGCCTCACGCCCGGCGGCTACAAGCTCCTGGCCTGGGAAGACATCGAGACCGGCACATTCTATGACCCCGAGTTCCTGAAGAAGTACGAGAGCAAGGCCGAATCGCTCTCACTCAAGCCCAGCGACCGCAGAACCATCCAGGTTAAAGCGATACCATTCGAAGAGCGGCGTTGATCGGTGGAGTTATGCCTAAACTGCTCGCCTGCTTACTCGGCATGTTCGTGTCCCTTAACGCCGGCCAGGCGCCCGCGGCCGCCGACAAACCCAAGGACGAGAAATGCTCCATCGAAGGCCGTGTGGTCAACAGCGTCACCGGCGCCCCGCTGCGACGTGTGACTCTCACTCTCACAGGCACAGCCGCGGCCAGCGTGACGGGGAGAGCGGGGAAGACGGCCTGTTCGCGTTCCAGGGCCTTGCTCCAGGGCGTTACAGGCTGGTCGCCCAGCGCGCCGGCTACCTGGCGCAAGCTTACGGCGCCCGCAGCGGCTCCACAGTCGGCGGCGCCGCCCTGGATCTCGCAGCCGGACAGCAGGTGAAGGATGTTCGCCTGAAGCTGGTCCCTGAGGCGATGATCTCCGGTCGCGTGCTCGAACAGGACGGTGAGGCGGCCGTGGACATGGGCGTGACGGCTTTTCAGTCGCGTTACCAGCGTGGCGTGCGGCAATGGGTGCGTGCCGGCGCGGCTAGAGCGAATAGCTTGGGCGAGTTCCGTATCACAGGTTTATCGGGCGGCAGCTATCTGGTGGGGACCTATAACCTCAGGACCCTCGGCGGTGGTCTTTCTTGACGCTCGGCCGCCCGGCGACAATCCGGAGCGGGAGTATGTGCTGACCTTCTATCCGAGCGCCACTGACCAGGCCACTGCCGTGCCGGTGCAGGTGGCGACCGGCGCGGAAGCCGGCGGAACCGAGATCCGCTTACAGAAAGCAGACACAGTGCGGATCAGAGGCAAGGTGATCGGCGCACCAGAAGGCGGGTTCGTAAGGGTCCATCTCGCCCCGAAAGGCGTGACCGACAGTACTATGTCTTCCTGGCTGGGAGGAAGCGCAAGCCCCCAACCACCGGACGGGACCTTTGAACTCAAGGGCGTCGTGCCCGGCACGTACCTGTTGAGCACCAGTTCTTTGAGCACCAGCGCCAGCCAAACCCTTTTCTCCCCTTCGACTTTGCTGCAAGTGGCGGGGCAGCACATCGACGGGCTGATGCTGCGACCCGTTGCCGCGCCGGCGCTTGCAGGCGTAGTCGTGGCGGCGGACAAGTCCTCGGCGAAGCTTAAAGGGGTGCAGGTCCGGGCCGAATCGGTCGAGTACTTCGGAGTCAACCCGCCCCCCGCCACGGCAGGCGAGGATGGCAGGTTCACGCTGAAGATTGTTCAGCCGGTTCTGTACCGGCTTCAAGTGAGCAGTCTTCCAGAGGGCTCTTACGTAAAGTCGATCCGCCTGGGCACCCAGGACGTGGGCGAGGAGGGAATCGATCTCAGCGGCGGAGCATCTGACGGCCTTCAGATCACCGTCAGCATGGCGGGAGCTCAGGTGGATGGGGTCGTTCAGAGCGGAGAGAGCAAGCCCGTGAGCGAAGCGACCGTCGTTCTTGTGCCTGAATCACGGCGTTATTCGCTTTTCAGAGAAGCGCGCACGGACGAGAAGGGGCTTTTCAGCCTGAAGGGGGTCGCCCCCGGAGACTACAAGCTCCTGGCCTGGGAGGACATTGAGCCCGACATCTGGCAGGACCCCGAATTCCTGAAGAAGTACGAAAGCAAGGCGGAAGTCTTGTCGCTCAAAGAGGGCGACCGTAAGACGGTTCAGTTCAAAGTGATCCCGTTTGAAGAGCAGCCTTAGGAGGTGGAGTCATGGCTAAGTTGCTTGCCTGCCTATTCGGCATGTTCGTGTCCCTTTCCGCCGTCCAAGCCCCCGCGGGCTCGGACAAACTCAAAGACGATAAATGCTCCGTCGAAGGCCGCGTCGTCAACAGTGTCACCGGCGCGCCGCTGCGGCGTGTGACTCTCACTCTCACAGCCGCGGCCCGGGTGGCCGGGGAGAGCGGGGAAGACGGCCGGTTCGCGTTCCAGGGCCTTGCCCCAGGGCGTTACAGGCTGGTCGCCCAGCGCACCGGCTATCTGGTGCAAGGCTACGGCGCCCGTAGCGGCTCCACAATCGGCGGCACAACCCTGGATCTCGCGGCCGGACAGCAGGTGAAAGATGTTCTCCTGAAACTGATCCCTGAGGCGGTGATCTCCGGTCGCGTGCTAGACGAAGACGGCGAGGCGGCCCAGACCATGGAGGTGGCGGCCTTTCAGTCGCGCTATCAGCGTGGAGCGCGGCAATGGGTGCGTGCCGGTGCGACTACTACAAATAGCTTGGCCGAGTTCCGTATCACAAATTTGTCCGGCGGCGGCTATCTGGTGGGAACCTATCCCAGAAACCCCGGCAATATCGGTCCTAGCGCTCAGCCGCCAGGCGACAAGCCGGAGCGGGAGTACGTGCTGACCTTCTATCCGAACGCCACTGATCTGGCCGGTGGCGTGCCGGTGCAGGTGGCGACCGGCACGGAGGTCGACAGAACCGAAATCCGCCTGCAGAGGGCAGACACGGTGCGGATCAGAGGCAAGGTGACCGGTGCACCAGAGGGCAAGCCCACAATGGTCCAACTTGCCCCGAAAGGCGTGACCGACGGTGCCATCTCTTTTTGGCTGGGAAGACGAGCGATGAGCCAACCGCCGGACGGGACCTTTGAGCTCAAGGGCGTCGTGCCCGGCACGTACCTGTTGAGCACCACCTTTCCGGTCGGCCAAACCCAGTTCTCCGCTTCGACTTTGCTGCAAGTGGGGAAGGTGCACATTGACGGGCTGATTTTGCAGCCTGTTGCCGCTCCGGAACTTGCAGGCGTGGTCGTGGCGGCGGACAAGTCCTCGGCGAAGCTCAATGGCGTGCAAATCCGGGTCGAACCGATCGAGTACTTCGGAATACCCGTAGCCTCCGCTACGGCAGGCGAGGACGGCAGGTTCACGCTGAAGAATGTTCAGCCGGTTGTGTGCCAGGTTCAAGTGAGCAATCTTCCGGAGGGCGCTTACGTGAAGTCGATCCGCCTGGGCAACCAGGACGTGGGCGACGCGGGAATCGATCTCAGTGGCGGAGCATCTGACGGCTTTCAGGTTACCGTGAGCATTGCGGGAGCTCAGGTGGATGGGGTCGTTCAGAGCGGAGAGAGCAAACCCGCGAGCGGGGCAACCGTGGTTCTTGTGCCTGAATCACGGCGTTATTCGCTCTTCCGAGAAGCGCGCACAGGCGAAGACGGAAGCTTCAGTTTCAAGGGTGTCGCGCCCGGGGATTACAAGCTTCTCGCCTGGGAAGACATCGAGACCGGCGCCTACTATGATCCCGAGTTCCTAAAGAAGTACGAAGGCAAGGCCGAATCGCTCTCACTCAAGCCAAGCGATCGCAGAACCATCCAGGTTAGAGTGATACCATTCGAAGAGCGGCGTTGAAAGGTGGAGTTATGACTAAGCTGCTTGCCTGCTTACTGGGCATGTTCGTGTCCCTTCAAGCCGCACAGGCGCCCACGGCCGCCGACAAGCCCAAGGACGAGAAAGGCTCCATCGAAGGCCGCGTGGTCAACAGCGTCACCGGCGAGGCGGTCAAGCGGGCCTCGCTGACACTGAAGTTATCCGGCGATGCCAGTACTGCCGGCGTAGTCACAGCGGAGAGCGACGACAGCGGACAGTTCGCTTTTCTGGACGTCAAGCCCGGCCCGTATACGCTCCTGACCAGCCGGAGCGGCTTCGCGACCCAGACCTACGGCGCGCGGCGCAATCCCAAGAATGGCATTCCCTTGATTCTCTCGGCGGGCCAGAAAATGAAGGGCCTTCTGTTCAAGCTGGCGCCGGGCGCGGTTATTTCCGGCCGCGTTGTGGACGGTGAAGGCGAGCCGCTCGAAGGGGTTACCGTGGTGGCACTCCGCTCCGCCTATCAGCGGGGTGAGCGGCAATGGCGGTCCCGCGAGAGCAATGCTCGGACCAACGATCTGGGCGAATTTCGCATGGTTGGCTTAGCGGCCGGTAGCTACGTGGTGGTGGTGTCTCCGCCCATGACCGTGTCGAGCATACTAGGAACCGATACCAAGTCTTCCAGCGACGAGCCGAAATTGGACTTCGTCCTGACCTACTATCCGAACGCCCTCGACACGGCGGGAGCCGTACCCGTTCAGGTGGAAGTTGGCGGGAAGCCAGAATCGGCGACATCCGGCGACTGAAGGTAGCCACCGTACAAGTCAGCGGCAAGGTGGTTGGAGACACAGAGAGTAAGGTGAGAGTCGTGTCGCTCGTTCCGGAGGGCGGAGTTGAGCTCGGGCGTAAGACGACAATGGCGCAGTCCGACGGTTCCTTCGTGATGAAGGGCGTCGCGCCCGGCTCCTACATTCTGAGAGGACTCTCGCCAGGGTCTTTCGGATCCCAACCGGTTCAGGTGGGCGAGCGGAACGTCGAAGGCCTCATCCTGCAGCTTGGCCCAGGCAATGAGCTTGCCGGCGTGGTCACGGTGGCAGGCGGGAGCAAGGTGGACGTGGAGAAGGTTCGGGTTCAGCTTCAGGCGCAAGATCCTGAAGGACCGAGCGCCTCCACCGGTCCCCCCGATAAGGACGGCAAGTTCACGCTGAAGGGCGTGGTAGCGACCCGCTATCTGCTCCAGGTGGACAACGCCCCGGAAGGCTTCTACGTGAAATCGGTCAAGCTCGGCAACCAGGAGACCGCCCTGGAGGGGATCAATCTGACTAGCGGCGTGTTTGGCCCTCTCCAGATCACGCTCAGCCCCGGGGCCCCCCAGTTGGAAAGCATTGTCCAGGATTCTGATGGCAAGCCCGTCGCCGGCGCCACGGTGGTTCTCATACCAGACTCCCGGCGCTATTCGGCTTACAGGGAAGAACAGACGGATCAGAGCGGGAAGTTCAGCCTGAAGGGTATCGCGCCCGGGGATTACAAGCTTCTTGCCTGGGAAGACATCGAAACCGGCGCCTACCAGGATCCCGAGTTCCTGAAGAAGTACGAGGGCAAGGCCGAATCGCTCTCACTCAAGCCCAGCGACCGCCGAAACATCCAGGTCAAAGCGATCCCCTTCGAGAAATTGCCGTGAAAACCGGCAAGGCCCGAAACTGCCCAAAATGCGCTACTCTTGCTCAAGAGGGATTATGACTAGCCTTGATGCCCGTCGCGCGATGCGATTTCCAATTCGTCTGGCGTGTCATGTCGCCCCACCGTCCCAAGTGCTCGACGAACTGCCAGGCATCACCCTGAATATGAGCCGGAACGGCCTGCTGGCGACCTTCGAGCAGCGAGAGTTCATGCAGTCCTTGCTGGAACTCGGCGGGACTGCTCGGGTGATCGTGGAACTGCCTGGGAGCGCTAACCTTCCGCGCCGCTGCCTGGAGTGCATGGGCCGCGTGGTTCGGGTGGAACAAGGACCGGCCTCGCAGAAGGTCGCTTTCGAGCTTGAGCGATTGGAATTTCGGGATGCACCCTCGGTCCCCACCGACGAAGGCTCGGAACCCGAGAGCATACAGTAGACCTGGAGTTGGTATACTCGAACGGTGTTGAGATCGCCGGGCGTCCGGCGAGTGGGTTTTTGACAACGATCACCAGCGCGCCAGAAATGATCGGGAAGACGGTTTAAGCCGTCACTGCCCCGCAACTGTGAGCGACAGGCTGTCCAGCCGCGCGGCCACTGTTTCCAACGGGAAGGCCACGCACCCCGCCTGGGGTAAAGGTTGGGTCGCGAGTCAGGAGACCGGTTTCTGGCTGGATGAGTGATACGTTCCGAAGGGGGACGTTTCATGCGTAGTTTTTTGTTGCTCTCCTGCCAGCTTCTGCTTGGAGCAGGCTTTCTTTGCGCGGATCAGCCCTATGTCCGCGGAGTCGTAGTGGATTCCAGCGGACGCGCAATCCATGGCGCGCGCGTCGAATGCGCCGGCGAAGCGATTATCACCGGACTCGACGGCCGGTTCCAGATTCCATCCGTACAACAATGCCGGGCCGTTGTGTCGGCCCCGGACTTTGAAACCAGCCAAACCGAACTAACAGCACAGTCCGAGTCTCGTGTCCAGTTGTCCGTCGCCGGGCTAAGGGAACGAATCGTAGTCTCGGCTACCCGCCATCAAGCCACTGTCGAGGAAGCCGGAGTGGCGGCCACAGTCTTGACCGCGGACGACTTGGCCCGGAGTCAGTCTCCCATGGCTGCCGATTTGCTTCGCCAGGTCCCTGGCCTTCAAGTCGTCGAAACCGGCCAGCGCGGCGGCTTGACGTCGCTTTACACCCGCGGATCGCAGCGCACGGGCACCCTGGTTCTGCTCGACGGCGTCCCGCTCAACGACCCCGGCGGCGAGGTGAACCTCGCCAACCTCGCGCAGCGGCGACATCGGGCGCGTCGAGGCCGTACGGGGGCCGGAGAGCGCGGTGTTCGGAGCGGAAGCCGCCGCCGGCGTAGTCCAATTGTTCACCCGCCAGGGCGACCCGGAGAACACGGTGCCGAGGGGCGCCCTCTCCTACGAGCGCGGCAACCTGGGAACCGATGCCTGGCAGGCACGGCCTCAGCGGCGGCTCGGGTTATCGTCTCGACTACTCTCTCCACGCCGAGCAGTTTCGCACCACGGGCGAGCCCCCGAACGGCGACTATCGCGGCACGGCCGGCAGCGCCAACATCGGGCTGCGCATCGCCGACGCTACCCAACTACGCGGCGTCTTTCGCGTGGCGGATTCGGTGGTCGGTGCGCCCGGACAGACGGCCTACGGCCTCTTCGATCCGGAGGCTCGGGAGACAAATCGCGACTCCAGCCTGTCGCTGCGCCTCGATGACGCCCGCGGCAGCCACTTCGTGCAACAGCTTTCCTTCGGCTACCATCGGATGCGCGACGTGTACGCCGACACGGCCATGGAAGGTCCGTACTCCGTGGCGGCCCTGGTCCGGGACGTGGCCGCAGCCAGAGCCGCGGACTTACCTGGTCCGCCTGCTCGACCCCAATCAACTCCCGGCCGCGATTCCAGCGGGGACGCGCCTGGTGACGTCGGATGTCACGCTTTATCCCGCGGGAGTGTACTTGAGCGCCACGTCGCGCGCTGCGCCTCAGCTATCAGGCGACCGCTGAAACGGCCGGGGTGACGACGGTGTTCGGCTACGACTTCGAACGCCAGGCGGGCGAAGTTTCGGGATCGGACGTGAACCGCGACAACCACGGAGTCTTCATCCACGGCCGGCGGACCCTGGCCGGGCGGCTGTATTTGTCGGCCGGGGTCAGCGTCGAACACAGCAGCGCCTATGGACGGAAGATTACGCCCAGGGGCGCGGTCGGCCTTCGAATCTCTCGGCCAGCACGGCGCGCTGCCCTCGACGTTCCTGCGCCTGAGCGCCGGCGGAGGCATTACCGAGCCGAGCCTGATCCAGAACTTTTCGCGTGAGTCCTACGCCGTCGGCAACCCGAACCTGCGCCCCGAGCGCACGACGAGTTATGAGGCCGGTCTGGTGCAGGAGTGGCTGGGAAGGCGCGCGACGAGCGAGGTGAGCGTCTTCGACAATTCGTTCCGCGACCTGATCACCTACGTTTCATTGCCTCCGCCGGTGTGGGGCTCCTGGCGGAACGTGGAAGCGAGCCGGGCGCGCGGCCTCGAAGTCTCGGGCCGGGCCAGGCTGGTCGGCCCTGTCACCCTGACCGCCTCCTACACGCGGCTGTGGACCAGGATCGTGACCAGTAACAACCCTTCCAGCCCCTTCCTGGGCGTCGGCCAGGAACTGGCGAAGCGGCCGCGCAATTCCGGGTCGGTCTCCTTGTCGCTCGCGCCGCGGCGCTGGTGGTTCCAGGCCGGCGCGGTCTTCGTGGGCGAGCGCCAGGACCCCGACTTCGTTTTCGGTGTGACGCGCAACCCCGGTTTTCAGAACGTGTTCGCCAGCGGCTCCTACCGCTTGTCGCGGCATTTTTCTCCGTTCTTCCGCGCTGGCAACATGTTGAACAGCCGCTACCAGGAGGTTCTCGGTTATCGCAGCCGGCCGCGTACCGCGAGCCTGGGGCTCCGCGTGGAATGGTAAAGCGTCTCGCCATCGCGCTGCTGCTGGCTGGGAGTGTTTGCGCCCAGCCGCGGCGGATTGTCTCCCTGGCGCCGAGCGCCACGGAGATGCTGTACGCCCTCGGATTAGGGGACCGGGTGGTGGGCGTCACGACTTTCTGCCGCTACCCGCCCGAGGCTGCGCGGAAGCCGAAAATCGGCAACTACCTGCGGCCCGATGTCGAAACTATCCTGGCGTTGCGGCCGGACTTGGTCGTGGCCGAGAAGAGCATGATCCGCCAGGCGCTTTCCCTGCCCCGGTTGAAGCTGAATGTGCTGGAGGTGGACGATTCGACGATCCAGGGGATCTATGAATCGATCCGCGCCATCGGCCGCGCAACCGGAGCGGGAGCGCGAGCCGAGTCTCTCTGCCAAAACATCCGCGCCGGGCTGGAGAGTGTGCGCCGCCGCGCCGCGCCTATGGGGAAGCCTCGCGTAATGTTCGTGGTCGGCCGCACGCCTGGGAGGATCGAGGATCTGATTGCGGCGGGAAGGCCTTCCTACCTGAATGAGGTCATCGAAATCGCGGGCGGGGAGAACGTCTTCAAGGACGCTGCCACTGCCTACGCCAAGGTGAGCCTGGAAGAGGTGCTGGCGCGCGATCCGGAAGTCATCATCGACATGGGCGAGATGGCCCAGACCGTGGGGGTGACCGAGGCCCAGAAGCGCGCTGTGGTGGCGCTATGGCGGCGCTACCCGAATCTGAAGGCCGTGCGGAATAACAGGGTCTTCGCGGTTGCCTCGGATGTGCTGGTGGTGCCGGGGCCGCGCGTCGTCGCAGCGGCGGCCGAGGTCGCCGGCCTGTTGCACCCGGGATTTGGAAAATGAGCGAATTGCTCAATCTGCGCGACGCCGGCATGCGCTACGATGGCGCGGAAGTTCTGCGTCACGTCAATCTCGATTTCACGGCCGCGGAATTCGTCGCCATCGTGGGGCCGAACGGCGCGGGAAAATCCACCTTGCTGGGCATCATGGCCGGGCTGCGCGGCCGCTACCAGGGCCAGTGCCTGTACGGCGGGCGAGACGTCAGCCGGTGGCCGCGGCGCGCTTTCGCCCGCGAGGTCTCTTTCATCCCCCAGAGCGTGCGGATCGAATTCCCCTTCACCGCCGAGCAGGTGGTCATGATGGGCCGCACACCCCACGGCGACGGGCTGTTCGAATCGCCCGAAGATCACGACGCGGTCGAACGGGCGATGCAAACCGCCGATATCCTGTCCTTTCGCGGCCGCGATTTTCGCACTCTGAGCGGCGGCGAGAAGCAGCGGACCATCCTGGCTTCCGCCCTGGCTCAGACCCCCCGGGTGCTGCTGGTTGACGAGCCCACGACGTTTCTGGATATTCAACATCAGGTCTCGATCTACCGGCTGCTGAGAGAGTTGTCGCGCCAGGGCTTGCTGGTGATCGCGGTGACGCACGACCTGAACCTGGCGGCCGCCTACTCGGATCGCGTGGTGGTGTTGCGCGCGGGCGAGCTCGTCTCGGACGCGGCGCCGTCCGACGTTCTGAAGCCGGAACTGCTCCGTTCCGTGTTCGGAGTGGACGCCGACGTGCGCGCGACCCCGACCGGAAGGCCCTGGATCTTTTATGGCGACTAGACGCCGGTTCTGGCTGACGCTGGCCCTGTCGGCCGCGGCCGCGGCGCTGGCGTTGCTCCTGCTGCCGCTGGTGGGTTCGGCCCATATCAGCTACGCGCGCGCCTTCGCCGGCCTGTCGCCCGACGCCGAGATCCTGTTCTACGCTCGGTTCCCTCGGGTGCTTCTGGCGCTACTGGCCGGAGGAGCGCTGGCCGTTGCCGGGACTCTGTTCCAGGCCCTGCTGCGGGACGCGCTGGCGACTCCCTACACGCTTGGGCGTGTCCAGCGGCGCTTCCCTGGGCGCGGTGCTGGCCATTTCGCTGGGATGGCGGCAGATTGCGGGGCTGCCGGGGATTTGGGTGGCGGCCTTGGTGGGCGCTTCGATTGTGCTGGTGCTGGTGCTGGGGATTGCCAGCGAAGGACGGCGGATGTCGTCGTTCACCCTGCTGCTGGCGGGGGTGACGATCAACAGCATCTGCCTGGCCTGCATCCTCTTCCTGCAATACCTCGCCGATTTCGGCCAGTCCTTCGCCATCGTGCGCTGGCTGCTGGGAGGCATCGAGGCCGTCGAGTACTCGACCCTGGCGTGGCTGGCCGGCGTGGTGGCCGTCTTCATGGTCTACATGGTTTGGACGTCGCGGGACTGGAACCTGCTGGCGGTGGGCGAGGAGTGGGCGGCGGCGCGCGGCGTTTCCACTTCAAAGCTGATCCTGTCGGGCTACCTGGCCGCGTCGATCGTGGCCGGCTCGGTGACCGCGCTCACCGGCCCTATCGGCTTCGTGGGCCTGATTGTGCCGCACGCGCTGCGGCTGCGGTTCGGAGCGGACCATCGCCTGCTGATCCCGTGCGCCTTCTTTCTGGGCGCCGCCTTCCTGGCGGTCTGCGACACCCTGGCCCGGACGATCCTGGCGCCCACGGAAGTCCCCGTCGGAGTGATAACGGCCATGCTCGGCGGTCCGTTCTTCATCTGGGTGCTGCGTTCGAAGCGGCGTAGCCTGTGGCTGTAGGCATCGGCCCGCCACCTTGTACAATGAGTTGGGAATCTCTCATTTGATTAACAAACTCGTATTTGAAAATCTGAAGCACCGGCCGGTGCGGACCGCGCTCAGCGTACTCGCCATCGCCGTTGAAGTCACCATGATGCTCACGCTGGTGGGTCTGAGCGAGGGCATGCTGGAGGACGCGGCGCGGCGGGCGCGTGGCGTCGGCGCCGACATTGTTATTCGCGCGCCGGGCACCAACGTGATGAGCGGGAGCTCGATGAACATACCCGAGAAGATGCTCTCCTTCTTTCGGGAGCAGCCCCACGTCCGTGAAGTAGCGGGCACGGCCGTGCGGCCCATCGGCGGCGTGGATTCCATCACGGGCATCGACCTGAACGAGTTCAACAAGATCAGCGGCGGATTCAAGTACCTCGCCGGCGGACCTTTCAAGGAGCAGAACGATATCATCGTCGATCAGTACTACGCCAACCAGAACAAGCTTTCGATCGGTTCCACGGTCAAGTTGCTGGACCATGATTGGCGCGTCTGCGGGATCGTCGAGCCTGGGAAGTTGGCGCGAATCGTGATTCCCCGGAGCACCCTTCAGGAACTCTCGAGTTCAAGCGGAAAGATCAGCCAGATATTCCTTAAGCTCGACGACCCTGCCAACACCGCGAGCGTGATGGCCGCGCTAAAGAAGATACTGCCGGAGTACCCGATGTACTCCATCGAGGAGCTGACCTCCCTGTACTCCGTCAGCAACGTGCCGGGGCTCAGCGCCTTCATCGGCGTGATCATCGGCCTCTCGATAGTGGTCGGCTTCCTGGTCGTGTTCCTGTCCATGTATACGGCGGTCCTGGAACGCACGCGCGAGATCGGAATCTTGAAGGCCCTCGGGGCTTCGCCGGCTTACGTGCTGAACGTGATTTTCCGGGAGACGGTATTGCTCGCAATGGTGGGGGCCGTGGCTGGCATCATTCTCACTTACGGAAGCCGCTGGCTGATTATGACCCTGGTTCCGGCGTCGCTAACCCAGAAGATCGTGCCCGGCTGGTGGCCTATCGCGGGCGCCATCGCCGTCGTGGGCGCGCTGTTCGGCGCCATCTACCCCGCCTGGAGGGCCGCCGGCCAGGATGCGATCGAGGCGCTTTCCTATGAATAGCGAAGAGATCGTGATCCAGGTTCGCGACCTGCGAAAGGTTTATCGTATCGGCGACGTGGACGTTCACGCTCTGCGCGGAGTCGATCTGGATGTCCGGCGCGGGGAGTTCGTGGCTGTCGTCGGGCCCTCGGGCTCGGGAAAATCGACCCTCTTCCATGTCCTTGGAGGCTTGACGCCGCCCACCTCGGGCAGCATCCACATCCACGGCAAGGACCTGCTGGCGATGTCCGAAGGCGAGCGGACCGAGCTGCGTAAGAAGGAAGTCGGTTTCGTCTTCCAGAAGTACAATCTCCTGCCGACCCTCACTGCCGCGGACAATATCGCCATCGCGCGGCACATCGCCGGCGCGAAAAGTGGCGAGGACCCTCAATTTCGGGAAATCCTCGATCTGCTGGGCATCGCCGGCCGGCTCGATCACAAGCCCCGGGCCCTTTCCGGCGGGGAGCAGCAGCGGGTCGCGATCGCCCGGGCCATCGTGAATCATCCCGCCATCCTGCTCGCCGACGAGCCGACCGGCAACCTGGACACGGAGAACTCCAACATCGTGCTCCGCTTGCTCCGCGATTTGAACGAGCGCCTGGGGCAGACGATTCTCATGATTACCCACAACCCGGAGGCAGCGGCCTTCGGCCATCGGACCGTGCAAATGCGCGACGGCAGAGTCGTCTCCTGATTGCGGCGGGGTGTATACTGACCTGAAAGTCGCGAGTCGAAATGATGAGGATTGCCACTGGGGACTCACGCAGTGTGTCGAACGCCACGTCGGGAGACCGGAAGCATATCGTCACGGCAGTGTGCTTCGCTGTCCCGCTTCTTACATTCCTCGCGGCATTGAACGGGTACGAGGTATCGGCAAAGAACGCCGAGCAGTTTCCCGATGCCTATGGCCGGTCGCGCACCGAGTTGCGCCTCGCCCCATTGAACGCGCGCTTCCCCGCCACCGCGCGAATAGGTTACATCACCGACCTCGACCCGTCTAGCGAGGTGTACTCCGCCGCCCTCCTCGCCACGCAGTATGCGATCGCTCCACGCCAGTTGCTTATCGTGGGCAAGAAAGCCGGCGTGGAGTGGGCCGCCGGCATTTTCACCCGCCCCGGTGATTACGCTGCCGCCGGCGCCGCGCACGGCTACGAAATGGCCGCGGATATGGGTAACGGCGTTGTGCTGTACCACCGCAAAGATTTACGATGACCTGGATTCCCGCATTCATTTTGGCGCTGGCGGCCGGTTGGTTCTTGTCGAGTGCGGCGACCAAGGACCTGCTCCGCTCCGCGCATCCGGTGGTGGGAGCGGCCGGTGCGGCTGGCCTGGCTGTGTTGTTCGGTCCCGGCCTCGCGTCGGTCCTGTTCTTCGCCCTGACCGTCATCGGGCTGACTAGTCCGATAGCCATCGTCGCGGTTCTCACGCTGTCTGCAGGCGGATCGTGCGCGTTATGGTGGGCCACGCGCCGCTCGGGACCGGCCGTTGATGTCGCTCGTTCCGTCTTCCCGTGGACCTGGGTCCTGCTGCTCGGTCTCGTGGTTGCCTCCATCCTCGTGGCTCTCGGTTTCTCAGTCGCATCCGCCGCCAATCCTAACGGCGATTGGGATGCTACCGCCATCTGGAATCTCCGGGCGCGCTTCATGGCCGGGGGCACGGCGGTGTGGCGGCGAGCCATCTCCGCGGAGGTTGGTGGATTCATGCTTGGCGCGTCCCACCCAAGCTATCCTCTGTTCCTTTCATCCTTCATAGGAATGTTGTGGGCCTTGACCGGAGGTTTCACTACAGCGGTGCCGACAGCCACCAGTGGAGTGATTGCATTCGCGCTGATGGCGCTCTTGACCGGAATTCTGGCCGCGCGCCGCTCACTCGGTCTCGGCCTTCTTGCCGGCCTGCTTCTGCTTGCCACCGAGTTGTTCGCATTGCAGTCGGCAGCTCAGTACGCGGATTTGTTGCTCGCACTCGCGTTCCTCGCAGCTCTGGTCCTCCTGGACGCTGCCGCAGCGAAGCCCGAAGCCGCGCCTCGCCGGTTGCTGATCGCCGCCGGACTTGCCATCGGCTTTGCCCCCTGGATCAAGAACGAAGGTATCCCGTTCACGGTGGCGGCGTTGATTATGGCTGCCTGGCGGTTCCGCACCTACAGATGGTTCTGGATTCTATTGGGCTCCGCTCCGGGTCTGCTCGCCACCGTCGCGCTGAAAGCCATGGCCCAAGGCCGAGAGGGCATGTTCCCCAGCACGGTAGGCGAGGCTTTCACGAAGCTCGCCGATCCGGCACGCTGGCTGCAGATCTTCGCCGGCTTCGGCAATGCCTTACTGCAACTGGGTCCTTGGTGGGGGCATCCCGTCCTGTTGGTCATCCTTCTCACGTGGGCCTTGCGCTTTCTGCCGCCAGCAGAGCGAGGCGGCCGCCTGTGGTTATGGATTCCGATCGCAGTCACGCTCGCATCGGAATTCGGCATCTATTTGGTGACCACCGCCGACTTGACCTGGCACCTGGGCACTTCGGCGAATCGCCTGGTGCTGCAAGTCTGGCCTACTTTGATCTGGCTGGTCCTCTCTACGCTTCGCACGCCCGAGGAGTATTTCCCCGCACTCGCTGTCCCCAACTCGAAGAAGAAGAAATCACGCCCTTGATGCCCGGAGGTGGTCCACCGTCCATATCAACAGGACGATCAACAGGCAGAATGCGAGAGTCGCGCCCGCCAGGTGCCATACGTGCTGGCGAAGCCACGCCTCCGAGTGTCTTCCCAGTTGCGATCCCAGCCAGGCCAGGCCGGCATATCTAGGCGCGCGCCCCGCCAGGACAGTTAGCAGAAACGTAACCGGATGCACTCCCAGCGCGCCAGCGGAGATCACGAATACCTTCGTGGGCAGGGGTATGGGGGAAATGGACGCCACGAACACGGTGATCAGCCCGTACCGCAAATACCAGTTCCGGAATCGCAGACCTCTCCCTTTCAGTGCGTGCTTTTCCAGATATTTCTGGCCGCCCGCGCGGGCCACATAGAAGAGCGCCATACCGCCCGCCCCTGCCCCGACCGTAGCCAGCGCGGCTGCCATATACGCCCGCGCGGGATTCACTGCAGCGAGGGTGATCAGCAGGGCGTCGACGCCGGTCGGCATGGGGATTCCCGCGTTATCGAGGAAGGCCAACATCACCAGCCCGGGAAGGCCCCACGACAAGCAGCGTTTGTACGATGGCGTTCAGCCGTTTCTCCCGAGCGTCAAAATCAAGCTCCCATTCTAGCCGCTGCCGGCGAGTTCCAGCAGCCCCGCCTCGTCGATCACCCGAACGCCGAGTTTCCGTGCCTTGTCGAGCTTCGAGCCGGCCTCCTCGCCGGCCACCACGTAATCCGTCTGCTTGCTGACAGAGCCGGTCACCTTGCCGCCCGCCGCCTCGATTCGCGCCTTCGCCTCCTCGCGGGTCAGGGTCGGCAGCGTGCCGGTAAGCACGAACGTGAGCCCGGCCAGCGGGCCGCCGGTCTTCTTCACAACCGCCTGCTCGAAGCACAGCCCCGCGGCCCTCAGCCGCTCCACCAGTTCCCGGTTGCGAGGCTCCTGGAAGAACTGGCGAATGCTCTGGGCCACCTTCGGGCCGACCTCATCGGCCTGCTGCAAGGTCTCCTCATCCGCGGCCGCAATCGCGTCCAGACTGCCGAACGTGTCCGCCAGAATCTGCGCTGTGCGCTCCCCTACAAAGGGAATCCCCAACCCGGAAATCACTCGGGCGAGCTGGTTGCCCTTGGATCGCTCGATGTTCGCGACAAGCTTCTCGGCGGACTTCGTGTCCATGCGCTCGAGTTCAGCGAGGGTCTCGGGCCTAAGATCGAAGACATCGGCGACGCTCTTCACCAGGGCTCGCTTCACCAGTTGATCGGCCAGTTTGTCTCCCAGCCCGTCGATATCCATCACGCCGCGCGCGGCGAAGTGCAGGATCGATTCCTTAAGCCGGGCCGGACAGTTGGTGTTGATGCAACGGCTGGCGACCTCGCCCTCCTGCCGGACGACTCTGGCCGCCGCAGACGGGACAGGATGTCGGGCATCCGGAACGGCCGCGGGCTGCGCCCCTTCTCAACTACGCGCACAACCTTGGGAATAACATCCCCGCTGCGCTCGACCACCACGAGGTCGCCGGCCTCGACGCCCAGCCGTCCAATCTCATCTTCGTTGTGCAGCGTAGCGCGGGAGACGGTCACGCCCCCGACAAGCACGGGGCGTAAGCGGGCGACAGGCGTCAGCGTGCCGGTGCGGCCCACCTGGACTTCGATCGATTCCACCACTGTCCGCTGTTGCTCGGCCGGGAACTTGAAGGCGATGGCCCAGCGCGGGGATTTCGCCGTCCAGCCAAGCTGGACCTGCTGAGGGACGGAATCCACTTTGGCGACGATCCCGTCGGTCTCGTAGGGAAGCGCCCCGCGCTTTTCCTCCCACTCGCGGCAGAACTCCAGCAACTCGTCCAGGTTCGCGCACAGGCGCCGGTTGGGGTTCACCTTGAAGCCGAGTTCCTTCAGCGCCTCCAGGGATTGCCACTGGCTGTCGCGGTACGGTGCGCCATCGGCCAGCAGGAAGTAGGCGTAGTAGTCCAGGCGCCGCGAGGCGGTGATAGCGGGCTCCAGAACGCGGATCGCGCCGGCGGCGGCGTTGCGCGGATTGGCAAATGGCGCCAGCCCCTGCTGGTCGCGTTCTAGGTTGAGGCGCTCGAAAGCGCGCCGGTTCATAACGACTTCGCCGCGCACTTCCATGGAAGGCAGCGCCGTCCGGACCCGCAAGGGCAGCGAGCGAATGGTGCGGGCGTTCTCGGTCACGTCCTCGCCCTCGGCGCCGTCCCCGCGGGTGATCGCCTGCCGCAGCGCGCCCTCTCGAAAATGCACGGCCATCGAAAGGCCATCCAGCTTCAGTTCGGCCGTGTAGCGGTAGGGAGCGTCTCCCAGCAACTCCCTCACGCGGCGGTCGAAGTCCCGCAGTTCCCCTTCGTTCATGGCATTGTCGAGGCTCAGCATCGGCGAACTATGCCGCGCCTTGACGAAGCCCTCCCGGGGTTTGCCCCCCACCCGTTGCGTGGGGGAATCCGGCGACGCCAGTTCCGGGTGGGCGACTTCCAGCTCGCCCAGACGCCGCATCATCGCATCGTATTCGGCGTCGCTGATTTCGGGCTGGTCAAGCACGTAGTAGTTGTGTTCCTGGAGGCGCAGGGCCGCCCGCAGTTGCTCGACTTCTTCGGCGGCGGATCGATTGGGCATGGGCGTCTCTATTATAATTGGTGATCCTGGGGGTGCTGCGATAGCCACTTACGGCAAGGCGTTCCTGATTTTCAACCCCTCGGCCAGGGGCCTGGGCGGGGCGCGCGTGCAGCGGGTAGAAAAGATTCTGGAGATTCTGCGGGCCGACGGCCACCACGTGACGCCTTTGGGAACACGGGGTGAAGGCACGGCTGCATCCATCGCCCGGGAATGTGTCCAGCAGCGCGCCGACCTGATCCTGGTCGCCGGGGGCGACGGCACCATCAACGAGACCGCCAACGGAATGGTTCATTCCGATGTCCCGCTTGGAATCCTGCCCGTCGGCACAGGCAACGTGCTCGCCACGGAACTGGGCCTGCGGGGCACCGCGGAGGTTTATGCCGGGCAAGTAGCGGAGTGGCTCCCGCGGCGCATTTCGGCCGGCCTGCTGCTCGCCGATGGCGGCGCGCTCCGGCGCCACTTCCTCATGATGGCGGGGGTGGGGTTCGACGCTCCCATCATCCAGAAAGTCGACCCGGGGTTGAAGCAGAATGTCGGAGTGCTCTCCTACTGGATAGCCGGCCTGGGAGAGCTGAGCCGGGAACTGGACGAATTCGAGGCGCTCGCCGACGGCTTGAGCCGCACCTGCACCTTTGCCCTGGCCAGCCGCGTGCGCAACTATGGCGGGAGCGTCGAGATCGCCCGCCACAGCGGTCTTCTGCGCGACGATTTCGGGCTGGTCCTATTCGAAGGCCGCAAGACTTTCCGCTACCTCGAATATCTGGCGAGCGCGCTGGCCGGCCGGTTGCATGAGACAGAAGGCGCCTCTTTGCTCCACGCGGAAAGGGTGGAATTTCGCCCCCTGGACATGGCGGAAGTGTACGTCCAGGTGGACGGCGAACTCGCCGGGCGCCTTCCCGCCAGCGTCGAAATCGTTCCGAATGCTTTGACCCTGCTCACCCCGCCGGAATTCGCCGGGTAAGGTCCGGCAAACCGCTCGCGCCGGTCATCAGGTACAATAACGGGTTCAAGTCCGCGCGGCTCTGGACAAAGCCGCGACCGTCAGGGAGCGGTAGGGGAGGACGAAGTGCAGAGGGCTGGGAAAGTTCTCTTGATCGACGACGACCGGGACTTCAAGGCTGCGGTTCGGGCCGTCCTTGAGGGCGCGGGCTACTCGGTGGTCGAAGCGGACTGTGGCAAGCACGGGCTGCGGGCGCTCGTCGAGGAGGCGCCCGACTTGATCGTGGTCGATATCATGATGGCCACCTCCACGGACGGCTACGGGGTCACGCAATCCATCAAGCACCGGGACGAGTTCAAGGACTATCGCCACATTCCGATCATCATGGTCTCCTCCATCGAAGAAAGCCCGGACGATCTGTTTCCGATGGCCGAGGAAGTGGACATGATTCGCCCTGATATCTACCTCACTAAGCCGCTCGACATCCCCGTGTTTTTAGAAACAGTCAGGAAGGCCCTCGCGACCTGACGGAAGCGGATTGGGAGAAGCGTTCAATGGATCAACTAGCAGGAGAGGGACTGGTGGTCGTCATAGATGACGACTATGGCATCCGATTATCCTGTCAGAAGATCCTGATCAAGGCCGGGCTCCGCGTGGATTTGTTTGAGGACGGCGCAAAAGGGTTGGAGGGAGTGGCCCGGCTGAAGCCCGCCCTGGCCCTCGTCGACCTCAAGATGCCCGGCATCAGCGGGATGGAGGTGATCTCGCGCATCCGCGAAATGGCCCCCGAAACGATCGCCATCGTGATTACCGGTTACGCCACCATCGACACGGCGGTCGAGGCCATGAAGTTGGGCGCTTACGATTTTTTGCCGAAGCCCTTTTCCCCGGACGCGCTGAGGTTGATCGTCAACCGCGGCCTGGAGCGCCGGCGGTTGCTGGCCGAGTCGCGGCGCGCCGAGTTGGAGCGCGAGATTCTCAAGCGCCGCTTCATCACCTTCGTGTCCCACCAGCTTCAGACCCCGCTGGTGGCGATCCACCAGTATCTGGACGTTTTGAGTCGCCTGGAGGATTCTCCGGAGGCTGCGGCGCGAAGCCGGGAGTGGATCGGCCGGTGCCTGAAGCGCACCGAAGAGTTGCAGTCCATCATCCGCGACTGGCTTACGCTGGCCAAACTCGACTCCGGGAAGCTGGCTCGCCAGCGCGTCGAGGTGGATCTCAAGCCGGTTGTCCAGCGAATTCTGGAAACCTATGAATGCCTGGCGGCGAACGGCGGCGTTGCGCTTCAGGCGGAGATGCCGGAGCCTGCCTATACCGTAACGGGCGACCCGAACTGCTTGAGCGTGCTTTTCGACAACCTGATCGTAAACGCTATCAAGTACAACAAGCCGGGCGGCAAAGTGACGGTCGCCGCAGTATGCGTGGGCGGCGAAGTGGCGGTTTCGGTGGCCGATACCGGGGTGGGGATTCCCGAAAAATATCGGCCTCTGCTTTTCGACGACTTCTTTCGCGTCGGCAGCGAGGACGGTGTCAGCACCAGCGGCACCGGTCTCGGCCTTCCCATCTGTAAGCGGATCGTTTCGGAGATGGGAGGCAGTATCGGCGTCGAAAGTCAGGCTGGCGAAGGTTCAGTTTTTACAGTGAAGCTGCTCGCCTGGCGCGAGCAAGGGGGAGATGATGCCGGTGGGAGCCTCGCAGAGGGCCTTGCCGCGGAAGAAGGTGCTCATTGTGGATGATGACGCCGACTTTAGAACCGCGGTGTCCACTTTTTTGGAGACGCACGGCTACCTCGTGATCCAGGCCGCCGATGGCCGCCAGGGGCTGACCTTGGCGCGGATCGAGAAGCCGGACCTGGTCCTCATGGACGTTGTCATGTCGGAGAGAACCGAGGGCTTCTTCGCGGTGCAGGAACTGCGCCACTCGGAGGAATTCAAGGATCTGCCGGTCTTTGTGCTCACCTCCCTGTATTCGAAGGAGTCCGAATTCCAGATCGCTCCGGACGCGTCATGGCTGTCGCATAACGAGTTCTTCCATAAACCGGTGGACCTGCCGCTGCTGCTCGAAAAGATCCGGCAGCACATCGGCGGACCGCCCGATGAGGCCGCGAGTCCGGTCCCCAGGGGGCAAGGGCAATGAAGATCCTGAGATTGCCAAAAGACAAGCTCGACTTCTTCGCCGCCGTGGTGCAGCAGTTCGGCGAGGTCCACGCGCCCGTCAAGCAGAACGGGAAGTACGCTTTCAAGCGGCTTAGCCGCTGGTCCGAGGCGTGCCTGAATTACGACCGGACCATCCTGCCGCCGAAGAAATATTTCCTTCCACCGCGCGAGGCGATGTTCGCCTACCGGTCCGGGAAGGGCTACGTCCCGGTCGTGGACGGACTGGACAAGCGGCTCATCCTGTTTGGGGTGCATGCCTGTGACGTCTTCGGGCTGAATGTCCTCGATGCGGTCTTCGCCGGGAAATACCCCGATCCTTACTACCAGACCCGGCGGCGGAACATTGCCATTATCGGCGTGGATTGCGCTTCCGACGAGCATTGCTTCTGCCGGTCGATGCGGGCCGACTTCGTGGACCGCGGCTTCGACCTGTTCCTTTTCGACATCGGCGACTACTACTTCGTCACGGTGGGGACCGCGCTCGGCGACGACATGGTGCTGGCCACCGGCTCCTTGTTCGAGAAGGTGACCCAGGCTGACATCGACGAGTACAAGCGGCGGTCGCAGAGTAAGCGGGCGGCCTTCCGGCTGGAGGTCGAGATCCGCGACCTGCCCGAAATCTTCGAAATGGAGTACCACAACGAAGTCTGGAACGAGCTCGGCGCCAAGTGCCTGTCCTGTGGCAGTTGCAGCATGATCTGCCCGACTTGTTACTGCTACGACGTCGTCGACGAGGTCGAGTTCGGCGCCGTCGACGGCGTCCGGAGCCGGGTCTGGGACACCTGCCTTTTCTTCGGCCACGCGCTGGTGGCGGGCGGCGAGAACTTCCGCAAGAGCCGCGGCAGCCGGATCAAGTTCCGCTACTACCACAAGCAGCGAGGCTTCGTGGCCGAATATGGGCGTCCGAGTTGCGTGGGATGCGGCCGTTGCATCACCTCCTGTCCGGTGAATATCGACATCACGAAAGTAATCGACCAATTGCGAGGGGTTCACAATGCAGCCAGCAGTCAGAGTCGCGACCTTACAGCCCGTCCTGAGGCGTAATCCGTATCTGCCCCAGATGGCGCGGATCGTGCGCGTCTACAAGATGGTCCAGGACAACTACGTTTTCACCATCCGTTTCATCGACGATCACGCCGCGCAGAGCTTCCGCCATTCTCCCGGGCAGTTCGTCATGCTCAGTGTGCCGGGCGTGGGCGAGGCGCCGATCTCGATTTCCTCCTCGCCGTCCCGGACCGGCATCCTGGAGTTGTGCATCCGCCGGACGGGGCGCGTCACCAATGCCCTGTACCGCCTGAAGACCAACGACGTCGTGGGTGTCCGGGGGCCTTACGGCCACGGTTTTCCGCTCGTCGACATCGTGGGCAACGACCTCCTGTTCGTGGCGGGAGGCCTGGGGATGGCGCCGCTCCGGTCGCTGCTGTGGTACTCCCTCGACAACCGGGACAAGTTCAACAAGATTACGCTGATGTGCGGCGCGCGAACGCCCGCCGACATGCTCTTCCGCGAGGAACTGGTCTCGCTGGTCGATCGCACCGACATGACCTGCCTGCTTACGGTGGACGCCGATCCGTCCGGAACCTGGAAGAACCATGTCGGGCTGCTCCCGCGCCTTTTCGACTTCGCGGAGATCAATCCGGCTACCACCTACGCCGCCGTCTGCGGCCCGCCTGTCGTATACAAGTTCATCCTCCAGCGGCTCCTGGCGCTGGGTTTCCCCAAGGACCGGATCCTGATGTCGCTCGAACGCCGGATGAAGTGCGGCGTCGGCAAGTGCGGCCATTGCAGCGTCGGCTACAAGTACACCTGCCTGCACGGGCCGATTTTCACGTATTGGGACGCGCTGAACTTGCCGGAGATGATCTAAGAGGAGCGAACCATGGGCAAGCCAAAGGTCGGGATTTTCGGATTGACGGGATGCGCCGGCGACCAGTTGGTCATCATAAACTGCGAGGATCAGTTGCTCGCCATCGCGGGCGCGCTGGACATTCGCGACTTCCTGATGGCGACTTCGGCCAACGACACCAAGTGCGAACTGGATCTGGCCTTCGTCGAAGGCGCCGTGCTGAGCCGGCGCGACGAGGAAACGCTCCGGCGGATTCGAGAGCGCTCGACAACGCTCGTCGCCATCGGAACTTGCGCGGTTTGGGGCGGCGTCGCGGCCATGGACGGCGCCGGCGGCCGGACGGCGCTGCTGCGCGACGTCTACGGCCCCATGGGCGCGGCTTACGACAGCCTTCCGCCGCGCGCCCTGCATGAGGTCGTCAAGGTGGACCTGAACATTTCGGGATGTCCCATCGAAAAGGGGCAGATCGTGTCGGCCATCTCCAACCTTCTCAACGGCGATACGCCGCTGTTTCCGCAGTATCCGGTTTGCGCCGAGTGCCGGATGAAGGAGAATAACTGCCTCCTGATCGAGCAGAACCAGATCTGCTGCGGGCCGCTGACCTTGGGGGGCTGTGAAGCGCGCTGTCCGGAGCTGGGGGTGGCGTGCGTAGGGTGCCGCGGTCCCGGTGACGACGCCAACGTGGAGGCCGCGCTGGCCATGTTCACCGAAAAGGGAGTTAAACCCGAAGAACTGGCCATGAAACTGAGAACGTTCGGCGGCGTGAATCAGCCGCCCCGGGAGGCTGTCCGGCAATGAGCACAACCATAACCGTGGAACATCTGGCGCGGGTCGAAGGCCACGGGGGGATCACCGTCGAACTCGACGACAGCGGCATCAAGCAGGTGCGCTTCGACGTGTTCGAAGGCGCCCGGCTGCTGGAAGGCCTGGTCCGCGGGAGGGGATACGAGGACATCTCCCAGATCCTTTCCCGCATCTGCGCCATCTGTTCGGTGGCCCACTCTCTCACCTCGCTCAAGGCCACCGAGAACGCCTTCGGGGTCCAGCCGAGCCCGCAGACCCAAGTGCTGCGCGATCTGCTGTACCGGGGCGAGAGCATCGAGAGCCACGCTCTGCACCTGTTTCTGCTGGCCGTGCCGGACTACCTGGGTTATTCGAGCGGCATCGCCCTGGCGGCGGACAAGCCCGATGTGGTGTCGATGGGCCTGCGGCTGAAGAAGCTGGGAAACACGATTCAGGAGATCATCGGCGGCCGCGCCGTGCACCCGGTCAATGTCGTGCTTGGAGGGTTTGGGAAACTGCCCACGACCGACCAGTTGATCGCGCTCCGGGCGATGCTGCTCGATGCCAGCCAGGACTGCCAGACGGTGATAGACCTCATCGCGTCTTTGCCGCCCGCCGACTTCTGCCACTCGGACACGGTCTTCGCCGCCCTCGACCCGGGCCCGGAATACGGCTACTACCGCGGCGACAGCGTCGCAATCCTGTCCGACGGCAAACGCGAGAGTTTCCCCGCCTCCGCCTACCGTTCCTTCACCAACGAGGAGGCCGTCCCGCACTCGCACGCCAAGCACAGCAAGCACAATGGCCGCCCCTTCATGGTCGGGTCTTTGGCCCGGCTTACGGCTAACTTGAAGCTAATCGACGGGCGCGCCCGCGAGGCGGTCGAGCGCTTCCACCTTCAGTTGCCGTCCACCAACCCGATGGACAACAACAAGGCTCAGGCGGTGGAACTGATTTTCGACATCGAGCGCGCGCTGGCCACGGTGGATGAGCTGCTGAAAGATGGGATCCGGGACGAGGCTCCCGTGCCCGTCACCCCGCGCGCGGGCGAGGGCATCGGCATCACGGAAGCCCCGCGAGGCATGCTGATCCACAGCTACGTCTACGACGAGGCCGGGCGGATTGTCAGCGCCGACGTCATCACGCCCACCGCTCTCAACGCCGCCAGCATCGAGGACCACATGCGCTGCGCCGTCGAGCAAGGCCCCAAGAGCGACCGGCCCGCTTTGACTCGGAAGCTGGAAATGATTGTCCGGGCTTACGACCCTTGCATCTCCTGCTCGGTGCATGTCCTAGACCGGCGACATGCGGTTTGATTTTCCATTCCGCAAGGTCTCGCTGAAGGCGAGACTGATTTCGAACTACCTGGTTATTCTAGGCATCGGCGGGCTGGTCACGTCGGTGGTCGGCTCCTGGATCGTGAGCTCCACCATCATGATGCAGGCCCAGCAGTCGGTGGGCCACAGCCTGGCCACCGCCCGAAGCCTTTACCAGCAGCAGGAGGAGGGCCTCAGGCGCGCGGTTGCGCTGGCCGCATCGGGCTCCACCATCCAACAGTGTCTGGCCTCCAATGACAACCGGACGCTTGAAGCCTACCTCTTGTCCCTCCGGAAGGAGGCTGGCTTCGACTTCCTGACTCTGGTGGATCCGAACGGCCGCGTGCTGCTGAGCGCCACCCGGCCCGATCGGCCCAAGGACGACGCGCCTGCCCTCAGCGTTATCCGGGCGGCGCTGGCGGGTCAGGTCACGGCCGCGACCGAAATTCTGCCTTCCGAGTTCCTTTGGAAAGAGGACCCGGTTCTGGCTCAGAGAGCCCGCATTCGTACCGTGCCCACACCGCTGGCCAAGAACCGGCGGCGAGACCGAACTGACCTCCGGCATGGCGCTGCTGACCGCGGCCCCCGTGCGAAGCTCGAATCGGGCGATCCTCGGGGCGCTCTACGGAGGCGTGCTCCTGAATCGCAACTACGCCATTGTGGACCGGGTTTGGGAACTGGTGCTGAAGGGCGAGCGTTTCGACGGCAAGGAAGTCGGAACGGTAACCATTTTCCAGAACGATGTCCGTATCTCGACCAACGTCATGACCTCCGGCGGAGAACGCGCCGTGGGCACCCGGATCTCCGAGCAGGTCTACAACAGTGTGCTCGGCCGCGGCGAAGTCTGGCGCGGCCGCGCATTCGTGGTCAACGATTGGTACATCAGCGGTTACGAGCCCATCCGGAACCTCGAAGGCAAGATAATTGGCATTCTCTACGTCGGGCTGCTGGAGAAAGCCTACACCTCGATCCGCGACCAAGTGATCCTGTCGTTCTTCGGCATTGCCACCATCGGTTTCCTGTTCATCATTGGCATCACCTACTACGAGATCCGGAGCATCACGCGGCCGCTGGGGGAGATGGCCGCTGCGACCCGCGAGATCGCCGCCGGGCGCTTCGATCACGAGGTTCGCGCCCACTCCGCGGGGGAGATCGCGCTGCTGGCGGAGTCATTCAATACCATGGTGCGGAGCTTGCGCCAGATGCGGTCCGACCTCGAAGAATGGGGGCGCACCCTGGAGGAGAAGGTCAAACAACGCACGGAGGAATTGGCCGCGATCCAGGCCCGGGTCGCACAATCGGACCGCCTGGCCTCGTTGGGAAAGCTGTCCGCCGGCGTCGCCCACGAGATCAATAATCCTCTGGGCGCCATCATGACTCTGACGGCGCTTACGCTTGAGGACTTTGAGAAAGAGGATCCCAACCGGGAAAACCTGGAGGAAGTGATCCGGCAGACCGAGCGATGTCGTGACATCGTGCGTGGCCTGCTGGAGTTCGCGCGGCAGTCGGAAGTCTTCATGGAGCCGGCGGACCTGAACAAGATCCTGCTAGACACCCTGGCCCTGGTCGAACGCCAATCGATGTTCTTCAACATCAACGTGGTGAAGGATTGGGACCCGGAGCTTCCTCCCGTCATGGCGGACCGGAGCCAGCTTCAGCAAGTTTTCACTAACATCCTGATGAACGCGGTTCAGGCCATGGAGGAACGCGGCACGGTGACCATCGTGACCCGCCACTTGCGCGCGGAGCGCATCGTCGAGGTCCGAATCGCCGATACCGGATGCGGCATCTCCGAGGACAAGATCGGCCGCATCTTCGATCCGTTCTTCACCACCAAGGCTAGCGGCCAGGGTACCGGCCTCGGACTCTCCATCGCTTACGGGATCGTGACCAGCCACGGCGGCAACATCACTGCTCAGAGCGAAGCCGGCAAGGGGAGCACGTTCATCATCCGGCTGCCGGCAGCGGCCTTAACCTGAGAGAGTATGCCCAAGACCAGACCGCTGGCTCTCGTTACCGGCGCCTCAAGCGGGATCGGCGCGGAGTTCTGTAGACAGCTCGCCCGCAGTGGCTGTGACCTCGTCCTTGTCGCGCGCAGGGCCGATCGGCTCAACCAGCTTGCCGCGGAGCTGTCCGGCGTTTATGGCGTCCGCGCTGAAGCTCTCGCCGCGGATTTGACGAAAGACGAGGAACTCGCCGTGGTGGAGCGGCGCGTGAGCGCGGAAGAGAACCTCGAGTACGTCGTGAATAACGCCGGCTTCGGGACGCGCGGCAAGTTCGTTGAGACAGATCGTGACAGCCAGGATCGCATGCACCGGCTCCACGTTCTGGCCACGTTGCGGCTGACTCACGCCGCGCTGCCGGGGATGATCGCGCGGGGGCGGGGAAATATCATAAACGTTTCTTCGGTGGCCGCCTTCTGGGAGACCCCTGGCAACGCGAGCTATTGCGCCACCAAAGCGTGGATGAACACCTTCACCGAAGGGCTGGCGCTGGAACTCAAGGCGGCGGGCTCGCCGGTGAAGGTGCAGGCGCTATGCCCGGGCTTCACCTACACCGAGTTCCACGACGTGATGGGCGTCGATCGCGGCCTCATTCCCGGGCCGCTTTGGATGCCGGCCAAAGCGGTGGTCGAGGCCTCCTTGCGCGGGCTGGAGCGCGGGCGAACCATCGTGGTGCCGGGCCTCGCCTACAAGTTCCTTGTTCTTCTCTCCAGATTGACGCCGCGGCGCTTGAAGCGCGCCATGGTTTCCGTCTATGCGTGGCGCACCGGGCGCGCCTGAGTCGTGCTTCAATGCGGTTATGAGTCAACCCGTCGCTCTCACCATCGCCGGCTCCGACCCCAGCGGAGGCGCGGGAATCCAGGCGGACCTGAAGACTTTCCATCAGTTCGGGGTCTACGGGGAAGCGGTGATCACGCTGGTTACTGTCCAGAACACCTTGCGCGTGGATCGTGTGGAGTGCCTGCCGCCGGACTTGGTCGAGCAGCAGATCCGGGCGGTCCTGGAGGACATCCCTCCCACCGCCGCGAAGACCGGCGCACTGGGCAACGCGCGGATTGTGGAGGCGGTGGCGGCGCTCGCCGAGAGCTTCGAGTTTCCGCTCGTCGTGGATCCGGTGATGTTCAGCACGCACGGAGCGCCACTGCTGGATGCAACGGCCCGCAAGATCCTGGTAGAACGACTGTTCCCCTGCGCGGCCCTGCTCACACCGAACTTGATCGAGGCCGAGGCGCTCACCGGCCTGGAAATCCGGAGCGTCGATGACATGCGGCGCGCGGCCGAGTCTATTCGCCGCATGGGGGCCGCCGCGGTATTGGTGAAAGGCGGGCACCTTAAGGGCGAGCCCACTGACATCCTGCTCGCCGGCGGAGAGTGGTTTGAATTTCCGGCCCCGCGCATCGAGACGCGGCACACCCACGGCACGGGCTGCACATACTCGGCGGCCATCACGGCGGAACTCTCCAAAGGAACACCTCTCAGCGAGGCCGTGCGCCTCGCGAAGCAATACATCACGGAAGCAATTCGCACCAACCCGGGCCTGGGCCAGGGAACAGGCCCCGTGAATCACCACGCCTAAAACGCGTCAGCCTGAACTGCGCGATTATTCCCGCCGTCATTTCCATCCCTCAGGGCGATTCCCCGAACAGCACCCTTTGCCGTGTGTCCGCGGCTGCCGCTGCTCGTACTTTTCTGGGCCGTCCGCGCTCCCAATAACGGCCAAACCGCTCTGATACCGCCTGCACAAACGCGTCATCGCCAAACGGTCGCCCCGCGTACGTGCATCGCCTCAGTGGCGCGGCGACGTCTCCTTCCGGCCCGCCCAGCACTTGCCGCCAGTCCACCCCATCGTACTCTCCCCGCCACCACTCCAGGTTCACCAAGCCAGCCGGATCCCGCCCTTCCAAGTGCGCGGCGGCGCTAGACCAACGGTAATCACCCGCCCATTTCACCAAGCCGGCCCGAACTGGATTGCGATCCACATACTCCAGCGCTGCCCATAGATGGCTCGGCCCCAGCGCGCAGGCGAAGTAGCGGTTCTGCCAGAGGTGCCCGTTGCGCCCGTATCGCGCGTTGTAATACTGCGCGTACCGGCCGTGGACCCGCCGCAGTAGCACGGAAAGGGAGTCCTCACGCTCCGGCAGTACGACCAAATGGACATGGTTGCTCATCAGGCACCAGCCCAGCAGGCTCGTGCCTGAGTCTTCGAGGTTCAGACGCGTCAACCCGACGTAGGTTTCGCGGTCCGCATCCGTAGAAAACGTCTCCCGGCGGTCAACCCCGCGCTGCGTCACATGGCAGGGAACGCCTGGCAGGATGCACCGGTCGCGGCGCGGCATACAGTGTGTAGTGTCAGTACCAGCGCGAAGCTCTCGAATTAATCGCGCAGTTCAGGCTGACCCATTTTGGAGCACGATGCGGTAGCGGGCCTTGCCGGAGCGCAGGCGGTCCAGCGCGTCGTTGACCTTCGAGAAGGAGAAGGTTTCCGTGATGGGAGCGATCTTGTGCCTCGCGCTGAACTCCAGCATGGTGGCGATGGTCGCGGGGCTGCCCGTAGGACTTGACGAAATGGCTCTCTGACCGACCAAGAGCGAGAAGACAGACACCGGGATCGGTTCGGGGACGGCCCCGACAATGTGCAAACGTCCCCGGGGCGCTAGCGCTCCAATGACCGCGGCCCAATCGAGGGTGACGTTGGCGGTGCAAATGATGAAATCGAGGGAGCCGGCCAGCTTAGCCAATTGGGCCGAATCGCGGGAACTGACAAAATGGTGCGCTCCCAGGGAGCGGGCCTCTGTTTCCTTGTCCGGGCTCGAGGAGAATGCCGTGACTTCGCAGCCCCAGGCTTTCAGGAACGCGATGGCCATGTGGCCGAGGCCGCCGATGCCGATTACTCCCACGCGATCGGTGGGGCGGACGTCGAAGGCCACGAGGGGCGCGAAAACGGTGATGCCGCCGCAATAGAGCGGTCCGGCTTTGCTGGCCTCGATTCCGGCCGGGAGCGGGATCGCCCAGGCATGGTGACAGCGGACGTAATCGGCGAAACCGCCGTAACGTCCGACGCTGGTTCCCTCGCCCTTGGCACAGAGATGATGCTGGCCGGCGAGGCACTGCGGGCACTCCATGCAGGAGCGGGAGAACCAGCCCAGGCCCACGGTCTGGCCCGGAGTCAGGTTCTTTACCCGATCGCCGATGGCGTTCACCTGCCCGATCACTTCATGCCCCGGAACGAAGGGGTAGGCCGTCATCTGCCATGCGTTCTCTAGCATCGAAAGATCGGAATGGCAAATGCCGCAAGACTGGACTCTGATCTCGACCTCGTCCGCTCCCAGTGGACCGGGGTCGTACTCAAAGGGGGTTAAGAGAGCATTCGGTTGAAGCGCGGCGAAGGCTTTGTACATTTGTCCTCCTGTTCGCCCTCAATTCTACATCCAACCGCCTCGGCTCGCTTCTTACGTATAATTCCCCAATGCCTCTGTTGCGCGGGACGGAGCGGGTGATCATCGGCTACTTCGCCTACACCGCCGTGCTGGCCCACTTTCTTCCGGTGAAGGAGTCTGTGGCGCGCGTCACGCTGCTGCTGAACGTGACGATCATCGCCGGGTACTTCCTGCTGGCCCATGCGGACGGACTCCGGCGGCGAAGGTTTCTCAGCGTGGTCCGGGATTGGTTTCCCACGCCGCTGCTGCTGCTCGGCTATCGGGAGATGGGGTGGTTCGCGCCGGCCGAGCATTTCTACACCTTGGAGCAAACCTGGGTGGTCTGGGACCGGTACTTCCTCTACACCCTGAAAGTGAAGCCGCTCGTTGAGCTGCTCGGGCCGGCCATCCCGTCTCTGCTGGAAATCTCCTACTCGCTGGTGTACGCCATTCCGTACTTCTCAATCGCGATCCTGTACGGCAGCGGCCATCGCGAGCGCGTGGACCGCTTCCTGTTCCCATTCGCCTTCGGGGTCCTGGCCGCTTGCGCGCTGTTCCCGTACTTTCCGTCGGAACCCCCGCGCGCGGTCTTTCCCGGCGCGGACTTTCCCCCCTGGCTCACGGTGTTCCGGCGTTTCAACTGGTGGTTTCTGGGCAGCTACGGCATCCACACCAGCGTGTTTCCAAGCGCGCACGTGTCGGGCGCATTCTCGGCAGCCTTCGCGATGAAGTTCGCCCTCCCAGAAAAGAAGTGGGTCTGGAGGCTCCTGCTGGTGCTGGCAATCCTGATTGGAACGTCGGTGGTGTACGGCAGGTACCACTACCTGGCCGATGTGGGAGCGGGGCTGGCGATCAGCTTTTTTGCGCTGGGCTTGGCTCGGAAGCTGGCGGCTTAGTCTCCGCCGGCTTGGCAGAATGCTCAACGGGTTTCGGAGAAGATTTGGACTTGGCGTAGTCCGTTGCGTACCAGCCAGTGCCCTTAAAGTGAAACGCGGACGGAGAGACCAGCTTCTCCAATGCCCCCCCGCACTGCTTGTGAACCGTTAGCTGTACATCGGAAATCTTCTGCAGGATCTCGAAAGTCTTCCCACACTTCTTGCACCGATACTCGTAAAGAGGCATGCCGGATCTCAGGGTTGCTTGGGTGCGGTCTCGGGCTTCGACGATTCATCGCGCGGCCCCAGCAAAGTGCTGGGACGCCCTGGAGCCGGCTGATTCCGGGCCGCCGGGCCGGGGCCTTTGGTCAGCACTTCGATCGCTCTCTTCAGCAAAACGTCATCCTCGGGCTTGGTGGGGGCCGGCTTGGGCGCCGCCACCGGCGCTTCTTCGCTTTCCTGATCCAGCGCGGCTTCGTTTTCGAGATATGGTACGGAGGGAACCACGCCGGTGTCCTGTATGGCCTTGCCGGCGGCGTTGTAGTACTTGGCCACCGAGAGGATGACCGCGCTGCCGTCATCCATGGTGATGGCGCGGCGCACTGCCGCGTCTCCGTAAGTGCGCTCACCGACCACCTGGGCCCGCTTGTTGTCGAGTAGCGCGCTGGCGGCGATTTCAGCGGCGGCGGCTGTGCCGTGGTTGGTTGTCACCACCAGGGGCAGCCGGGTGACATTCTTGGAGGCGTCGGCGTAGAAGTCCTGCCGGGGCACCTTCTGGCCCTGCAAATAGGTCAGCAGCCCCCCCTGCACGAAGAGGTTCGCGAGCGCCAATCCATCCTCGGGCGTACCAACCGCGCACTGCCGCAGGTCCAGGACAAACCCCTTGGCGCCTTGTTTCTCGAGATCCCTAACTGCCGCTGCAATTTCTGCGACCCTGGCGGCGCTCAGCGTGTCGGGCCGGATGTATCCGGTCTGGGCGGCCAGCATGCGCTGGGTCACGGGCCCAGCGACGATCACGGCCCGTATCAGCTTTACCTTCTGCGATTCCGGATCGGGCAGGTGCATCAGCGAGATTTCGACCTCGGTGCCGGGCTGACCCTTGAGGAGAATCTCCGCGTAGGCCAGCGGCATATCGCGCGTCGCGACGCCCTTGATGCTCTCGATCAGATCGCCGGTGGCAAGCCCCGCCTTGTCCGCGGGCGATCCCGGCAAAGCGGAAACCACGCCCACGTAGCCGTAACGCTTGGAGAGAACCGCGCCGATGTCACCCTTGTAGGCGTCCTTCTCTTTCAAGTACTGCTTGTACTGATCCGCGTTGAGGAAGCTGGCAAAAGGATCCACCGACTCCAGACAGGCCGTTCACGGCGCCGAGCGTGACATTCTGGAGGTTGGGTTCTTCGACGTAGTCGCTCTTGATACGGGCCAGGACCTCCTGGAAGACCGCCATGTGGCGGTAGGCGCCCTCGTCGGTGGAGGCGCTCTTGCCAAGGCGCGCGCCGACCAGCAGCATGATCAACAGGCAGGTCGACCCAGTCACTACAAACAGCTTGAAGCGCTTATTCATATGCCCGGCGGAGGTCCAGTTCAGCCTGTTTCAGTATACCAAAGCTAAATCCCGCCAGTGCAGTCCGTTACGGCCCGCGACTCCGATCATAGGCCCGCAGAGCTGACATTCTCGAACTGTTTGAGCGTCTGATCCAGCCACTGTCCGCTGTCGCCGCCGAAGCCCAGCACTTCGAAACGGATGGTCCCGCCGGTGTCCGCGATCCAGGTGGTGGGGATGCCGATCGGTCCGGCGAAGCCGTCCACGAATGACTTGGCGAGCATTACCGGGAACGTGTACTTATTCTCTTTCAGAAAAGGTTCGACCAGGCTCACATCCTCGTCGACGTTGAGCGTGATCACCTGGATGTCGCCGCGGTCCTTGATCTGCTCGTAGAGTTTCTGCAAGAGAGGCGCCTCAGAGCGGCAGGGACCGCACCAGGTGGCCCAGACGTTGATGAGCGTGGTCTTGCCCTTCAGGCTAGCGAGAGTCCACGTCTTCCCGCCCCGGTCCGTCAAAGCGAAGTCGGGGATGGCGCGGTTGGTGGCCGTCCCTCTCGGGCCCTGGGTCCTCGGCGGGATCGCCTCCAGCCAAGACTGCCAGCCTTCCTCGGTTCCGCCAAGCTCGTTCCACAATCCACGGGCCTTGCTGTTCAGGTCCGATTCGGGCCTGCCTCCTGCCTTGCGGAGGGTTGATTGGTAGAGAAGGAGTGCGTCGAGCTTCCGGTTTTCACCGAGCGCAAGTTGGGCGAGCGATTCGGAGTATTGCGCATCAGCGCTCGAGAGGCTCGCCATAATCACGTTCTCCAGAGGGCGAGCAGGATCGGCCGGCTGCCCGGCCGCACGTTTCTTGCGGATCTCCTCCACCAGTTTGCGCCGCTCATCCAAAGCAGACCGCCACTCGCCGAGAACGTGCCGCGCCTCGGCGCTCTTGCCTGTCTTGGAGTAGGCGATCACCAGGGTCCGCCAGGCGTAGGTGTTGGAGTACCACCGGGCATTCTCCTCCGAGACCTTGCGGGCAGCTTCGCTGCCGTACAAGTCCGACTGCTGCACCTGTGACATGCGCGCACGCAGCTTCTCCGCCTCGTCCAAGCCTTCTTTCACCAGCGAGGGGACGCGCACCAACTCGATCCCGCGCTCTGCCCAGACTTGTGCCACCAGCATAACCGAAGCCGCCGCGATCGCAGGGACGCGTGGAGCGTCCAGCACCTTCTCGCCGGCTTCAGCCAGCGCCTTCTCGGAAGTGCCAGGGATTTGCGCGAGTGTAGAGAACCGGTCTCTGAGGAGGTATGCGTCGCCCGGAAGCCGGCCAAGCCACCCGTCCAGGAACTGGAGCAGCTTGTTGTAATGCGCATTTCGCGCCTCCAGGCTGCCAGGGAGAGGATTCGCCTTGTTCCACTCCAGCCTTGCCTGGGAGTACGCCTGCTGGCTTAGAGCCGGGCTCTGGGCCGACAGCTTCTGCTGCGCCTCCTTGTCACCCGTCAGTTGGGACCCCTGAGCGAGCAAGGAGGGCACCACTCTGAACTGGTTTTGGTCGAGCCCTTCGAGGAACTTCAGGTCTGTCGCAATCCTGCTTCTGAGCTGCACCTGCTCCGCCGGCGGCGTAACCTTAGTCTCTATCTGCCAAAGAAACCTGTAGAGGGAAAGTAAACGCACGTCGGCCTTCCCGGCGATGTTCTCTCGAAGCGCCTTCGCGTAAGTGGCTAGAGTCTCAGAATTCTCCAATTGCGTCGCCATGAAGACGACCCTGGGTTCGATGGAACTTGGACAGCGCGCCAGAAAGCCTTCCGTGTAGGTTCGCTGCCTGGCGCGGTCCGAGTAACCGGGATAGCCATGCAGTATCGCCAGCGTGATCCAGGGCAGCGGGAAGGCTGGCTTCTTCTTAGTTAGAAATGTCAGGATCTCGACGGCCTTAGCCGTGTCCCGATTGACCAGCGTGTAGGCATAGAGGAAAGCCGCCTCCGGGTCATCGGCCTGGGCGTCGTAACGGCTCTTGAACTGGGCCACCACGGCATCAGGCACCCTGCCGGGAACGATGAGAGCTCCGCCGCGCATGGCGCTGCCTGCGGTGCTGGCCGTGGCGTCAATGTAGGCGCGCTGGACCCAGAAATCGCCGGAATATCGCGCGAGGAGGGGATCCATCCCTGTCCGGCCGGCCTGGATGATGGCAACCTGAATTCCGGCGGGTGCTTCGCAAGCGTAAGATGCCGGAGTCTGCTGGGAGTACAAGAGCGCACCCCCGAGAAGGGGCGTGAGAAACAAAATGTGACGCATGGCCTTTTACCTCCGCCGGAGGAAATGCAACCAATGGGCCACGAATGCCGTTACATTGATGATACAAGGGTTATCGGAAAACAGAAGCTAAGAGACTAGCAGAGGCCTGTACATTGCTTGCTGGCTGTAGGCCATTTTTTGTAGAGCGGTCACTGTGAGGCTGGGATCAGCTTCAGATCCAAGGCTTCCTTGCCGCCTTCCTTTACATCGACCGCAATGCCCTTGCTTTCCACCGGCTTCAGCACATCCGGGTCCATCCAGGCGGAGTTCTCGATCTGCTCCCAGGCAAAGAGCTTGTACCTTCCGGGCGGAACGTTGGACAAGGTATAGCGTCCAGCGTTGCTCGTCGTTGTCTGCCTATAGAACTGCGCCATCGCTCGCCGCTTCGCCGCTTCGGGAATCAGCACCACCCAGGCACCCGAGGCCGGGTTCAGATCCTGGCCCGTCACCACTCCAGAAAGCTCGCCGGGACTGGTTCCCAGCAGGATGCGCAGGGCGCCGGCCGAGCCGCCGGTCAAGTCGAGCGGGGTCTCCAGAACGTCCTGCTCTCCAAGTTGCGCGGCCTTGAGATAGAAGCCCGGCCGCAGAGGTACGTTCAGCAGGTAGCGGCCCGGCATTACGTTAGTAAGCACAAAATTCCCGTCAGCGCTGGCTTGCGCAAAAGGCGCCGGAATGTCCGGGTCCACCGACTGCAGGGACACCGATAAGCCCGTTGGGGTCACGACCGCCTGGGAGTCCAGGCGAATCGTTCCGGGCTGATCGAACCCCGCGCTGAGCGCAACTGAGGCGTTGTCTACATTGGCCGAGCCGACGTCAACCACTTGCTGTCCATGGAAGCGCTTCCCTTTGTCCGAGGCCGAGGCGGTCAGCGTATATCTTCCGGCAGTGACACCCTGAAACTCGAATTGACCTTGCAGGGCCATGGCGCTCTTGCGGTCGACGAGTGCACTCACCCTGGTCATCGTTAGCGGCCAGCATGACTTGTACAAACAAATTCGTCACCGCGGGCAGGTTCATGACGCGGCCTCGCACCCGCACGGCAGGTAACTTGAGCAGCCTGAAGTCGATGTTCTGGACCAGCGCTCCGGCGGCCGCCTCTACCTGGGAGGCCGCGCGCATATCCGGCGTGCCGGGGAAGTAAGTCGGCACGACCGCTTCCTCCGGCAGTGGGTTCGCCGAGCGGTCTTCGGACCCTGACTGGAAAGGCGCATTGGCGCGGCTGACGGCACGGATGTAGTAGCGGCCGGGCTGCAATCCGAAGATTCGGTACTCGCCAAGGTCATTGGTGCTGGCTCCCGCACCTGGCATGAGTTGCCTGCGGCCCGACACGTACCGGTAGAGCATCGCCGTCACGGAAGCGCTCACGACCGGCTCCCCCTGGTCGTCCACAACGCGCCCCGTGATGGTCGCCAGGGGCTCCAGTTTCACTTCCAGCCCCGTCAGGCGCTGGCCGGGCGCTAGCTTGATCAACGTGCCGGCCCCCCGTTGCCCGCTGCCGGTGGACACCGTCACGCTGAAGCCGGTGCGTTGGGCCATGACCCGGTACTCGCCGGGCGGAAGGTCCTTCATCGCGAAGTTTCCCTCGCCGTCCGAGGTGGTGGTGAAGCTGGCGGTGCGCGTTCCACGAGCGGCCCCGGCCAAGGGAGCAGTCTGCAGGATTCTGAGGGTGGCTCCGCGCACAGGCTGGCCCGTGACCGAGTTCACCACCTTTCCCTCAAGCCTACAGGCATCCTGGGGACGGAGCGGGCTCACTGGCTGGGGTTGCGCGCCTAGCGGAGGGATGAGCAGTGCGAGGGCGAGGAGACTGGAAAAAGCGGAGTCCATCGCCATTTTCACCTATGATAGAGCAATCACGCTCATGACGACTCTAACTCACCTGGAGTGTAGCCAATGCGGCAAGCAACTCGCGGCGGGCGAGCCGCGCAACCTGTGCGACTGCGGCGGGATTCTGCTGGCCCGCTACGACCTGGAGCACGCGCGCGAAGGCTACAGCCGCGATTGGCTGGTCCATGCCCCCGCCAGCATGTGGCGTTACATGCCGCTGCTTCCGGCCGCGAACCCCAACGCTATCGTTTCGCTGGGCGAGGGAATGACGCCGCTCGTCCGGGCTCGCCGCCTGGGGGAGGCCCTGGGGGCGCCGAACCTCTGGATCAAAGACGAGGGCGTGAATCCGACCGGCTCGGTCGAAGCTCGCGGCCTGTCCTGCGCCGTTTCGATGGCCTTGGATCTGAACATCCGGGAAGTGAGCATCTGCTCGGGCGGAGACGCGGCGGCGGCGCTGGCGGCATATGCCGCGGCGGCCGGCATCGAAGCAACGGTTGTATTGCCGCCCGACGTGAGGCCGGCGATCTACCTTCAATGCCAGGCCTCCGGCGCTCAGGTCATCTTGTCCGGCGATGTTTCGCGCCGGGGGAAGGGCTTCGACCTCGACGCGCTGAGAGAGCCCTACCGCCTGGAAGGCGCGAAGACCGTCGGCTACGAACTGGCCGAACAATCCCGCTGGGATCTCCCGGATGTGGTTCTCTGTCCCGCGGGCGAGGGACTGGAACTGATCGGCGTGTGGAAGGCGTTCGAGGAAATGGAAGCGGTGGGCTGGATTTCGAACAAGAGGCCGAGGATGATCGCGGTCGTGTGTGACGCGCCTCGCACGCTGGCCGCCGGGCTGCGAGTGACCAAGCCTATCGGCGAACGCCTGATGCTTGCCGTCTTAAGCGCGAGTGGCGGGACCACTGTGGCGGTGAGCGACCAGGAGATGCTGGACGACGGCGTCGAACTGGCCCGCACTGAAGGTATCTTCGCCGGACTGGAGGGAGCGGCGGCGGTGACGGCCCTCCGCAAGCTGACCGGGGCCGGATCGATCCGCCCCGAGGAGCGCGTAGCCATTCTGAACCCCAGTTCCGGACACAACTATCTGGAGGCTTACGCCACGCGCTTCCCCCGGTTCGCTTCGGCGGAGCAGGACAAGCTGGGGGGCCTGATCACTCCGCGGTAGCCGCGGAATCACTGTAAGCAGGGCGGCGATCTTATCCGCGTCGTTGGGGACGACGACGGGGTGGTTCCCGAACGTGGAATTGAGTTTCGCGCCGTCGGGGGCCGTCAACTGTCCGGTGTGGTAGCGGTAGATGTAATCGGGGTCCTTCAGCAGGTTCCCGGTGAGCACCGCAACCACGTCGGCATCGGGCGCGATCACGCCCGCCGCCCGGAGCTTACGGATACCCGCCAGAGTGGCCGCGGAAGCCGGTTCGCAGCCGATGCCGCAGAGGCCGATCTGAGCCTTGGCGTCGGCGATCTCCTGTTCGGTCACTTTCTCGACCACGCCGCCGGAGGAGGTCACCTCGTGCAGCGCCTTGGGCCAGGAAATCGGGTCGCCGATGCGTATAGCGGTGGCGAGCGTTTCCGGATGCTCCACTTTCGTCAGCCTGCTGCGGTCCTGGGACTGCACGAGGTTGTAGAACGGCGCCGAACCGGCGGCCTGGATGACGGCCAGCCGCGGGCTTTTCCGGATCAGGCCCATTTCGAGCATCTCGCGCAAAGCCTTCCCGAAAGCGGAGGTATTGCCGAGGTTGCCGCCGGGGAGCACGATCCAATCCGGCGGGTTCCAATCGCGCTGGTCCATCATCTCGACGATGATCGTCTTCTGACCTTCGATGCGGAAAGGATTGATGGAGTTCAGCAGGTAGATGCCGAGCCGTTCGGCCAGAGTGCGCACGAGGGCGAGGATCTGGTCGAAGTTGGCCTCCACCTGAAAGGTCCGCGCGCCGTATTCCAGAGCCTGCGCCAGCTTGCCGTAGGAGATGTTGCCGTGGGGGATGAAGATGATGGGCTGGAGTCCGGCGGCGCTGGCATAGGCGGCCATGGAGGCCGAGGTGTTGCCGGTGGAAACGCAGGCCACCCGCTCGATGCCCAGCCGCTTGGCCTGTGCCGTCCCGCAGGTCATGCCGTTGTCCTTGAACGAGCCGGTGGGGTTGAACCCCTGGTGCTTGAAAACCAGGCGGTCGAGGCCGGCGTAGGCGGCCGCGCGCGGCGCCTCCAGCAGCGGCGTATTGCCTTCCCGGAGCGTCACCACGCGGTCGAAGCTGTCGAGGAACGGGATGATCTCGCGGTAGCGCCACACACCGCTCTGGTCGAGCGGCGCGTTGCTCATCCGGCGCTCGCGCCAAAGGCGCTTCAGCGACTCGGGATCGGCCGCGCGGCCGGGGTAAGTGCTCTCCAGCAGGCCGCCGCAACGCGGGCAGTTATAAATGATTTCGGTGATCGGGAAGCGCGCGCGGCAGCGCTCCTCAAAGCATATGAGTTCAGCGGGCATGAACCCTGATTATACAACCGGGGTTATCTTGGTCATTCTTCGTTTGGCGCGGTGGTCCACGCTTAAGGCAAAATGGAATCTCGGAGGAGATGTTGGCATGAGCAAAATCAGACGCCTGGCAATCCCCGCAGCGTGGGCCTTGCTGCTGTTTGCGCCCCGGCTTGCGGCGGAAGACTGGCCTCAATGGCGGGGCCCGCAAAGCCAGGGCGTCTCCTCGGAGACCGGCTTGCCGGTGCAGTGGAGCGCGGGGAAGAACCTGGCCTGGAAGACGCCACTGGCAGGGGCCGGCGTTTCCTCGCCGGTAGTCTGGGGTGACCGGGTAATCGTTACCTCGCAGACTGGCCGGGCCCACGGAACGCGGGACTCCTTCCCGCTGCTGGCGCGCGATGACAGCGCGCTAGCCGAACGGGAACACCCGATTCAGGGCGCGGGACCCGCGGCGGCCTCGACGAGCGGTGACGTCTTCCTGGTGGTGGAGGCGTTCCGCGCTTCGGACGGAAGCCGCCTGTGGGAGTATCGCGTAAAGGCGACTGGCGAGTTTCCCGACCTGCACGAGAAACACAACCTGGCCACCCCCACCCCGGTCGTCAACGGCGAGCACATCTACGCGTTGTTCGGCAACGGGCAGATGGTGGCGCTTGACCGGGAGGGGCGGGCGGTGTGGACGCGGCACCTGGGCCTCGAGATCTCGCCGTTCCGCACTCCCTGGGGACACGGCAGCTCGCCAGTGCTTTACGGCGACACGCTGATTCTGCTGTGCGACCACCAACCGCGCTCCTACCTTTTGGCGTTGGACCGGCGCACGGGTAAGCAGAAGTGGCTGGCGGATCGGGGCCAGGGCCGCAGCTCGCACAGCACTCCGCTGGTAGTCCGGGGGCCGAATGGCGACGAGTTGATCGTGAATTCGAGCCAACGCATCGACGCCTACGACCCTGCCACCGGCAAGCTGCTTTGGTACACGGGCAGCGACCGCCAGACACCCATCCCGACCGCCGTCTCCCAGGACGGCATTATCTACTTGAGCCGCGGCTACCGCAGCAGCGATTACCTGGCCATCCGCGCCGGCGGAAAAGGTGATGTGAGCGGGAGCCACGTCCTGTGGCGCACTCCGAGCGGAGCCTCCTACGTGCCGTCCATCGTCCTATACCAGGGCCTGCTCTACATGACCAACGAGGTCGGTGTGGTGACGTGCGCCGAGTCCAAGACCGGCGCGCCGGTCTGGCGGCTGCGGCTCGCCGGCGTCTTCTTTGCGTCTCCGGTCGCCGGCGACGGGAAGATCTACATGGTGAGCGAAACCGGAACGACCTTTGTGCTGCGCGCCGGCCGCCAGCCGGAGGTGCTGGCGGAAAACGATCTCGGGGAGCGCTTCCTGGCCTCCCCCGCGATCTCGAACGGGAGGTTGTATCTGCGCAGCGATGGGACGCTCTTCGCGGTGAAATGAACCTCGCCGCGCTAGGCAGCTTCGGACAAGGCCCGGTCGAGAAGGCCGGCGACAGCGAGGCGGCCGGCCCATTCGCGCAAGTACGCCATATCCAATTGGTCGCCGGATACTCGAAGGACTCCCAGAATATCGTTCCATTGACGGGTGGACGCTTCGCCGCCCGAGCGATACCAGAGCAGCTTGGAAAGGACCGTGTCTTCGGCCGTCGCGACCGGCAATTCGAGCGTTCCGGCTTCGGGAAGTTCAACACGAACGACGACGCGGCGCCGGAATTCCATCTGATGGAAAGGGTCGGACGACAGCGGGAATATGTCGTACTTGTAGCTGCTGGCGTAGTGGATCAAGTTGAAGGATCTTCCGGTTTCGACGGCATTCTCCAGAGCTTGAACATCCGCGTAGAATTCCGCGCCCAGCAGCTTGGCAAGCGGGCCAATCTGCTCCCGCTTGAGATCCAGGACAAGATCCACATCCATGGTTGCGCGGGGCACGCCGTGGATGGAACTGGCCAGCGAGCCCCCAATCAGAAACCGAATGTCGAGGCTGTGCAGCGCATCTATCAGTCGCCGCAGCCCCGTCTCCGGCGCGCTCATGGGGTCTCCGGGTCCCATCCGTATATGCGAGCCACTGTCTCCCGGCCCAGCCGTCGGGCGGCTGCTCGAAGGAAGACCTCCCGATCGCTGGCGGCGGGATAGACCAGGCGGACGCCCGCTTCGGAGAGGCGTAGCAGCATGTCGCTGAGCTCGAATACCGCTCGAACTTTCTCCTGCGGCGGCATGCGGCGCTGAAGCGAGAGCAATAGCGCCGCCGCCCGTGGATCGGTATCTGTGAGTGCGTCCGGCTGCATGCAATCCCTTTCAAAGTACACCAAGCGGCGGGCACATTATACTGGACTCTGCCATGCTCTCCGTTCATTTGGAAAACGGCCGCGTCGAAGTCCGCGAGAGGCCCTGGCCGCGCAGGCGCGAGGGCCACGCGCTGATCCGGCTGCTCTGCGCGGGAATCTGCAACACGGACCTGGAGCTTCAGCGCGGCTATTACAACTTCCGGGGCGTGCCGGGGCACGAGTTCGTCGGCGAAGTCATGGAGTCGGACGAGCAGGCGCTGCTGGGCCGGCGCGTAGTGGGCGAGATCAACCTCCCCTGCGGGCGTTGCGAGTGGTGCCGGCAGGGGCTGGGGCGGCACTGCCCGCGGCGCGCGGTCCTCGGGATCGTGAAGCAGCCGGGCGTATTCAGCGAGTTCTTCACGCTGCCGGAGAAGAACCTCCACATCGTGCCGGACTCGATTCCGAACGAGCGCGCCGTGTTCACCGAACCGCTGGCGGCTGCCTGCGAGATCCTGGAACAGGTCCGCATCCCCAAGGGCTTGCGGGTGGCGGTCTTGGGAGACGGCAAGTTAGGGCTGCTGGTGGCGCAGGTGCTCCAGGCCAGCCGTATGGAAACCCATCTCTACGGACGGCACAAGGCCAAGCTGGCGATCGCGGCCGCGTCGGGCGTGAAGACGGCGCGCGTTACTGCCAAGCTGCCGCGAGCGGCCTACGACTGGGTGGTGGAGGCGACCGGCTCGGCGGAAGGCTTGTCGCAGGCGGTCTCGATGACCAGGCCGCGCGGCACGCTGATTTTGAAATCGACCGTGCACGGGACCGTGGCCCTGGACACGGCGCCGGTGGTGGTGAACGAGATCACGTTGGTGGGCTCGCGCTGCGGGCGCTTCGAGCCGGCGTTGAAGCTGCTCGGTTCGGGCAAGCTCCGATTAGCGGAGATGATCTCGGCGCGCATGCCCTTGCGGGACGCGCCAAGGGCATTCGAGTACGCAGCGAAGAAGGGCGTGCTGAAGGTGCTGTTGGGGTGAGGTGGCGCGAACCCGCGCCCGGTCAATTCGCCAGAAACCACGGCTTTGATGTGGGGTCCGTCTTGAGGAAATCGAGAAGCTGCGCCGCCACTTTCCGGCGGCCCGATCCCGAAGGATGCGTGCCATCCGGGCCGAGGTCCTCGCGCCGGTACGCCAGGCCGTCCTGCTTGCGTCCCTTTGTCCCGTCGGCCCATAAGTACGGCCCCCAGGCGATCCATGGCGACCGCACCGCGACTCTGGCCGGATCGTAGTTCAAATCGGGATCGCCCGCAATCTGGCCGGCGATAGTCCACTTCACCGCGAAGGCGCTCTCGTAAGCGTGCGGTTCGGGATTGAGCGGCGTGGCCGCGTAGCCTCCGTAAATGCGGCTCGAAAGATAGGCGATCTTCAGGTTGGGGAACTTGTCGTGAAGGTTGTGCAGCGTGGCCACCAGATCCGCCTGCAGCCGTTTCGCTTCCGCGGGAAAGGCCGCGGACGGCTGGGCGTTCGCCTGCTTGATCCACACGGCCTCAACCTGGTTGCCCGCGACGCCGGCGGCGCTCAACCGCCGCTCGACCACGTTCCAGAAGTTCGCTCTGGGACCGGCGGTGATTCTGGCCGTCTGCCCGCCCTGCGCGCCATCCACGATGACCAGTTTCGAGTTTAGGCCCTTCTCCCTCGCAGCCAGCAACTGAAACGCCGTGAACTCGGAGGTGGTGTTCGACATGCCGATGGCAAGCAGCACGATCTTGCCGCTCTCGGAGAGTTTCCCGGAGGAATCGAGCGGAACGATCCGATTCGCCAGCGCCAATCCGGCGTTCAGGTGCGCGGCAGGCGGCGCGTTCTGGCCGCCCGGATACAACCCGCCTTGCTCGCCCTGGTACATGCCCTTCCCCAGGTCGGGCAGCGGAACCAATCCCGTCGATTCGCGCGGCGGCTGGCCGCACAGCGACACCGCAAGCGCTAGAAACAAGACCCATCGCCGGAACATAGTGGACCGCCTCGAGTTCCTATTTTAGACACTAGAGTAAATGGCTGGAAGCACTTGACGAACTAGAAGAGCACTCGCATGACGCGAGCGGCGGTTTCGAAAAGCGGGTTGCGGTCACAATGGCCGTGAGCGCCGCCGCTCTGGCGATTGTTTCCGTCCTGGGACACATCGAATCGACGGAGGAACTGCTTAACCAACAGCGGGCGTCCGACCAGTGGGCCTTCTACCAGGCGAAGTCGATCCGGTGGTACCGGGAGGCAGAAAATCCTCATTCCGATGCGAACAGTTCTCCGTATTCGCCGCTCTCAGATAGTGTAAGGATATGGCGGAGCGTTCGGAGTTGGACGGCCTGGCAGTGGCGCGCGCGATCGCGGGGGACCGTCAGGCCCTGGAGGGCGTCCTCGCTGCTCTACAGCGTCCGCTGTACCGGTACGTCTCGAGACTGATGATGCGCCGCGAAATCGCCGAAGACGTTCTCCAGGAGGTGCTGTTTCGCATCTGCAAGAAGATCGGCTGGCTGCACGATCCCGAACTTCTGCGCCCCTGGGCCTTTCGCATCGCCAGCCGCGAATGCTTCCGCCACTTGCGCTCGGAGAAGCGCCGCAACGAGGAGATGCTGGACCTGGAAACGGCTGCCGGAGACGGCGTCACGCCGGGATGGGAACCTCGCCTTCTGGATTGGATCGATGCTCTCTCACCGGCGAGTCGCGCTGTCATCACGCTGCACTACCTGGAGGAAATGAGCCTCGATGAGGTCGCCGCAGTGCTTGAGATTCCGCCGGGAACGGTGAAGTCCCGGCTGGCCTATGGTCTCGCGCGGTTGCGAAAGCAGGCAGCCGGTTCGCTAACAAATGCTGGAGGAGGAATTCAACCATGACCGAACAACCCTGGAACACCGCTCGTCTGAAAGCTCTGGACCGGATTGATCGCTCTGAACGGCGCTTCGTCCTGGTCGTGATCTTGCTTGCCGCCGTGGAGATGCTCTTTCTCTGGGGATTCATACAGTTGGCGGAATTCTCCAATCGCGTCCACGTGCTCATCTTCTGGTCGACCGTATCCACCTACACGGTGCTCGTGATCTGCCTGGCGATGCTATGGGGCCACATCAGCCAGAACACGAGACTTGTGTTGAAGACGATCGATCTGTCCACGAAGATGATCTTGTCCAAGACGGCGCAGGCGCCCGAAGTCGTCAGGAACGAGCCAGATCTGCGGATTACCCCGGACTAGTCCGGTGACAATCGCCCTTGCGTTCGCGGAACGCCGCGTCAATCCAGCCAGCGCTTGAGAATCGGCGCGTAGGCGTCGACGCGGCGGTCGCGGAGGAAGGGCCAGTGACGGCGCGTCTCCTCGACGCGGCGGGGATCGCAGTCGACCAGCAGCGTTTGCTCTTCGTCCTGCGGGGCCTCGGCCACGACCTGGCCGAAGGGGTCGGCGACAAACGAATTTCCCCAGAACTCGATGCCGGCTTCGGGCGGGCCTTCGTATCCCACGCGATTGACCGCCGCGACGTAGATCCCGTTGGCGATGGCGTGGCCGCGCTGCACCGTGCGCCAGGCGTCCAACTGGCCCGCGCCGTGCTCCTGCTTTTCCGAAGGATGCCAGCCGATCGCGGTGGGATAGAAAACGATGTTCGCCCCACTGAGCGCCGCCAGCCTCGCGCTCTCCGGATACCACTGGTCCCAGCAGATCTGGACGGCGATCCGGCCATAGCGCGTGTCGAAGCGCGGAACGCCCAGGTCGCCGGGGGCGAAGTAGAACTTCTCGTAGTAGAGCGGATCGTCGGGGATGTGCAGCTTGCGGTAGAGACCCAGCATCGCGCCATCGGCGTCGATCACCGCCGCGCTGTTGTGGTAGACGCCGGATCCGCGGCGCTCGAACACCGGCGCCACGATGGCCACCTTCAGATCCGCCGCCAGCCGGGCTAGCGCGCGTTGTCGTCGGGCCGGGGACCGGCTCGGCCAGGGCGAACAACTCGGCGTTTTCCTCCCGGCAGAAGTACTGCGAGCGGAACAGCTCCTGAAGGCAAATGATCTCGGCCCCGCGTCCCGCCGCCTCGCGCACGCGCCACTCGGCTTTGGCCAGGTTTTGGTTGGGGTCGGCGTCGCAGGACATCTGCACCAGTCCCACGCGAAACTTGGAGTCGGGCGTTGGCGGCATAAATAAGATTGTTCCACAGGCGGGCCGCCGCGGGCGCGCGGTGCTTTATACTGCTCTCTATATGAAGATCGCCGTGCTTGGCTTGGGCTTCATGGGTTCCACGCACCTGAAGGCTCTGATGCGGATACCGGGAGTGGAGGTGGTCGCCGTGGCCAGCGACGACGAGCGGCGCCTCAGCGGCGACCTCAGCGGCATTCAAGGCAACACCGGCGGGCCGGGCGAGCGCATGGATTTCTCCGGCATGCGTAAGTACCTCGACTGGCGGCAGGCCGTCGAGGACACTGACTCGGAAGCCGTGGACATCTGCCTGCCGACCAACCTGCACACGGCCGCCGCCATCGCCGCGCTGCGGGCGGGCAAGCACGTGCTCGTCGAAAAGCCCATCGCCCTCGACGGCGCGAGCGCGGACGCGATGCTGGAGGCGGCCGGCCGTAGCGGAAGCATCCTCATGGCCGCCCAGGTGCTGCGCTTTTTCCCCATGTACCGCGCGCTCGCGGAAATCGTGAGATCGGGGCGGCTCGGGCCGGTCCGCACGGCGCTGTTCCGCCGGCGGTGCGCCGCGCCGGACTGGAGCCCGTGGATGAACGACAAGAGCGCGAGCGGCGGCGGCGTTTTCGATCTGCTCATCCATGACGTGGACATGGCCCTGCACCTGTTTGGATTGCCGGAGTCCGTTTCTGCGACGGGTTATGAGGATCTGCCGCGGGGGATTGACAGCATCACCGCGCAGTTCCATTACCCGGCCATGAGCGCGGTGATTACGGGGGGATGGCATCATCCAAAGTCGTACCCGTTCTCGATGGAGTACACTGTGGTCGCCGACGGCGGGACGATAGAGTATAGTTCCGCGGGCAGGGAACCGGCCATTTACGGCGCGGACGGATCCAAAGAGCAACTGCGCCTCGATGACCAGGACGGCTACCTGGCCGAGATTGAGTATTTCGTCGAGTGCTGCCGGTATGGGCGGCAGCCGGAACTGTGCCTGCCGGCCGAATCGGCGGCGGCGGTGAAGGTCACACGGTTGATGCTGGAAGCGCGCGAGCTAAAAGGGGAGAGGATTCCATGCCGCATCTGAAAGAGCTTGAAATCGGAGTGATGTTCTGGGCTGGCGAGGACCCGGTGGCGACGATCCGCCGCGCCAAGTCGGCGGGAGTGATCTGCGGTCAGCTCGGGATTCCGGGCGAGATGAAACTGGCCGGCGCGGCCGGCCCGTGGAAGGCGGCGCTGCAGGCGGAGGGCTTCACCATCGTCACGGTATTCGCCTCCTACATCGGCGAGAGCTACGCCGACATTCCGACCGTGCAGCGGACGGTGGGCTTCATCCCGCCCGCCACGAGGGCCGAACGTGAAGCGCGCACGCTGGAGATCAGCGACTTCGCCGCGGCGCTCGGCGTCGGCAGCATTGCCTGCCACATCGGATTCGTGCCGGAGGATACGGCGCACGCCGATTACATCGCAGTGAGGGAGATGGTGCGCCGGGTGGCGGATCACGCGGCGAAGCGCGGGCAGACGTTCGCGCTGGAAACCGGGCAGGAGCCCGCGCGAGTGCTGCTGGCCTTCCTCGAAGACGTGGACCGGCCCAACCTGCACATCAACTTCGACCCCGCCAACATGATCCTGTATGGGACCGGCGACCCGATCGAAGCGCTGGGGGTGCTGGGTCCTTATGTCATCTCGGTCCACTGCAAGGACGGCGACTGGCCGCCCAAAGACTCGCCCGGTGCCCTCGGAACCGAGAGGCCGCTCGGCGAAGGCTCGGTCGGCATGGAGCGGTTCATCGCCAAGCTCAAAAGCGTGGGCTACAGGGGGACGCTGAACATCGAGCGCGAAGTTCAGGACCAGGAACAGAAATGGCGCGACGTGACGCAGGCGGTCCTGCTGCTCCGGCGGCTGACCGCCTAACGCACGCCCGCTTCCTGGTCCTTGTACTGCAACTGGTACAGCTTCCAGTAAATCCCTCTTTGCGCCAGAAGCTCCTGGTGCGTGCCGCTTTCCCGCAGGCGTCCCTTGTGCATCACCAGGATGCGGTCGGCGCGCTGGATGGTGGAGAGGCGGTGAGCGATCAGGATAGAAGTTCTGCCCTCGACCATCTTGGCCACGGCGTCCCGAATGCGAAACTCGGTTTCGGTGTCCACGCTCGAGGTGGCCTCATCCAGAATCAGAAAACGCGGGGAGTGGGCCAGGGCGCGGGCGAAGCTGATCAGTTGTTTCTGGCCGGTCGAGAGGTCCGCGCCGCGCTCGTGCAGGGTCTGCGTGAAACCGTTGGGCAGGGAGTGAACGAACTCGAGCAGATTGACCTGCTCCGCGGCTGCCTCCAGATCCTCGCTGGTGATGTGGCCGGTCCCCAGCCGGATATTGTCCTCGATGGTGCCGGTGAAGAGATAAGGGTCCTGGAGGACGAAGCCGAAGCGACGGCGCAGCTCGCGGGGTTCGAACTCGCGCAGATCCGTCCCGCCAATGCGGATGGCGCCGCGCTGCACGTCGTAGAAACGCAGCAGCAGGTTCATGAGCGTGGTCTTGCCGGCGCCCGTATGGCCCACCACGGCGACGGTCTCGCCGGGCTCGACCGAGAAGCTCACGTCCTTAAGCACCCACTCCTCACCCTTGTAGGCGAACCACACGCCGTCGAACTCGATGCGCGCGGGGCCTTCGGAGAAGGCTTTGGGCGCCGCCGGAGCAGCGACTGCGACGGGCGTATCCAGCAGCTTGAAAACGCGCTCGGAAGCGGCCATGGCGGATTGCAGGATGTTGTACTTCTCGCTCAAGTCCTGTATGGGCCGGAAGAAACGCATCCCGTATTGGAAGAAGGCCACCAGAACCCCGAAGGTCAAATGGCCGGAGCGCATGCGAAAACCCGAGTACGAGAGCAGCAGCGCCAGGGCCAGCATTCCCAGGAACTCGACGACGGGGTAGAACCAGCCGTAGGCGAAGATGGCGTCCTTGAACGCCTCCATGTGATCGCGGTTGACCCGCTCGAATTCCGCGTGGCTCTTCTCCTCCCGGTTGAATAGCTGGAGCACCACCATGCCGGTCACGTGCTCCTGGAGATAGGCGTTAATCCGGGCGACCGCGACGCGAATGCGGCGGTAGCTCTGATTCGCGCTGCGGCGGAACACGAGCGTGGCGATGAGAACGAAGGGCGCCACGGCGAGCAGCATCAGGGTCAGGCCGGGGCTCAGCTTGAACATCACCGCGATCAGGATCGACAGCATGACGATGTCGCCCAGAATCGCAACCAGCCCCGAGGCGAACAGGTCGTTCATGGCATCGACGTCCGTGGTCACCCTGGTCACCAGCCGCCCGACCGGGTTGTGATCGAAAAACGCGATGTCCAACTCTTGCAGGCGGGACATCAGTTGCCGGCGCAGATCCAGCATGGCGCGCTGCCCGGTCCACTGCATGGAGTATGCCTGGAAAAAATCGGCGGTCAGCGACGCCAAGAGCACCGCCAGGTAGATGGCCGATATCTGGGCCAGGCCGGTCCAGGGGTTGGAGGAGAGGTACGGGTCCAGCAGGCTGGGCGCGGCGACCGGCGCCAGGTACTTGTCCACCGCGATCTTGGTCAGCAACGGGCCGAGTAACTGGAGAACCGAGCTGATCAGAAGCAGGACGAGGGAAACAGCAACCACGGACTTGTACGGCAGCATGTAGGCCAGCAGCCGCCGCATCAAACGCGCATCGTAAGCCTTGCCGAGAGCCTCCTCTTCCACTTTGACCAGTGTACAGTAGAGGTTCATGGACGGAGTGGTGGTTGTCGACAAACCGGAGGGCTGGACCTCCCACGACGTGGTCAGCAAGATGCGCGGCCTGGCGGGGATTCGCCGGATCGGGCATCTGGGAACGCTCGATCCCATGGCGACAGGTGTGCTCCCCCTGGCGATCGGGCGGGCGACCCGCCTGGCCCAGTTCTACCTGCGCGGGGACAAGATCTACGATGCGGTGGTGCGATTCGGAGGCACCACCGACAGCTATGACCGCGACGGAACGCCCACCTCGCCCTTGACGGAACCCGCGATTGACCGCGTGGAGCTCGAATCAGCCCTGGAGGAGTTCAAGGGGCCGATCCAACAAATGCCACCTTCGATTTCGGCGAAGAAGATCGGCGGCGTTCCGGCCTACAAACTGGTGCGGAAGAACCTGCCGGTCGAGCTGAAGCCCGTCGAGGTGACCATCTCCTCGATCGAAATGGTCAGCCTGGAAGGTTGCGAGGCGCGTTTGCTGGTCGCTTGCTCGGCCGGGACTTACCTGCGCAGCATCGCGCACGACCTGGGGAAGAAGCTGGGTTGCGGGGCTTTCCTGAAGACTCTGTGCCGGCGAAAGTCGGGCGAGTTCACGCTGGAACAAGCCCTATCGCTGGTCCAATTGGAGGAACTGGCGCGCGCGGGCCGCCTCCGGGAAGCTCTGGTGCCCGCCCCGCAGTTGCTGCCGAACTTCCCCAGCGAAGTGGTGGACGCGCTTACGGCCGGCCAGATCCGGCAGGGCCGGGACTTCCGCGTTTCGCCGTTCCGCGCGCGCGCCGGCGAGCGCTATGTGAAGGCGATCACCCAGCAAGGCGAACTGTTGGCCATCGGCGAGCTGAAGCTGCCCCACGTCTACCACCCGTTCCTGGTGCTGTAGCCCCAATTCACAAGGCCGCCTCTATATCCGTCTGCGCGAAGTCCCCGCCCTTGAACAGGAGCGGCTCATCCAGCGATTTTGCGAGCGCGTAGGCGAGGCAATCTCCGAAGTTGAGGCCCGCCGGATGTCTTCCCTTTCCGAAATCGCGATAAGCCTGCCTCGCGATCTGCGCCTGGTCGACACTGACCGGCTCAATCGCGATGCCGGCCCTCCGGATGAGCCGGTCAAACTCGCGGGACGCCACAGCGTCCCCCCGGTTGTCGATGACCAGCGCGGCCTCCAGATAGCTTGCGGCCGACAGCGAGCAACGATCCGCTTGTTCCATGGCCCGAGCAAAACGGCCTGCGTCGTCTTCGGCCAGCAGGATCGCCAGCAGGGCGGAAGTATCCACCACCATATACGCGCTCCCGGCTACCGCGGCAGCCCCTGGCTGTCGTACAGCATTGCCCCATGGTCGGCGGAGGTGACGGGCTGCCGCATGTGAGCGGCGCAACGCTTCCCGATCTGGATCAATTCCTCTCCGAGACTGTTCTTCCGCCGCTGGGCTTTCTCCCGCTCCACTTCATGCCGCACGGCATCCAGCACGGCTTTGGTGACAGACACCTGGCGCAACCTAGCAAGTTCCGTAGCCAGTGTGTGCACTTCCGGATTCTTGATGTTCAAAGTCATAAGGCACCATGGTAGAATCAACGTCTACCATTCTACCATCAGGCATTCGATCGCCGCGGAAGCGGGGGGACGAAGATCAGATCTCCAGGATCACCGGCATCACCAGGGGCCGGCGGGAGGTCTGCTTGGTGAGGAAGCGGCGGAGATCGGTCCGGATCTTCTCCTTAATGACCCCCCAGTCGGCTCTCTCTTCGGCGTTGGAATCCTCCAGGGTCTTGAGGACCACCCGGCGGGCCTCTTCCAGCACCCCGGAGCCATCCCCATCCGACATGAACCCGCGGCTGACGATCTCGGGCAGGCCCTCGCTCTTGCCCGTGTGCTTGTTGATAGCGATGATCGGCAGCACGAAACCGTCCTCGGACAGGTGGCGCCGGTCGCGGATCACTATGTCCTCGACCACCTCGTCCACGGTGCCGCTATCGATGCAAACCCGGCCCACGCTGACCCGTTCGCCCTTGCGCGCTCCGCCGGCGTCCAGTTTCAGGGTCTCGCCCGTTTCAAGGATGAAGGTCTCCTCCATACCGGAGTAGCGCAGGTGCTCGGCCAGCGCCGCATGCTTGGCCAGTTGCCGGTACTCACCGTGGATCGGCATGAAGTACTTGGGGCGCACCAGGTTCAGAACCAGCTTCAGCTCTTCCGCGCTGGCGTGTCCGGAAACGTGAACCGGCGGGTTCATAGAGCCGTAGATCACGTCCGCCCCCCGCTTGGCAAGGTGGTTAATCATGCGATAAATCGCCTTCTCGTTGCCCGGAATGATACGGGAGCTGAGCACGACGGTGTCGCCGGGCCGGATCGACAGGTGCCGGTGGTCGTCCACCGCCAGGCGCGACAGCCCCGACATCGGCTCGCCTTGCGTCCCGGAGATCAGAACCAGCGTCTTCCCCCGCGGCGCCGTCTCCAAGTCCTGCGGACGCAGCAGAAGGCGGTCGGGAATATGCAGCAGGCCGAGCGAATGAGCGATCTCGGTGACCGTGGTCAAGCTTCGTCCGAGGAAGCAGACCTTGCGGTCGAATTCCTGGGCCAGGTCGATGAGCTGCTGCAGCCGGTGCACGGAACTGCTGAAACATGCCACAATGACCCGCTTCTCGGCCCGGTTCAGAATGTCCTCCAGGCGCGGTCGGACGGCGCGCTCGCTCTCGGTGTAGCCCGGCCGGTCCACGTTGGTCGAATCGGACATCAGCAGCAGTACGCCGCTCTTGCCGTACTCGGCCAGGGAGTGCAGATCGAACAAATCGTTGTCCATCGGGGTGGGGTCCACCTTGAAATCGCCCGTATGGATGACGACGCCCAGCGGGGTGGTGATCGCCAGAGCCATGGCGCTCACGGTGGAATGGGTGACGTGGATGAAGTGAATCTTGAACGGGCCGATCTCCAGCCGGTCGCCTGCCTTTACGACGTTCAGCCGCACCCGGTCCCGCAGATCGTGCTCCTCCAGGCGGCGCCCCACCAGGGCCAGAGTGAACTCGCTGCCGTAGACCGGAATGTTCAGGTCCCCCAGCAGGAAGGGCACGGCGCCGATGTGGTCTTCGTGCCCGTGGGTCAGCAGCAGCGCCCGGACGTGCTCCCGGTTCTCCTCCAGGTAGCTGAAGTCGGGGATGACGACGTCCACCCCTAGCAGCTCCTCCTCGGGGAACATCATCCCCGCATCGATGACGATGATGTCATCCCCATACCTGAGGGCAAGGCAGTTCATGCCGAACTCCCCCAAGCCCCCCAAGGGCACTACCTGCAAGCACGCGATCCGCCATAAGACCGTCAGGATATCACACTATTCCTTTTAATTCAACTACTTACGGATTTGGGCCGCGGCCCAAGAAGCACAAATGCCCACCTTTGGGGAGGTGAGCATTTGCTTTGCCCTGTTCTACCAGGGTGATGTTCAATGGGAGAATCAAGCCCGACGGCAACGCAACCGTCAGAACCCGTGCTTGGATCTTATTTCTTAGACGGCTTTTAGTCAAGGGAAAAAGCCCGGTCCCAGTCCCTCTCCCCAAGCCCCTAATAGCAAACGATTTAGGGCGGACGTCCGCACAGGCGATTGCAAGGCGAAGGTCCGAAATCAACTCGTTTTTGGAGCTCGTTTTTGCCTGCAAAGTGCTGAAACATTGCGGCTTATTTGTCTTGCAAGGTGAAGTTGGATCATGCCGTCGTCTCCAATCCATCGGCGCATGAAACGACGTGAAAAATATTTAATTCCGCCGAAAGCCAGCCCGGCTCCAGCGCAGAAAAGCAGCAGAAGTCCGGTCAAATTGAAGACGTTGATGATGAGGTTGCCGACGTTGTCCCGAGCGGTCGGCGTACGCTCGTTCCAGGTGATAGAGGCCTGATACTGAACCTTGGCGAGCAGCCGCTCGGCGTCGTCGGCGTTGGGCGGAGCCACGATGACGGCCAGCAGCGGCCCGCTGCGCTTCACCACTGCATTAGGGATCCCGGAAAACGCGGAGGCGCGGTCGCGCGCCAGATTCGGCGTCGGGTAAGAGAGAACGGCCAGCGTCATCTCTCCGCCCTGCATTGTGAACTTTCCGAGTTGGACCTCCGTGCCCAGGTGGAAAGCCGCCACCGATGGCGGGATGCGCGGCTCGAATTTCTCGAGCGAAACCGGGCCCAGGACGAAGCGTTCCGAGTTGGGCGACAGCCCCTCTTTGGGAAGGTAGCCCGTTAATGCGGGCAGCGACCCCTGGTCCAGGCGCGGCAGCCCGCTCAGCAAAGGAGCCAGTTCTTCGGGGCTCGGTTTGTAGCCCTCCAGGCGGAAGAAGTAGTTGTGAAAGGCAAAGACGACGCCAGCGGGCGTCTGGGCGGCCAAAGACGCGAGGTTCGATTTGGTCGCCGCGGCGGGGCGTTGCCACTGGAAAGCCGCCATAGCGCCGGTTGGGTCCGTCAACCGGTAGGCCTCGGCCGTGAACTTCCGCGATCCGGAACTGAAGCTCGCCTGCTCGGACTCTTGCAGCCCGTACTCATCCCAGACGGCTTTGTCGGCAACGGGCGCCGGCCCGGCCGAACCTCTGGTAAAGGTTCCGAACTGCTCCGGCCAGATGGCCGCCGGGGCCGGCGCCGTTGCCGCAACGGTCATAAAGAAAATGAACGCTATGCTCCGCAGCATTTCTTGTATTTCTTCCCGCTCCCGCAAGGACAGGCGTCGTTGCGTCCGACCTTTTGCCCCTTAACCACGGGCTGTTGGGCGGTGGGCGTGCCACCGCCCACGAACTGCAACGCGGCCATTTCGCGGTCTTTCTTCTTATGAATGTTCCGCGTGAAATCCTGCATGCTGCTCTGCGCGGCGGCCAACTGAGCCGGCGCGAGCGGCGCAGCGGCTTCGGCTTCTTCCTCCTCGGTCTCCTCTTCGGGCTGGAAAGGCAACGGCGACCGTTCGCCCGCAATCGGCTGGAGGAAGTATAGGTACCGGATGGTATCGTCCTCGATGCGGTCCATCATGTCCTGGAAGAGCATGAAGGACTCCTTCTTGTACTCCACCAGCGGATCTTTCTGCCCATAGCCCCGGAGGCCGATGCCCTCCTTGAGGTGGTCCATCGAGAGCAGGTTGTCCTTCCACTGGTCGTCGATCACGTTGAGCATTATCATGCGCTCGGTCTCGCGCATGACGGGTGAGGCCACCAACCGCTCCTTCTCCTCATACTTCTCGTACAACTGCCCGGAAATGGTCTCCTCGATCTCGTCGGGCTTCAATTCGGCCAGCGGCTGAATATCGATCTTGTGCCCGAACTGACTGAGGATGTCGGTGCGCAAGCCACTCAGGTCCCACTCGCTGGGGTGGATCTTCTCCCCGCACCGCAGGTCGATGAACGACCGGACGATGCCCCGCGTCATCTCCCTGATCCGCTCGGTCTCGTCCCGGCCCTCGAGCAGTTCGCGCCGCATGCTGTATACGGCCTGTCGCTGCTTGTTCATCACGTCGTCATACTCCAGCAGGTGCTTGCGGGCGGCGAAGTTCTGCGCCTCCACCGCCTCCTGCGCCTTGGCGATGCGCCGGGTGATCAGCCGCGATTCGATGGGGACGTCCTCTTCCATTCCCAGGCGCAGCATGAGGTTCTGGATCCGGTCGCCGCCGAAAATGCGAAGCAGGTCGTCCTGAAGCGATAAGAAGAAGCGAGAGCTTCCGGGATCGCCCTGGCGTCCGGCGCGGCCCCGAAGCTGGTTGTCGATGCGCCGCGACTCGTGGCGCTCGGTGGCCGTGATGTGCAGGCCGCCCAAGGCAACCACTTCGTCGTGTTCGATGTCGGTCTGGGCCTTGTAGCGCGTGAAGATCTCGTCCCACTTGGGACGCGGCACCTTGTAGAAGTAGCCCAGATGATAGAAGTAGAAGGACTCTTGATCGCTGAGGAAGACTTCCTGATCCGGCGGAAGCTGCTCGGCCACCCGCTCCTTCAGGCAAGCCTCCTTGGTCATGAACTCGGGGTTGCCGCCGAGCAGGATGTCCGTGCCGCGCCCGGCCATGTTGGTCGAAACCGTGACCACTCCCTTGCGGCCGGCCTGCGCCACGATATACGCCTCGCGCTCGTGCTGCTTGGCGTTCAAGATCTCGTGCTTAACCCCCATCCGCTTGAGACTGGAGGACAGTTTTTCCGACTTCTCGACGGAGATGGTGCCCACCAGCACGGGCTGGCCCTTCTCCTGGCAGGCTTTGATCTCCTTGGCGGCGTTGCGGAATTTCTCTTCTTCGGTGCGGTAGACGACGTCCGGATTCTCTAAGCGGATCAGTTTCTGGTTGGTGGGGATGACGACGACATCCAGGTTGTAGATCTTCTGGAACTCGGCCGCCTCGGTCTCGGCCGTGCCCGTCATGCCGGCCAGCTTCTTGTACATCCGGAAGTAGTTCTGGAAGGTGATGGTGGCGAGGGTCTGGTTCTCGCGCTCGATCTTGACGTTCTCTTTGGCCTCAACGGCCTGGTGCAACCCGTCGCTCCAGCGCCGGCCCGGCATCAGGCGGCCCGTGAACTCGTCGACGATAATCACCTGGCCTTCCTGGATGACGTAGTCCTTGTCGAGGTGGAACATCACGTGGGCCTTCAGGGCCTGCTCGACATGGTGCTTCCACTCGATGGTTTCCAAGTCCCACAGGCTCTTCAGGCTCAGCAGCCGCGCCGCTTTGTCGAAGCCCTCGTCGGTGAGGGCGACGTTGCGCTGCTTTTCGTCCACCGTGTAATCGCCGGTGTAGTACTTCTCCCCCGGCTCCTTGCCCTCGATCACCTCGCCGCGGATGAGCTTGGGAATAATGCGATTGGCCTTGTAGTACTTGTCGGTGGACTCCTCGCTCGGTCCGGAAATGATCAGCGGCGTGCGCGCCTCGTCCACCAGGATCGAGTCCACCTCGTCCACGATGGCGAAATGGTGTATCCTCTGCACGCAGTCTTCCAGCCGGAACTTCATGTTGTCCCGGAGGTAGTCGAAACCGAATTCGTTATTGGTGCCGTAGGTGATGTCGCAGTTGTAGTTGCGCTGCCGCTCCCGGTCGTCGAGGTCGTGTACGATGACGCCCACCGACATGCCGAGGAACTTGTAGATCTTACCCATCCACTCCGAATCGCGCTTGGCCAGGTAGTCGTTGACCGTGACCACGTGTGCGCCCTTGCCTTCCAGCGCGCTCAAGTAGACCGGCAGCGTCGCCACCAGCGTTTTTCCTTCGCCCGTCTTCATCTCGGCGATCTTGCCGCGGTGCAGCACGATGCCGCCGATCAACTGCACGTCGAAGTGGCGCATATTGAGCGTGCGGCGGCCGGCCTCGCGCACCACGGCGAAGGCCTCCATCAGCAGGTCGTCGAGCGCGGCGCCTTGAGCCAGCTTTTCCCTGAATTCGATGGTCTTTTGGGCAAGTTCCTGGTCGGTCAGTTTCTGGATCGCGGGCTCGAGTTCATTTATGGTCGCGATCATGGGGCGCATCGCCTTGAGTTCGCGCTCGTTCTTCGTCCCGAAAACCTTGGCGATGATGGTGTCAAGCAGCATGTGGGTGTATATCCATTGTACTTCAGAGCCTTAGCCCGCTTGCCCGCGAGAGCCGTCAATCGATAGAGTAGAGTTGTCCCATGGCCCCCTCGCCTCTTACGGATCTTCTGCTCGTCGTGGCCGTCACCGTGATCGCGCTCATCAGCGCGGCTTTCGGCACCTGGCTGGTCACGACTCCGCGCGCGGGCAGGATTCTGATTCCACTCGGCGCCGGGTTGCTCATGGGGATGGCGGCCTTCGGGGTCTTGCCGGAGATGGTGGAGACCGCCGGCTGGGCGGCTGGGCTGGGGGTCTTATTGCTCGGTTTCGGGCTCCTCTGGTTCATCAACCGCTACGTCTATCCTGTCTGCCCTTCCTGCACTCACGGCCACGACCACGGCACCTGCAGCATCGAACTGCACGGCTTCGCGGCGCCTCTGGTGATCGCCGCGACCCTGCACAGCTTCATGGACGGCCTGGCGGTGACCGCTTCCCGGCGGGAAGGGCCCGGAAGGGCTGGCCTGGGGCGTCTTTCTGGCCGTGGCCATACACAAGATTCCCGAGGGCCTGGCCTACGGGACGATCCTGCGCGCGGCGCTGCACTCGCGGCTTTCGGCCCTGGCCTGGGTGGCAGCGGCTCAGGCCCCGACGATTCTGGGCGGGGTGCTCGAATCCCAGGTGGCCTCGCATCTTGGGGCGGGGTGGATGATCTACCCGCTGGCCCTGGCGGGCGGCAGTTTCCTGTACTTGGGATTTCACGCGGTCCACACCGAATCCAAACTGCGCGGATTGGTGCCGGCTTTCGGCACGGCCCTGGCCGGGGCCCTGGGGGCCGCCGCCTTTCTTCAAGGAGTGCACGTCCTGTTTCGCTGAACTTCAGGCCGGCGGCCGGCGGCGATGCCAGTCCGTGACCCCTTGGAACGCCGCTCCCAACGCAATAATGGTGTTCTCAGTGAACGCTCGCCCCACGAGTTGAATGGCGACGGGCAGGCCTCCGGCGAAGCCGCACGGCAGCGATAGGGCGGGCAGGCCGGCCAGGTTGCCGGCGCCCATCAGGTTGCGTAAGCCGCGCGGCCTGCTTCCCGTGGCGGACTGCGGGGGTCCGTCCAGCGGCTCGTCGAGCTTCGTCGCTGCGCCGAAGCGGCTCGGCGACACCAGCACGTCCACCTGCATGAACAGCTTCTTCAACTCGGTGCGCATCAGGCTCCGGATGCGCATGGCCTTGAGGTAGTCCTTAGCGGCGATCTCCAGGCCCGCGCGGAGGCCGGCGATCTGGCGCTCATCGGCAAGCTGCTCGACTCTTCCGCTCTCAATCAGCGGTTCGAACGCGGCTGAGGCTTCCGCTGAAATGATCGTGTTGGCCACCGGGACGTACGGAAGATCCGGCAGCGCGGTCTCCACCATCTTGACCCCCAGACCGCGAATCGCTTCGATCGCCGCCGCGAAGGCCGGGCGCGCTGTTGCATCCGCCCACTCCGCGGAGTCCACCGGAGCGAAGCCCACGCGCAGGTCGGACATCTTCCTCGCAAACTGGGGGGTGTAGTAGAAACTCTTGCCGGCGGAGCTCGGGTCCTCCGAATCGCCGCCCGCCATCTCGCGCAGCACGTAGCCGCAATCCTCGGCCGAGCGGCAGATCGGGCCGATCTTGTCCATGGTCCAGGACAACGCCATCGCCCCGTAACGGCTCACCAGGCCGTAGGTGGGCCGCAATCCGGTGACGCCGCAGTAAGCGCAAGGGGTGAGGATGGAACCCGAGGTCTCGGAGCCGATGGCGAAGGGAACCAGCCCGGCCGCCACCGCCGTGGCCGAGCCGCTCGACGAGCCGCCACTCCAGCGCGTCACGTCCCACGGGTTCAGCCCCGGCCCGGTCAGCGACGCCGAGGCGTAGCGATACCCGCCCGCGCCCGCCAGTTCCACCATGGACAGCTTGCCGATCAGCGGGGCGCCCGCGCCGGTCAATTTCTTCACCACCGTGGCGTCGTAAGCGAAGCGCTGGTTGGCGTAGGGGCGCGCGCCCCAGGTGGTGGGCTTCACCGCGACGCTGAGCAAATCCTTGACGGCGAAGGGAACACCCTGCAGCGGTCCGCGAAACCGGCCGCGCTTGATTTCGCCGTCCACGTCGCGCGCCCGGTCAAGGGCGCTGTCGCGCAGCGATAAGGCCAGGGCGTTGTAGCGCGGCCCCAGCTTCTCCAGACGTCCGCAAAAGGCCCGTGCCAGCTCCACCGCCGAGAACTCGCGCGCCTTCAGCCGGCGGTTGAGCTCCGTGAGAGTGGCGAAGAATATGTCGTTGCCGATTTCGGCCATCGCGCCTCAGGGCTTGAACACAAAAGCCGGCTCAGCCGCCTCCGGCAACGCGAAGCTCCGAACTTGCCCGGTGGCGCGCAGGAGATCGGCTCGGACCTGCGCCGGCGTATCTTGCCGCTCCGCCGGCGGCGCCTGCGCCAGCACCGGAGCCGTCGCTGCCGCCAGCGCGGCCGCCCACTCCCTGCGGGTAGTCTGGACCATGCGGCCATTATAGTCGCATTTTCGTTTTGAGCGGCTCGGCAATCGGGGATATGGTATTCTGACGACAGCATGAGCGAGGCCCAACAGCCCGCAACCAAGCAGGACCTGGCGGATCTGAAAGTCTGTCTACGGGAAGATATTAAAGCCCTGGAAACTCGCCTACAGGAAGATGTTCACGCCCTGGAAACTCGCCTACAGGAAGATGTTCACGCCCTGGAAACTCGCATTGACGGGAAGCTGGAGTCTCTTCGCGAGGCCATTCAGGACTCCGAAACCCGCATCTTGCGCGCGCTCTACGGCTACACCCAGACCATTGACATTCGGCTGGCGGAAACGAAGCTCGTTCAGGATGCGGTCGAGAAGCGGGTGTCGGTCATCGAAATGCGCCTCCTCGATGTCGAGAAACGGCTGAATCTTCCGCCAGCGGCCTAACCCGCCCCCGCTTCGGTTGTGCCACATTAGAAGATCATGCTGACGTCGGAACAGTTGCGTGTCCCGAGCCTCGGAACGTGCGAGGTCAGCTCCCCGCTCCAGCTCGGAACCGTGTCCGGAGACGGTATTGGGAACTTCACTCCCGACGGAGCCCGCCTGCTCTATCGCGCCGACTTCGCCCCCGGTGAAGACGTTCGGCTGGACCTGTCTTTCGAGAAGGCCGGCGCGCGGGAACGCATCTTCTTCAATCCTCAAACCACGGTTGCCGCCATCGTCACCTGCGGCGGCCTGTGTCCCGGCCTGAACAATGTTATCCGCTCCATCTTCCTGCAACTCCACCACAACTACGGAGTGAGGAAAGTGCTGGGCGTCCGCTACGGCTATCAGGGACTGAACCCGGCACGCGGCGTACCGCCGGTTCGCCTGACGCCCGAATCCGTCGAGTCGATTCACAAGCTCGGCGGCACGGTGCTCGGCTCTTCCCGCGGCCCCGAGGATCCGGGCGTCATGCTGGACTTCCTGCTCAGCCAGGGAGTGAATCTCCTCTTCTGCGTGGGCGGGGACGGCACTCAGCGCGGCGCGCACGCCATCGCCGCGGAAGCCCTCAAGAGGAACGCCCCCGTGGCCGTCGTCGGCATTCCCAAAACCATCGACAACGACATTCCCTTCGTCTGGGAATCCTTCGGCTACAACACGGCGCTCGAGAAGGCCCGGGAAGTGCTCGATTGCGCGCACGCCGAAGCCAAGGGCTGCTTGAACGGCATCAGCCTGGTCAAGCTGATGGGCCGCTATTCAGGATCGATTGCGGCCGGCGCGACCCTCGCCAGCCAGGAGGTCAACTTCACTCTCATCCCCGAGATCCCCTTTGATCTCGACGGGGAGAACGGCTTTCTGGCCTGGCTGAAGCGCCGGATCGTGGATCGGGCTCACGCCGTGGTGGTTGTCGCCGAGGGGGCGGGGCAGGACCTCTTTCCGGAAGCCTCTCAGGAGAGGGACGCCTCCGGCAACCTGAAGCTCCGCGACATCGGCCCGTTTCTCCGCGACCGGATTACCGGCTACTTCGCGGGCGAGGGCGTCCCAGCTACGGTGAAGTACTTCGATCCCAGTTACGTCATTCGCAGCGTGCCCGCCAACACCCAGGACAGCCTGCTCTGCAACCGCCTGGCGCGCAACGCGGTTCACGCGGGCCTGGCCGGCAAGACCGACATGGTGCTGGGTCTGTGGTACAACACCTTCATCCACGTGCCGATTCCATTGGCGATCGCGACGAAGAAGCATCTCGGGCCGGAGAGCGAAGTCTGGTCGGCGGTGCTGGCCTCCACCGGCCAGCCGGCCCGATTCGGACCTGGGTGACGGCTACTTCTGTCCCAGCGCCTCGCGGGCGACCCGCTCCATGACGGCGCGGGGAGCGCTCTCGCCGGTCCATACCTCGAACTGGCGCACGGCCTGCTCGATGAACATCTCCAGGCCGGCAATCACCGTCTTGCCTTGCTCGCGTGCCTGCCGCAGCAGCAGCGTTTCGGCGGGGTTATAGACCATGTCCAGAACCACGTCGGCGGGGATGCGGTCTTCGAAGTAGCACTCCGCGACGTGCGGATACATACCGAGCGGCGTGGCATGCACCAGCGCATCGAAATGCAGCGCCGGCAACTGCTCCGCCAGGAGCGGCGTCCCGCCGCAGGCCTTGGCCAGCGCGCGCACGCGATCCTGCTCGATTCCCACCACCGACACCCGAGCGCCTTCGTCGGCCAGGGCGAACGCCGCGGCCCGGGCCGCGCCTCCGCTTCCGATCAGAAGGACGGACGCCTTGGCCAGCCGCAGACGGCGGCCGAGCGGTCCAGCCACCGCCTTGGCGTCCGAGTTCATGCCGCGCCACTTGCCGGCCTTTCTCCATACGGTGTTCACGGCTCCTATGCGCCGGGCCAGCGGCTCGACCGCATCCAGGTACCGCAGAATCCTCTGCTTGTGAGGGAGGGTCACGCTAAAGCCGGCCACCGGCAGCTTCTCGGCCAGGGTCATGAAGTCCTTCAGCTGCGGCGGCGGCACCCGAAACGGAAGATAGACGGCGTCGATCCGCCGGGCCTGGAAGGCGCGGTTATGGATGCAGGGCGAAAGGGAGTGCCCCACCGGGTCGGCTATCACGCCGTAAACCTTGCTCGAGCGCGACAGTTTCTCGATGCGATAGAGACGCCGCAGCGCGTGCGCGCTCACCTGTCCGGCGGCGGTTCCCTCGCCCCCGGCGGGCGCGGCATACGTAAACAGTCCGCCGTAGGCCGGCGAGAGCACCCGGGAGGCTAAACCCATCTCGTCCATCGCCAGCACCACCAGCTTGACCTTGGCGTGCGCCGAAGCCAGACTCAGCAGGCGCTGGACATCGGAGGGCTTGCGCGGGGTCGTGGCGATTTTGTAAGCGTCGGCCGGAAGCCGCAACATGCGGCGCAGCAGGGACTCCAGCGCCGGCGTTCCCTCGAAATTGTGGTAGGAAACGATCAGCTTTGCCGTAGATGTGAGCGTCGCGAGCATGCGGGCCGACTGCTCCGCGCTTTCGATTTCCAGGTCCACCGCCTTCGCGCCCGCTTTCGCGGCGGCCTCGAGCAGGCGGATCTGCTCTTCGACGCTTCCGCTAAAGCGCCCGTGATTCTGGCGCCGGCGGCAAGTTGCCAGAATGGCGCACTCGGGATGTTCCTCCAGAAACCTGCGGATGATCCCTATGCCGGCGCGGGGCTGTGGGAGATAATCCAGGCGAAATTCGAGAAACGTCTCGCCCGCCTCGGCCTCCTGCCTGGCCTGCCGCAGCAGTTCTTCCGGGCTGCCTATGCCAAGCGCGATGCAGATAGTGGGGAAGGTTTTCGGGGCCATCTCGATGACGGAAATCCAGCATACCACGCGGGAGGAGCGGTCCCCACGGGAAGTTCTCTGGTAGAAATAGAAACGGCCGGTGGAGGTTGCAGCCCCACCGGCCGTAATTGCTGCTTGTCGAGGATTCGCCTGCTAGGCGGGCGGTTCCTCTTCTTCGTGCCGTCCTTCGCGGATGGCCTTCATGCGCTCTTCGCGCCGTTTGGCGCGCTCGGCCGCGCGCTTGACCAGTTCAGAACCGACCAGTTCCAGCATGGCCTGCTCGCCGCCGTCGCCTTTGCGCCAGCCCAGCCTTACGATGCGTGTATAACCGCCCGTGCGCTGGCCGAAGCGGGATCCCAGCTTCTCAAAGAGCTTCTGTACGGAGGCGGGAGTTTCCAGAAACGCCGCTGCCTGGCGCCTCGTGTGCAACGTATCGCGTTTGGCCAAGGTGATCATCTTGTCCACGAGCGGCTTGGCCGCTTTGGCCTTGCTCACGGTGGTGATCACCCGCTCCTGTTCGATAACGCTGGTCACCAGCCCTCGCAATAGCGACCTGCGGGCGGCGATGCCTCTTCCCAGTTTGAATCCGGCTACCTTGTGTCTCATGTGAAAAGAATCCTTTACTCTTCGAGGCCCTCAGCGTCGGCGTCGGCCTCGGCTTCGGCCTCAACCCCTGCCTCGCCCTCGTCGGTCCGCTGCGGGGCCGCGGCGGGACCAGCGGGCACGGTCAATCTGCCCTGAGAATCGAACCTCATCCCGAAAAACAGCCCCAGACCGGACAATAGTTCCTTAATCTCGTTCAGGGACTTGCGGCCGAAGTTCTTGGTCCGCAGCATCTCGGCTTCGGTTCTCTGTACCAGGTCGCCGATGGTCTGAATGTTGGCGTTCTTGAGGCAGTTGTAAGAGCGCACGCTCAGCTCCAGTTCCTCGACCGACCGGCCCAGAACCTCACCCAGCCGCGGCTCGATCCCCTCGGCGCCGGCTTCGGCGGCCTCGGCAGCCTCCTCGAAGTTGATGAAGATGACCATGTGGTCCTTCAGCAACTTAGCGGCCTGCCCGACGGCGTCCTGCGGCGAGACCGCGCCGTTGGTCCAGACCGAAAGAGTCAGGCGGTCGAAGTCGGTCATCTGCCCCAGGCGCGCGGCGTCCACGCTGAAGTTCACTTTCCGCACGGGAGAATGCACGCTGTCGATGGGGATGTAGCCCAGCGGCAGATCCTCGTCGAAGTTCCTGTCGGCGCTGACGTAGCCGCGCCCCTTCTTGAGCCGCATCTCGATGCTAAGTTTCCCCCGCTCGCTGACGGTCGCGATGTGCACGTTGCGGTCGAGCACCTCCACGTCGGAGTCCGTCTGGATCTGCCCGCTCAAAACCTCGCCCGAGGCGTCGACGGACAACCGCGCGGTCCTGACCCCCTCGCCCGTCATCTTGAAAGGCACCTGTTTGAGGTTGAGGATAATGTCGGTAGCGTCCTCCACCACGTCGGGAATAGGGCTGAACTCATGGGCTACGCCTTCGATCCGCACCGCCGTAATCGCGGCGCCCTCGATCGAGCTCAGAAGGATGCGGCGCAGGCTGTTCCCGATGGTCGTCCCGAAACCTCTTTCGAAGGGCTGCGCCGTGAACGTGCCATAACGGTCCGTGATGGTCTCCGTGTCGGCAACCAGCCGCTTGGGCTTTTGAAAACCTTTAAACATGAGATCTGCTCCTCTGCCCGGTGCTTCTCAAAATCTCCCGATCATTCCCCACGCCGACGGGCGTGGGGGCGAGGCCCGCGCCTCTTACTTGGAGTAAAACTCCACAACCAACTGCTCGTTGAGTTGGACCTGGACCAGTTCTTCCCGCTTCGGGTATCCAATCACCCGGCACTTGAGGTTCTCGCGATCGACATCCAGCCAGTTGGGAGACGGTGCGTGCGCGGTGGCGTCCCGCGCGGCGAGGATAGTGGGATTCTTCAGACTGCCCTCGCGCACTTCGACCGCGTCGTTGAGCTTCACCAGGAAGGACGGGATATTCACCTTGCGCCCATTCACCTGGATGTGCCCGTGGCGGACCAACTGCCGGGACTGCGCCCGGCTGGTGCCGAAGCCCATGCGATAGACGACATTGTCCAGCCGCCTCTCCAGCATGTTGAGCAACTGCTCGCCGGTGATGCCCTTCATCTTGCTGGCCTTCTGGAAGAGGTTTCGGAACTGAACCTCCAGCAGGCCGTAGACGCGCCGCACCTTCTGCTTTTCGCGCAACTGAACGCCGTAGCCGGCCACCTTGGGACGACGCATTTTTCCGTGCACCTGGCCCGGCGGCACATTGCGCCTCTCGACGGCGCACTTATCCGTATGGCAGCGCTCGCCTTTCAGAAACAGTTTCATGCCTTCGCGCCGGCACAGGCGGCAGGAAGCTCCAATATATCGCGCCAAACTCTCCTCCTTACCTTTCTCAGGTGCAGTTTACGCCCCCGCTGAGGGCTTCTTCCTGCTTCGCGGGACGAGAAAAACCTCGCCCCTACACTCTCCGCCGTTTGGGCGGCCGGCAACCGTTGTGCGGCACCGGCGTCACGTCCTTGATGGACCTTACTTCCAGGCCCGCCGTGGACAGCGCGCGGATCGCCGACTCCCGGCCCGCGCCCGGCCCGCTGACGCGGACCTCGACCGTCCGCAGCCCGAATTCCCGGACTTTGTTGGCGGCCGTGATCGACGCCTGCTGGGCGGCGAACGGAGTCCCCTTTCGCGAGCCGCGGAACCCGAGCGACCCAGCGCTCGACCAGCCCACCACGTTCCCGGTGGGATCCGCTATGCTCACGATGGTGTTGTTGAAAGTCGCTTGGATATGCACCACCCCCATGGGGACGACTTTCTTTTCCTTCTTCTTGAAAACCTTCTTCTTGCCTGCCTTCGCTGGTGCCTTCGCCATACGGTTCTTTGCTAGCCCTATTCTTCCGCCCTCTTACGCGCGGCCCGGTATCGGCTGTCTACGTCTTCGACGCCGACTTCTTCTTGTTGGCGACCGTTCCACGCCGCGGACCCTTCCGGGTTCGGGCGTTAGTGTGCGTGCGCTGGCCGCGCACCGGCAGCCCGCGGCGGTGTCGCAGCCCGCGGACCGACCCCATCTCGATGAGCCTCTTCAGATTCATCGAGAGCTCTTTGCGCAGGTCGCCCTCCACCGCGCCTTCCTCTTCAATGATCTGGCGGATGCGGCTGACCTCTTCTTCGGCCAGCTCGCCGACCTTCTTGTTCGGGTCGACGCCGGCCCGGTAAAGGATGGAGGCCGCCCGTGTGCGCCCGATCCCGTAAATATATGTCAGGCCGATCGCCGCCCGCTTCTTGACGGGAAGATCGACCCCTGCAATACGTGCCATAGAAACCTCCCGCTATCCCTGCCGCTGCTTGTGCTTCGGGTTGGTGCAAATGACCCGCACCACGCCGTAGCGGCGGATCACCTTGCACTTGTCGCAGATCTTTTTCACTGACGCCCGTACTTTCACAACCAGGTCATCCTTTCCTCAGGAGCTTCACGATCCTGCCGCGCGTCTTGTCGTGCGGCGAAAGCTCCACCAAGACTCTGTCCTTCAATCTGACGCGAACGAAGTTGGTCTTCGTTGCGCCGGCCGCGTGCGCCACCGCCAGCGCCCGGCTGTCCAACTCCACCCGCCAGGCCGCGTTGGGCAGCAACTCGATCACGGTCGCCTCCACCTGCTCGCCCTTGCGGCTCCGCTGCTCCACTCATCCCCTTCACGGCCGCGTCAGCACCCACGCTCCATCGGGCGTGACCGCCACGCTGTGCTCGAAGTGCGCCGAATACGAGCCGTCCCTGGTGACCGCCGTCCAGCGGTCGGCGAGAACCCGGGTCTCGGGACGCCCGGCGTTCACCATCGGCTCGATCGCCAGCACCATGCCTTCCTTCAACCGCGGGTTCTCATTCTTGCGATCCACGTAGTTCGGAACCTGTGGCTCCTCGTGAAGCTTGCTCCCGATACCGTGCCCGACATAATCCCGAACCACCGAGAAGCCGTTTGAAACCACGTGCTTCTCGATAACGCCCGAGATATCGAACAGCCGGTTGCCCGGTCTCATTTGCTCAATCGCCAGATCCAAAGCCTCCCGCGTAACTTCCAGCAGCCGCCCGGTTTTCGGATCTACCTCTCCAACCGGAACCGTAACCGCCGCATCTCCGTAAAACCCGTCGAGCGAAACGCCCGTATCGATGGAGACAACGTCCCCCTTCTTCAACACTCTCCCGGCCGAGGGCATCCCGTGCACCACCTCATCGTTCACCGAGGTGCATAGCACGAAGGGATACGCCGCTCCGACAGCCGGCACATAATACCCCTTGAACGCCGGCCTGGCGCCGGCTTCCCGGATCATCCTGACCGCGGTCTCCTCTAGCTCCAGGGTCGTCACGCCTTCCTGAACCATGCCCCTCAGCTCTTCCAGGACCTTCCACACCAGAAGGCCGCTGCGGCGCATCTTCTCCAAGTCCCCAGGACTCTTGCGGACGATCATCGGATCGAAGCCCTTGTTCTAAAAAACGCTCCGCCTCCCCCGAATCCGCCCCGAACGCGGGGTAAAGCCCTCGTAGTGGCGCATGACCAACTGCGCCTCAATCTGATTCACCGTGTCCATGGCGACACCCACGACGATCAGCAAGCTCGTGCCGCCGAAATAGAACGTGACCCCCAGGCCGTCAAGGAGCCACCGGGGGAAGTACGTGTCAATCCAGTTCCCGACCAAGGGCAGATGCTGCAAGGCGATCCCCGACATCATGATCTGCGGGATCAGGCAAAGCACCGAGAGATAGAGCCCCCCCACCACCGTGATCTTGGTCAAAATCGTGTTCATGTACTCGGCGGTGTTTTTGCCGGGCCGGATGCCGGGGATGAAGCCGCCGTACTTGCGCATGTTGTCGGCCGCCTCATTCGGGTTGAAAATGATCGACACGTAAAAGAAACAGAAGAAAATGATGCCCACCACGAAGAGCACTGCGTACAGCGGCTCGCGCGGACCAAGCGCGCCCAACATGCCGCTCAGCCAGGCATTGTCCCTCACGGCGGGTACGATCAAGAGTGTCTGTGGAAACGCCAGGATCGATGAGGCAAAGATCGGAGGGATCACGCCGCCGGCGTTCACCTTGAGCGGCAGGTGAGTGCTCTGGCCACCCATCGTCCGGCGGCCCACCACGCGCTTGGCGTACTGCACCGGAATCCGGCGCTCGCCCCGCTCCACCAGCACGATGAAGCCCGTCACCAGGATCATGAAGACGAGAATGATGATGACGTGAAAGGCGTTCCACTGCCGGGTGACGAACAGGTTCGTCCAGAAACTGGCGGCGGCATTCGGCAAGCCGACCACAATGCCCGCGAAGATGATCAGGGACATGCCGTTGCCGATGCCGCGGTCGCTGATCTGCTCGCCCAGCCACATGATAAACGCCGTGCCCGTGGTCAGGGTCAGCATGGTCATCATGACGAAGCTGATACCCGGGTTGAGTACGAAGCCGCCACCGCTGCCCTGCAGGGCGGTGGCGATGCCGAACGACTGGGCCAGGGCCAAGCCCACGGTCAGGTATCTGGTCCACTGCGTGATCTTGCGCCGCCCCAGTTCTCCCTCTTTCTGGAGCTTCTCCAGAGTTGGGATCACCACCGTCAGCAATTGCAGAATAATCGAGGCGGTGATGTATGGCATGATCCCCAGGGCAAAGATCGTCAGCCTTCGGAACATGCCGCCCGAGAACAAATCGATGAAGCCGAATACCGTCCCCTGGTTCTGGTTGAAGAATTCCTCCAGAGCGCGGGTATTGATCCCCGGCGTGGGAATGTGCCCTCCGATCCGGTAGACCGCCAGCATGGCGAGCGTGAACAGAACCCGCTTGCGAAGGTCCGGAATCCGGAAAACGTTGGCGACGGCCTCGAAGAACTTGTTCATAACGCGTTCGCCTCCCCGCTACTTGGCGCCGCTCCCGATCACTTCCGCCTTGCCGCCGGCAGCCTCGATCTTCTTAAGCGCTGACTCGGAGAACACGTGCGCCTGCACCGTGATCTTGCGCGTCAACTCGCCGGAGCCCAGAATCTTCAGCCCGCTGCGCAGCTTCTTGACCACGCCCGTGGCCATCAGCCCGGCGGGGTCGAAGACGTCGCCCTCCAGTTTGTCCAGGCGGCCCACGTTGACCACCGCGAACTCCTTCCGGAAGATGTTGGTAAAGCCGCGCTTGGGCATGCGCCGGTGGAGCGGCATCTGGCCGCCCTCGAAGCCCCGCATCAGGCTGAAGCCGCTGATGGCGCGCTGGCCCTTGGATCCCCGGCCCGCGGTCTTGCCGCGCCCGGAACCCATTCCGCGGCCGATTCGCCGCTTGGCTTTCTTTTGCCCCGCCGGAGGTTTCAACTGGCTCAAATTCATATCGGTCGCTTCCTTACTCCGCCAACGCCAGCAGGTGCGGGATCTTCGCCACCATGCCGCGAAACGCGGGAGTGTCCGGCTTCTCAACGACCCGATTCAGCTTGCGAAGCCCCAGCGCGCGGACGATCCTCTTGTGCTTGTCGGGAGCGCAAATCGGGCTGCGCACCAGCTTGATTCTGATCATTTTCTCGGCCATATGCCTAATTCCGGAAGGGGCGCCCCGGGCGCTCCCCTACATTTTCTCCAATGCGATTCCGCGCATGTCGGCCACGGCCTGGCGGTCCCGAAGCTGCCCCAGCGCGTCCAGGGTCGCCCGCACCACGTTGTGCGGGTTGTGCGAGCCGATGGACTTGGTCAGTACGTTGGGAATACCGGCCGCCTGAATGACGGCCCGCACCGGCCCGCCGGCGATGACGCCCGTGCCTTCCGGCGCCGGCTTCAGCAGCACCATGCCGCTGCCGAAGCGGCCCAGCACGATGTGCGCGATCGTGGTCGGCAATACGTTGACCTTGCGCAGGTTCTTCTTGGCCGCCTCGATGCCCTTCTTGATAGCGGCCGGAACCTCGCGCGCCTTGCCGGTGCCGAAGCCGACTACCTTGGCCTCGGGATCGCCGACCACAACCAGCGCGGAAAAGCTGAGATTCTTGCCGCCCTTGACGACCTTGGTCACGCGGTTGATGGCAACGACCTGTTCCTTGAGGTTCAGGCCTTGCGGATTCAAGCGTTTCTCTGTGGGTATGGCTGCCATGCGCCTAGAACTCCAATCCTGCCTCGCGTGCGGCTTCGGCGAGCGCTTTGACCCGCCCGTGGTAGATATAGCCCCCGCGATCGAAAACCACCGTTTTGATCCCCTTGGCCTGGGCCCGTTCGGCGATCAGCCGTCCGACAGCCTTGGCGCCGGCGAGATTGCCGCCGCTGGCCCGGTCCGAGCCCTCCTCGTTGGAGGAAGCCGCCACCAGCGTCCGCCCTTGTCCGTCGTCGACGACCTGCGCATAGATGTGCTTCAACGTTCGAAATACGCAGAGCCGCGGGCGCTCTTCGCTGCCCTTCACCTTGCGGCGGATACGCCGGTGAATTCGAATGCGAATTTCATTCTTGGAAGTCGGCTGGATCATTTCGCCCCCGCTCCGGTCTTGCCCACCTTCTTCCGCAGCTTCTCGCCGGTGTAGCGCACGCCCTTGTTCTTGTACGGATCGGGCGGGCGCAACGCCCGGAGATTGGCCGAGACCTGGCCCACCGCCTGCCTGTCAGCGCCACTGACTACCAGATGCGTCTGCTTGTCGATCTTGATGTCCACGCCCTCCGGCAGCAGTAGTTCGATCGGGTGCGAGAAGCCCAGGGTGATGGTCACGATCCGCGCCTTGACGTCGGCGCGGTAACCGATACCGACAATGTCTAATTCCTTGACGAAGCCGACGGAGACCCCCTGCACGGCGTTGGCCGCCAGCGCCCGGGTCAATCCGTGCAGCGCGGCGTGTTCATCGCCCTTGCGGGTCACGTGCAGGATCGAGTCCGACTGGAGGACCTCGATGCCCGCCGGAACGGGAACCGACAGTTTCCCCTTGGGGCCCTCAACCAGAAGCTGCTCCCCGATCCGCACCTTGACGCCGGCGGGCAGAGGGATGGGTTTGTTACCAATTCTTGACATGGCTCAAGTCCTCACCAGACCTGGCAGAGAAGCTCTCCGCCAACGCCCTCTCTGTGCGCCTTGCGCCCGGTCATCACGCCGCGGGGCGTGGTCAGTATGTTGATGCCCAGTCCGCCGAGGACGCGCGGGATCTCCTTGCGCCCCACATATACCCGGCACCCCGGCTTCGAGATCCGCTCTAGCTTGGAGATTACCGAGCTCGCCTCGGGCGTGTACTTCAGGTAGATCTTTATGGTCCGCCTCACGCCTTCCTCGGCCAGCTTGTAATTCGCGATGTAGCCTTCCTCTTTGAGGATGCGCGCAATGTCCATTTTCATCTTGCTGGCGGGCACATCCACCTTGGGGTGGCGCGCCGTCAGGGCGTTGCGGATTCGCGTCAGCATGTCGGCAATCGGGTCCGATGTCATCCTCGCCTCTCCCTTCCCGTCACCAGCTCGCCTTGGTCACGCCGGGAATCTCCCCGGCTAGCGCGAGTTGGCGGAAACAAATCCGGCACAGATCGAACTTGCGAATATATCCACGCGGCCGGCCGCAACGCCCGCAGCGGTTGCGGTGCCGGCACCGGAGCTTTGGCGTTCCGGCGTTCTTGGCCTTCAGTAACTTGCGGTCTCTAGCCTTTTTAGCGGTAGTGGCCATGCGTCCTTACCCTTTTCCCTGTCCCTCACTGGCGGAACGGCATGCCGAGACTCTTGAGCAGCGCCAGCCCTTCGGCGTCGGACTTGGCCGTCGTGGTGATACAGATATTCATGCCTTTGATTTTGTCGACCTTGTTGTAGTCGATCTCCGGAAATATGAGCTGGTCCTTGACACCCAGAGTGTAATTGCCGCGGCCGTCGAAGGACTTGGTCGAAAGACCGCGGAAGTCCCTGACGCGGGGCAGCGTCACGTTTACCAGCCGGTCGAAAAACTCGTACATCTGGTCGCCACGCAACGTCACCATGCAGCCGATCGGCATGCCGGCCCGCACCTTGAAAGCCGCGATCGACTTCTTGGCCTTGGTGACGACCGGCTTCTGGCCGGCGATCTGCGCCAGTTCGTTAACCGCTGGGTCCAGCAGCTTTGGATTCTGCGTCGCCTCGCCGAGGCCGATGTTGACCGAGATCTTCTCGAGTCTCGGCACGGCCATTAAATTTCGATAGCCGAGTTCCTTTACCAGCGACGGTACGACCGTGTTTTTGTAATGTTCTTTCAGCCTGGCTGCCATAATCTTTCCCTGCTACTTATCCAGCGTCGCTCCGCACTTCCGGCAAACCCTCACCCGCCGGGTCTTGCCCGCCGCCGTCTCCACCTTGCGGGCGATCCGCACCGGCCCGCAAGCCGGACAGACCAGCATCAGGTTCGAAATGGCGATGGGCGCTTCCCGCTCGGCGATGCCGCCCTTGATCTGCTTGGCCGGGTTGGGGCGAGTGTGGCGCTTGACCATCATGACGTGCTCCACCAGCGCCTTGCCCTTGTCCCGGCTCACGCTCAGCACGCGCCCGGTCTTGCCCTTGTCGCGCCCGGTCATCACCTTGACGATGTCGTTCCTCTTCAGCAGAATCCGCTTGGGCAGCCCGGCCCGCTGCATTCCCGTAAGACCCTTGGCCATCAGATCACCTCCGGAGCGAGCGATACGATCTTCATGAATTTCTTGTCCCGGAGTTCACGGGCGACGGGCCCGAACACGCGGGTGCCGACCGGCTCGCCGACATCGTTGATCAGCACCGCGGCGTTGGAATCGAACCGGATGTAGGTCCCATCCTTGCGGCGGGTTTCCTTGCGCATCCGCACGATGACGCAGCGCACAACCGTTCCCTTCTTAACCGCGGACTCCGGAGCGGCCTCCTTCACGCTGGCTGTAACCACGTCGCCCAAACCGGCGCGCAGGCCCAGATCGCCTCCGCGCGGCAGGATGCATGCCAGCTTGCGAGCGCCGCTGTTGTCGGCGACCTCCAAAATCGTCCGCATTCCGATCATGACGTTCTCCCGTTGCCTCCAGCGCTACTTCGCCCGCTTGCCGCCGGCCGAGGCCGGAACATCGATATTCTCCGGCTCCACGCTCACCTGCGCGGCCCGCCGCACGATCTCATCCAGGCGCCACCGCTTCAGACGGCTGAGCGGCCTCGACTCGACGATGCGCACCGTGTCTCCCAGCTTGGCGGAGCTCTCCTCGTCGTGGGCGTAGAACTTCTTGCGCCGGGTCACAACCCGCTTGTAGAACGGGTGAGACACGCGCCGGGAGACCTCCACCACGATGGTCTTCGTCATCTTAGTGGACACGACCTGCCCGATCTTCTGGTTCTTCCGGCTGCTCTCGGTTTGCTCGCTCATCTTGATCTCAGCCCTTCCCGGCCACCGTTTCCCGCTCGTGCAGGATCGTCAGCAATCGCGCGCGATCCTTGCGCACGCCGCGGTACTTCTTCAGACCTTCCATCTGGCCCATCCGCATCTGGAAGCGCAGCCGGTAGATCTGCTCGTTAATGTCCTTCAGTTGCGTCTGAAGTTCGGCGCTATCGAGGTCTCTGACTTTTTCGGCCCTCATGGCAATTCCTCTCACTCCATCCCGGGGCGCCACACCAGCTTGCACGGCAGCGGCAGTTTGTCCGCGGCCAGTTGCATAGCCTGCTCGGCCACAATCTTCGTGACGCCTTCCATCTCGAAGAGAATTTTGCCGGGCCGGATCACTACCACCCACTGCTCCGGCGCGCCCTTGCCCTTCCCCATGCGGGTTTCGGCCGGTTTCTTCGTGATGGGCTTGTCCGGAAACATACGGATCCAGACCTTGCCGCCGCGCTTGATGAAACGGGTCATCGCCACGCGCGCGGCCTCGATCTGGCGGTCGGTGATCCACCCGCAGCGCAGGGCCTTCAGCCCGAAGTCGCCGAAAGCCAGCTCGGAGCCGCGCCAAGCCTTGCCTTTCATGCGCCCGCGCTGCTGTTTCCTGTACTTGACCTTCTTCGGCATCAACATGGCGTCATTCCTTCCCCGCGTCGACGCCGGCAGGGCTTTCCGTTTCGGCGGGGCTCTCGGCGGCGGCCGGGGTCTCCGGCTTGATTTCCTGTTTCCAGGCCGGCTGCTGCGGCGGCATCAGCGGGGGCGCGATAGGCCCTGCCACTCGCGCCGGCTGGGGCAGCTCGCCGGGCGCGGCCTGCACGGGCGGGCCGGACGGCGGAGTAACCCTTCGGTCACGGTCACGATCACGATCGCGGCCGCCCCGGTCCCGCGGCGGCATGCGGCGAGGTTCGGGCTCGCCGAACAGCGATGGCCGGGCGTTCACGTCGAGGATCTCGCCCTTATAGACCCAGGTCTTCACGCCGATGATTCCGTAAGTCGTCCGCGCCTCGCTGAAGCCGTAGTCGATGTCCGCGCGCAGCGTGTGCAACGGTAGCTGCCCTTGCAGATACCACTCGCTGCGGGCGATCTCGGCGCCGTTCAGCCGCCCCGATACGCGCACTTTGATTCCCTTGCAGCCGAAGCGCAGGGCCGAATCCACCGCCTTCCGCATGGCCCGCCGGAACGCCACGCGCTTCTCCAGTTGCAGCGCAATGGACTCGGACACCAACTGCGCGTCCAGCTCCGGCTTGTGGACTTCCTGGATGTCGATGAAGACGTCCCGCTTGGTGCGGCCCGCCAGTTCCTGCTTGAGCTTCTCGATCTCGGCGCCCTTGCGCCCGATGATGATTCCGGGACGCGAGGTGCGGATCGTCACCCGCAGCTTGTTGCCGGCCCGGTCGACCTCGACCGAGCTGATTCCGGCCGCCTTCAGCCGGTTCCGCAGCGAGTCTTTCAGCGCCAGATCCTCGTGGAGCAGCTTGGCGTAATCGTGCTTGGCGAACCAGCGCGAGCGCCAGTTCTTCGTGTAGCCGAGCCGAAACCCGTAAGGATGTACTTTCTGTCCCATATTCAGACGCCCCTGTTCATCAACCCTCGGCCACCGTCACGGCAATGTGAGACGTGCGCCGCTGATAGCGGTAGGCCCGCCCCATGGGCGCCGGGCGGACGCGCCTGCTGCGCGGGCCCTCGTTCACGTACGCCTCCGAAACCACCAACTTGTCCACGTCCACCTCTGTGCCGAGGTTCTGCGCGTTGGCGATGGCCGAGCGCAGCACCTTCTCCACGTCCGGTGCGATCCCCTTGTTCGTGCTCCGCAGGATGTTCAGGGCATCCCCCGCCTTCCGCCCCCGGATCAAATCCACCACCAGGCGCGCCTTCTGCGGCGAAACCCTCATATACCTTGCTTCCGCTCTGGCTTCCATGAAAACCTCAGCTCTTCAGCGATCGGCGGCAGGCTTGCCTCACGCCGGCCTCGCTGTCTTCTCCGTCGCCGCCTTGGCGGCATGACCCCTGAACGTCCGGGTGGGCGCGAACTCACCGAGCTTGTGCCCCACCATGTTCTCCGTGATGTAAACCGGAATGAACTTCTTCCCGTTATGCACGGCGATGGTATGCCCAATGAAGTCCGGCACTATGGTCGAACGGCGCGACCAGGTCCGGATCACCTTCTTTTCGTTCTTAGCGTTCAGCACGCCGACCTTGTCGAGCAAATGCCCATCGCTGAACGGCCCCTTCTTGAGAGAACGGCCCATAGTCCTTCGTCCCTATCTCTTTTTCGCCTTGTGCGTCACGATCCACTTTTCGGTTCGCTTGTTGTTGCGCGTCTTGTAACCGCGCGTCGGCTTGCCCCAGGGAGTGACCGGGTTGCGTCCGCCCGAGGTCTTGCCTTCGCCGCCACCGTGCGGATGGTCGACCGGATTCATACTCACGCCACGGTTGTGCGGCCGCCGTCCCAGCCAGCGCTTGCGGCCCGCCTTGCCGAGCGAGACGTTCTCGTGGTCGGTGTTGCCTACCTGGCCGATCGTGGCCACGCAGTCCACCTCCACCTTGCGTATTTCACCCGAAGGCAGCTTGAGCAGCGCGTAGCCGCCTTCCTTGGAAACCAGTTGCGCCTGCGTGCCCGCCGCCCGGGCCATCTGGGCGCCTTTGCCCGGCTTCAGTTCGATGGCATGCACCACCGTGCCAGCCGGAATGTTCTTCAGCGGCAGCGCATTGCCGACCAGGATGTCCGCGGCCGGTCCGGACATCACCGTCCGGCCCACCCCCAGCCCGAGCGGGGCCAGGATATACCGCTTCTCTCCGTCGGCGTAAAACAGCAGAGCGATCCGCGCCGAGCGGTTCGGGTCATACTCGATGGTCGCCACCCGGGCCGGAATGCCCGGCTTGTCGCGCTTGAAATCGATAGTCCTGTATGACCTCTTGTGTCCGCCGCCGCGGAACCGGGAAGTGGTCCGGCCCGTGCTGTTGCGCCCGCCTGTCCGCAGCTTCCCCACGGTGAGGGACTTCTCGGGCTTCTTGGCGGTGAGATCCTCTCTGGAAACCACGGTCTGGAAGCGCCGCGTGGGGGTGGTGGGGCGATAGGTCTTGATCGGCATGGTCAGATCTCCGCGAACTCCGGTATTTTCTCGCCGTCCTTCAGCTTTACGTAGGCTTTCTTCCAGTCCGGACGGTAGCCCGCGAACTTGCCGCGCCGCCGCAGCTTGCCGGGGTAGTTGGAAGTCCGTACGTCCTCCACCTTGACCTTGAACAGCTTCTCCACCGCCGACCGGATCTCAACCTTGTTGGCGCGGGGATCCACCTCGAAGCAGAGCGTCCGCTCCGCCTCCTTTTTCGCCACGGTCTTTTCGGTCACCAGGGGCCGCCGGACCACAGTATAGATATTCATCGCGACAACGCCTCCGAGAGTTTCGTGGCGGCGGCTTCCGACATCAAGACCCGCTCATGGCCCAGCAGATGGTAGACGTTCACCTCGCGGGTGGCCAGCAGCATCACCCCGGCCAGGTTCCGGCTCCCCAGCAGGAGGTTGCGGTTCTCGCCATTGTCCACCAGCAGCACCGTCTTGCGCGCCTCCAGCCGGTCCAAAGCCGCCCGCACGGACTTGGTCTTCTGGTCGGGAAACGCAAAACCATTGACGATCTTCAATTCGCCGTCGCGCAGCTTCGCCGACAGAGCCGAGCGCAAGGCCCCCAGCATCATCTGCTTGGGCAGGTTGTAGGAGTAATCCCGCGGGACCGGTCCGTGAACCGTGCCACCGTGCCTCCACAACGGAGAGCGGATGGAGCCCACGCGGGCCCGCCCCGTTCCCTTCTGGCGCCAGAGCTTCTTGCCCGAACCAGCCACTTCCCTCCGGACTTTGGTCTTGGCCGTTCCGCTCCGCTGGCCAGCCTGGTAGTTCCGCACGGCTTCGTACAGCAGCGCCTCTTTGATCGGCGCGGCGAAGACCGTATCCGAAAGTTCGAGCTCCCCGACCTTCTGGTTGTTTAAATCGACGACATCCACCTTGGGCATGGCTCTTACCTCTTGGCCCGCCGCACGACGACATAGCCGCCGTTCGGCCCAGGCACAGCGCCCTTGACCACGAGCACGTTCTCTTCTAAATCCACTTCGATCACTTCCAGGTTGCGCACCGTAACCCGGTCAACACCCATGTGTCCGCCCATGCGCACCCCCGGGAAAACCCGCGAAGGGTAGCTCGAACTGCCAATGGAGCCCGGCGCCCGGTGGAACATCGACCCGTGGCTGCCCTCGCCGCCGCGGAAATGATGCCGCTTCACGACCCCCGCGAAACCGCGTCCCTTGCTTATTCCGATCACGTCCACTTTATCGGCCGGCTTGAATTGATCCACCAGCACGCGGTCGCCGGTCTTCAGGTCGTCGTCGCCGGGCTTCAGGCGCAGCTCCCGAAGGAACTTCACGCCATCGACGCCGGCCTTCTTGACGTGGTTCGTCAGGGGCCTGGTGATCCGCCGGGCCTTGACAAACTCCAACAGGCCGAGCTGCACGGCGTCGTACCCGTCCCCGGCCGGGTTCTTCCGCTGCACTACGACGCAAGGGCCGGCCTTCAGCAGCGTGACGGGGATCACCCGCCCGTCCGCCCGGAAGATTTGCGTCATCCCGATCTTCTTGCCTAGAATTCCTGGGCTCATAGCAACCTCAACAAAGCCTGCGTCTTACAGCTTGTAGCCGGCAATTCCTCAAGCTACTTCTTCCCAAACGCCTTGATTTCCACATCCACGCCCGCGGGCAGATCCAGCTTCATCAGCGCGTCCACGGTGTCCTGCGTCGGTTCGAGGATGTCCAGCAGCCGCTTATGGGTTCGAATCTCGAACTGCTCGCGGGACTTCTTATCGACGTGCGGCGAGCGCAAAACGGTGTAGCGATTCTTCATCGTCGGCAGCGGAATCGGCCCGGCGATCTGCGCCCCGGTCTCACCCGCCGTCCTGACGATGGCCTTCGTGGATTCGTCCAGAATGCGGTGATCGTAAGCCTTCAACCGAATTCGAATGCGTTCTCTAAGCATTGTTACCTTACTTGATAATCTCGGTGACGGTGCCGGCGCCCACCGTGCGGCCGCCCTCGCGGATGGCGAAGCGCAGCCCCTTGTCCATGGCCACCGGCGTGATCAGCTCCACTTCCATGTTCACGCTGTCGCCCGGCATCACCATCTCCGTGCCCTCCGGCAGCTTGGCCACCCCCGTCACGTCCGTCGTCCGGAAGTAGAACTGCGGCCGGTACCCGTTGAAGAACGGCGTGTGCCGCCCCCCGTCGTCCTTGCTCAATACGTATACCTGCCCCTTGAACTTCGTGTGCGGCGTGATCGAGCCCGGCTTGGCGATCACCTGCCCCCGCTCCACCTCTTCCTTCTCCACGCCCCGCAGCAGCAGCCCTACGTTGTCCCCGGCCTGCCCCTGGTCCAGCAGCTTCTTGAACATCTCCACCCCGGTGACCACCGTCTTGCGCGTGTCCCGGAAGCCCACTATCTCCATCTCTTCGCCGACCTTCACTATCCCCTTCTCCACCCGGCCCGTTACCACCGTGCCCCGGCCCTGGATCGAGAAGATGTCCTCAATCGGCATCAGAAACGGCTTGTCCACTTCCCGCACCGGAATCGGTATATAGCTGTCTACCGCGTCCATCAACTCCAGCACGCCCTTCTCCCACTGCGGATCCCCGTTCAAAGCGCCCAGCGCGTTCACCCGTATCACCGGCACTTCGTCGCCCGGAAATTCGAACTTCTTCAGCAGGTCCCGGACTTCCAGCTCCACCAGGTCCAGCAGTTCCGGGTCGTCCATCATGTCCACCTTGTTCAGGCAAACCACGATGCTCGGCACCCCCACCTGCCGCGCCAGCAGCACGTGCTCCCGGGTCTGCGGCATCGGCCCGTCCGGCGCCGCCACCACCAGGATCGCCCCGTCCATCTGCGCCGCCCCGGTGATCATGTTCTTGATGTAGTCGGCGTGCCCCGGACAGTCCACGTGCGCGTAGTGCCGCTTGGCCGTCTCGTACTCGATGTGCGCCACCGCGATCGTGATCCCGCGCGCCTTCTCTTCCGGCGCGTTGTCGATCGAATCGAAGCTCCGGAACTTCACCTTCGGGTTCGCCTTCCCCAACGTCCGGGTGATGGCCGCCGTCAGCGTCGTCTTGCCGTGATCGATGTGCCCGATCGTCCCGACGTTGACGTGCGGCTTACTGCGGTCGAATTTTTCCTTCGCCATGTTGTCCCTCGACTCTCCTGTAAGATGTGTCCCGCACCGGCAGGTCCCGAGACCCGCTCTACCTTATGGCCCTTCCCTGAACCTTGCCGATAATCTCCTCGGCAATTAGACTTGGGACTTCCTCGTAGCGTCCGAAATGCATCGTGAAACTCCCGCGCCCTTGCGTGAGAGACCGCAAATCCGTGGCGTAACCGAACATCTGCCCCAGCGGGACCAGAGAGCGGATGATTTGCGATGTGCCGCGCAATTCCATGCCCTCAATCCGTCCCCGGCGCGAACTCAACTCGCCGATAACATCGCCCATGTACTCCTCGGGCACCACCACCTCGACGCTCATCACCGGCTCGAGCAGGGTCGGCTTGGCCTTCTCGGCCGCGCGCCGCAGTCCCATGGACCCGGCGATCTTAAACGCCATTTCCGAGGAATCCACATCGTGATAGCTGCCGTCGAACAGCGTCACCTTTAGGCCGGACATGGGGAAACCAGCCAGAACACCGCCTTCGAGAGCTTCCTCGACGCCCTTCCTGACGGGCGTGATGTATTCCTTCGGGATGGTCCCGCCCCGGATGGCATCCACAAACTCAAAAGCCGAAGTGTCCGCCAGCGGTTCCACGCGCAGCTTCACGTCGCCGTACTGGCCGTGACCGCCGCTTTGGCGGATGAACCTGCCGTCGGCTTCCGCGGTGGCGCGAATCGTCTCCCGGTAGGCCACTTGCGGCTTGCCGACGTTGGCGCCCACCCCGAATTCGCGCTGCATCCGGTCCACGATGATTTCCAGGTGCAACTCGCCCATGCCGGACAGGATCGTCTGCCCCGTTTCGGGGTCCGTCGCGACGCGCAAGGTAGGATCTTCCTGCAGCAGCTTTCCGATGGCCGTTCCCAGCTTCTCCTGATCCGCCTTGGTCTTGGGCTCGATGGCCAGGTGGATTACCGGGGTCGGGAACTCAATCGACTCGAGCACGATGGGAGCTTCCTCGTCGCAGATCGTGTCTCCGGTCGACACATTCCGCAGCCCGACGGCGGCGACGATGTCTCCCGCCCCAATCTCCTGAATCTCCTCGCGCTTGTTGGCGTGCATCCGAACCAGGCGGCCGACCCGCTCCCGGCGGCCCTTGGCCACGTTGTAGATGGAGTCGCCGCTTCCCAGCCGGCCCGAATAAACCCGGACGAACGCCAACTGGCCGGTGAAGGGGTCCGTCATGATCTTGAAAACCAGCGCCGAGAAAGGCTCGGCGTCGGAGGATTTCCGCTCCAGCGCCTTCTCCCGGTCATCCACCGCCACCCCGGCCACGGGAGGAACGTCAACCGGCGAGGGCAGGTAGTCGACCACGGCATCCAGCAGATTCTGCACGCCCTTGTTCTTGAAAGCGGAGCCGCACAGGACGGGGAAGATGGCCTCCGCCAGAGTGGCGCGGCGGATACCGTCCCGGAGCTCCTCCTTGGTCAGGTCGTGGTCGTGCACGTATTTCGCGAAGAGCGCCTCATCCTGCTCGGCCACGGCTTCAACCAATTTCTCGTGGTACTGCCGAGCCAGCTCGCGCAACTCTTCGGGGATTTCCTCTTCGTGGTACTGCGCCCCGAGGATCTCGTCGCGCCAGATCCGCGCCTTCATCTCCACCAGATCCACCACGCCCTGGAACTGGTCTTCGGCGCCGATGGGGATCTGAATGGCGACCGGCTTGCACTTCAACCGGGTGACGATGCTTTCGATCGAGAGGAAGAAATCGGCGCCGACGCGATCCATCTTGTTGATGAAACAGATGCGCGGCACACGGTACTTGTCGGCCTGACGCCAGACGGCTTCGGTCTGGGGTTGGACTCCGGCCACGGCGTCAAATACCGCCACGGCGCCGTCCAGCACGCGCAGACTGCGCTCCACCTCGGCCGTGAAATCCACGTGGCCGGGAGTGTCGATGATGTTGATCTGGCAATCGCTCCACTCGCACGTGGTGGCCGCGGAGGTGATGGTGATGCCGCGTTCCTGCTCCTGCTCCATCCAGTCCATGACCGCCGTGCCCTCATGCACCTCGCCGATCTTGTAGGTGCGGCCGGTGTAATAGAGGATGCGCTCGGTCACAGTGGTCTTACCAGCATCGATGTGGGCCATGATGCCGATATTCCGAATTTTCTCGAGCGGCACGGTTCGGGGCATAAAGCAGTCAGCTTTCAGCGGTTAGCCGTAAGACTGATCACCACCTATAGTGGGCAAAGGCCTTGTTGGCCTCCGCCATGCGATGGACGTCGTCCTTCTTCTTGATAGCGCCACCTCGCATATTGGCGGCGTCATTCAGTTCGTTTGCCAGCTTGTCGCCCATCCCCTTCTCGGGGCGGGAGCGGGCGTTAAGTATCAGCCAGCGGATCGCCAGGCTGACCCGGCGGTTCTGCGCCACTTCCACGGGAACCTGGTAGTTGGCGCCGCCCACGCGGCGCGTCTTAACTTCCAGCATGGGTTTGCAGTTCTCGACGGCCTTCTTGAAAATCTTGAGCGGGTCGTCCGAGGTCCGTTCCTGGATCTTGCTCATGGCTTCATAGAAAACGTTCTGGGAGACCGTCTTCTTGCCGTCCCACATCAAGCAATTCATGAACTTCTCCGCCAGAGTCGAGTTGTAAACCGGATCGGGCGGCAACGAGCGAGGTTCAGTCTGTCTTCGGCGTGGCATGCCTGCTTATCCCTTGGGCCTCTTGGCCCCATATTTCGAGCGGCTTTGCTTGCGTCCGTCTACCCCAGCCGTGTCCAGCGTCCCGCGCACTACGTGGTAGCGGACTCCCGGCAGATCCTTGACGCGGCCGCCGCGAATGAGCACGATCGAGTGCTCCTGCAAGTTGTGGCCGACTCCCGGAATATATGTAGTGACTTCAATCCCGTTGGTCAGTCTGACGCGCGCGACTTTGCGGAGAGCCGAGTTGGGCTTCTTAGGAGTCGTAGTGTAAACGCGCGTGCAAACGCCCCGCCTCTGCGGGCAAGCCTGCAAAGCCGGGCTGGCGGTCTTATACCGCGGAGGTCTGCGGCCTTTGCGCACAAGCTGGTTGAAAGTCGGCACGAATCTACCTCAGTTCCATGGCCAATGTTTCAGTCAACGTCAAACCGTTTCCAGGGAGATGGCTCGCCCCAACCTCAAGGCGCAACGTCTCACCGTTCGACCGGCTGAAAACGGACGTATTTGATCCGCTCTAAAAAAGCGAAGGTGGTTGCTTCGGACAAGCCCATGCCCCGCCATTTGAAACCCGGCGGGACCTCGGGGCCCGCCCCCGGCCGGCCTGCCCAACTGGACAGGGGTAGCACAGGAGCAGAAGAGCTAACTCGCCAACCTTTTAAGATTACAGGAAGAATCTCGGCCCTGTCAACCTACGGCTCCAGCTTGCGAATTAAGACCGCAATCCCCGACGCCAGACCTAGCTGCGAGCCCAGTTCGGTTGCCATCCAATTTGCTTCCATAGAATTTCGCGAGAGGAGCTTCAGCTTCAACTCGCCCTTCGCTCCGCCCGCGGCGCTCCATCTCAGGCTGGCCGACTCGCCTTCGGGTCTGCCTTCGAATTGAAACGTGACCTGCGGCGAGACCGGGCGGTCCATCACGTCGTAGCGGGCGCGGTACCGGCCCTTGATAACCTCTCCCTGTTCCACGATGACGGCTTCGATGTATTCGGCGGGGTAAAGAGATTCCGCCGGGGAAACGATGCGTGGCCGCACGTACACCCAGGTCCCGGCGAACGAGACCCTGGCCTGTTCGAGGTTGCGGCCGGGCGGGGTTGCCGCCCGCGGGGGAACGGCGCGCCGCGCCGCTTCCGGCAGGGAGAGCGCCGGGCTTATAGCGCTTGCCACGACCGCCGGTTCGGCGACGGATTCGGGCGCCGCCAACTGGGCGAACGCCGAATCCCGCTCCGAACGGGTCTTCTCCAATTCTCCGCGCGTCCGCGCCAGTTCCGCGGATAGCTGTGCGAGTTGCCCGGAAAAAGTGCCAGGCGCGTCGTCGGCCGCGCGCGCCTGGGCTTGCTCGACTGAGGCGAGGGAGGGAGAGGGTGAAGAGACTTGGCTCCGGGCTGGCGGGGAAGAGAGTTCCCAGCACAGCGATGCAGCCGCCATTCCGGCGGCCAGAAACCCCGCCTCCCGAACTCCGAACCGCCGTGCGGGAGGCCGAAGCGGTGCGAGAGAGGCCGGAGGCCCGAGCCTGGCGGTGAGGCTTGAATCATAGCGGCGGCGGCTTTCGGCGTCGGTCAATTCATCGCACAAGGAGTTCAGGCGTTTCATCTGGGCCTCGGCCAGGCGCTTCAGCGCCTCGTCGGACTGCTGGTCCGGATGCAGCAGACGCGACAGGTTCCGGTGCGCCTGGCGGATCTCTTCCGTCGTTGCGTCCGGCACCAGGCCCAACTCCTCGTAGTACGTCATCGGCCGGCGTCAGCAGAAGCGCCGCAGGCGCCGGGCGAGCCAAAGCACGGCGATGCCGCTGCCCCCCAGAAAGAATGTCTGCGCCTCCGGCACTTCTCCCTCGGGCGGCGCAGGGTCCGAAGTGCTGTAGGCGAGATTGTCGAGTAAGGTGTAGCCCCCTGTGGCGCTCAAACGCACCGAGGCTATGGGCGTGTCAGAGACGAATCCGAAGAAGGCTAGCGTCGGCTTGGCAAAGGTCGGAACCGTGTAGGAATCGCCGTCTGCCAGGGTCACCAGGACGCTCTTCGCCGCCGGATTGCTCATGAGGTTAAAAGCCACGGCAGTAGAACCAGTGCCCGGAAAGGTTATCAGCATGTAGCTGGAGGACCAGCCTCCCCGCAGATAATCGCCCGAACCCCAGTCGCCCTGAAAGGCGTTAGGGTTCACCGCGGTCAGGTTGTACTCCCCGGTTGTCTCGGTGTAGCCAATAATCTGGACGCCGTTGATGGTCAAGCCCGCCGCCGTGCTGTAGTCGGTGGTGTAGGGCGAGACCGCGTTGGCTGATCCGCTGAAGTCGATCGTGAAGATGTTGGTGGTCGCGCCTGACCAGGCGATGCTGTTCGTATAGGTGGTAACATTCGCGCCTGCCGGAGCGGCCAGGAGCGTAAGGGCGATCACGGCGATCACGGTGACGAAGACAGATGTTGTTCGAGGCATTGGAATCGGTTTCTTAGAAAAGGGAGTCGGCGCGCCGCGCCGGTCATCTCACGGCATCAACGTAGGCCAGCGCGATTGATAGGGCTAGTCCCAGGGCGGCTATCCCGGGAGGGGGTGAGTGCGCAGGGCCAGCTTGAGCCGCGCCACGCAGCCTCCGTCCGGCCCGCGATTCTCAAGCGTGATCTGGCCGCCGTGGGCCTCCGCGATCTGGCGGCAAAGCACCAGGCCGATCCCCGACCCGCCGGCCTTGGTGGTGAAGAAGGGCACAAAGAGATTGGCCGTGTTCGCCAGCCCCGGGCCTTCGTCTTCAACCCAGATCTCCAGAAAGCTCCCCGCCTGCTTCCATCCGACGCACACGCCCCCGCCCGTTTCCAGCGACGCCTCGGCGGCGTTACTGACCAGGTTGATCAACAACTGATCCAGTTGGTCGCTGTCACCCTGGATCGTGATGGCGGGGCCCGGCGCCTGCGCCACGCTTACCCGCGTCTCGAGGCTGGCAACCCGGCCCACCCAGGCCGGCACATTGACCGGCCGGAACCGCGGCGGCGGCAGCTTAGCCAGACGCGTGTAAGCGGCCATGAACCGGCTGAGCGCATCGGCGCGCCCCGAGATCACCTCCAGGCCGCGCTGTGCATCCTGCTTCCAATCGGAGGGAAGCGGCTCCCGGTCGAGCAGAGTGCGCAGGCTGCCCGCAATCGAAGTTATAGGGGCGAGCGAGTTGTTCAGTTCGTGGCCCAGGACTCGAACCAGACGTCTCCAGGCGTCCAGTTCCTCTTCGCGCAGAGCGCGGGTCAGGTCCTCGATCACCAGCAGGCGGTGAGGAACGCCTTCTTCGCGAAAGCTGCTCACTCTCAGCCCCCAGCGTCCCGTCGCGCCAGGAAAGGTTAAGGCGAGCGTGCGCACCGGCTCCCCTTCCAGACACCCGGCCAAACTTAGCTCCGCGGCGGTCTTCCCCAGCAGGCGCTGAGCCGGTTCGGCCAGCAGCCTCTCGCCGGCGCGATTCACCAGGCGCAGCCGGCTTTCGCGATCGAATGTGAACACGGCGACGCCGATCTCCGCCATCACCGAGTGCAGCAGCGCCGCGGCCTCGATAGCGCCCAGCCGCTGATCGTGGATCGACCGCCCAAGCGCGTTCAGCTCCAGGATCATTTCGCCCCAAGCGCTGCCGGTTCTGGCGCCCCTGATGCGGATAGAGTAATCGCCCTCACGAACCGCGGCCAGCAGATTGGAGACGGTCTGGAGCGGGCGCACGATCTTGTTGCGCAGAGAAAAGGAAACCCCGAGCCAGAAGGCGGCGATAGTCACGGCCAGAGTCCAGCGGGTGCGGTCCGCGTAGTCTCCTGTCCACAAGAGGACGATAGCGGCCAGAACCGCCGGCAGGCCGGCCAGAAGCGCCAGCAAGGTCAGACGAGTTTCGACAGAGAGCCTGGGCCGTCCGCCATTCATAGTCGGAACCGCTGCAGGCGCCGGTAGAAGGCGCTGCGGCTCAGGCCGAGGGCTTGCGCGGCCTGACTGACGTTCCCGCCAAAACGCGCCAGCGTCTTGCGGATCAGGTGGCTCTCGACCTCCTCCAGGCTCATTTCCTCCAACCGGCCGCCGCTGTCGTGCGCAGTCTTCAGCGCCAGGTCGGCGGGTCTGATGGTCTCGCCCTCCGCCATCAGGACGCCCCGCTCCACCGCATGGTCCAGTTCGCGGACGTTGCCCGGCCAGGAGTGAGACAACAGCAATTGCAGGGCGGCGGGATCGATGCCGGCGAGGCTCCGCCGGTAGCGCCGCGCGTGCCGGTTGAAGAACAACCGCGCCAGCGCCGGAATGTCCTCCCGGCGCTCGCGCAAAGCCGGCACATGGATCTCCACCGTGTTCAGCCGGAAAAGCAGGTCCTCGCGGAAACGCCCGGCCTGGACCTCGGCCCCCAAATCCGCGTTGGTAGCCGACACGACGCGAATATCGGCCCGGCGCGTCCGGGAGGAGCCGACCCGCTCGAACTGCCCGGTTTCGATAGCCCGCAGTAATTTGGCCTGTTGGGGCAGCGGCACGTTGGCGATCTCGTCCAGGAACAGCGTCCCTCCGTCGGCCAGCTCGAAGCGCCCGGCGCGGTCGGTCTTGGCGTCCGTGAACGCGCCTTTCACGTGCCCGAATATCTCGCTTTCGAAAAGGCTTTCCGAGAGCCCGCCGGTATTGACGGTGATGAGCGGCCGGTCTCGCCGCGGGGAGGCGGCGTACAGCGCCTGCGCCACCAACCCCTTGCCCGTGCCGCTTTCCCCGGTGATCAGGACGTTGGCGCCGGCGGGCCCGACCCGCTCGATCATCTGCAGGACCGGCTGCATGGCCGGAGCCCCCGCAACGAAGTTGAAATCGCCTTCGCCGCGGAGGATACGGTTCTCGGCCTCCAGGCGGCGCTCCTGCCGCAAGGCCCTGGCGAGGTCCGTCTGGGTGCGCAGAATGGCGAGCAGGCGGGCGTTGTCCCACGGCTTCTGAACGAAGTCGCGCGCGCCGCGGCGCATGGCCTCCACCGCCAGGTCGATGCTGCCCCAGGCCGTCATCAGCACCACCGGGAGCGTACTGTCGAGCGCCTGGATACGAGTGAGCAGCTCGAGCCCCTCCTCGCCGGACGTGGTGTCCCGCGCGTAGTTCAGGTCCATCAGTACGACGTCGTAATCCTCGGATTCGAGTGAGGCGAGGATGGCGGCGGGGGAAGCGGCGCTGTCGATCCGGTAGCCCTCCGGCTTGAGCAAGAGGCGCAGGGCTTCGAGCACGCCGGACTGGTCGTCGGCGATCAGGATGCGCGGCGGGAACGAGTCAGACGGCTTCATCCGCTTCGAATCTAAGCTATCACTTCCGCGGCGGCTCGACGATCCAGCCGTCCTGCAGGTAGACGATCCGGTCGCCGTAGGCGGCGTTGGCTTCCGAGTGCGTCACCTGAATGATGGTGGTGCCCTCGTCGTTCAGCTTCTTGAACAGCTCCATGATCTCGCGGCCCTGGCTGGTGTGGAGGTTGCCCGTGGGCTCGTCGGCCAGAATCAGCTTGGGCTTGGCGATGACGGCGCGCGCCACCGCCACAAGCTGCTGCTGGCCGCCGGAGAGCTGCGAAGGAAAAAGGTCCTTCTTGCCCACGATCTGGAAGCGGTCCAGCGTATCGCACACCATGGCGGCGCGCTCGGAGGATCTCATATTCCGGTAGGAGAGCGGCAGATCGAGATTCTCGTAGACCGTCAGGTCGTCGATCAGGTGATAGCTCTGGAACACGAAGCCGATGTAGCGCTTGTTCAGCTCGATCCTGTCTTTCGGCTTCATCCTGTGGACAGGCTGGCCGAGGAAGAAGAACTCGCCGGACCAATCGCCATCGAGCATCCCCATGATGGCTAGCAGCGTGGATTTGCCGGCGCCGGACGGGCCCATAATGGTCACGAACTCGCCTTCTTTGACCTGCATGGCGATCCGGCGCAAAACGAAGTACCGGCTGGCGCCGGCGGGGTAGCTCTTCTCGAGGTTGTTCAGTTGGATCATGGCCTGTTCATCCAGCCTACTCCTGGCGCAACGAGTCCATCGGGGCCACCCGGCTGGCCCGAAGCGCGGGCACACAGCAGGCCGCCAAGGCGCTGAGAAGCAGCAGAGCAGACGCCGCGCCGAAGGCTCGGTAGTCGATTTTCTGCGCGTCGCCCAACACCGCCTGCAAGCTGTGGCCGGCGATGCTGGCGCCCAGTAAGCCCAGCCCTAGACCCACGGCCGCCAGGAGCATGCCTTCCTTGAGGACCCAGGCCACAACCCAGCCGGGAGCCGCGCCCAACGCCATTCGCAGGCCGATCTCCTTGGTTCGCTGCGCGACCACGAACGACATCACGCCGTAGATCCCAACCCCGGCAAGCAGCAGCGCCAGGCCCGCCAGCAGGCCGAACAGAATTGCGTAGGAGCGCTCCCGTGCGACCTTATCCGCGGCCATCTTGTCCAAGGTCGTCACGTTAATCATCTGGCCCCCCGGTGCGAGTTGGCGAAGCGCCTCGGCAATCGGTTTGCCCAAGCTGAGAGGATCGACCGAAGTGCGGACAGCGATCGTCGTCGGCCAGCCGCTGCCTTGAGCGACCGGAATGGCGATCTCCGGCACGTTCGCGCCTCCTGTTCCGACTCGCCTCACGTTGCGATACACGCCCACGATCCGGCGCCGGACGGTGATACGCTCCCTGGTTAATGGCCGGTATTCCTCCACCGCCAGATACTTCGCAAGCGGGTCCTGGTTGGGCAGGAATCGCCGCGCGAGTTCTTCGTTCACCGTGGCCACCGGCTCGGCGCCGTCGCGATCCTTGTCGTCGAAGCTCCGGCCTCTCTCCACCTGGATGCCGTAGGTTTCGAAATACCCGCTGGTGACTTCTACAACCCTCCCCGTGAACCGCTCCTCGCTCGTCTGGCCGACGACCTCGATTTGCCGGGTCGAATAGTCCGTCAGAGGCGAGCCGTAGGAGCCGGCTGCCCTCTGCACGCCGGGGACAGACTGAATCGCGGCCACGGCATCCCGGTAGAATGCGGTCGATTGCTCGCGGCCGCTCACTCGGGTGCTCCCGGTCCCATAAATGAAGACGAGGATTTCTTCCGGTTTGTCCATGCCCAGGTCTCCGCCCGCCTTGCTCCAGAGGCTATGAACACAGAGGGAAGCGCCGGCCAGCAGGGTCATGGCCGCGGCGAACTCGGAAACTACCAGCGCGCGCCGCAATCGCAGATGACGCCGGCTCGACCCGGCGCCTGTCCCCGTCTTCAGCACTCCATCCAGGTTCTCGCGGGCAGAGTGCCACGCAGGCAGAGACCCGGCCAGAGTGGTGGCGAGAACGGTGATCGTCGCAGTGAACAACAAAACGGGCACGCTGAGCTTGGGTTCCGTTCCCGCAAGCAACGCGGCGGCGGGCAATTGAGTGACGAGAACTCGAACCAGCGCCCATCCCAAAGCGCCTCCCAACACACACCCTGCCCCGGCTACGACCATGCTTTCGACCAGAAGTTGGACAAACAGCCGCCCGCCGGAGGCGCCCAGAGACGAGCGGATGGCGATTTCGCGCTGCCGGGCGGTGCCCCGCGCCAGCATGAGGCTGGCCAAGTTGGCGCAAGCGATCAGCAGAACGAAGGCGACAGCGCCCGCCAGCAGCCAGATGGTTATCTTCGTCGTGGCCGGCACCCAGGCGCTCCGGATGGGCTCAACTTGGATGCTGAGGCCCTTGTTCGTCGCTGGATAGGCCGACGCCAGGTTATGCGCTATGCGGTTCATCTCCGAGGCCGCCTGAGTTGGAGTGACGCCGGGCTTCAACCGTCCCCAAACCGTGATTACTCCCCCGCCGTGCTGCGGAGTGTAGTTCAAGTCGAGCCGGAGAGGAACCCACATCGGGTAATCATTTCCGTCGAACGCATGGCTGGGGGGCATCACACCGACGACCGTATAAAGCGCCTCATTCATCCGGATCTTCCGGCCAATGACCGCCGGGTCTCCCCCAAACTCGCTCTTCCAGAATCGGTGGCCCAGTATCAGCACCTGGTTCCTCCCAGGCTCGACCTCTTCGGACAGGAAATCGCGCCCCAATACCATCCGCAGGCCGGCGGTCTTACTGATGTGGCCCGGGGTGGCAGTTCCAATCTGGATCATATTGGAACCTGCTTCGCGAGAATAAAGCCCAGTCGTTGGGGCGAAGGCGGAAAGACTCTCGAAAACCGCGTTTCCGTGCTGGTATTCCAGAATGTCGCCGGGTGCAATGCCGGGCCACTTTATTCGGCCGCTCCGTTGGTAGGAGAGAGTCATCAGGCGATCGGCCTCGGGGTATCCCGTGGTATCGAAGAGCACCGGATACACAAGGCTGAACAGCGCCGTGTTGGGGCCGATGCCCAGAGCCAAGGCCAAGACGGCGACAAGCGTGAATCCAGGCTTATTCGCCAGCATGCGCAATCCGAAGCGAAAGTCACGCCAGAAACTCATACTGGACCTCCCATAGAGTAATTCATCGTTGGCTACGCTCACCGGGTATGCGGCGGCCACCCGAGGGCGTGCAGGCAATAGGCGACGAGCGCGGCGGCGACGAGGGCAATGGCCGCGTACGTTGCACCCAGCCATAGCGCCATGCGGCGTTCATAGGCGCGCAGCGGATTGCGGCCAGATTGGCGCCGCGAGCGATCTGGTCCATCGCCCATTCTGGTTAGTGGCCGGCTCATTGCACCCGGGCAAACTTCCACAAATAGGGGGCGTAACTAGCGCACTCAACCGGGATTTCCATTATCGACTCCTGGCGGATCACAGTATGCATCCGCCTGCCTCTCTTGCAGTCAAGCATCTCCAGGATGGCGAGTAGCGTGGATCTGCCCGCGCCGGCCGGGCCCATAATGGTCTCGAAATCGCTGGCGCCGGCGGGGTAGCTCTTCTCGAGGTTGTTCAGTTGAATCATGGCCTGTTCACTCAGCCTACTCCTGACGCAACGAGTCGATCGGGGCCACCCGGCTGGCCCGGAGCGCGGGCACACCGCAGGCCGCCAGGGCGCTGAGAAGCAGCAGAGCAGACGCCGCGCCGAAGGCCCGGTAATCGAATTTCGGCGCGTCGTTCAGCACCGCCTGCAACATTCGTCCCGCGAAGCCGGCGCCCAGTAAACCAAGGCCCAGCCCCACGGCCGCCAGAACCATGCCTTCTTTAAGGATCGAGACAACGACCCAGCCGGGAGCCGCGCCCAACGCCATTCGCAGGCCGATTTCCTTGGTTCGCTGCGCGACCACGAACGACATCACGCCGTAGATCCCCACTCCGGCAAGCAGCAGCGCCAGGCCAGACAGCAGTCCGAACAGAATCGCGTAGGAGCGCTCCCGTGCGACCTTATCCGCGGCCATCTTGTCCAAGGTCGTCACATTAATCATCTGGCCCCCCGGTGCTAGTTGGCGAAGGGCCTCGGCAATCGGTTTACCCAAACTGAGGGGATTGACCGAGGTGCGGACGGCGATAGCCGTCGTCCAACCGCCGCCCTGCGCAACCGGAATAGCGATCTCCGGCGCGATCGCACCAGCCGAGCCGGCCGCCCTTTTCACGGTGTGGTACACGCCCACGATCCGGCGCCGGACGGTGATGCGCTCAAATTGCGTGGCCACGGCGCGGTTTTCCTCCAGCGTCAGATACTGCGCAAGCGGGTCCTGGTTGGGCAGGAAACGACGCGCAAGTTCCTCGTTCACCATGGCCACCGGCTCGGCTCCGTCGCGATCCCGCTCGTCGATGCTCCGGCCTCTCTCCATCCGGATGCCGTACGTTTCGAAATACCCGCTGGTGACTTCCACAACGTTCCCATTTGGCCGGTACCCCTTCGGCTGACCGACAATTTCGAATGGCCGGTTTGGGTAGCTGATCAGGGGCGAACCGTTGGATCCAGCGGCTCGCTTCACGCCGGGGACAGACTGAATCGCGGCCAAGGCGTCCCGGTAGAATGCAAGTACTTGCTCGTGGCCGCTCGCCCGTGTACTCGATGGCCCGTAAGCGAAGACGAGGATGTTCTCCGGTTTCTCCATACCCAGATCCCCGCCCGCCTTCTTCCAGAGACTATGAACACAGAGGGAAGCGCCGGCCAGCAGGGTCATGGCCGCCGCGAACTCGGAGACCACCAGCCAGCGCCGCAACCGCAGATGACGGCGGCCCGAACCCGCTCCCGCCCCGAGCTTCAGCGCTCCATCCAGGTTCTCGCGAGCGGCGTGCCACGCGGGAACGGATCCGGAAAGCGCGCCGGCGAACACGGCGACCGCCGCGGTAAACAGCAAAACGGGCGTGCTAAGCTGCGGCTCCGTTCCCGCAAGCAACGAGGCGGCAGGCAACTGAGTGACGATGATCCGAATGAGCGCCCAGCCCAAAGCGCCCCCCAGCACGCACCCGGCTCCGGCCACGATCAGGCTCTCGACCAAGAGTTGGACAAACAGCCGCCCGCCGGAGGCGCCCAGCGACGCGCGGATGGCGATTTCGCGCTGGCGTGCCGTACCGCGCGCCAGCATGAGGCTCGCCAGGTTCGCGCAAGTGATCAACAAAACGAAGGCGGCGGCGCCCGCCAGCAGCCAGATCGTCGTTCTCGTCTTGGCGGGGACCCAGGCGCTCCGGATGGGCTCAACCTTGACGCTGAGGCCCTTGTTCGTCGCTGGATAGGCCGACGCCAGGTTCTGTGCTATGCGACTCATTTCCGAGGCCGCCTGGGCGCGAGAGACGCCAGGCTTCAACCGTCCCCAAACGGTGCTCGTTCCCCCGCCGTATTGTGGGTGAACGTTCATGTCGATCCGAAGGGGAAGCCACATCGGGTAGTCGTTTCCGTCGAACGCATGGCTGACCGGCATCACGCCGATAATCGTACGCGGCGCCGCCCCGCCTAAGCGAATCTGCCGGCCAATGACCCCTGGGTCTCCAGCAAATTCACTCTTCCAGAACCGGTGGGAGAGTATGACTACCCCGCTTTTTCCGGGCTCGGCCTCTTCGGGCAGGAAATCGCGCCCCAATACCATCCGGAGGCCGGCAGTCTTGCTGATATGGCCCGGCGTGGCAGCCCCGACTTCGATCGACGCGGTCCCTTCTCCACCGGAGTAGACCACAGCCGTTCGGGCGAAGGCGGAAAGGGGTTCGAAAACCGAATTCTCGTGCTGGTATTCCAGAATGTCGCCGGGCGCGATCCCGGACCAACCGGTGTCACCGCCGTTCCGTTGGTAGGAGAGCCGCATCAGGCGATCGGCCTCGGGGTATCCCGTGGAATCGAAAAAGGCCGAATACACAACGCTGAACAGCGCCGTGTTGGGTCCGATGCCCAGAGCCAAAGCCAGGACGGCGACAAGCGTGAATCCAGGCTTATTCGCCAACATGCGCAATCCGAAGCGAAAGTCGCGCCAGAAACTCATACCTAGGCCGGCTGGCTCTCTTCCACAATGCGGCCGTCGAACAGATGCACTTTGCGTTGGGCGCAGTGGGCGTAGCGCGGGTCGTGAGTCACCATGCAGATGGTGGCGCCCTGGCTGTGCAGTTCGCTGAGCAGGTCCATGACCGCCTGGCCGTTGGCCGAGTCCAGGTTCCCGGTAGGCTCGTCGGCCAGCAAAATGGAGGGCTCGCCGCCGAGCGCGCGCGCCACCGCCACGCGCTGCTGCTGGCCCCCGGAGAGCTGCGACGGATAGTGCTTCGTGCGGTGCGCCATCCCGACCCTCTCCAGGGCCTCCTGGACGCGCTTCTTCCGCTCGGCCGAGCCCATGCCGCGATAAGTCAGCGGCAGCTCGACGTTCTCGTAGACCGTCAGATCCCCGATCAGGTTAAACGCCTGGAAGATGAACCCGATCTCACGGTTGCGAATGCGCGCGCGCTCCGGCGCCTTGAGCTTCGCCACCGCCGCCCCCTTCAGCCGGTAGCTGCCGCCGGTAGGCGTGTCGAGCAAGCCCAGGATCGAAAGCAGGGTGGACTTCCCGCACCCCGAGGGGCCTTCGATGGAGACGTATTCGCCCCGCCCGACCTCCAGGTGCACGCCCGCCAGCGCGTGCGTTTCCACTTCGTCCGTATAGAACACCTTCGAGATGTTCTCCAGCGTGATCAATGCCTCATTCGGTTGTTCCATGTGCGGCCTTTCCCGTCAATTCAACCTGATTCTTTCCTGCGCGTCCCATTGGGACATGTCCGAGAGCACTATCTGGTCCCCGAGGCGCAGCCCACCCAGCACTTCAATGGTGCTGACCGAGCTGCGTCCGAGCTTCACCTGCACCCGCGCCGCGCCCTTCCCATCCGGCTCCAGCCTGAAGAGACTCGCCGTGCTGTTGGGCTGAGCGGACACCGGCCTGCCAATATATAGAACGTCGTTCAGGCGTTCAAGTTCGATAGTTCCGTCCACGCTCAGGTCGGGACGCGCTCCCGGCGGAAGCGCCCCTTCGAGCTTCGCATCCACGGTCACCGTGCCATCCCGGACCGCCGGATCGATGCGCGAAACCGTCGCTTCTATGACGCCGTTTCTGGTGTCCACCTGTACCCGCTGGCCGATCTGCACGTCTTTGGCCTGCGTCTCGGGAATCTTCAGCTCGGCCTTCAGCCGCTCCGGCTGCGCCACCTTGGCCAGGATGGAGCCGCCGCCCACGCGCTGCCCTTCCTGAACCGGCAATTCCTGAAGGACGCCGGCGGCGCCCGCGCGCACCCGCAGCGATGCCACCTGGTTCTTCTTAAGGTTCGCCAGCGCCCGGGACCTTTCGATCTCGCCCTTCTGAACGGCGAGCTGGGCTTCGACCGATTCGGCTTGGATCTCGAGGCGTTTTTCCTCGACCTGCTGGCGGTTCTGCAACTCGTCGGCCGTCGCCACGGAAAGCCTCCGGTCCAGCTCGACCAGCAATCCGGCTTTCGCCCGGGCCTCGTCCCGGTCGGCCCGCAACCTCGCCTGGCGGTAATCGGACTGTAGCCTTGCCAACTCCGCCGATTGGGTCAGACGCTGGCTCTCAAGCTGTACCGCCAGAGTCTTGTACTGGGCTTCCGAGGCCTTAACCTGGTAGTCCGCCTCCAGCGCGGCTAGTTCCAGGTCCGGATTATTCAGAACGAGGAGAACGGTGTCGGCCTTGACCACCGCGCCGGGCCTGACCAGGATGCGCTCCACGCGTCCGTCCGTCACCGCGGGAATCCAGAGAATCACCTCCGGCACCAGCGTTCCCAGACCGCGCACTTCGCGGGTCATCGGCCCGCGCTTGGCGGTGTCGATCCAGACCGTGGCCCGTTCCACCGTCGGAGCGGCCGGCTTCAGACGCGCTAACGCGATGCTGATCGCGGTAACCGCAATCAGCGCCGTCGCGCCGATCGCGATCCCCTTGATGAGGCGCTTTCTGGCTGCTCCTTCTCTAGGTACGTCCATATCATTACTCCATTCGCAATGCCACGACCGGATCGACGCGCAACGCCTTGCGGGCCGGAATGTAGCAGGCCAACAAGGCGAAACCCGCCAGCAGGAGCGGGACGCCGGCCACTAGAAGAGGATCGAAGGCGCTGGTCTTCGTGGCTGTTCCAAAACCCACCATGAACGATCCGAGCGCCTTCATGGCGGCAAACGCAATCCCCAGACCCGTGACCGTCCCAATTGCCACGATCACGATGCCTTCGTACAGCACCAGACCGAGGACGTCCCGCTTCTTCGCGCCCAGAGCCGTGCGAATGCCGATTTCGTGGTTCCGCCGGGCGACCGCGTAGGAGGTCACGCCAAACAACCCTGTCACGGAAAGCACCAGAGCGTACAAACCCAAGCCGCCGTACATCGCGATGGCCACGTCCATCATGTAGAGAATCCGGCCCGAGTGCTCCCGCATGCTGTCCACGTTGAACAGAACCAGGTTCGGATCGATGGAAGCAAACTCGCGCCTGATGCCGGCCACCGCCGCCCCGCCGCCCGCCGTGCGCACCAACAACGTGACGCCATTCGCCGATGGCGTGCCGAAGGCGCTCGGAGCGGCCGGGAAATACGCCAGAGGCCGAGTTGGCTCGAAGGCGACCACCGGCCGCATGTTTCCGACGACACCGATCACCTCGAATTTCTTCTCCTCCATTTCGAGGAGTTGGCCAACCGGCTCGGTCCCAGGCCAATAGAGCGTGGCCATTTCCGTGTTCACCACAACCACCCGCGCGTCGTCCCTCTGATCGCTCTCCCGGAAAGAGCGGCCCTTCAACAAGGGCAGGCCCAGTGTCTCCAGGAAACCCGTCCCAACCCGCTCGGTCGAAAAACTGCGCACCGCTGCTTTGTCGCCGATCATCGCGATCTTGGCTGCCACCAGCGACTCGCCGCCCAGCAGCGCCATCGGCTCGGATTGGGCAAGGCCGGCCGCGACAACGCCCGGCACGCGCCGGATCCTGTCCGGCAGTGTGCCAAACAGAGCCTGCGTCTTGGCGGGTGTGTAGCCGTCACGTATCGGGTCGATCGACATGACGGTCAAATTGTCCGGGTTGAATCCAAGATCGACGGACATCGAGTTCCGCAAACCGAGAAGGACGAAGCCGGTAAGAAGAAGTATCACCAAGGCCGCTGTGACCTGCTGAAGCACAAGGATGTTTCGCAGGTTCAACCAGCGGTACCGCGAGCGGCGAGGCGCGGCGCCCGCCTTGAGCCCCTGAAAGACGTCCTGCCCGCTGGCTTTCAGGGCAGGCGCCAGACCAACCAGCACACCGGTGAGCACTGCTGCCAAAGCGGCGACTACCAGCGCTTGCCAGTCAAGGCGCAGCTCGAAGTTCATGTACGGCGGCAGAATCCTGGAGATGGGGCCCACCGAAGAGTTGCGCCATACGGCAACCACCACTCCCGCCAATCCGCCCAGAACCCCGAGGAACGTGCTCTCGATCAGCCATTGACGCACGATCCGGCCGCGGCCTGCTCCCAGCGCCACCCGGACGGAGATCTCCCGCCGGCGGGCCGCGACCCTCGCCAGCAGTAAGGTCGCGATATTGACACAGGTCATGAACAGGATCAAGCCGACAAACAGCAGTGGAAAGCCGAGCACCGATGGGAGATCCTTGTCCTGGATCGGCAAGAGCCGGCCGCCCGGCAAGAGGGTCACCCGGCGTTCCTGTCGGTCCCGATTCGGATCGTTGTAGAACTGCTCCAGTTGCCGTGCCGTGGCGTCGAGCGCTGCTTCGGCCTGCTGCCTCGTGAGGCCGGATTTGAGCCGGCCAATCAACTGGAAATTCCTGGCCGTGTAATTCTGGAGCACATTGCGGCCCAACTCCGGGGCAATCGTCGCCTCCACGATCACCGGCACCCAGACATCGGCTGCGCTCAGCATGGGCGATGCGCCCAGAAAGTCGCGGGACGCTACGCCTGCAACCTCCACCGGGTGACCGTTGAGCCGAATCGTTCGCCCCACCAGATCGCCGCGTCCCCCAAAACGGGATTGCCACAGGCGATAACTGATAATCGCCGCTGGTGCGGCGCCGGCGCGCTGCTCGCCGGGACTGAGCATCCGGCCCGACTGCGCCTGGACACCCAACACCGAAAAGTAGTTGGGCGTTATTAACTGCCCCCACACCCTGTCTCGCTGGCCATCCGGCGACGTCAATACGAATGGCACCGGTGACATGTAGGCTGCCAAAGTGTCGAATTGCCCGCTGCGGTCCCGGTACGCCTCGAAGTTCGGATATGACGTGGCCGACTGAAGTCGGACCAGCGTTGCGGGCAGGCGGACCCCTGGCAGGTCTTGCAGCACCATGGAACGGAGCTGGCTGAAGATGGAGGCGGTGATACCTATGCCGATTCCCAGGCAGACCGTGGCTGCCAGCGTAAGCCCCGGCGATCGCAACAGCATGCGGGCCGCGTAACGCGTGTCCTGAATCAATCCAGCCGAGCGGTTCATGGTTATCCGCCTTCTAACAGCACTTGCGCAGCCAACCGCTGTCCAAGTCATATCCTATTGCATTTGCGGGGGTTACAGATCGCCACCACGGGCTCTCAGCACCGCCGAGTGTCCGATTATGGGACGAGGTTGTCCGAAACCGGTCAGGCCGGAACTGGGGTTGAAGCGGAAGGAACTTGGCGCGCTCGGGGCTCGTATCCCCCGGTGTAAACCATGCTGCTTCGCGATATCGCTTACGCCATCCGAATCCTTCGCAAGGAACCCGGCTTCACGGCGGTGGTGGTGATTTCAATCGCGCTGGGGATTGCCGCGAATACTACGGTTTTCAGCGCCGTTAACGGCATGCTGCTCGGCGTCTTGCCCGTGCGCGACCCGGGAGGCCTGTACGTCGTATCCGGCGGGAACAGTTTCCCTGACCCCGATTATCGCGACTACGCCCGAGACTGCGCGGGAGTCTTCGAGAGTCTGGCAGCGCACTTCCCCTTTGCGCCCGCGAACCTGGCCAGTTCGGGAACCCCTGAACGCATTTGGGGGACCCTCGTCTCGGGGAATTACTTCTCGACGGTCGGCGTTCCCTTGGCACTCGGCCGGGGAATCGCGCCCGGAGAAGACGAGGTATCGGGGCGGGACGCCGTGATAGTGCTCAGCAACAGCCTCTGGCGCGGAAGGTTCAACGCCGACCCGGCCATAGTGGGGAAGACGGTGATGCTCAACGCTCGGTCCTACACCGTCGTCGGCGTGGCTGCGCCTGGATTCACGGGCACCGGCAGCGGCATCGTCTCCGCCTTCTGGGCGCCGTTGGCGATGCAGGCTCACTTACTCCCTGAGCTTTCGAAAGACAGGGAAAGCCGTACCGCTTATTGGCTCACCCTTAGTGGCCGGCTGAGGCCGGGCGTCAGCCGCGAGCAGGCTGTCGCGGCGATGAACGTAGTGAACAAGCGCATCCACGACGCCTACCGCAAAAGCCGCCGCATACAACCGGTCACCCTCGGAGCGTCGGGGGGAGTGCCGGGCGAGCGGGGTCTCGTCACTGGCTTCCTGACTCTGCTGATGGCGGTGGTCGGGCTGGTGCTGTTGATAGCGTGCGCCAATGTCGCCACCCTCATGCTGGCCAAGGCCGTGGGACGGCAGCAGGAAATCAGCCTCCGTATGGCGCTGGGAGCCCCGCGCGGCCGTCTCGTTCGGCAATTGCTGACCGAGAGCGTCCTGCTCTCTTTCCTCGGCGCGGCCTGCGGTTTCGTACTGGCGTTCTTCGCCACCCGGGCGCTCTCCGCCTTTCAGCTTCCCATCCCCTTTCCCTTCGCGTTCAAGCTCACCCCGGACCTTCGCGTGCTCGCGTTCACCGCCGCTCTGGCCCTGGCGACCGGCATTCTCTTCGGCCTCGCACCGGCGCTGGCCGCTACCCGGCCGGACCTCATATCGGCAATAAAGCAGGCCGGCCCGGGCTCGAGAGTCTTTCGCTCCTTCGGGCTGCGTAACCTGCTCGTCACGCTCCAGGTCGCGCTCTCGGTGGTGCTGCTCATCGGATCCGGTCTGTTTCTGCGGAGCCTGCAAAGTGCGGCATCGATGGATCTCGGCATCCGCCCGGAGAACGTTCTCATGCTGGCCGTTGATCCGCGGGCGAACGGGTATTCCGAGGAGCGCATGCGCGAGTTTCTCAGACGATTGGATCAGAGAATCACATCGCTCGCCGGGGTGCGTTCCATGAGCGCGGTGGATTTCATGCCGCTCAGCTTCGCGGAGGCCGGCCGGGACTTCAGCGCGGAAGGCAAGGAAACCAGCGCCGACGTGTTCTCGGTTCTGCCGCGCTACCTTGAGACAATTGGAACTCCACTGCTCCGCGGGCGCGATTTCAGCCCGGAGCGCGATCTGAAGAGCCGCACCCTGATTGTCAGCCAGACCATGGCTCGCCGGCTATTCGGCGGCCAGGATCCCATCGGCCGAACCGTCCGCTCCGGCAAAAGCGATGTATTCGAGATCATCGGAATTGCCGGCGATTCCAAATCGGTGACGCTGGGGGAGGAAACCAAAGCTTGCGCTTATCTGTACCTGCCTCGGGACACGGCGTCGGTCACAGGCATGCTCGGATTGACGATCCTGGTGAAGACTTCGGGTAACCCGGCGGGGATGCTACGCCCGATTCAAAACGAGATCGAGGCCCTGGACCGGAATCTGGCGGTATTCAACGCGGGCACTCTCGCCGGCCACGTGGCGAAAGCGTTCATGGTTCCGCGGCTCTGTGCCATCCTGTTCGGCGTCTTCGGCCTGGTGGGCCTGACCCTCGCCAGCGTGGGCCTGTATGGAGTGGTCAGTTACTCCGTGCGCAGCCGCACCCGGGAGATCGGCATCCGCATGGCGCTCGGCGCTGCCAGACCGGCGATCTTGAGGTTGGTCTTGCGGCAAGCTTTCACCCTGGTCGCCGCCGGCCTGGCGGCCGGTCTCGCGGCTGCTTTCGCCGTCAGCCGGTTTGCCGCCAGTCTCCTTTACGGGGTCAGCGCCACCGACCGCGTGACCTTCCTGGCCGTGCCGCTGGTTCTCGCCGCGGCGGCGCTGCTCGCCGTCCTGGTCCCTGCCCGCCGGGCCTGCGCGGTCGAACCCATGCGAGCCCTGCGGTCCGAATAGCGGCCCGCGCCTGCTGGTGATACAATCCCTCTGATCGTCCTCGGGAGGAACGAACATGACGTTCTGCACGAATTGTGGAGCTTCGATGGAGGGGCAGTTTTGCCCCAAGTGCGGTGCGCGAGTCGGGGCGGAGGTTTCTGCAGGGGCGCCGCCCGCGGCGCCGGAGGCGCCTCAGAAGAGGAGTAACGTCCTTACTTGGGTGCTCGTGGGCTGCGGAGGCTTGGTGGTGCTGGCGTTGGTCATCGCGCTCGGGTATAGGCTTCTTCGTGCGAAGCAAGATCGGCGACACCCGGAACCCCGCGTTCGCGGCGGTGAAGCTGGCGGTTTCAATGAATCCCGAGGTGGACGTCGTGAAGGCCGACGAAAACACCGGCATGATCACCCTGCGCGAGAAGAAGACCGGCAAGACGGTCACGATGAACTTCAAGGACATCCAACAAGGCCGCATCTCGTTCCAGGACGACAGCGGCGAGAAAGTCGATATCCGCGGCGGTGGCGAGGGCGACACGGGCTCCATGACGATCGAGAGCAAGGAGGGGAAGGTGCAGCTCGGTCAGGGTTCAGCGGCGAACGTCCCGGCCTGGGTCCCGAAGTACCCCGGCGCGGAGGTCGCCGCGACCTATTCCGCCCAGGGCAAGGATGAAGATGGCGGCACCCTCCAGCTCAAGTGCAGTGGCTCCGTCCAGCAGGTTGCGGACTACTACGAGCAGCAACTGAAGGCCGCCGGCATGAAGATCGAGAAGAATTCCATGCAGTCCGGCAGCGGCTCCATGACCATGGTGTCGGGCACGGACGACGCCAGCCGTCGCTCGGTCATGGTCTCGGTCAGTTCCAGCGACGGGGGCACCGTTGCCCACATCGTCTACGCGGTCAAGAAGTAACCAAAGTGGCGCAAGCTTTAGCTTGCGGCCTCGTAGACGCGCACGTAGTCGACCTCCATGCGCTGGGGGAAGATGGACTCGTCGATGCCCTTGCTGCCTCCCCAGGAGCCGCCAATGGCTAGGTTCAGAATCAGGTAGAACGGCTGGTCATACGGCCAGGCCGCCGCGCCGGTCTTTTCATTGGCGAACGAGAAATACTTCTGCTCGTCGACGAAGAAGTCCATCTTTTCCGGCGTCCACTCGATGGCATAGACGTGGAAGGTCTCGTAGGGGCGCGTCACCGTGATCTTCGAACCCTTGTTGGTCTTCTTGATGTGGTTGTACGCCTCGGTGTGGATGTTGGCATTGATCGTGTCGGGGTCGTAGCCGACATTCTCCATGATGTCGATCTCGCCGCAGCGCGGCCAGCCCGCCTCGCGGTGGTTGAGACCCAGCATCCAGATGGCGGGCCAAGTTCCCCGCCCTGTCGGCAGCTTGGCGCGGACCTCGATCCGGCCATAGCGCCACAGCGCCTTCCCCTCGGTGGTCAGGCTCGCCGAGGTGTACTCCGTGAACTGCTTCCGTTGCCAGTTTTCGCTGCCGGCCTGATAGCGCGCGTTCGGAAACTGCTCCTTGCGCGCCTCGATGATCAGCATGCCGTTTTCGACGCGGGCGTTTTCCGGCCGCGACCGGGTGTAGTACTGGCTCTCCTGATTACGGATGAAACCCTCTTCGTAGGTCCACTTGGATGGGTCTGGAAGACCATTCGCCGAGAACTCGTCCGACCAGACCAGTTTCCATGACGCCGCCTGCAATCCGCCGGCGCACAGCAGAACCCATGCCACCAGAATCGTTGATCTCATAATGTCGAAGGCCCCCCGGGCCATGGCCGATTCTACACCTCGCAAGCTCGGATCCGTGGACGTTCCAGGCTTTACATGCGACGGAGTCCGTGAAAGTATAGGGTCATGACAAGAAGCTCCTTCCTTGCCTCTATGGCCACGTTGCCCCTATTGGGGCAGATTCCCGTTGAGCGCATTGCGCGAAAAGGCCGGCTCAAGCAGTCGGTTTCCAGGTGGTGCTTTAGCAAGATTCCGCTTGAGGATTTCTGCCGTGAAGTCGCGCGCTTGGGACTCGTCGGCATCGATCTGCTCAACCCTCCCGAATGGCCGGTCGTGCAGAAGTTCGGCCTGGACGTGGCCTTGGGCTATCCAGGCGGTGACAAGGTCGGTCCGCTGAACCGCAAGGAGAGTCACGACGGGATCGAGAAGCAGTTCCGCCAAGCCCTTGAAAACGCGGCAGCGGCCAAGGTGCCGAACCTGATCATCATGTCCGGCAGCCGCGCCGGGATGTCAGACGAGGAGGGCCTGGATAACTGCGTTGCGGGTCTGAGCCGGATCAAGCCCATCGCCGAGGATAAGGGCGTGACGGTGGTCCTGGAGTTGTTGAACAGCAAGGTGGACCACAAGGATTACATGGCCGACCATACCGCCTGGGCCGTCGAAGCAGTCAAGCGCGTCAATTCGCCACGAATCAAAGTGCTGTACGACATCTACCACATGCAGATCATGGAGGGCGATATCATTCGCACCATCCGTCAGAACATTCAATACCTGGGCCACTTCCACACCGGCGGCAACCCCGGCCGCCACGAGATCGATGAGACTCAAGAACTGAATTACAGAGCCATCGCCCAGGCGCTTGCGGAGACGGGGTTCAGTGGCTACCTCGCGCACGAGTTCACGCCAGCTAGACCCGATCCACTGAAATCTCTAGCCCAGGCCGTTGACATCTGCGACGTGTAGTTGAGGCGCACTCTGCCGCAGGACTCGGAAGCGGCCATGTGCGACCGTCACAACCACGGGATTGGGGCAAACCGGCCAAGTGGTTCTCGGCACTGCGGTGTCTGATGGTCGGCGATGAATGAGCTGGGGCATATCAAGCAACCAGTTCGACCTCCGCAGTGACACTGCGCGGGCATCCGACGAAGAAGGAGTCAATCCCCTGACAGAGCAATACGTCCGGAGCGCGCCGGCGGGCTTCCTCAGCGACTCTGGCGAGATTGTCGCCAATTCCGAATCGCACCGGTGGCGGAAGGCCATGAAGATTCCACGTGATAAGCCGCAACATCACCCTTTGTCCAAGTTCGCCTGCCCCCTGGGCTGAGACATGCAGTTAAGCCATGGTTCGCGGTTCGCTGAAATCTCCTAGACTCACGATAGGCATGGCCAGCCGAAAACTCGCGGCCGGATGTCGGTGATATTCTAGGGTTGCGACATGACGAATGCCGGCGAGAGACAACACCGCTCCATCCGGCAGAGAACGGCCCATCAGATGATGCTGGAAGGTGGACTTGATCCGACTTTCCCGATCCAGGTACGTGCCGAGCCCGACGGAGTCCATGGGCTGGCAACACGTACCGAAGACCGGATTTCCGTATCACTGCCAAGACCTGGCGCTGGGAAACCCCTTGAAAACGAACTCGCCCGCAGTTATAAACGAGCAGAGGCCCACGCCGGTCGTGCGCCAAAGTGATCTGTGAGACCCCCGACCATGTCGGTTCACGCCCAAACCCACTTTAGTCCGCATCAGCTTCCGGGCCACCTGATCCGCGTGCTGCGCCGCCACGCCGACGAACGCCCGCGGCAACTGGCCTGCGTCCACCTGTTGGACGGCCAGGCCGAGAACGCTAGTCTGACCTACATCCAGCTCGATCGGCGGGCCCGAGCCATCGCGGCTCGCTTGCAGGACATGGGCATTGCCGGTCAGTGCGTGCTGTTGGTCTATCCGCCCGGCCTCGACTTCATTACGGCTTTCTTCGGCTGCCTGTACGCCGGTTGCGTAGCGGTGCCGACCTACCCGCCGCATCGCCACCGCATGCTCGAGCGCTTCCAGGCCGTCGCCGCCGATGCCGGGGCCCGCATCGCCCTGAGCAACGCCTCGGGCGTGGCTCAGTTCCAGGCCAGGATGGAAGCAAGAACAAGCGATCAAGCGGCCACTTCCTCCCAACTCTCGTGGTTCGCCACCGACGAGATTCCCGACGCTTTGGCCAGCGCGCTGGCAAGAACCGGCCATCGCCCCCGACACGCTGGCCATGCTCCAGTACACCTCCGGCTCGACCAGCCGGCCCAAGGGCGTCATGCTCAGTCACGCGAACCTCATGGCCAACATCCGCGCCATCCAGCAGGCTTTCGGCATACAGCACGAGGACAGCAGCGTGTTCTGGCTGCCCATGCACCATGACATGGGGCTGGTGGGCGGCGTTCTGGTCCCGGTGTTCACCGGTGCGACAAACGTTTCCATTTCGCCGGCGACGTTCCTCCAGAGCCCCATCACCTGGCTTGCCGCCATCAGCAAGTACCGGGCCACCATCTCCGGCGGGCCCAACTTCGCCTACGATCTTTGTATTCGCAAGATCACCGACGAGCAGCGTGCCACCCTCGACCTTTCCTCCTGGGCCCTGGCCTTCGTCGGCGCCGAACCCATTGAGCCCGGAACGCTCGAACGCTTTGCCGCCGCGTTCGCCCCCTGCGGCTTCAAACCCGGAGCCCTTTATCCCTGCTACGGTTTGGCGGAGGCGACGCTCATGGTCAGTGGCCCGAGGCGCGGCAGCGGCGCGACCGTCGGGACCTTCCACGACACGACGCTGACCGAGAACCGCGTCGAGCCCGTGCCCAACGATGCGCCGCAGGCTCGTCGCCTGGTGGCCTGCGGACCGCCCGTCGGCGGTCTGCGCGTGGTGATCGTCGACCCGCACAGCCGCGCGGAGGCCGCCCCCGGCCGCGTGGGCGAAATCTGGGTTACCGGCGCGTCGGTCGGTCAGGGCTACTGGCACAAGCCCGGCCAGACCCGCCGTTCCTTCGACGCCCGCCTGAGCGACACGGGCGAAGGCCCGTTCCTGCGGACCGGCGACCTGGGCTTCATGCGCGAGGGCCAACTCTACGTCACCGGCCGGCTGGACGACCTGATCATCGTCCGCGGCCTGAACCGCTATCCGCAGGATATCGAGGCCACCGCCCGCGGTAGCCACCCGCTGCTGGAAGCCGGCTCCGGGGCCGCTTTCGTCGCGGACGATCACGGCCGCCAGCGCCTGGTTCTGGTGCAGGAGGTCGCGCGCAAAGGAGAGGTCGATCTCACGCACGTGCTGGATGCGGTTCGCGGGGCGGTGCTCGAAGAACATGGCCTGGCCCTGGACGCGGTCGTGCTGGTGCGCAGCGGTACGATTCCCAGGACCTCCAGCGGCAAGATCCAGCGCCATGCCTGTCGCGCGGCCTTCCTGGCCGGGGAACTCAAGGCCCTCGCCGAACACTGCGGCTCGCCGGTCGACAATGCCGGCCCGGATGCCGAAGACGCGGGGTCTTCCACGGCGCATCCCGCCCCGCACTCTTGGCAAGCCGCTCTGGCCGCCGTCAGCCAGCACGCCCGCGCCTTGGCCGGCGCAGCTTTGCCCGACCTGACACGGGACACACCCCTTGCCGCCCTGGGCCTGGATTCGCTGCAGAGGCATGGACCTCGTGGCCAGGCTGGAGAAGACCTTCGCCGGCCGCCTGCCCGACACGGTGTTCAGCCAGGCCCGGACGCTGGAGGATCTAATCCAGGCCGTGCAGAAGCACCTGATCGATGGCCCCAGGCCCGATGTTCCCGCCGGCCAGATCCCGCCCGAACACTACGATTTGGCCCGCTTCCCCGAGTACGGCGAGTTGAAGCGTCAGGAACGCCTGCTGCTGGCGGTCGGCGACAACCCGTATTTCCGCGTCGACCAGGGCGGAGCCGGAAGCGCACCCTGCATCGAGGGGCGCCCGCTCCTCGACTTCAGCGTCTATGACTACGTCGGCCTGGCCCACGATCCGGAGGTCGCCGCCGCCGCCAAGACCGCGATCGACCGCTATGGCACCAGCGCCGGCGCCAGTCGCCTGGTCTCCGGCGAGAAGCAGGTGCATCGTGATCTGGAGCAGGCCCTGGCCGCCTTCCTGGCCACCCCGGCCGCGATCGTCTTCGTCTCCGGCCATGCCACCAACGTCACCACCATCGGCCACCTGCTCGGACCGGACGATCTGATCCTCCACGACATTCTGGCCCACAACTCGATCGTCCAGGGCGCCATGCTTGCCGGCGCTACGCGTCGCGCCTTTGCCCATAACGACTGGCAGGCCCTCGACACCCTGTTGTCCGAGGTGCGCCACCGCTATCGCCGCGTGCTGATCGCCATCGAAGGCGTGTACAGCATGGATGGCGACTTCCCCGAACTGCCACGCTTCCTGGAACTCAGGAAGAAGCACAAGACGCTGCTGCTGGTCGATGAAGCGCACTCGCTGGGCACCATGGGGGCGACCGGCCGGGGCCTCGGCGAGCACTGGGGCGTGGCCCGCTCCGACGTCGACCTGTGGATGGGCACGCTCTCCAAGTCGCTGGCCAGTTGCGGCGGGTACATCGCCGGCTCGACCGAGCTCGTCGAGTACCTCAAGTACACCGCCCCCGGGTTCGTCTACAGCGTGGGCCTCTCCCCGGCCAGCGCCGCTGCAGCCCTGGCCGCCCTGACGGTCCTCCAGCGCGAGCCGCAGCGCGTGGCCCGGCTGCGCGAGCTGGCGGCGCTGTTCCTGAAGCTGGCCCGCCAGCGTGGCCTCAACACCGGCTCGGCCGCCGGCACGCCCGTGATTCCGGTGATCGTCGGCAGCTCGGTCAAGAGCCTGCGCCTGGCGAGCGCCCTGTTCGAGCGCGGCATTAACGTCCAACCGATTCTGCACCCCGCCGTGCCCGACCATTCTGCCCGCCTCCGCTTCTTCATCACCACCAATCACAGCCAGGAGCAGATCCGTGCCACGGTTAACGCCACGGCCGACGAACTGGCCAAGCTGCAGCGAAGTGAAGAAGAGCCGCCGATCCATGATGAACCGCGCTGAACATGTGATCGAAGTCGAGAAACTGACGAAGCGTTACGGGAATTTGCTGGCGGTCAACGACATATCGTTTTCCGTCAGGAAAGGCGAAGTTTTCGCCTTGCTGGGCCCGAACGGCGCCGGTAAGACCACTACTGTCGAGATAATCGATACACTCCGCAGGCCCACATCGGGAAAAGTGCGCCTTCTGGGGATGGACGTCACGAAGAAGAAGCACAACATCGTCCGCCGCATCGGCGTCCTCCCGCAGGGATTCAGCTCGTTCGACGCGATAACGGTCAGGGAGACCATTCAGTACTACTCGCGGCTTTTCCGCCGCAGAGGCCCCGATATCGACGGGCTGATAGAGCTCGTCAACCTCAAGGACAAGGCCAAAGAGCAGTACAAAAACCTCTCTGGGGGCTTGAAGCAGCGCCTCGGAATCGCGATTGCGCTGGTGAACGACCCCGAGGTCGTGTTCCTCGACGAGCCGTCGACAGGGCTCGACCCCCGCGCGCGGCGCGAGGTGTGGGAAGTCCTGCTGGGCCTGAAAAAAAAGGGGGCGACGGTGTTTCTCACCACGCACTACATGGAAGAAGCGGAGCTTCTTGCAGACACCGTCGCAATCATCTCGGCGGGGAAGATCATCGCGAGGGGCTCTCCCGCGGAGCTCACCGAAAGCAACGCGAATTACCTGGTCCTCACGCTACGGTCCGTCGATGAAAAAGTCTTTGAAATCGTCCAGAAGATGGGCTTCGAGCCGGTCCATGACGACCACAAAGACATCAAGGTCAGGGTGGAGCACACGGACGATGTCCGGAACGTACTGAACGCCATCAAGGACGCCGGGGCGTCGTTCCTCAGTTTGGACGTTCGCAAGCCCAACCTCGAAGAAGTCTTCCTTAAGCTTACCGGCGAGGCGCTCCGCGAACGGGGGGCGGCATGAACCAGCGCGTCGTTGGCGCAAATCTCGTCGTGAGCATCAAGAGTTTCTACCGCGAGAAGACAGCAATGTTCTTCACGATTGCGTTCCCGATGCTCCTGATACTCGTGTTCGGCAGCATTTTCATGGACCAGGAGAAGCGTGAGCTTCGACCTTTACGTGCAGGACCTCGATCACACCGAATTCTCGGCGCGGCTCGTCGAGGCCCTAAGCTCAACGGGAAGTTCAAGATAGCCAAAGTCGAACCCGCCGTCAACGCCACCGAGTACGCCAGGGACAACAAGCTGAACCTTGTCGTCGTTATTCCCGAAGGCTATGAAAGATCCTTCCAGCAGCGTATCGAAACCGACGACCCCAGCATAACCGTTACCGTAACGTGCATCTACGACCCCAGCTCCAGTTCGGTGTCCGCAAAGATGCAAATCCTGAAGTCGGCCTTCGCCGGGATAGACCAGGGGTGGTTCGGGAAGCCTTCGTTCATCAATATGGCCGAGACATCGATACTCACCAAAAAGTACCGGTTCATCGAGTTCTTCATCCCCGGCATCATCGCGATGGCGGTGATGACAGCGAGCCTGTTCGGCACGGTGAACTTGAACACTGAGCTGCGGCAGAAGGGCGTCATCAGGAAGCTAGCCACCACGCCCATCACCCGCACCGACTGGATACTGTCGAACATCCTGTACCAGGTCATACTCGCGGTCGTATCCACGATTGCGATGCTGCTGGTGGGCTGGGCGGTGTTTCACGTTAGCCTACATATAAACGCCTGGCTCCCTGTGTTCATTGTGCTTGACGTCTTCGCGTTCGTCGGAATCGGGATGATACTAACCCGCTTCGTGAAGGAGGCACAGAGCGCCGCCGCCGCGGCAAACGCCATCACGTTCCCGATGATGTTCCTCTCGGGGAGCTTCTTTCCCATGGAGATGATGCCGGGCTTCCTGCAGACGTTCGCCAAGCTACTGCCTCTGTACTACGTGAACGAGGGGCTCCGGGCATCCATGGTAGTTGTCGACAACATGGCCGCGCTGAGGTACTCCGCGGTAATAGGGGTCTTCGCGGCCGTGGTCTTCATCCTGGGCGTAATCGCCACCAAATGGGAAGAGGGCAAGTGAGGCGACGGCGATACCGATTCCGACTACGGCTTCCCCGAAGTCGCAGGGGGATGCTCTTCGGGCTTTGAGGCGTTGGCATCTCCGTTTGTAGGAACGGCCCGCACCCAATCGCCGAAGTTTATCAACTCTTCCATCCGGCATGACCAAACGAGTCTGTCTTCCCACACAGTAATGTCCGGACACCCGTCGCACATGCTGAGAGCGCCGCTCCTGGTGAAGTCCGCCGGTTGGATGATCATGATCGATTGCATGTGGAGTTTTCTGAACAGCAATGCCGGTGACCGGGCGGCATCGTGCAGATAGGCAAGAGCGGTGCGGCTCAAGCCCTTGTCGAACGGGGCAAGCAACAGCATCGACTTGCCCCTGCCGTGTACCTTCGGCTTCGTGTAGGCCAGATATGACCCGTTCAGCAGGTGATGAAGCGTCTGGGAAAGCTCCATGAATTTCGGGCCCGCGTAGCCGAAGATCTTGTCCTTCGTCCCGATGCGCATGGTCAGCAGCCACTTGAAATGGTCTGGACGCTCCGTGCCGTTGAGATACGCCGAAGGCTGGAAGTCCGGGTAGCGCGAACGTATGGCCTCGACGACGTCCGTCGACATGGTGTAAATCTGCGGCTCTTCGTCGACGGCATAGGGAATCGGCGCACTGTCGATTTTCTTGCCCCCGACAAGGTAGTCATAGCCTTCGCGCGTGGAACCCGCGCGGTAAGCAATAAACACGAGGACTTGGACGATATCGATGTGGTTCTGCCCCCAGGCCACGACCTCAGGGACATCCTTGAGTGTGTCCTCGTAGACGGTGGCATTGAAAGCACAGGAAATGTCGCCGACCTCGGCCAGCATGAGAGCATAGTGCAGCCGCAGCTCATTTAACTCGATTTCGGTCTTCCCCTTCATGTGCGGGCGCTGCTGTTTGCTGTCGATGTGGAATGTAAATCCTGCAACGCCAGCCTTCTTAAGAGCGACGAGTTTCTCTTTTGTCAGCCAAAGGCCGTTGGTGTTGATGATCGGTTTCTGGCCGTCGGCGGCAATCATCTCCACGATCTTCTCGATCTGAGGATGCACCAGCGGGTCTCCCCCGGCAATGGAGACGCCATCCGTGTTGCGCAGGCGATTGAATATGTCGAGTTCTTTCCGAACCTGTTCGAGCGACTTGTGCGCGTCCGGGTTGTTCTTGCGGTAGCACCCCTGGCAGTAAAGGTTGCAGGCGCTGGTCGGCTCTAACCAGCTGATGGCATTGTCAGGAAGAGTCCAGGGTAGGCGGTAGAGCTCGCGGTGGTTCAATGGCGCCGGCATGAGATCATCCTTTCCGATCGTACGAGCCCCAAAACCGGAAAACTCACCCACCATGATACAACTTCACGGACGGACTTCTTGAGTGTTATTGGCCGGTTGGTTGTACAATCGATGGTGGCCAGGAAGCGAAAAGAGTAATCCTGGTTAACCTCATGTCCCGTCTGTTCCTGATGTTTTTGGCGCTGGTTGTGCTCACGACGGGCTGCATCCGGAAGTTCGCCATCAACAAGCTCGGAGATGCCCTGGCCAAGAGCGGCACGACCTTCGCCTCCGACGACGATCCGGACCTCATCCAGGACGCCGGGCAGGACCGCAAGGAGTTTCAGGCTCTCCTCGACCAGGCGCTGGCCATCGACGTAAACTCCAAGCCGGAGTGGCGGCTCAACAACCTGGTCACGCAACGCCGGGCCCGCTGGTTACTGGGCAGGGCCGATCAGCTTTTCCTGGAATAGCGAATGTACAAACTGGCATCATTCTTACTTTTGACAGGTGTGCTTGCGGCGCAGAACAAACCGGCCCTGGTGCGTTTGGCCACAGTGGCGCCGAGCGGCACCTCCTACTACCTCACTCTCCAACAGATGGGGCAGAAATGGCGTCAAGCTCCGGGTGGCGGCGTCACTCTGATCATTTACGCCGGAAGCAGCATGGGGGGCGAGGCCGACATTGTCCGCCGCATGCGCCAGGGCCAGATCCAGGCGGCCATGTTGAGCGTCGTCGGCCTTTCCGACATTGACAAATCGGTCACCGCGCTCTCCTACATGCCCATGATGTTCAGATCCATGGAGGAAGTGGACTACATCCGCGAGCAATTGCGTCCTGATCTTGAGAAGCGTCTGCTGGAGAAGGGCTTTGTCACGCTGTTTTGGGGCGATACGGGCTGGGTCCGGTTGTTCTCCAAGGAGCCGGTCGTGCGGCCCGCGGACCTGAAGAAGCTCCGGCTTTTCGTCTGGGCCGGCGACAACTACCAGATCGATCTCATGAAGGCCGTGGGGTTCCAGCCCATCCCGCTGGAGATCAGCGATATTCTCCCCGGCTTGCAGACAGGCTTGATCAGCGCCGTCCCCATGCCGCCATTCCACGCGCTCGCCACGCAGGTCTACGGGCCGGCTCCTTACATGCTCGAGTTGAATTGGGTGCCGCTGGTGGGAGCCACCGTCATTACGTCGAAGGCATGGGAGTCCCTGCCGGCTGCCAGCCGCGAAGCCCTGAAGAAGGCGGCTGAGGAAGCCGGCGTCCAGATGCGGGCGCGGGGGCGTCAGGAAGCCGTAGAGTCCGTGCAGACCATGACCAAGCGCGGGCTCAAGACCCACGCCGTGAGCCCTGAGGTCGAAGCCGAGTGGCGCCGCCTGGCGGAGGACGTCTATCCCGAGATTCGCGGCGGCATGGTTCCCGCCGACATGTTCGACAAGGTGCGGGGTCTGCTCGCCGACTACCGTGCCGGCCGGGGAAAACCGGCGAAATGACTGTAGCCGCAGAAAACCTGATCATCGCCCTGGCGCTGGCGGCGTAGGTGTCCCTGGTCTTCATCGCTTAAATTGGGCTTGCAGTCTCATGCGAACAAGCGATAATCAAGGATAGTTTTACCACCATCATCTCTGAGATGACAGTCATATGGAAAACCCCGGCTCAAAGGGTTTCCGCCGGGCCGACGCCCGGGCCGGGGGGATGCCGCAACCGGCCGCGGGGCGTTACCGGGCCGTGTTCATCTCCCCGCATCTCGACGATGCGATCTTCTCCTGCGGCGGCACCATCGCGCGGCTGATCGAGGACGGGCCGGTGCTGGTGGTGAATGTCTTCTCTCGATGTACGGAGGGCGCCAGAAAGTACGCCTTGGTTCTTGGCGAGGAGCGGCGAGGCGAGGAGAAGGCTGCGGCAAGCTTCCTGGGCTACGACGCAATCTGCCTGGAGGAAACCGACGCCTTCCTGCGCCAGGGCTCCCGTCGCTCGATCCGTAGACTGTTCAGCTCCCCGACTGCGGCAGACCTCGCGGACCTGCCCCGGATCACCGGGAGGCTGGCGGAGTGCTTGGCGGACGTTGACAGCGACAAGCTGTATGTCCCCCTGGGCGTGGGTTGGCACGTGGATCACGTCCTCTGCCACCAGGCGGCGCTGAACCTGGCATCCGGGTTCCGCGGCCGGGTCTTCCACTACGAAGACTCGCCGTACTGCTTCATTCCCAACGCGGTGCGTTGCCGGCTCGACGAGATCGGCCATTGGGCGGAGGCGCCCCTCAAGGGGCCGCTAAACCGCGAGTGGTGGGAGTCCTGCAGCCACTACCTCCGGAGCGCAGTCATGTGTCACGTCCGGCCTCGGCCTGTTCGCTGGGCGGCCAGTGTGGTCGTAGCCGCCTATCTGCTGGGCCTAATGCGGCAGCATCGTGCGGCTGGAGATGCCGGGAGCCCGGCAAGGTGTCCGCGACTGAGCCCGCAATTGGAGGACATCTCCGCGCAGGAAGGGCTCAAGCTCGACGCCATGATGTGTTATGAGTCGCAGTTCCGAACCCTGTTTCATGGGCGGTCCGACTGCGAGGAGCTGCACAGGAACTATTCGCGAACGCTGAACGATCGCGACGCCATCTTCGAGAGATTCTGGACCTTGCGGTCCGAGCAGGCATCAAGAAGTGGAGGCCGTGGTATGAGCGGTAATCCGGGATTGCCCGGCCGCGGCAACGGGACGGCCACGGGGATAGCGGAGCTGGCCCCTCGGCCAATTCGCAGTGGGAGCTTGTCGGAAGACCACAAGCGGGAGACTCCGCAGCGCTGCCTGAGCATCTGCATGGTATCGGACGATTTCCTGCCGGCCGCGACGGGCTGTGGCGTGGTGGTCCAGTGGGCAGCCAGGGAACTGGTCAAGAGGGGCCATAGCGTCAGCGTGGTCACCAGCCGCCGAAGGGGCCAGCCCGGTCTGGAAACGTGGCACGGGGTCCGCGTCCACCGGACCTTCTCGATCAGGTTGCACGGCTACCACTGGGCCCTGCCCGGCCAGTCCGCCCTCCGGCGGATCCTGAACGAGAACGACTTTGACATCATCCATTACCACTATCTCGGCTTCCTGCTGATGCGCATGCGCGCCGCCGCCTCGATGCGGGCCAGGCATGTCTACACCTACCACATGACCGTGGACCTGTTGACGCAGCCGTTGCTGATGAAGCCCTTCCATCGGGTCATCTTCAGGCGGCACGTGGAATACTGCAACCGGTTCGATTTGATCCTGGCGCCGTCTGCACGCTTGGTGGAACAGATATCGGAGTACGGGATCACGACCCGGACCGAGTACCTCAGCAATCCCATCGTGTTCGACAGCCGGGCGGAACAGCCGCGGTCGCCCGAGGACGGTCCCTTCGTGGTGCTCTTCGTCGGACGCCTTTCGCCGGAGAAGAACCTGCCTTATCTGATCAGGGCTTTCGCGGGGTTGGTGCGGCAACAGCCTTGCTCGGAGCTGAGGATCGTCGGCGAGGGTAGAGAGAAGCCCAGGCTCATGCGGTTGGCCTCCAAGTTTGGCCTGGAGAGGCAGGTGAAGTTCCTGGGCTTCATCGAGAACTCATTGCTGGCGCCGCACTACGCCTCCGCAGACGTCTTTGTCCTGCCATCGCTCTCGGAGACGCAGGGCCTGGTTGCGCTGGAAGCCATGTGGTTCGCGAAGCCGGTGATCGTCACCAATCGCATCGTGGCTGCCCGCGAGCTGGTGGAGGATGGGCGGAACGGGTTCATCGTTGACCCGGACTCCGTGGAGGACCTCACCGGGAAACTGGCCCTGCTCAGCCGCAATCCCGCACTCGCCCGAGAGCTGGGTCGGGGGGGCCAGAGGCTTGCGGGGCGCTATTCACCGGAACGGATAATCTGCCGGCTGGAGCGGCACTACTTGGATCTGATGCGAGATGGCGTCAGGGTTTCCGGCCACGGAGAAGGAGAAAACCAACCGTGACAGGCTCAGAGCCATCCGGCCTGGCGATACCATTGGGCCGTCTCGCGCAGCCGTTCGGCCAACGTGGCCGCGGGGGACCAACCCAACTGCGTACGAGCCTTGGCGGATGAGCACGTCCACGAGCCGGCCAGGGCTTCGGCCATCTTGTCGCTGTTCACCCAACCGGGACGTTGCCGTACGCGCCCCAGCGCATCGCCGCAAAGCCCGGCCAGCCGCACGAGCGGTCCCGGCATGTGCACCACCGTGGCCCGCTTCTTTCCCAGTGCCATGGCCATGGCCTGTCCCAGTTCGGCATACGTCGGATCGTGCTCTGCCGCCACGAAGTAGACACCCTGGCCCGGCGCGCCGTCGGGGTGCAGACGCTCGCCTTTCTCGGCGGCGAGGAGCAGGAGTGCGACGAGGTCGGCCACGTGGATCAGCGAAACGCGTCGTTCCTCCCAGCCGGGCACGACATGGAGCCCCGCGTGGGCGATCGGCCGGAACATTTCCAGCACGCCCCTATCGCCGGGGCCGAAGACGATCGGCGGACGCACCACGCTGATCGACAGCCTGCTGGCATACCTGGCCGCCGCCAGCTCGCCCGCCAGCTTGCTGCGACCGTAAGCGGAAACAGGTGCGGGCGAATCGCCTTCCACGCGAGGTTGGCCGCCGGCGCAAGGCCCCGCCGCGGCCAGCGAGGAAACCACGATCAACACCGGCCGCTCGGCGCGGTCCGCACAGGCAGCCGCGACGGATTCGACGCCGCCGGCGTTCACGCGTAGAAAATCTTCCGTCCGCAGGGCCTTCACCAGGCCCGCCAGGTGGAACACGACGCCGGCCTGCGACTCCGCCAGCGCGCGTTCAATGCCGGCGCGATCGGTCGCGTCGCCCGCGATGAGTTGGGCGCCCGACGATCGCAGTTCGTCGATGCGCGACGTGGCCCGCACCAGGCACGACACCCGGTCGCCACGCTCGATCAGCCGGCGCACCAGGTGCTGTCCGATAAAACCGCTGGCCCCAGTGACCAGCATGGATCCCGCATCCCTGGTTTTCATCGTCTTACCTCCGCCGGGCGGCAACGATCATGAACCATACTTCGCGGACAAGAAATAATCCAGTGTAGCGCGGCCTAAATGGTAACGATGATGGGATGTCGAGCGAACTGATCGCCGCGATCGCGCCGCACTACAATAGGAGAAATGCTCCACGACCGTCGTGAGATGACAGTCATATGGAAAACCCCGCTTCGAACGGAACGCTCATGGCCGGCGTCGAGATCGTTGTTGTGGAAAGAGGTTCGGAGCTCAAGAGACTTCATCGACCTCCCTTGGAATCTCTACGCCGCAGTACCCCAGATGGGTTCCTCCCCTTAAGAAGGAGGTTCGACGGATGCTGGACCCCCGCCGGCACCCTTTCTGGGCGTCTGCCGAGCGCCGGCTCTTTCTGGCCCGGCGCGGTTCGCAGACGGTGGGCAGGATCGCGGGCATCATCGATCGTCGCTACAACGAGTTTCACGGCGAACAGATGGGCATCTGGGGATTCTTCGAATGCACTGACGATCCGGCGGCTGCGGCGGCCCTCTTCTCCGCCGTGGAGACGTGGGTTCACCAGAAGGGGATGACCTTCGTCAGAGGGCCGCTCAACCCGTCCACCAATTACGAGGTGGGGTTGCTCATCGAGGGCTTCGATTATCCGCCGGCGTTGATGATGGCTTACAACCCGCCTTACTACTCCAGACTGGTCGAATCGTGCGGCTTCGCCAAAGAGAAGGACCTGATCGCCTTCCTGATCGAAGGCGATTACCGGCTTCCCGAGTGGATGGATAGTCTGGCTGAACGGATAGCCCGAAAGAAGGGCATCCACATCCGGCCCTTTCGTCTCAAGGATGCGGACGCCGAGTTCGCCCTGATCAGGGAGATCTACAATGACTCCTGGTCCGCCAACTGGGGTTTCGTCCCCCTGAGCGATGACGAGATGCGGGACATTCAGAAGAGCGTGATGACCTTCGCGGATCCCGACCTGGCTTTCTTCATCTATTACGAGGACGAACCAGCGGCGGTCTGCGTAATCTTCCCCGACATCAACCCATTGCTCAAGCGTCTCAACGGGCGGATCGGCCTGCTGGGTTTGCTGAAGGCGCTCCTCTATCGCCGGAAGATCAACGGATTGCGGCTGTTGATGTTCGGGGTCAAGGAGAAGTACCGACAACTGGGATTCCCCCTGTTGGCCTTCCACCACATATACGAGGTCGTGAGGAAGAAAAGGAAATATCAGTATCTGGAGATGGGGTGGACCCTGGAGGACAACGAGGCGGTCAACACCTTGGCCGTGGAAGCGAGCGCAAAACCATACAAGAGATATCGCATATTCAGAAAGTCTTTGTAATTCCGCGCCGCGTGAACGTCTGGCATCGCAGTGGAGGTCTGGGCATGTTGGTTGAGGAACAGGTTCCCATCATTGCTTTTGTCTGGAGACCTGGCGAGATCAGCCCGCCTGTGACGGAAATGGCGCAACGCACGGGCAGCCGGGCTATCTTCGATTTTTCCACGATGGGGGCGGAAGCACTGCATTCGTTCCTACAAACGGCTGACCCTGCTGGCCACGTCAGCGATATCAAGATTTCCGCCTCCGCCCTGATGAATCCGTCCGTCGGCCAACTCCTGAAGGACACAGGCGCCCGGAACCTCTGGGTAGAATGCCAGGCCCAGTTCTTCCCTGGTGATACTTCGGCCCTTCTACAGCGACTACGCACGTTGTCGGCAGACTACCGCTGTTTTCCCATTGTCGGGGACGTGCCCCTGCTGACCGCCATGGTCAAAGATAGTTCGGGCATCGAGCGCATCGTCCTCAAGGGCTGCGAGGCCGCTGGATTCGTGAGCGGCGAGACGACCTTGGTCCTCTATTCGGCGGCCAAGGAAATGTTGCACGCCTCTGCGAAGTCTCCGGACGTACTCATCTGGGGCGGTGTCTTCACCCCCGAGGCGGCCGCGGCCTTCCTGACCACCGGAGCCGCCGGTATCGTCTTCGAGAGCGTCCACTGGCTGACAGATCTGGTGGTCATGGACGATCGCCAACGCCAGCAACTCGCCAGGCTCCGCATGGATTCCACTGCTCTGGTGGGCTTGGATCTGCAGGTTCCGTGTCGCCTTTTCAACAAAGGGAACTCGCCTGGCCTTCAAGAAGATCCAGGCGTTCGGGGACTCGCTGTGCGCCGCCGGGATCACGGACGAAAGCCGTCGTGCCTTCGCCGGCCAGGTGCAGGCCGGCGCCCTCCACCCCCTGGACAGCCAGTTCACCGAGAGCGAGGTCATCCCTCTGGGCGTGGAGGCGGCCTTCGCCGCATCGTTTGCCGATCGTTTTGGCAGCGGAACCGAGAAGGCCGTGAAAGCCTTCATGGCGGAGATGCGGAACTTGTGCGGCGCAGCCGAGGCGAAGAAGGATTGCTTCGTGGACAGCCCCGTAGCCCGAGAAATGGGCATCAAGTACCCCTTTATCCAGGGCGCCATGTCCTCGATCACCGATATCCCGGAGTTTGCCTCCGAGATTGCCGATGCCGGCGGACTGCCCACCATCGCCCTCGGCCTGATGGACGCCCAGGCTCGCGACCGCAGGCTGGGACGCTTACCGGAGATCATGG
>CAVTHW010000023.1:0-88788 GCA_963734625.1 Bryobacterales bacterium | reverse complement strand
ACGGAGGGCGCGGCGCCTGGCGCAAAGGAATCGCGCGGTCACATAGCCATGGAACCCGCGCCGCACCCGGCTACGAGGTCGCCTTATACATGTACTTGATGCAGGGCTTGTAGAGCAGCAGGTTCGGACCGCCCTCGCGGTTGAGCTTCAAGCAGCACTTGTCGTACCACTCGATCACGCCGTGCAGCGTCTCGCCGTCCGTCAACACCACAACCATCGGAGTCTTCGCCTGCATCTGCTTCAGGTAGTAAAAGCTCTCGGCGTGAGTCTGGTCCGGCGGCGTGATCTTCGGCTTCTGAATTCGGCGCGCGATGGCTTGTTCCTTCGCGCCGTTCAAGCTCGGGCGGATCAGTTTTCGATTGGCGGTTTCCACTCGATTACTCCTACTATGGCGGGTCGGAACTCGGCAGATTTCTGCGCTTTCGAGATTGGGTGTTTGACCCCTGCGGTTCCGACTTTTCCCCATTGATACCACACGCCCCTCCGCGCCGCAAGCGCGTGACGGAACATAAACCTTGACTTGTCGTGGTGACAATCTCACACAATGGGACTTCGTGGTTTGAGGTGCTAATGCATTTTGAGAAGATTGCCGGATGCTTCTTGTTCGCGGGGGCAGCCGCGCTGCTGGCGGTCACGCTTCCGGCGCCAACGACTCCGGCTAAGAGCCAAAAGACCGCCACCACGAAGAAGGTCACGAAGACCGCGCCCAAGGCCCCTGCGAAGGCCGCTAAGAAGATCACGAAGAAAGCGGCGCCCAAACGCTACAGCCCTTGGTCCGAGCCTACTTACGCCGACTCGACCGTCGGCGACGTGACGGAGGGCGAGGATGCGGTCGTGCGGCAGGCCGCCGTGGCCGCGCTCGGGCGTTACAACGGCTCGGTAGTGTCGGTGGATCCCAACACCGGACGCGTTCTGGCCATGGTGAACCAGAAGGTGGCGCTGAAGAGCGGTTTCCAGCCTTGTTCCACCATCAAGCTGCCAGTGGCCATCGCGGCCTTGGTGGAGGGCCTCATCGACCGGGCTACTGTGGTGCGAACCTCCGCGGGCAAACGGCTCACTCTCACTGACGCGTTGGCCCACTCCGACAATGCGTTCTTCGCCACTTTGGGGATGAAGCTGGGGTTTGACCGGTTCAGCTACTACGCCCGCCTGCTGGGGCTGGGCGAAAAGGCCGGCCTGAACATCGAGGGCGAGCAGCAGGGCGCATTTCCCCCAAGTCCCACCGCCAGCGGCGTGGGGATGATGAGCAGCTTCGGAGAGGGCATCTCCCTGACGCCCCTGCAACTGGCCGCCATGCTGTCATCCTTTGCCAATGGCGGAACGCTTTACTATTTGCAGTACCCCCGCTCCGCGGAAGAAGTCCAGGCGTTCACGCCGAGAGTGAAGCGCCACGTGGACCTGGAGCGGTGGCTCCCCGAGATCAAGCCGGGCATGACCGCCGCCGTCGAGTACGGGACCGCCCGCCGGGCCAATTACGATCCCAGCGAGCCGGTACTGGGCAAGACCGGAACTTGCACCGACAACCGCACCCACCTGGGCTGGTTCGGCTCTTTCAACGACGTCGGCCGCAACAAGCTGGTTGTGGTGGTCCTGCTGACTGGCGGGAGCGGAGTGAGTGGACCCACCGCCGCGCAGGTGGCGGGGAACATGTACCGGCGCCTCTCGGAGGGGAACTTCTTCGCCCAGAACCGGCAGTTCTCACCTGCCGCTCTGGTCTCCACCCAGTCCTGCTGCGTGCGGTAGCGCAAGCTTCAGCTTGCGTCGGCCGGTTTGAGAACGGCGGCGCCCATGGCTTCCTTCAGCCGTTCGATCCCTTCCCCTGTCACGCTGGAGATGGTATGGAAAGGAAGTCCGCGCTTCGCGGCCAGGTCCCGCAGCGACTGGACGCGCGCCGGGTCTTGCGCCACGTCCATCTTGGTCGCCACCACCAGCATGGGCTTGGCGGCCAGAGCTTCGCTGAAACTGGCCAGTTCCGTCATGACAACCTCGAAATCATGCACCGGATCCCGTCCGCTCCCTTCCGAGACATCCACCAGGTGGACCAGCAGCTTGGTCCTCTCGATGTGCTTCAGAAACCGGATGCCCAGCCCGTGGCCCAGGTGCGCGCCCTCGATCAGGCCGGGGATGTCGGCGACGGCGATAGATTTGTCGCCGCTCAGTCTCACGATGCCGAGCTGGGGTTCGAGCGTGGTGAAGGGATAATCGGCGATCTTGGGCCGCGCGGCGGAGATGCGGGAAATCAGCGTGGACTTGCCGGAGTTCGGAAAGCCGGCCAGGCCGACGTCGGCGAGCAGCTTCAGTTCCAGGCGCAGCGAGCGTTCCTCGCCGGGCTTGCCGGGCTCGTGCTCGCGCGGGGCCTGGTGCGTGGAAGTGGCGAAGCGGGCGTTGCCCCGGCCGCCACGCCCGCCGCGCGCGGCCAGAAAGCGGTCGCCGGGAGCTGTGAAGTCGTGGAGCACCTCGCCGGTCGCGGCGTCGTAGACCACCGTGCCCACCGGGACCGGAACCTCGATCGAAACGCCGTCGTGGCCGGTGCGGTTACTGCCCTCGCCGTGGCGGCCCCGCTGCGCTTCGTGCTCCGGATTGAACCGGAAATGCAGGAGCGTGTTGTAGTGCTCGCTGGAGATGAGCGTGACGTCGCCGCCATGGCCGCCGTCGCCCCCGCTGGGCCCGCCTCTGGGGACAAACTTCTCCCGGCGAAAGGCCATGCAGCCGTTTCCGCCGTCGCCGGCCTTAACTCGAATCTTGACTTCGTCGATGAACATGGGAGAGGGAACTTGGCGGGCCGCACCCGGTTCGTCGCCGCCCGGCCAGGAACCCCTATTCGGCGGGAGCGATACCGATGAACTTGCCCAAGCGGCCGCGATTGCGGAAGACCACCGTCCCGGTCACTTTGGCGAAGAGCGTGTCGTCCTTGCCAATGCCGACGTTGTCGCCGGGCTTATAGCACGTGCCGCGCTGCCTCACCAGGATGGAACCGCCGGGCACAAACTGCCCCCCGAAAGCCTTTATCCCCAACCGCTGGGCCTGGGAATCACGCCCGTTTCGGGAACTGCCTAAACCTTTTTTATGCGCCATATCGCACCCCTATGCCAGGATCTCGCCGACCTTCACGCTGGTGTAGTTCTGGCGGTGCCCGATGGTCCGCCGAACCTGTTTCTTGCGCTTGAACTTGAACACCAGGACCTTGTCGCCGCGATCATTGCCGGCGATGGTCGCCTTGACGCGGGCGTGGCCGGCCGCCGCGCCAGTGAGCATTTCCCCGGCGTCATTGCTGACCAGCAACACCTTGTCGAACTCGACCGCCGACCCGACTTCGCCGGCCAGGGTCTCCACCCGAATTGTGTCGCCCGGAGCGACGCGGTACTGCTTTCCACCGGTTTCAATCACTGCGTACATGACGATCCTCGCCTGTTGGGTATCTTATTTGAAGCTGCCTAAGGGGACGAACCACCCTGCGGGTCCACTTCAGAAGCCGTAAACTCTTATACTACAACATCGACGCGTCGCATGCCAGCCCTCGCTGGATAATGGGTGCGCGACACGAAACGTGGGGTCTGGCTTTCACCCGCCCTCTCGGCGCCAGTCCACCCTGAAAGAGTCTTACTCGGTGTCCTCCGTGTCTCCCCGCCGTCTCAGCGAACTCGAAAGCCCGAGAATGGCATCAGCTCCCAGTCCACCCCCAAACAAAGTGTTCTCCCCTGCCGCCGGCTCTTGAGCCGGCGTTTCTTCGGGCTGTCACAAGAAGCCGGGCCGAAGCCCGGCGGCAGCCAACAATGGCTGCCCCACAAGCACACCCGGGGCTAATGCGCCGCGTTGGGCTGGGCGGCCACGACGTCTTCGAAGCTGATGGGAGGGTTGTAGTACAGGATGCGGCCGCAGCTCTCGCAGAACATCACCTCGTCGCTTACCCGAAGGTCCTGGTAGAACTGCGGGCGCAGCGCCAGGTGGCATGCCGAGCAGCGCCCGTCGGTCGCGTCGGCCACAGCCCGGCCTCCGCGTTTCAGCCGGATTCTCTCATACGCCCTGTAGACCGCGGGGGTGACGTTCGGCACCGCCGCGCGGCGTTCCGCGTTGAGCTCATCGAGCGCCTTCTGATCCGCGGCCGTGCGCTCGCGCACCTGCTGCTTCTCGGCCTCCACCTTCTTCTTCTCTTCCTTCAGATCGGACTCCGCGGCCTTGACGTTCTGCTCCAGGGGTTCGGACTCCTCCATCAGGCTCAGGATGCGGTCCTCGGCCCGGCGGGTCTCCTTCTCGCAGTAATCGATCTCCTTCTGAAAGGCCCGGTACTGGTCGTTGGTCCTGGCCTCCATGAGCTGCTCTTTCAGCTTGGAGATCTTGCGCTCCTGCTCCTGGATTTCCCCCTCGTGCTTCTTCCGATCCCGCTGATTGGCGGCCAGCGCCGCACGGTCGGCTTCGAGCTTGCGGATGTGGGATTCGAGGGTCTTCTCAATAGCGGCGACGTGCTTAGGTAGGGCTGCGATCTCCCTCTGCGTTTCTCTGATCCGGTTGTCAAGATCTTGCAGCAGGGTGACCAGCTTGATCTCTGGTGACATCAATCAATCAGATTTTACCACGTTGGCCTGGGATGTAGCGCAGAGCGGCGGGAGCCAGCGCTCGCACGGCCATTTCGAGCTCGGCCACCTTCAACGCCCGGCAGACGCCGTAGTAGACTCCGACCCCAATGGGAATCGAAACCGCAAGATCCGCCAGGCGCGCCAGCCGGGAGGCGCCCAGCAGAACCTGGATGCCCCGGCTGGAGAGGACCAGCGCCACGCCCATCACCAGACTGGCGACAGTGATTTGCGCCACGCTGCGGGCGAGCGCCCGGCCGTGAATGCCGCCGATGCGGCCGCGCAGAATCCAGAACAGCGCGGCGAAGCCGGACAGCGCCACCACCGAAGTCGCCAGGGCCAGGCCCGCGTGTCCCAGCGTGCCGGTGCGTACCATCGCCGACGCCGCCCCGTAGTTGACCAGGATCGAGGCCAGGCTGACCAACATGGGCGTGCGCGAATCGTTCAAAGCGTAGAAGGCCGGGGCCAGTACCTTGATGGCCGCGTATCCCCCCAGCCCGACGGCGTAGCAGGAGAGGGCCAGCGCCGTCTGGCGCGTGTCGTAAGCCTGGAACATGCGACCCTCGTAAACTGCACCGATCATCGACTTGCCCAGCACCATCAGGCCCACTGAAGACGGCAGGGTCAGTAGAAAGACCATTCCCAGAGACCTCGAAAGTGTCCGCCGGAAATCGTCGATCTGCCCCAGCGAGGCGCTGCGGGAGATGGCCGGCAGAGTGGCGGTGGCGATGGCGACCCCGAACAGCCCCAGCGGGAGCTGCATGAAGCGGAAGGCGTAAGACAGCCAGCTCACGGGCCCATTTAGTCCGGTGACCGGGTCAACGATGCTGGAAGCGAAATTCGTGTTGACCATCACGTTGATCTGGACGGCGGCGTTGCCCAGAATCGCGGGCGCCATCAGGCGCAGAATTTGCTGTAAGCCCGGATGCGACCAGCCGGCCTGGAAGCGAAATGAGAAGCCCAGGCGCTTGAGGCTGGGAAGCTGCCAGGCCAGTTGCAGCGCGCCGCCCAGCACAACCCCGTAGGCCATGCCTTCGATCCTCGAAAACCCCAGTGTCGGTCCGGCCCAGAATCCCAGCGCGACGCCGAACAAGACCGACCCGATGTTGAAGAACGTGGAGGAGAATGCCGGGACGGCGAACTGGTTGCATGCGTTCAGCATCCCCATGGCCTGCGCCGCCAGCGCCACCAGCAGCAGGAACGGGAACATGATCCGCGTCATCTGAACGGCCAGTTCGAATTTGCCCGGCACGGCCGCGTAGCCCGGCGCCAGCAGCCACACCAGGGCTGGGGCGAAGATCATTCCCAGGATGCACAGGGCCCCGACCACTACAATCACGGCGCTGGCCACGAGGTTGGCCAGCTCCGCCGCCTCGCGTTTGCTCTTGGTGGTCAAGTACTGCGTGAAGGTGGGGACGAAGGCCGACGAAAGCGCGCCCTCGGCGAACAGGTCGCGCGTCAGGTTGGGAATGCGGAAGCCTAGCAGGAAGGCGTCGTAGACCCGGCCCGCGCCGAACAGGCGCGCCATCAGGATTTCGCGGATCAGGCCGCTGACCCGGCTGACGAGCACCGAGGCTGAAACGACGCCCGCCGAGCGGACCAGTCTGTCTTGCTGCGACAAGGTTATGGCTCTAGTCGCCGCGCTGCGCACAGCGGCGGAAGAACCATTATGCCGCAGACATCGTTCTGCCGAGCTGCGGGGGTTCGTGCAGAGCGTTGGCCAAAATCCGTTGCACTTCGCCGAGGCAGAATGGCTTGGTCAGCACGTCGTAGGCGCCCAGCTCGAGCGCATCGAGCCAGAATCGGGTGTCGGCCAGCTCGTCGGCGACAACCACCGCCGGGCCGCGCTTGGCTTGTCCGGCCAGCCTGACCACGTCGGCCCAAGTTCCGTCCGCCAGGCGGGCCTCGGTGAGCACAGCCCCAAAGGTCCCGGCTTCGAGCTTCTGGCGCGCCCTGTTCAGGGTTGACACGTGCTCGCAGGAGATGGCGATGCCGTCCAGCATCTGGGACACTGTATCGGCGTCATCGGCCGAAGATGAGATAAACAGAACGCTATGCTCCATTGCCCCACTCCTTCAGCTCCTGCCATAGATTCTACGGCTGATCACGCTGCGCTTCAAGAGAAAAATGAGCGCGTTGAAAACAACCGACTTATAACTGCTGCGCCAGGTAGTTCTCGAGGCCGAGTTCCTTGATCTGGAAGAGTTGGGTCTCTGCCCAGTCGACGTGTCCCTCTTCATCTTTCAATAGCTTGATGAAAAGCTCGCGGGACGCGTTGTCGGCTAACTCGGCGGCTTTCTTGGCGGACTTGTTGTACATGGCGACCGCGGCGATTTCGAGTTTCAGGTCGTTCTCGATCTGGGCTTTGACGTTCGGCCCGATGTTCAGGCCCATGGTCTCGGTCATCCGAGGCGTGCCGTCCAGAAAGAGAATCCGCTCGATGAGGGCCTCGGCGTGCTTCATTTCGTCGATGGACAGCTTCTTCATATAGCCGCCCAGCTTCGGGTAGCCCCAGTTATCGCACATCTCCGCATGCACAATGTATTGGTTGATGGCAGTCAGTTCTTCCTTCAGGGCCTGGTTAAGTAGTGCCAGTACCGTCTCGTTTCCGCGCATGGTCTCTTCTCCTTGTCGGCTTTGTGGTCTGCGAACAAACCCCTATTCTACCATCGCGAAATCCGCACTTTCTGATAAAGTCTAAGAGAATGGCAATCTTCGTTACCGGAGGGGCGGGCTTCATCGGGTCCGAATTCCTCCGTCAATGGGTGGCGCGCTTCCCCGCGGAACAAGTAATCAACTTCGATAAGCTGACCTATGCCGGCAACCTGGAGAATCTTGCGCCGTTGGCGGATCATCCCGGCTACCGCATGATCAAGGGCGATATCTGCGATTCCGAAGCAGTGGGAATGGCCCTGCCCCAGAACTGTGACGCAATCGTTCACTTCGCGGCTGAGTCGCACGTGGACCGGAGCATTCTCAGCGCCGCCGAGTTCGTGCGGACCAACGTGCTGGGGACGCAGGTGCTTCTGGACGCGGCCCGCGAGAAGCGCGTGAAGCGGTTTCTGCACATCTCGACCGACGAAGTGGGCGGCGACATTCCGCCCGGCGAATACTTCCGCGAGGATTCGCCGCTGGCGCCCAGCAGCCCTTACGCGGCCAGCAAGACGGCGGCCGAGCACATGGCCAAAGCGGCGGCCCATACCTTCGGGATGGATGTCGTCATCACCCGCACCAGCAACAACTACGGACCCTACCAGTTCCCCGAGAAGCTGATTCCCCTGGCCCTCGGCAACGCCATCGAGGGGAAACCGATTCCGGTATACGGCGACGGGCTGCAAGTCCGGGACTGGATTCACGTCGCCGACAATTGCCGCGCGCTGATCATGGTGCTGCACAGCGGCCGCGCCGGAGCGACCTATCACATCGGCGGGGGCAACCAGATCACCAACGTCGACCTGTTGCGGCGGCTGCTGAAGATACTGGGGCGGCCGGAGAGCCTGCTTACGAGCGTTACGGACCGCCTCGGCCACGACCGGCGGTATGCGGTGGACTGCGCGCTGGTCCGCCGGGAGCTGGGATGGGCGCCGGAGATATCGCTGGAAGACGGCCTGAGCATGACGGCCGCCTGGTACCGGTCGAATCCGGAGTGGATTGCGCACGCCACCAGCGGCGAATACCGGACTTACTACGAGCGCGTTTACGGGAGACAACATGCCAGCGGATGAATTGGAAATCAGCCTGCCAAAATGCGACCGGGGCGTGGGGAAGGCGATCGCCGCGGTGGATTCTGGCGACCTCATCGAGGGCGTGCGTATCCAGCCCGTCGCGCTCTGGCCGGACGACCGCGGCTACTTCCTCGAGGTCCTGCGCCTCGGCCAGGGACTGCCGGCGGAGTTCCCTCCCGAGAGCACGCAGGTTTCGGCCGCCTGCAACTTTCCCGGCGCGATCAAGGCATTCCACTATCACCGGCGCCAGACGGATTGCTTCACGCCCGTGATGGGCCTGTTTCAAATCGCGCTGGTCGACCTGCGCCCGGGATCGAGAACCTTCGGGCTCAAGAACACGATCTACGCTGGAGCGCTGCGGCCCTGGCAGATCCTTATCCCTCGCGGCGTCGGCCACGGCTACAAGATCCTTGGGATCGAACCCGGGCTGCTGGTATACGCCACGGACCGCTTCTACGATCCGAAGGATGAAGGCCGCATCCCCTATGACGATCCGTCGATCAATTACGACTGGGAGACGCAGCACAAGTAGCGTCCTGCTCGCCGCGCTGTTGTGTGCGCTGGCGGGAACTCCGGTGCCGGCCGCCGATGAACCGCGCGATATCGTCCTCCGCTCGGCCCAGCTCGATCAGCGTGATCTGGAGTTAGCCAAGAACTACGCTTACGTCGCGCGTACTGAGCAGCGCCGCCTGAATTCGTCGGGGAAGACGACATCCGTGGAGAGCGAGACCCACGAAATCCTTATCCTTTACGGCAGTCCGTACCGCCGCCTGATTGCGAAGAACGACAAGCCCCTCACGGCGGATCAGCAGCGCAAGGAGCAGGAGCAAGATCGACAAGGAGCTGGAGCGGCGCCGGAAGGCTACGGGGAAAGACCGGGAAAAGCTGGCGCGCGAGGAGCAGGCGGCGATGATCCGCGAGGTGGCCGATGCCTACTCCTTCCGGATGCTGGGCGAGGAAGACGTCGATGGCTATCGAACCTGGTCCATCCAGGCGGATCCGATACCGGGTTATCGGCCGCGATCCAAGCGCGCCAAGCTGCTGCCCAACTTCCGCGGGAAGATCTGGATAACCCAGAGCGATTACCGCTGGGTGAAGGTGGAGGCGGAAGTGATCCGGACCGTGTCGTTCGGACTGGTTCTGGCGCGTCTGCAGCCCGGGACGCGCGTTTCGTTCGAGCAAAAGCGCGTGCAGGGCGAGATCTGGCTGCCGTCGTCCGTGCACATGAGGCTCTCCGCGCGCCTGGCCCTGCTGAAGAAAATCAACGCGGAAATCGACGTCACCTTCAGCGACTTCCGCAAGTTCCAGAGCGACTCGCGAATCATCGAGACGACGGAAACGGCGCCGGAGTAGGCGCTCCGCCCCCTCAGATTTCGAACACGGCGCCAGTATCCGCGCTGGTGACGTGACTGAGGTAACGCGCCAACCAGCCGTGCTTGACCTTGGGCTCGAAGGGCGGCAGCGCTTCCATTCGCCGGCGGATCTCGGCGGCGTCGACTTTCAGCTCCAGCTTGCGGTCCGTCGCGTTGATGTAGATCCTGTCGCCATTGCGCACCGCGGCGATGGACCCGCCCGCCGCGGCCTCCGGCGCGACATGGCCGATGCACAGGCCGCGCGTCCCGCCCGAGAACCGGCCGTCGGTAATCAGCGCGGCGCGAATGCCCGCGCCCACTATCGCGGCAGTCGGCGAAAGCATCTCCTGCATGCCCGGCCCCCCGCGCGGACCTTCGTAGCGGATCACGACGACATCCCCGTTCTGCACTTCACCGCCCAGTATGCCGGCCAGCGCCTCCTCCTGCGACTCGTACACCCGCGCCGGGCCTTCGTACTCCATCATCGAAGCTTCCACTCCGGCGATCTTGACCACCGCGCCTTTCGGAGCCAAATTGCCGAACAGAACCGCCAGCCCGCCGGTCGGTGAAAACGCGCGGTCCACGGTCCGGATGATGTCGCCGTCAGGGTCGCGCGAGTCGGAAACGTACTCCTCCAGAGTGCCAACCACCGTCTTCGTGTTCAGATCAAGGACGCTGCTGGAATGCGCGGCGATCTCTTTCAGGATAGTGCCGACGCCGCCCACCCGATGCACGTCTTCCACGTGCACTTCGGGCCGGCTGGGAGCGATCTTGCAGATATTGGGGGTGGTGCTCGAAATCTCGTTCAGCCGGTCGAGGCTATAGCCGATGCCGGCGGAGTGCGCCAGCGACAGCCCGTGCAACACCGTGTTGGTGGAGCCGCCCATGGCCATGTCGAGGACGAAGCCGTTATCGAGGGCCTGCCGGGTCACGATGTCCAGCGGCAGGACGCGCTCCTCCATGCAGCGCTTCAACGCCTGGCCGGCTTTCCGCACCAGCGCCAGCCGGGCGGGATTCAGTTCGGTTCGGCCGTGACTCCCGTCCACCCACTGCTCGGCTGTGATGGTCCCGTTGCCGGGCAGCGCCAGACCGATCGCCTCGGCCAGACAGTTCATGGAATTCGCGGTGAACATGCCGGAACAGCTTCCGCATCCCGGACAGGCCTGCTCGGCCAGTTCGCGCAGTTCCTCGGAGGAGAGCTTTCCGACGCTGTGCTTGCCCACTCCTTCGAAGACCGAAATCAGGTCCGTGCCACCCGGCCCGGCCAGCATGGGCCCGCCGCTCACATAGACTGCCGGGATGTTGATCCGCACCATGGCGTTCAGCATCCCCGGCACGATCTTGTCGCAATTGCCGATGCCGATCCATCCGTCGCACGGGTGGGCTCCGATAATCGATTCGATCTGATCGGTGATAAGCTCGCGCGAGGGCAGCGAATACTTCATTCCGAAGTGGCCCATGGCGATGCCGTCGCAGATGGCCGCCCCGACGTTCGTATACCAGACGCTGAACCCCAGCGACTTTAACTCCGCCTCCAGCACCGCGCCCAGCTTGTCCAGGTGCGCGTGCCCCGGAATCTGCGTGGTGTAGGAGTTGACGATGGTGACGATCGGCCGGGACAAATCGTCGAAAGAGCGGATCAGGCCTTCCGCCTTCATGAGCGAGGCGGCCGGTAACATCTTCGCGCCGTCTTTCAAAATGCGGCTGCCGCGCCTGCGGATATCCTCGATGCCAGGGTTCATGACCCCATTCTCGCAAACGTTCGGCGCTTCGGCGCGGTTCAGATCAACTGAAGAGGACGTCAGCCAATCATCACTGTCGGGCAGCCCATCACGATCACGCCGCCGTGGGCGGTCATGTCGCCCATTCGCGCCGCGGGCATTCCACCGATCATCACCGTGAACGAACCCAGGGCGATGACGTCGGGTGGCCCGACGCACGTCGCCATGTCGCCTACGCGCGCCGCAGGCAATAAAGCGATAAACACGGTCGGACAGCAAGGCGGAAGAATGGGCCCGCCGACGTGTGGCACCACGCCGGTCACCAGCGGGCAGGTGTGCATATCGGATAATCGAGCGGCAGGCGGCATCTCACCCCTCCAGTTTCAGATCTTTCGGTCGCGTAACCAGCGAACCACCTTCGAACAGGAACTCCAGCAGCGTGTCGGGCTGCTCACCCTCGGTCACAAAGCGTGTCACCGGCCCGAATACTGTTCGCAACTCCTCCTCGTTGCAAGTCGGGAGGTAGGCCCGCAGCACGCGCGGGTCGTAGTAGCGGAAGTACAACGGCTTGGCCTCACTGCTGTGTACGATCAGGTAAGTTCTAAAATGGCGGCGCAGGGCGGAGAGACTGGCGTGGCTCACCGCGAAAACGCCCCAATGATTTCCCCAGCCGTTCTCCAGAACCCACTCCGTGAATCCCGATCCCGGCGTCAGGCGCACCAGATACGGCGCGGTTTCGGCCAGGTCCGGCTCCAGATCGCCCCGATACAGGCAGTCGTGCTCGGGCGCTTCCCGCGCCAGATTGCTTAGCAAGCCAGGCACGGAGGCGCCATCCAGCACAGCGTACAGACTGACTCCATCTTCGGAATACAAGCACGACCTGACTCCATCCAGACCTTTCATTGCGGCCTCTCAGGTTCGACTGCAGATCTCACAAAACGGAACGCCGCTCTGCGCGGCCTGTTTCAGGACCGCCGCGGCGGGACTATAGCTCGCCGGCTCCGGAGGTGGCACCGGCTTAACGCCAGGCGGCTTCGGCGGAGGCGCTGACTTACCGCCAGGCTCAGCGTTATCCGCCTCGGTAGGCGCCTTCGGAGCCTGGGGAGAAGAGCCTGCCCCGGTTCCGGGCGAGCCGCCGCTATTGATCATTACCATCGTTCCCGTAATGAAGACGCCGGCTGGATTAAGGCTAACGAAATTTGACCCACATTTAAGCGTAAGCGTCATTGGAGCTTCGATGACCACATTCATGCCCGCCTTCAGGTGCATGTCCATTCCGGCCGCCAGAGCGTAGTTCATGCCGGCTTTCTCCTGCATGTCCATCCCGGCGTTCATCGAAACGGTGCCATCCACCTTCTGGTTCTGGTCGCCCTTGACGTGCAGGTGCCGGTCGCCGGAGATCTCTTCCAACTGATCGCCGCCCACTGTAAGGTGGGTGTCCGCGATAACTGTCTCGAAGCGATCCTTCTTCACCCGGACGTCCATATTCCTCTCGGCGTGGATGAAGACCTGCTCTTTGTCCTTCTTGTCTTCGAACCGCAACTCGTTGAATCCGCCGCCGCCCTTCGAGCTTCGCGACTTCATCGTGCTCATGGTCTGGTTATCCGGCAATTTGTAGGGCGGCATTTCCTCCGCGTTGTACACGCGACCGGTGATGATAGGGCGGTCGGGATCGCCCTCGAGAAAGCTGACGACCACTTCCTGCCCTATGCGCGGGATCCACATCCCTCCCCAGTTCTTTCCCGCCCAGGGTTGCGAGACGCGCATCCAGCAGGAGCTCTTCTCGTCGGCGTTTCCGCGGCGATCCCAGTGGAATTGCACCTTCACGCGGCCGTACTTATCGGTGTAAATTTCCTCGCCACCCGGGCCGACGATGACCGCGGTCTGAGGCCCCTGCACCAGGTGCTTTGCCGTGGTACGCGGGGGACGAAACGGAACCGCATACGGAATGCAGGTGAAGTTGTTGGCGTAGACCGCCCCTTCCTCGAGTTGGCCGGTATAGAAGGTGCCGGAGTGGGCCTTGTGCGTTACCGAGGTCAGCACATACGGGCCGTTCTGATCCTGCCGCTCGTGATCGGTGAGATCGAATCGCAGACCGGCGGAGAAGTCCCGGCAGTTGCCTTCGCCGTGGACCACGATGTGCGACAGTTCCTGTTCTTCGATGCGCAGCCTTACCTGAGTCTCGCCCTGGTCCCGCTTTTCGTATTCGCCGGGATAGTCGAACACCTCGTACCGCTGATTGCCGCCTTGGTTGATGCTGCTGTCCAGCTTGGCCAGAAGGCTGGTGCCGGGCGTTTCGAAGTTGTAATCGGTTGAGGCGTACTTGCCGGTGCGAAGTTTCTGCCGGTATTCCCAGCGCAGGATGACGTCATTCTCGCGGTCGTAGCCCGGGCCGGTGACGCGCTCGGAGCTAACCGAGGGCTGATTCGGACAGGGCTTGTGCGCCGAGGGGACGTCCCCCATCACCAGCACGTGTTTGCTCTCTTCATGCCGGAAGAAGAAGAAGATGCCTTCCTGCTCCATGAGGCGCATGACGAAGTCGCAAGCCGTCTCCCGATACTGCACGCAGTAGTCCCAGGTGTCGTGAGGTCCCTGGGTTTGGTCTTCGAAGTCGTGGAAGCCGAAGTCCCCAAAAACCTGCTTGATAATCTCCGGAACCGTCTTCTCCTGGAAGATGCGGCAGTCCGCGGTGCGCGTGAGGAACCACAGCCAAGGCACGACCACCGCCTGATAGTGGGCCAGACGCTCCTCGCCCGGAAGCTGAGTGAACCGGCTCACGTGTCCGTTGAAGTACCGCTTGCTCGAGCCGTCGGCAAGCGTGACCCTCACGGTGACCTGCTGTCCGACGATCTGGTCAAAATTGATCTCGGGGTCGTCGCTGGTCATCTCCAATTGGAATCGAAATAGCTGCGAGATGGCCTCAGTTCCCGTAAAGGAGCGCAACGTAAGTCGGTCGGCGCCCAGCGGCGTATCCACCGCTATCAGCCGGTTAGCTTGCTCGAACCCTTGGGGCATGCGCTTCCTCCTGCGGGTCTAGTGTATCCAATCCGGCTGGGAAACTGAAGCCCGGATTGGGCCAGCAGTGACTTCACGCAGAGGCGCAAAGAAAATGGGTTCGTTTTTCATGGGCCAAGTGGTTTCATTTGGTTCTGGTTGGGAGTCGGAAATGGCTTCGTTCGGTAATTCTTGCCGCAGAGCTGCAGGTAGTTGCGGTCCCGGGCGCGGGTGATTTCGATAGCGCCATCATGTTGGGACGTTGGCATACGGTTGCCCTTCCATCTGTAGATATAGCATGTGGACTGGGTCAGGCCAGTCGTGCTGCGGGGTTAAGTAATAGAGGAGGAAGGGCTTAATTCGTTGTGACCGTAGAAGGGCGGTGGGGCGCAAGAGTGGAATCGCCGGCGTGCTTGTGGGGCCAGCCATTCCTGGCTGCCGCCGGGCTTTGGCCCGGCGTATGGCGACAGCCCGAAAAAACGCCGGCTCAAAAGCCGGCGGCAGGCTAAAAGCCTGGCCTCACGTAGGCACTCTGTCTTTGCTGCTGAATCACGTCGGCGGCACTATCGCTGAGGCCGGCCCCAGTTTGGTAAACTTGGGCTTAATACCTCTCTGGACTTTTTCATGCTTATGCATCCGAAGGGCTCCCGCGCCCGCGTTTTGTTGACCTCCGTTTTCGGCCCCTACGCGCAGGACGATCAGTACGGCAGCCGCGCCATCAACCCCATGGAGCTGTACCACAACCAGGTGACGCGGGCGCAGGGTGCGTTTTCCCTGCGCATGTTCCACCGTTCCTGGGGGATCATGATGATCCAGGAGAACATCTCCGCGCCCACCACGGTGCTCGACTTCCCCACCCGCGAAGCCTTGGAGCGCGAGCTTACCACGCAGCACTACGACGTCGTCGGCATTTCTTCCATCATTTCCAACGTGGGCAAGGTGCGGGAGATGTGCCGGATGGTCCGGCGCCTCTCGCCCGGCAGCGTCATCGTCATCGGCGGCCACGTGGCCGCGATCCCCGGCCTGGACCTGATGATCGACGCCGATCACATCGTGTGCGGCGACGGCATCTCCTGGATGCGCCGCTATTTGGGAGAGGATGAGAACGCGCCCATCCGCCACCCGCATATCGTTTCGGGTTTCGGCCTGCGGGTGATGGGCGTGCGCATTCCGGACTTCAACAATTCCACGGCCGCCACCATCATTCCGTCGGTGGGCTGCCCGATGGGCTGCAACTTCTGCACGACCTCGTCCTTCTTCGGAGGCAAGGGGAAGAGCCTCAATTTCTACGAGACCGGCCGCGAGCTGTTCGACGTCATGTGCGAAATGGAGTCGTCTCTCAAGGCGCGCTCGTTCTTCATCATGGACGAGAACTTCCTCCTGCAGCGGGAGCGGGCCATCGAGTTGCTGGACTGCATGCGGCGGGCCAACAAGGCCTGGGCTTTCTACGTCTTCTCTTCGGCCAACGCCATCAAGCGCTACACCATGGAAGAACTGGTGCAACTCGGGATCTCCTGGGTCTGGATGGGCCTGGAATCGCCGCAAGCCACCTACTCTAAGCTCAAGGGAACCGACACCGTGAAGCTGAGCCAGGAGCTTCGCGGTCACGGCATCAAACTGCTCGGCTCAACCATCGTGGGCCTGGAGCATCACACGCCCGAGAACATCCGCCCGGAGATCGAGCACGCCATCGAGCACGAGACCGATTTCCACCAGTTCATGCTGTACACGCCCGTGCCGGGGACGCCGCTCTTTAAGGAGATGTCGGGGGAAGGGCGCATGCTCACCGACGTGGACCTCGCCGACATCCACGGCCAGTACAAGTTCAACTTCGAGCACGCCGCCATCTCGCGCGACGATTCCAAGAAGTTCCTGGACTGGGCGTTTCTCCGGGACTTCGAGCGCAACGGGCCAAGCCTCTATCGCATCTGGCGCACGACGTTCAACGGCTGGCTGCGTTACAAGGACTATCCCGACGGGCGCGTCCGCGATCGTTTCGAATGGGAAGCGCGGCAACTGAAAAGCGCTTCCACTGCTTGCCTGTGGGCCATGGAGCGCCGTTTCCGCGAAACCAACGAGGCCGTGGGCAACAAGATTCGAACGCTGCGGCGCGATATTGAGAAGGAATTCGGCCTGCTGACGCGGCTGGCCGCGGCGCTGGCCGGCCCCGTTCTGCTCTGGACCTCCCGCAGGGAGGAGAAGCGGCTAGCCGCCGGCAAGACTTACGAGCCGCGCACCGTCATCGAGCGGCGCAACTGGGCCGAAGCCGGCTAGCGACGCTGCTATACTTCTATCCTTGTGTTCCATTTACTCGAACAACGCATCGCGCGGAGTGTCTCAGCCCATCTGAACGTGCGCTACGGCGCCGATATCGAGGTGGTTCCGGAATCGCCGAAAGAACCCCGCTTCGGCGAGCTGGCCGTCGCCTCGGCCTTTCAGCTAGCCCGGCAACTGCGTAAATCGCCTCGGGAAATCGCCGCGCAGATTCTGGCCGAAATGCCGCCTATCGAGGGCGTCGCCAAGCTCGAAGTGGCGGGCAACGGCTACATCAACCTGCGCTTCGACCGCGCCTGGTACGGCGCCGCGCTGCTCGGCGCTTCCGCAGCCGCCTCCGAGCCCGCGGCCGCCGGCAAGATCATCATCGAGCACACCAACATCAACCCCAACAAGGCCGCCCACATCGGCCACCTGCGCAACGCGGTGCTGGGGGACACGTTCGCGCGCATGCTCCGCGCCGCGGGCCGGCGCGTGGAAGTTCAGAATTACATCGACAACACCGGCGTGCAGGTGGCCGACGTGGTCGTGGGCTTCCATTTCCTCGAAAAGAAGACTCTCGCGGAAGTGGCCGCTCTCATCGACGCCCCGCTGCGCCCGTTCGATTACGTCTGCTGGGACCTCTACGCCCGCACGTCCGCTTATTACCAGGGCAACCCCGGATGCGCTGAAGTGGCGGCAGGAGGCTCTGCACTCGATCGAAGCCGGCGAGGGCGAACTGGCCGAACTGGCCCACCTGGTCGCCGACGCGATTGTCGCGGCGCACCTGAAGACGATGCTGCGCCTCGGCGTCGAGTACGACGTGCTCCCGCGCGAAAGCGAAATCCTGCACCTGAAGTTCTGGGCCACGGCGTTCGAGCTGCTGAAAGAGCGCCAGGCGATCTACTTCGAGACCGAAGGCAAGAACGCGGGCTGCTGGGTCATGCCGGGCGCGGCGTTTTCGGACGCCTCCGGCGAGGACGCCGACAAGATCATCGTGCGCTCCAACGGCACCGTCACTTACGTCGGCAAGGACATCGCCTATCAACTTTGGAAATTCGGTCTGCTGGGCAAGGACTTCCATTACCGTCCCTGGCTGCGCTACCCCAGCGGCCATCAGCTTTGGGTGACCACCGACCAGCCCTCCGAGGCGCCGGCGCCGGCCTTCGGCCATGGCTCCGCGGTCTACAACGTCATCGATTCGCGCCAGTCCTATCTTCAGGACGTGGTGGCGGCCGCCCTGCGCGCCCTGGGCTTCACCGAGCAGGCCGATCGCTCAATCCACTTCTCCTATGAGATGGTCGCGCTCACGCCGCGGACTTGCGCCGATCTGGGCATCGAACTTTCCGAAGAGGACCGGAAGCGGGCCTACGTGGAAGTCTCCGGCCGCAAGGGGCTGGGTGTGAAGGCCGATGACCTGATCGACAAACTCATCGAGAAGGCGCGGGAAGAGGTTGATTCGCGCCATCCCGAGGCCCCCGCCGAGGAGCGCCATCAGGTGGCGTCCCAAATCGCGGTCGGCGCGCTGCGTTACTTCATGCTGAAGTTCACGCGCAATTCCGTGATCGCCTTCGACCTGCAAGAGGCCCTCAGCTTTGAAGGCGAGACCGGGCCCTATGTGCAGTACGCGGCCGTGCGCGCGCGCAACATCCTGCGCAAACTGGAGGAAAGAGGCGAGAGCCTTCCCGATTTCGGGAGCGCTCTGGACCGCGACGCCATGGGCCGCCAGCTTCGCTCCGAGGACCTCTGGCAACTGGTGCTTTCCAGCTCCAAGGCCGGCGGCGCCATCGAGCGCGCCATCGCTTCCGGCGAGCCCTCCCACGTCGCCCGCTACGCCTTCCAGTTAGCGCAGTCCTTCAGCAACTTCTATCACGAGTACCCCGTGCTGCAAGAGCCCGACCCGGAGCGGCGGAACTTTTTGCTATGGCTCACGGACTACTTCCGCCGCCAGCTCGACCACACCCTCTCCATCCTAGGCATCGAAACCCCAAAATACATGTAAAAAGGGGACAGACGCATTTTCCAGAACCCGCAGTCTGATAACGGGCCCTGGGCGTGCTACAGCGAAGCCTCTCAAGGAAAATGCGTCTGTCCCCTTTTTGCCCTTTTTGCTCTAAAAAACGCCGGCTCAAAAGCCGGCGGCAGGCTGAAAGCCAGACCCCACATGGGCACTCTGTTTTTGCTGTTGAATCACGTCGGCGTTCACTTTTGTGTAGCGCACCCAAATGCGTCTGTCCCCTTTTTTGGGAGTATATTAATTGATGGCCCGGATGGGGAAAGGGAGATTGAGGAATCTATGTCTCACGATGCTGTTTCAAGACGACGCTTTTTCTTCTACGGAGGGCTTTTGGCCGGAGCCGTGCCCGTGGGCGGCTTCGGTAGCGTCACTTCGCTGAAGGCCCTTGGCTACAAGCCTTACTACAACAAGCTCAATGTCGCCGGCATCGGGTGCGGTGGTCAGGGCGGAGCGGATCTTGCCAGCGCCGCGCAGACCGAGAACATTGTGGCGGTCTGCGACGTGGACGATCAGCGCGGGGCGCAGAATCTCCAACGCTACAACAATCTGCCCAAGTACAAGGACTTCCGGGTCATGTTGGAAAAGCAGAAGGACATCGAGGCCTGCACCATCGGCATCCCCGATTTCATGCACGCCACGGTGGCCCTGGCTTGCATGCAGCACGGCAAACACGTCTACGTCGAAAAGCCGCTGACCAGAACTCCATGGGAGGCGCGCCTGCTGCAGGAGGCGGCGGTGAAGTACAAGGTCGCTACCCAGATGGGGAACCAGGGATTCTCCCATGAATGCAACCGCGTTGCCGCGGAGATCGTCTGGTCGGGCGCAATAGGCGACGTGACGGAGGCGCATATCTCGACCTCCGTCGGCACTCACCCAACGGGCCTGCTGGAGCCTCCCAAGGAAGCGCCCGTTCCGAAGACCCTGGATTGGGACCTTTGGATGGGCGGCGCGTCCATGCGTCCCTTCAGTGAAGCTTACGTTCCTTACAACTGGCGGGGCTTTCTGGATTTCGGCACGGGCCAGGTTGGCAATTGGGCCACCCATACGGCGGGTCCGGTGCACACCGCTCTGCAACTGGGTGCTCCCTCCAGCGTCGAGTGCATCAGCCAGGATGGGAAGAGTAAGATCACCGTTCCGAATCGAGGGGTGGTCCGGCTGGATTTCCCGGCCCGCGGCGACATGCCGCCAGTGAAGGTCTTCTACCACGACTCCGCGCGCACGGGAGATCCCGAAGCCTATCACGTGCCCGGCATGGAGACTGAGACCATCCTGCCGCCGAGCAACAATCTGGCAGACAAGGGTCGTCCCATGGGCGGCCGCGGCGGAGCGGCTCAAGGTGCACCCCAGGGCGCGGCTCGTGGTGGCGCCGGTCGTGGCGCCCAAGCCGCGGGCGGTGGAAGGGGCGCGGCCCCGAGTGCTGCACCGACCGGTGCAGGAGGCCCAGGCGTAGCGGTTTTTTTGCCCCCTGGCGGCCGCGGCGGCGGTTCGCAGCCGGGTATTCTCACCGGCAACGGAGCGGTCTTCATCGGCACCAAAGGGATCATGGCCACCACTGCGCGCGGTGAGGGCGTCTGGCTGCTGCCCGCGTCGAGATGGAAGGAATACGTGCTGCCCCAGCAGTTGTTGACGCGCTCGCCAGGGCACATGCTGGACTGGATCCGCGCCTGCAAGGGCGGCGATGCGTCCTGTTCGGATTTCAGCATCACCGCGCCTTATGCCGAGTGGTTGACGCTGGCCGTCATCGCCTGGCGCGTCTCCGGCAAGTTGGATTGGGACAGCAAGAATCTGCGCTTCACCAACAGCGCGGAGGCTAACAAGTACGTCAGGCCCGAGTTTCGAAAGGGCTGGGAATTGAAGCTCTGAAGGGTAAGGAAATCGAATGGACTACACCAGACGCGATATAGGGAAGCTGGCCCTGGCTGCTCTCCCCGCCGCTAAGCTGTCGGCCGCGAAACCGAACTCGGTTTTTGGCGGCGTGCAAATCGGGGCCAACGCGCCCTATATCTTCCGCGGCCTGCCGGGCAGCGCCGACGACATTCTTAAGTACCTGCTTCAGACCAACATAAGTGCGGTTGAATTGCGGACTCAGCCGGTAGAGGCCTTCCTTGGAGCGCCGGCCTCCCCGGCCGGCGCTCGAGGGGCGGGCCGTGGAGCGCCGCCCACTCCGGAGCAGCAAGCCGCGCAGCGCTCCGCGGCCGAGGAGCTGCGGAAATGGCGATTGTCCCGCTCGATGAACGAGTTCAAGGCCTTCCGCAAGAAGTACGAGGATGCCGGCGTGCTCATCCAGGTCGTCAAAGTCGATGGCTTCGGCGACTTTACCGACGACGTGACGGACTACTTTTTCCAGGCGGCCAGGGAGCTTGGCGCGTCTGCCATGTCCTGTGAAATCCCAGTCAGCAAGACCAAGCGAGTGGGGGCCTTTGCCCAGAAGCACAAGATGATGGTCGGCTACCATGGCCACGGCAACCTGACGGATCCGGAGGCCTTCGGCCGGCTGGGGGCCTGGGAGCAGGCCTTCTGGTATTCGAAGTACAACGGCGCAAACGTCGATATCGGCCACTTCTTCGCCTCCAACGGTTTCTCCCCGGCCGCGTGGATCAAGGAGAACCACACCCGGATCACGCACATCCATTTGAAGGACCGCAAGGCCAACATGGGGCCGAACATGCCGTGGGGCCAGGGCGACACACCGCTTAAAGAGGTCCTGCAAATGATGAAGACGGAGAAGTATAAGTTCCAGGCCACAATCGAGATGGAGCACCCCGTTCCACAGGGGTCGAACACCCTGGCCGAGTTGGCCAAGTGCGTGGAGTACTGCAAGCAGGTTCTGGCGTAGATGAAGCGAACGACGATTGCCTTGTTCGTAGTCTGCCTGTTTGCTCTGCCGGTTGTCGCCCAGACGCAAGCCTCAGCCGGCAACCCGCTTTTCCAGACCTGGACCACACCATTTGGCGTCCCGCCCTACGACCAGATCCGGAGCGAGCACTTCCTGCCCGGCTTCCAAAGGGCCATCGAGGAGCGCCGCCAGGAAGTCGCGAGAATCGCTGAGAGCGGCGCGCCGGCCACGTTCGCCAATACGCTGGAGGCTCTCGACGCCGCCGGCGCCCTGCTCGACAAGGTGCGGGGCGTTTTCGGCAGCCTGAGCAGCGCCGAGACCAACGCTCGCTTACAGCAGATCCAAGCTGAAGTCGCTCCCATGCTCTCGTCCGCGCAGGACGACATTTACCTGAACGAGAAGCTCTTTGCGCGGATCAAGACAGTTTGGGAGAAACGGGCCGGCTTGAGCCTCAACGCCTTACAGACCAGGCTGGTTGAGGAAACCTATAAGGACTTTGTCCGCGGCGGAGCGAACCTTTCTACCGCCGACAAACAACGTTTGCGCGCCATCAACGAGGCTTTGTCGCCCCTCTCCGTCCGCTTCAGCAACAACCTTCTCAGAGAGACAAACGCCTACAAGCTGGTCATCAGCGACAAAGCGGATCTCGCCGGACTTCCCGACGCCGTCATCTCGGCGGCCGCGGATGCTGCGAGGACCGCGGGCCAGCCGGGGAAGTGGGTTTTCACGCTCCAGGCCCCGAGCATCTGGCCGTTCTTGACCTACGCCGAGAACCGCGAACTACGCCGCCAGATCCTGACCGCCTACCTGGACCGCTGTGACCATGGAGACCAGTTCGATAACAAGGAGTCTCTGGCGCGGATGGCCGCGCTGCGCGCCGAGAAGGCCCGTCTGCTGGGCTACCAGACCCACGCCGATTTCGTTCTCGCGGAGAACATGGCAAAGACACCGCAAAGGGTCTACGAGTTCCTGAACCAGCTCTGGGCTCCTGCCTCTACCGTTGCCCGGAAGGAGGCCGCCGAATTGCAAGCCATGGTCAAGGCGGAGGGTAAGGGTTTCCAGCTCGGAGCCTGGGACTGGCGGTTCTACTCGGAGAAGGTAAAGAAGGCGCGCTATGACCTGGATGAGAACGAGCTCCGGCCCTACTTCGCCCTCGACAATGTCCGCCAGGGCGCGTTCGACGTCGCCTCGAAGCTATACGGCCTGAAGTTCGTCGAGAGGACCGACATTCCCACCTACAATCCCGAGGTCCGAATCTTCGAGGTGAGAGACGCCGATGGCTCGCATCTCGGCGTGTACCTGGTGGACTACTCCCCGCGCCCGGGCAAGCGCGGTGGCGCCTGGTCCAGCGCCATCCGCGGGCAACGCGTGGTGGAGGGCAAGGACATCCGTCCCATTGTCGTCAACGTATGCAACTTCACGCGCCCCACGGCCGGACAGCCGGCTCTGCTCAGCCAGGAGGAAGTCCAGACGCTATTCCATGAGTTCGGGCACGCGCTGCACCAACTCCTGGCGCGCGTCCCTTACAGAACTCTCTCTGGCACGCCGCGCGACTTCGTCGAGCTGCCGTCGCAGATCATGGAGAACTGGGCCATGGAGCCGGCGGTGCTGAAGTCCTACGCCAAGCACTTCAAGACCGGGGCGCCGATGCCGGACGATCTGATCCAGAAGATCAAGAATGCGGAGAAGTTCAACCAGGGCTTCGCGACCATGGAATACCTGGCCGCCTCGTTTCTCGACATGGATTGGCACACCGTCCCGCCCGGCCAGCGCCCTGAGGCGACCGCGTTCGAGAAGGCGTCCCTGGAGAAGATACGCCTGCTGCCGGAGGTTGGCGTGCGCTATCGCAGCCCCTACTTCCAGCACATCTTCGCCAGCGGCTATTCCGCCGGCTACTACAGCTACATCTGGAGCGAGGTTCTGGACGCCGACGCCTTCCAGATGTTCAAGGAGAAGGGTCTGTTCGATCCCGCCACGGCGGCGTCCTTCCGCAAGAACATCCTGGAGAAGGGCGGCACGGAAGATGCCCTGGAGATGTATAAGCGCTTTCGTGGCCGCGAACCCTCCGTCGAGCCGCTACTTGAAAGGCGCGGGTTGAAGAACTAGTGTGGTGCGTCGCGAATACTGACCACTCCCTTCCGGTCGATGAGCTTTGCCAGCGGATCGCGTGGACCACGGCGAAGTTCCCCAAAGGTGGACGCCGATGTAATTCCGCAGCAAAACGGGTACGCAAAGACAGAGTGCCCGCGTGGGGCCAGGGTTTCACCCTGCCGCGGGCTTTTGAGCCGGCGTTTCTTCGTGCTTTCGCCGGACGCCGGGCCGAAGCCCGGCGGCAGCCAGAAATGGCTGCCCCACAAGCACGCCCCCATCCGGGGGCAAGACACATCGATTGTGATATGCTAATCCCGGCTGCAAGGAGACAAACCCGTGAAACCAGGCTTCACCCAAGCGATGAAGAGGCGTTCCTTTGTGACCGGAGCGGCGAGCGCCCTGGCGGCTTCATTCTGGCCCGATGAACTACTGGCGGCGTTGCCCCAGAATACGAACACCAATTCGAAACCGTCGGAGTTGAAGATCACGGATCTTCGCGTCGCGGTTCTCGCTAGAGCGCCTTTCACCTGCCCTATCATCCGGATCGATACGAACCAGGGGATCTCGGGCTACGGCGAAGTCCGGGACGGCGCCAGCAAGACCTACGCGCTGTTTCTGAAGAGCCGCATTCTCGGGGAGAACCCCTGCAGCATCGAGAAGGTCTTCAAGAAGATCAAGCAGTTCGGAGGGATCGGGCGCAAGGCGGGCGGCGTGGTGGCGGTCGAAGAGGCGCTCTGGGACCTGGCGGGCAAAGCCTACAACGTGCCGGTCTACCAGATGCTGGGAGGCAAGTACCGCGATAGGGTCAGATGCTACTGCGATACGCCGGACGTGAACGATCCGAAGGTCTTTGGAGAGCGCATGAAGAAGCGCATCGAAATGGGCTTCACCTGGCTCAAGATGGACATCGGCATCGGCACCCACTTGCGCAACATCCCGGGAACGCTCTCGGGACCCTCGCAATCCGAGCGCGGCCGGGAGCACACGCTCACCGGCGTCGAGATCACCCAGAAGGGCGCCGAAATAATGGCGGACTACATCATGAAAGTCCGCGAGGTCGTGGGTTGGGAGATCCCGATCTCGACCGACCACTTCGGCAGCATGGGCGTGAATTCACTCATCCGGCTCGCCAAGGCTTTCGAGAAGTGCAACCTGGCCTGGATGGAGGACCCTCTGCCGTGGTACCAGATGGACCTGATCAAGCAGATCGCCGATGCGGTCGACGTGCCCATCTGCACGGGCGAGGACATCTGGCTGATTGAACCCTTCGAACAACTATGCAGCCGCCGCGTCGTCGATGTGATCCAGCCCGACTTGTCTTCGGCGGGCGGCATCCTCGAGACCAAGAGGATCGGGGACATGGCCCAGAAATGTGGCGTCCCGATGGCGATGCACATGGCCGGCAGTCCTGTCTGCAACTTCGCCAACGTGCACTGCGCCGCGGCCACCGAAGGCTTCCTCGTGCTGGAGAACCACTCGGTGGACATCCCGTGGTGGGATAGTCTGGTCGACGGGGTCGAGAAGCCGATCCTCAACAAGGGATTCATCAAGGTGCCGGACGGCCCGGGCCTGGGCTTCACCTTGAATGAAGAGGCCGTCAAGCAGCACCTGCTCGAGCCCGGCTACTTCGAGCCGACACCGGAGTGGAACAACGAGCGGAGCCAGGACAACCTCTATACCTGACCGTCGCGCGCTTTGGCGCCACCCACTCTCTCACAACCGACAGCTTAGCCCGAGCTGGCCTGGTAGTGAGGTGAAAGTTTACCTGGATACTACGATCTCCTGCGAGAGAATGAAGTTGCCGACCGAGTCGTAGGCCCTGAGCTGCAGTCTGTGAAAGCCTTTACTTTCGCTGCCTGCGTTCCACGTAACGGTGAAGGGAGAGGTAGCCGACGAGCCGTACAGCCGGCCGTCCACGTAAAGCTCGACGTTCACAATCCCGGGGTCGTTGGCTAGATTGTTGGTTACCCGGATCGCGCCGGATACCTTGATGCCGAAAGTGGGATAGACGATCTGCACGTCCGTGAGCGAGCTGCTCCCCGGCACCGGGACAGCGATCTCGCCTGGGTTCGTGCCCTTCTTTGCGGAAACTGTGCAGGCCAACAGCACTGCGAGGGCAGCGATGGCCCAAAAACTGGATTGACGGATCATATGTTATCTCCTCGAAAAGTTCCAGCAACTATGCAGCGAAATCTAATTCGTGTCTCAAGCTTCTATTGAATAGTTCCTGCCATATGAAAACAAGAGTATTTGGACGGTACTTCGATCCTGGTACGCACTAGTACCTCAGGATCGCGGTATTCTCCGATTGAGCGGGCTCGCGGCGCCGCGCGCCTGCATTTGCAGTGCCCACACGCCCGCAGTAGGCTAAAGTGCATGACGCCTTTCGGCCATTTGCTCCTGCTCGGATTGTTCTCAGTCATGGTAGTTGCCGCACAGACACCGCCAACCGCGCCGCGCGTCGAGCATCGCGAAGTGCGGCACGGCGCCACCGTGATCGACGACTACTTCTGGCTGCGCGAAAAGTCCAACCCCAAGGTGATCCAGTACCTGGAAGCCGAGAACGCCTACACCGAGGGCATGACCAAGGACCTGGAGCCGTTCAGCGACGCGCTCTACAAGGAGATGCTGGGACGCATCAAGCAGACCGACCTCTCCGTCCCCACGCCGCGGCGCGGCTACCTCTACTACTCGCGCACCGAGGAGGGCAAACAGTACCCCATCCAGTGCCGCCGCAAAGGCACCATGGAGGCGCCCGAAGAGGTGCTGCTCGATCTCAACGAACTGGGCAAGGGCCAGAAGTTCGTCGGTCTCGGCGGCTTCCAGGTGAGCGACGACCAGAACCTGCTGGCCTACACCATCGACTACACCGGCTTCCGCCAGTTTGCGCTGCAGCGTGAAGGATCTGCGCACCGGCCAGACGCTGCCCGACACCACCGAGCGCGTCACCTCCCTGGCCTGGGCAGCGGACAACAAGACGCTCTTCCTGACCACCGAAGACGCCGTCACCAAGCGCAGCGACAAGCTCTGGCGCCACGTGCTGGGCACGGCGAAGTTCGACCTGCTCTACGACGAGAAGGACGAGCTCTACGACATCGACGTCGGCAAGACCCGCGACAAGAAATACCTGTTGCTGCAAAGCGAGGCCACGGACACCACCGAAGCCCGCTACCTGCGCGCCGACCGGCCGGCGGATCAATTCGCCGTCTTTCTGCCGCGCGAAAAGAAGCACCGCTACTACCTGGACCATCGCGAAGGCCTGTTCTACATCCGCACCAACAGGAGCGGCAGCAATTTCGCGGTGATGACCGCGCCGGAGAACGACCCGGCTCCGAAGAACTGGAAGGTGTTCGTCGCGCACCGCGACGATGTGCGCATCAAGGATATCGACCTGTTCAAGGATTTCGCCGTGTCGGTGGAGAGAGGCGAGGCGCTGGACCACCTGCGCATCCACGACTTCAGAACCGGCGCGTGGACGGAGATAGCCTTCCCGGAGCCGGTCTATTCGGTCGTTCCCGGGCGGCACGCCGGATTACGAATCCCGCACCTATCGCTACAACTACCAGAGCCTGATGACGCCGTCGAGCGTCTTCGACTACGACATCGCCACCGGCAAATCCACCCTGCTAAAGCAGCAGGAAGTGCTGGGCGGCTACGACCCGAAGCAGTACGCCAGCGAGCGCCTGTGGGCCACCGCGCGCGACGGCGTCAAGGTGCCGATCTCCATCGTGTACAAGAAGGGCTTCGCGCGCGACGGCAAGGCGCCGCTCTTCCTCTACGGCTACGGCTCCTACGGCATCGGCATGCCGGCGCACGTTCTCCAGCCACCGGCTGAGCCTGCTCGACCGCGGCATGGCCTACGCCATCGCGCACATCCGCGGCGGCGACGAGATGGGCGAACAGTGGCGCGAGGACGGCATGCTCATGAAGAAGAAGAACACGTTCTTCGACTTCATCGACTGCGCCGAATACCTGATCCAGCGAGAAGTGGACCTCCAAGGACCGCCTGGTGATCGAGGGCGGCAGCGCCGGCGGCCTGCTGATGGGCGCGGTGGTCAACATGCGGCCGGACCTGTTCCGCGCGGTGCACGCCGCGGTGCCGTTCGTGGACGTGATGAACACCATGATGGACGCCACGCTGCCGCTGACCGTGGGCGAGTACCTGGAGTGGGGCAACCCCAACGAGAAGGCCGCGTACGACTACATGAAGACGTACAGCCCCTACGACAACCTGGAGAAGCGCGCCTACCCGGCCATGCTGGTGACCACCAGCTTCAACGACAGCCAGGTGATGTACTGGGAGCCCGCCAAGTACGTGGCGCGCCTGCGCACCGTGAAGACCGACTGGCCAACCCGCTGCTGCTCAAGATCAAGATGGACCCGGCGGGCCACGGCGGCGCCGTCGGGCCGCTACGACCGGCTGCAAGGATACACGCCTTCGAGTACGCGTGGCTGCTGAGCCAGGTGGGGATCACGAAATAGCGGGCTAGAACTGGAATCCCGATTTACTTCACCCGCTTAGCGACCACAGTGCTGCCCGGGAATTCGCCGCTGGGCTTCATGGTGAGTTGGATCTCATCGCCGACGATCTTACCTTCGTGGGCGAAGGTAATATTGGCTGCCTCGATTTTTACCACAAAGGAAACCTTGTCACCCGTGACCTTGCCTTCAGTGATCTGGATGGTAGGGCTCTGAGCTGCTTGCCATGTGCCGGTCAGGTTCTCGCCGTCTTGTTTGAAGGAGTAGGAGACCTGAACCTTGCCTTGGGGAGACTCCAGATCGCCCTGCCAGTTGCCCGTGAGGTCGGCTGCGGAAACGACCGTGGCCAAAAGCAGGAAGAAGAGCGCAGAACTTACCACTCGATATGATTGCATTCTAAACCACAGTTTTCTTTTTTGCATACTTGACACCGTCCATTCTCGCCAGAATCTCCCATTTCACATTCTGGCTGCCCTCAATTGTACTTCAAACACCCGCGATGGAGCCGTCTTCTTCATCTTTTCCATCCCGACCCAAGCGAGGCACACATGGGCTTGCACTGACCACACCCTCCGGTCGTGGTTCAGTGGCATCTCGCTGAGCCAGAAGCATCAAACCGCGACCGCGGAGGGAGCGGTGCCAGCTTTGCGTGACTCCGGCCGGCCTCAGGATCTACAATGGCTTGGAAAAGACGGGGCCCCTTCAACTCGCTCTGCCATCCACGCCGCTCGGTTCCGGTTCGACGCGGCGCGAGTTCCTTGCCGCCGCTGCGGTCGACCTGCCGCCGGCAGGACCTGTCCGAACATCCTGTTTTTGATGCCCGACCAGTTGCGCGCGCAGGCGCTCGGCTGCGAAGGCAACGAGGATGTCCACAGAACGCCGAATATCGACCGGCTCGCCAGCCAGGGCGTGCGGCTGCGGCGCACCTTCGCCAACACGCCGGTCTGCTGCCCGGCGCGCGCCGTGTGAGCGACCGGCCAATACACGCACCGCAACGGGATGGTGGCCAACCGACTGAAAGGCTGCGCGAAAACTCCGTGAGTCTGGCGCGGATCCGCGGGGCGCGGGCTACCGCACCGGCTCCTAGGGTAAGTGGCACCTTGACGGCGGGCCGCGCATGCCGGGCTCTGTGCCGCCGGGGGGAGAACGGCGGCAGGGCTTCAAGTTTTGGGCCGCCAGAAACGCAGTGCAATCACTTTCACCACATCCACACCCACTTCCGCAGCACGCCTGATCCGCTCCGCCTGGGTAAGTTTGAAGCCGAAGGCTGGGCCGACCTCGGCGTCGAGATCCTGCGCGAGGCCCGCACCGATACGCGCCCTTTCTATCTGACCATCCAATGGGGCCCACCGCACGATCCGTACAAAGCGCCGCCGGAGTACTCGCGCCTCTACGATCCGCTCAAGCTGAAGATGCGGCCGAACTGGCGGCCGGCGCCCGGGGCCCCGGGACCTCCTCAAATTGCCGAGAACCTACGACTGGTGACGGCGCTCGACGACCAGGTGGGCCGGTTGATGCGCACGCTCGACGATCTCGGTCTGGCCGGAAACACCATCGTCCTGTTCAGTTCGGACCACGGCGACATGCTCGGCTCGCAGGGCCTGCGCCTCGAGCGCAAGCCCTGGGAGGAGTCGATTCGCGTTCCCGGCGTGCTGCGCTGGCCGGGCAAGGTCAAGGCGGGCTCCGTCTCCGATCAGTTCTTCACCCACGTCGACTTCGCACCGACTCTACTCGGCATGTCTGGCCTTTCGCCCCACCGGGACATGCAAGGCGCCAACCTGTCTCGCCAAATCGCCGGCGGCAGCGCCAGAGGTCCGGACTCCGCGTTCTTCCAGATCTTTGGCCCCTTCCAAGGTGACGGCACCGAGAACGCATGGCGCGGCGTGCGCACACCGACCCATATGTACGCCCGCTTCGCCGCCAAGCCTTGGGTCCTTTACGACCCTCCCAAAACGATCCTTTCGAACAGCGCAATCTCGCCGGTGAGCGCTCCGCGGCCTCCCTGGAGAAGGAGATGGACACACGTCTCCGCCAGTGGATGAAACGCACGGGAGACGACTGGCGGTTCGACTGGACCGCGCCGCTCGAAGACGGTGGCCGTCTCTACCGCAACCAGACCTTCTACACCGTTGAGGAGTATCTGCGCTGGGCGCGCGACCATCCCGAGCCGGGAAATAGGTTTGCCGATTTACTGGCTAGCGCCAGTGCCCCTGCACGAATATCCAGCCGCCGCCCCTCTGGCGAGTGTAGCGATGCCCTACCCACTTGGCACGCGCCCGTGGAGGCTGTTCCCACCTACCCTGGGTCCAGGTGTAACCGTTGCCATTCCAACTCTGGTACCCGGAGATCCACACATAATTACGGCCGGGCGGTGGGGGCCGCCTCTGGTATACGGCTCGGGGTGGCGCGATGCGAATCACAAAATCGGCCGCCCCAGCGCTGAAGGCCAGCGCGCCTGCAAAAACCAATCCGATCAATCGCTTGAAAACCATAACAAGCTCTCCATTTCTTACCGTCAGACTCTCAGTGCCTTAGCAGTGCACGTGGGTGGCCGTATGCAAACACTTGACACGCCATGCGGCGGCTATGCGAGTACCGGCAATACCTGCACTTAAGTGCATTCCTCTACGTGCCGGCTCCACCTGCCTCCACCCGTTCACGCGAGGTCGAGCGAAACCAAAACAGGCGGGCATTCATCCAACAAGACTGTACGGTGAGGCCGGACGGAGGCTATCCCGTGCGCGCGTTGTTCGAGAGGAGACTGTAATATGAGGATTCTATCCCGCGGCATCTCGCTGGCTGCGCTTCCGCTGCTCTTCGTGACCCTGGCTGCCGCACAGGGCAGCTTCGACGCTTATGTCGGCGCCACCGCGATTACGAACAGCTCCAACGGACAGTATGATTGACACCTTCGGCACCGGTGATTTCATTGGCACCCCCAAGCTGAACGGCACCGCCCTGAAACTGGGCGCGTCGGTCTTTGTCACGCCCCACTTCGGGATCGGCGGTGAGTTGTCGCTTCGCCCAGGCAAGAGCGACTATTCCGGGCTGTCGTACCGTCCGATCTTCTACGACATCAACGGTATCTGGAAACCGGCGGTTGGGCAGAAAAGGGTCGTTCCCGAGTTGCAGGCCGGGCTCGGCGGTACTAGCTTGAGGTTCTACCTGCCGGCATCCTGCAATGCAATCCTGGGGTGCAGTCTCGTCGAACACTTACCTCGCGAGTTCCAACCATCTCCAGGTGCATTTCGGCGCGGGATTGCGTTTCTACGTCACAAACTCGATCTTCGTGCGGCCGGAGTTTGACGCGCACTGGGTGCGCAACTTCTTCCAGTTCGGCAGCAACTTCGTGCCGGAATACGGCGCCGTGGTCGGCTACACCTTCGGCGGCCGCTAAATCTCTGCGCACGATCGTGTCGCGGAGTGCGTATTGTATGTTATGCGCACGCTCCGGTACGCTCTCCGCGGCTTGCTTCGAAGCCCGGGATTCACCGCCGCCTCCGTCCTCTGCCTGGGTCTGGGCTTCGGCGCCACCACCGCGATCTTCAGCGTCGTCAACGCCGTAATCATGCGGCCGTTGCCGTACGCTCAACCGGAACGCCTCGTCCGCCTCTATACGGAGTTCCCCGGGTTCCCCGGCGGCGGCCTCCGGAAGTTCTGGACCTCGCCCATCGAATACGTGGAACTTCGCCGCGACCTCAAATCCTGGCAGTCGCTCGACGCGTGGACCATCGGCGGGGCGAACTTGGGAGGTGGAGCCGAACCGCTGAGGATCACCACTTCCGCCGTCTCCGGCGGACTACTTCGGAGCCTGGGCGTGGCTCCCCTGCTCGGCCGGGTCCACACGGCCGAGGATGACGCGCCCGGCGCCCCTCTCACCGTCGTCATCTCCCACGGCCTCTATCTGCGAGCCTTCGGAGGCCAGCGCGAGATCATCGGCCGCGAAGCGCGCCTCCAGGGCCGTCCCTGCACCATCATCGGGGTCATGCCGCCCGGGTTCACCTTTCCGCCCGGCGAAGTCGATCCGCCCGAATTGTGGTCGCCCCTTCAGATCGACCCCGCTAATCCCGGAGGCCGCGGCAACCACTCCCTTTACCTCCTCGGCCGCCTGAGGCCGGAGGTCTCCCTTCAGCAGGCGCGGCAGGAGATCGCGGCGCTGGTCCGGCAATACGGCTCCCAAGCTTCTCCCACCTCGCACGTGCTCCATCCTCAGCAACACCCCATCGTCAGCTTCCCGCTTCAAGAAGATGTTGTCGGGGGCGTTCGCGCCTCCATGCTCATCATGCTCGCAGCCGTCGGCTTCGTCCTTCTCATCGCCTGCGTGAACGTCGCCAGTCTCCTGCTCGCCCGCGCTGAGACCCGCCAGCGGGAAGTCGCCATCCGCACCGCCATGGGAGCCAACTCCTTCGCGCTTCTCCGCCAGTTCTTCATGGAAGGCGTGGTGTTGTCGCTCTCCGGCGCTTTGGTGGGCCTGCTGTTCGCGTTCGCCGGCCTCCGTCTCATAATCGCCGCCGGCCAGCAGAGCATCCCCCGCGCTTCGGAGATTTCCGTCGACTGGCGAGTGCTCCTGTTTAGCCTTGGACTCTCATGTGCTACCGGCCTGGTCTTCGGGCTCGCCCCGCTCGCGCATGGATTCAAGGACCGTACGGCCGAGTCGCTCAAGGCCTCCGGCGGGCGCACCACCGCGTCGTTGGGGGCCAACCGCCTCCGCAAGTTCCTGGTGGTCGGCGAACTTGCCCTCGCGCTCGTCCTTTTAATCGGGTCCGGGCTCATGCTGCGGGCGTTCTGGAATCTGCAAGCCGTCGACCTCGGTGTCCGCCCGGCCGGCGTCCTCACCTTCCGGCTTTCCCTGCCCCAAGCCATTTACTCGGAGGACTCTGGTGTCCGCTCGTTCTGGACCCGATTCGCGGAGCGGCTCTCCGCAATTCCCGGCGTCCAGTCGGTTTCGTTCGCCGGTGGCCTGCCTCCTATCCGCCGGCTCGACGCCAACGACACCCAGATAGAAGGCTTCGTCGCCAGACCCGGCGGCCCCCTGCAGAACATCGATTTCTACCAGACCGCCGGACCCAGGTTCTTCGAAACCCTGGGGGCCCGCCTGGTCGAAGGGCGCTTTCTGGACGACCGCGACGGCGAAGGCGCGCCCCAGACCGTCGTAATTAACCAGACCATGGCTCGTACCTACTGGCCCAACCAGAGCGCCATCGGCAAGCGGATCCGTCCCGTCTTCAGAGACCCATGGCGCACTGTAGTGGGCGTGGTCGGCGATATCAAGAACGGAGGCATGGAGAAGCGCGCCGGCGCCGAAATCTTTCTGCCCTACCGCCAGACCGGGGCGCCCAGAACCATGTACGTCCTCATCCGCACCCAAGGCGACCCGATGCGGTTGCTCGGGCCTGCCCGCTCCGTACTTGCCCAACTCGACTCTTCGCTCCCCATCGCCCAGGCACGCACCCTGGACGAGGTCGTCAGGCTCGCGCAGGCCCGGCCGCGGTTCTTGACGTTGCTGCTGACCCTGTTCTCGGGTGTCGCCTTGGCCCTTGCCGCCCTGGGCATTTACAGTGTCATGGCCTACGCAGTTGCGCGGCGTACGTCCGAATTCGGCATCCGCATGGCGCTCGGCGCTCAGCCGGGCGACGTACTCAGCCTGGTGTTCCGTCAGGGCGTGGCGCTGGGCCTGGCGGGAGTTGCTGCCGGAGCGCTGGGAGCGTTTGGCCTCACCAGGTATATGCGAGGTCTGTTGTACGGCATCGATGCCTTGGATCCTGCCACTTTCGCGGCCATGGCGGGGCTGCTTATGGCGGTGATCCTCGCCGCCTGCTATCTGCCGGCGCGGAGGGCCACCAAGGTCGATCCCCTCGTCGCCTTGCGATACGAGTGACGCAAGTGGCGGCGCGGCCCGTCGTATAGTAGAAACATCCTATGCGATCCACTATGAGGAGCGCGGCGCTGGCGGCCGCGATCGCAATGTCAATGTCACAGATCCCGGCTCTCTCCGCTTCCAGGACCCAAGCCCGCTCGATGGTGATCACCCGCCAAGGCATCGTGGCCACCAGCCAGACACTGGCCTCGCAGGCCGGCGCACAGGTGCTGGCGCGCGGCGGTTCGGCGGTGGACGCGGCCATCGCGGCCAACGCGGTGATGGGCGTCGTCGAACCGATGTCCAACGGCATGGGCGGCGATCTATTCGCTATCTACTGGGACGCCAAGTCCGGCAAGTTGACCGGGATCAACGCCAGCGGCTGGTCTCCCAAGGGGCTCAGCATAGATTTTCTGGAGGGCAAGCAGATCACCGCGATGCCCCAGGAGGGCATCCACAGCGTGACCGTGCCGGGCTGCGTGGACGGCTGGGAGAAGCTGCACAAGCGCTTCGGCCGGCTGCCCTGGGCGGATCTGTTTCAGCCGGCGATCTACTACGCCAAGAATGGCTTCCCGGTCACGGAGCTGATTTCGGAGGCGTGGCGCGCCTCGCTCGTCAAACTGAGCCGCGACGTAACCGGCCGCGCCGTCTTTCTCCCCGATGGTGAGGCGCCCCGCATGGGGGCTATCTTCAAGAACCCCGATCTGGCAAGGGCCCTGGAACTCGTGGCGAAAGGGGGAGCGCCCGCGTTCTACAAGGGAGTGATCGCCAAGAACACGGTGGAGATGGCGGAATGGCTCGGCGGCACGCTGACCGAGGCGGATTTTGCGGAGTACCAGTCGGAATGGGTGACGCCGATCTCGACCGACTACCGCGGCTGGAAAGTATACGAACTGCCGCCCAACGGCCAGGGCGTCGCGGCGCTGGCGATGCTGAACATCATGGAGACCTTCGCGCTGCCCAAGCTGGGGCCGCTGACGGCCGAGGCCTGGCACAGCAAGATCGAGGCGCAGAAGCTCGCCTACCAGGACCTGGCCCGCTACGTCGCCGATCCACGTTTCGCCCAGCATCCCGCTGGCAGGCATGCTCGACAAGAAGTACGCCGCCGAGCGGGCCGCCCTCATCGACCCCGCGCGCGCCAGGTGCGACGTCGCCGCGGGCAATCCTCCCGCCGGAGTAGGCGACACAATTTATCTGTCCGTGGTCGATAAGGACGGCAACATCGTGTCCTTGATTCAGAGCCTGTACCGGAGCTTTGGATCGGGGCTGACCGTGCCCGACATGGGCTTTCATCTTCAGAACCGCGGCGCCCTGTTTACGCTCGATCGCAACCACCCCAACGCTCTCGCGCCGCGAAAGCGGCCGTTCCACACCATCATTCCGGCGTTCATGGAGCTCGGCAACACGCACATCGGCTTCGGGATCATGGGCGGTTTGAACCAGGCCCAGGCGCACGCCCAGTTCGTCTCGAATGTCGTGGACCATGGGATGAACATCCAGGCGGCGCTGGAAGCGCCGCGCTTCACCAAGCTGGAGTTCGGCGGCTGCGAGGTGTCGATCGAATCGCGCGTGCCCGAGGAAGTCCGTAAGGCGCTGGCCGGCAAGGGCCACATACTCACCGTCCTGGGCGCCTATGACGACACCGTGGGCGGCGGGCAGGCCGTGGTCCACGATTCCGGCTCGGGTGTAAACTTCGGCGCATCTTCGCCGAGGAAGGACGGGGCGGCCGTGCCCGAGCCCGACCCATACTTCCCACAGCCGCGGACGGCGCCCGCGAAGAAGTAGCGGCCCAGCCCGAGATGCAACGCGACGAGATCCTATCCCGGCTGCGCGAAAGGATTCTGGGCTACGCGGCATCTCATATATCGAGGGACGCGGCCGAGGACGTCGCGCAGGAGGTGATGCTGCTCCTCCACACCAAGTACGCCCAGGTTGGCGCGATCGAGGAACTGGTGCCGCTTTCGCTCCAGATCACCCGGTTCAAGATCGCCGGCTTGCGGAGGAAGAACTTATCGCCGGGGGGAGAATACCCAGGTCTCGGTTGACGACCTGCCGCTGGCTGACCCGGGCGCGGACCCGGAGGAGTGCGCCGAGAGGCAGGAATTGCTGGATCGGCTATCGGCCGCGCTGGCGAAGCTGGGCCCTCGCTGCCGGGAGATGATCCGGCTAAAATTGCAAGGGAATAGTTTTAGCGAGATCCAGCGGATTCTCGGCGCCGGCTCGATCAATACGGTTTACACCTGGGACTTCCGCTGCCGCAAAGAATTGCTGGATCAGATGGGCGGAGACTGGAAGGCTGGCAAATGAGGCCCGAAGACATCCGGAAGCTGCTCGGCGGCTACGCCACCGGTACGCTTACGGAAGAGGAACGCCGGGCGCTGTTTGAGGCCGCGCTCACCGACCAGGATCTGTTTAACGAGCTCAACCGGGACCAGGCGCTTAAGGAATTGATCGCCGACCCGGCGGCGCGCCGCGAGCTGCTGCGAGCGCTGCCGGAGCCCGAACGGCCCCGCCTCAGTCTGGGATGGCGCTGGGCCCTCGCGGGCGGCCTCGCCGCGGCAGCGGTGGTGGCGATTGTGGTAGTGCGCAGCAGCGCGCCGCAGCCAAAACCTGAGCCGGTGCTCATGGCGAAGCGTCAGGAGCTGCCGGCGCCGCAGGCCCCGCAGCCGGCGGTCGCACCGGCCCGCAAGGCGGTGGTGAGGCAAGACGCCGTCGCCGTCCCGCCTGCATCAATGGAAGCGCCGGCGGCGCAGCCAGCCGAGGTGACGACGGCGGCTGCGCCGGTGCAGACGGTCAGCTCTGAGAAGTCAGCGCTGGCGGACGCCGCACAGTCCAGCGATGCGCCGCTGAAGGGCCGCTCCGGCGTTAGGCATGGTGCAGTCATTGCGCGCGTGCCCCCTCGCAGGCGTCTATCATTCCTTACCGAATCCTGCGCAGGAGTGTTGAGGGCGGTTACGCCGAAGTCGATGCACAGACGGAGTTTCAGGCCGGCGACCTCGTCCGCGTGGTGTTCGAGCCTTTGGAGAGCGGGCGCCTTCAAGTGACGTCTGGCGGCGCGGGGGCCAAAGTTCTGCTCGACACGGCCGCGACGAGCGGCGGCGCCTACACCCTGGATGTGCCGCCTGAAGAGCAGAAGCTCGTCGTGACCTTTTCGCGCGACCAAGGCGGCGTTCCCGTGACCCTCGAAATCCCCATTCGCCGTCAATCTTCGCCTCGCTGAAAGGAACCTCCTCCTCGCAGCATTTTCCGTACGAGGAGGATTTCCATGAAGCGCAAAACATCCGGAGCACTGCTGGCAGTCGCGGCAGCCTTTCTAATTCTCTCGGGACCGGCCGGATCCGCTCAAGATCCGGAAGTCACCGAAGGTTCGCTATTTCGCTTGGGTTCCGATGGAAAGCCCGCGGCCGCGTGTCCGCTCAAGCACACCGAGGTGAAGGCCGATATCACCGGCTTTCTCGCGCGGGTCACCGTCACCCAGGAGTTCGAGAATCCGTTCAGCGAGAAGATCGAAGCCGTCTACACCTTTCCGTTGCCGCATAACGCCGCCGTGGATGACATGACGATGCTGGTCGGCGGCCGCGTGGTGCGGGGCAAGATCAAGCGCCGCGAGGAGGCGCAGAAAATCTACGATGCCGCCCGCGCCGCCGGGAAGGTCGCGGCCCTGCTCGACCAGGAACGGCCCAACATCTTCACCCAGATGGTGGCCAACATCATGCCTGGCGAAAGCGTCAAGGTCATCATCAGCTACGTCGAGACGCTCAAGTACGAAGAGGGCGCTTACGAGTTCGTATTCCCGATGGTGGTGGGACCGCGCTACATTCCCCGCGCGTTGGACGCCTCCCGGATCACGCCGCCGGTCGCGAAGCCCGGCACCCGGGCGGGCCATGACATCTCAGTGGCAGTCACGCTGGATGCCGGCGTGCCGGTCGCTGAGCTGTTGTCATCCACGCACGAAGTCGATGTCGCCCGGCCCGCCGCAAGCAAAGCGGTAGTCCGCTTGAGGGATAGGGCGGTGATCCCGAACAAGGACTTCATCCTGCGTTACGAGGTCGCCGGGAACAAGATCCAGGATGCGTTCCTGGCGCACAGTGCGGCCAGAGGCGGCTTTTTCACCCTGATCGTTCAGCCGCCGGAACGCATCACTGCGGCGGACGTGACGCCTAAGGAACTGGTCTTCGTGCTGGACACCTCGGGATCGATGACCGGCCGCCCCATCGAGAAGGCCAAGCAGGCCATGAAGCTCGCGCTGGAGGGTTTGTATTCGCAAGACACCTTCAATCTGATTACTTTCTCGGGGGACACGAGCATCCTATTCCCCGAGCCCGTGCGTGCCACGCGCGAGAACCTGACTATGGCCCAGGCGTTTCTCGCATCCCGCCGGGGAAGCGGCGGAACGGAGATGATGAAGGCCATTCGGGCGGCGCTCGAGCCTTCCGATTCCCAGTCCCACCTCCGGGTCGTGTGCTTTATGACCGACGGCTACGTGGGCAACGACCTGGAGATCATCGCCGAGATTCAGAAGCATCCGAACGCGCGGATCTTCTCTTTTGGCATCGGCAATTCGGTCAACCGACTTTTGCTCGATAAAATGGCGCAGTACGGCCGGGGCGAGGTCGAGTATGTGGGCCTGACTGACGACGGCGAGGCCGCTGCGCGCCGCTTCCATGAGCGTGTCCGCAACCCCCTCCTGACCGACATCGCCGTGGACTGGGGAGGGCTGGCGGTCACGGACGTCTATCCAACCCGCATTCCCGACCTGTTCGGCGCCAAACCGATCATCCTCACCGGCCGCTATCAACGGTCCGGCCGCGGCATTGTTCGTCTGAGAGGGAAGATGTCGGGGCGGCCCGTGACGCGCGAAATCGCGGTGGATCTGCCGGCCACGGAACCGGATCACGAGGTGCTGGCCACGTTGTGGGCGCGCGCCCGCATCGATGATCTGAGCGGAACGCCAAGAGAGGACGTGCGCGAGGCCATCACTCAACTCGGGCTGGATTACCGCCTGATGACCCAGTTCACTTCCTTCGTGGCGGTGGAAGAGATGACGGTGACGACGGATGGACAGCCCCGGCGCGTCGAGGTTCCCGTCGAGATGCCGGACGGGGTCAGTTACCGCGGCGTGTTCGGGGAAGTGGCTGACGCAGCGCAAAGCAACTTTCCGCTCAAGGGCCGCGCCCAATTTGGCGTAATGGAACTTATGCCAAGAACGGTGGCGCAGGTCCGGGCAACGGCCTCGAAGCTTGACGCATCGCTTTCCGCAATCGTTGAGCAACTGAAGCAAGGCGGGCCGAATCCAGGGAAGCTGAAGATCGAGCTGACCCTCGGGGACCTGTCGCCGGAGACTATCGCTCAGCTCAAACGAATCGGCTTCGAAACGATCTCCAGCGGGAAGGCCCCGCGGACGCTGGTCGGGCGGATCGCCGCGGAAAAGCTCGCCGCGCTGGCGGAAATGAAAGCAGTCTGGTATGTGGCGCTGACTAAGTGAGCCGCTCCAATTGCTGGAGCAGCGCCGCCATGCGGGGGGCGGCGTCGCGGGCTTCGCCGTAGCGGAGCTGGTGGTAGGCAGTGGTGAGGCCGGCCACCAGCTCCGCCGTTCCCGAAGGCGGAAGCGTGCGCGCGAACTCAGCGGGAGTGAGCCAGGCGGGCTTTGGGAATCCGCGGCGCTTGAGGATGTCGAGCGCTCGAACGTAAAGCAGCGTGGCGTCCGAAGCAACAGCCTCTCCGCGATGCACCTTTCTAAGCCGCCGGCGGGTATTCCACCAGGCCGCGGCCCGCGGAGCGGCAAAGCGCAGAGCAGCAGCCACGGCCAATACGGACAGCAATATCAGCCCATACCGCCTCAGAGCCTTAAGCGCGGCTGCCTGGGTTCGCAGCCACGCCAATCTGATCCGATCCCCAAAGCGCGCGCCGAACGTCAGGCCGGAATTTCCCATGCGGGAGGCCAGCGTCACCTGCCGCCCCAGATCGTAGTTCACCACCCAGTTCTGCCAGAACAGCTCGGCGGCGTCGGTGTAGAAAAGCAGCCTTGCCCACCGGGACCCCTCTCCCGCGCGAGGAGCGGAGGGCGTGGGATCGTAAGTCATCCAGCCCTGTTCCGGCGTCCATGCCTCCACCCAGGCGTGGGCGTCGGAGGCGCGAACCACGTACCATCCAGTGACCGGATTCAGAACGCCACCGTGGAAGCCCGTGACCAGCCGCGAAGGGATGCCCAGTGTGCGAAGCATGACTGCCATCGAGGTCGCGAAGTATTCGCAGTGGCCACGCTTCCGGTCGAAAAGAAAGTAAGCCAGCGGGTCGGATGGCTCACTGGAAGGGAGATCGGTAGTATACCCGAAGTTACTCCGAAGATAGCGTTCCAAGGCTGCCGTCTTGGCCTCGTCCGACGAGTACCCCGACGTGGCTTCGAGGGCCAGCGCGCGGATCCGGCCATCGATGGCGGGAAGTTGGAGATACCCGTCGCCGGGACGAGCCTGGGGCCGCGGTGCTTCCAGGTAGCTGATGGCGCCGTAGCGCAGCCGCTCGACGGGGGCAGAGCCAAGCCGGTAAACCGCGCCGGGAGCGCGAGTGATGGAAGGCGAGGCGATCCAAAGCACCTCGGGGACGCCCGCCAGGAACAGCACGTTGGAGTTGATGGCCTCCAACTGAACTTCATAGGTGATCCGCCGGCCCGCGAGCCGGCGCTGGTCGTCGTCCGCGAGAATAGAGCGGTCTTCATCCACGCGGATCGTCTCGCCAGGTCCTCCCGGTGCCGTCCATCGCTTGCCGTCGAAAGAACTGAGCGCCGCGCCCCGCCATTTGATTGACATCGGCCCCGCCGCCCCGACGATGCGCACATGCATGGCCGGTGTGCCGCGGTCCAGGATCGAGCCGATCTGGCCGAGCCGAACTTCGGCGGAAAAACCGGGCAGATGGTAACGCTCGGAGGCGAGGCGGGAGAAAGCGGCGTGGGCCGTGCGCGGCAAAACGAAAAACAGGCCGCTGGTCACCCCAGGGATCACCAGAGCGATAATCGCAATCAGCGTCCCCAGACGCCAGTAGAAGCCGCGCAACTCGCCCCGCGCCACCTGGAAGCGCCCGCGGGCGGCGCGCAGAATCTCCTCGCTCGCCTGCGTGGCAACCAGGAAGGAAAGAAAGGCGCCAAGAAAGAGAAAGAATGCCGCAGTGTCCGACAGCAAGGCGGCCGCCAGCAGTTCGGCCAGGGCCAGCGCCTTAACGGCGTGCGCCCAGACGGGCCTCGCCTTGAAAATCAGGAACACTGCCAGGACGGGCAGCAAGTGTACGGCGGCCAAGACCGGCCAGACATGAATGTAGCCGGAGCCGATGAGCGCCGCGTGGGCGCTGGCGACCAGCCCTAGAAGAGAGACTCGATAAAACCGGTCCGCCGCGCGGGCGGCAGTTGCGCCGGAGCGCGCCATTTGTTTTCATTCTAACAGTGGCTAAACTCAAACTGGCGGGAAAGAAAAAGAAGCTCGCATCCGCGACCCCGGGCGGCGCGGTGCCCTGCATCCTCCTGGTGGTGCTTGGATTGATCCTCATGTCTCTGCTCTTTTATGCGATGTTGAGATCAGCATGATCATGCGGCCTGATAACCGGACGCCGGGCGAGACGCGCCCGGTGCGCATTACGACGGACTTCCTAAAGACTGCCGAGGGCTCCGCGCTGATCGAGATCGGCAACACGCACGTGCTCTGTGCGGCGACCGTGGAACAGGGTGTCCCTCAGTTCCTGCGCGGCTCAGGCCGGGGCTGGGTGACGGCCGAGTATTCGATGCTGCCGCGCTCGACGGTAACGCGCACTCCACGGGAAGTCACCAAGGGCCGGCCCTCGGGCCGGACCCACGAGATTCAGCGGCTGATCGGCCGGTCCATGCGCTCGGTGGTGGACCTGGCGGCGCTCGGGGAGCGGTCGATCATCCTGGATTGCGACGTGCTGCAAGCCGACGGCGGAACGCGGACGGCATCGATCACAGGGGCCTTCGTGGCAATGGGGCTCGCCTTCCGGCGCCTGCTGGAATGCGGAGCGATCAAGAGTCTGCCAGTGCGGGATTGCGTGGCGGCGATCAGCGCCGGCATCGTGGGCGGCGAATTGCTCGTGGACCTTTGCTATGAGGAGGACTCGCGGGCCGAGGTGGACATGAACGTGGTGATGACCGGCTCGGGGCGCTTCGTCGAGGTGCAGGCCACGGCCGAGCAAACCCCTTTCGACGACGCCCAGATGCAGCGTCTGGTCGATCTGACGCGCGGGTCGATCGCCAAGCTGATTGAGATCCAACGTGGCATCCTCGGACTGCCGTGAAACTGTATTGCGCCACAACCAACCCAGGCAAACTCGCCGAGTTCCGCCTGGCGACCGGCCGTCTTGAACTGGAGACCCTGCCCGGACTTCGGGACCTCCCGCCCTGCGAAGAAACCGGCGCGACTTTCGAGGAAAACGCCGTCCAGAAGGCGCATTATTACAGCCTGCACGCACCGGGGCCGTTGTTCGTGGACGACTCGGGCCTGGAAGTGCGCGCGCTGGACGGCGCTCCGGGCGTCCTGTCGGCGCGATTCGCAGGCGACGGCGCGACTGACGAGGCCAATAACCGGCTCCTGCTCGAACGACTCCACGGGGTTGAAGACCGCTCGGCGCGGTTCGTCTGCGTGGTGGCGCTGGCCGAAGCGGGCAAGCTGATCCGGACCTTTCGCGGGACGGTGGAGGGCCGCATAGCGGAGGCGCCCCGCGGCGCGAACGGCTTCGGCTACGACCCGTTGTTCTTCTATCCGCCGTTCAACCGCACCTTCGGCGAAGTGAGCGCCGAGCAGAAACTGCAAGTCAGTCACCGCTCGAAAGCGCTGCGGGCGATGGTGGAGTATCTGCTAGCGGGTACGGCGGCGCCGGTAGAGTAAGTACCCGACGATCACTGCGGCTGCCAAGCCGCCCGCCACGAGGGCCAGCTTGTGCACCGAGCTCAAACCTTGCGACCAAAGGTCTCCCAGGAAGTAACCGAGAGCAAGAAAAGAACTGGTCCAAAGCAGAGCGCCACCGTAGGCAAAGGCGGCGAAGACGGGGAGCTCGAGGCGGGAAGCGCCCGCCACGGCGGCAGTGAAGTGCCGCACCCCGGGCACGAAGTAGCCGAACGTCAGAGTGAAGCCCCCCAACTTGTGGAACCAGTGATGCACGAGGTCCAGCTTCTCCGGCGGGAAATGCATGCGCGGTCCGAATTTGCGAATCAGATAGTAGCCGGTCGTTCGGCCCACGATATAACTGATCGTAATCCCGCACATACTCCCGAGAAGCGCCGCGAGCCAGGTCGGCAAAGCCTTCAAATCGCCGCGTCGGATGAGATAGCCGGCGAAAGCCAGTAGAGTCTCATCCGGGACGGGAAGCCCGACAATGCCTAGAACGAGGAGAGAGAAGATCCCCAGATAGCCGTACTGTACGACCCAATGCTGGATTACTTCCATGGCCGGAGACCGGCTTTACTGGGCTTTTTCGACCGTGACCGGACCGAACTTCTCCAGGGTCTTGCCGATCGCGGAAGCATCGCCCACCACGACGATGCTGGCCTCGGCGGGCGCAACATACTTGGCGGCGACGGCCTCGATCTCGCCGGGCTCCACCGCGCGAACGCGGGCAGTGTACGTCTCCAGATAGTTCGTGGGCAAACCGAGCAGCTTCATGTTGGCAAGTTGCGTCGCCAATCCCGCCTGGGTCTCCAGCCCCATTACGAAATTGCCGCTGATGTAGTTCTTGACGTCGGTCAGTTCCGCCGCGGCCACGGGCTGCTTGGCCATCGTCTCCAGTTCCTTCTGGAGCGACTCCAGGGCGGGCTGGAGGACTTCATTGCGCACCTGGGTCACGGCCATGAAGAGACCGGCGTTCTTGCGCGACAGGAGGCTGCTGTGCGCGTCGTAAGCGAAGCCCTGCTTCTCGCGGATGTTCATGAACATCCGCGAACTCGCGCCTCCGCCGAGAATCGTATTCCCTACCGTCAGTGGGAAGTAGTCCTTGCTCAGGCGATCTACGGCCAGGTGGCCCACGCGGATGTCGGCCTGGACGGAACCGGGCCGGTCCACCAGCGTAATGGTGCGCTTGGGCGCGGGGAAGTCCGGCGCGGGGCGCGCGGGCAGTTCCCTTCTCTGCCAGGCGCTGAACCTGGCGTTGATTAGCTTCAGGGCTTCTTCGCGTGCCGGAATGGCGCCGAGCAGGATTAGCGTCGCGTTGTTGGGAGCCAGATGCGCGTCACGGAAGCGGGCTAAAGTATCGCGGTCGAGCCTGGCGATCGACTCGGGAGTCGGGTTAATCCGGGAGTAGGGGTGCGAACCGTAAACCGCGGCGGTGATGGCTTGATCCGCCCAAAAGGAGGCCTCCGCACGCTGGGCCAGCAATTCCTGCCCGCGCTTTGACCTGTACAGCTTGACTTCATCCTCGGGAAACGACGCGTTCAGGGTGACATCGGCGAGCAGGTCGAGCAGTTGGGGCAGATTCTCGGCCAGCGCGTTGCCCTGGGCCGTCAGCCCGTCGGAACCCGAAGCTGCTTTGAGAGCGCCGCCAATGTCGGCGAGTTGCTCTGCGATCTGGCGCGAGGTCCGGGTCTTGGTGCCTTCGGTCAGCAGCGTTGCGACCGCCTCGGAAAGGCCGGGCAGGTCTTTAGGATCGAACTTGGATCCGGCTTCGAAGGCCAGGCGCACGGTCACCAGCGGAAAGCGCCGGTCCTCGACGAGCACCACTCGCAGGCCGTTCGGCAGCGTGCTCTCGAAGGTAGGCGGCAGCTTGAAGGGCGGCAAGGCTCCCGTCTGGGGAAGCTTGGTCCGGTCGATCTGTTGTGCGGAGAGTGTCATGGCGGCGGCCAGTGCAATCAGCGGTAGTCTCACTTTCTTCATGGTTGCGGCTTCTCCGTCTTGGGCGCCGGCTGGATCTCCAAAACGAAGCGGCGCTCCGGCACGCAGTACTTCTTAGCCGCGGCCTGGACCTGTTCGGGCGTCACAGCGAGATAGGAAGCCAGTTCGGTGTTGACGTAGTCGGGATTGCCGTCGAAGCGCTCATACTTGCCCAGCAGGATGGCGCGCTCGAGAGAGACCTGCAGGCGGCCGATCATCGTCGCCCGCAGAGTTGTCCTGGCCCGATTCAACTCCTTCAGGTCCACGCCGTCCTTCTGGATGCTGGCGATCTCGGCCTGCGCTTGCTCCACGATGTCAGTGCCCTTGAAGGCCGGACTGTACAGCAGAAACATGCCGTAGATGCCGGGGTCCTGGTAATCGCTGGGGCCGGCGAACGGCCAGCCCAGGTTGGCCTCGTACTGAATCACGGACTGCTTGCCCTTGACCAGGTTCTGCTGGAAGCGCGAGCTGTCACCCCCGGTCAGCAGCAAGTCCAGCATGCCCAGCGCATAGTAATCCGGGCTCCGGCGCTTCGGTCCAGGGTAGCCGATGACCACCGCCGGAACCTGCGCCAGAGGATCCTTGTAAACCTCGGTGCGAGGCTTCACGGTGGAAGGCTCGGTCATGTCCGGGTGCTTGGGCTGGGGCTGCGCCGGGATGTCGCCGAAGTAAGTTTCTACGAGCTTCTTCGCCGCGGGGATGTCGATGTCGCCGGCCAGCACCAGCACGGCGTTGTCCGGCGCATAGTAAGTTTTGAAGAACTTGGTGACATCATCCACCGAGGAGGCGTTCAAATCCTCGAACGAACCGATCAGAGAATGGGAGTTCTGCCAGTTCTGGAAGGAGATCTGCGGCCACGTATCGACGATGGCCGTCGAGTAGGGCTGGTTGTCGAAGGACAGACGGCGCTCCTGCTTGACGGCTTCCTTCTGGTTGGCCAGGTTCTCCTGGGTTATGGCCAGCGAACGCATGCGATCCGACTCCAGCCACAGGCCCACGGCCAGCTTATTGGAGGGAAGGACCTCGTAGTAATCCGTAAAATCCGGGTGCGTGGAGCCGTTCATGCTGCCGCCGTTGGATTCGACCACCTTGAAGTGCTGGCCCTTGGGCACGTTGGCCGAGCCCTCGAACATCATGTGCTCGAACAGGTGGGCGAAGCCGGTGCGGCCCTTCTCCTCCGAGCGGGCGCCGACGGCGTAGATCACGTAAACGGTAACCACCGGCACGGATTTGTCGGGCGCGAGAATCACCCGCATGCCGTTCTTGAGAGTGTATTTCTCGAAGGGAATCTTAAAATCCGTGGCTCCAAGCATGACACCGCCTAGGGTTAGAGCAAGAACCGCGAGCTTGACTTGCCTCATGTAACTCCCGATGTACTCAATTGGGACGCTCTACTTGATCATATCATCGCGCCGCAGGAAGGCGTCGAAGCGGTCCAGCGGCAGGGTGTTGATCACGTCGGCGGGCCCGAGCCAGCCGCGCCGGGCGGTGGTGACTCCGTAGCGCATGTTGGCCAGGTGCGCGGGGTGATGAGCGTCGGTCGAGATGATGAACTTCACGCCGCGATCCTTGGCGGCGCGCAGCAGCGGGGGTGACAGGTCGAGGCGCTCCGGACTCGAGTTGATCTCGAAGCATACGCCCCGGCGCGCGGCTTCCGCGGCCACGCGCTCGAAATCGAAGGGAAAGGCGTCGCGCCGGAGCAGCAGCCGGCCCGTGGGGTGTCCCAACATCCGCACATGCGGACACTCGATCGCGCGCAACAGGCGGTCAGTCATCGCGGCGGGCTCCAGATTCATGTAGCTGTGGACGCTCGCGGTGACGAAGTCCAGGGCGGCGAGGGCCTCGTCGGCCAGGTCCATTGAACCGTCCTTGCGGATATCGCACTCAATCCCGGAGAAAATGCGGATGCCCAGCCTGTTCCGATCCATCCGCCGCACACTCTCGGCGAAGGCGATGACCCGCTTCTCGTCGAGACCGTTGGCCATGGCCAGCGCTTTGGAATGGTCGGTGATGGCGATGTACTCATAGCCCAGGCGCTTGGCCGCCTCGGCCATTTCTTCGAGAGAGGCGTGGCCGTCGCTCTCGACGGTGTGCATGTGCAGGTCGCCGCGAATCTCGGACAGTTCGAGCAGATGCGGCAGCCGTCCCTGTGCGGCGGCTTCGATCTCACCCTGGTTCTCGCGCAGCTCGGGGGGAATCCAGGCGAGCCCCAAAGCCTGGTAGACGCTTTCTTCGGCGCGAAACAGGCCCTGTTCGCCGAGCTTCACCCCGGCCGCCGACGCTCGGGCGAGTAGCGCGAGGTTGTGCTCCTTACTGCCGGTGAAATGCTGAAGAGCCGCACCGAAGCTCTCCGCGGGGACGACGTGCGCACGCACCGGGATGCCCTCGTCCGCCCCCAGACCGGCGGCGGTCTCCGCGGCCGACGGCCCGCTCAAGACCAGATCCACGTTGCCGACGGTCTCCTTACCGCGCCGCAGGCTGCCCGCCACCTCGACCCGTTCGACGCCCTGGACGGAGGAGATCCGCGCCACAAGCCGATTGGCAGCCTCCTCGGCAAAGCTCAGCAGAAAGCGTCCGGCGCTGCGCCGGTAAACGGCAATCGAACGCAAAACCTTCTCCTCCAGCTTGGCTCCCATGCGCGGCAGTTCCCGCAGCGAGTGATCCAGGCACAGGCGCTCCAGGTCGTCGATGGTGCTGACCCGAAAGTGCTCCCAGATCAGAGCGATGCTCTTGGGGCCCAGCCCCTGGATCTTCAGGAACTCGAGGGCCGTGGGCGGGTACTGCTCCAGCAGTTGGTCGCGCCGCTCGAAGGAACCGCGGGCGGCGATCTCCTGGAGCACCGCCGCCAGCCCCTTACCGATGCCGGGAATTTCGGTTACGCTGCGTGACGGGTCCTTGAGAATGTCCTCGATACGCTCGGGGTGGTTCTCGATTGCCGCGGCGCCGTGGCGGTAGCTCCGGATGCGAAACTGGTCCTCGCCGGCGATCTCCATCAGGTCGGCGGTCCCATTCAGCAGGCGGGCGATTTCGCGGTTCTCCATTCCGGTTCCCATCTTCAATTCTACGTGTCCGCGGGGTTTGATGTTAAGATTTTAGAGACCGTAGGAGGGGATGCTCGGATGGAAAAGCCGGCGCAGAACATACAGGAAGCGTTTCTCAACACCGCACGGCGGGACAAGGCGTTCCTGACGATCTACCTCATGAGCGGAGTGAAGCTCTCGGGAAGGATCAAGAGTTTCGACAAGTATTCGGTGATTCTGGAGTCGAATAATCAGGAGCAGCTTATCTTCAAGCACGCCATCTCAACCCTGGTGGCTGGCAAGCCAGCTTACGCCAGCGCCAGTGCGGCGGGCGGCCACGCAGCGCCAATTCTGCCGTCCCACCCGGAGTCCGCCGAAGAGTAGAGGTACAGCTTGCGTTTGGTCCTGGCCGGCGCGGCCGGCTTTATCGGTTCTCATCTCTGCGACCGCCTGATTGCGGAGAATCACGCCGTCATCGCCCTTGACAATCTGCTGACAGGGTCGCTCGAGAACATCGCCCACCTGGCTGGTCATCCGCGATTCCGGTTCGTGCAGCAGGATGTGAGCGAGCCCGTCGAAATCGACGGAGCCATCGACGGGGTGCTGCACCTGGCCTCGCCGGCCAGTCCCAAGGACTACCTGGCGCATCCTATCGAGACCCTCGACGCCGGATCGGCCGGCACTCGGAACCTGCTGGAACTGGCGCGGCGCAAGCACGCGCGGTTTCTGCTGGCGTCTACTTCGGAGTGCTACGGCGATCCGACTGAGCACCCGCAGACCGAGACCTATTGGGGCAACGTGAACCCGGTCGGGCCGCGCTCCTGCTACGACGAAAGCAAACGCTTCGCCGAGGCGCTCACGATGGCCTACCACCGGGTGCACGGGGTCCGCACCAACATCGCGCGAATCTTCAATACCTACGGACCGCGGATGCAGCTTGACGACGGGCGCGTGGTGCCCGCGTTTGTGGATCAGTCGCTGAAGGGCAAGGCCATCACGATCTTCGGCGATGGGACGCAGACGCGGAGCTTCTGCTACGTCAGCGACATGGTGGACGGCCTTTACCGGCTCATGCTCTCCGACGAGCGGTACCCGGTGAATCTGGGCAACCCGGCGGAGATGACCATCCGCGAGTTCGCCGACGTCGATCTGCCGGCTGACCGGAGCGCGGTGCGACATCGAGCACCACCCTCTGCCGGAAGACGACCCCCAGCGGCGCTGTCCGGACATCGCCAAGGCGCAGCAACTTCTCGGCTGGCAGCCGAAGACTCCGCTCGAAGAAGGCCTGCGGCTCACGATCGAGTGGCCGAAGACACCGCTCGAAGAAGGCCTGCGGCTCACGATCGAGTGGTTCCGGGGCGTGTAGCCGGCGCCGCATCCTCCGCGGCCTCCTCCTTCAGGAGTTCCATAAAGGTCTGCATGGCGAGATTGAACTTCTTGCGCCGCAGATGGATGATCCGCAGCGGCCGGACCAGATTGCACCCTTTAATGGGCGCCGCGACCAGGCGGCCCTGCTTGATATCGCCGCGCAGGACGCGCACCGGCAGGATGCTGAGGCCAGTGCCCAGCGCCACGGCCTCTTTCATGGTCTGGATGTTGTCGAAGTGCATCACCACGTTGACCTCGACCCCGTTCTCGCGCAGGAATCGCATCACCTCGCGGCCGACGCGCAGGTCGTCGTCGAACGATACGAAGTCCTGCCCTTCCAGGTCGGTGATCTTCAAGGGCCGCTTCGAGGCCAGCGGGTGTGACGGCGCGAAGGCCACCATCATCTTCTCCTCGCGCCACGGGACCGCGGTGATCTCCTTGCTGGACTCGGCGTAGCTCAGCAGGCCCAGATCGGCCTCTTCGGCGAGAACGGCCTCGTGGACCTTCTCCGGGCGCAAGTACTCGACCAGCAGTTCGGCCTCGGGCATCCGGCGGGAAAACTCGACTTCCAGCCGCGACATGTCCAGGATGCCAACCGAGTAGATCGCGGCGACTCTGACGCTGCCCTCGACGCGGCCCTTGAGCCGGTCCAGCGCGACATCCAGCTCTTGCTTGCGCCGCAGAACGTCGCGGCAGAAGTCGTAGTAGAAGCGCCCCGCCTCGGTCAGCCCCAGAGGACGCGTGGTCCGGTCGAGGAGTTCGACGCCGAGCAGCCGCTCCATCTCCTGGATGTGCTGGCTGGCCGCGGACTGGCTGACGCCGTTGAGGCTGGCGCCCCGGCTCACGCTGCGGTGGTGGGCAATGTCCCTGAAGAGTTTGAGGTGATCGAACATTACGCCGTTATCGTATCATAAGCTGAACTTCTTTTATAGCTTTTGGATTTTTGATTGCCTTATAGTTCGGGTGTGCTATACTGGCCTCAAGTTCCCAGTGCTAGAGGCCTCCCATATGAGTGATGACGGCATGAGCGCAGGTCTACCTCCACAGCAAGGATTGTATCACCCTGAACTCGAACGGGACGCGTGCGGAATCGGGTTTGTGGCCCACATCAAGGGCGAGCGGTCCCACGACATCATTCTGAAAGGGATCGAGATTCTGGTCAACCTGGCGCATCGCGGCGCCTGCGGCTGCGACCCGGCGACGGGAGACGGCGCGGGCGTCCTGATCCAGATTCCGCACGAGTTCTTCGCGCGCGAGGGCAGGCGGCTGGGCATCGAGTTGCCGGCACCCGGCGAGTACGGCGTGGGAATGGTTTTTCTTCCCGTGAAGAGGGAAGACCGGCTGCGCGCGGAAGGCATCCTGGAGCGGATCATCGAGGAGGAGGGGCTCACGCTGCTGGGGTGGCGCGACACGCCCATCGACGCGGACGCCATCGGGCGGCTGGCGCGCGCCTCGCAGCCTTACATCGAGCAGGTGTTCGCCGGCGGCGCGCCGGGGATGAGCCGGGCGGAACTGGACCGCAAGCTGTACGTAGTCCGGAAGAGGGCCGATGCGGAGATCGCCGCTTCCAACCTGGCTGAGAAATCGTTTTTCTATCTTCCGTCGTTCTCGACGCGAACCATCGTATACAAGGGGCTGCTGCTGGCGCCGCAGATCGCGCGCTTCTACAAAGACCTTTCCGATCCCGACACGAAGAGCGCGCTGTGCCTGGTGCACCAGAGGTTTTCGACCAACACGTTTCCGACCTGGCAACTGGCGCACCCGTTCCGCTACATTTGCCACAACGGCGAAATCAACACGCTCAAAGGCAACGTCAACTGGATGCATGCGCGGCAACGCATACTCGATTCGACCCTGTTCGACAAAGACCTCGAAAAGCTTTACCCGATCATCACGCCGGGCGGCAGCGACTCCGCCATGTTCGACAACGCCGCCGAGTTGCTGCACCTGGCCGGACGCGAACTTCCCCACGCCATGGCCATGCTGATTCCGGAGGCCTGGGACCAGGACCCAACGATGCGCCCGGAAAAGCGCGCCTTCTACGAATACCACGCATCGTTGATGGAGCCCTGGGACGGGCCGGCGGCGATCGCCTTCACCGACGGCAGACTCATCGGCGCGACCCTGGACCGCAACGGCCTGCGCCCGGCCCGCTGGCTGGTGACCGAAGACGGTCTGCTGATCATGGCTTCGGAGACCGGCGTGCTGGCCATCCCGCCGGAGTCGGTGCGGATGAAGGGCAGGCTTCAGCCGGGCAAGATGCTGCTGGCGGATCTGGAAGAGGGCCGGATCGTCCCCGACGAGGAGATCAAGGAACGGCTGTGGAGCCGGCAACCCTACGGGCAGTGGATCGAAGACAACCAGGTGCTGCTCGACCGGCTGCCGGCGCCGCCGCACCGTCAGGTCACCGAGGAGGAGACGGTCCTCCAGCGGCAGCGGGCCTTCGGCTACACCGAGGAGGACCTGCGCTTTCTGCTGGCGCCCATGGCCGAGAAGGGCGAGGAACCGGTGGGTTCCATGGGCACGGACACGCCGCTGGCCTGCCTCTCGGATAAGCCGCAGCCGCTGTTCCATTACTTCAAACAATTGTTTGCGCAGGTGACCAACCCGGCCATCGACCCCATCCGCGAGGAACTGGTCATGTCGCTGACCAGCTACATCGGCAAGGAGCGCAACATCCTGGACGAGACGGCGCTGCACTGCCACACCCTGAAGCTGCCGCATCCAATCCTGACCAACCAGGACCTGGAAAAACTGCGGCGCCTTTCCTGGGGGGAGTTCCTCGCGACCACCATTCCGTCCCTGTACCTGGTGGACGGCGGCGAGGCGGAGTTGGAGCGCGCCATCAACGACCTGTGCCGCCGCGCTTCGCTGGCAGTGAGGGGCGGCTACACGGTGATCATTCTGTCGGACCGCGGCATCGAAGAGAGCTACGCGCCGATCCCCAGCCTGCTGGCGCTGTCGGCGGTGCACCATCACCTGATTCGGGAGGGGACGCGGACGCAGGTGGCGTTGATCGTGGAGTCCGGCGAGCCGCGCGAGGTGATGCACTTCAGCCTGCTGATCGGCTATGGCGCCAGCGCCGTGAATCCCTACGTGGCCATAGAGACGCTGGAGCACATGTGCCAGTCGGGGCAACTGGATTTGCCCTTCGATACCGCACTCACGAACTACACCAAGGCCGTCAACAAGGGGCTGCTGAAGGTCTTTTCGAAAATGGGGATATCGACGCTCCAGAGTTACCGGGGCGCGCAGGTCTTCGAGGCCATCGGTCTGAATAAGCGGGTGGTGGAGGAATACTTCACCGGCACGGCCTCGCGCATCGAGGGCGTGGGATTGGACGTGCTGGCGCAGGAGGCGAAGCGCAAGCACCAATTCGCTTTCCGCCCGGTGACGGAGGCCGAGACGGAGCTCGCCCCCGGCGGGAACTACCAATACCGGGACGCGGGCGAGTACCACTTAGTGAATCCGCTGACCATCAGTAAGCTCCAACACGCCGTGCGGCAGCAGAAGGAATCCAGCTACCAGGAATTTGCGGAGCTGATCAACAACCAGAGCCGGCAGTTATGCACGCTGCGCGGGCTGATGGAGTTGCGCCGGGCGGAGAAGCCGCTGCCGATCGAGGAGATCGAGCCGGCTAGCGAAATCGTGAAGCGGTTTGCCACGGGCGCCATGTCGTTCGGCTCCATCAGCAAGGAGGCGCACGAGACGCTGGCGCGGGCCATGAACCGCATGGGTGGGCGCTCCAACACCGGCGAGGGCGGCGAAGACGAAGAGCGCTTCGGCGACGACCGGCGCAGCTCGGTGAAGCAGGTCGCTTCCGGACGCTTCGGCGTCACGATCAATTACTTAGTGAACGCCGACGAATTACAGATCAAGATCGCGCAGGGGGCCAAGCCCGGCGAGGGGGGCCAGCTCCCAGGGCACAAGGTGGACGAGGTGATCGCCAGGGTCCGCCACTCCACTCCCGGCGTGCCCTTGATTTCGCCGCCGCCGCACCACGATATTTACTCGATCGAGGACCTGGCGCAGTTGATCTACGATTTGAAGAACGCCAATCCCAAAGCGCGCATTTCGGTGAAACTGGTGGCGGAAGTGGGCGTGGGCATCGTCGCCGCGGGCGTGGCCAAGGCCCATGCCGACGTGATTCTGATTAGCGGCGATAGCGGCGGCACGGGCGCCTCGCCGCTGACCTCGATCAAACACGCCGGCATTCCCTGGGAACTGGGGCTGGCCGAAACGCAGCAGGTGCTGGTGATGAACGACCTGCGCAGCCGGGTCCGGCTGCAAACCGACGGCAAACTCTCGACCGGGCGCGACGTGGCGATCGCGGCGCTGCTGGGGGCCGAGGAGTTCGGCTTTGCGACCATGCCGCTCATCAGCCTGGGCTGCATCATGATGCGCAAGTGCCACTTGAACACCTGTCCGGTGGGCGTCGCCACCCAGGACCCGGACTTGCGGAAGAAGTTCGCGGGCAAGCCCGAGCACGTCATCCGGTACTTCTTCTATGTGGCCGAAGAGCTGCGTCAATTGATGGCGCAGATGGGCTTTCGCACGCTGGAAGAAATGGTCGGACGCGTGGACATGCTCAACACACGCGCGGCCGTGGAGCATTGGAAAGCCAAAGGGGTGGACCTGTCGGCGATCTTCTACAATCCCCCCGCGCCGCATCGAGTGGGGCGGCACTGCACGATCGCGCAGGACCACGGGCTGGCGACGGCTCTGGACCATCAGCTTATAGATGCCTGCCGGCAGGCGCTGGAGACAGGCGCGAAGTTCGAGGGCGAATTCCCCATCCGCAACATTCACCGCGCGGTGGGCACGATGCTGAGCGGGGAGGTGGCGCGCCGCTACGGATCGGCGGGGCTGCCGGACGACACCATCCGTCTGCAACTTCAAGGGCTCGGCCGGCCAGAGCTTCGGCGCGTTTCTGGCCAAGGGGATCACGCTGACGCTCGAAGGCGACGCCAACGACTACACGGGAAAGGGGCTCTCGGGCGGCAAGCTGATCGTGCGCCCGCCCCGGGAGTCCACCTTCAAGGCGGACGAGAACATCCTGATCGGCAACACGGTGCTCTACGGCGCCACCGGCGGCGAGGCGTACTTCAACGGCGTGGCCGGGGAGCGCTTCGCCGTGCGCAGTTCCGGCGCTATAGCGGTGGTCGAGGGCGTGGGCGACCATGGCTGCGAGTACATGACGAAAGGCGTGGTGGTGGTGCTGGGCCGGACGGGGCGCAATTTCGCCGCGGGCATGACCGGCGGGATCGCTTACGTGCTCGACGAGAGCGGCGAGTTCGCCGCCCGGCGCTGCAACCGGGCCAGCGTCGATCTCGACCCGATGGAGGCCGAAGATATCGAGACGGTGCGGCAGTTGGTGGTCCGGCACGGGGAGGCGACGGACAGTCCCCGGGCCAAGTGGCTGCTGGACGACTGGGAGGAATCGGCGGGCAAGTTCGTGAAAGTGTTTCCGCGCGAGTATAAGCGGGTGCTGCATGGGTAAGATCACGGGTTTCAAAGAATTCGCGAGACAGACGCCCGCGCGGCGCGAGGTCGCCGAGCGGGTCAACGACTGGCTCGAGGTCTACCGGGAGTTTGCCGAAGACCAGTTGCGCACGCAGGGCGCCCGTTGCATGGATTGCGGTGTGCCTTTCTGTCACCAGGGCTGCCCTCTCAACAACGTGATTCCGGACTTCAACGATCTGGTTTACCGCGACCGGTGGAAACAGGCCATTCGCGTGCTGCACTCCACCAATAACTTTCCGGAATTCACCGGGCGGGTCTGCCCTGCCCCCTGCGAGGCCGCCTGCGTGCTGGGGATCAACGAGCCGCCGGTGACGATCAAGGTAATCGAGAAGGCGATCATCGAGCGGGCATTCGACGAGGGCTGGATACAACCGGAGCCGCCCGGGACGCGCAGCGGTAAGCGTGTCGCCATCGTGGGTTCGGGCCCCGCGGGACTGGCCGCGGCTCAGCAGTTGAACCGCGCGGGCCACTGGGCCACGGTCTTCGAGAAGGCCGACCGCCTGGGCGGATTGCTGCGTTACGGCATCCCGGACTTCAAGCTCGAAAAGCGCTACATCGACCGCCGCCTGGAAATCATGCGGGAGGAGGGCGTGCGGTTCGAGACGCGGGCGCACGTGGGGCACAACGTCCTGGTCGAGGACCTGCGCGGGGAGTACGACGCCATCCTGCTGGCGGGCGGGGCCGAGCAATCGCGGGACCTTCCCGTGCCCGGCCGCGAGCTGAAGGGAATCCATTTCGCGATGGACTTCCTGCCGCAGCAGAACAAGCGGAACGCGGGGGACCGGGACATCGCGGCCGATCCCACGCGGCTGACGCGGGAGATCGTGGCCACCGGCAAGCGGGCCGTCATCATCGGGGGCGGCGACACGGGCGCGGATTGCCTGGGCGTCTGCCATCGCCAGAAGGCCGCCTCCGTCTACCAGCTTGAGATCATGCCGAAGCCGCCGGAGGAGCGATCCGAGCTGACGCCGTGGCCGCTCTGGCCGCTTCAGTTGCGCACCGAGAGCGCTCACGAGGAGGGCGGAGTACGCGACTGGGCGGTGGCGACCACCCGCTTCGAAGGCGACGAACAAGGGAATCTGAAGCGGATCCACGCGGTCCGTGTGGGCCCTCCGCCGAAGTTCGAGCCGGTGGCGGGAAGCGAATTCACGGTGGAAGCGGATCTGGCGCTGCTGGCCCTGGGCTTCACCGGGCCGGTGCGCGGAGGCTTGATCGAGCAGCTCGGCGTGGAACTGGACCAGCGCGGCAACGTCAAGACCGGCGAAGATTACATGACCAGCGTGCCGGGGGTATTCGCGGCGGGGGACCTGCGCCGCGGCCAATCGCTGGTGGTGTGGGCCATCGCCGAAGGCCGCCGCGCGGCCCGCGCCATCGACCTGCACCTGACGGGCGCGACGAATCTGCCGTAGCGTCAGCCGCCCGCTGCTCGCACCAGAGGTCCTACCGCCAAATCCTCATCGAGGAGCGGCCAGTGGATTCCATATCCCGAAGGGCTCAGTTCAGCCCTACTGCGTTCCAAAGGAGTGGCCCGCGCCAGCTTGTCCGAACACTTCTCCCAAGGAATCTCAAACCGGCGGGGCTCCGTAGCGACGATGAGGTGCGTCGTTGTCGCCTCGATCGACTTCGCCAGGATAGGGCTCGTCTCAGTGCGCATGATCGCCTCCGAAATGGTCGCGCCACGCTTCACAGATCTCGTCTCAAAATGGGGACAGTACCAAATTACCCCATTTCGGAAGACGCTGCGATTGGGTTCCCATCACTTCTGCTCTCAGCGCAATAGGCACGGGAATGGTCGGTGAACGGCCGCAAGTCCCCTAAGACAATTGCACAATTGGTTACTCTCCCCGGTTAAACCCAACGATCTTACACCCGCACGCCGACCGAGGGGATTTGGATGCCGGGGTCGGGCCGGAAGCCCAGCTCCCAACAACCGTCGCAGAGCATGGTCTTGTCACAGGGGTTCTTCCGGCACTGGACCTTCCCCATCTGGGCGAAGAACAAGCGCGAGACGTGATCGGTGCTGCGTCCCTTGAGCAATACCAGATCCCCTTGACGAAGCTCCGCCTTCAGGAAGCTAGTGGCATCATCGAAACTCAAGAAGGTCCGGATGCTGCCCGGCGCCGCCAAGCGATTGATCAGCTTCTTCTCGGCGCGGCCATGATGAGCGCTGGTCAGCACCAGCAAGTCGAGCCAGCCGGAAACGCCGGTCAAGAGCGACTTCAGTCTTTGCCTCTGGTGTTCGCCTGAATCCGAAAAATCGCTCAACACCAGGATGCGGCGATCGGCGCGGGCTTCCCGCAAGAAGCGCATGGCAGCTTCGAAGGTGTCGATCGAGGCGCTGTAATCGTCGCGGACCAGGACCGCGCCGCCGGGCAACGTCATCGGCTCCAGGCGGGCGGTGTAGGGAGGGACGGTGCTTGCGGCTTGCGCCGCGCGCTGCAGCGGTACACCCAGTTGCACGGCAACCGCCAGGCTTGCCGCATAGGCCGTAACCCAGTGAGAGCCGAGGTGCTGCGTCTGGATCAGGCAGGTCTCCCCTCCACTGTGAGCCCGGAAACTCAGGCGGTCCGGCCAGCGGCTGGAAACCTGGTCCACCCAAAGTCCGCAAGCGGGAGACGAGCCGGTCAGACAGACGCGATCGTGGACTCGGCCTGCCATGTTGGCGACCCTCGGGTCGTCATGGTTGAGGACCGCGAGTCCGCCCGGCCGGAGAAACTTAAGCAGGATTGCCTTTTCCTCGGCATATTGATCCAGATCCTGGAAGCCTTGTGAGTGGGTCCGCGCGACGGCGAGAATGACGGCCACGTCAGGCCGCACCGCACGCGCCGCCTTGTGCATGAAACCAGGCCCCGCGATGCCGATCTCAAGAACGGCGAATCGATGCCAGGGGCGCACCCGCAGGACGTTCAACGGCACCAACCGAAAGCTATTCTGGTTGCCCAGGCTTCGGAAAGTACGGCCGCGGGAGGACAGCATGCAGGCCAGCAGTTCCTTGGTAGTGGTCTTGCCGATACTGCCTGTCACCGCGATGAAAGTGGTGCGAAACAGGAGCTTGCGCCAGAGGGTCGCGGCAACGAAAAGCAGCGGCTCACAAAAGTGGACCAGGGGCGACAGCGCGACCTGCCTGAACCAAGGGGCCAGACGCCCCATGCGCAATCCCATCTCTAGATTGTGGCGCGCCACGAGAGCTGCGCGCCATATCGCTGTATCATGAAAAAATGACAACGGAATCCTCAGGCGGGCAGGAGAGTTCCGTCACTGCGCAAGTGATGGGCCTCGAGCAGCAGTACGTACTCCAGAACTACAGCCGGTACCCCCTCCTGTTGCGCCGCGGTAAGGGCTGTTATCTCTATGACGCCGAGGGGAAGCGTTACCTGGACTTGATCGCCGGAATCGGCGTGAACGCCCTGGGGCACGCCCACCCGCGCATAATCCGGGTGATCCGCGAGCAGGCGTCGCTGATGCTCCACTGTTCGAACCTGTACTACCACGACTACCAGGGCCCGCTGGCGCAGAAGCTGGCGGAGATCAGCGGCCTGCAGCGCAGCTTCTTCTGCAACTCCGGCACGGAGGCCGTGGAAGGGGCGCTTAAGATGATCCGGGCGCACGGCCGGAAGATCAGCCCGGACAAGTTCGAGATCGTGTCGCTGGACAATTCGTTTCACGGACGCACGCTGGGCGCGCTCTCCATCACCGGCCAGCCGAAATACAGGACCGATTTCGAGCCGCTGCTGCCAGGGGTGAGATTCGTTCCTCCCAACGACATCGGCGCCTTGGAGCGGACCGTGGGGCCGCAAACGGCGGGGATCGTCCTGGAGTGGATTCAGGGCGAGGGCGGGATCTACACGCTCGACCTGGAATTCGCCCGCCGCGCGAAGGAACTAGCCGAGCAGCACGACGCGCTGCTGGTCTTCGATGAGATCCAGTGCGGCGTGGGGCGGACCGGCAAGTACTTTGCCTACCAACTGGCGGAGCCCGCAATCCAACCCGACATCGTGGTGGCCGCCAAGCCGCTGGCCTGCGGCTTGCCGCTCGGGGCGCTCATGGCCAACGAGAAGGCCGCTGCCTCGATCGGCCCGGGAATGCACGGGACCACTTTCGGCGGCGGGCCCCTGGCCTGCCGCGTGGCGCTCGAGTTCCTGGATATTCTGAAGGACCAACTGCTCCACATCCACCACGTGGGCGGCTGCCTCCACATGGAGTTGCAGGAACTGGCCCGGCACTATTCGTTCATCAAGGAAGTCCGCGGCTTCGGCCTGATGATCGGCGTCGAGCTCGACCGGCCGGGCAAGCAAATCGTGCAGGATGCGATGGCGCAAGGACTGCTGATCAACTGCACGCACGAAACCGTTCTGCGCTTCCTGCCGCCCTACATCATCACCGAGCCGGAAATCGACCGCGCGGTAAAGATCCTGGCGAGAATCTTTAAGAAGGTGTAACAGGTGAGATGACCACGCTGGCGGAGGCCCTTGCGGGACACGTCCGCGAAGGCGAACTCTGGGAACCGATCGAGGGTCAGCGCATACGGTGCTACGCCTGCGCGCACCGCTGCCCCATCCCGGAGGGCCAGGCGGGCGTCTGCAAGGTGCGTTTCAACCGGGACGGAAAGCTGTATGTCCCGTGGGGCTACGTGGCAGGGGCGCACAACGACCCCATCGAGAAGAAGCCGTTCTTCCATGTGCGTCCCGGCTCGTTCGCTCTGAGCTTTGGGATGCTGGGCTGCGACCTGCACTGCCCGTTTTGCCAGAACTGGGTGACATCGCAGGCCATCCGCGACGCGGACGCGTTTGCGCCGATCGAACGGACCACGCCGGAAGAATTGGTGCGCCTGGCGGTGGAGGCAGGCGCGGAAACGGTGGTGAGCACCTACAACGAGCCGCTCATCACCGCGGAGTGGGCCGTCGCGGTCTTCCGCGAAGCGCACCGGGCGGGCCTGCTCACGGGTTTCGTTTCCAACGCGAATGCGACGCCCGAAGTCCTCGACTACCTGAGGCCGCACCTGGATCTCTACAAGGCCGACCTGAAGAGCTTCGATGACGGCCACTATCGCCAGCTTGGCGGCCGTCTCCAGCCCATCCTGGACAGTATTCGCCGGATTCACGAAATGGGATTCTGGCTGGAGGTGGTGACCCTGGTAGTGCCGGGCTTCAACGATTCCGACGAGGAACTGGGACAGATCGCCGGGTTCCTGGCGGGTGTCTCGCGCGACATTCCCTGGCACGTCACGGCCTTCCATCGGGACTACAAAATGACCGAGCCCGCCAGCACGCCGGCCGGGACGCTGGTTCGCGCCGCCCGGATCGGCAAGAGCGCGGGCTTGCGCTATGTGTATGCAGGCAACCTCCCCGGCTCAACCGGAGACCTGGAGAATACCTGCTGCGGGGCTTGCGGCGAGCTTCTGGTGGCGCGGCGCGGCTACCGGATCCTTGACTACCGGATGCGCGCCGGCGGCCAGTGCCCGGCTTGCGCGGCTCTTGCACCGGGCCGGTGGCGCTAGAAGCCCAAATCCCCAGCCCCGCAACATTTCCTTTACTTTCAGGCGGATAAGATGTTAGGCTGGGAGTTCAAAACCCAGAATGAACACCGTAGATCTGATCCAACGCAAGCGGGACGGCGAAGAACTAGGGCCCGAAGAAGTTGCCGCACTGGTGGAGGGTTACCTCGCCGGGCAAGTCCCCGACTACCAGATGTCGGCCTTTCTGATGGCCGTCTTCTTCACCAACATGGCCGACCGGGAAGTTGACGCGCTTACGGAGTGTCTGTTGCGCTCCGGAGAGCGGGCCGACCTCTCCAGCGTCCAGGGAGTGAAAGTCGTAAAGCACTCCACGGGCGGGGTTGGCGACAAGACCAGCCTGATCGCCGCGCCGCTGGCCGCGGCGGCGGGAGTGGTGGCGCCGATGGTTTCTTCGCGCGCCATGGGTCATACTGGCGGAACCCTGGACAAGCTCGATTCGATTCCCGGTTTTCGAACCGATCTAAGCGCTCAAGAGGCCGCGGAACAATTGAGCCGGTGCGGCCTGTGTTACGTGCAACAGGACGCCGGAATCGCGCCTGGCGACGCTAAACTTCAGGCGCTGCGGGAGGCGTGCGGAGCGATGGAGTCAATCCCGCTCATCGCGTCCTCCATCATGTCGCGCGAACTCGCCTCGGGCGTGGATGCCGTGGTGTTGGACGTCAAGGTGGGCGCGGGGGCGCTGATAAAGAGGCAGGTTGACGCCCGGCGCCTGGGGCAGATGATGGTGGGAATCGGCCGGCGTTTGGACAAGCGGGTCCAGGCCCTGATCACCGACATGCATCAGCCGCTGGGCTATGCCGTGGGCAACGCGGTGGAGGTGATGGAAGCGTCCCAGACGCTGCAGAACGTGGGGCCGACCGACCTTACGCGCCTATCCCTGGAACTGGCCGCCCGCATGATCCACCTGGGCAAGGCAGCCCCAACTTTGGAAGAGGCCCGCGAGACCGCGCAACGCAAATTGCTCGACGGGTCCGGCTACCGCAAGCTCAAGGAAGTGATCGAGGCGCAGGGTGGCAACGCGCACGTTCTGGACCGATTCGACCTGCTGCCAAACGCGACCGGCGTTCGCGAGATCAGCTCGCCGCGCGCCGGCTACGTGAGCGCGATTAATGCTGCCGACATCGGCCGTGCGGCTGCCATGATAGGCGCCGGACGCCTGGCGAAGGACGACGCCATCGATCCGGCCGTCGGCGTGATTCTCGAAATCAAGACCGGCGAGAAGGTGGAGGCGGGCTCGGTTCTGTGCCGCCTGTACTATACCGGTGAGGACCGCCTGGAGGAAGCAGCGAACGTCGTCGAAGATGCGTTCCGCATTTCCTCTCAACCGCCGCAAGAGCGGGAGCTGATTCTGGAAGTCGTAGGCTGAAGAGCGGCCTAGTTTGGCGTCTCTTTGCGTGCCGGGGAAAGCGAATGGTGTGCCGGCACCAGGGAGAAGTAGTCCACAAAGCGCCGGGAGCGGGATGCTTCCGAGGTTTTCCCCAGCAACACGGTTTCGGCAAAGGCGGTGAATCGCCCGCCGAAATCCGTGGATGGGTCAACCGGCTGACCGGAGGCCAACGCGCGGTGAATTCCGGCATAATCGTTGGGCAGGACGGCTCGCACCGGAAGGCCAAGTAGTTTCTCCACGTCGGCCGTGCTCATCACGTCGCGTTTGCCCACCCGGTTCAAGACTATGCTGACTCGGCCATCCAGTTCCACGGAGCGCAGGAAAGCCAGCTTCTCCCGGGCCAAGTGAAGCGAGGGAAGCTCGGTGGTGCATACCAGGAAGACCTGCTTGGACTCGTGCATGATCTCGACCGAGTATTTCTCCAGATTGCCGGAAAGGTCCAGGCAGATGGCTTTGTAGCGGCGCCGGGCGAAATCCAGCACGCTGCGGATCTGCGCGGCCTCGATTCGAAAGCCCGGCCGGATCTTTCCCGCTTCGAGCAAGTCCAGAGAGCCGCGGGTCGTGACCAGTTGCCGCCATAGGTTCTCGTCCAGGGTGAAAGCGTTTTCGGCGGCGTCAACGACGCCGTACTGGCACTCCAGCTTCAACATGAAGGCCAGCATCCCGGAATTGAGGTCGAAGTCGGCCAGAAGGACGCGCGCGTCCTTCAATAGGGACAGGGCGGCGCTGGCGTTCAAGGCTACGGTCGAAGCGCCGACGCCCGCTTTGGCCGGCAGGAAGGAGAATACCAGGTCGGTCAGACCAGCAGCTTGCGGAGCTGCGCCGCTAATTTGCTCGACACGCAGCAGCGCTTCCCGGATCGCCCTCTGGTCAAAAGGCGCAGAGAGGAACTCACGCACGCCGGCACGCATAATTTCAAGCAGCAATTGGGAATTGGACTCGGCGCCCAAGGCCAGAACCTGCACTCCCGGGGCGTGCCTTCCGGCGGCCAGGGCGACTGCCGAAGCCTCGCCCAGGCGCTCTACGCTCAGGAAGATCACCTGCGGCGCTACTGAACGCAACATGTGCACCAGTTCCGTTTCAGACGGGTAGTGTTCCACACGCCGCACAACGGCGACGGGCAAATCGGCCACGGCGGCCTGGAAATCGGTGGCCACGCTGCCAACGGGGCCGATTAGGATGGCTCTGAGGATAACTCCCCCTTGGTCCCACACTAAAGCCCTTCAGCCACCGTGGCAATCAGGGATTCGCCCGATTCCTTCTTGAGAAGCGCCGTAGGGGCACGGCGGCGCCGTGCCCCTACGCGGTAGAGTGAAGGCATGCCGGCTGCGCTTGCACCCCTGAGGTTCTTTTTCGGTGTCTTGGGAGTGCTGTTCTGCTACTGGCTGGGCCGGGCGGTGGCGGCCAAGGTCGACGGCACGGGAAAGAACTCGACACTGGTCCGCTGGAGCCTGCGGGTGTTGGTGACCGCCCTGGGCGCCGCCTGGGGCGGCTTGGACTGGCTCTCGATCACCTTTCTCGCGCTGGCTGTTCTCTCCTTGGCGGCAGGGTTCTTCGTGGGGCAGCGTCCGAAGAAGCCGGCCGAGGATCTAGCAAAACTGATGTTCCCGGATCGCTGAACTGCGGCGCGGGCGAGACAAGCTCGCCAGGGCTTGGGTTCAGCCTGAGCAGGAATCCGGTCAGGCCTCCGGGAGGGGTAGCCCGCTGGGAGCCGTCGGTCACGGGCAAGCTCGCCGAATTGGTGTAACCGGAAGCGTAAATGGCGCCCGACGGGCCGGCCGCGATTTTGGTAGCGGTTTCCGTGCCGCCCCCCCCGAAGTAAGCGGCGTAGTCGAGGCCGCCATCTCCGGAGACGCTCGTATCCAGCAACGCCAGGAAAGCGTCCGTGCTTTGGCTCAGAGACTGACCAGCTCCCGTTGCTCCTCTGAGCGGCAGATCGCCTGAGAGCGTGTACCCGGCAATCAGGACCTTGCCGGCGCCTAGCGGGAGGAGGTCATAAGAGATGTCCGCGCCCTGTCCGCCGAAATACGTCGAATAGGTGATGGCCTGGGAGCGCGGAAGCGAGATGTCGATGCGGGTGAGGAAGGCGTCAATGCCGCCGCCGGCGAAGGTGGTTTGATAGGCGTTCTGGGTCACTGGGAAGTCGGGAGAAAACGTGTAGCCGGTGAGCCAGATGCCGCCCGCCGAATCCAGGGCCATGGCGGTTGAGAAGTCCTGGCGGCTGCCCCCCAGGAAAGTGGTATAGAGCAGCCCATCCAACCCTATGCGAGTGGGGTCGATCTGGGCGATGAACACGTTGCTGAGCGACGAGAGGCTGCACTGTAAGCAGTCGCCGTAGATGGGTAAGTCGCTCGACATGGTGTAGCCCGAGAGGAGGATGTTCCCGGAGGCGTCGACGGCCACCCCATTGGCAACATCCGTTCGGTTGCCGCCGAGGTAAGTGGCATACAACGCTGCCGCACCGGCAGCAGCGGCCGGATTGAGGTTCACCACAAGGGCTTCCCAACCGCCCCGGCTGGCTGTCTGCACGGCCCCGGACGTGATCCAGGCGATGTTGGTGGAGGCCGTGTAGCCGGCCACCAGGACCGAACCGTTCTGGCCCAGAGTCAGGGCGGTGGCGGCATCCAGCCCGGAGCCGCCGAGATACGTCCCGTAGAGCAGCGACGCGGCGCCATCCGCCGCCGGGTCCAACACAGCCAGAAAGGCATCCTGGACGCCGCCCGAGGCGGTTTGCAGAGCGTTGGCGGTGGTGGGGAAGTTCGTCGACAGCGTGTTGCCCGTGACGTACACTTTGCCCTCGGCATTGACGGCGATCTGACCGCCGTTGTCCGCATCCGAGCCGCCGAGGTAGGTCCAGTACAGAAGCGTTGGCTGGCCGGAAGACGGCACGCTCAACTTGGCCACGAAAACGTCGAATGCAGTCACGGAGAGTGCCGCCTGGTAGGGGGCATTCGCCTGGGGAGCCGTGACGTTAGAGCGGGTGGTTCCAGTCAACCAGACGTTGCCTTGGGCATCAACCGCCACTCCCGTGGGTACGTCATATCCGCTGCCGCCGAAGTAACCGGCATAATCCAGGATCGGGTCGATGACCAGGGGCTCCGTCCGGTCGTACCGGCCCAACGCGAATCGTACTTGCCCGTTGCGAGCCAGGACATAACTGCCCGCGACGCTCAGGCGGCGGGTTGAGCCTTCGGTCACCACGTCCTGGTAGACGAAGGGCGGAGGCTGGCGGATCTCACGGCCGCCGACGGCGACCACCAGCGATCCGTCCGCGTCCAGGCGCAGCGAGTCAGCGCCCTCGAAACGCAGCCGGATGCGGGCCGGGTCGGCGCCCGCGGCCACCACGAAGTCGTACTCCAGGCGCCGGCCGTTGCTGCGGTAATCGACATCGATGCCGGGATAGGCATTCCGGTAGCGCACGCGGCCGAAGTGCGGCACGTTGCGCTTCCAGTTGGCAGGCGTTGAACCGATGAAGTAATCGGTGCGGGCAGGCAATGGATCCAGGGCCTCGATAGACGGCCGGGGATTGCCGCCTGCCAGGGTGAGGCGCAACGAAACGGCCCCTGACTCGCCGGCCAGCGACAACAGGGCTCCCGCATCCTCGAGGGCGAGCTGATATCCGGCGCCGCGAGAGAAATACTTCGCTCTCCCGCCGTCAAGACCGGGATTGGGTTCGAACCAGGCCGGGATGGCGTCCAGCAGGCGGGCCGCCGCCGGGGTCGAGCTAATCACGGGGCCGGCAGCTTGGACCGACGCCACACCAAAGAGAACCGCCGCACTGGCCAAAAAACGCACTAGTTGCATGAAGACCGCTCCTGATACCCACGATTCTACAGCACCGGAACCAGCTTCGTTGGACGCGGGGCCGGAGACGGCTGTTACAAATGATTCGCATCAGGAATGTGGTGTGGTGTATGCTCGTTCATGTCAAGGGAGGGTGTTTTTATGCGGCTAAGGCTGGTTCTGCTCATCGGCGTTTTGGGTCTTCTGGTTCTGTGTTCGTGCGGGCAGAAGAGCGCACCGGCGGCCGGACAACAGCGGGCCACGATCACCACGAAGGACGGCACAATGGTGAGCGGCACGGTAATGGCGAACTCGGGTTCGGAAATCACCTTGAAGGGCGACGACAATATCATCCGCACCATTCCCATGGGGTCGGTGAGGTCCGTCCAGTACGAGGAGGCTCCGGCCGCGCAAGAGGCCACGGCGCCGCCTTCCGGAAGCCCGCCGCCCGCCGACCGTCAAGCGCCTCCCATGCAGCCGATGCCGCCCGCGCCTGAAGCCAGGGTCTACGAACTGCCAACGGGCGCTCACATAGCCGTGCGCACCGACGAAACGATCGATTCGGCCAGAGCGGCCGACGGCCAGGCGTTTTCGGCTCAGGTCTCGAGTGACATCACCGACGCCTCCGGGGCAGTGGTGATTCCGCGCGGATCGCAGGCCAGGCTGGTGATCGTGTCGGCTTCGCAAGGAGGGCGGATCCGCGGCGCCTCCGACCTGCTGCTGGACCTGAGATCGGTGACGGTCGGCGGCAGGGAGTACCAGGTTGATACCGGCATGTTGGCTAAGAAGGGCCAATCGGGCATCGGCGCCAACAAACGGACCGCCGAATACACGGGCGGAGGCGCGGCCCTCGGCGCGATTATCGGGGCCATCGCGGGCGGCGGCAAGGGAGCGGCAATCGGGGCGGCCAGCGGGGCCGGAGCCGGTGCTCTCACCCAGATCCTGACCAAGGGTTCGGCCATACGCGTGCCCGCCGAGAGCGTACTCACCTTCAGGCTCGAGAAGCCGCTACGGATGGTGGCGGCTCAGTAGGGCGCGCTTAGCCCTTCAGTCGGGAGCGCTACTCCGGCACTATCTTGATGAGCGTTTCGTGGCGGTCAGCCTGACGGCCGAGAAGGTAGCCACCGACGATGGACGCCGCGGTGACTCCAATCCAAGTCCCTATGCGAGATTCGTCAGACCAGTTGTGAATGCTCTCGGAAAGAGCAACTCTCAGAGAGATGAGCGACCCTGCGGCTCCGATCCCCGCGGCGCCAATGAGCCTCATCGGTCCTTTGACCCTCTTGACCCAGACCTGGAACACGTCTACGCGAGCGATCGATACCTGTCCGACCGGGTAGACCTTCTTGTCCGACGTCTTTAGGATGTTCACGCTCAGAGCGTCACTCTGTACGTCCACTACTGTCCCCTCGATGTGAGTATCGTTGCGAAGGACGAGTCTGATATTCTTGTTTGCCACTGCCGGGCCCAGTTCGGCCCACCTCAAGCTCAGAACCGCGTCCTGCGCCTGGGCGGTCTCGAGGGCGAAGAACGCGAAGCATAACAGCATGGTGACGAATCGTTTTCCGAACATAACGAACCTGCCTCCTGACGGGATGGCAGCAATCGCACTACCGAACAGCCGATCAGCGTAAGTCAATCCCCTCCAACAAGAGGAGAGGCAAACTCCGGAGGGAAGTTGTCACCACATGCTGACAGCGTCAGCAGAATCTGGCGGCGCCGCCTGCGCGTCTGGAAGCGGCTCGGCGAGGAGTTCCACGGTGTCGCCGACCTCAACCAGGTCGAACAACTCCTGGACATCGACGTTCCGCATGCGGATGCAGCCGTGGGACTTGGCCCCGCCGATGGAGCTCGGGCTGTTGGTTCCGTGAATGCCGTAACCCTTCCGGTTCAGGCCGATCCAGCGCGGACCCAGCGGATTGGCGGGCCCCGGCGGCACGACTTTTCCGGGCTGATACCAGGCGGGGTCGATGACCCTGACCTCAACCGCGAACGTGCCGGCGGGGGTCGGGCTCGCCGCGGCGCCGACGGCGACGGCGTAGGTCTTCACGACGCGGCCAGCCTCGATCAAAATGAGCTTGCGCTCGGGGATGCTGACCACGATCCGGCGAGAGGACCCCTGGCGCTCTTCAGCGAGAGCTTCAGCGGCGGCCACCAGCGTCGCCGCCACTACCTTGAGCATGTACCGTTCTGCGTTCCGCATGACCTTGTACCGGACGTTCCCGCTGCAACTTAGATTCCACTTCGAGAACCGCATAAAATCGCGTGGCCGGTTGCAGTAAGACAACTTAAGCAAGTAAATGTTACTTGAAGCGGCGGAAGGGATTACCCGGAGTGTGGTTTTTCGACTTGTTCTGGAGCCGTGTACGCCCCGCGGCTCCGGATGCTATGTTGAAGGTAGAACGTTGCCGGATATGCTGAAACACAAGGCCCAAACCGGGGAGGATTCGAATCCTCAGGAGACGGCGGAATGGATCCAGGCCCTGGCAGGAAGTCGTCGAGGAGGCCGGCCCGGATCGGGCGGGCTACCTGCTCGACACGCTGGTGGAGCGTGCGCGGAGCTCGGGCGTAGTCTTCGAGCGGGGCCTGAACACCGCCTATGTGAACACCATCGCTCCCGGGGAGCAGAAGCCGTACCCAGGGGACCGGGAGATCGAGCGGACCATCAAGAGCATCATCCGCTGGAACGCCATGGCCATGGTGGTCCGCGCCAACAAGTACGATCCAGGCATTGGCGGCCACATCTCGACTTACGCCTCGCTCGCCACCCTGGTCGAGGTCGGCTTTAACCACTTCTTCCACGGCTCCTATGGGAGCGAACCCGGCGATCTGGTCTACCTTCAGGGCCATGCTTCGCCCGGCATCTACGCGCGGGCGTTCCTGGAGGGGCGGCTGACGGAGAAGCAATTGGAGAACTTCCGGCATGAACTGCGGGAGCAGCCGGGCCTGTCGTCCTATCCGCACCCCTGGCTTATGCCCAACTTCTGGCAGTTTCCGACGGTTTCCATGGGGCTCGGCCCGATCAATGCCATCTATCAGGCGCGATTCATGCGCTACCTGGAGAACCGCGGTATCATCCCGAAGACTCCCCGGAAGGTTTGGGCTTTCTTGGGCGACGGCGAGACGGACGAGCCGGAATCGCTGGGCGCGCTGACGCTGGCGTCCCGGGAGAAGCTGGACAACCTGATTTTCGTGGTCAACTGCAACCTCCAGCGCCTGGACGGCCCGGTGCGGGGCAACGGCAAAATCATCCAGGAGTTGGAGGCCGCTTTCCGGGGGGACGGCTGGAACGTCATCAAGGTCGTCTGGGGGACGGGTTGGGACGACCTGCTGGCGCGCGACACGACCGGCCTGCTGGTCAAGCGCATGGAGGAGTGCGTCGACGGCGACTATCAGAACTTCGCCGTCAGGGGCGGAGCCTACGTCCGGAAGGTCTTCTTCGGCAAATACCCCGAGTTACTGGAACTCGCCGCCGATCTTACCGACGACCAGCTCGCCAAGCTGCCGCGCGGCGGGCACGACCCGGAAAAGGTCTACAACGCTTACCTGCGCGCCGTCGAGCATACGGGTTCGCCCACGGTGATCTTGGCCAAGACAGTGAAGGGTTACGGGCTGGGCGAGGCGGGCGAGGGCCGCAACGTCACCCACCAGCAGAAGAAGCTGAACGAGCAGGAGCTGGAGAACTTCCGGCGCCGCTTCTCGATCCCCATCCCGGATGAAACGGTCCACACGGTTTCCTTCTACCGCCCGCCGGAAGACAGTCCGGAAACCCAGTATCTCCAGGCGCGGCGCGAGGCGCTCGGCGGATACCTTCCGGCGCGGGAGCCACCCCCGATCGCAGTCACCGCTCCGCCGCTGGAGCTGTTCGCCGAGGCGCTGGCCGGGAGCGAGGGCCGGGAAGTTTCCACGACCATGGCCTTCGTCCGGATCCTGACCCTGCTGCTCAAGCACAAGGAACTGGGGCGATACGTCGTCCCTGTCGTCCCGGACGAGGCGCGGACGTTTGGCATGGACTCGCTGTTCCGCCAGATTGGGATTTACTCGAGTAAGGGCCAGCTCTACGACCCCGTCGATAAGGAGATGTTCCTTTACTATAAGGAAGCCAAGGACGGGCAGATTCTGGAGGAGGGGATCACCGAAGCCGGGTCGATGGCGTCCTTCACCGCGGCGGGCACGGCTTACGCCAACTACGGCGTGCCTATGCTCCCGTTCTTCATCTACTACTCGATGTTCGGCTTCCAGCGTGTGGGCGACCTGGTGTGGGCCTTCGGAGATGCCCGAGGGAAGGGATTCATGGTGGGCGGGACGGCTGGAAGGACGACCCTGGCGGGCGAAGGGCTTCAGCACCAGGACGGCCACAGCCAACTCCTGTTCAGCACCGTGCCGACCTGCGCCGCCTACGACCCGGCCTTCGCCTACGAACTCGCCGTAATCGTGCAAGATGGCATCCGGCGCATGTATCAGGAGCAGGAGGACCTGTTCTACTACCTGACGGCCGGCAACGAGAACTACGTTCAGCCGCCCATGCCGGAGGGATGCCGCGAAGGAATCCTCAAGGGGATTTACCGGTTTCAGGCCGCGCCGGGCGGGAAGTCCGCAGTGCAGCTTTTCGGGAGCGGCTCCATTCTGAATGAAGCCTTGCGCGCGCGGGTGATCCTGGCGGATCGGTACCAGGTGCAGGCTGACGTCTGGAGCGTCACCAGTTACAGCGAGCTGAGGCGGGAGGCGCTGGCGGTGGAGCGCTGGAACCGGCTGCACCCGGCCGAGGCGCCCCGGCGCCCTTACCTGGTGGAAGCGCTGGGCGAAGCCGGAGGGCCGATTGTCGCCGCCACGGACTACATGAAGATCGTCGCCGACCAGGTGGCGCCCTGGCTGCCGGGAAGGCTGACGGCGCTGGGCACCGACGGCTTCGGACGCAGCGACAACCGCCAGCAGTTGCGGCGGCACTTCGAGGTGAGCGCCGAAGCCATCGCCGCGGCCGCTCTGTCGGCGCTGACCAGAGCGGGGGCCTTCGACCCCGAAAGGGCGCGGCGGGCCATGGAGGAGTTGGGCATGCGGCCCGACTCCGGGGACCCTGCTCGAGCTTGAACACGAACCGTAGAATCCTGGTGCTGGCGGCGTTGGCGGCGCTGGCGATCGTCGCTTATCTGCCCGCGCTCAGCCTGCCTTTCATCTCGGACGATTACGTCAACATAGACAAGGCGCTGACGTATGCGCCTGTCTCCGGGTGGAAGGCCCTGGCGGAGGACCCCGTCCACCTGTACCGGCCCCTCTTTCTTTGGCCCACCTACTGGCTGTTCAAAACTTTCGGGCCCTGGCCGCCGGCGTTCTACGCCAGCAGCATCCTGCTGCATGCCCTCGTGACCTGGCTGGTCTTTGCGCTGGGCTGTTGGAAGCGGCTGGGCTGGAGGGTCTCGGCGGTGGCTGCGGCGTTTTTTGCGGTCCACGAGGGTCACATCGAGGCCGTGGCGTGGTACTCGGCGGCGTATGAGTTGTACCTGGCGGCGTTTTTGTTGCTGTGCGTGATTTGTTGGGTCCGCTGGCTCGGCTCAGCGGGCCGGGGCTGGTACGCGGGCGCGCTCGCCTGTTACGCGCTGGCGCTGCTCTCGAAAGAATCCGCGGTGATGGTGTTTCCGCTGCTCGGGCTGGTCCTCTTATTCGAGCGGGAGCGCTGGCGGCGGGGGCTCGTGGGCCTGGTCCCGTTCGCGGCGCTGGGAGCGGCGTACTTCGGATGGATGTTTCTGGGCGGGCCGCGGCTGCAGCGGCTCGGCGACGGCAGCTTCTCGTTGCAGGCGCCCTTCCTGGTGACCTGGTTCCACAGCTACGGCAGGCTGCTCTGGATTTGGGGAGTGGCCGGGGTTGTGTGCCTGTTGCTGCTCCGGGAGTGGCGTCGGCTCTGGCTGCCTGCCTTGTGGATTGGCGTGACCCTGGTTCCGTATTGCTTCCTGACCTACATGACGCGCATCCCCAGCCGCCAGACCTACGTCCCGAGCATCGGCCTGAGTTGGATCGTGGGGCTGAGCATCGTGGCGCTGTGGGACCGGTTCCCGTCCAAACGCCGTCTGGTGGTGGCGCTGGGCGCTGTCATCGTGCTCCACAACGTCGGCTACATGTGGATCAGAAAGCAGGCGCAGTTCCGGGAGAGAGGGGCGCCGACCGAGGCGCTGATCGCGGCCGCGCGAAAGTCTTCGGGGCCGGTCCACGTGCAGCGCTTTCCATATCCGCTGGTAGTTGCTCAGTGCGCTGTCAGGCTGGCCGCGGGGAAACCCACGGAATGGGTCGTTTGGGAGGTAGGGCCGGAGCCCTCGCGAGGGATGTGGGACTACAGCTTCACTACTCCTGCGCCGGCATCTGCTGATCGCTCTCCCGCCATGCGCTGATTTTCAGGCGGCGGCAGACCCAGCATAGTTCCTCGATCGATTTGGGAGCGCGGGGGGAACCGCAGATGACGCACTTCGAGGGCGGTTTCGACTGATCGGTTTCGCAAAGCTCCTTGGCGCGCTCCAGGATCTCCTTGGGAACGATGCTCTCCGGCCGCAACTCAGGTTTCCGCTTCATGCGCGTTCATCTACACTATAACCCAGTTCGGGCTCAAGCGGCCTGACTTTCTCCCAGCACGTAGGCGGCGTTCAGGGAAGACGAGCAGCGGGGGCACTTCTGCCCGGAGCGGACTGCCATCTTGCGCCCGACCGGCACGATATCCGCTTCAACGGTGTGCGTGCACACGAAGCAGTAGACCGAACCCCTCGAAGTATTCTTATTCCCAGTATCCGTTTTCATTTTCGTTCTCCTCTCAGCGCCCAGCTTTCTATGGATATGACGCAGGATGGGGCCTAAAGGATTTCAAGAAATTGCGAGATCCTTGCTAACCTGATATTTTGAGTTCCGGAAAACCGCTATGACCAAGATTGCATTCCTGTTCCCCGGCCAGGGCTCGCAAGCCACCGGCATGGGCAAGAGCCTGGCGGAGGCGTTTCCCGCCGCCCGCCTGGTCTTCGACGAAGCCGACCGGGTTGTGGACGTTACGATCTCCAGCCTGTGTTTTGAAGGGCCTGACAAGGCGCTCAAGCTGACCGCGAATACCCAGCCGGCGTTGCTGACGGTGTCCGTCGCCGCGCTGGCCGTTCTTCGGGAGAAGGGGATCGAGCCGGCCTACGTGGCCGGACACAGCCTGGGAGAGTACTCGGCGCTGGTGGCGGCCGGCAGCCTGCGGTTTGCCGACGCGGTGAGACTGGTGCGCAAGCGCGGGCGCTACATGCAGGAGGCCATGCCGGCGGGGGCCGGGGCCATGGCGGCGCTGTTGAAGCTGCCGGAGGGGAAATTGGACGAGGTGCTGGCCCAGGCGGCGCAGGGGGAGATTGTCTCGGCGGCGAACCTGAACTCGCCCGATCAGGTGGTGATCGCGGGCCACGCCGGGGCGGTGGGGAGGGCGATCGAACTGGCCAAGGCGGCGGGCGCCAAGCGGGCGGTCCTGCTGCCGGTCAGCGCACCCTTCCACTGTCAATTGATGATGACCGCCCAGGCGAGGCTGTCTCTGGACCTGGAAGCGACGCAGTTCGCCGATCTGCGAATTCCGCTGGTCAACAACTGGGAGGCTCGCGAGATCCATTCCGGCGCCGACGCGCGGAAGGGGCTGTACGAACAGGTGCCGAATCCCGTCCGCTGGGCCGACACCATCCGCTACCTGATCGCGCAGGGCGTTGAGCAGTTCATCGAAGTGGGCGCCGGAGGCGTGCTGACCGGCCTGCTGCGGAACATCGACCCCTCGGTGAAGGGCCTCAAATTCGGCGAAGCCGAGGACTGGGAGAAGTTACAGGCGGCGCTGGCGTGGGCCTTCAAGGAGGCTTGCGGGGACGGTTCAAGGAGAGCCAAAGGTACTCCCATTCGCGCGCCAGAACGTTCCTCCATCGGTTTGGGCGGACGACCGGGCCGGCGCTAATCCCGACCGAGAGCGGCTGCCGTCTATGAGCGCGGCGATCGCGAATCCACAGACTCCTCACGTCTTTGTCGGTTTCGAAGAAAACAGCCTGCCTGCCGTTCCCGCGTTGGGTAACGTGATGCGGAGTATCCACGGCGACGGCATCCTAGCCATACACGAGAATAGTCCCTATCGCCGTCTACGCCAGCAAGTCTCTAAGGCAGACAATTGCACACCTGGTTGCTGCCCCCGGTTTCCGCATAGCAGGTGTTGGCCTAAACGCCGAGAAGGCATCGCCAACTACGCACAGGCGAGCGAGGGTGGGCCGAAGGAGTACCGTGGCAACAAAATCCTCACGTTGCACCGCGTCCGCGCGGGCCAGGGCCGCATCGTAGCCCCGTTGCAGCCTGAAGCTGGCGGCGTACAGCAGTCTCGCCGCCAGGCCCGGCCGCTCGATCCCGATAGGAGGTACGTCTGACCGCTACGCCGTGGGACGCACTGACGATCGTCATCGAGCCGCCCGAGCCAGGAGGTCTGGTTCGCCTTGACGTCGCTGGCCAGAAGAATCAGCCCTCCGCCACTCGGCGGCGATTCGGCAGCAGTAGGCAGGGTCCACCGAGCAGCCAAGTGGATTGAGGCATCCGCAGCGTCAGGATGTGCGACACGGCCTCATAACCACCGTGTTCGGTACATGCCCTCCGGCGAACGGGCGGTCGTTCCGCATCCAATTCTCCGGAGTACTCGCGGAGTCCGTACTTGCCATTCAGGTACGGACCCCAGGCGCGGCTGACAGCATCGGGAGCGCGCAGCAGCGTCAGGGCCACGGACGATTACTTCACAATCTGCGCTGCGACAGGCTCCTCAACCGGCGCCTGTGCGCCGACGCAGAGGCAAGAAGTGCCAGCGCCAGAACCAACGTGCTCAGACCGCACGGTCCGATTATCGCCAGGCAGAGTCTCCATACAGCGGCGCTGTGGGTCGGACATCTGGGCCACCGCGCCGACTACTATGGCCAACAGCAGGGGGCCGATTCGCTTGCGTTGGCCCTTCTTAACGGAGCGCGGCCAAAGTGATTATCCTTTCGAGCAATTTGACCACGCTGACAGGTGCACCAGGACAGCCGCGAGTCAAAGAGTTAGTTCCAACCCATGCAGTTCTCTACTTCGCCTCGCGAAGACGTACGACGCCGTGAGCAGTCCGCTGGAGCGGAGATCGCTCCTGGATCCGATACGCGCGGACTGCGCCCCGTTTCCGCAAGGCACGGAACCAGCCAGTGCATCCGCCCGCAACGGTCCGAAGAACGGCTGCCGATTGCCCGCCCGTTCCCTGGATTCAGTTCTTCGCGCTGGGGCGGGTCAGGTTCGGGCAAAAGTCCGCCCATTAAGCCGCCCGAAGTACCTGTAGACGAGGTATCCTCCTCCAGTGCATTGCATTGGCTCAGAGTAGTTCCCGGAACGCAGACGAATCGCGGCACGATTGCCGCGGCCAGACTGCCCTGCGGCGTCTGCACCAGTATCCCGATTCGCATGGCGCCAGGCCGTACGAAAGCGGCGCCTTGGACCTGCGGTTCAAGTACTCGCAGACGCTCATCATCCGGTATCCCTGATACGGTGCGAACATGGGCATTCACACCAAGTCCTGCACGTGCATTTTTTGTGATCGCCACCGCAACGCCTCTTTGGAACGTCCAAAGCTACGGTCGATCCTGCCCATGTCAACGACTGGTCTTGTGCTACGATACCGAGTCCGCGTACTCGCGGAATCCGAGAGCCTTGATGTCGATGAAGTGGATTGAGGCGCAACCGGCTCCATCCGAAACGTGCTGCACCACACGTCTCGTAAAGAACCTTCTGGTCAACCGGATCAACAAAAGGCCTGAGCCGCAGGAAATAGGCCTGCCTCGGATCGACCCGCGCCTGCAAGGCTACTGCTTGCGCTGGCTCGCGGAGGCTGCCGCCTGGACCTTGAACAATGCGAATCACGGCCAAGCTGCTCTTTCATACGTCTGGATGGGAGCCGCATCCCGACCACAGGGCGGCCCGCGCCTACTTGTACTGCTTCGCCATCTCGGCGAGGGAGAGCGGCTGGTAGTCGCCGGCGTGGCCGGCTTGGCCGAACTGGGTCATGCGCAGCGCAACCACCTTCTGCATCGCCTCGCGGGCGGGCTTATTGTAGTCGCGCGGGTCGAACTTCTCGGGCGTCTCGGCGAACACCTTGCGGATCGCCCCGGTCATGGCCAACCGGTTGTCCGTGTCCACATTGATCTTCCGGACGCCGTTCTTGATCCCAATCTGGATCTCTTCGACCGGCACACCCCAGGTCGGCCTCAATTTTCCGCCGTACTTGTTGATGACGTCCTGCAAATCCTGAGGCACGCTGGAAGAGCCGTGCATCACCAGGTGGACGTTCGGCAGCCGCTTGTGGATCTCGATCAGCCGGTCCATCTTCAGGGTCTCGCCGGTCGGCTTGCTGGTGAACTTGTAGGCGCCGTGGCTGGTCCCGATGGCGATCGCCAAAGCGTCCAGGCCGGTCTGCTTCACGAACTCGACCGCCTGATCCGGATCGGTCAGGTGTTCCAGTCCGCTGCCGCCCGCTCCGTGGCCGTCTTCGATACCACCCAGGCAGCCGATTTCCCCTTCCACCGTTACGCCCTTAAGGTGAGCTGCTTCAACGACTTCCCGGGTGACTTTAACGTTATACTCGAAGCTCGACGGGGTCTTGCCGTCCTCCATCAGCGAGCCGTCCATCATGACGCTGGTGAAGCCCTGCTCGATGGCCGACTTGCAGGTGGCGACGCTGTTGCCGTGATCCAGGTGCATCACCAACGGAATCTCGGGGTAAAGTTCGACGGCGGCCAGCATGAGGTGAACCAGGAAGCGATCCTGGGAGTAGGCCCGGGCGCCGCGGCTGGCCTGGATGATCACCGGCGACTTGGTTGCGCGGGCGGCCTCCATGATGGCCTGGATCTGCTCCATATTATTGACATTGAAAGCGCCGACGCCGTAACCGCCCTTCGCCGCCTCATCCAAGACCTGACGCATCGATACCAGTGGCATGAATAATTCTCCTTATAGTGCTTATGATTCGCGGAATCCTTTTGAGTATACCAATCGGTCCGCGAGCCTGAAATACCGCTCGGCGCGCCCGACGTCCTGCATGATTTGCACCTTGAGGCTGGCCGCGTCGGGGAACTCATGTTCCGCGCGCAGGCGCCGCAGAAACTCGACCCTGATCCGCCGGGGCGTCGCGCCAGTGAGCGCGGGCAGCAGGTGGGTCTCCACCGTAATGTCAGTGCCGCCGAACGTTGGGTTCGAGCCAACGCTGGTGACCGAGGGCCAAACCCGGCCGCCTTCCATTTCGCTGGTCCGGGTAATGTAGACCCCGGGGGGCATGACGACTTCGGCGTGAGTGCGTTGGTTCAGCGTCGGCACGGTCTGGGTGGAGCCGATGCCCCGCCCGGAGACGACGTCCCCCTCCAGGGCGTAGAAGCGCCCCAGCAAGCGGGCCGCGCGCGAGACGTTGCCCGCGCTCACCAGCCGCCGGATCTCGCTGCTGCTAACCACAGAGCCGCGCAGAACGATGGCCGGAATCACTTCAGTCCGAAAATCCAGATCCGCGCCGAGTTCGGCCAGCCGGTTGGTGTCTCCGGCATGGCGGTAGCCGAAACGGAAATTGGAGCCGACCAGCACGGCCCGCACGCCGAGTTTGGCGGCCAGGATGTCGCGCGCGAACTCCTCTGGCGACAGCCGGGCGATTTGCGGGCCGAAGGGGAGAATCAGAACCTGTTCGATCCCGCAGGCGGCCATGAGGCGGCAGCGCTCGTCGAGCGTGGTCAGCAGGTGCGCCGCGCGCTCGGGGTGGACGACGCGCGAGGGATGCGGATCGAAGGTCAGCGCCGAAGGCTTCCAGCCGCGCTCACGGGCCAATTCCACCACGCGGCGGAAGATCTTCTGGTGGCCGGCGTGGACCCCGTCGAAGTTGCCGATGCTAAGGGCGGCGGGGCCGAACCCGCCGTCCAGTTCGTCCAGGCTGCGATAGACGCGCAACTATCCGCCCTCCCGGACATCTATTTCGAGGGTGTCGTGGGCCAGGTACACATTGGGCGGCAGCGCGCTCTGGGTTTCCGCGTGCGGCAGGGAATGGCAGATGTGCGTGAAATAGGCCCGGGCCGGGGCGAGCTCGTCAACCCACTGGAGCGCCCGCGCGACGGTGGAGTGCGTGGGGTGGAAGGTGTGGCGCAAGGCGTCCAGGAAGAGGACGTCGAGGCCGCGCAGCATCTCCAGGGATTCCGGCGGAATGTCGCTCTGGTCGGTGATGTAGGCGGCGCGCCCGAAGCGGAAGCCGTGGATGCGCTGCTTGCCGTGCATCACGGGGATGGGTGTGACGGGGAGGCCGCCGAGGTCGAAGGCCTCGTCGCCGAAGGGGCGGAGCTCCAGCTTCGGAACCCAGGATTCAGTCTCGCGGGCGTCGAAGATATAGGAGAAGCAGCGCTCGATGGTGGCGATGGTCTCCGGCGAGCCGTAAACGGGAATCGCATGCCGTTGGTGGATGTTGAGCGGGCGCACGTCGTCCAGGCCCATGATATGGTCGGCGTGGGCGTGCGTAACCAGGACTGCGTCGAGGTGATCGATGCCGGCCCGCAGCGCCTGGTAGCGGAAATCCGGAGTCGTGTCGATGACCACGTTCCTGCCGCCGTATTGCAGGAGAACCGAGGGCCGAAGCCGCTTGTCGCGCGGGTCGATGGAATGGCAGACAGCGCAACGGCAGCCTACCATGGGCACACCCACGCTGGTCCCGGAGCCGAGCACGACGATGCGGAGCGATTCGGCGGCGACAGGCATCTAGGCTTGCGGGGGAGTGCCGGGGGCCTCGGCAGCCTGCACGTAGCGGAAGCGCAGTTCGGTCAGCGAGTTTTCCAGAAGCCGCTGCTCCTCCAGAGTCAGGTTGCCTTTGGTCTTCTCCTGCAGGATTCCCAGCAGGTCGATCGCGTGGCGGGCAGCTTCGAAGTCAGGCTCGGGCTGGTCCTTCTCCTCGCCGAAGTGGAGCAGGCCAAGCTGCATCTCCACTTGAGTGCGCAGAGATAGCACGAGCAGGGCAAAGGATGCCGGGGGTAGGGGGATCTTCTCTTCAGAGGCCATGGAATTACTATTGTACGATTCCAGGCCGCCCCTCGGTTAGGACGCCGCGAAACGGTGATGTATAATCCCCCCAATGCGAGCGATTCTGACGGGGATTCTTCTGGTTGTTCCCTCACTGTGCGCTGGGACCGACTCCTTCCTGTTTCCGAGGAATTTCGTGCGGGGCTACGTGGACTTCGAAGTGAACCCGCCTGGCGGGGGGCGCGATCTGGGGCGCTGCAGCAGCACCGGTCTCACGGCTGAGCCCGCTTCCCCCTGCGCCGCTTTCACCCGATACCTGCTGGGCGGGTACGTGGAGTTTCAACCGATGGGCCGAAAAGCCGGTCCGCTGCCGCTCAATCGTCTGTTCATGTTCCTGAAGCCGCGAGCATTTCATGGCCGGAATCCGCCCGGATTTCCGGCCACGGCCTCCATGAATGCGATTCTATTTGAGCGCTCGATAGGAGCGGGGATTATCCTGCCCAAGAACTTCGAATTCAGGATTTGGCAACACCGGAATTACTGGCTGGGGCGCTACACCGGAAATCTTGGCACGGGGGATTTGAGGGGGGATGGGCCGTACGGGTTGTACGCCGGTGTCGCCTTGCGCTGGTATTCCGGCTGGGGCCCTCGCCCCGCCAACCAGCGCTTCTTGCGGGGCTATGCGGAATTCGAGCTTGATCCTCCCCACAACGAACGCGACCTGGGCCGTTGCGCCGCCTCAGCCGGCGATTACGGAGGGGCTGAGGCCCCCTGCAGCGCATTTGTCCGTTACACCCTGGGCGGATACGCGGAGTTTCAACCCTTTGAGCGGAAGGTCGGACCTTTGCCTTTGCAGCGGTTGCTTTTCATCACCGAGCCCAGGTTCTTCTTCGGGAGAAACGTGCCTCAGTTTCGATACAGCGCTTCGACGGAGCCGGTCCTTTTCGAAAGTTCCATCGGTGTGGCGGTCAATCTGCCCAAGAGCTTCGAATTCCGAGTGACTGAACATCGCAATGTGTGGCTGGGCCGGAATGGGGGCAATCTGGGCGTGGCGGATCTGGGGCAGACGGGGCCGTACGGTCATTTCGCATCTTTCGGCCTGCGCTGGTACTTTGGTGGATGGGGCCGATCCCCGTCTCAATGACAACAACCGACAGTTCCAAGGCCGGAGAGAAGTTTCAGCGGCTGGTCGAGATCATGGCCAGACTGCGCTCACCCGAAGGGTGCCCGTGGGACAGGGCGCAGGATTTCGACAGCATCAAGCCCTACGTCCTTGAAGAAACCTACGAAGTAATCGACGCCATCGAGGCGCGCGACTGGCATTCGCTCGCCGAGGAACTGGGCGACCTCATGCTCCAGGCCGTCTTCTTCGCGCAAATGGCGTCCGAGGAAGACAAATTCTCGATCGAAGACAGCCTGGAGGCGATTGTCGCCAAGCTGATCCGGCGGCATCCGCACATCTTCGCCGAAGGCGATGCTAAGACGCCGGAGGAGGTCAAGCAGCGCTGGGACGAGATCAAGCGCGACGAGGACCGGGAGAAGGGGAAGGCCGAGGCCGGACTTCTCGAACGCGTTCCACGCGTGCTGCCGGCGCTGATGGAGGCGCAGCAACTCACGGCGCGCGCCGCCCGGATCGGATTCGACTGGGAGAATCCGGAGCAGGTGCTGGCCAAGCTCGACGAGGAACTGAAGGAACTGGCCGAGGCGCGGCGTCAAGGCTTGCGGATGAAGATCGAGGAGGAGACCGGCGATTTGCTTTTCGTGCTGGTGAACCTCGCCCGGCTTCTGAAGGTGGACGCGGAGCAGGCGCTGCGGGGAACCAACGCCAAGTTCCGCGGCCGGTTCGGATACCTGGAGCGCAAGCTGGCGGCTCAAGGCAAGCCGCTGGAGGAAGCGACGCTGGCGGAGATGGACGCTCTATGGGAGGAAGCGAAGAGGACGTTATGAACCTGGCGGGTAAAGCGGTGCTGGTGACGGGCGGGGCCAAGCGCATCGGGCGCGAAATCGCGCTGCGGCTGGCCAAAGAAGGCGCGCGCGTGGCGATTCATTATCACGTCTCGGAGGCCGAAGCGCGCCAGACGGCCGAGGAATGCGGAGGCGCTCCGATTTTTCGCGCCGACCTTTCGAAGGTCGCCGAAATCGAGCGGTTGTTCGCGGAGGTGGAAGAGCGGATGGGCGGGCTGTTCGGCCTGGTCAACAACGCGGCGCGGTTCGCCCGGCGCGATGTGCTGGAGATCACTGAAGCCGATTGGGACTTCATGCTGGACGTGAACCTGAAGGCCGTCTTCTTCTGCGCCAAGGAAGCGGCGCGGCGGATGCGGAAAACGGGAGAGGGGCGAATCGTGAACATGGCATCGCTGGGAGGAATCCGGCCCTGGGCGCAGCGGGTCCACTACTCGGCGTCAAAGGCCGGGGTCATCATGCTGACCCAAGCCATGGCCAAGGCCCTGGCGCCGGAGATTGCGGTGAATGCCGTGGCGCCGGGGGTGATCCCGTTCCAGGACATCGACACCGAGGGTCTGCGGATGATCCGCGATACGCCCGCGCAGCGCGGCGGAACGCCCGACGAAGTCGCCGACGCCGTGGTCTACTTCATGAAAGCGTCGAATTTCGTGACCGGCCAGATCCTGACGCTGGACGGCGGGCTAAGCCTGAGGTAGGGCCGCTCGCGGTCGGTACCCCGCACCGAACCGCGACCGGGAGGGAGTCCCCATGGCCCCGCAGACGCGCTGGACGGCTCCCGTAGGGGCACGGCGGCGCCGTGCCCCTACTCCACCGGCGGTACTGCGCCGCGCCTGCACCGAACCGCGACCGGGAGGGAGCGGTCCTGACGAACCATTTTTCCGCAGTCTGTTCAGCTTGCGCCTTTCGCTACGGTCCGGTCAGCGAGAACTGGCTGCGCCAGTTAAGCGTACGGCCAGGGCTTTCCAAAACCACATCAACGACGTTAGGGGCCCCGGCCGGAACGCGAACCTCGACACTGTACAGGGAGGCGATGGCGTCGAACGCCTTGCCCATGGCGTCGGAGATCTCGGTTTGGGAGCGACAGAAGTAGCTTTCGCCGCCAGTGGTGGCGGCCAGGGTCATCAGGCCGGTCTGATAGGCCCGGTTCAGCGCATCGGTGCGGTAGGCCAGGTGCAAAATGAAGATTGGCGTAGCCGTGGCGCCCAGCGACGTGTCCAGCTTGGAGATCTTTTCTCGCACCAGGCCGTCGCGGAAGCGGCGGCTCATGTCGCCGTGATCGCTCCAGTTGACCACCGGGTTCGTGAAGTCCTCGCGATAGTTGCCTACGTCACTATCGGTAATGTACAGCACCGCCAGGCGGACCGCGGCCTTCTCCAGTATCTTGTCGCCCATCTCAGCCGCGGTCTGGATCGTCTCCAACAAGCCGGCTTTGCCGCTCACCCGAAGCGCGTCGATGGCGGCCTTCATCGCGGCCCGGTTGCTGGTGGGGTCCACCAGAACACGTAAGCCATCTTGGGACTGCAATAGCCCGGCCAGGGCATTGGACGGCAATCGATCAATGCGCTCGTCGAGGGCCCGCTTGGCCAGTTCCGCCAGCGTCAGGTCACCGGTCATGTCGGTGACGACAAGCAGCATCAGATCGTCCGAGGGACCGAGAAGCGCGACCGGGCGGACGGCGGCGCCGCTGACCTCGACAGTGAGGCTCTCCACATCCAGAGCGGATTCCGATTCCACATCTCCCGCCTGCACCCAGGCGGGGACGCGAATCACTTCCTTGCGGACGGGAGGGGCCCCGGCGAACAACGGCACGATTATCAGCAGAGAAAGAAGGGTGCGCACTTAGAAGCTGTACCTCAGGCCCACCTGGAGGACTCTTCCTCCGAAGGAGCCGATGATCTTGCCTGCATTTACATTGGGAGCGGAGGCGGGCCCGATGACCGGGTCCGGGTCGTGCCAGTTCGCATGATTCAGGAAGTTGAGCGCGACAGCGCTGAACTCCAGGGTCTTACCCCCCGCCAGGGCGAACCGCTTGTCGACTGAGAGATCATGATTCTGGCTGGACGGATTCACCAGGGACAAGAATGATCGAGGGGCGTTGCCAAGGGTGAAGTCCTCCGGTTGGTCGAAGGCCGCGGGGTTGAACCACAGGTTCGGCCCCGGGTGCGCGACGTGGGGATCGACGCCTGGAACCACGTTGACGCGCAGCGAGGAGACCACCCCGCCGGTGTTGTTGAATTGAGGGCGCAGGGCAATGGGCTCGCCGCTGTAGTAGGAACTGGAGCCGCTTAAGGACCAGCCATCGGTCAAGTGCCGCCTCCAGTCGGAATAGGCGAACAGGGGCTTGCCGCTTCCGATGGGCAACTCGAACATGTAAGTCAACGTCACCCGGTGGGGAGTGGCGAATGACAAAAACCATTCGCTGCGCCGGCTGGCATATTGCTGACGGCCGCCCGAGTAGTCGTCCCACTGCCTGGTCCAGTCGTAGCGGAAGTTAAGACTGAGCCCGGCGGTAGCGCGCTTTTCAACGGAGATGAAGGCGGCCTCCCGTTGATAGCGCCCCGCCGGATACATGCCTCCCACGTTGAGACTCTTGTACTGGGGATACGGGCGCAGAGCGCGGCGGAAAGCTTCATCGTTGAGCTCGTCCCGGTATGCCAGCGCGGAGACGGGGAGCGCATTGAGATTGGCGACGCCGTTGCCGACGTAGACGTCTTTGCCGGTGGCGTGAGTAGCGCCGACGCTCAGAATAGCTGCGAGGGGCAGTTGGCGCTCCACCGAAAGCGAGGCACTGTTGTACGCCGGCTGGAGGCGGCCCCTGTAGATGAAGTCGGCGTTCGTATCGTTGAGCGCGTCGGGGCGAAGGTCGGGCAGTGGACGACCCAACGGGGGAAGACCTTCGGAGAGCCGCAAGGCGGGCTCGATCTGCGTGTTGGTGGACAGGTAAATGGGCGCCGCGTTGAATGCCTGCGTCCCCCATTGGGACGAGTTGGTCCAAGGGGAGCCGTAATACCTGGAAAAACTCGCGCGTACGACCGTCGCCGAGTCGCCGAGGGGATTCCAGGCCAGGCTGACGCTGGGTTCGAGCTTCACGTAATGCGGTTGGAAAGAGCGCCCAATGCCGTTCAGCCCGGTGACAATCATCGCGCCGGGCCGGCCGTTGGCGGGATTGATGACCGAAAGGTCCACGCTCGACTGCCGGTTGTATTTCTCGATCTGCGGGCTCTGATGGCTGAGGCCCAGAGAGATAGAGAGCGTCAGGCCGGCTCGGGCCTGGTACTGCTCGCGCACGGAGACGTAATTAGAATAAGTGCGGAAGTAGGAGGGCGAAACGACGTAGGTCTTCTCTCCGTATCCGGCTAGGCCTAGCAGAAAGCTGGCGAAGCTGTGGCCGGTGCCGACGATGCCCGGCAGGCTCGTCAGGCCCTCGTCAAAGCGCAGACTTCCGGCGGGGTAAGCAGCTTGGAAGGAGTTGACTTGGTAGCGGCTGTGACGGAAGGAAGCCATCAGGCTGTGCTTGCCGCGTCGGATGGAGAGACTGTCCCTCCACTGGTAGTTGGTCCAGGTGCTCCTGATTTGCGGATTGGCGCGGCCCATCCCGACGTACGGAGCAAGCGAGAACGACGGGAATGCCATCGCGCTGGAGCCGCGCAGGCCAATTTTGCCGGCGTAGTCAGGCTGCCCTTGTTCGCCGGCCTGGGAGATTTCATTGCTCCCGTAAAAGCTGAGCGTGTTGACGGTCTGCGCCGACTTGGTGAACACGTGTTCCAGGCTCCCGCCAAGCTCGCGGTATTCCCGATCTGGCGAGCCTGGATTGGCGGCGGTCGGCAGCCTGGCGGCGGCTCCATTCAAGCCTTTTGTGTAATTCAAGTTGACCGATATGCGGTGCCTTGCCCGAATACTGTGATCGACCTTCCCGATCACGCCGTCGGCGTTGTTGGTTGCGGGGGAGACAATGAAGTAGTTATTGCGGAAAAATGGGCCGGCCGGAGCACCGGGAGGCGGGTAGTAGTCCAACGCTCTTAAGGCAACCGGGTCCAGGCGGAAAGGATCAATGCGGTTTCCCGCGAAAGGAATTCGCAGGTACTCGAGGTTATCCCCGGTCACCGGCTGGGTGGCGTCGAAACTGGGATTAGCGACGGTGGTCGTGGGGTCGTAGATCGGCAGGAAGTTCCCAGCCTGATCGACGGTGGCCGAGAAATTGCCCGTGCGCTCGTCCATCGTCGGTAGGGTCTGGAGAAACGACTGGGCGGTGCGGTCGCGGACACCCTCATAGGAGACCGAAAAAAAGGTCCTGCGCCCGCTCTGGTAGAGGCGCGGGATGGCCAGAGGGCCCGCAATGTTGAATCCGAACTGGTTCCGCCGAAGCAGAGACTTCGTCCCGCCACGCTGCGCGATCTCATGCGGGACGGCGTCCAGGAAATCGTTTCGGAAATTCTCGAAGATCCGCCCGTGCCACTGCGGCGCCGCCGTACCCTTCGAATTTTGACCGCGAGGGCTGTCAGGACGCAGTCCCAGGTCGCGGGTCTGGATCCTGAACTCCTCCACCGCCTTCTGTAGTTCGGTCTGCGCAAAAACCGGCTGAAGCGCCAGCGCAAGGCCGAAGAAGAAGGCACTCTTCCATAGCAATGCTAATCCCCGTACGATGTGTCGCTATCTCTTAGTATACTTCCTGCGAACAGACGCTACAGTCTGTCAGCAGAGCATCACACTACGCCGGCTTCGCGCAGGAAACGCGCGGCTTCTTCCGGCGGCGTGGGATTGATGTAAAAGCCAGTGCCCCACTCGAAGCCCGCAACCTTGGTGAGTTTGGGAATGATCTCGATATGCCAGTGGTAGTGGGCCATGGCGCCTACCTGCACCGGGGCGGAGTGAATCATCAGATTGTAGGCGGGCTTCTCCAGCACCTTCTCGAGCTTGCGCATGACGGCGCGGTGAATCCAGCCCAGGTTCTTCACCTGCGGGATCTCGATGCTCTCGAAGTGAGAACTGTGCTTCTTGGGGATGATCCAGGTTTCGAACGGAAAACGCGCAGCGTAGGGCGCGACCGCCAGATAATGATCGGTCTCCAGGATGACCCGCGAACCGCTGGAGCGCTCCTGGTTGACGATATCGCAGTAAACACAACGCTCGCGAAAGTCAAAATACTGCTGGGCGCCGTTCAGTTCCTCCATCGCGCGCTTGGGCACCACGGGCAGGGCGATGAGCTGCGAGTGTGCGTGTTCCAGCGTCGCTCCCGCGGCTTCACCGTGGTTCTTGAAAACGATTATGTAGCGGAATCGGGAATCCTTGCGAAGATCGACGATCCGGTCCCGGATGGCCCAAAAGACGTCCTCGGCCTGCTTCTCGGTGAGGTCGCCGGGGCTTTGCATGTGGTCGGGCGTCTCGATTATGACCTCGTGCGCCCCAATGCCGCTCATCTGGTCGTAGAGCCCCTCGCCCTGGCGGGTGAGGTCGCCTTCCACGCGCAGGGCGGGAAATTTGTTGGGCACGACGCGCAGCGTCCAGCCGCTCTCGTTGGGATGGCCTCCGCCGGGCCGGTAAGCAAGCACCTCGGGCGGGGTCTTCTGCTCGTGGCCCGGGCAGAACGGGCAAAAGTGGCCGCCGGTGGGGGCTACGGACTGCCGGATAAAGTCGGTCGGGCGCATCGCGCGGTCGGTGGCGATGATGACCCACCGGCCGGTGATCGGGTCTTTGCGCAGTTCAGGCAACGCCAAGGTTCCTCCCAATGGCAAGAAGCGTCGGGTTTTGTATTATAGCGAACAGGCGCGAGGCTGCGAGTACTCCTCACGGTGATCCGTATAGGCCGGGAAAGCGTCCTTGCTGTGGGAGACAAAAGGCGGATCGGTTAAGGTGACGTTCACAATATCGAACCGCACCTGATTCCAAGGGACGCCGGCGCGGCGTGTATATTCCCGGGCGGTACGGATGAGGGTTTCCCGCTTCTCATAATCGACGGCCCGATCCGGCACGCCGAATTCCTCGGTGCTCCGCGACTTCACCTCGATGAAGACCAGCGTGCAGCGGTCCCAGGCGATAAGATCGATCTCTCCATGTTCCGAGCGCGGCCGGTAATTACGCGCAACGACGGTGTAGCCCCGCTTCTGCAGGAAGCGGTGAGCCAGGTCCTCGGCGCGGAAGCCGGAGGCGATGCCTGGGTCCAGCGAGCGGCGCCGGCCGAGGTCGCGCAGAGGATCAAAGAGCCTAAAAAAGTAGCGGAACATTTTTCATTTGGCGATGTGGTGATTTCGCGATTGACTGGCGCGCGGTCCTGCGGGTGGCGGAGAGTATGGCCAGCAGCTCGTTGGCTTCCCGGAGCAGACCGTCGAGTCGGCTTCGGGGGACAATACTTGTGTCACCGATCAATTCAAGCCAGAACACCGCCTCATCGGCTTCCTCGACGACGACTCCGATCTTGGCAGCAAACTCAGCCCTTGACCGGGCACGACACGCCGCCCGGAAATTCGCCGCCACGCTAGTTCCCGAGCGGAGAGTTTGCCTGCCCAGTACCCTGGCCTCGCCGGTCTTCGGCAAAGATCGGCACAATTTGATCACCCGCAGGGCAAAGCTCGTGGTGCGCTCTCTGATTTCTTTGGGCGAAGACACACTCCCCTCCCCATCGCCAGATCACGAAATCGCCAGATCACCCAATCTTCTCGAATTCGAACTCCATGACCTTGCCGCGGACGACGAAGCAAAGATAGTGCTCCCAAAACCGCCTGAATCGGCCGGACCGGTTCACCAGGATTTCGAATCCGAGATATCTCCAAAAGGCAAGTAGCTTCACCCGGACAAAAATCTCACGCAACTTGATGCTGGAGTAGTAGTCGAAGCCGCCGTGATCTTCTCCGAAGTGGCGAAACGAGAAGCTGTTCAGATGCCAGCGATGGGTGGGGTCGCAGAAGGAACTGAAGTCGGTGTAATGAGGAGTCGCGATGTATAGGCGGCCGCCGTGAGCCAGAAGACGGTGGAACTCCTCCATGGCGCGCAGCACGTCGGCCAGATGCTCGATGACGTGGACCACGCGCACGCGATCGAAGGCGCCGTCCTGGAATGGATAGGGGAAGCGGTCCAGGTCGCAGAGGACGTCCGCCCTGGTCCGGGGGTTCTTGTCGATACCGATGGCGCCCGGATACTTGTTGATCCCGCAGCCGACGTCGAGAATCCGCATAGGACTGCAAGCTGGATGCAGTTCTCCAGTGTATCCACTATTCTGATTTCGTGGATGGATTTCGCTTCGCTTGCCAGCCGGGGTGTACGGACTGCTGCCGCGTGGAGGGGTACGTGTACCTCAGTGCGGACGATCTCGGAAGGGCGGCGGCCCGCCTGGGCCTCGGCCGCCGGGCTTTCGAAGCCAAATACATCTTCCGCACCCGGCATCTTCTGCGATTGAGGAAGCCGCGAAACGCTCAGTGCCACTTCTTGAACGAGACCGGCTGCGCGCTCCATCCGGCCAAGCCGACGCAGTGCCGGACGTTCCCGTTCTGGCCGGAACTAGCCGGTTCGCCCGCCGGGTGGAGGAAGGCGGCGAAATACTGTCCGGGGATCGGCAGTGGCGCCCCGGTTGACTGCGGGGGGGTGCTGCGCGTTCTCACAGAGATGCGGGAGGCCTATCCGGCCATGTACGACGGCCGAAAGCGGGATTAGGTACTCCAGACCAGCCAGTCGTGAGTTTCGGTAGGCACCCAGGCGAGTTCCGGCAAAGCCTGGGCGGCCTCGCCCTTTATTTCGGTGACGTAGTTCTGGACCATCGTCAGGGCGTGTTCCTTCGCCTTAAGCTCTTTATACTGACGCTGTCCCTGAAGGATAACCCCGGGGGCATGGACGATCACCCGCCATTCGTCGAATTCGGAGACCACCACCAGAGTGAGGTCGCCATACTGCGCCTTAAATCCGGATAATGTTCGAAGCTTAGCCATTTTGCGCCTACCCCGTTCAAGAGCATACCTTGAACTAGGCGCCAATACAAGACCCTTCGCTCCGAATAAGGCTCCCGGCGGATACTATCGCCTGTGCAGGTTGCTCACACCAGCACTAGTGAGCATGCCCGCCGAGGTGAAATTGCCGATCTGGCAGGCCCGCACAATCCAGGGGTGCTTCGCGCCCCACTTCTTCACCACCAGGATCTCGATCAGGGAGACCCCTCCGACGATACCGGACTTGATGGAAACGCTCCTGGCCGTGAAACGGCCGTTGTCAGCCAGCAGACCGTTGCGCTCCGGCCGCTGCCAGCTTGTCCATGAGTCAAAGCCAGTGGCTGCGCCGTGCGCCACCATGGAGATGGCCAGGGCCCGCCACCGGGGTGGCTGATTTCCGACCTCTTGGGCGCGGCAGGCGGCCGCTCCAAATAGCATGAAGATTGCCAGGGTGAGTCTCATCACACAGTCAATTTACCTGGGTGAGGCGGGAAAAGGAATGTGCCGGGGGCTGGGCATGTACTGAACCGGGGACGGTCCTG
>CAVTHW010000022.1:0-338314 GCA_963734625.1 Bryobacterales bacterium | reverse complement strand
ACGCGAAACCGATTACGGTGTTCGCGCCGAAAGTCGGCCCGTCAGGGTCGGGGTTGGTCGGGCAATTGGCAGCTCCGTCGCAGATGCCAGTTACCATGGGCACGACGACCATTCTCCTGCTGTTGCCCGTGCCGCCGCTTCCGCCCGAGTAAGCTTGGTAATTCGGGGCCGTGGCATTGGTGTCGCTGGCAACTCGATCCTGTATTGCCTTAGTCGCCACCTGCCTGGTACCTGGGACCAGGCAGAAGACACAGCCCGTAATGACGTTGTCGCCAATATTAATCGAGTGGCCATCCTGCGGCACGGCATTTCCCTGGATGGCATCCTTGATATCGCTCATCGAGTTGGTGTCCCAGATGAAACCGCGCTCGGGCTCGCCGCTCGCTTTGCGGTACTCATACTGCATGTAGGTTGTGTCGTTTTGGCACATGTCGCCCGCTACGTTCTTCAACTTTGACGGGCCACGCAGCGTGTAGATGCCGCCCTGTTGGAGATCGTTCGGAGAATTCCGCCCGGTGCGGGCCGGGGTCATGCCATAGGGATCCGACGGAGTTGGCGCAGAGGATCCTGGCGGGGGGTTGCCCCCCCGGGCACCATCCAGAGAGGGGCAAACGGGAAAATGTTGTTGGGGGTGCCGGAGATGGGCGCCTGCTTGGCAATAGCTCTGGCTGCAATCGTGGACTGGAACACGCCGGTCACTGCCGGAATGAGCGCCATAGGAAGGAGCACGCTGGTGCTGACCCGCGCGTAGATGTAGTCGGCGGCGGGATTAGGATTCTGAACCCAAGGGCCCGCGAATGCCGTGGCGAATTCAACGGTCGTCCGGGACGGATCGAATGGCCTGGTTCCGAAATCCCACTGTTTCGGCGTGGCCAGAGCGGCGGCCCTGGCGGCGGTAATGCCGTCGAGCTTCCCGTTCAGCTTCCAGACAGCATACAGAGCGGCTGCGTCGCAGAAGGATTGCGCCTCGTTCTTGGTGATGTACATGCGCCCCACGTCGAAGGTCAGACCGGCGGTGCCGAGCAGGAGCATCAGCGTGAGCGTAAATGCGATAAGTACATACCCCTTTCTCTTGTGGCTGGCAATGAGCTCTAGAGGCATCATGGGAATCTCCCCGAGAACATGCAGATCGTTCCGCCAAGACGCGGCAGAATGATCGCCTGCTGATTATAGGGCTTATTGCAAGGCTGCAGCTATATTGAATTTAGATAGGCCGGGCTCATAACTTCAGTTAACAATCAGGACAAAGTACCACCCGCCGGGCCTCCCGCGTGGCGCGGCACGCGGCTCGGGCGGCGGGATAGAATGGTGAATCTCCAATGCTCGAGCGAATCGCCCCCGCCTCCCGATTGACAGGCACTGTACGCCTTCCCGGCGACAAGTCAATCTCCCACCGGTATGCGATGCTGGCGGCCGTCGCCAAGGGCGTGAGTACGCTTCGCAACTACTCGACGGGCGCCGATTGCCGGTCCACGCTCGGCTGCCTCGGGGCGTTGGGGGTGGAAGTCAGGACGGAGGGGGCGGAGGTCCGCATTCACGGACGCGGCCTCGATGGTCTGCGCGAGCCCGCCGAACTGCTCGACGCCGGCAATTCGGGGTCGACGATCCGCATGCTGTCCGGTATCCTGGCCGGGCAGCCTTTCATCAGCCGCATCTCCGGCGACGCTTCGCTCTGCCGCCGCCCGATGGAGCGAGTCATGCTGCCGTTGCGCCGCATGGGCGCCGCCATCGAAGCGCGCGAGGGCCGGTTCCCGCCGCTGGAGATCCGGGGCGGTCCGCTGCGGACCATCGACTACGAAATGCCGGTCCCCAGCGCCCAGGTCAAGACCTGCGTGCTGTTCGCCGGCCTTTACGCCGAGGGCCGCACCACGGTGCATGAGCCGATTCTCAGCCGCGACCACACCGAAATCGCCCTTCGGGAATTCGGGGCCAGGATCGAGAAGAAGGGCGGCTTGATCACGCTGAGCGGGCGGCCCGAGCTCAACGCGCGGCAACTTCTCGTGCCAAGCGATTTATCCTCCGCGGCGTTCTTTCTAGTCGCCGCACTTCTGGTCCCCGGTTCCAGGCTGCTTATTCAGGGAGTCGGGCTGAATCCGACACGCGCGGCGCTGCTGGATTTCCTGGTGTCCATGGGAGCGCGGATACGCATTCAGAACCTCTCGCAGGAGCACGGCGAGCCGGCCGGCGACATCCTGGTGGAAGCGTCCTCCATCCGTGGCGGCCTCATCGAAAAGGATTTGACCGCCGCGCTGATCGATGAGATCCCGGTGCTCGCGGTCCTGTGCGCGGCTAGCGCAGAGGGCCTGCGGGTGCGCGATGCCAGAGAGCTTCGCATCAAGGAAACCGACCGCATCGCCACACTGGCCGAAAATCTGAAGCGCATGGGAGTGGAGGTGGAGGTCTTGGACGACGGTTTCTTCGTCCACGGAGGCCAGCGCTTTCAGGCGGCGGAACTCGATTCCTTCGGGGACCACCGCATCGCCATGGCCTTCGCCATCGCCGCGCTTCGCGCCGAAGGCGAGTGTACGATCCAGGGGGCGGAGGCAGCCTCCGTCTCGTTCCCCGAGTTCTTCGAGATCCTGCGGCAGTTAAAACAGTAAAGCGTGGTGGAGGCGGCGGGAGTTGAACCCGCGTCCGAGAAAGCCTATCGCGAAGAGACTACGTGCGTATCCGATTCAGTTTTTTCGGCCGCCGCATTAGAACCGGCAAGAACAGCTGCGGCCTAGCCCGATTGATCTCGGTTTACGGCTCCGGACCGAAGCCCTCGACCTATCCCGCAATATGACGCCGGCCGACTGTCGCGCGGGCTCAACCGCCGGAGCGGCTGCCTAACTAATTAGGCAGCGAATGCAAACTGCGTATTGGCAGTTTTAGTTTTCCGATCGTTTTACGGGAGCTCGGAACCCGGCACGCCTCTTCGTAACAATCCAATCCCGTCGAATCCGTTTCGCCCCCCTCGTCTGTATTATATCCGATTGCCTCCAGCTACCTAATGGCCGCGGATTCTAGTACTCTGTATGGATCGATGTCCCAGCCCGCGGCGACGCCCGAAACCGAGGTGCGCGATCAGGAACGGCTCGCGCCGCTCTATCACGTAGTCCTGCTCGACGACGACCAGCACACCTATGACTATGTGGTGGAGATGCTGGCGCGCCTGTTCCTGTTCTCCCAAGCCGAGGCCTTTCAGCACGCCGTGGAAGTGGACACCACCGGGCGGACCATCGTGATCACCTGCGAGTTGCCCCAGGCCGAGTTCGCGCGCGACCAGATCCACGCCTACGGGGTAGACTGGCGCATGCCCAACTGCAAGGGCTCCATGTCGGCCAGCGTCGAGCCAGCCTGAAGATTTCACCACAAAGACACAAAGGCACGAAGAAGAAGGTGAATGATGTTCTCTTTGCGCCTTTGCGCCTTGGCGTGAGTCTGCTCGCCGCGATACCGGTGGGGACTCACGCAAGACGCCAAGACGCGAAGAAATGCCTGTCCGATCGTTGTGGCTTTGTGGCTTTGTGGTGAATCTTCTCAGCAGATTCGCGGCAATTGCTCGCCGCTCAGCATGTCCAGCACGCGGCTGCCGCCGATGCGGCTGCGGAGCGTGACCAGCCCGCGCGGCTCGGCCGTCACTTCCCCAATTCGCGCCGCCCGCGCCGAGACCGGAAGAGCGTTTAGAATCTCCACCGCCCTGGCGGCCTGGGGTTCGGGCACGAAGGCCGCGAACCGGCCCTCGTTGGCCACGTAGAGCGGGTCCAGGCCCAGGATTTCGCAAGCGCCTTTGACGACTTCGTCCACCGGGACGCTCGCCTCCTCGATCCGCATTCCGACGCCGCGAGCCGTCGAAATCTCGTTCAGCGCCGAAGCCAGCCCTCCCCGCGTGAGATCCCGCAGACAGTGAACTTCGATGCCAGCTTCGAGCAACGCTCTGACCGGTTCCCACAGCGGGGCCGTATCGCTCACGATCGGCGCTTCGAACTCCAGCCCCTCCCGCACCGAAAGGATGGCGACGCCGTGCGCGCCCAGTTCCCCGCTCACGATGATGGCGTCTCCAGGCTGAACCGAGGCCGGCCGGATGTCGAGCGCCGTCTCCACCACGCCGACCCCCGCCGTGGTGATGAACATCTCGTCGCCCTTACCCTTATCGACCACCTTCGTGTCTCCGGCGACGAGCGTGACGCCGGCGCGCCGGACCGCCGCGTGCATCGAATCGACCACCGTTCGCAGCTTCTCGAGCGCGAGGCCCTCTTCCAGAATGAAACCGGCCGTCAGATAGAGCGGGCGCGCGCCGCACATAGCCAGGTCGTTCACGGTCCCATAAACCGCCAGCTCGCCAATGGTTCCGCCGGGGAAGATCAGCGGCCGCACCACGTAGGAATCCGTGGTCATTGCCAGGCGCTGCCCCGGCACCATCACCACCGCTCCGTCGTGGCGCGCATCGAGCGCCGGGTTGGCAAAGGCCGGCAGGAAGATCTTCTCGATGAGCTGATTGGTCAGCTTTCCACCACCGCCGTGCGCCAGCAGCACGCGGTCGCCGGCGAGACGCGGAACAGGGCAGACTAGTTCGATCTCTTTCATGGCCGGTGTCTTCCGTACAGGTAGTAGGCCGCGCAGGCGCCTTCACTTGAAACCATCGGCGCTCCCAGCGGTGTTTCGGGCGTGCAGCGCGTGGCGAAGGCGGGACATTCCTTCGGTTTCTTGAGCCCCTGCAAGACCAGCCCGGCTATGCACTCGGAGGACTCCGCGACGCGCGCCGCGGCGACCGGGAAGCGAGTCAGAGCGTCGAAGCGGCGATACGCCTCACGCAGCCGAAGGCCGCTGGAGGGAATCTCCCCGATCCCTCGCCAGGCGCGGGGAGCTCACTTCGAAGACCTCCGCGATGCGCTGCTGCGCGGGCCGGTTGCCCTCGCGCCGCACCGCCCGGCTGTACTGATTCTCCACCTCGGCCCGGCCGCTCTCCAGTTGCGCCACCGCCATCTGGATGCCTTCGAGCAGATCCAGCGGCTCGAAGCCGGTCACCACGATGGGCACTTTGTACCGCTGCGCGATCGGTTCGTACTCCTGGTAACCCATCACGGTGCAAACGTGGCCCGCGGCCAGGAAAGCTTGGACCCGGCAGTTGGGCGAACCCAGGATCGCCTCCATGGCGGGCGGAACCAGCACGTGCGCCACCAGGATGGAGAAGTTCTCAATCCCCTCGCGCGCCGCCTGCCAGACCGACATGGCATTGGCCGGGGCGGTGGTTTCGAAGCCGACGGCGAAGAAAACCACCTGGCGGGCCGGGTTCTCCCGCGCCAGCTTCAACGCATCCAGCGGGGAATAGACGATGCGCACGTCGGCGCCATCGGCCTTGGCCTCGAACAGACTCCGCGCCGAGCCCGGCACGCGCAGCATGTCGCCGAACGAGCAGAAGATGACTTCCGGGCGCGCCGCGATCTCGACGGCGCTGTCGATCAACTCCACCGGCGTGACGCATACCGGACAGCCCGGCCCGTGCACCAGGGTGATCTCGGGAGGCAGCAGATCCTGCAAGCCGCTCTTGACGATGGTGTGAGTCTGGCCGCCACAGACTTCCATGATGGTCCAGGGGCGGGTGGTCAGCCCGCGGACAGCCTGCGCCAGGCGCAGGGCGGGCGCGCCTTCCCGGTACTCGTCGACGAACTTCACGGGCCGCTAGTCTCCGCCTCTTCGAGCAGCTCCATTTCGCGGAGCGTGTCGAAGATCTTTTGCGCCTCGTCTTCGTCCACCACGCTTAAAGCAAAACCGACATGGACAATCACGTAGTCGCCGATGGAGGCTTCGGGAGTGTAAGCCAGGCAGATCTCTTTTTGAACGCCCGCGAAATCCACTTTTCCGCGACGCACTTCCGGCGGGTCTTCCTCAAAAATGCTTACGATCTTCCCAGGCACGGCAAGACACATAATAGAACCTCATCCAGCTACGAGACCGGCCAGAACCGCCTGTCCCAGCGCGATCCCGCCGTCGTTGGGCGGCACGCGCTGGTGCGTCGCCACCAGGAAACCCGCGGCTTCGAGTTGCGCCACGCCGCGCTCCACCAGGTAACTGTTCTGAAACACGCCACCGCTCAGCACTACCTGGCGAACCCCGGCCTGGCGGGCCACACGCACGATCCAGCGCACCAAGGCATTGTGGAACCGGGCGGAAATCAATCCAACAGCCGTCGCTCTTGCGACATCGGCCTTCACGGCCTCGATCAAGGGCGCCCAGTCGCCCGCACCGGCGGTCTCACCTAAAGGATAGCAGTCATCGGTGACCTCCGACCCGATCGCGCGCTCCAGCAGCATGGCGGCCTGGCCTTCGAAGAGATTCTCCCGCGCGACGCCGGCGATCGAGGCCACCGCATCGAACAAGCGGCCTACGCTGGTGGTGAGCGGAGCGTTCACGCCGCGCTCAATCATTTTCCGGACAACGGGATCTTCGACCGCCGCGGGGCCGAATGTCTCGTACAACAGGCCGGCCGCCGAGCGCCAGCCTTCGCGGACGGCGGCCTCCCCTCCCGGCAGCCGGAAGGGCCGAAGATGGGCGATGCGCTCGAAGCTGGCTCCATTGGCGAGAAAGAACTCGCCGCCCCAGACCGTGCCGTCCAACCCGTAGCCTGTCCCGTCCCAGCTCACGCCGAGGTACTCGCCGTCGACATCGTTCTCGGCGGCGCAGCCGGCCACATGCGCCTGATGGTGCTGCACGGCGACCACGGGCAGGCCGGAGGCTTGCGCCCATAGAGTGGAAGCGTAATCGGGGTGCAGATCGCACGCCACCAGCCGCGGCTCGAAGCGGTAGAGCCGGCACAGGTCCTCGATGGCGCGCTCGAAGGCGCCGCGCGCCTCGCGCCGTGTCCAGGTCGCCGATGTGCTGGCTGAGGAAGACCTGCCGGCCGATGGCGATGGCCACGCTGTTCTTGAGATGACCGCCGACCGCCAGCACCGGCGGCAGGTCCGCGCGGACCAGCACGGGCAGCGGGGCGTAGCCTCTGGCCCGGCGCAGCACGCTCTCGCGGCCGCGCGCCAGCCGCACCACCGAATCGTCGCAGGGCCGGGCGATGGGGCGGTCGTGCATCAGGAAGACGTCGGCGATGCCGTCTAGCCTGTCGCGGGCCTCCTGATTGTCGATGGCGATAGGCTCGTCGCTGCGATTGCCGCTGGTGGCGACAACCGGGAAATCGCACTCGCTCATCAGTAAGTGATGCAACGGCGAGTAGGGCAGCATCACGCCCAGGTAAGGCGAGGCCTTCGCCACATTAGGGGCGATGCCCGGCTCGCCGCTCGGCCGGAGCAGCACGATGGGCGCGGCGGTTGACTGTAGCAGCACTTCTTCCGCCGATGAGACCCGGCAGAAGCGCCGGACGGCCTCGATGGAGGGCATCATCAGCGCGAAGGGTTTCTCCTCGCGGAGTTTCAACCGCCGCAGCCGCGCGACAGCCTCCTGGTTGCGGGCGTCCACGAGAAGCTGGAAGCCGCCGATTCCTTTGAGCGCCACGATACGGCCGGCGCGGAGAGCCTCGGCGATGTGGGCGATGGCGGAGCCGCTCGCTGGCGCTCGCGGTTCGGTCCAGACTTGGGGGCCGCACACGGGGCAGGCATTGGGCTGCGCGTGAAAGCGGCGGTCGGACGGGGCGGCGTACTCGCCGCTGCAGTCGGGACACATCTGGAAGGCCCGCATGGTAGTCCGCGGGCGGTCGTAGGGAATATCGAGAATGATGCTATAGCGCGGTCCGCAGTTGGTGCAGTTGGTGAACGGATAGCCGAAGCGGCGATTGGCCGGATCGCGAAGTTCCGCGAGGCAGGCCGGGCAGGCTGCCAGGTCCGGCAGCACCGCGGCGGTCTTCTCCGCGCCCTCGTCGCTAGCCAGGATCGTGAACCCGCTCGCCCCAATCGGGATCAGCCGGCTGATCTCCCGGGTGAGCACAACCGCTGGCGCCGGTTTCTCCCGGTCAAGGCGCGTCAGGAAGCTGTCGAGTTGCGCCGCGGGTCCCTCGACCTCCACCACCAGGCCGGTGCTCGCATTCAGCACCAATCCCGACAGGCCCAGTTCCTGGGCGAGCCGGTAGACAAAGGGGCGGAAGCCCACCCCCTGGACCGCGCCTGTCAGGCTGATTCGAAGGCGTTCCAGTCAACCCTCCAGCGCAATGCGGTTAGCGAGTTCCTCAACGGCGTGCAGAACCTCCGCGGAAGGCTCGCTGCCAAACGCGAAGTTAGATCCCTCAATTCCATAGATGAGCAAAGGCTGAGGTAGGACTCCGAGAGCTTTGCCTAGCGCGATGGCCTCCTCCACTCCCAGAGCGTGGGTGGAGCAGCGCAAGGCTCCGGCGCTCCATTGAGAAGAGGCAGCGTCCCAGAAAGAGATGGAGCCCGGAGGGGATCCGGTCACCGCGGCGTCCACCACAATGACCGGCCGGCCGGCGGGAACGGCCTTCCAGGCTTCCAAAAGAGCTGCTGCTTCCCCGCTCTGTTCCTGCGCCTCGACCCCCAAAGCGCGCAAACGGCGAGCTACCAGGAGGCCCGCTGCGTCATCACCCCGGTCCGCGTTGCCGCAACCGATGACCAACGCCCCGGACCTCCTTTGGATCGCCGCGGGCGTCACAAGGTGATTTCAGCCTTGAGCACCTGATCGTCGGGCTCGCCCTGAAACTTGAACCCGAGCTTCTCGCAGACGTGGCGCATCACGACGTTATCCTGGAGCACGTCTCCGAAGATTCTCGCCACCTTCTCCTGCCGGCCCACGTCAATCAGCCGCCGGGTCAGTTCGGTGCCCAAGCCCTGGCCCTGATACTGGTCACTCACCAGGACCGCAAATTCGGCGTCTTTACTGCCACGGAGCGCCCGCAGGCGGCCGATCCCCACGATCGTGGGCTCTCCGGTCTGCGGGTCTTTGACTTCCGCGACCAGGGCCATCTCCTGGTCATAGTCAATAAAGCAAATGCGGATGAGACGCTCGTGAATCACGCGCTGGCTGAGCTTGAATGCCTGGAGGTAGCGCTGGTAGACGGTCCGTTCGGAGAGCGACTCGTGGAACTTCACCACCAGCGGCTCGTCCTCGGGCCGGATCGGCCGGACTTGAAGCGCCGCGCCGTCCTTCGTCTTCCACGAACCAACGTACTGGGTGGGATATGGCCGTATGGGGAGCTTCGGCAAGTCGCTCTCCTTCACGCTCTGGTCGTGAACCACAACCCGGGCATCCAGCGCGATCAGGCGTTCCGGGGAGGCCAGCATCGGGTTGATGTCGATCTCCTTGATCCACGGCTGCTCGACGACGAGCTGGCTGAAGCGCACCAGCATCTGTTCCAGCGCCGCCAAGTCCACCGACTTGCGTCCGCGGACTCCCTTGAGCGCCTTGTAGATCTTGGTCTGCTCCATCATGCGCCGCGCCAGAGTCGTGTTGAGCGGCGGCAGGCCCAGCGCGCGATCCTTGAAGACTTCCACCAACTGGCCGCCCATGCCGAACAGGATGACCGGCCCGAACTGCGGGTCCAGGCTGCTGCCGAGGATGATCTCGTAGCCCTCCAGTTTGATCATCGGCTGGACCGTGACGCCCAGGAAGTGGCCCTCCCCGGCCTTCTCCTTCACCGAGGATTCGATCTTGCGGAAGGCGGCGGCCACCGCGTCGGCGTCCTTGAGGTTCAACTGAACTCCGCCCACGTCGGTCTTGTGGGTGATCGTCTCCGAGAACAGTTTCAGCACCACCGGGAAGCCGATCTCGCCGGCGGCCTTCACGGCCTCCTTCTCGGTCTTGGCGACCCGCGTTTCGACGGTCGGGATCCCGTAAGCCGAGAGCACCTGCTTGGACTCGAACTCCGTCAGGATCGTCCGGCCGCCCTCCCTGGCCTTCCGGATGATTTCCTCGGCCTTCGTGGCTTCGGGAGTGGTCGGCGCGAAGACCGGCGTCTCGTAGATGCTGCGCAGGTTCTCGCTGTAGTGCCACATGTAGGTGAACATGCGGGCGGCGGTATCCGGATAAGCGAACGTCGGGATTCCCGCGGCGTTCAGGATCGCTTCGCCGGCGGCCACTTCCGGCCCGCCCATCCAGCTTGCCAGCACCGGCTTGCCGCCCATGTTGGAGTAGGGCTTGAGCTGCTCGGCGATCTGCGGTGGGGTCGGTCATGTCCTGCGGCGTCAACACCACCAGCATGCCGTCGGCATTGGGATCCTTGGCCGCCGTCTTGAGCGCCTTGGCGTAGCGCTCCGGCGTGGCGTCCCCGATGATGTCCACCGGATTGTTGCGGCTCCAGGTGGAGGGCAGGAATGAGTTGAACTCCTCGAACGTCTCCTTGGACAGTTCGGTCAGTTCCCCGCCGCTGGTGATGAGCGTGTCTGTCGCCAGAACCGCCGGGCCGCCCGCGTTGGTCAGGATGGTCAGTTTGGGGCCCTTGGGTGGCGGCTGCTTCCCCAGCACCTCGGCCATGTCGAACAGGTCGGAGATCTGGCTCACTCGCAGCACGCCGCTGCGGCGGAAGGCCGCGTCGAACACGTCGTCCGAGCCGGTGAGCGACCCGGTGTGCGAAGCGGCCGCCTTGCCGCCCGCCGCGGTGCGCCCCGCCTTGATCACGATGATCGGCTTGGTAAGAGCCACTTCACGCGCCGCCGACAGGAACGACCGGGCGTCGCCGATCGATTCCATGTAGATCAAGATCGACTTGGTGCGCGGATCGTCCCCGAGATAATAAATCAGGTCGCCCCAACTTACGTCCACCATCGCGCCGATGGAAAGGAACGCGCTGAAACCCACCAGTTCCTTGAAGCTCCAGTCGAGAACGGCCGTGCACAGCGCGCCGCTCTGGCTGATGAAGCCCACCGAGCCCGGCCGCGCCATGCCCCGGGCGAAGGTGGCGTTCAGCCCCGTGGGCGGGCTCATTACGCCCAGGCAATTGGGGCCGATGATCCGCACTCCGCCCTTGCGCGCCTCCTCCAGCAACTGGCGTTCGAGCTGCGCGCCCTGTGGCCCGAGCTCCTTGAAGCCGGCCGAAATGACAATCGCGGCCTTGACGCCGTTTTCCCCGCACTCCCGGATGACGCTGGGGATCACCTGCGCCGGCGTAATGATGACCGCCAGGTCCACCCGCTCCGGCACGGAGCTGATGTTCGGGTAGGCCTTGATGCCGAGCACACTGGGCCGTTTCAGGTTGACCGGGTAAACCGTGCCACCGAACGGCGTGCTGATGAGATTCCAGAGCACGGTTCGTCCAACCGTGCCGGGCGTCTCCGTAGCCCCGATGACCGCGACGCTCTCCGGCGAGAAGAATACGTCAAGGGGCTGGGGTCTCTTCAGGATCGTTGTTTCCGAATCCTGGCCGAGTTTCTTGAACTTTTTCATTGCGTTTTGTCCTTAGAAATATTAAGTCTCTGCAGGCATTATAGGTGGCACGCTCCGTGCCGACTCCAATCCATTGTATTAAAAAAGACCCGGGTGTCTGGTGTTGCCCTATACCGCCTTGCCTGTTGTATACTCCTCACATCCCGTGACTCCATCGAATTCCGGCCATTTCAACCCCTCGACAAAGCCGTATCGATTCACCATCCTGGCCTTTGCGGCGCTGATGGCGTTCGGCAGCTACTTCGCTTACGACAGCGTCGGCGCCATTGAGACCACTCTAATTAAGGTGTTCAACACCGACCGCGCGGCCATCGGCGCCATGTACTCCATGTACAGCCTGGCCGCGGTCTTCGCGGTGCTCGCCGGCGGCTACCTCATCGATCGCGTAGGCGTCCGGCGCGCCAGCCTCATCTTCTCGAGCCTGGTGGTCGCGGGCGCGGCCATCGTCGCGAGCGCGCCCAGCCTCCAGGTCATGTATCTGGGCCGCATCCTGTTCGGCATCGGCTCGGAATCGATGATCGTGGCGCAGAGCGCCATCACCGCGCGCTGGTTCAAAGGCAAGGAACTGGCGATGGCCTTCGGCATCACCCTGACCGTCAGCCGCCTGGGCACCCTGTTCTCATTCAACACCGAGGAACTCCTGGCGACCCGCTACGGCTTTCACGGCGCGCTCTGGATCGCCGCCGCGCTGTGCCTGGCGAGCTTGCTCGCCAACTGGATCTACACCCTGATGGACCGCCACGCCGAGCCGGTGCTTCATTTGCCCGAAGCCGGCTCCGGCGACAAGATCACCTGGAGCGATGTCGGAAAGTTCCGCGGGTCCTATTGGTACGCGGTCATGATCTGCGTGACGTTTTACTCCGCAATCTTCCCCTTCACCGCGCTCTCAACCGACTTTTTCCACAGCAAGTGGGGCCTGCCCATGGCGTCAGGCGAAGGCCTGGGGTTCTTCGCGGGCGTGTTCTACAACTTCACCCACATGTTCAGCACCGCTCAAGGCACCACGTCGATCATCATCGCGGCGTCGATGTTCCTGGCGCCGTTCGCGGGCAGCCTGGTGGACCGCATCGGCCGCCGAGCGAGCCTGATGGTATTGGGGTCGCTGCTCATGATTCCGGCGCACCTCATGCTGGGGTTCAGCTCCATTCAGCCGGTGATCCCGATGATCGTGCTGGGCGCCGCGTTCGTGCTGGTCCCCGCCTGCGTCTGGCCGTCGGTGCCGCTGATTGTCGATGAACGGCGGGTCGGGACGGCGTTCGGGCTGATGACCGCAATTCAAAACATCGGCCTGCTGGCGTTCCCCTATGTGAACGGATCCTTGCGCGACGCGACACACGGCTACACGGCAAGTCAGATCATGTTCGCGGGGCTGGGCCTGTGCGGCCTGATCTTCTCGGTCCTGCTGCTGCGCGCCGACCACCGCGAAGGCGGCCGCCTCGAACGCGCGCAGTAATGCACGGCAGATGGCAGCGGGAGAACACGTAGAAACAGTGCGGACGGCTGGAAGATCCTTTCCTTCTGCCGGCGAGACCGCCGGCCTGGCGGGCCACTCCACAAACGACCCCCAGCCTGGAATGTATAGATTCCCGGCCTGGAACCTTTGGCGGGCGATCTGCGTATCATGAGGAGGAAGGAGACCGCCGTGTTCGTGAGGTTCCTGCTGTTCTGCATCCTGATGGTGCTGTGCTGGCCGCTGGCGATTGTGGCGCTGGTATTGTTCCCCTTGATCTGGCTGGTGCTGCTGCCCTTCCGCCTGCTCGGCTTCGCGGTCGGCGGAGTACTGGCCTTCATCCGCGCTCTGTTCTACCTTCCAGCGCGAATCCTGGGCGGGACGGCCTAAAGGTATTCGTTCCCGAAGCGCTCGGCGACTTTCTGTTGCAGCTCTTTAATCTTCTCCGCTTGGTCCGCGCGGCAGACCAGTGTGGCCTCCGGCGTGTGGATGATGATCAAGCCCTCGCAGCCGGCCACGGCGATCAAGTGCTTCGGATCGCTCGAAACCACCAGAGTATTGCCGGTTTCCAGGAGTACGCTCCGCTCCGCGGCCAGCGCGTTGCCGGCGCCGTCGGTGGGGCGGGTCTTGGCGAAGCTCGTCCAGGAGCCGACGTCCAGCCAGCGCAGGGGCATGGGCACGGCGGCCACGCGCACCGACCGATCGCGGCTGGCGGGCTCCATCACGGCATAATCCACGCTGACTTTTCGGAGCGAGGGATAGACCTCGGCCAGCACCGCTTCCCTGGCCGGAGTAGCCCAATGCCCGGCAATGCGCGCCAGCCCCTGGTAAGTCTCGGGCTCGTAGCGGCGAATGCAATCGAGCAGCGTCGCCGCCCGCCACACGAACATGCCGCTGTTCCAAAGGTATCGATCGCCGCCCGCCGCGTAGTAGCGCTCGGCCGTAGCCTGGTCCGGCTTTTCTTTGAACCGCTCGACCAGGCGGGCGCCGCCTTCCAGCGCGGCTCCCAGTTCCAGGTATCCATACCCGGTGGAAGCGAAGGCCGGCAGGATGCCGAATGTGACCAGCGTCTCCGGGTTGCGCTCGGCCAGCTCATAACCACGGGAGACGATTTTCTGGAATTCGTCCACCGGCTCGATCAGGTGGTCGGCGGTAAAGACGCCGATGACTGCCTCGGGGTCCTCTCTGGCGATCACGGCCGCGCTGAAGCCCACCGCGTTCAGCGTGTCACGCCCGACGGGCTCGCCCAGGAACCGGTCCCGGGTCGAAGGCAGCGCCTGGAGAATGGCCGCGCGGTGCCGCTGGCCGGCGCAGATGTAGCAGCGTTCGGCGGGCACCAGGCCGTCCAGCCGGGCGGCCGCGATTTCGAGGAGGCTGTGGCCTTCGATGAACGGCAAGAGATGCTTAGGCGTGGCCTGGCGGCTCATGGGCCACAGGCGCACTCCGGAGCCACCCGCCAGGATCAGAGCGTAACGCATATATTCTCGGCGCGCTTCCTATATTGATCATGGATCCAGGCATAGGTCTTCTCCAGACCCTCCCGCAAAGGGATGCGCGGCTCCCATCCGAGGAGCTTCCGGATCAGCGTGTTGTCGCTGTTGCGGCCCATCACCCCCAGCGGCGCCTTGGGATCGTAGATCCGTTTCAGCTTCACCCCGGCGATCTCCTCGACAATGTCCACCAACTGGTTGACGCTGACCATTTCGCTCGACCCAAGATTAATGGGCTCCAGGATGTCCGAACGCGAGATCAGTCCGATTCCCTTCAGGCAATCGTCGATGTACATGTAGCTGCGGGTGCGCTCTCCCGTGCCCCAGATCTCAATCTCCAGCTTGCCGGAAAGCTTGGCCTGGATCACTTTGCGGCAAATAGCCGCCGGAGCCTTCTCCCGTCCGCCGTCCCAGGTGCCGTGGGGACCGTAGACGTTGTGAAACCTCGCCACGCGCGTCCGCACGCCGAAGTCCTCGCGGAAGTGGCGGCACATGCGTTCGGAGAATAGCTTCTCCCAGCCATAGCCGTCCTCGGCCAGCGCCGGATAGGCGTCCTCCTCCTTCAACGCCGGCGAATTCGGGTCCAACTGCTTCTCCCCGTTGTAGACGCACGCCGAGGAGGAGTAGAAGTACTGCTCCACGCCAAACTCCCTGGCCGCCATGAGCATGTGGGTGTTGACCAGCACCGACAGCATGCAGAGCGCCTTGTTCTTTTCGATGAACCCCATGCCGCCCATGTTGGCCGCCAGGTTGTAGACTTCGCGGGCGTCCTGGGCCGCGGTCCGGCAGTTCTCCCGCAGGTTCAGATCGAGACACAGATTCTCGACGTCGTCAAAGCGCTGATACCATTCGTCGAACGGCTTGATATCGACGGCGCGGATGCGGCGGTAACCTTGGCGCCGCAAGCCGGCGACGAGATGTCCCCCAATGAACCCACCCGCACCGGTCACCACCGCCAAATCGTCTTTCATCCCTACCTCCAGGGTCAACTACACTACTTCGGCTGTTTTCGCCGGATTCTTTGGCACTCAGTATACAGCTTGACACCTACCTTCAGGTTGACGGACAATCTCAGCAGGCGAAGAAAAGGCGAATATAGGAGAGTAGTCGTGTATGCCTGCATCCATCGGAGACCGCCATCAGTTTCTTCGGCGGATGTGGCTGGGCTGGCCCGGCAGTTCTCCCCTGCGGTGGAACAGATCTCGGCCGGCACGGTGGTTTGCTCGATCGCCGGGCTGGACAGGCTGATCGGCACGCCGCACCAGGTCGCCGCGGAGATTTCACGGTGTGGAGCGGCCATGGGGATTCAGGCGAATCTCGCCATCGCCGCCAATCCGGACACGGCGGTGCTGGCCGCGTTGAACCTGCCGGGCGTTACCGTGATTACGCCAGGCAGAGAGGCGGAAGTCCTCGGCGAACTGCCTATAGGGGCGCTGCCGGCGACGGCGGAGTTTCTCGAAACACTCGACCGCTGGGGGATCGCAACCTTCGCCGATCTGGCGGCGCTGCCGCCCATCGGACTGGTGGAGCGCCTGGGAGAAGATGGCGAGCGGATGCGGCGTCTGGCGCGGGGCGAGACCAACCGCCCGCTGCAAATCGCTCCGATCCCCGAGGAGTACACCGCAAGCCATATCCTCGAACAGCCTCTGGCGCTGCTGGAGCCGTTGCTGTTCGTCATTTCATCGCTCATTCACGATTTGGTGCGGAAGCTTCAGCGCCAGGCGCTGGCCACCAACCGGATGACGCTTCGCCTGGAACTGGAGGGCGGCGCGACGCACACGCGCGCGCTGGAGTTCCCGCTGCCCGTGCATGCGGCGGGAGTGCTGCTGAAGCAGATGCAACTGGATTTGGAAGCGCACCCTCCCGGCGCGGCGGTGACGGCGCTGGAGTTGCAACTCGACCCGGTGCAACCGCGCGTGCTGCAAGGCGGGCTGTTTCGTCCGGCAGCGCCGGCGCCGGACAAACTGCACATCGTTCTGGCGCGCATCACCGCGCTGGTTGGACCGGGCCGCGCCGGTTCGCCCGCCATCCTCGATACCCACCGGCCCGACGCTTACACCATTCGCCAATACGTGCTGGAGGAGAAGACGACCGATCCGCCGGGGCCGCCGGGCGATGGGCCGCTGCGGCTTTCCTCCCGCTTGTTTCGCCCGGCGCTGGTTGCAACCGTGAAGTTGAAGCAAGGCCGCCCCGCCTGGCTCGCGGCACGCAGCGTAAAGGGCACGGTTGTGGCCGCCGCCGGCCCGTGGCGCACTTCGGGCGACTGGTGGGCGGCGACGGTCTGGGCGCGCGACGAGTGGGACGTCGGCCTGGACGATGGCGCCCTGTACCGCATCTACCAGGAACCGGCTTCCACCCGCTGGTTCGTGGACGGAGTGTACGACTGAGATGCCGGCAGCTTACGTGGAATTGCACGCCCGCTCGGCCTTCAGCTTTCTGGAAGGGGCTTCCGTGCCCGAGGATCTGGTGGCTCGCGCGGCCGCGCTCGGCTATCCGGCCATGGCGCTGGTGGACCGCGACGGCGTCTACGGCTCGCCGCGGTTCCACATGGCGGCGAAGAAGGCCGGCCTGCGCGCGCACGTCGGCGCGGAGATCACTACCAGTGACGGCGCGCGCCTGCCGCTGCTGGCGCGCACACGCGCCGGGTATCAGAATCTCTGCCGTCTGATCACCCGGATGAAGCTGGGCAAGCTGAAGCTTGCCCCACTCGACGATCTCGCCGAGTTCTCCGAAGGCTTGATCTCGCTCACCGGCCCGCATTTCGATCTGGCCGAACGCTTGCTGCACATCTACGGGCGCGACAACGTCTACATCGAACTGCAACGCCACTGCCGGCGGGACGAGGAGGCGCGCAACCAGGCGGCGATCGAAGAGGCGCGGCGCTTGAATCTGCCGCTGGTGGCCACCAACGGCGTTTCCCATGCAACGCCGCAAGAGCGCGAACTGCTGGACGTGCTCACCTGCGATCCGCCACCACGTCACCCTCGACACCGCCGGACGGCTGCTCGCATCGAACAGCGAGCGCCATCTGAAGCCGCCCGAAGAGATGGCGCGCTTGTTCGCCGATCTTCCCGAAGCGATGGCCCACAGCCGTGGAAATCTCCGCGCGGCTCGAATTCACGCTGCAGGATCTGGGCTACGAGTTTCCCCGCTACCCCGTGCCGGAGGGCGAGACGATGGACTCCTTTTTGCGAAAGCGCACGGAGGAGGGCGCGCGCAACCGCTACCGTCCTTACCACGAGCGGGCGCGGCGGCAGATCGAGCGCGAGCTGGCGCTGATCGACAAGCTGGGTCTGGCGGGCTACTTCCTCATCGTTTGGGACATCGTGCAGTTCTGCCGCCGGGAAGGCATTCTGGCGCAGGGGCGCGGCTCGGCGGCCAACAGCGCGGTCTGCTACTCGCTCGGGATCACCGCCGTCGATCCGGTCGGCATGGACCTGCTGTTCGAGCGCTTCCTTTCCGAAGAACGCGGCGAGTGGCCGGACATCGACCTGGACCTGCCCAGCGGCGAGCGACCGCGAGCGCGTCATCCAGTACGTCTACCAGCGCTACGGCAAACTCGGCGCGGCCATGACGGCCAACGTCATCACCTATCGCGGGCGGTGCGCCGTGCGCGACGTGGGCAAAGCGCTGGGCTTTGATGCAGCCACTCTCGGCCGTCTGCCTGGGAAGGGGGACGCCGATCCCGCACAACCGCGCGAAGCCGGCAAATTTCATCCGCGAATCTGAATCGAAGCCATCCAGGATCTGCCGCGCCATCTGGGCCAGCACTCCGGCGGCATGGTGATCTGCCAGGGCCAGCTCGATTCGGTCGTGCCGCTGCGAACCGGCCACGCATGCCCGGCCGCGTGGTGGTGCAGTGGGACAAGGAAGATTGCGCCGACCTGGGGCTCATCAAGGTGGACCTGCTGGGGCTGGGCATGATGGCCGTGCTCAAGGACTCGGTTGCGCTGATCCGCCGCCACTACGACGAAGAGGTGGATCTGGCGCATCTGCCGCCCAACGATCCGGCTGGTGTATCGCGCGCTGCAGAAAGCCGACACCATCGGCATGTTTCAGGTGGAGAGCCGCGCGCAGATGTCCTGCCTGCCGCGCCTGCGTCCGCAATGCTTCTACGACATCGTGGTGCAGGTGGCCATCATCCGGCCGGGGCCGATCGTCGGCAAGATGCTGAACCCCTACCTGCGGCGCCGGCAGGGTTTGGAAGAGGCAACCTGCCTGCACCCGCTGCTGGAGCCGGTGTTGAAGCGCACGCTCGGCGTGCCGCTTTTCCAGGAGCAGTTGCTGCGGATGGCGATGATCGCCGCGAGTTTCACCGGCGGCGAGGCCGAGGAGTTGCGGCGCGCCTTTGGCTTCAAGCGCTCTCGAGAACGCGCATGGCGGAAGTGGAGACGAAGCTGCGCGCGGGGATGAGCCGCAACGGCATCACCGGCGCGGTCGCGGACGCCATCGTTCAATCCATTACTTCGTTTGCGCTCTACGGGTTTCCCGAGTCCCACGCCGCCAGCTTCGCGCTTATCGCCTACGCCAGCGCCTACCTGAGGTGCCACTACCGGGCGGCGTTTCTGGCGGCGATGCTGAACAATCAGCCGATGGGCTTCTACAACCCGATGACGCTGATTAAAGACGCGCAGCGCCACGGGCTGCACTTCAAGCCGGTGGATGCGGCGCGTTCGGACTGGCCCTGCACCCTGGAAGAGCACGGCGGCGAGTTATGCGTGCGTCTTGGCTTCAATTACGTGAAAGGATTCCGCCGCGAGACCGGGGAGGCGATTTTGGCCGAACGCGCGCGCCAGCCGTTCGCCGGCATCGACGACCTCACCCGCCGCGTCCCCGGTATTTCAAAGTCTGAGCTGCGCAGCCTGGCCGAACTCGGCGCACTGAACTTTTTGGGCGAGCATGAGAAACATCGCCGGGGCGCCCTGTGGCAGACCGAACTGGCGCTTCGTCCCGCGGGCGAATTGCTCGCCGGGACCGCGCCCGACGAGCAGCCGTCTCCGCTCGCGCCGATGACGCCGGTGGAATTGCTGCGCGCCGATTTTCGCAACACAAGCCTCAGCATCGGCCCGCACCCCGTGCGCTTCGAAAGGAAAAAGCTGAAGGAACGGGGCATCGTCACGGCCGAGGAAATCACGCATATGCGCGACGGCAGCGTGGTGCGCGTCGCCGGAGCCGTCATCTGCCGCCAGCAACCGGCTACCGCGAAAGGCTTCGTTTTTGTGAGTATGGAAGATGAAACGGGTATCGTCAATGCGATTCTGCCCCCGCGGCTGTTTGAAGCCGCCCGGGCCACGGTGGTCAGGGAGCCGTATCTGGTGATTGACGGCGTGCTTCAAAACCAACAGGGTGTCGTGTCGGTCAAGGCCGGGCGGGTCCAGTCGTTGGATATGCTGGACGCCACGACCGCGGGCTCCCACGACTTTTGCTAGCGCCCGGAGGCAATCTACGATGTCGAACCTGCCGTTGTTCCCCGATCCGCCAGCCAGCCTGGCGTCGAAACTGGAGGGCCTTGTCCACCGGAACGTCTGGATCGGAACCAGTTCCTGGAAGTACCCCGGATGGCTCGGCCAGATCTACCGTCCGGAGAAGTACACCACCCGGGGCAGGTTCTCTCAGAAGAAGTTCGACGAGACGTGTCTCGCCGAATACGCCGAAACATTTCCCATCGTGTGCGGCGATTTCTCTTTCTACCAGTTCCCGTCGGAAGAGTACTGGCGGCGGCTCTTCGGCGGGACGCCGGACGCTTTCCGGTTCGCGCTCAAGGTTCCGGAGTTCATCACCGTGAAGAGATTTCCTTCTCACCCCCGATATGGGAGGCGCGGCGGCTTGCCGAATGAATCCTTCCTGAACGCCGGCCTGCTGAAGGAACTGTTCCTCATTCCCCTGGCGGCGCACGGGGAAAAGGCGGCGCTGCTCATCTTCGAGTTCGGCACGTTCTCAAAGGCGGATTTCGAGGGTGTCAGTCAGTTTGCCGCCACTCTCGACGACTTCCTGGGCCGGTTGCCGCGGCAATGCCGGTACGCGGTCGAGATCCGCAACCGTGAGTATCTCGACCCGGCGTATTTTCAATGCCTCCGCCGCCACGGCGTGGCGCACGTGTTCAATGCCTGGACCCGCATGCCGGAACTCGACGTGCAAATCAGGATTCCCGAGGCCGTCACGGCTGACTTCACGGTGACCCGAGCCCTGCTACGGGCCGGCAGAAGCTACGAACAGGCGGTGAAACAGTTCTCGCCCTACGCCGCGATTCAGGATCCCAATCCGCCCGCGAGGACCGCGATCCGCTCCCTCATCGAGCAGGCCACCGAGCAGGGGCGGGCCGCCTACATCTTCGTGAACAACCGGTTTGAAGGCAACGCGCCGGCGACAATCGAAGCGATTGCCGATGCGCCACGCTAGCGCCGTGATAGACTGGCTCCGGAGGTGGGACACCAGCAATGAGAGCTCTCCTGTTACTGGCATTGGGCGCCGCGCTTGCGGCCCAGCAGCCGCCGGCTACCGCGCCAGCCAAGCCACAAGGCATTCCGGAATCGGCCGGCGACGACGTTCGCGGGTACAATGACACTCCCCAAATCCCCGGGCAAAAATGGCGGGTCCACGACATTGACCGGCCGCGTCCGGAGAAGGTCACCCCCGGGCTGCCGCTTCTGAATGAAGCGCCGCCTTCGGACGCGATCGTGCTGTTCAACGGAAAGGACCTCTCGCAATGGGAGCAGCGGGCGCGCGGCGGAGTCACGCAGGCGCCCAAGTGGAAGGTGGAGAACGGCTACATCGAGATCGTGCCGCGGACCGGGCGCCTGGTTACGAAGGCCAAGTTCGGCGATTGCCAGCTACACGTGGAGTGGCTGATCCCGAAGGAAGCGACTGGCACTGGCCAGAGCCGAGGCAACAGCGGCGTGGAACTGATGACGCGCTACGAGATCCAGGTGCTGGAGTCCAACCAGAATCTGACTTATGCCGATGGAGGGGCCGGCGCCGTTTACGGGGTATGGCCGCCACTGGTGAACCCGGCGCGTCCCCAGGGCGAATGGAACGTGTACGACATTTTCTTCGAGGCGCCGCGCTTCGAGGGGACCAAAGTAGTGAAGCCGGCTTACATCACGGTGATGTTCAACGGGGTGCTGGTGCAGGACCACAGGGCCTACCTGGGGACCACCATATGGAGGCGGGTGGGCACCTATACCGCGCACCCGGCGGAGGAAGCGCTGAGCTTGCAGGACCACAATCAGCCAGTGCGTTTCCGGAACATCTGGATCCGCAAACTCAATCTGCCGGACTAGGCGCCAACCGGAGCGCCTCGTACATGGCACTGGCGAACTGCCGGGCCCAGGGGAGCGGCTGCCCGCTCGCAAGGTCGATGACGGGTTGTTCGGCGTACACCCGCAGCGGGTAGCACTCCGGACCTAGCCGGTAGCCCTGCGGGGGAACGGCGCCCGTGACGAGCACCTCGCCCGGCGCCTTCAAGTCGTCCAGTTCGATGCCGGGACGCAGGAAGGCCGCCTGGGGAGCCGATGAATAGACGCCAGGCTCGAGCGCACCGGTCACCAGTCTCCAACCCTCCTTGTTCAGGCGGAACGACATCTGGGAAGCCTTCAGCGGCGCAAAGAACTGGTCGGCCCCGCGCGCGATGTCCTCTTCGCCGAGGACTCCCAGCCTCCAGGCGATTTCAGCCGCGGCCAAGGGCAGGCGTCCAGCGCGCGTCTCGGCCTGTGCGCCCACCGCGGTTGAACCCTGCCAGCGCGGATTGAGGTCGACGGCATAGGCTCGGGAGGAATCCATGTCAACCACGAAGTCCAAGCCGAACAGCCCGCGAAAACCGAGCGTCGCCAACCACCCTCCGATCCTCTCCGTCTGCCGGCGGACGTCCGCGAGGATCGCCGGCCCCAGACCGGCGGCCGAAGTGTAATCGTTGCCACAGTACATTCCCGGCCTGCACTGCAGCATTCCCAGGCCAACGAGTTGGATGTTGGGGCTTCCCACCACGACGCTGCGATCCAGGACAATCGCGTTCAGATTGATTGACGGCCCTTCGATCTCGGGCGTGACCCACACCGGATCGCCGGCTATCAAAGAGGCAGCCCCGAGGAGATCCTGTTCGGAAGCGATAAATACCGTGCCTTGACCGCCGCCGCCCATCGCCTTCTGCAAGACCAGCCGGGCTCCCATCGCAGCGCGCAGTTCGGAGTAGCGCAACTCCGGCGGGGTAAGCCACCGCCCTGGCAATCGGGGAAGCCGCAGCAACTCCAGCCCGGAGAAGAAATTCACTTTGTTGTAGAGCCAGTAGCCGACATCGGCGCGCGGACATGCCGACTCACAGCCCAACTCCTGGGCGAGAGATGGCATCCTGGCGCTGGGCAGCGGACAGACCAGAGACCAAACGCCACCTTCCCGGCGCATGACATCCAGAAGCCGCGGCTTCAGTGCGGGGATAATGCGCTCGACGTCGCCCTCCCTGGGCTTTGGCCTCAGGTCGCCTCCCGCCTCCACGCTCAGCATGCGGATCGAAGTGCGCTCTTCGATCCAGCGATACTCCCTTCCATAATCCACCGAAGCGACCGCGCCAATCGGGCAGAAACGGTCCAGTCCCATGCAGTAGTAGCCGAAGACGTGCTGCCACAGGATGCGCTTCGTCCCAAACAGATCGCGGAAGGATTGCGAGGCAGACACGAACTGCAATTGTAGAATAGGTCGTGACGATTTTCCCGCTCCTCCCCAGGTGGGCCGCCGGTTTGGAAGCGCTGGTGCAGGCGCACAACTGGACGCGCGAGGAACTCCTGGCGTATCAGGCGCGCCGTCTGCGGGCGCTGGTGCGGCATGCGTCGAGGAACGTGCCCTATTATCGCCGCCTGTTCCAGCAAGCGGGGCTGCGTCCCGAAGACATCCGATCGCCGGGCGACCTCCACCGCATTCCGGTGACTTCACGCCAGGACCTCCAGGCTCTGCCGCCAGAGGCCCTGGTCGCGGAAGGCATCAACCCGGAGAAACTGATCATACACTTTACCAGCGGCACATCCGGGGAGCCGCTCGTAATCCGGCGCACATTCTTCGAGGAATACCTGCTGCGGGCTTTTCGACTTAGAGAGCAGTTATCCCAGGGGCTACGCCCGACGGACCGGCGCGCCTGCCTGGGCTTGGGAAGCAAGCGCACTCGAGCTCCAGGACACGAAAAGGCGACCCGATCCGATTTGCGTCCGTGGCTGGCGCGGCGGGAAGACGTGTACTGTCTGCAACCGGCAGAGAAGATCCGGGCGCAGCTTCGCGCAATCGAACCCGACGTCCTGACGGGTCAGGGCAGCGGCATCGCGGAAATCGCGGCGCTCTTGACAGAGGAGGATCGCGCCAGCATCCGGCCCCGCCTTGTGCTCACTTCCGCCGAGACATTTCCCTTCGAGATGCGGCAGCGGGTCTCGAAGATCTTAGGCGCACCGGTCTTCGACTCATACGCCAGCCATGAATACAATCTGCTGGCCACGGAATGTCCGCGCGGAGGCTGCTATCACGTCGCGGAGTGGAGCATCGTTTTAGAAGTGATGCACGACGGGCGGCACGCCGGCGTGGGCGAGCAGGGCGAGGTCGTGGCAACGGCCCTGCATTCCTACGCTATGCCGTTCATCCGTTACCGGCTCAACGATCTGGTCACCCTGGGGGACAGGCCGTGCGCCTGCGGCGCGCCGGTCGCCACCATCACGAGCGTCCTGGGACGGACGATCGAGCAGTTCATCCTGCCGGACGGGAGGCGCATTCATCCGTACGTGCTGCTGGGGCCCCTGCTGACCTCGGCGCCGTGGCTGCGCCGCTACCAAATCGTGCAAGACCGAGTCGATCACGTCCACATCAGGCTCATCTCGAAGGTCCATCCGGGCGCCGAGGCGATCAGCGCGACGGCGCGAGCGGTGGCCGCGGCCATGGATGGCAGCGTCGGGGTTGACGTCGAACTTGTCGACGACATCCCCGCCGGACCGAACGGCAAGTATCGCCCGTACTACACGCTGGTGCACTAGCGGCATGGGTCCCGGCCAACCGCCAGCAGTTCCACGCGGTGAAAGCTCGCACGGTCGCAAGTGGTGAAGCCCCGAGTTCGCAGCGCGGAGGAAAGTCCTGTTTCGAGGCTGTTCTGACTCCGCGGGCGCGACTCGGTGAAGCTCGCTATCAACGGGTTCTCGTTGGCCAGGGCGCCGCGCACTACCCAGACTCTGCTGTCTCGCGTGGCGGATTGCTCCAGAAGCCGAAGGACGCCATTCGGGTCGTGCGAGCCGGCGGTCGTCACGGCGCCTCGGTAGTAGTAGCTGAGGGGCAACTGGGCGATTCTGCCTACTGCGATCACAGTGTCGCCGGCGGCCACGCGCCGGGCGAGATAGCCCGCCGCTCCCCGCCAGTCCTGATACTCAAAGACGTTCGCCGGGGCCGTCCAGAGAGACCAGAATCCCGCGAGGCAGTAGACGCCGGCGAGCGCCAGCGACAGGAGACGTCCAGGCTTGGGCCACGACCGCACCGCGCTCGCCGCTATTACGCAGGCGAAGGGGAATACGCCCAAAGCGTAGCGGTAAGCAACGTAGGGCAGCGTGGCTTTGATGAAGAGAGTGATGCCCAGCAGTGGAAATGCCGCGAGAATGGCTGCAGTCCAGAAAGCCGGCCGGTGGAACTTGAACAGAACTGCCGCGCCGATAACCTGCAGCAGGCCCCACAGAGCAAGCTGGAACAAGGTTCCGAGCGCGAGGGGTCCGGCGTACATGCCGGCGACGGCGACTAGCGTGCTCAATTCCGGCAATCTAGAGAGCTGCAGCGTTCGGACGTCTCCGCCGCCCCGCACGTAGACAAAGGCCCATCCGAGGGCCACCAACAGCAAGGGCAGGGTCACTGCCAGGAGCCTAAGATAGGCGGGTTTCAGCGCCTCGCGCGAAGACGCCCTCAGATACGCGCCGGCCAGGATCTGGGCTCCAAGGTGAAAAATGAAAAGGATGTGCGTCCCCAGGCCCAGGAGGGCAGTGAGCGAGTACAGCACCCAATCCGCGGCCCGGTTGGTACGGGCAGCCTTGATTAGCTGGATAGCGGACAAAGCGGAGACGAGCATGAGCTGGGTGTACCCGTTCCCGTCGGCGAAGTAGCGCAGGACGCCGGGCGTCAGGACAAAAAGAAAGGCCGCAACCGCGCCTGCAAGGCTGTCAACCAGCGTCCGGCCGAGTAGAAACACGGCAACGACGGCGAGCGCGCCAAACAGCGCCGCCGGCAACCGCAAGCCGATCTCATCGTCCCTGTGCTTCAAGGAATAGTGCTCGGCCAGGAAGAAGAGCGGTGGATACGATCTTTCGGTCCGGGCGAGGAGTGCGATCCCTTTGAAGGTGTCCTGGCTGGCGATGAGGTGCGTCTGCGACTCGTCGAACCAGACCGAATGAGACATGTGCCGCGCCGCAAGGACGAAGCTGCCGGCGGCCAGGAGCACGACAAGGAGCAGCAGCAGCCGGTCTCGGGTGACGGCCGTGTGGCGCATGAACGTCAACGCCGAATTGTACTATAAGCTCAGGCTTTCAGCCTGCCGCAAACGCCGGGCAGAAGCCCGGCGGCGGGTCAGTTGCCGTCCGGAGACCACGCGCCCAGCCTACCGATATCTGTCCCCGCACCGGCGCCGGTCGAGGGTGTCCCATGGTTGTGGCTGCCTGACGACCGCTGGATCTTCTTCATTCGGGCGGGCGCTCCTGGATGGCGCCTCGTGCAGGGGTGATGGTGAAGATGGTGACGGTCTCACTGCCGTCCCCGGCGTCGCGGTTGTCGCTCATACTGCCGCTACTGAATCAGATACTGCTCCAACTTCCCGCCCGGCACGGTGAGCGTCCGCAGGCGCAGTGACCTGTCCTTGAACTTCAACTCGAAATGGCGGTAGGTCATGCCACCGCGCAGCGTCACGGAGATCGGCTTCAAGGATTCCAGCTTGCCCAGCGCCTTCAGGCTGGCCGAGGCGTCCGCTAGAACCTGACGGGTGAAGTAGGCATCGGCATTGGAGGTCAGCAGGCTCCGATCGATCTTGCCTTCCAGCAATCCGTCGAAGATCTGCCTCGCTTGCCGCAACACCCCATCCGCTTGCGGATCTTCCGCCGCCGTCAACAGCAGCGGCGCGATCTGATCCGTGATGGATTCCGGCGCGCCAGAGCCGTCCGCATTGGCGAGCACCACTACGGCCGCGCCTTGATCCGGCCAGACCGTGTTCAAGCTCACGAAGCCGGATACCGCGCCGCCATGAACCAGCTTGGGATGCCCGCCGGCGTCCCAAACTTCCACTCCCAGCGCGTAGTTGGTAGGCGTGCCGTTGCGCAGGCGCGCCGGCGTCGTCATGGCTTCGAGCGACGCGGGCGTCAGGAGCTTGTGCTCCATCAGAGAGATGTCCCACAGAGCCAGGTCGTGCGCCGTCATGGCCAGCTCCCCGGCCGCGTACAGCCAGCCGCGGCCTTCGGCCCCTACCGGGCGCTGGGGACCCAGCGCGAACCGGGTGTAACCAGCGGCGTCCGACGGCCCCAGAGTCCGCTCGGCCACGTCGATGGCGCTCGAGATCCCCAGCGGTTGCAGGATACGCTTCGCCAGGAAGGCGAAGAACGGGCCGCCCGTCACCCGCTCCACAATCCGGCCCGCCACCACGTAGTTCGTGTTGCTGTACTGCCAGCACGTGCCCGGCTCGAAGTCCAGCGGCTTTCTGGCCCACTGCTCGAGTATGCTGTCGGCCGTCACCGGCTTCTCCATGAACGGCGCCAGGTAGTCCTGCGGATAATAGTCCTGGTATCCCGATGTGTGCGAGAGAAGCTGGCGGATGGTGATTTCCCCAGCCCGCGTCAGGCTGGGAAGGTAGCGCGAAACGCGGTCGTCGAGCGACAACTTGCCGTCCTGTACCAGCAACAGGACGGCGCCCGCCAGAAACTGTTTACTGACCGACCCGATGTGGTAGCGCATCCCCGCCTTGGCATCCGTCGCCGGATCCAGCCGAGCCTTTCCATAGGCCTTCTCGTAAGCGACTTTACCGCCCTGCACAATCGCAATCGAGACGCTGGGCTTGCCGCTATCGGCGAGGGCTTGGACGGCGATCGCATCGATCTTCGCCGCCGTTGGCGGAGGTAGCTGCGCCGCAAACAAGGCCGCCGCGGAAAGGATCAGAGACAAGTAGGATGGACGCATGGCAGTTAGCTCCGGCCAAGTATAACCATAGAGCGATGGCCGTCTCAAGGCGTTCTGGCATCATCCTACATAGGCGGTCACGAACATAACGACAGTCGCAATCAGCATGACAGCGGCACACGTCCACCCCAGCCAGCGAAGCAGGGTTCCGTTCCGATGCACTCCCATGACGTCCGCCCTGCTGGTGAGCAGCACCACCAGGATGAGCAGGGGCGGCGCCAGTGCTCCGTTGAGTACCGCCGCCCAGAAAAGCATCTTGACCGCGTCCAGGCCTGCGTAATCCAGGCCGAGGCCCAGCGCCATTGCGATGGCGATGACGCCATAGAAGCCGTGAGCCAGGGGAGGGTGCACTTCCAGCGAGCCAACCCAGTCGGCCGCTTCGGCTATGGCGTAGGCGCAAGATCCGGCCAATACCGGGACTCCGAGCATGCCGGCTCCGATCAAACCCAGGCTGAAGAGCCAGTAGGCGCCGTCACCGGCCAAAGGACGTAGCGCCTCGGCGGCATCGCGCGCGGTGGATATTGACGTCTTGCCGTGCGCGTGCAGGGTGGCGGCCGACGTGAGGATGATGAAGTACATCACCAGGTTCGAAAAGAACATGCCGGTGAGGACGTCGTTCCGGGAACTCCTTATTTCCTTCTTGGTCGCGCCTTTACGCTTGGCGACGGTCGACCGGCCCTGAGCGATCTCCTGCTCTACTTCCTGCGCGGCCTGCCAAAAGAAGAGGTATGGCGAGATGGTAGTTCCCAGGATGCCGACCAACGTCGCCCAATACGCGCCGGACCACTCCACGCGTGGAATCAGGGTTGCCCGCAACACGGCGGGCCAGTCCGGGTGCGCTAGAAATGCAGCGGCGATGTAGGCGAACAAGGCGAGAGTGAGCCACTTGAAAATCCGGGCGATGGCGCGATAACTCGCCCAGAACAGCAGGCACACGAGGAGGAGCGCGTACAAGGGGGTCCAATAGAGCGAGTTGACACCAGTCAAAAGTTCCGTGACGTCAGCCATGCCACCGAGATCCGCGGCGATGTTGACGGTGTTGGCGATGACCAGCAGCGCACAGGCGCTCCAAAGGATCCAGCGTGGATAGCGCAACCGAATCACGCCTGCCAGCCCGTGTCCGGTGACCATGCCCAGGCGGGCGCACATGATTTGCACGGCCGCCATCAAGGGGAAAGAGAAGAGCGCGGTCCACAGGGGCGTGTAGCCGAACGCGGCGCCGGTGACCGAATACGTCGAGATGCCGGATGGGTCGTCATCCGCGGCGCCGGTAGTCAATCCGGGGCCAAGATCCGAAAAGAACCTGCTGAAGCGGCCCCGTAGTACAAATGCGCGACCCATGACCCCTGATTCTACACACAGGGGCAGGTTCTGAGCACAGCTCTTACTTCGACGAGGTGGCCTTCTGCCGTTTGACCTGCAGTTCGTTCACTACCTGCTGCACATTAGGCACCCTGGAGGCGACCTCTTCGACCTGCGTGCGCTTCGATTGAGAGTCAACCTCACCACTCAGCGTGACGACGTGATTCTTGACGGCGAATTTTACGCCGTCGTGAAGCTTGTCTTGAATGAGAGCCGCATCCAGGTTGCTCTCGATACCCTGGTCCAGGGCCGAGTTCACCGTTTTTGCATCACTCTCGGCGCCCGGCGGAAGCACTGCGATCTGGTTCGACACAACTTGGGGCCCCGCGAGGGACCTGGCAATGGATTCGGCTTGTGACTTGTCAACGTCCGAGGCGACGTGTCCGCCCAGGGTCACGACGCCTTTGTCGCGATCCTGACTTACCGACACATCTTTGTAACCGGCCTGATCCAGAGAGGTGCGGATGCTGCCAGCAACGTCGGCTGTCTTCGTGGACGTCGTCGAGCAACCTACCAGAGTCCCGACGACCACTACCGCCAGCAATGACAGGCACGCTTTGAGCGCTTTCATATTTCTCCTTTGATACGACAACGGTCAAAGTGCCTTTACAGCAGGTGAAGGACCGAACGTCTTTGGCCGGAGTATTCGAGCGTTGCGAGCGTGCAGAACTTGCAGCGTGCGCAGGATTTGCCGCCTGGGGTTCCTTATTCTTGCACTACGCCGGGGCTTTTGTTAGTGGTTACTGGCGTGCGGTATTTTGGAACCGGCCCAGCGCTTCAGTACCGGTGGTCGTCAGCGCCTCACGATCGCGAACTTTCCGGCCCGGCGGCATCCTCTCCTCTGCGCATAAAGGTCGTGCAACAGCCGGCCAATGGATTGGAATACGTTCGTGGTCTGGCCCAGCCTGTACTTCGGCCTCTGTTCTGTGGGGACCCACCGGTCTCATCCTGTCCACGCCTCTCACGGTTTGCCACCAGGGGGCGATCGAGACAACCAGGGAGGAGTTTCTCTTTCTCAGCATCAACGAAATGGTTGCCGAGCTCTCGGAGTAGCAACTGGCGCAAATTCTGGGGCAGGCGGGTCATGACGCCCTGTCCCTTCCGATCGCCCACGCTTCCCGCGGGGAGGCGCTGGCGCTGATCTAGAGAAGACAAGACGACATCGTCTGCATCTCCGCATTGCCGCCGTATGCCTTTCCACCCGCGCGGAGGATGTGTAGAGCTGATCCGGCCCAAGGCCGATCAGTAAAAGAACCGGCCGACGGTGAAGAAGATCTTCTTTTCGCCGCGTTCGCCGTAACTACCACCGAGGAATACCACTCCGACGGGGGTTCCCCGGACCAGGCCGACGACACCGTCGTGAAAGGGACGCGGCGGGTCGCCGGAGGTGAAGGCGTTCCCGATTTCGTAGCCCAGGATCGCCCGAAAACTGCGCAGGAACGACACCTTGTCGTTAGCGAGCGACCGCAGCAAGTACAACCCGTTGTAGTAATAGTGGTTACCGATGAGCTGGTAGCGCGCGAGCGAGGCCAGCCGGGTCGGTCCGCCGAGGGTGAAGGGCGGGAAGCCGAAGCCGGTGTTCACAGTGGTGCCGCCGCTCGTCGTGTTCAGCAGGGTGTGAATCTCGCCGAGCTTTTTCGCGTAGGCAATCCTGGACTCAAGAATCGGGAACTGCTTGCGCGCGCCGGGCCAGCGGTTCACCCACTCGCCATCGAAGGAGAAGTAGAGCCCCTTGGTGGGCACGATCTGGTCCAATCGATCGTAGGTAAATCGCAAGCGCGTGGCGCCGACCATGCCGCTGAGAGGCTGCAGGTCGGGAATGCCGCTGGTGACATAGGTGTGGAGCCGGCTCACCTTGTAGCCCAGCCGGAACTCCGAATACCTGCCCGGCGGCGTAACCCAGGTCGAAGGTTCCACCGGCCTCCCGGACCTTGTAGGAGAACAGAGCGGTGTCTCCGCCGTTGAAAAATTCCTGGGACCTCTGGTAGAAGAACCCGCCCGGCGCCGCAAAGAAGTGGGTTCCTCTCAGCCGGTAGTAGTATTCCGTCGCCACGCGGTTGTCGCCGCCGAGGCTGAAATCGGTGCGCCATTCCGAGTTTGGAGCCAGGGCGTCCATAAACGTCATTCGCGCCCCGAATCCGAGTTTGAGGCCCTCGGAATTCGATCCGGAAATGAAGAGCCCGGTGTTAACGAACGGCGGGCCGTACATCTTCTGGTGGACTCTGACCTGGATCCCCTGCTGCCCGTTCCTGGTCACAAAGCCGTACTCCGCGGACTTGTACCGGCCGAGGCCGGTGACCTCGGTGAGCGAATCCTCGAATTTGAGGCGATCGAGAGGCTTAGCCAGTTGGGCACTTAGTTGGCTGCGCCTCATGCTGGTTCTCAGCCGGCACCATGCCTTGGACATCCACGAACTTGGGCTGAATCCACTCCGGCCGGCGGCGGCTGGCGCGGTCCGCCAACAAGGCCGCCCATTCCGCTTCGTTCACCGCGAGGTTCTCCAGGAAAGACGCCTTACCCTGCGCCGCCTGGTAGCCGCGATCGGCGAGCTCCTTGCCGTGTTCGTAGCCGCCCGAGCGAAAAGCCGGCGAGGTCGGGCACGAGAAGGAGGTCGGTCTGGCGCAGGGTCTTGACGTTCCGGTTCTCGTTGGCGACGACCATGACGCCGAGCGACCGCCTGACGATGGCGAGCAGGTTGTTGAAGTCGCCGGCGGAGGCGGGCGCATCGAGGCCCACCGCGATGATTACGTCCGCGCCCATGCTCCTGGCAACATCAATCGGAAAGTTATTCAGGAGGCTGCCATCTACCAGAACCTGGTCGCCCAAGACGAGGGGCGCGAACACGCCGGGGACCGACATGGTGGCGCGCAGGGCGTCGAACAACGGCCCGCTGGAAAACACAACCTCCTGGCTCTTTACAAGGTCGGTGGCGACGCAGCGGAAAGGGATGGGGAGTTCATCGAAGCTCTTCAGCTCGGCGTAGGGCGCGGCGGCGCGGCTGATCATCAGGCCGACAGCGTGTCCGGGGGAGAGACCCACCGGCAGCTTGAAGCCGCCCCTCAAGCCGAATTCAAGGGAGGTGGGGAATTGGCGGCGGTCTTCCTTGCGGCGGAACGAGAGATCCTGGAACGGGGTGTTGATCCGGAGGACCTCGGGCCAGTCGATGACATCAAAGAACTCCTCAATCTGCCGCGCGTCGCGGCCCGTCGCGTACAGGCTGCCCACGAGGCCGCCCATGCTGGTTCCGGCGACGTAATCCACGGGGATGTGGTGCTCTTCCAGCCAGCGTATGACCCCGATGTGGGCCAAGCCGATCGCGGCGCCGCCGGCCAGCACCAGGCCAACTTTCGGCCGCTTCGCGGGCTGGCGGTTCGGTTGGGAGTAAGCGGGTCCACCGGCGGCGAGCAATAAGAAGAGGATGAATGCAGTTGCCTGTCTCAGATGTGTTCTCAAGCCGCCTTTGTCGATTGTACATCCTACCGCGTATGATCTGGATTTAAGGTCTAATCGAGGAAAGTCGCGACATGCAAACCGAATCGTGGATAGACGTTGGCGCCAGCGAAGAGCTTTCCCAGAGGCCGGTGCAGCAGGTCTTGCTCGGGCGCACCAAGATTGCGCTGACGTACAAGGATGGTCAATTCGGCGCGATCGACGGCGGCTGCAATCACGTTGGAGGGCCGCTGGGGGAAGGCACGCTCGACGGCGACTACGTGGTGTGTCCCTGGCACTACTGGAAGTTCCACTGCCGCACGGGGGAGGGCGAGCCGGGGTACGAAGATGACCGCGTGCCGGCCTACGAGGTGCGCGTCGACAACGGGCGGGTGCTGGTTCGCAGCGTTCCGAGTTCGACGCGCAACCGCAAGCCGCACGAAGCTCATCCGCTGGCTCGAACTCCGAGCCGCGAGGCGGGACCGTTGCGCATCCTGGGGATCTCGACGACCGTGATGACAGCGGAACACCCGCGGTACAGCACTTCGGATGACCTGCTCGAACACTCCCTCAAGACAGCGGTGGGGAGTCTTGAATGCGAGACACGCCTCCTGCGAATCCGGGACCTCAGTTTTCGCGCGTGTGAGGGCTTCTACTCGAAGTCGGCGCGCGCTTGCACCTGGCCGTGTTCGATCACGCAGATGGACCCCAAAGACGAAATGGAGAAGGTGTACGAGGGCGTGGTGCATTGGGCGGATGTGATCATGGTGGCCACGCCTATTCGGTGGGGCGCCGCGAGCAGTCTCTACTACAAGATGGTGGAAAGGATGAACTGCATCCAGAACCAGGAGACGCTGGCCAACAAGCACCTGCTGCGCAATAAGGTTGCGGGGTTCATCATTACGGGCGGGCAGGACAACGTGCAGTCGGTGGCCGGGCAGATGCTCGCGTTTTTCGCGGAGATCGGCTGCCAGTTTCCGCAGTTTCCCTTCATCGCGCATTCGCGGGGTTGGAGCGCGGAAGACATGGAGAACAACCAAGCCTACGTTCAGCGCTCGCAATCGCTGCACAAGGGGGCGGCCGCGCTGGTGCGCCGCTGCGCCGAGATGGCCAAAGTCATGATCGAAGAGAAACTGGGCGAGCAGGCGCTGACTCGAGGCGGACGCAAGGGACATCAGCTCGACACACGGGCGCAGCTCGGGGGTGCGGTCCAAAGCTGAGATGGACTCGCGCCGGGTTCTTATCATTTGAGGGCTCGCTTGAGGCCGTTGAGGCGGCTGACGGCGTGTTGGATGGTTTCGGAAAGGAGCGTTTCGCTTTCGGGGTCGAGTCCGAGGGAGGCCAGGGCGGAGAGGGACTGGACCAGCGAGTCCAGGCGCTGGGTGAAGCGGGCGAGGCGTTCGCGGAGCGCCTTGCGGCCGGAGGCGGTTCCGGGTTTCCAGGAGGCGGCGTCGGCGGGAGCACGGCGGCCGGGGGCGGCCTGGAGGCGCAAGCTGCGAACGGCGCGGAGGATCTTGCCGGCGTTTTCGGGGGCTAGGGGGATGGCGGCCAGGTGGAAGATGGCGCCGTCTTCGCGGAGGGCGTGGGCGATGAGGCGGTAGGTTTGAGGCGAGACGCGGACGATTTGGGTGAGGTGGAAGTAATTGGGGCCGAACTCTTCGAGGTACTGGAGGAGGCGGTCGGCCTGGGCGCGGCTGAAGCCGAGGTAGCGGGGACAGAAGACCCCCCAGGTGCGGGCGTAGGAGTGATAGAGCTTGTTCTCGCGGATCTGGCGCAGGCACTCGACATCTGCGGCGGAGCAGCGGTTGGCGATATAGCCGAAAGCCTGCCAGCGACCCAGCCAGAGGCCGAGGTCGAATGGGTCGTCGTGATGCCCGCCGATCTCGATGCGGTCTTCGGTGGAATCTTCGTATTCTTCGTCGTCAATCAAGGGCTCACCCGGAAAACGGCGCAATGCTGCGCCATTTTGAAATCAGGATTCATTGAAAACAAAGGCCGACGGTTTGGAAAATGGCGCAAGTTGCGCCATTTTGGGGGTGTCCGGCCTGTGCCGCGCGGTGTCGCGCGGTGGATCTCCGGTATCAGTGTTGCACGGAGGTGGGCCGGCGGCGGGCGGCGCGGGCTGGGCTGTGGTAGTGGATGTGGATGAGGGGATTAGGGTTATGGGCCAGCGGAGAAAGTGGAAAAAGGCTGTGACTCAGGTTGGGTGCCGGCGCCACTTGCCGGGAGTGCGGGATGCATGAAACACCGCCCAGACCGTGACGACGCTTCCCGCGCTCTCATAGAAGATCGCATAGGGGAAGCGCCGCACCAAGCCTCAGGGACAAAAACCAACTCAGCGGCCATGGCGGCCGCGAACCCTCTGCTTGACCCCTTCCCAGGGCAAGCCCGGGGCGGGGTTGCTCAGCAAGTTCGCCTTCCTTCGGACCAGGGCCTGCCTTTGCCAATCGTGGACCGGCACAGTGTCGGGAGTGGATGCGAGATCATCCCACAGATCCTCCACGAGCTGGATCTTTTCAGACGGGCTCAAGGCGAACGCCGATGCGGTTGTCAGATTCATGTGGAACACTCCGCCGAAGATTCTCTCAGAACAGAGGGGCGGGCTTCAATGGTGGGCATGCGTGTGGCGGCGGACGGGCTCGGGGAGGCGGGCTTGTCTAGCTGGCTGGGAGAATTTGGGTTAGGGCAGGTGGGAGGGAGTTGAAGGTGCCAGCGTGAACGGAGGACGGAAGCGCGTTTGGCGATACTCATCTGGCCGCACGGAGATAGCAACCTGATGTGGATCTGTCTACGGGCTAAGAGGAGCCTCGCGTTCGCCCAAGCCGATACTCCGGAATTCGGCTTCCAGGAACGGCTTCAGCTGCGCGAAGATAATGGTTGGAGTCTGCGGTAACGATGAAGGCCCTTTACCAGCGCCTGAAGGAACTCGACAGAGCGGCATTTGAAACGCTCTGTGTTCAGCTGCTCAAGGAGCGCCATCGGGGTGTGAACATAGAACACCTCGAGGGGGCGGCGGGCGACGAAGGGGTCGACGTGTTCTTTGGGGAACTCGATGACGGACCTATCGTCTGGCAGTGCAAGAGCTTCTCCGGAGGCATCGGTAAATCACAAAAAGAGCAGATCCGCGCGTCGCTGAGACAGGTGCTGAAGCGTGTGCGTCCGAGGGCCTGGGTTCTCTGTATTTCCGTCGATATGGACGTGAAGGCTCGCCGCTGGTTCGAGTGCTTGAAGCGCTCGTACGCGACAAGGGTCTCAATCGGCTTAATGGATGCGAGTCAAATCGTCCATGAGTGCATACACAGACGCACGCTCCGCAATGCCTTCTTTCCTGGGGCCGCGCTCGACACTGCTGCACTACGAAGCCTCATCACCCGTACGGGGGAACTCAGTTTCGACGAACTCGCAGCGCTCACTGAGGAGAACGCTGAACAGTACTTAGAACGTCTCAAAGACCGCGACGCGCGATTCACATATGAGATAGCCTTTGGCGGCGACCGTGGGCCAGCCAAAATGAACCCACAGCCCGGTCTCTTGATTTCGGTCGGCGACGCAGTCAGACGGGTCGACGTGTTCGCACGAGACATAGAGGCAATACGACTCAATCCACCCAAAACGGCCTTCACGCTCCAGGGGCTCGGGATCGAGAAGTTCAACACATTTGTACGCACTGGGAAGTCTCAGGAGTTCAGCGCCGACGAACTCGGCCAATTGACTACAGACTTCGCCTTCATCACGGATACCACAGGGCCGATGACGCCACTCATGATGCGCCTTGAACAGCGAGCACGCTTAGTACCCTTCCCCGTGCGCGTTACTTTCGGCTCTGGCCCAGACGCGGTGACCTACTCGTGGATGAACTTTTCAGTAGCACGGGGTGGGACTGAAGAGATCGAACTGGTGGGCAGGAACGATGTTCCGTTCGAACTCCACGCCGTACTTCAGCTGGCCGAGGGAACGGGTGTGGTCACAATTCGAGGACACTGTGTCGGCGCCGACGTACATGCAATTGAGAAGATTATGCGGGGAGTCGCAGCTGCAAAGAGAACAGGCCGCATTGAATTCTACGATCTGCGCCACGACAAGCCACTATTGAAGGCACAACTGAATGACCTTGTAGCATGGGACCCAGGGTTTCAGGGGCTTATTCAGGATGCCGTCATGATTGCTAACCATTACAAAGTCCAGCTGCGCTTGCCAAAGGTCGTAACCGAAGATGACGTACTTAACCTTGTGAGCTTGAAGCGACTCATCAACGGCGAACTGACCACTTCGGGCGACATCACCTTGACATTGGTAAAGACTACAGAAAGCGCGGAGCATCTTCGCCAGTTGCTTGCAAAGGAAAACGGTTTTCGGTTTGACCGTTCCAGCCTGGAGCCAGCGCCAGTTCTCTTTGGGGTTGCGGTCGATACGGGACCGGTACGAGTCGAATTCGAACGAATGACCGTCAAGAATGCCAAGGATGTCCGCGAGGCGATTGAATTACCGGACGGATCGGAGGTCGAGCTGAGACTGACACCGACCGCACCAGGCAAGATCGTTTCGATACGCAATGCACGGTGACGTCCCAACCGGTGAGCCGCGGCGGAGAGCAGTGGTCATCGAAGTTCCAGTCGAGCGCAGGTCTGAGGTGCAGGTGCACAGCGGTCAGGTATCCGAAGGCGACATTCCCGGCGATCAGTCCCCGCAAGTTAGAGTCGCGACTCGAGCGAGGTACCCAGAGCATCCGTCACTTCTACGAGTCGGGGCGTTTTTCGCCCAAGTGCAGTGCATCGTGTTCAACTCCGCACTTCCTCGGAAGCTTTCTCAGCTGCTATGCTTCCGGTATCGGGACTCGGTCCCGCTGAAAAGATGGTTTCGCAAGAATTGCAGTTCAAGACTTGCTTTGTGTCGGCACCGCGCGGCTTACGGCTCAATGCATTGCGCGAGTCGCTGCTATCTCATGGTGTTCGCCCGCTCATTCCCCAACAGTTGGGTCCTGGGACAGACTGGGCATCCGAAATTCAACGGGAACTGGTACGGGCTGATTTCGTTATCGGCGTTCTGCCGACGGGTCATCAGCCTTCTTGGGTGCTCTTCGAACTGGGGCAAGCGTGGGCTCTTGGTAAGCAGATCCTCCTGATCGCTTCGCCGAAATCGGAGCCAGTGCCTTTTGCCCTGCAGCGGGTGCTGGTTCTTAGAATAGCCCTGAACAATCGGGAAGCAATCGACTTTGCTCTTGATCAACTGCTGTCGGCGAAGCCAGAGTCCCCAGCGGACGCTCCCAGACAGCCGTTCGCATCTCCCGGTCTGGGGACGCAGGCTGATCTGTTACTAGAGCAACTGGACCGCTCGCTTGAGTCCGGTGATTCACGAGACCTGGAACGGATCGCCAGGAATGCACTGCAGAACTCGGGTACCGACATTGTTGTGGAATCCCCGCGACGGGATCGCGGTGCGGACCTGGCCGCATGGTCGGATGTCCTTGAACCCTTCGTCGGCAATCCTCTTCTTATTGAGGTGAAGCGCAAAATCGAGGATGCGGCCTCGGCTGAACGGTCCTTTGAACAGCTTAAGCGTTATCTCGGCGCATCCGGGGCAAGGTGGGCCCTGCTGCTCTATGGTCAAGGTCCGCTGGCAGAGGATCGCATCTGGAAACACTGCCCGCACAATGTCCTGCTAATGCCGCTTCGGTCGCTCATCGAGGCCCTCCGGACTCGCGCATTCCCCGAAGTTGTCCGTGATCTTCGAAACCGGCGCGTTCACTCTGTGAGGCCGTGATGGCAGCCATCGTCGGGGCAACGGTTGAGGGATACCTGGCTGTAGGTCGCAACGGCCACACTACGACGGAACAGGGTCGTGCGCTTGAAGACCTGATGTGCTACGTGTTTGGACTCGTTCCCGGCATTGCCATCACCCACCGGAACGAACTCAATGCATTTAACACGGAGGAGATCGATGTTGCCCTGTGGAATGACGGTTCAACCGACGGGTTCTTCTTCCTACCAAACATAGTTCTGGTCGAATGCAAGAACTGGTCGAGCAGAGTCGGAAGCGTTGAGCTGAACTGGTTCGATTCGAAATTGCGCAATAGGGGGCTGGCTTTCGGCATTTTGGTGAGTCCGTTGGGCATCACGGGTCAAGCGGCTGATTTGACCGCTGCACACGCCGTTGTCGCCGCTGCTTTACGGGAAGGCCGCCGCCTTGTCGTTGTGACGACGGATGAACTGACTACCATCGGAGACACTTCAGCGCTGGTGCGCCTCATTAAGCTCAAGTTGTGCGACCTAGCCGTCAAGGGCACCGTGGCTTAACGATAGCCCCAAACTCTGTCGTGCTCGGCCGCCCAATCGACTCGAGCAAATAGTCGGAATTTCGGAGAAGTGACACCACATTCGTCCCCGCAAGTCGGCTTCGCGACTGGAACGGCCCGGGGGCCCACAGGCCGGCGCACTTCCGCAGGTTGGCGTGATACGGCCAAGTGACCTGCGGAAGCATCGGTCACGTCTCGGTAATGTCAGCCTTGTCATGGGTACGGACGCGTGGGAGGCACTACTCGCGCAGCCCTGCGCGACTTTTCGGGTCCTGTCGTTTACTCTAAAGTAAATGGGTGCGCGACCACCAATCACCTTTTTCGAGAGTTCTGAAAACCTCCGGGCAGCCGTTCGCAGCCGAACCGGCCGTTCGCTTTCCTCTGGGGCGGCGAGGGATGCAACTATTTGTCTGCAGCAGGGACGTTTGTTTTTTGAGGCCGCGGGTGAGTCTGGTCTCGAGATTAGGCCGCTGCAGCTTTTCTATGGCAGCTTGGCATTTGCCAAGGCCGTGACTCTCGTCACCAAGAACTCCAGACTCGCTACACTTCCCCGTTCTCACGGGCTTCGAGATACAACGGCACCGGCTGCCCGCTTGGCCGACCTGTCGCTGCAAATTAGAGGCGTTGGGACGTTTCAAGACTTCAATGATGCCGTTGCTCCGGAAAACCGCGTCCGCACTCATGACGCGTCAACCCGACCTGTGTCGATCTCGCTTCCAGCGGCGAATTCCAACTTGCTTGAAGGCGCGACCCTGACCCTTAAAGACATTCTTGGCCGCTTGCCATTGGTTAGAGACCTCTTCGTGCACACATTTAAGGAGTCAGCCCTATCTGAGCATGTTGCGCTTACAGAGGATCTTGAGAACTTCTGGTATATGCAAGCTTGCCATAGTGAGCCCGTAGGAACCCTTGAAGAAGCGTGCGCTGCGGTAGATTCCTGGCGGAATCGGTTTCCAGTGTTGCAGAACTGGAGAGTTGCTCAGATTTCAAATGCCTGGGGAAAAGCGGTGATCGACTTTCGAAATGAGGAGAGTCCGCGCACCCCAATCGCCGAGCAGCTCAGGATGACCTCAGCTGGAGAATTCGTGTCGAGTCTTGCCCCAGGCAAGACGTATCCCCCACAAGACTTACTGGCCGGTGGCTCGCTTTCCGACAACGGACTCTGCTCGCCAGTAAACGGCGTTTACATCTCCCAACCCGCCCTCGTCTACCTTGGAATCTTTCTTCTGGCGTCACTTGTTCGGTACCGGCCGGAGATTTGGATTCACACAATGACAAGGGGAACGAGTTCCGAGCGTCCCGCGGATGATCACGCGATTAGTTTGTTAGAGGACTTTCTCAGCGCGGTTCCAGGGCAGATGCAAGGAGTACTACTCGATTACCTATTTCCGAATGAGCTGTACTAACTCGCGGTACATTAGGAAGTCGACGGTCCGCGGCGTAGTGTCGAGAAAGCCAAATGCCCGTAAAGTCGGCAAACCACCGAGGTGCGCTGGCGGATTAGGAACGGGAAGTCGGCCAGCTTCCGGCAGTCCGGGAGACGGCAGTCCGTGTGGCATTTCCCAGAAGGGGACACTCGCCCAAGCCGGGTCTAGATACGCGGCCGGGGTCTATATTGGTTGGGCGCACCGGGCGTGGGGACGCTGCCGGCGACCTGCGCCCCACTGGCATGCGCCCGGCTCAATGGAGCGGTGAGGGTGATGCCGGAGCCGGAGACCTGGGCACCGGCCGCGTGCGCAAAAGTGAGCGGCGCGGTGACGGTGATTGTGGCGCCGCCGCCAGGGCCACCGCGGCCAGGGCCGCCTCTGCCGCCACCGGTGGTGGAGGCGACAACCGCCGTCTCCCGGTTCGCGCCACTGTCAATGGTAATGGTCTGGCCGGCGCTAAAGCCTGCCCCGCCGGCGACAGGGATAACGGTCGCGCCCAGGTTGGTGGCGGCGCCCACAGTGGTGGCGCCTGGCGTGCCAACAGTCGCGATGACGGCGGTTTCGCGGTTCGCGCCGGTATCAATGATAACCGTCTGGCCGGCGGCAAAGTCCACTGCGCCAGCGACTTTGATGTTGGTCGCGCCGGCGGCGGAAGCGGCCGGCAGAGTGGTGACGGCCTGCAACTGGAAATCGTCGCAGTTGCTGTCGGTATCGGCGCCGTCCGGGAAGCGGCCCGTACTCCTATTGGGCGTGGCGGTGGCCGCCTGAGCGCCAGGTCCGCCGAAGCCGCCCCTGCCCGCGCCGGGTGAAGGCACGCTGCAGCCACTCCGGTTCGCTCCCGAGGCGGCCTGGTAGCCTTCGGCAGCCCATGGGTCGACGAGGCCGCCGAAGTTCAGGCTGTCGACGACCCGGCCAGCGGCGTCACGCAGCACCATGTTACCGGCGCTGGGGCCGAGGGCGGGGCCACCGAACCACTGGTTGGGCTTCGGCGTCCCTTGGTAGCCCGCGGTGGTGACCGTGGCGTCACTCACAACCGCGTTGATCTCGTGGGCCTTGGCCAGGGGACTATCGAGCGTGATGCCGGTTCCGAGCGGCTGGACGGGCTCGTTGCTAGAGTGGGCAAAAGCCGTGGCCGGGGTAAAGGTGATCCCCGTTCCCCTGACGCTGAAGGGGATGTTGGACGAATGATTGAACTTCAGCGGGGCGGCCAAGTCGAGGCCCGTGCCCAGTTCCGTATCCTTTAAGGCGCCGTTGAAGGCGTTACGGGCCGACTGCGTGCCGACGCGCGTAACCGTGACGGTCTCGATCCCATGTCCGACGCTGTCGATGTCCAATCTGATCTTGTCACCGGTTGAAATGTTGGCGACGGAGGATACCTTGATGTTGGTGTCGCCGGCTTTGGCGGGCGCTGTAAACCAGGCTTGCGTGCCCTGCTTGCCGACCGCGGTGACCGTGGCCACCTCGTATTTTTCCACGGCTTTCGCGACGGTGGGGTAGGTGGCGCCATAGCCGATGGCGATCTTCTGGCCGACCTCGAATCCGGTCACGCTGGTGACAGGCACGTTGGTCGAGCCGGTGGGGATCGTGATCACCGGACCCTCGGGGAGGGGTTGCCACAGCGTCGTGCTGTTCGCGGCCGCCGTCCCGATGCTGGCGATCTTGCGGGTCTCCAGGCTGGAGCCGGTGTCGATTTCGATGGTATCGCCGACCGACATGCCGGTCGTGCTCCTGACGTGGATCGCGCTATCGCCCGCGCGCGCGGGGACGGCCAGCCCGGAGGTGGAGAGGCCGAGCAGGTAGAAACCGCGAGCCGCGAGCTTGGTCCCGGCCGGGATCTTCGCCGACGAGAAGACGGGCAACTGGGTCGGGTGATGGGTCAGGGTCCAACTGGAGATATCGACGGCGCTAGCGCCGGCGTTGTAGAGCTCGATGAACGAATTCGTCGAGTTGGCGGGAGACCCGGTGCTAATGCCGAACTCGTTGATCTTGATCGGGCTGACGCTCCGTACCTTCTCGAACGCCGTCTCGGATATCGTCCTGCCGTTCGCCGTCCAGGCGGCTTTGCCGACCAGGTCGCCGTTGAAGGCCGCCGGCCCCGAGGTGACCTTGAAGGTCGCGTTCACGCTGGCGCCCGGCGCAACCGGGGCAGTGAACGTCCTCGACGCGCCGGCGGCGCCTGAGACCACGGAGGTCCAACCCGTGGGCACGGAAATGCTCAACTGGAGGCCCGACACGGGAGCCCCCGTAGTATTGGTGAACGTCACGGTGGTGTCTTGCGAGGACCGCGGCGAGAACGTCTGGAGTCCGGGCGGGGTGGCGGTTGCCGACGCCGGCGCCAGGCTCAGCCGCGGCACGTCGTATTTGGCAGCCACGACGTTGGCCTGAATCCGCTGGTTGGTCTCCGGCGTCGGGAAGGTGCCTGGGGCCGTCATCGCGCCTTCATAGAAGGTGCCCTGCGAACCGACGCTGTTGTCGCCGCCGTTGCCCAGGAGGATGGCTCCCTGCTTGCGCATCGGGTCATAGGTGGAGTTGACGCGCGGTCCATCGAACATGACCTTCAGGCCGCCCGTCTGCGCGTCGCCGCCCATGGATCTCCAGTGGTGCGGTTCACCGTCGGCCGTGGCGGTCACGAATCGCCAGGTGATGCTCGGCAAGTCCGCGCAGAATTTGGATCCATCCGCGTTGACGCAACCAACCAAGTTGTTTTCCTGATCGGTCATGATCCACGGGCCGGGGGGGGTCCCGCGATACCAGGCGGTGGCGTTGCCGTAGTAGGTGGTTTCCATGGTGCCGTTGCCGTCGTCGCGGCTGTCGGTCTCGGCGTTGCCGTAGTCGAAGCAGCAGCCGGAGTTGTAGTGGTGGCCGTTAATGACCCAGTACTGCCCCTCGGCCTGGTCGTCGACCGCGGTGCCCCTCACGTCGTTCTGGCGGAGGCCCATGCCCGGCTCGATGAAGACGCCGTAGGCCTTGTGACCCATTATCGTAACCGGCGCCATGTCGGCGACCGGGAGGTTGTTAAACCCACCCATGGCCGGGCCGCTGAATCCGCCGCGGGGCGCCTGGATGAGGTGGTTGCGCTTGGGGGATTGGTCGTAGATGGTGGTGATCCAGCAGTAGGTGTTGGCGCAGAACGCGTCCTGCGCGGCCGCGTTGGCGTATCCGCCCGCGTCCGGGACCGGCGACGCGACGGGCTGGACGAGGCCGATATCCAAGGTCTTGCCGTCCGACTGGCGCAGGACCTGGTAGAGCGGGCCGTTGTAGGAGGCGTAGAGCGCGCGCGTGGTGCTATGGGCGGCCACGCAGGGATCGCCGTCAGCGGCGTAGATGTCACATGGGCCTTGGGGCCTGGGCGGAGGAACATTGGCTCCCGCCCCGGCCTGTGTCGCCATCGTCAACGCGGCGCCAATCAGCGTGAGCGCCAGTGCGAGCATTAGCACGACATTGATTCTCGTTTTCATGTTTATCCTATTTGCCTGGCCGGGTCTATTCCGGCATCGCATATCCCTTCCCAGAGGTAGACGTCCCTGCGCAGGGACTGCCCGAACCCTGTAAGGCGATCAACCATCCCTGGCCCGCCGCCTGCCGCGGCAAGGCCGATACGATCAGCAACCATACCACACATCCGGCAAGCGCCCGCCCAACATCTCGTACCACGCGCCCGGATGCTCCAGCAGCGGCTGTCGCCATTATTGCATCGAATTTTCGATACGAGAGTTCCGGGTGTCATCCGGGATTTCCAATTTGGGCTTACCGGCACAGTATAGTGTACTCTCGTTCGTTACTTTTAGACTCGCAAGCCGGACAACGTGGCGGGCGTTGTTAATCGCCCTAAAGACTGGGACGGCCGGGATACCTGCGGCTGTCAACCAGTTGTCCACGGCAAGCTTGACCCAGGTCGGGACCGGCGCAGTTCGAACGTGACCGCCCTTGCCGGTGAGGTCCGCGAGTACCCTGTGCTCTTCCCGCTGATGAAGGTGCTCGACGGCGAGCCCGGCTACCTCTGTCCTCCGGAGGCCCACGAAGCTTCGTTCCGACGGTCGGAGCGGCACGACCCTCGGGCATCGTTTGACGCCCCGTCCTACTTATGCCAATATAGGCATGTACCAACGGATGAAGAACCTCACGTGGCTGGCCGATTCCCGTTCCAGAGTGAAGTCATTTCCGGCCGTACCGCGCGATCTATAGTCGGAGATGGAACTGATCCGGCAGCGGCTCAAGGAGTTAAGAAGTGAGGTGAAGAATGCCGAAAAGAGAGGCCCTTAAGCGGGAGCCCAGCACGGGCAACGTATTCGCTGACCTCTGCCTGGCCGATGCCGGCGAACACCTGATTAAAGCTGGACTGGTGGTTCGGATCGACCGGACGATCCGCCAGCGAAAGCTGACCCAGGCACCCGCGGCAAAGGTCATGGGCATCGATCAGCCCAAAGTCTCAGCTATGCTGGCTGGTCAATTCCGGGGGTATTCGGTCGAGCGCCTCATGCGTTTCCTTGTCGCGCTAGGGCACGATGTAGAGATCGTCGTAAAGCCTAGAACGCACGGTGCGGCCAAACTTCGCGTCGCATAGAGGCGCAGCGGCCGGATGACGTGCCAGTAAAGCCGGATTACTCCCGCCAAGTCTCCGTCAACTGGCCGCGAAACCACTGAGCCGTCCCCTTACCCCGGGCACACCGCGCGGGCCGGGCACAAGGGGAAGCGTCGCCGGCGTGCCGTCCGTGTGGAACTCCATAAACGGTCGCGAGGGCGTCTCCCGGGAGTAATCCCGGCGAAGATCCGGACTAGCCACCAGATCAGCGATTTGGGAGTTATGCGTCAAGTTGACGTGGAGCGGACTTCCCAGGAGTAATGTTGCGGGTGCGGCGTGCGTGCAGAAAACGCGTGAGGTTTCGCTCGCGTTCTCCCGACCCATCATTCAACGGACATCAACAGCAACCTCCCGGCGATCTGTCGAAACGTTTGGGAGCTTCACTTGACGAGATCCAGAACAAAGTCCATCGGTGTTGCCACAGAATATCCAGAGTTTGCCATTATGGCGAATGTTCTGCCGCCGTCCGCGTATGGCACGTAGGCGTGTACCACGCCGATAACGGTGAAGTGCTGCGAAAACGGTTGCTCGTCCACCTGGACCACTGGACCTCCGCTATTGCCGAAATAAGCCGGGCAGTCAAGAATGATAGATCGCGTGCGAGGATTTTGACCGGCAACGATACCCCTTCTCAACAAGGGTCGCCGAGGGTCGATCTGAGGCATGTCTTGCAACGCCAATGAGGTCGGATAGCCAAATAGGAAGACCTGGTTTCCCACCAATACATCGCTGAATTTCCTGATGTTCTCAAGAGCGACGGTCAAAATGCCTTGCTTCGCACGTCCCTTAACGGTAACGCCAGGACGCGCGGAGACTCGGTTAGCATCTGTGGCAGATTGGCTGAAGATCTTAACCACTACGATATCCTCAGTCGGATGCTTGACTATCCCGTCCGCTGCCATTTTCGTCATATCTATGGTGGAAATGTTCGGGGTCTGGTCCGAAACATCTTTGGAATAGGAGAGCAATTCAAATGAGGTGTCGAGCGGAATTCCCGTTTTCTGGTTGAAGAGAACGTGTTTGGCGGTCACAAGGTATATTTCGCTCTTAGTATTCAGATAAAACCCGGAGCCAGTCCCGCCACTCCTTAGTGTGATCAATACTGGGTAAGCGAGATTGTCGTCGGGCAGCGCTCGGATGGGCTGTTGAGCTTGCTGAGCGTGCCCTGCAAAGGTGAAAAGAATAATCGTGAGAAGTGAAATAACCAAGAGACGGTGCATCTGAGTTTCGCCTCCGTTCAGCCGAAATAGTAGCACAAGACTTTAACGATTTGTCGGCTGCGGTGAGAAGTGCCGGTGCCGAATTAGGACCGGCAAGTCGGCCGGGGTGACGGAAATCGATTCGGCGCCCGGTTCCAGGCCGATGTGATGGTTGCCCACGAAGCCGGCAGCGCCATTTTTCACCTGGTTAGCGCTTCACCCTATACTTAAGAGGGAATTGGAGCTGGGTTTGCGCTGGTTTTCGGCGCCGACCTGCCGTTGAGGAGTCATGGCCGTATTGATTGATGCGATTGACGTTAAACGAAGGACTCTGTTTGAGATTGACAACACCCCGTTCTCCTGCATGGAAGCGGAGGTGAGCACGCCCACCGCTCGGGGCGGCCAGACTCTGGTGCGCCTGAAGATTCGCAACCTTCTCACGAACGCGGTCTTTGAGAAAACATTCAAGGCGGGTGACAAGTTCAGGGAGCCGGATCTCCAATTGGTTCCGGCCTCCTATCTGTATAGCGACAGCAGTGGTTCTCACTTCCTGGACCAGGAAAGCTATGAGACCCTCACCCTGGCCGAGGAGTTGATCGGGAACGCTCTGGACTTCCTGATCGAGGGCGCCCTGGTCGAGTTGCTCAAGTACAACGGCAACCCCATCGGCTTAGAATTGCCAAAGTTTGTTGAACTGGAGGTTGCCTCCTCGGAACCAGGCGTGCGGGGCGACTCGTCGAGCGGCAGCGTGACCAAGCCAGCCACGCTGGAAACCGGTCTTGAAATCCGGGTTCCCCTCTTTATCAAAGAAGGTGAAAAGGTAAGAGTGTCGACGGAGAGCCGGGAGTTTGCGGGGCGGGCATGACTTGGAATGATAAGCCGGCCGGCATCCGGTAGCCCAGGAGAGGGATGGAGAGTGAGAACACCGATGCGGCTACAGCAGTCTCTGGAAGTGGTGGCTGCCCTTGATTCGGATGAGGGCAAAGCCAGCCTTGGATAGCGCTCCAACCAAGTCCGAGCCCGTGACTCGTGGAATCCTGCTCATGCCGCAACGGTGATGCGCTGAATGCCGATGAACTCGAGTGTCTGTTTGGGCTCACCCGCCACTTCTAGACACAATTCAACGGCCTCGCGAATGCGTTGCGTAACCTCATCTAAAGACTTAGCCTGAGTATGGCATCCGGGGAGTTGTGGGACAGAATCGACGTAATAGCCTTCTTCATCCCGTTCAATGACAACATCGAACTGGCGCGGCAATGGAGATTCCTCGCCTTCCATTCTAGCCAACTTTTCTCACAACGTTCGAGGAAAGTCAGCCGCAAGCTGAAGCTTGCGCTACTTTGGCGTCGGGAGCGCTTCAGCGGCTTCCAGTTTTGCTTCGCGATCCGGCCAGGGCGGGAGCACCACGATCAGGACATAGAGGATGACGAAGGGCAGAATCAGGAGCAGCATGGACATGAAGAAGCCCTCCACCCCCAGCAGTTCCAGTTTGTAGACGGTCAGGCCGCGCAGGCTCTTGGAAAATAGTTGGCCGCCGATCACGACGTTCCAGCGAGTGCTGAAGATACCCATCTGGATGAGAATCGCCGAACAGAAATAGACCAGCCGCCGCAGTTCGGCCGGAACCTGCACCAAAGCACGGCCGTGGGAGCGGAAGGCGGGGCTCACCAAGGCCAACAGCAGCATCGGCACCAGCGTTCCGAGCAGCACCTGAAGCACTACCAGGCTCAGGAACAACTGGCTGGCGATCATCTGCGAGAGGATCTTGATGGACTCCTCGGCCTGATACAGGCGATGGATGAAATCCAGCATCTCGAGAGAGAAATCCACGATCAGGGCATAGAGCAGGAAGGAGCCGAGTTTGTCGGCGCAGGCCATGTCGATTTCGGTGCGCCGCACCAGGCAGCTCACCAGGTAGAGCAGGGTGATGAGGGCGATGCCGGAGACAATCGCCGAGAAAAGGAAAACGATCGGGATCAGCACGCTGCTCCACCACGGATTGGCCTTGATGGAGCCGAAAATGAACCCGACGTAGCCATGCAACAGAAAGGCTGAAGGTATCCCGATGAGGGTGATCAGCCTGCCCGCGCGGCGATCGAAGCGCAGCGCCGGTTGGGAGATGTCGTTGGCTCCGAGGGTGAAGAGACGATGCAGGAAGCGGCGCAGCCCTTTTTCCTGGGAGGCCCAGATCACCGCGTCCCGGCGGTAGTCCAGCCAGATTTCCAACACGAGAACAACCATCAGGTACCAGGCGTAAACAAAACCGAACATCGCCATGGCCGACTTCGGGTTGGGGGTGAGAAACATCTCGAACGAGCGCTCGGGATGGCCCAGGTGCGCCAGCAGCGGCAGCGGGGCGACGATGAGGAAGGCGAGGGCGGTGAGCAAAGACAGGCGGTAGGTGGGCTGGACCTCCTTGACGTTGAAGACGCGCTCGAGCGAGGCCAGAATGAACGCGCCGGCGACGAGTCCGGTAAGGTACGGATAAACGACCACGAGCAGGCCCCATTGCAGCTCGACTTCGTTGGGGTAGATATAACCCTTCACCTGCTGCAGGACGTCCATCAGAGGCTGTGCCGCTTGCATCATCATCTGGCCTCCCCGTCGAGGTTGGCGTAATAGACCTTGGGCTCGGTATTGAGCTGAGGCTTGAGAACCTGGATCTTGTTCATCCGCCGGAAGCGGGACAGCGGGCTGGCCCGCTCCTGCAGGTCGCCGAAGATGCGCGCCTGGGTCGGGCAAACCTCGACGCAGGCCGGGGTGAGGCCTTTCATCAGGCGGTGGTAGCAGAAGGTACACTTCTCGGCGGTGCGCGTTACCGGGTGCAGGAAGCGGGCCCCATATGGGCAAGCCTGGATGCAATAGCGGCAGCCGACGCAATAGGTCTTGTCGACGAGCACGACGCCGTCCGGGGTGGTAAAGGTGGCGCCTACGGGACAGACCTGGACGCAGGGCGGATTGGCGCACTGGTTGCAGAGCTTGGGAACGAAGAAGGTGCGCAGAATGCCGGTTTCAGTCACGGGCGGGAACCCGGCGATGCCGCCGTTGGGGCTGGTGACGACGGTTTCGCCATTGGTCTGAACCACGTAACGCTCGATCCAGGTCCGGAAATAGAACGGCTCGCGGGGGACGTCGTTCTCGGTCTTGCAGGCCTCCGCGCAGCGCCCGCAGCCGATGCAGCGGGCCGGGTCGACTGCCATGGCGTAGGTGTGGTCCGCCGCTTTGTAGCCGGGCGCCTCCGGCGCCGGGGACTTTCCTACCTGCAAGAGGGCGACGAGAGTCAGGGGAGCCGGCAACGCGCTGGAAAGGAAAGTCCTCCGGTCGAGCGTGCCGGTCCGAGGCTTCCCGGCCGATTCAATGGGACTGGTTTGAGGATCCTCGCGTTTCATCTTAGCTCCGGGTAATGGGGATAGTGACACTGCCAGCAAACGTAACGGCCGCCGTGATCCGCCATATCCACTCGCGGGATGCTCTTAGGGCTTCCCGCGTCCTGGGCGTGGCATTTCCCGCAGAACTCGCGCGCGGCGGGGATCGTCGGCCGGCTCGCGGCCGGAGTAATCTTGTGCTGCTTATCGGTCTCATGGCACTGCGTACATGGAAGCTGTGCGTGGGGAGAAACGGCCTTGGTTCGGGCGATGTTGCCATGACAGGCGGAACACTCTTCGGGCACGCTGGGGGGCTCCGGCGCGTGCGGGTTGTGGCAACTGATGCAGGGCTTAAGGGGATTGTGCGTCGCCGGATCGATCTGGGGAAAGCCGGTAGGACGCGAGGGATCGTAGCCGTGACAGAGCGGACACCTGGCGCGCTCCCTGGGAGCGGGCAACTTAACCTCCAGGGGGGAGTTCACGTGCGCGGCCGCCGGCCCGTGACATACTTCGCAGGTGACGCCGGCGTGCTTGCGTCCGCCGTGCAGCTTGGCGATGTCCTCGTGACACGCGGCGCACGCCTCGCGGCCCGCGTACTTGATGGGCAGCGCGGCAATCTCATCGATGGCGGCCGCCCGGTAGTGCCCCAATTGCCCGAAGGTCTTTGGAATCAGAAAATGGCGCGCAGCCAACAAAGCGGCCACCAGCAGGCCGAATACAATTAACAAGCGAGTAAGTTGCTGGGGCATCAACGCTTCCTTTTCACAAGGTCATACTAACGCACGAACCGATCGATGGTAAGGAACGTGATGCGCTCCCTGATTCCGCTGCTGGGCGACGGCGAGAAGACGTACGTAAACGAGGCCTTCATCTGGGCGGATACACCCGCCGGGACGGGGAACACGAACTCCTCCGTTCTTTTTTCGTCGGGGGCCAGACGGGTGTCGGAAACGACACGAGCGGCCTTTCGAAACGCATTGTGCTCGGCGTCCAAGAGCTTGCCGTCCTTGTCCGCCACGGAACGGCGGTACACCCGTTCTTCCCGGAGCCGCTGCCGGTTATAGGGATCGACCGTCAGTTCCAACACCAACTGCCGCAACGGCGACCCGGTAGGCACATAGTGTCCGGCCTCGCGATTGGTGACCTCGATCGTGACCTTCAGGCGATCCTTCTCCCGGGTTGTGGAGAGATTCGCCCTGACCGTCTTGTTCAACTGCTCGAGCGAATGGCTGCCAGGCATTTGATGCAGGTTCACCTTGGCTTCGCTTAGCCTCATCACCCTCGGGTCCACGACGTCGCCGGCCACCTTGTACATGTGACAAGACTGGCAAGTCTTGCCCTCTCGCGCGTAGCGACTGGCGGTCCACTCGGAGTACGTCGAGAGCACGGAAAAGCCGAGCGAATTCCGATACTCGTGGCACGGAGCGCAAGCCAGAGACGAGGTGTGCACCGGGGAGTATAGCGTTCCGTGCACCGGCGCGACGGCGTCCTTCAGCGGTCCGCTCTTAACGAGCGAGAGTTCAACCGCGGCCCTTGGATTCACGCCCGAGAGCGAGACGTCCCGGATGGAATGGCAATAATCGCAGGTGACTCCTTCCCAACTGGTCTTCAAACGAAGGGCGGAATCTTTCGTTAAAGCGGCCAATGGGGCATGGCAAGCAAGGCACGTCGCCTGGGCGCCGGAGCCGAGTTCGGCCTCGGTCAACCCCAACGCCTGCTGAAACAAGGGACTCTCCATGGCTTTGGCGTGGGCCGAAGTCTTCCAGGCAGCCAGTATGGCCTGATGACAGCGCCCGCAGACCTCGGCGCTGCTGGCCGGCTCCAGACTAGCTGGCCCCCGATGCGCAGAGGACAGCGGCCAGGGGGAGGATGAAAAAGGCCGGCAAGCTACCGCTGGCTTACGCGACTGGGGGTTTTCCAGGCGGCGAATTGCTAGCCATAGTCCCCCGATTACGATCAGAATGGTCAACAGGGCAATACCCAAGCCGACGCGCCGGTGGTTCCTCTCCAATAGCGCCTGCTGGCCGGCCTGATGAGTTTCGGCCGCGGTTTTGAGGCCCTGGCCCACGACCTCCGACACGGCGCCGGCACGAAACGCGTGCACCGCCACCCGGGCCTTCACCAGAGCTTCGTCGGCGTCGTTCTGCCGCAGGAGGGCTTCGGAAACCTCCATGCCGGACCGGGAAGCATCCGCCAGGATCGCGTCCGAACTAGCGATCGCGTCGTCCAGTTTCTTTATCGAACCGGCCATTTCCACCGCGGCGACCCCGCCGGGCGAGGTAGCCTCGTGGCATTGCGAGCAGACCGAGCCGGTCCCGGCCAGCATCTTGTCGGAGGGCTTCAGGACCGCGTGATTGGAGTGGCAGACCACGCAACCGCCAAGATTCATGGCGGCGAATGCCGCCTGGTGAGGGCTCTTATTGTAGAGGTTCTCCATCAGCACGTGGCAGGTTCCGCACACAGCGGCCACGGAGCCGACCCCTGGGGGAGTCGCGCCGTGGTTGCCGTGGCACGACGCGCAACTCGGCGCCGAGAGATCGCCCCGCTTCTGGAGGGCCTCCCAGTGAACGCTCTTCTGGTACTCCACGAGCTGGTCGGTCGGGATCTGGTACTTCGCCATGTGCTTCGGATCGGAGTGACAGCGGGCGCAGGTCGAAGGCAGGCGCAGAGGGTGAACCGGGGATTGCCCGTCCTTGACCTCGCGTATGCCGTGCACGCCGTGGCAGTCGGTGCAAACCGCGGCTGCGGTGTCGCCGGCGGCGATCCGCTTCCCGTGGGTGCTGGTCAGGTACAGGGCGTATTGATCCACCCGTTCCTGCGGATTGTACTTGTGCATCAGCGCGGCGTCGGCGTGGCAGCGGGCGCACAACTTCGGTATTGCGGCGCGGCTGGGCTTGCCGGTGTAACCGCGGGCGCGGCTCATCGCGACTGTCGGGTCATCCGCGGTCCGGTCTCCTCCGTGGCAATCCGAGCAACTGAATTGGAACCGGCCGTGGATGTCGTTAGCGTACCCCACGGCTGGCGCCGACAGTGCGCCTTCCAGGGCGGAGTGGCACTCGACGCAGGAATCCTTCGCGGCGGCCGCCGCTGCCGCCACCGTGAGAACCGCCAGAAACCAGTAACGCCAGGCCCGCTTCATCGCCAGTACCCCAAGGCTGAGAATGTCGCCAGGTAAGCCAGCAGGACGACCCCCGCCCCACTGACCAGCCTGGTCCGCAATGTTCCGGCCCGGTTCGTGGCCCAGAACGGCAGCAGCACCCAGAACGCGGCCAGCAATCCGAAACCGAACAATCCCAGCAATTCGCCTTCGAAAAACCACACATGACTCGGAATCAGCTTCAAGGTGTAGAATGGCGCCAGAAAGTACCATTCGGGACGGATCCCGGCGGGCGCCGAAGCGAACGGGTCGGCCTTCAAGCCCAACTCCCACGGAAACAGGGCGGCCAGCGCGCCCAGCACCCCAAGGGCGGCGTACCAGGCCATCAATTCACGCAGAAAGAAGTTGGGGAAGAACGGCATGGTGGGGATCGTTCGTCCCGAGTTCCGGTGGGCTTCCTCGAACTTGGGTGGAACGCTGATCCCGAACTTCTGCACCAGGACCAGATGCACCAGCAGGAACAGGGTCATGGCGCCCGGCAGCACCGCCACATGGAATCCGAAGAACCGGGTCAGAGTCCCGCCGCCCACTTCCTCTCCGCCGCGCAGGTAGCGCGCTACCTCGGGGCCGATCCAGGGCACGCTGGCGGCCATGTCCGTGCCGACCTTGGTGGCGAAGTAAGAAATCGTGTTCCAGGGGAGCAGATACCCGCTGAATCCGAAAGCCAGCGCCAGCCCCAGCAAGGCGATGCCGCTCAGCCAGACCACCTCGCGGGGTCTGCGGTAGGAGTGCAGAAACACCACGCTGAACATGTGGACGAACGCCGACAGGATCATCAGGTTGGCCGACCAACTGTGAATCGAACGCACCAGCCATCCGAACTGCACGCGGGTTACGATGAACTGCACGCTCTCGTAAGCCTCACTGGTGGTGGGCTTGTAGTAGAGCAGCAGCAGAATGCCAGTGAGCACCTGGATGACGAACAGGAACAGGGTGATTCCGCCGAAGTAGTACCAGGCCGTCGCCGAATGCACCGGGACCGTCTTATGGGCGGCGAACTCGCGCACGCCCTCCAGACCGAGCCGTTCCTCCAGCCACGACTGAATCGCTTGCCTTCGTCCCACCTGAGACAAATCGGCTCCCCCTAATCCTACGATCGACGTGAAATAACTACTTCTTCCCCGCGGACGTGTACCGTATATACCTCCAAAGGCCTGGGCGGGGGCCCGGAGATGACGTGCCCGTTCAAATCGTAAAGGCCGTTATGACAGGCGCACCAGATCTGGTGACTGGCTTCCTGGTACTGGACGGTGCAGTTCAGATGGGTACACACCGCGGAGAGGGCCCGCCAGTCGGTATCGGTCACGCGGACCAGCAGAACCGGCCGGCTGCCGAATCTCACGATCTTCCCGCTGTTGGGTTTCAAATCTCCGGTCTTGCCCGCGGATACTTCGTTCACCGCAGCTTCCGGGACGTTGGGAGGATTCATGAAACGGAACGCGGGATATAGGAACGAAATGATGGAAGCGAAGAAACCGCCGCCCAGAATCCAACGCAGGATGTCACGCCGCCCAGCTTCCATCCCAGCCCCCTTAGGGACACCATACCCCAGATTAAGGCCCTAAAGTCAAGTGAAGGAAGCTCAAGGCGGGAATGTGGTGTTCTATGTGATCACCTTGGCTCTTTACATGCGGTCCTCCAATGGCGAGGTCCTGCGCCTTATTCTGGAGGGAGTGCAGTGGCTCATGGAGACAGGCTCCAGGTTGCCGAGTTGACCGAGCGAGCGAAATGGAACTTTCGGCTATCACTGCGAACAATGCTGACGCGCCCGCGATTGCTTCGCTCTTAAACTCCGCCGCGGAACACCTCACCCGTCGATACGGTAAGGGCCATTGGTCCAGGCGTGTAACCGAAAGGGGTGTGTTGTGGGGCCTCAAGACGTCGCGCGTGCTGGTGGTCAAGGATGACACCCGCCTCGTTGCGGTGCTGCGGTTGGCTACCAAGAAACCGTGGGCCATCGACGTGAAGTATTTCGTGGGTGTCCGGCGGCCCCTATATCTAATCGACATGGTGGTCGAGCCAGGACTCCAAGGGCAAGGCATTGGACGAATGCTTGTCGAGGAGGCAAAGGCGGTCGCCAGAGCGTGGCCGAGCGAAGCCATTCGTTTAGACGCGTATGATGCCGAGGCCGGGGCGGGAGGCTTCTATGCGAGGTGTGGCTTCCGCGAGGTGGGCCGGGTTAGATATCGGGACGTGCCACTTCTGTACTACGAGTTGCTGCTGTAGTCACGACCCGAAAGTGTACTGCGTCGCAAATACTGACCACGCCCTCCCGGTCGTGGTTCAGTGGTATCTCGCTGAGCCAGAATATCTAACGTGGCCTGTGCTCTTCCAGCATCCGCTTGAGGCCTTCGATCTCGGCGCGGATGCGGCGCTCGCGGCTGGCGATCGCCACCACATAACCGAACAGGATGAGCCAGGCGGCCATCAGGCCGTAAACCAGGAACGTGAAATTCTGCGACGATTCCATACCAATCCCCCCGCTAGAGTGCGTGCGCTTCCCGGCGCAACGCGTCGATCTCACGCTGCGCCTGTTCCTGGCGCATCCTCAGGGTCGCCAGCACAACGAACAGCAACAGGAACGGCACCCAATTCAGAAACAGCATTCGATACATCGACGAATCCATGCCCCCCCCGCCCCACACCACCGGCTGCGGGTGCTGGGTGCGCCACCACTTGATGGAGAAAACCACGATGGGCACGTCGGCGAAAGCGAAGATGGAGAAGACCGCCGACACCCGGGCGCGCTGCGTCGGCTCCTCGACGGCCCGCCGCAACATCAGGTAGCCGGCGTAAAGCAGCCAGCAGACGAGCATGGAGGTCAGCCGGGCGTCCCAGGTCCACCAGATTCCCCAGATGACCCGCCCCCAGATCATGCCGGTCACCAGGTTGGCCGCGCCAAACGCGAGGCCGGCCTCAGTGACGGCGACCGCCAGCGCGTCAAAGCGCAGATTCCTGGTGGTCAGGTACAGGACGCTCGCAATCAGCGCGACGAGGCAGCCCAACAGCGCGGTCCAGGCGGCCGGCACGTGGAAGAAGATAATCCGGTAAATGGCGCCCTGCGCCATCTCGTCCGGCAGCACCAGCAGCATCACGGCGATGTCCGCCATGACCAGCCAGGCGCCCACCAGGCACATCAGGTATAGAGTCTTCTGTTTCACGTCTCACCCCACAAGCACGGTATCGATGAGGCCCAAAGCCAGGGCGGTGAAGATCACATCAAAGCCTATCAGCAGTTTCAGCCAGTTGTACAGGTCCCCGGTTAGCGGCTGACCGGCGATCAGCGGCGTGGACAATTGGATGGCGGCCATCAGCGCCGGAATCAGCACCGGATAGACCAGCGTCGGCAGCATCAACTCCCGCAGGCGGAGGTTCACGGTAAGCGCGCTGAAGACGGTGCCGACCACGGTGATCCCCCAGGTGCCCAGCACGATCACCAGGATGAGCGGCCAGAACTGCCGCGTCCAGCGCACGTTGTAGAAAACGCCGAAGACGGGCAGGCAAACCAGCTCGACGGCGGTTAGCAAAACGAGATTGGCCACGCACTTGCCGAGAAAGAGCGCAGCGCCCGGCAGCGGGGAGGCTATCAGCGCGTCGAGACAGTCGTTGGCCAGCTCCCGGGCGAAACTGCGGTTCAGGATCAGGGCGCCGGCAAAGACAAACACGATCCACAGCAGCCCGCCGGAGATTTCCCGCGTTTGTTCGGCCGTCGGATCGAAGGCGAAACTGAACAGCAGCAGGATCACCAGCGAGAAGGACAAGGATGCGTTGATCGCTTCCTTAGTGCGGAACTCCGCCTTGATGTCCTTGGCCGCAACGGTCCACGACTGCCGCAGAAAGCGCATGGCTCTAGCCTTCGCCGTAGTTGCGGTAAAGCCAGCCCGGGTCATCGAGCATCTCGGGCGTGCGCTCTCCGAAATGCGCCAGCCTGCCGCGGACAATCAAGGCGACGTGCGTCGCCAGCTCCAGCGCCTCCCGCAACTGGTGGGTGGAGAGAACGATGGTTCGACGCTCCTCTCGCGCCCGCCCGAGCAGTTGTTGGAGAACGGCGATGGCCTTGTCATCCAGGGCGGTGAAGGGTTCATCCAGCAGCAGCACCGAAGGCTCGTGAAGGAACGCCCGGGCCACCGCCAGCCGCTGCCGCATGCCGCGCGAGAACTCCCGCACCAGGCCGTCCTTGACGCGCTCGAGGCCGGTTCGCTCCAGCCACTCGAGTGCGGTCTGACGCGGATTGGGCAGGTCATAGATTCGGGCGAACAAAAGCAGGTTCTCCAGCGCCGAGAACTCGTCGTAGACGGCGATGCCGTGCCCCAGCACGCCGATCTGGCGGCGGGTCTGGTCATCCCGAACTTCTTTGCCGTTGATGCTGATGCGCCCGCGGCCGGGATTAGACAGACCGGCCATGGCCTTGATCAGCGTCGTCTTACCGGCGCCGTTGCGCCCCAGCAGGGCCAGGCACATGCCGGGCTCGACGCTCAGGTTGATGTCGCGCAGGGCGGGATAATCACCGTAGAACTTCCAAACCCCCTCAGCGCGGACGGCGCTCATCGGCGGCGTTTGCTCCGTGGGGCAGCGGGTGCCGGAGCGGGAGGCGCCGGAGCGGCAGCCGCCTGCACGGTTTCTTTCCGGTAAAGCATATAGAAACCGAGTATCAGTATGCCGAATGCCAGCCCGAGGATGGGATAGAGATTGTCATAGATCCTGGGAAGAATCTGACTGAGCGAGGAGCCGCTGTCTTCCTGGCTGGGGGAGTCCGCCGCCGCGGAGACGGCGCCTTCGACCTGGACCTTGAACTCGCGGCCCTCCACTTCATAGACCGAGGCCCGCATATCCGTGGTCTGTTGCGGCGGCTTGAGGTTGTCGCCTTTCAGGGTCACTCCCTGGGGGGCCACCAGCCAGAGGCGGCCGGCCGTGTGCAGAACCTTGCCGGAGAATACGCCCGGCGTCGAGAAGGGGAGCGAGTAGCTGAGGTCGATGCGCGTCTGGCCCGGCTGGATGGAGGCGTCGACCTGGTATACGTTGCTCTGCGCGGTCTTCACCAGCGGCTGATCGGCCGTCCCGCCCTGGGGCCCCGTGATGCTGACCTGAGCGGGCGCTTGAGCGGCTTCCGGGATGTAAAGCCGCAATACATCGCTGGCCGCCTCTTTCCCGGAGTTATCGAACAAGACGCTTTCCTGGACGGTCATCCCGCCAGGGCCCGGCTGGAGCACCACCATGTGCTCGACGATCGGCGCGCCGGGGGCTGCCGCAGCCTGGAGCGCCGCCGCCATCAGGCCAATGAGAAAGGCGAACCTCATGCATGCCCTCCCGTCATCGGGGCGCCGCACTCGCCGCAGAACTTGAGAGGCTTGTCGAAGCTGGCCCCGCAACGCGGGCATGACGTGGCTACTGCCGCCACCGCGGCCCGGACCACGCGAGCGGCCTCGGGAGGTTTTCCGCTCCGTTCGATTTCCGCCATGACCCTGGCCAGTTCCGTCAGCAGATCGTGCCTGGTCCGATGGTAGTCCGCCTCGGAGAGCTTGCCGACCTGATACTCGAACTTGAGGTCGTTGAGACTCTCGCGGATGGTGGCCCTGCGCCCCTCCAGGCCGGCCGTTGGGGAGGCCGGCGCGATTTGCTGCGCGTCCTTGGGACGGACGTAAAGAGTAAACAGGATGGCGGCGATGGCGATAAGGACAGCGACAGTTGCGATCATTCGTCGAACTTTTCCAGATCCTTGTCGATTCGTTCCTGGTAACGGGAGAGCGTCTCGGCATCCGCGGGCGTCCCCGCCACGGCCAGGGGCTTGCGGAAGCGCCGGATGAAGGCCCAGATGACTCCCAAGCCGAGCGCAATCGCCGCGAACGGCATGACCCAGGCAAGCAAGTTGAATCCTTCCGCGGGAGGCGCGGCCAGGGCTCGCTTGCCGTACTCTTTCACAAACTCGTCGATGATTTCCTGGTCGGACTTGCCGGCGGCCAGGAGCGCCACGATGCGCGCCTTGGCCGGCTTGGAGTAGTGGCACTCCAACATCTGACACTCCGTCACCGTGTTGTTGCAGGTTCCGCACAGGCAGGCCAGCTTCATGCCCACGCGTTTAGCCGCGTCGGTCTGAAGCTGCGAAGCGGTTTGCGCCAGGCTCGTAACCGCCAGTATGAGCAGGAACAGACTACTGAGCCACCGTCGCATAGTCCTCCGCCTTTCCCGGCCGCTCGGGGCGAGCCCGCGTCACCCTGACTTTGCTCGGCACCAGACAGATGAGAGTCCCCATGACAAGCACGTAGAAGCCCACCCAGATCCAGGACACCAGCGGGAAAACGTAAGCCTGGATCACCGCCTTGGAGCCGTCGTCGGACATTCCGGCGAAATTCAGATAGAGGTCCTCGTTGAGCCGCCGCCGGATGGCTACTTCAGAGGTCCCCTGTTGGCTCGCCGTATAGAAACGCCTTTCCGGCTCGAGAGTGCCGGCCACACGGCCGCCCGTGGAAATTTCAATCACCGCGTGATCCCAACTATAGTTGGGCTTGTCGCCCTGGCGGAGTTCGCGGACCTTCAACTGGTATCGGCCGATCGTAAATGAATCCCCGAGCTTCGCTTCAATGGTGCGGTTCAAGTTGAATGCCGCGCCGGCAAAGCCCACGAACATCAGCACGATGCCCATGTGGACGGTGTAGCCGCCGTAGCGGCGGGTGTTGCGGCCGGTCAACTCCACCATGGCCGCCAGCAGGTTCTGTCCGGTCCTGGCGCGAATGGCGCGCCCTCCGCGGTAGAACTCCAGGGCGACGGTCCAGGCCACGAAAAGGCAGAGGCCGAAGCACACCAGCGCGTAAAAATGCCGCACACCCGCGGCCAGCAGGCCGGCCATAAGCACCAGCGCGCCAGCCCCAGGCCACAAGAAGTTGCGCTTCAGGCCGCCGAGAGAAGTCCTGCGCCAGGCAAACAGCGGGCCGACCCCGGTGAGGAATAGCAGAAACAGGCCGATCGGGATGTTCACCCGGTTGAAGAAGGGGGCGCCGACGCTGATCTTTTCGCCGGTCACCGCCTCCGAGATCACCGGGAACAGGGTGCCCCAGAGCACCGCGAAGCAGCTTGCCAGCAGGATCAGGTTATTGAACAGGAAGCTGGACTCGCGGGACACAATGCTCTCCAGGCGCGCCTCGCTCTTCAGGTATCCCAGCCGGTCGACGATCAGGTAGATGCATACCGCGGCGATGATGGCCAGGTATATCGCGAACCACTTTCCTATGGGCGACTGGGCGAAGGCGTGGACCGAACTGACCACGCCCGACCGGGTAAGGAAGGTGCCGAAGATGCACAGCCAGAAGGTCGCGGAAACCAGCACCATGTTCCACACCTTCATCATGCCCTTCTTCTCCTGCATCATGACGGAGTGCAACATCGCGGTGGCGGTGATCCACGGCAGCAAAGAGGCGTTCTCGACGGGGTCCCAGCCCCAGTAGCCTCCCCAGCCCAGCACGGCGTAGGCCCAGCCGGCGCCAAGCAGGATGCCGATGCTCTGGAACAGCCACGTGATCAGGGTCCAGCGCCGGGTGGTCTTAATCCAGGCGTCACCCGGCTCGCGCGCGATTACCGAGGCCAAGGCGAAGGCGAAGGGCACCGCGAAGCCCACATATCCCAGGTATAGCGTCGGGGGGTGGATGGCCATGGCCCAATACTGGAGCAGCGGATTCAGGCCGTTGCCGTCCGCCGCGCCGGTGATCTCCCGGCCGACCGCGAGCATGCGAAACGGGCTGGCCACAAACACGTTCAGCAGCAGGAAGAACACCTGGGTGGCCATCAGCGTAGCGATGACAAACGGCATGATGCGGCGGTGCTTGGTTTGGTTGGTTAAAACCACCACCGCCGAGTAGCAGGCCAGCATCCAGCTCCACAGCAGCAGCGATCCTTCCTGCCCGGCCCACCAAGCCGCGACCTTGTAGAGCAGCGGCATGTCGCGGTTGCTGTTAGCCGCCGCGTAAGCGAAACGGAAGTCGCTGGCGATTAACGCGTAGATCACGACGCCCGAGGCCACCGTGATCAGAAAGCACAGTGAGTAGACCGCGCGCCTCGCGCTGACCACCAGGAAAGGCTTCTGCCGCCAGCCCCCCACGAGCGACGCCAGAAACGCGTAGACCGCCAGACATAATGCGAGAAGAAGGGAAACCGATCCCAGATTTTCCATAGAGTCCCGCTAGACCCCGGCCTGCTTCACCATCCCAGGTTTTTGGCCGGGCTTGGCCTCGTACTTGGAGGCGCATTTGGCCTGGATCTTCTCGGCGTGGAAAACCCCGTCCTTGCCCATCTTGCCATCGGCCAGCGCCTGCGCGCCGTCTTTGAGCGTATCCGGCAGCGGGTCGGTTCCCTGGTACAAGACCTTGAGCTTCAGTTTCTCCTGCTGCAAGGTGAACGTCACGACCTGGCCCGCGCGAACAATGGACCCGCCCTCAACGTCCCCTCCGACCCTCAGCCGCTTGCCCAAGGCCCCGTCGCCCATCTGCCCGACTTCAGCGATGGTCTTGTAATAGGTCTGGCCGTCGCGGATGCCCCCCACCGCCAGCCAACCCAGTGTCCCCACAATAACTACAATGAGGGCGGCGAACTTGACGTAGGTTTTCATAATAGGCCTTTGTTTAAGTATAACCCGTCAAAAGCCGCCGAAACCAGGCTGCAGGAAAGGGTTGAACTCCCGCTCCCGCCCGATGGTGGTATTCGGTCCGTGGCCGGGGATCACCAGCGTTTCGTCCGGCAAGGTCAAAAACTTGTCGCGGATCGAGGTCAGGATCTGACGGCCGTCGCCGCCGGGGAGGTCGGTGCGGCCGATGCTGTCGAAAAACAGCGTATCGCCTCCCACCAGTTTCTTCTCAAGGGGAATCCAGAGCCCGATGCCGCCTCGGGTGTGGCCCGGCGTGTGGAGCACGTGAAACTCGGCGGGGCCCAAGCGCAATACGTCTCCATCGCGGGGGTTCACGTCGATCTCGACCGGATCGGGCGGCTCCATGCAGAGCCAGTCCGCCTGGATCCCGATCTGAGCGTTGAGGGCCAGGTCGTTCTCGTTCAGGTACACCGGGGCTCCGGTGGCCGCCTTCAGCTTTCCCGCTCCGCCGATGTGATCGATGTGAGCGTGGGTGATGACAATCGCCACCACCCGCAGGCCGTGGCTGGCCACGAGGCGCAGGATCTCGTCGACATCGTCGCCGGGATCGACCACGATCGCTTCGCGGCTGGTCTCGTCCCCGAACAGCGAGCAATTGCAGGCCAGCATCCCGACGGGTAGAATCTCGTGGATCATTCGACTCCCTATGTTCTCATCCTGGTCATGAGATAGACAGCCGCCAGGAGGAAGACCGCGTCCGGGGCCCAGGCCGCCGCCGCCGCGGGCAACTGGTTGATCTTGCCTACCTCCTCGAATAACTGGTTCATGCTCCAGTAAGCGATCGCAATTCCGAAGCTTACGGCCACGCCCGCCAAGGCTCCGCGGTTGCCCGTCAGGAAAGCGAACGGCGCCGAGAGCATCGCCAGAATCAGGGTGAACAGCGGCACCGAGAACTTCTTGTAGTATTGGATGCGCAACTGGATCGTGTCGAAGCCGCTCTGGCGCAATTCGGCGACGTAAGCGGCCAGTTCGCGGAAGTTCATCTGCTTATACTGCTTGGCCTCCTTGAGGAAGTAGGAGGGAGGCTCGTTCAGTTCCGGAAAAGTGGCCGCCTGGAAGGTCCTGAAGGGGGCGTCCCCGCCGGACTTCAAGTCGCGGCGCCAGCCGTTTTCGAAAACCCAGCTCTTCAAAGACGCGGACCAACTCGCCCGCTCCGCGGTCAGGTGACTCCGCAGGGAGAAGGTCGCCGGATCCAACTCGTAGACGCTGACGCCCCCCATCACCCCCGCCGGGTCAAAAAATTTATAGAAGTAAATTCTGGATCCTTGCCCAAAGATCCAGGTGCGGTCGGGCCGCAGGTAGGTCTGGACCGGGCCGCCCTTGATCTCGGCGCGGATTGCGTCTTGTATCCGGTTGGCTTCGGGGATGTAGTAGTAGTCGAAGGCGAACAGCAGGCCACTGAGCGCAAGACTGGGCAGCAGGACCGGGACCGTCAGCCGCTGCAAACTGACCCCGCAGGTCTTGAACGCCGTGACCTCGTTGTGCTTGGTCAGCACGCCGAAGGTGACCAGCACGGCCACCATCGCGCTGATCGGTGTCGAGTCGTAGATCAGCTTGGGCGCCAGGAAGAACAGATAGGTGACAACCCGGGTCATCGGGATCTTGTTCTTGATGATGTCGCTGAGCAGTTCGAAAAACGTGAATACCTCCGTCAGCAACACGAAACTGACGAGGAACAGCGCGAAGTAGGCCAGAAACGACCACAAGATGTAGTTGTCGAGGACCTGCGGCAGCAGCTTGGAAGCCGCGCAGCCGTTGGGCACGCGACGCTATCGAGATCGCCCGAATCCGCCGGTAGCCGCCGGCCAACCAGCGCCTCAGGCTCCCCAGCAAATCGCGGCCTTTGGCCCTTTCCATCCGGGCCAGCAGGAAGACGCCCAGGACGGCAAGCACGGCGTTCGGCATCCACACCGCGACTTCGACCGGGAGGGCGCCCTGCTCGGCGAGGCCGATCAGGCTGATGAGGCCCATGTAGTAGAGGAACGCCAGAAAGACGGTTGTCACCAGGGCGGCCGATTTGCCGGCCTTGCGGGAGGTGATTCCCAGCGGGATTCCGACCAGCGCCAGAAGCAGGCAGGCCGGCGGCAGGGCCAGCCGCTGATGCAGTTCGATCCGGGCGTCGGTGCTCTGACGCGCCATCCGGGAAAGAGGAACCGTATCCGTCTCCCGGAAGGGGCGCGCCCGTTCTTGCTTCGGGCGCTGGGCGTCGAGCGCCTGGTCCATGCGCGGGAAGTACTGATTGTAGTACTCGGCGGGGTCCTTGCCGGCTTGGTGAGAGCTGCCGTCGGTCAGGGAAAGCTGGATCCGGTTGTGGGCGGAGTCTGGAATCGCGACCGCCTCGCGGGCCACCGTGACCATGGGACCGGTGCTGGCCTGGGCTCCCATGCGCTGCTGCCCGGCGGTGCTCAGGTCGGCCAGAAAGACCTTTTTCCACCGCGCTATGGCGCCTGGGATCACGTCGGCCACGAATAGAATCTTGTCGGGGAACTGCTCTTGAAACACCCTGGGCTCGATGTTGGCCGTCAGTTGCTCGGCGGCGAGACTGTTAACGACCCGATAGGTTTCCCGGATGGACCAGGGCGTGAGCCAGAGCGAGCAGGCCGCGGTTGCTGTGACCCCCAGCAACGCGAGAACGGCGACCGGGAGCGCCAGGCGCGTGCTGGGGACGCCCGCCGAGCGCAGGGCCGTGATCTCGCCGTCACTCGACATCCGGCTCAGAGCCAGCAATACCCCCACCAGGACCCCGATCGGCAGAGTGAACACCAGCGCCGGCGGTAAGACGAGAAGGAAGAGATAGGCCACGGTGGAGGGCTCGGCGGAGCTTCTCACCATCAACTCAAATAGCCGGCCCATACTGCGCAGAAACAGCACGAAGGTGAACAGGACAGCGCCCAGCAGGGTGCCGGTGATGGCCTCGCGAAAGACGGCCCGACCGAGAAGTCCCATACTCAGCGAGGCGCGGCGAGGGGTGGGGCCGGGACGATCGGCAGCGTCGGCAGGTCCTCTTCAGCCCTCTCCAGTTGGAGCTCGTCAAACAAAAGGCCCGGCGCGATGACCGAACTTTCCGCTACGAAACTGCCCGCTCCGGTCAGGGCAAATGGCGCCCCGTTTTCCTGGTATTCGAAGACGGCCGGCTCACCGCCCGCCGCCACGATGTCCCTAAGAGTCCGGACCTGAACGCCCTTGAGCCACAGGCCGCGCACCAGTTCCTCGCGGCCGTCGACGTAGACCCGATAGGCCAGCAGCGGCTGGCTCACCGGGCGACTGCCGCCGCCCGCCGGTCGAAGCCCTGCTGAGCATCCTCCGGTACTCGCTGGAGGAGGCCGTGGAGGGGTAGTCCATCTTGCGGACGAGAATCCCGTACGGCAGGTTCCGCTGGCGGGCCAGATCCAGCAATTGCTTCTTCAACTCGGGGAGCGCCACGGCGCCCGTGGCGCGCACGAAAAGGCTACTGAAGGAAGCCGCATTGGCCCCCAGCCCTCCCAGCAGCCGCGCCCGGCCGTTGGAGCCTTCCGCGCCGCGCATGGGCTGGCGGGTCATCAAATAGTTCCGCAATACCCCCTTCTCCACGATAACCAGCGGCTTGGGGATAACTCCCTCCAGATCGACCAAGTAGCGGCCAAACAGCGGGCGACCTTGCCATTGGGTGGCGGTGGGGTCGTCGACGACATCCATCCAGTCGGGGAGTATACGGGCTCCCAGCCGCCCTTCCATCTCGCTGGGGACAAACGCGGTCGAGCGCCCCGGCTCGGACACGAATCTGCGCCGCAGAGGCAAATTCCTCCCCAGCAGTTCCGCCATGAACTGGGCCGCGGCGGTGGGTTCGAAGAGCACTGGCCCCAAGTAAGCTTCGCCTCGCGGAGCGTCCAACAGGGCCTCGACGTTCCCGGCGACAGTCTCGGCGCCGCGGCGCAGTTCTTCCTCCGCGGGCAACTCGTCCAACTCGTGCGCGTTAAAACTGACGGCGTCGCGCACCAGCATGCCGTCCGGCGCCAGAGCGCTGGCTCTGATCTCAAACGTGGCGGCGCCCTCGGGAACTCTGATCACGGTTCCTTCGGAATTCGCCAGATAGAATGATCCCATGCCGGCTTCAAACTGGACCCGCGAATCGGTGATCCTGGGGTGGGAGGCGAACAAGGCGGACAGAGTGCGGACCCGCGACTTCCAGGGCTCTTGCCGCAACTCCGGCTTCGGCTTGGCGAGCACCAGCGAGGTGGCCTCCGCCTTGGAGAAATCGGGCAGTTGGTCGGAGGCGTTGACGTTCTTCAGCGCCGCCCTCTTCCGGGCTATGACCTCCAGCGCGGACTTGTAGACCGAGTCCGTCGCCAGCCAGAAGTACTGGCGCATGGCCGCGTAGTCGTCGTCGACCGGAAAGGCCCCAAGGTCGTAGCGGGAGCCGAATTGACTGCCGCTAAGCACGTAGTTACCGTCGTCGAACTGGTAGTCGCCAACCCTGACCCGGATCCGGGGAAGACGCGACCGGTTTTCTACCACACTCGTCAGGGCGCCCAGGTTCGCGGTGACCATCAAGCCCCCGGAGTCGTGGACCGCGTATTCGATAAAGTAGGGGCCGTCCAGGCTCACGATGCGCAGGCTGCGCGAGCGCTCCATTTCGTCGCGCATGGCGCGCAGCACGGCGTCATCTTCCCGCGGCGACTGTTGCGCCCTGGCCAGGGCGCCGGCGCCCGCGGACAAAGCGACGAACGAACGGCGCGTCACTGCGGCGCACCAACGGGCGGCCGCGGCAGCAACGGCGGACGGTCGGAGGAGGTCTGCTTCCTCTGAGTTTCTATTTCGGAGACGAGGAGCGCCGGGGAAATGGCTGAAACCGGCACGCTGCCCGACTCGGCGCCGCAGTATCCATTGAAAACGGCCAAACGGTCCGACGTGGCCAGGATCTTCGAGAAGCTCGCCAGCGGCGTGCCGACGATATCGGCGCCCCGTACCAGTTCGTCCGGGCGTCCGTCCGCGTAAACCCTGTAGACCACGATCGGGATGACGGTAAAGGCCTGCAAGCCGCCTCGCGCAGTCTGCGTGTAGCCGCCGGACACCTCCTGGAAGTAGAGGCCGTATGGCTTGTTCTGCCGCCGGACCTCCTCCTTCAGCATTTCCCGCAGCCGGTCATCGGAGACCTGCTGCGAAGAATCAACAAACAGATTGGACTGGCGCGAGACGACCTCGTAACCCGGCTGCCTGCGGCCGTGACCGTTGGACTGGTCGCCGGGGCGCGCCGGCGACCGGCTCAACAGGAAGGTCTTCAAAACGCCGGACTCAACGACGGCGACCCGTTGCGCCGGCACGCCTTCGTCGTCGTACTTGTAATAACCGTTCAAATCCACGCCGTTTACGCTCTTGCGGGTCGGATCAAACGAAACCGACAAAAACTCGGGCAGAACCTTGGTGCCGACGCTCTTGCTGAAAGTCTGGCCTTCGGCTTCGTCCTTTAGCCGGTGGCCTTCCACCCTGTGCCCGAAGATCTCGTGAAAGAAGACGCCGGCGGCGCGGCCGGAAAGGATGGCGGGCCCCACGAACGGCTCGGCGATGGGCGCGGCGCTCAGGTCGTTAATCTGCTTGGCCAAGCGCGCCACCGTTGCCAGAACCGTCTTGTCGTCCGGAAGTCCGGCGGCGCTCTCCGCATCGAAAGTCTCGGCCGTGGACAGTGCCATTCCGTCGGGCGCTTCCGTCCCGGCAATGATCAAAATGCGGGCGAATCCGCGCCCGTGCGTCAGGCGCGTCCCATCCGTGCTGGCCAGGTACTTGGTCTCCCGTTGAATGCCGACCGCGGCTCTGGAGGTCAGAATGCCGGGCTCATTGACGAAGAAAGCGGACCACTTGCGCGCGCGATTCTCCCAGTCGGCCATGGAGAAATTCAGGAGAGGCACGGACTCGCCGTAGGTCACCGGCTTCTCCACCGTGAAATCCGGAGGGACATCGCTGGCAGCCAGCCTGACTTGCGTGCTGGTCTGGATCTTGATAAAGCGTTCCGCCGCCAGCCGATAGATGCGGTCCGTTTCCAGCCACAACCGCCGGCGGATAGCGCCCGGGTTGTCTTCAATGGGGATCTGAACCGCGGAGGTGAAGACGGGACGATCCCCCTGCGAGCGGTGGTAGTTGTCGAGCGCCGGACTCCCCACGCGCAGGCTGACATCGAGCAGGCGGGAGCGGCTGCAAACGCTGCTCTGAAGCGCCCCCAGCGTCGCGGTGACGCTGCAGGCCTCCTGCTCGGTCACCGTATAGGACATGAAATACGGGGCTGGGTCGCCTTTCTCCTTGAGAATCTGAAAGTTACGGTTCAGCTCCTCGCCGAGAATCCCGGACAATAAAGGGGCCTGGGCAAAGCAAAAGGTGGCGCAAAGACCCAGAACCACAAGTCTGACAAGCCGGGTCACGTCAACAGGATAGCATGTGAGGCGGGGTCTTCCTCAGGCTGTCATCGACAGGGCGCCCCGGTTTTCCAACGCTGACAAAGCCAGGTGGTAGCGGCCGTGCATGCCGGTCTTGCCGTATATATGCTTCAAGTGGATCTTTACCGTTCCCGGCCGGATGCCGAGTTCACGGCCGATCTCCCCGTTGGTCAGGCCCTGCTCCACAAGGGAAAGCACTTGCTCTTCCCTGGGCGTGACGTCGGAGCGGGAGCGTTCAACTCCTCTGTTGCCCGCGCGGAAGATCACATCCTCCAGCCAAACCGAGCCCCTACCGGCGGCGCGAAGGCAAGCTGCCAGCGCCTCCGGCGTTGCCGCCTTGCGCATGACGCCCTTGGCCCCGGCCTGCACCAGACGCAGCGCCTCGGCCTCGGTCAGCGACGCTCCCCAGACCACGAACGCCGTGGCCGGCCTCGATGCACTGAGACTGAGAATCCAGTGGAGCAGGCCGTTTATGCCCAGAGCCTTGTCCACCAGCAGGACAGAGGGGGGGTGAAGGCGGACCATTCTAGCTGCCTCATCCAGGCTCGATGCCGTCCAGGCGAACTCCAGGTCGGCGTGGGAGGCAATTACGGCACGCACGCCGGCGGCCATGATGGGTTGTGTATCGCAGATTCCAACCGTTGCTCCCGGAGTGAATTCCGTCATTCGCGCCCCTTCCGTGCAATTCCCTTGAGATCACTACTTCGACTGAATCTATTCAGGATCGTAGTTGGACGACGCCGGATTATTTCTCAATCTTTCTGCGACGAAGACCGATCAGTTTACTCGCCAGCGGTAGACCACCCCGAAGTAGAATGCAGAATCATCTTAGTGGCACCCCTGCGATTCCCCGAATAGAATCTGGTTTCTCACTGAGCTGAGAACGCCGTTCCGGGAGGAAATCACCTCGTGGAACTAAGCGATATCCCTGTCACTAAGGAGAAGATCACGATGCCGAAGCTGATTGAAAGCAAGGCGACCTACATAGTAGTTTGCCTATTGTTCATTGCGGGGACCTGCGCCAGCCTCGCGGCCAGCGGTTCCGTTCCGACCTTCGGCAGCAGCCTGCTGCCGGATCTCCCGTCGATAACCATCAGCCAGAGTCCGCTGCCTCCGCCTACCGACCCGATCCGAAGGTTGCGCAGAGTCCGCTGCCTCCGCCTCCGCCCGATCCGAAGGTCGCGCAGAGCCCGCTGCCTCCGCCACCACCCGATCCGAAGGTCGCGCAGAGCCCGCTGCCTCCGCCACCACCCGATCCGAAGGTTGCGCAGAGCCCGCTGCCTCCGCCACCACCCGATCCGAAGGTTGCGCAGAGCCCGCTGCCTCCGCCTCCGCCCGATCCGAAGGTTGCGCAGAGTCCGCTGCCTCCGCCTCCGCCCGATCCGAAGGTTGCGCAGAGCCCACTGCCTCCGCCTCCGCCCGATCCGAAGGTCGCGCAGAGCCCGCTGCCTCCGCCTCCGCCCGATCCTAAGGTCGCGCAGAGCCCACTGCCTCCGCCTCCGCCCGATCCGAAGGTCGCGCAGAGCCCACTGCCGCCGCCTCCGCCCGATCCGAAGGTAGCGCAGAGCCCGCTGCCTCCGCCTCCGCCCGATCCGAAGGTCGCGCAGAGCCCGCTGCCTCCGCCTCCGCCCGATCCTAAGGTTGCATAAAGCGGGGTTCTCCTTGAACTCCCTTGCCGTTCCCCGTCGGCCGCGGTTGGTTGCGGACACCGCTGATCCACGGTCGACGGGGAGTGGCCGGCGAGTTTGAATCGGTCTAGAATGGAGTTCCGTCCTCGGACACTGGGTTTCGATCGGAGCTCGATGCTTTATGTTTGGTCAACCACTCTTGTGGCCGGGGTGGGCTTACAGATTCTGGTTATTGCCGCTCTTATGCGAAGGGGCTGGCGCCAGCTCAAGGGGCTCTTCGCCTATATGGTGGTGCTGCTCCTGACAACAGTTGTAGAGGCCGCTGCCTTCTACAGCCAGGACATCCATTCCAGAATATCCAGGTACTACTGGGCGAATGACACCGTTCGGCAAGTCCTTATTTTTGCCCTCGTGATCGTGCTGATTCATGAGGGGTTGGGCCACGGGCGCAGCCGCCTGAAGGGGGCGAAGCTGCTGGGCCCCGGAGTGGCCGCGTTGTCCATCATCTCGCTCTATGTAACTAGAAATGCGGAGTTCTGGGCCTGGATGACCGCATTCGCCCGCGACCTCGGCTTCATTGCCGTCATCCTCAATCTCGCGCTGTGGGCGGTCCTCATTCGGTCCCGGCGCGCTGACCGCACGTTGCTAATGATCAGCGGAGGGATGGGGATTCAGATGGCAGGCAAAGCGATCGGCCACGCGGTGCGCGAACTGACTCGGCCCCTCATGACACCCGGCGACCTGATCATCGTCCTGTCGCACTTGTTCTGCCTGTACGTCTGGTGGCAGGCTCTCCGGCTACCCCCGCCGGAAGGAGATCCCCAGTTCTCTTAGCTGCCGCTCGGCGATCTCCGATGGCGCGTCGCACATCAGGTCGGTCCCCCGCGCGGTCTTGGGGAAGGCAATCACGTCCCGAATCGAGTTCTCACCGCTCAGGATCATGACCAGGCGATCCAATCCGAGCGCGATTCCGCCGTGGGGCGGGGTGCCATATTCCAGGGCTTCCAGAAAGAACCCGAATCTTTGCCGCGCTTCTTCCTCGCTGAATCCAAGGGCGTCAAACACTTTCGACTGCACGTCGCGGCGGTGAATACGGATCGAGCCCGAGCCAAGCTCGACGCCGTTCAGCACGAGGTCGTAAGACTTGGCGCGGCAGTTGGCCGGGTCGGCGGTGAGCTTTTCGATGTCCTCATCGTGAACCGAGGTGAAGGCGTGGTGCGCCGCGGCCCAGCGTTGCTCCTCATCGCTCCATTCGAACATGGGGAATTCGACCACCCAGAGGAAACGGAAATCGCGGGGATCGAGCAGCTTGTGGCGATCGTTATACTTCTGGGCGGCGAACAGCCGCAATTGCCCGCAGGCCGCGAGCACGGTGTCGGCCGGCCGGTGGCCTTTGGGCTCCGAGGGCCATCCGGCCAGCAGCAGCAAATCGTCAACGCCAGCGCCGGTGCGTTCCCGAACCGATGCCATTGGACCGGGGAAATCCCGATCCAGGCGCTTGACGTCATCATAGACGCGCAGGCCGCGCTCGAGGCCGAAGGCCTTCAACTCATCCCGCTCCTTCCGGCTGAGCGTGCCGGTCTTCGGGAACATGGATGGCCACCAGCGGCAATCCCTCGGTGGTCAGTCCCGAGCCGGGGAAGAGATCCTCGACCGGGTGAAAAGGCGGGATGCGCAAATCCGGCTTATCGGTGCCGTAAGAACGCATGGCCTGCTGGAAGGTCAGACGCGGGAATGGAGCCCGCACCTGGTGGCCCGCCACGGCGGCGATCCTCTCGATCAACGGTTCAACGACTTCCAGTACCCGTTCCTGCTGCGGGAAGGACATCTCGATGTCGATCTGGGTGAACTCCGGCTGGCGGTCCGCCCGCAGGTCCTCATCCCGGAAGCAGCGAACAATCTGGAAGTATTTCTCGAAGCCGCCGATCATGAGCAACTGCTTGCTCAGTTGGGGCGATTGCGGCAGGGCGTAGAACGTGCCGCGCTGCACCCGGCAGGGGACCAGGTAGTCGCGGGCGCCCTCGGGAGTGGAGCGCGTCAGAAACGGCGTCTCGATTTCCAGGAAGCCCAGAGAAGTAAGCAACTCGCGGACGGCGAAGCTCATCTTCGAGCGCAGAATAATGTTGCGCTGCATGCGCGGGCGGCGCAGGTCCACGTAGCGATACTTCAGCCGCGCTTCCTCGCTGACGCCCACTTCCTCTTCCATCGGGAACGGAGGGGTCTTGGATTCGTTGAGAATCCACAGTTTGTCCACGACCAATTCGATCTCACCCGTCGGCACCGTGGAATTGACAGTTTCCGGCGTGCGCCGCTGGACGCTGCCCTCGACCGCAACCACGTACTCCGAGCGCAGTTCCTCCGCCCGGGCGTGGACGCGCGGGTCGGCATCCTCATGGAAGACGGCCTGGGTGATGCCGTCGCGGTCCCTCACGTGAATGAAAATGATTCCGCCCAGATCGTGACGGCGGTGAACCCAGCCCATCAGGAGGGCGCGCGAGCCCTCGTCGGAGGCTCGAAGCTGGCCGCACGTATGAGTGCGGCGCAATTCGCCCAGAAAATCCAAAGATACGCTACCCTGCATGTTAAGTTCCTAAACCCAAAAGATCGAGAAGTTGGCCCGGTGTTACCGTGACCTGTTCGCCGCTGGCCATATTCTTGAGCTGGTAGACGCCGCTCGCCATTTCATCCTCGCCGAGAATCAAAGTGAAGGCCGCGCCCAGCTTGTTGGCGAGTTCCAGTGACCGCTTCAACTTCCCGTCCAATCCCAACTCGACAGACTTTCCCCGGCGCCTCAACTGGCGGGCCAGCGTGGCGGCGTGGCGCTGCGCGGTGTCGCCAAGAGGGGCGATAAACAAGTCCAGCCCCGCCGCGCCGTAGGAGACGGGGGTCTCCTCCAGGGTCATCAGCAGGCGATCCTCGCCGATCGAGAAGCCGATCCCCGGAGCGCGAACCTTCGACCCGAGGCTTTCCGCCAGTCCGTCGTAACGGCCACCGCCGAGCACTGAGTTCTGCGCGCCCAAAGCGCCGTGAGTGATCTCGAAAGTCGTGCGGGTGTAATAATCCAGCCCGCGCACCAGGCGGGGCATGACCTCAAAATTCAGGCCCCGGTCGCGGAGGTATTGCTGCACGGCGTCAAAGTGGACCCGGCAGGCCTCGCAGAGATGCTCCAGGATAGTGGGCAGCTTGCCGATCACGGGCTGGTCGGCTTCCACCTTGCAGTCCAGCACCCGCAGCGGGTTGGTGTCGGCCCGCCGGCGGCAATCGGCGCAGAGGGTGGAGGCAACCTTCCCAAGCTCGGCGCGCAAAGCGGCGATATATTTCGGGCGGCATTCCAGGCAGCCGACCGAGTTCACCAACAGCCGGAACCCGTCCAGGCCCGCGCGGCTCAGGATCTCGACGGCCAGTTCGATCACCTCGGCGTCCACCGCCGGCGATTCGGAGCCGATGGCTTCCGCGCCGATCTGGTAGAACTGCCGGAACCGTCCCTTCTGCGGGCGCTCGCGGCGGAACATGGGGCCCATGTAGTAGAGCTTCAGCAGACCCGGCTGCTGGTCCAGGCGGTGCTCGATATAGGCCCGAATCACCGAAGCCGTACACTCGGGCCGCAGCGTGAGGGAGGAGCCGTCGCGGTCCTCGAAGGTATACATCTCCTTGGTGACGATGTCGGTTTCTTCGCCCACCCCGCGCGCGAACAGGAGGGTTTCCTCGAAGATCGGCGGGCGGATCTCGTGGTAGTTATAGACGCGAAAGATGTCCCGCGTCCTCTGCTCGACGAGGTTCCAGAGGTCGCTCGAAGGGGGCAGGATGTCCCGGGTGCCTTTTACGGCGTGAATCACGGAAGCTCTTCCTTGTACACTCGTCCCAGCCGGACGTAGTGCGCGCAATTGCCCTGAAAACGGGCTGTCTCCTGGTCGGTGACCTGCCGTCTCACCTTGGCGGGAGCACCGAGAACCATGCTCCGCGGGGGGACTTCGGCGCCCTCGGGCACGAGCGATGCCGCGGCCACCACCGAGCCCTGTCCGATCCGCGCGCCGTTCAGCACGACGGCGCCAATGCCGATAAGGCAACCGTCCTCGATCCGGCAGCCATGCACCACCGCGGAGTGGCCGACGGTGACCTGATTGCCGATCACCACGGGCTTGTCCACGTCGCCATGGAGCACCGAGTTGTCCTGGACGTTGGTTTCCTCGCCGATACGAATGGTGCTGACGTCGGCGCGCGCCACGACGTTAGCCCAGAGGCTGGAGCGTTCACCGATTTCCACGTCTCCAATCACCTGGGCGCTGGGATCGACATATGCGGATGCGGCTATCCTGGGCAGGATGCCGCGATGGGCGCGAATCATGTAAGCCGTTGAGTCAACCATGTTAGCACACAGTAGTTGAGGGCCTTCTCCGCGTTACAATTCGGGGTATGAGACGCGCGATTCTCCTGGTGTTCATCGGGGCGGGTTTGGCCCTGGCGCAGAAGCAGCCTTTCGACGCGCAGGCGATGATGCGGTTGGCGCGGATCTCCGACCCGCAGCTCTCGCCGGACGGAAGGACCGTGGCATTCACGGTGCAGCGGGTGGATCTCGACGGCAACACCAAACCCACGCATATCTATGCCGTGCCCCTCGAGGGAGGCCAGCCCCGGCAGATCACCGCCGAGGGAAGCCTGAACGAGCGCCCGCGCTGGTCGCCGGATTCCCAGCGGATCGCCTTTGTTTCGGACCGGGGAGGCGCCCAGCAGATCTGGCTGATGAGCGCCGACGGAACGGGGGCGAGGCAGGTGACGAACCTCTCGACCGAGGCCGACGGTGTTCTGTTCTCCCCCGATGGGGCCGCGGCTGGTCTTCACGAGTGAGGTCTACCCGGACTGTGCCGACGAGGCTTGCAACAAAAGGAGACTCGACGCCGAGAAGGCCTCCAAGGTGAAAGCGCGCGTCTACACGTCCCTGCTTTACCGGCACTGGACCCAGTGGCAGGGCGAACGGCGGAGGCACATCTTCACGGTCGAGGTGGCGGGCGGCGTCCCCAAGGATCTCACTCCCGGGATGCGCGAGGTCCCGCCGTTCTCTCTGGGCGGCCCGGACGACTACAGCCATATCGCCCGATGGCAAGGAACTCTGCTACGTGATGAATTCTGATCCGGAGCCCGCCATCAGCACCAACTCGGATCTTTACGTCGTCTCGGCCACGGGGGGGACGCCGAGCAAGATCACTAGCAATGTGGGAGCGGATGTGTCACCGCAGTATTCGCCGAGTGGCAGGTATCTCGCCTACCGATCGCAGTCGCGGGCTGGTTATGAAAGCGACCGCTGGCGGCTGGTGGTCATGGATCGCACGACCGGACAGACCAGGATTCTCACCGAGAATCTGGATCGTTGGGTGGGGAGTTTCGATTGGACCCCGGATTCGACACGCATCTTCTTCACCGTGGAGGACCGCGGCCGGCAGTCCATCCAGATGGTTTCCGTGGCCGGCGGGGCGGCGCTAGTGGTTGCGAGCGGCCCCAGCACGCTGGACGACGTGCAGCTTACCGCCGACGGCAAGGCGATCGTTTACACCGAGCAGAGCGCCTCGCGTCCGGTCGAGATCTATCGCGGCTCCTCCAGCGGCGGCGCCAGCGTGCCGCTTACCCGCTTGAACGAGGCTGTCCTGACGAACTATCAGCTCACGCCGGCCGAGGAGTTCTGGACCGAGGGCGCGGAGGCGGCGCAGATCCATAGCTTCCTGGTCAAGCCCCCGGGCTTTCGCAGCGATGGGAAATACCCCCTGCTATTCCTCATCCACGGCGGCCCGCAGGGCGCCTGGGGCGAAAGCTGGACCTACCGTTGGAACGCCCAGGTGTTCGCGGCCGCGGGCTACGTGGTGGTGATGCCGAACCCGCGGGGCTCGACCGGCTACGGGCAAAAATTCATCGACGAGATCAACGCCGACTGGGGCGGCAGGGCCTACGATGACATCATGGCGGTGGCGGACTACATGGTCCGCCAGCCGTACGCCGATCCCGAAAACATGGCGGCCGCCGGGGCCTCCTACGGCGGCTACATGGTGGATTGGATCCTGGGCCACACAACCCGATTTAAAGCGCTGGTATCGCACGCGGGCGTTTACGACCTCCCCAGCGAGTTCGGGGAGACCGAGGAGTTGTGGTTTCCGCTATGGGAGTTTCAAGGCGCGCCATGGGACGACCCGGAGTTGTACGCCCGCTGGAGCCCGAGCCATTTCGCCGGGAACTTCGCGACGCCGACCCTGGTCACCCACGGCGAGTTGGACTACCGCGTGCCGGTGGGCCAGGGGATGCAGTTGTATACTGCCCTGCAACTTCAGAAAGTGCCGTCGAAACTAGTCGTTTTCCCCGATGAAGGCCATTGGATTTCGAAGCCGCAAAACAGCGCGTTTTGGTACAAGACGGTCACCGACTGGCTCGAGACCTGGCTGAAGAAGAAGTAGAATCCAAATTCTTATCTGGCGCGCGGATTCCCTGGAGGATCGCCGGTTCTGCGGATGGCGCCGGCCTCGCCCGAGCTCAAGTCAAAGAACCCCTTGGTGAGGTTCTGCGCGTAGAGAAGTGCGGAGTCGGCCCCGCAGGAGAAGCATGCTTCCACCACCAGGCCAGCGTCTTCGACACTCGGCATGAGCTTCCGATCCGGCAGGCCCTCCACAAAACGGACCCCTGCTTCTTCCCTCACTGTGGTTAGGTTGGTGGGTCCGCTTCCGGCGTCGCTCATTTTCAGTTCAGTGTACCTTCGTCTGGGCCGATCCGAAGAGACTTCCAGAGCGGGCCGCCTAAGAGCAATCACCCTGACGCCCAACACCGCCGCGGTCGGCGAGATGCGCTTGATTGTCCCCGGCCAGGGCGGTCCGCGGACGTACAAACGCCAGAGTCTAGCCGCCGAGTTTGACCTCAAGCCGCCGGCCGCGCTATCGTCGGAGATGAACCCACCTTATTGGGCGCGGTAGCCAAGTGGTAAGGCAGAGGTCTGCAAAACCTTTATTCGGCGGTTCGATCCCGCCCCGCGCCTCCAACGATTTCACACAAACCGGGGACAGTGTTGAGAGACCTGCGGGCGCGCGGCTAAACCGGCGGACGCAGCGATCCCCGTAATGGGGTAATTTGGTACTGTCCCCATTTAGAGCTTGACTTCCCAACCCTTTCGGTAAGTGGGCTTGACCCACGGCAATACCTGCTTGCCGTTGGTGAATTCGCCTCTGGCGTTGTCCCACATTAGCTTGCCTTCGGCGTGGATAGCAGCCGATCCGAGCACCAACCACTCGGTATAGGGGCCGGCGATGCTGAAATTCGAGCACGCAGGCGCTCCGCCTTTGCAGGCGCGAACCCAGTCACGCGAGTGCCCCGGCGAGCGCTGGAGGTAGGGCATCGGGAGTTTGTACTCCGCCCACCTTTTGCCCGGTAGCAGCCCGACTCCTTCGCCACGGCCGCTGGTGCCAAGGTAGCCCTTCGAGCCGACAAAGATGCAGTTGTAGCCGCTCCGCTGTGGCGCCCCGGCTAGACCGGCGCGAGCCGCTTGGGGCGGCGCGGCCGCTCCAGCCCGTCCGGCTGCCGCTCCCGCACGTGCAGCGCCTCCAGCCGCGCCAGCCGGACCACGGCCAGCACCACTGCCGACTGCAGGAGTCAGCTGCGGACCGGTTCCCGGAATCTGCCTCGCCTCCTCAGCCGTCATGCCCGGCGGCAGGTAAGCATCGCCGCCGTCCTTCTGGTACCAGAAGACGTTGACCGGAGGCATTCCCGGACGAGGACCGAACTCGTATTTGATAGTCATGAAGTTGGGGAAAGTGAAGTTCGGAGCCATGCTCTTGGAAATGCATTCCACACTGATGAGGTACTTGGGGTCCAACTGCAACGCCCAGTTCGCCGGTCCGAATTGGTGAATTCCCCAGTCCCCAATCAGGCTGCTGCCGAAATCAACGAAGCCGCGCCAGTTGAAGGGCACGTAGAAGCCGCCGGCGTAGGCGCCCGTGAACTGGACGCTGGCGCCGGGGTTGCCGGTCGGAATGCTATTGCCCCGGCCGGCGGCAGCCCCTGCGGCAGGCGGCGCGGCGGCGCCGCGGCCGCTCCGTGCGGCTACGAAGTCGAAATACGCCTGGTCGCCGTCCGTGAATTCGCGCCAGGGCGCAGTGCCCACCCACGCGTCCCAATTCAGCGTTTCCGGGACCGGGGTCGGCGGCGGGATCTTCTGCATCTCTTGCGGCCAACTGGGTTTGCCATTGAACGAATGGACTTCCGTGACATCCCCAATTTCACCCGACCAGATGATCTCGCAGGCTACCCGCGTCGCTTCGTGTGAATACCCCTGGTTGCCCATTTGCGTAGCCACCTTGGGATACTTGACTCCCGCCTGGGTCAGGAGGCGCGCCTCCCCGGCCGTCCGGGTGAGCGGCTTCTGAACATAGACATGCTTGCCAAGCTGCATGCAGGCCAGGGCAGCGTGGGCGTGATTGTGGTCGGGAATTCCGATCGTAACCGCGTCGATTTCTTTGCCCTGCTTGTCGAGCATTTGCCGGAAATCCTTGTACTTGGTAGCTCTCTCGTAAGTGACAAATCCTTGCGTGCCCCGCGCCCAATCAACGTCGGCCAGCGCAACCACGTTCTCCCCTCCCGCGGCTGCACTGGATATAGAACTGAAACCCATATTGCCGACGCCGATGCCCGCCAGGTTGAGTTTCTCGTTAGGCGCTTTGTACCCCAGCATGCTCAACGAGGGCACGCTGCCGAAGCCTCCCGCCGGGACCGCGCCGGCGAGAAGAGCCCCGTAGAAAAAGTGACGTCTGGAAAATCGATTTTCCGACATAACGGATGCCTGCCTCCTGGTTTCAAGACGACTCGACCAGCATTCCTATTTCGGGTTCCTGGTCACCAGCGATTGTACACCCAACCGCCTCCGTAGGAGCCGTTGTTCCTAATTGGGGGGACCCGCGGCTCGAAGACCGCGGGCCCATTCGAGCTACAGCTTGATCTCCCAGCCCTTGCGATAGGTTGGCTTCACCCACTGCAGGACTTGTTTTCCGTTGGTGAATTCGCCCGTCGTGTTGTTCCACATCAGCTTGCCTTGGGTGTGGACGGCGGCCGCGCCCAGGAGCTGCCATTGTTGATATGGCCCGGCGAAGCTAACGAAGTTGGAGCACCCCGGTGCTCCGCCCTTGCAGGCTCGCACCCAGTCACGGTAATGATTTCCTCCTGGCGAGCGCGGCAGGTAGGGCGTCGGGAGTTTGTAATCCGCCCACCTCTTGCCCGGCAGCAGCCCTACTCCGCCGGTTTGGCCTGAGGTGCCCATGTAGCCCTTGGACCCGACAAAAATGCAGTTGTACCCGCTGCCCTGCTGCGGGGCCCCGCCGCCGGCCCTCGCCGCCTGTTGTGCGCCGGCGGCTGCCACAGGAGCGCCCTGCGCGCCGACTGGAGCCGCTGCCGCGGCGCCCGCACGGCCAGCCGCGCCCGCCGGGGCGCCACCGCGTCCGGCCGAAATCGTCGGACCCGTGCCCGGAATCTGTCTCGCCTCCTCAGCCGTCATCCCCGGTGGCAGATAGGCGTCACCACTACTCTTCTGGTACCAGTAGACGTTTACCGGACCCATCCCCGGCCGGGGGCCAAACTCCCACTTGATCGTCAGCTCGTCGGGAAATGTGAAAGGAGGCAGCGAATCCTTATAGACGCACTCCACGCTGATCAGGTACTGCGGATCCAACTGCAGGGCCCAGTGCGCGGCGCCCATTATATGCACTCCCCAATCGCCAATCAGACTGCTGCCGAAATCGTAAAAACCCCGCCAGTTGAAGGGTAGGTAGAAGCCGCCGGCGTAGGCGCCCGTGACCTGGACGCTGGCACCGGGATTGCCGGTCGGAATGCTATTGCCCCGGCCGGAGGCAGCCCTTGCGGCGCCACCCGCCGCAGCGCCTCGGCCAGCCGCGGCAGCGCCGGCAGCCGCTGCCGCACCCGCAGGCGCGCCCGGTGCGGCGCCACCTCGGCCAGCCCTGTTGCGCGCGCTCCGTGCGGCTACGAAGTCGAAGTACTCCTGATCGCCGTCGGTGAACGCACGCCAGGCTGCGGTGCCCAACCACAAATCCCAGTTCAGAGTATCCGGAACCGGCGTCGGTGGCGGGATCTTCGTCATCCCTTGCGGCCAACTGGGCCTGCCCATCCAGGCATGGACCTCCGTAACGTCCCCGATTTCGCCTGACCATACGATTTCGCAGGCCACCCGTGCCGCCTCCGAAGAGATGCCCTGGTTGCCCATCTGCGTGGCCACCTTGTACTTCTCCGCCGCCTGGGTCAGAAGGCGCGCCTCTCCAGCCGTCCGGGTCAGTGGTTTCTGAACGTAGACGTGCTTGCCAAGCTGCATACAGGGCAGGGCGGCGGCGGCGTGCATGTGGTCGGGAATTCCGATGGTCACCGCGTCGATCTCTTTGCTCTGCTTGTCGAGCATTTGCCGGAAATCCTTGTACTTGGTAGCCCTCTCGTAAGTGGTAAATCCTTGCGTGCCCCGCGCCCAGTCAACGTCTGCCAGCGCAACCACGTTCTCCGTCCCTGACACCGCACCGGATAACGAAGCGAAACCCATATTGCCGGCGCCGATGCCCGCCAGGTTGAGTTTCTCGTTAGGCGACTTGTACCCCAGCATGCTCAATGAGGGCACGCTGCCGAAGCCTCCCGCCGGGACCGCGCCGGCGAGAAGAGCCCCGTAGAAAAAGTGACGTCTGGAAAATCGATTCTCCGACATAACGGATGCCTGCCTCCTGGTTTCAAGACGACTCGACCAGCATTCCTATTACTGGTTCCTGGTCACCAGCGATTGTACACCCAACCGCCTCCGCAGGAGCCGCCGGCCGCAGCGTTCTACGTAATGGGGTAATTTGGTGCTGTCCCCATTTAAAAACAGTTGACATTTTTCCTTAGTCGGTCATAATATGATCTATTATGGCAAGGGTTGATGAGGACGTGCAGGCTCAGCTTCCGCTTCCGCTTCCGCCGCCTATCTTTCATATGCTGCTCGCGCTGTGCCAGGGCGAGCGGCACGGCTACGCGCTCAAACGCGAGATCCTGCGGCGCACAAACGGCAAACTGAACCTGGGCGCGGGAGCCCTCTACGGGTCCATCGCGCGCATGGTCGAGCGCGGGCTGGTCGAGGAGTCCGAAGCGCGGCCGGACCTTCACCTGGACGACGAACGCCGCCGTTATTACCGCATCACCCCCCTGGGCCGCCGCGTGGCTCAGGCTGAAGCGCTGCGAATGCGCGACCTGGTGCAACTGGCCGAAGACTGCCTGGAGCTGCCGGAGACCGCATGAAACGCCTCTACCGCATCCTGTTGCGAATCTATCCGGCGGGGTTCCGCGAAGAGTACGCCCCGGAACTGGAGCGCCAGTTCGCGGACGAGTACCGGGAGGCACAGGGCCGCCGCGAACGCATCCGTTTGGTTCTGCGGGCGCTGGCGGACCTGGTGACCACCGCGCCGGCCGAAATCGGCCGCGAACTGTGGCAGGATCTGTGCTACGCCGCTCGCATCTACCGCCAGCGCCCGGTGGCGACGGTGCTGGCCCTGGCCGCGATGGCGCTGGCCATCGGCGCTACCACCGGCATCTTCAGCGTGCTGAACGCCCTGCTGATCCGTTCCCTCCCGTTCCGCGAGCCGGAACGGCTGGTGGATGTGTCGGCGGGACCGACGGCCTGGCTCTCAGGACGCAATGCCGTCAATGCCTGGCGAAATGGAAGCCAATACGTCGAGGACACGGCGACTTACTCGTCGCAGCCGATGAACCTCAGCATTGGGCGCGAGTCGCTGAGGGTGACGGTCTCCGAAACAACGGCCAGTTTCCTACGGATGCTTGGGACCAAGCCGGTACTCGGGCGGGGCTTCTTGGCCGACGAAGATGTACCTGGCCGGAACCGCGTGGCGGTGATCGGGTACGGTCTCTGGCAGCAGGGATTCGGCGGCGATCCCCGGGTGATCGGGTCAACCATACGGCTGAACGGCGTGCCCCTGACCGTGGTCGGAGTGGCGCCGCGCGATTTCGACTTTCCCGAGAAAACGGCCGTCTGGACGCCGACGGCCTACGGTAGTCTCCCGTCCTCGTACTGGATGGGTCAGACCATCGGCAGGCTCAAGCCGGGAGTAAGCTTCGATCAGGCCTCCGCCATGTACCGGGCCGAAATCGACCGGGTCAACGCCGGCGGGCCGAGATGGAAAATTGAAAATCCGCGCCTGTTCCGGTTGCAGGACCGACTGGCCGGTCCGGTTCGCCCTGCGTCGCTAGTGCTCATGGGGATGATGGCGTTCGTGCTGCTAGTCGCGTGCGCCAACCTGGCGCACCTGCTGCTCTCCCGCGCGACGGAGCGGCGCCAGGAGCTCGCGATTCGCGCGGCGCTCGGCGCCAGCCGCGCCCGGCTCACGCGGCAACTCATCACGGAAGCCACCGTGCTGACCGCCGCCGCGGCCATCGCCGGCCTGGCCGTGGCGCAGTGGACGGTGCGCCTGGCCAGCATCGCGCAGCCGGCGCAGCTCTCGGCGCGGCAGTACGAAGTATTGGACTGGCGGGTAGTGGCGTTCGCGCTCGGTCTGGCGGCGGTCACGGGCATTGTGTTCGGCGTTCTTCCCGCCTCGCTAATCGGCCGCATGCAGCCGGGTCCGGACTTGATTCGGACCCAGCCGGGATCGCGCGGGTCATCCGCGAGCCGCATGCGCGGCGTTCTGATCGCCCTGCAAGCCGCGCTCACCGTGACTCTGGCGGCGGGGTCTTTCAGCATGGGCCGCAGCTTCCTGAAGTTGATGGGAACCGACCTGGGCTACCGCACAAACCGCGTAGTCACAATGAGCGTCTCGCTCCCGAGCACGCAGGATCGTACCGCCGCGTTCGTCCGCGAGGCGCTGCAACGCTTGCGGGCGGTCCCCGGCGTGGAGTCCGCCGGCGCAGCCTCCTACCTACCGCTGGTCGCTTCCAAGATCCAGGAAGGCACCTATTTCAGGCTGGACCCGGGCGAGCCGAGACGGAGTGCCCGCCTGATGCTCGTGAGCCCCGGCTATTTCCGCACCATGGGAACTCCACTGATCGAGGGGCGCGAGTTCACCGAGAGCGACCGGGGCGGAGCAGAGGCGGTGGTGATCGTCACGGAAGAGTTGGCGCGGGCTTACGGCAATCAGAAGCTGGTCGGCAGAAGGGTTGACCTCCGACCGCAAGGCGCGCCGCGGTATGCCACGATTGTCGGAGTGGTGCGCTCGCAGCGGTTCCTGGGCCCCGAGTCCGATCCCTGGGAGGTGATCTTCCGCCCCATGGATCAATACGACCAGTGGTTCGCGACGTTCGTGGCTAAGGTCCGCGGCAACCCGGAGGGGCATCTCGCAGCATGCCGGGACGCCGTACAGGGGACGGATCGCGGCGTTCCGGTCTTCGACGTGAAAACGCTCGACCAGCGGTTGGCCGAGGCGCTGGCCCGGCCGCGGTTCTACACCGCCGCCATCGTTTTTCTGGCTTGCTTCGCCCTGCTGGTGGCGGCCATCGGCGCATACGGGGCGGCGAGCCACTCCGTCTCGCAACGGACGCACGAGATCGGGATTCGCATCGCCGTGGGCGGGCCTCCGGGCCGGGTGCGCGGCATGGTCTTCCGCCAGAGTATGACGCCCGTCTGCGTCGGCGTCGTAGCCGGGCTGTCAGGCGCGGCGGGGTTGGGCCGTTTCCTGCAACATTTGATGGCATCCGCCGAGCCGGCCGGCATCTGGATCTGCGGAAGCGCGGCGATCATGATCGCGACGGCTACGGCTTGCGCCATCTGGATCGCGACCAGCCGGGTTGTGCGCACGGACCCGACGGCTGCGTTGCGGGTGGAGTAACGAAACCGGGAGACCGGGGAAAACCAGGGACTAAACCATTAAAATGCGTCTGTCCCCTTTTCGAAGTAGCAGAGGGCGGTTTGGCGCAAGGCGTCGGCGTGCAGACGGAGCACGCTTCCGGCCGGGTCGATGACCCGCACGGCGTTGGCCCAAGCCGCTTCCTCGGGGATGAGAGCCGGCAGGCGGTTGGGCGCCCGCTCGATGAGGTCCGCGTTGACGAGGTTGCCTTCCTTGCCGGGAATCAGCGCCAGGTAGAGAATCTGCATTTCGACCAGATCGTTGAAGAAGTGGGTGCCGAGCGAGACATCCGGCACCAGACCTTCGCGCATCTCGACAACCTCGCACAACGCGTTGACGCTGCTGATTTCGGCGAACGAGACAGGCACCCCGAGAGCGGGCTCGGCGGTGCCCCAGCGTCCAGGACCCACCAGAAAGAGTGCGCCTTCGGGCCGCTGCTCCAGGCGCGTGAGACGGCCAATGAGCCGCGCAATCGAGTAACGATCGCTTTGGGGGAGCGCGCCATAAACGGAGGGCACGACGTAGATGAGCCGTCCCACTGTCGTTACCGTACTTGGTCCGATGACGGCGCCCTGCGTCTTCAGGACGAGATCGCCGGCGGCGACGGCCTCCGGCTGCGCGACGATGTGCCCGCCGCCCTTGACCTGGAACGGACGGCATTGAACCAGGTTGATCCGATAGCTGCCATCGGCTAGGAAGTTCGTCGTAAACTCCACATCCACGGGATAGTCGTAAGCTTTCTCCAGCGTTTCGAGAAGGGTGCGCATCTGGGCCACGAAGGAGGTCTCCGCGAGGAGCTTCTTAAAAGTGAGCACCCAAGGAAAGGCCGGACGTCCTGTTTCCCTCGACAGCCTCATTAACTCGGGATCGCGCCAGGCAACCATCTCGATAGATTGCTCGCTGCAGGAATTGAAAACCTCCTCGAATAGACACGCCCTGAGTTCCTTCTTCTCGAGGTCCAGAACATCCACGCGGCATTGGGCATATCCGCGCACCTCACTCGACGTCGTCTCCGGCCGGCGCGCGGGCGCGTTGAGCGCCACAATGCGGGTGTAGTCGTCGTCCGACCGGCGCACCGCGCGGGTGCCCAGGCCGAAAACGAGGCGCAGGACACCGGCTCTTGGATCGATCTGCTCCGACCAGGCGAAGGGGTTGAACGACAGCCCCACGCCGGCCACCTGCGGAAAGAAGAGGCGGCCATGCACTGCCCCCGATACGCGCTGAACGAGGAGCGCCATCTGTTCGTCGCAGTCGAGCAGGCCGCGTTGGGCTCGATAGAGCAGGGCATCGCGCCCCATGGCGCTCGCGTAGATCCGGCGCACCGCCGCCAGAAATGCCGCAAGGCGCTCCTGCGGCGAGCCCTGGTTGGCGCAGAAGACGCTCTCGTACTTGCCCGAAAAGGCGTTCCCGAAGCTGTCCTCGAGCAGGCTGGAGGAGCGCACCACGATCGGAGCCTGGCCGAAGTAGTCCAGCATCTCCGCAAATTGATCGCGCACGAACTCCGGAAACGAGCCGGTGAGCATCTGCTCCTGGGCGTGCTCCACGTCGTCGAGGAACCGCTCGCTGTCGCGCTGTTTCTGCCGCGAACGCCAACAGCCGTTGCTGACGAGGTAAGAATAAAAGACGTCGGAACCCACGAAGAAGGAATCGTGCGGCTCGAGGATGTCCTGCCAGTCACTGGCTGCGCGGCGCAGGATCGCGCGGGCAACCAGCATGCCGGTCGCCTTCCCGCCGAGGAGGCCGGTGCCGATCATGCGGCGGCGCACGGCCAGCAGATCCTCGATCGTCAGGTAGCGTTCAGCCAGTTCCAGCATGCGCTCGTTGCGGCTGATAACCATGGGCAGCAGATGCCGGAAAGTCTCCCGCGTCGCCTCCGGCTTGCGCTCGCCGCGCCGCACGGCCTCGAGAGTCTCCTGCGCCGCCTGGAACGTGCGATCCCAAAGGTCGAAGCGGTCGGTTTCCCTGCCCGAGCCATCGCGCATGAGGGTCTCATAGATGCCGCTGATGGTGGTGCTATCCGTCACCGGCCGGAAGGAGTCGCCCTGCCAGGCGTGCGGCAGATACATCGTAGGCGAGTAACGCTCGAGTACTTTGAGGGGATGGACATAGAGCCTGTCTTCATGGCGGTGGACGTCAAGCAGGAGCTGGGTTGTGTCTCGGATGGCGGCGACCGCGCGGTAGGAATGGCGCCTGCGCAGCAGCGCGAAGTAGGCAATTGTGTCGAGCTCGCGCAGGTATGGGCAGGTGACCATGAAGAAGTTGCCCAGCATCATGTCGCTGCACCAGTCCGCGGCGAGATCGGAGAGGCAGTCGAACAGGTAATAGGCGCCGCGGCCGGCGCGCGCGATGACGGCATGGATCTCCGCCGTGAGCGTCTCGAAACCGGCTGCCGGCTCCAAGCGGTGAATTTCCACGCGCGGGTCCGGCGCGATCAGTTCGACGTGGCGCTCGAAGTGGAAGTAGATGAGCTTGCGGCCCCGCCGCAGCGCTTCTTCGCAATAGGGGCGCACAAAGGGCAGGTAATCATCGATCGAGCCAACCTGCCAGACCACGTTGTCGCCCGCAATCAACCCTCCCAGAATGCTGTCGAGCGCCGGTAATCCGGTGCTGGGATGGGCTTCAGCCTGCGCCACAGAACATTACCTCCATCTCATGGTAACGAGATGACTCCCTGCTGGGTCTGGCCGTCCATGCGCACCGACAGCGGGTGGTCCAGGCGGACGTGCCGGACTCCCAGCCCGATCTCCTCGCCCGGCAGCGCCGCGAGCAGATCCCAGCGGACGAACTCCTTCTCGTTCGACCCGCCCAGCGAGAAGTAACCAATGCCCGCCGCGGTCATGTTGTGGAAAAAGTGAGTGCCTTGCGACGGCTCCATGGGCAGATCCCTGGCGGGGACCTCGACGATCACGCGAGCCCGGGAAATCTGGTGCCAGGCCACGGGAATTCCGATCCAGGGGTCAAACGAGCCCCAGCGTCCAGGCCCAATGAGCACATAGTGCCGGCGTTCCCGGGTCAGACGCTCATTGATTTCCGCCACGACCGAGGCAACCTCCGCGCTCCGCCCGCGGTCGAATGTGGCGCAATCGACATAGACGATATCACGCAAGCCTTCGATACGCCCATTTCCCAGCACGCGCTGCGAGAGGCAGAGCAGTTTGTCGGGCGGGATGGACTCCGAGGCGATATCGCAGCGCTCGCGCAAGGCCACCAAGGGTCTCATCTGCAGCAAGTAGAACTCGGGCTTCCAGGACGGATCGGCGTCAAAGTCCACGGCGAATTCGATCTCAACCGCGAAACCCAAGTCCTTACGGCAGGCTTCGAGCAGTTCATTAAGGATGGCGCAAAGCGGGAAGACGTTGTGCTTGAGAATGCGCGCGAACGTGACCACGCGGCTGCCGTGCCGGCCCAACCCGTCGTATATCCGGTCCTCGTCCATGGCCACAACGCTGCCGGAGAGCGCCAGCATCCCATCCGCCTCGGCCTGAGCCAGCTGCAGCCGGGCCAGCGTGGCGTCCGTGCCGCCCAGCAAGTCGGCTTCGCCGCGCTCCAGGTCCAGAGCGAAGAACTCCCGCTGTGAGACCTTCAATACCTCGGCGGGCGACCGGAACTGCGGCAGGACCTGCGGGTAGCGCGGGGAGAAGCGCACCGCATCCCCGCCCTCGACCACCTGTTTGCCCAGCCCCAGGGCGATCGTAGCCACGCCATCCTCCGGCTTCATCTGGAAGACCGGGTAGAAATTGTGAGACTGGGCCACGCCTGAGATGGCTGGGTAGAAGTACCTCCCGTGCCGGTGGCCAACGACTTCCTGGATGATCACCGCCATCCGGGCCTCGGCCAGATCCTGCCCAATTGCCTCAAGGTAACGCCGCGGCCGCTTGACGTAGGCCGAGGCGTAAACCAGCTTCACGGCGGTCGCGAGGTGCTGCAGCCTCACCTCGACGTCCGGATGGTTATTGGGCAGCATGTAAGTCGCGTAAAGTCCGGCCAGCGGCTGGGAATGGGAGTCTTCGAGCAGCCCCGACGAGCGGACGGCCAGCGGAACATTCACCCGCGTAACATAGTGCCCCAGGCACTCGCGCATCCGCTGGCCGAGATGGCAGCCGGCAAAGCGCCGGAGGATGGCGTCGTCGGCGAGTCCCCCGAAGGACTCTACCTCTATTCCGTTGTCCTTGAGGAAGGCGTCGGATTCATCCGCGCCGATGATCAGCGTGCGGGGCAGACGCGTACTGACTCCTTGGATGCCGTCGTCCTTCAACCACTGGCTGAGTTGGCGGAACATGAATGCCAGGCCGCGGCCTTTGCCACCCAGGGAGCCGCGCCCAAGCACTAGAAAGGGGTAGTCTGGGTCGAATTCCGGAGGACGGAAGTCGGCGATGGATCCGCGGTATTTCTCCCTGCGCGCAATGGAAATCGCGTTGATCAGGTACTCCTTGAGCGCATCGACCGTAGGAAAGTCCGCGAGGGTAATCGGCCTGAGGACCGCGGCCAGCGTGGTCTCGCCCCGCGCCCGGAACCAGTGGGAAAGATCGTTGCGCCGGACGTGGAAAACCAGCGATTCTTCGGGCACGCCGGGAAGCGCCTGCTCCAACTCCCACAAGTTGGCAACGCGCTTGACCTGGGTCCCATCCGGCAGGCGGAATTCGAAATCGCCGAAACCGATGTCCTCGAGAACAAACCGTTCGATGCCGGCCCGCATGTCCGACCCGCGCTTGCTCAAGCAGCGTGCTCCCACCGACCTGGCCACTTCGGCCGCGTCCGGCTCGGACGATTGAATCAGGATGGGGAGACCCGGTTCGCGGGCAACGACTTCACGCAGAAATCGCACGCCCGCGCCGGGGTCTATGCGGTCATCGTGGAACGTGTGCAGATCGGAGATGATGCCCACCAGCGAGGTCGCATACTTATCCACCAGCGCGCTGGCTTCGCCGAAAGTGCGCGCCAGGAGCACTTTGGGGCGAACCCGTGTCCGGACCTGGCGATCGCTCTCGTTGATGCCCTCGGGCACCAGCATGAAGGTGCGCTGCATGAGCATTGAATAGAGGTGCGGCAGAATGAGCGAGTAGTGCTCGACCGCATCCTCGATCACCAGAATCGTTCCGATGGAAGCGTGGCCCAGGTCGCGGTCGATGTTCTGGCTGTCCTCGACCAGCTTCATGATCGAGAGCAGAACATCGGCGCTACCGCGCCACGCGAAGGTCCGGTCGATTCCCTCGGGCTCGGCGCCGCGATAGGTCTGGTCGAACCAGGACCCGTCAAAGACGACCATGACGACCGGCAGGCCGGCGTGGGCAGCCTTCACCTTCTGGCCGAAGTCGGCCGTGTCCATATCGGGCAGATTGCTGGAGACAACGACAAGATCGAAGTGCTCCTTTTCTAGAATGCTCAGCCCTTCAGCGCCGGACAGGGCTGTGGCAATCTGTGGGACGTTCTGGAGGTGCAGTAGCTGGGACGCGCCGTAAATGTCCTGCGTCAAAGAAGAATCGCGCGACATGCTGAAGGACTCGTAACGATTCGAGACCATCAGGATGGTGCGCACACGCCGGGCCATCAGGTTGTGAAAGCCACGAACCTGTGGATCGTAGGCGTAGCGGAGCTGGTCGCGAAGGTCTGGTGGCTTCATGGCATCAGGACCCGACCGAAGAGGGCAAGCTGAAGCTTGCCCCACTCGGCCCCTGGTGGGTAAACTTCAGCTTGCCAACGGGCTTATGTCGCCTAGACGAGGCCCTGCGCCAGCATGGCATCCGCCACCTTGACGAAGCCGGCGATGTTCGCGCCCGTCACGTAATCGCCGGGAACTCCGTATTCCTTCGAAGTTTCCCAAGCCGCGTCGTGGATCGAAGTCATGATGCTCTTCAGCCTGCCATCGACTTCTTCCCGGCTCCAGGTAAGGCGCATCGAGTTCTGGGCCATCTCCAGGCCGGAGGTGGCCACGCCGCCGGCGTTGGCGGCCTTGCCGGGGCCGAAGAGGATCTTCGCCGCCCGGAAGTGCTCCACGCCATCGAGCGTCGTCGGCATGTTGGCGCCCTCGCCGACAACATAGCAACCGTTCTTGATGAGCGCCTTGGCATCCTCTGCGTTGATTTCGTTCTGCGTGGCGCTCGGAAAGGCGCACTGCGCCGGAATCTGCCAGGGATTCTTGTTCTGGAAGAATTCGGCCTTGGGGAATTTCTTGAGGTACTCTTTGATGCGCCCGCGCCGGGTGTTCTTGAGATCCATGACCCAGGCCAGCTTCTCAGCGTCGATTCCATCCTTGTCGTAAATCGTTCCGTCGGAGTCGGAGAGGGTGACACACTTCGCGCCCAGCTCGTTGAGCTTCTCGACCGTGTACTGCGCAACATTGCCCGACCCGGAGACCAAGCAAATCTTGCCCTTGAAATCCTCGCCGCGGGTCTTGAGCATCTGCTCGCAGAAGTAGACGCAACCGTATCCGGTGGCTTCGGGGCGGATCAGCGAGCCCCCCCAGGCCAGACCTTTACCGGTCAGCACGCCCGTAAACTCGTTCCGGATGCGCTTGTATTGCCCGAACAGGTATCCGATTTCCCGTCCGCCCACGCCGATGTCGCCCGCCGGCACATCCGTGTCTGAGCCGATGTAGCGAAAAAGCTCGGTCATGAAGCTCTGGCAAAAGCGCATGACCTCGGCATCCGACTTCCCTTTGGGATCAAAGTCCGAGCCTCCCTTGCCGCCCCCCATGGGTAGCGTGGTGAGCGAGTTCTTGAAAACCTGCTCGAAGGCCAGGAACTTCAGGATTCCAAGGTAAACGGTCGGGTGGAATCGGATTCCGCCCTTGTAGGGACCGATCGCACTCGAAAACTGAATGCGGAATCCGCGGTTGACTCGAACCCCACCCTGGTCATCCTGCCAGGGGACACGGAACATCATGACCCGTTCCGGCTCCACCAGCCGCTCCAATATGCGCGATTCGACGTACTCCGGATGCCGGTCCAACACGGGCGTGATCGACCGGAAAACTTCAGTGACGGCTTGCAGGAATTCCGGTTCGCCGGCGCTGCGCTTCTTTACCGTCTCGAAGACTTGATCTACATGGATCTTCGTGCTCATTTACTCTCCTAGTTATTTTGGGAATAGCAGCCGCTGAGCCGCCGCCGGGACCCTCTCGCTATCATACTCGATAGCCAACTAGCGCTTGCCGGCCATTACTGGAGCACCCTGATTTTGATATTTCGGAACCAAGCCTCCGACGCGTGGTTCTGCAGGCTGATCGGGCCGGTTTCTACGAGCGAGGAGTTCGCCGCTGAGCCGTTGGGGAGATAGCTCCGCAGCAGTTTCCGCACCTCCGGCGCGTTGCTTTCGAACTCCACAACCTTGGCGCCGTTGAGCCAGTGCTCCACGTGACGCCCTTTCACCACCAGGCGCGAGTGGTTGAACTCGCCGATTCTGGGTGGGGTCCGCGGCACGGGCGCAATCAGGGAATACAAGGCCCCGGCGACGCGCCGCGGATCGGAGGCCGCATCCGGGTTCGCATCGTCGGCGAGTTGATACTCGAGCCCGCGTGCCCGCGCCTGGCGCCCGGCTGCGTTGGTCCACTCATCCACCCTCTGAATCAGGTACTTCACACCGGAGTTGCCTTGCTTCAGGACCTTCCAGTCGAACTGCAAATCAAAGGAGCCAAAACTCTCCCTGGTGCGGATGTCCTGAAAACCGCCGGAACGAACCAGCACCTTCAGCGAGGCGTCTTCAATGGTCCAACAGTACGTTGGGAAGGGCTTGCCGGTGATCTCTTCCCAGCCTGCAGTGGACTTGCCGTCGAACAGCAGGCGCCAGCCCTGCTGCCGTTCAGCGTCGGTTAAACGGTTCGGCTCGGCCGCGCGCCCCGGTGAAAGGGCAATCAGCAGAAGGACGGCGAATCCCACTCTTTGCGTCACCATAGTCTAGACCGCAATGATTATACTGGGCGCCGGGCACATTCGACCAGCGCGCGGAGGTTGGCGTGTGGGGTGCCGCGGGGGACTTCGCATCCGGCGGCCACAATGTACCGGGCGCCCGCCTGCCGGTGACACGAGGCGATCGCTTCCGTGACGGCTTCCGGGGCGTCGTTCAAAAGCACCCGGACAGGATCAATGTTGCCCGCCAGCACTTGGTCTGGCCCCATCTTCTCCCTGGCCTCGTCGACCGGCGACAGGTAATCGAGATCCACCATCTCACAGCCCAGGCGGCCCATGCCGCCGAGTATCCGGCGGGTGTTCCCGCAGATATGCAGCCGCACCCGGCCGCCAGCGGAGTGGATGCCATCCACCAGCTTCTTCTCAGCGGGCCAAACGAATTCTTCGTAGATGCGGGGACCGACCAGCGACGCGGCCGCGTCGCCCACCCCAATGATGTCCGCTCCCGCCGCCGTCTGGGCCCGCGCGAACCAGATGGCGTTCTCCACCGCCCAATCGAACAGTCTATGGACAAACTCAGGGTCATCGCTGAAATCGAGCATGAGCCGGTTGATGCCCCGCAGGTCCGCGGCCTCGGCGCAGGGGCCTTCCACCCAGCCTTCCACGAGCTTCTCGCCGCCGGCCCGCTGCCGCAGGAGCTCCACGGCGTGGATGCGGTCCTGGCAGCGCCCACCCAAAACAGTGTCAAGCCTGGGCAACTGCCGGAGGCGATCCTTGTCGGTGAGCAGCGAGTGTGTTTCGGAGAGGCCCGGAGGCTGATTCTTGAACCATTCGACTTCGGCCCCATAGTCGGCGGCTTCTCTGGCGGGGTCCGAGATGGCGGAGACGTAATCGAAATCGAACCTCCCGGCGGTGAGGATCTGGGCCTCCACGAGTACCCGGTGATCCCTGGCGTATTCGGCGTAGTCGACGCCCAACTCGTCGCCCGCGAACATCATCGTGATCGGCATGCAAGGCAATCGATCCGGCCTGCCGCCCTGAATCAACGCTAAGACCCGTTCCCGGCCGGTCAAAGAACCCCTCCCTTAACCACAATTCCCTTGCTTCCCAGAAGTTCTTCGAGCAGCGGCGACTGCGGATAGGGATGTCCCCGGTAGCGGCGAAATCCCTCGCCATACCGAACGCCGAACCTCTGGCCGGTGGCGCGCGTGGCGGCCTCCATCTGTTGGATGTAGTCGTCGATTCCGTGCTGTTTGCGCAGCCAGTTTCGCTGGCTGGCGTGCTGTTCCAGCATCTTGCGCTTCAGCTCAAAGACCGGCGAAACGTCCACACAGAAGTCGGGGGCAATCCATTTGCCATCGCAATCCATCCCGGTCAGGGGATCCATGAAATAGAGGTGCGGAATGGCGGGTAAAGGCGGCGCCGGATCCTCGGCGCCGGTGCGGTAGAGGACGGCAGAAGCGGCAAAACAGGCGTCTCTGACCAGAGCGCTGGTAGTCTCGTGATCCGCCATGTAATCAATCCTGGCAGCGGTGATAACGAGATCGGGCCTGGCCCTTCGCAGGACCTCGGTCACCCGCCGCCGCGAAGAGTCGTCGCTAAAGATCGCGAGGTCGGAGAAGCCGCAACAAAGGTAGGCGGCCTGAATCAAAGCCGCCGAGGCCCGGGCCTCCCCCAGCCGGATCGCGGCGATTTGCTCGGAGGTATGCTCCGCCGAGCCGCAATCGCCCGGGGTCATGGTGGCAATCGTCAGCTCATGGCCGGCGGCGCTCAACAACGCCAGGGTTCCGCCGGCCAGTATCTCGACATCGTCCGGATGGGCGTGAATGGCGAGGATGCGTGTCATGGCATTCTAATTGCACTCTGGCAGCAGGGGACCGGCCAGTTCACGCAGGAAGAACAGCCGGCCGGCCAGCGTCGGCATATAACTGCTGGGAACCCAACGGTCAGGGCCATAACGAAGGGTCACCCAAAGGCTCATGCCCTGCCACTGCATGCCGCGGCCAAGCGCTCCATCGGCGCCGCCGATAATCCGGTCAGCCTGGAGAAACAGTCCCGGGCCGATCGTGTTCGCCCTGGCCGGGACGAGCGTCGTCCGGCTCTTGAAACTGGTAATGGCGTTCTGCTCGACGGTAAGCGGATGCAGTTTGGCGCCCAAGCGATAGTTCTGGCTTTTCCATTCTGCCTCGGTCGCGAACTCCGCCGCGAAGTGCGGCTCCCAGAAGGCAATGTGAAAGACGCGTCCGATCCCGAATACGAGATGCACCGCGGCCCCTGCCTTCCGGAGCTCCGCAATCCGCTCCGGATAGGCCGGCAGCAGCTCTCTTGTGGCGTAATAGCGCTGCCCGGCGGGCACCGTCAGCGAGCCCAGCAGGTCATAGAAGGCGTGCTCCATCGCGAACTGAAAGGAGCCGGGGTTGCCGGGCGGCAGGCTGTTTCCATCCGCGTCACTCCATTCGTCCATGTTGAACCCGAACACGTGCTGGCAGGAGACGTTCCATTCTTTGAGAAACCAGGCGGCCCAGCGATACATGCCCATGGGCCCGACAGGCAGAATCAGCGCCAGCTTGCGGCCGGCGTCCCGGCATAACTTGATTTGCAGGGCCAGCTCATGTCCCAGCATCGTGTCGAAGTCAGCCAGATCGGCGCAGGGGACGGGCTGAAAATCGGGATGCCACCAGGATTGGCGATCGAGAATACTCTGCGCGGGATGGGCGCAGCAGGCATCGATTCTCCCGAGGTTCCAGCCTTGCGGGAAGAAGTTCTCCAGCAGAGAACCTGGCAGCGTATCCATCAAGTCAATTGCCATCACTCGCCTCCCCGGTGTGCAACGCGATTCCTACTTAAGCGGCAGAGTCACCGCCCGGCCTGTCTTCACGGAGGTCTTGGCAGCTTCCATGATCTCGGCCACGGAAACGTTGATGTCGATCGCCACCAGCCCCTCCAGCGGCTTCTTGGTGCGCAAGCTCTGAATCATGTTGGCGATCGGCTCGGACCGCTCCGGCGGCAGCGCGGCAAGCGGCAGGTCCTTGGTGTCCCTGCCCTTGCGCAGTTCCACCCGGCTGCCCGTCACGTAAACGCTTCCGTCGCGGCTGAATATTTCCAGGTCTTGATAGCTCCGCGGCAGGTCCCAGCTCCCTTCGAAGATACCCACGCCGTTCTTGTAGTTGAGGACCAGCACGGAGCTGTCCTCCACCTTGGGAAAGGTCTCCGGACGAAGATGATTGACCTGTGCATACACCGTCTCGGGACGGCCCATGTACCACAAGGCCCAGAGAGCGTTGTAGCAGCCGAAGTCCATCATGGCACCCGCACCGTTCTTCACCGGATCGGTGAGCCAGTCGAGGAAGAAGCGATTGGTGCCGGTCGGGGCGCCGGGCCCGCCATGCCCCACGATGCCCCGCAGCCGCCAGACTTTGCCGATTCCGCCGGTGTCCACCAGTTCCTTGGCGGCATAGTTGGAGGGCCACCAGGCCATCTGGTAGTTGGTCATCACCTGGATGCCGTGGGTTGCAGCCAGGCGGCGGATCGCCTGGGCGTCCTGGTAGGTGGAGGCCAGCGGTTTCTCGAACATCACCTGGATCTTCCGCGGCGCGCAGGCTTGAACAATTTCCAGGTGCCGGTTGTTTTCTACGAACGCCCATACGATGTCGGGCTTGGTCTCGTCGAGCATCCGTTTGTAATCGCTAAAAAAAGGGACGGCCGTCGCTCCCCGCTTCTTCGCTTCCGCGATCAGCTCCGGCTCCGTTTCGGCGATTCCAACCAGCCGGGCGGGCTCATTCTTGACCATCCGGCCCAAGTGGCCCCACACGTGGGAATGCACCAGGCCGATCACGGCGATCTTGTATTCCTGCGCGGCGAGAGGAAGGGACAGGAGGAACAAGGCAAATACGATGCGCGTCATAGAGAACCTTTCCGGCCCGCGGCTCCGAACTCGCGGCCAGTGAGAGTTGTACCACGAGTGAGGCGCCCGTGACCAGAGGCCAGCTTTCGCGTTTGGCTAAGAGGCTCATCGAATCCAGCATGTCCGGCAGGGTGCAATGTTGTGGGCGATGATCGCCGGCCGGACAGTTCGATGAAGGGTTTCACGTGATCTATGGACCTCTGGCAGCGGGGGTGTGGAATAATAGGTCAAGGGAATGGAAGAAATCACCTTTCAGGTCCAACGTGACGAGCAATCGGGTTGCCTCGTGGCATGGTGGGATGATCCTAATGGCGCGGGCGGCATCACCACTCAAGGGCAAGATCTCCGCGATTTGCAGCAGCAAATCACGGAGGCCGTCGGAGTTCACTTCGATGAAGGCTTCGTGCCTCGTCGAATCCGCATCCACTTCGTCAGCGATCCTATCCTGATTCAAGCATGAAGCTTCCCCGAGACATCTCGGGAACCGAAGCGGTTAGGGCCCTGCGTCGGCTGGGTTTCTCAAGCACCAGGCAGACCGGTTCGCATGTTCGCTTGGCCCGGGGAGATTTGCGCGTCACGGTGCCGATGCATCGCAACCTGGTTGCCGGCACGCTCCAGAGTATTCTCCGTCAAGCAGGTATCAGCGTAGAGGACTTCGTGAACGCGCTGTAGGATGCTGAACTCGTCGATTTGCCCTGGCCGGTCTTTTGAGACTCTCCGGTAACACGCTCCCGAGGGGTGGAAAATTGACCCGTTCCCGGCACGGCTGGCCCGGTTTTCCACTCTGGCCCTCCGCAGGGCAAAGTTACCTTGTTCACTGGACCCCGGAGTCCCTCCGGGGCCGGCGCTCCGTGGTGTGACGGGCGTGTCACGGGAGTGATCTGGTAAGCGCCGAGAGTCCCGAGTATGATTGAGCCCACGTGTGTAGGATCCAACTTCCCCTTGTAGGTCCGGGCCGAGAACCTAGCGTGAGAACCGCTAAAGCGGTAGGCGACTTTCTTGCTGAGTTGGTGCCGTTGAACGTGCGGGGCAAAGAGCTGCGGCGTTTGCTGGAGTCCTTGGGCGCACTTTCCGTGTCGAGGGTTGAGTACGAAAACGTGGTGATTACTGACACGCTTCAGGCACGGAAGCGAACCGGAGTAACAGCGACGTTCACGAAGGAAGAGTGCCGAGATCAGCCTGCTCAATAGCGCCCAAGGCTGCCGGGTTCAGCGCACCGGCCCTTGCCCTTGCGCCTTCGTCCGCCGGTTTGGCTGCCGATTGATCACTCCCGTGGAAGACGGCAGTTCGCCGGGGCCAATCCGGCCGGCTATCGCCTAGCGCTTCGGCGATCCTGCGGCCGTGGCTTCGGCCGGCGTTTCCGCCAGGTTCTCCACGTGCGCGGAGATGTTCATGGAGCAGAACTTGGGGCCGCACATCGAGCAGTAGTGGGCTTCCTTGAAGCCGTTCTCGGGCAGGGTTTCGTCGTGCATGGCGCGCGCGGTTTCTGGGTCGACCGAGAGCTCGAACTGCCGGTTCCAATCGAAGCGGTAGCGGGCGCGCGATAGCTCGTCGTCGCGGTCCCGAACTCAAGGCGATGTTCGCCGCGTGCGCCGCAATCTTGTAAGCGATGATCCCCGCCCGTACATCTTCGAATTCGTCCGGGATGCAACTATCCGAGCAGGAGACCTTCGCGCCGGGGGGCGTGTTTGGCACGGGACACTCCCGTGAAGTCATTTTCAGCGAAACAGCCGGGTAGTCATCGAGGGCGATTCACAGTCTGACCCATACTGGAACTGGCTCCGCCTGCCACACTACAATACCGGCGTTCGCTACCAGGACGAGGCGAGCGCCGTCTCCGGAGTTGTCATAGAACTTGGCAACATCTGCCGATCGGAGCGCTTGAGCGGCATTTGCAACGCTCCTGGCGTACCGGCGCCTTACGTCGGCATCCGGAATGAAATGGCCTCCCCGCGCCGCCCGATTCCGAATGCGGGTGATACATAGTTCCGGACTGTCCAGCCCAATAAACACCAGGTGGATTTCATACCCGCTGAATTTGGCTTTGCGGATCAGGCCCACCCTATCGCGGCCAGAGAGAGTCGTCTCGACCGCGAAACTCACCCCCCGAGGGATAGTCCGCCGTTCGTTTCAACAGTTCCCTTCCGCCGGCCATAGCTGCGGCGGATGGGTTCAAAGGATTCAGACCGCGGGCGCGATTACAGGGAGAGTGGGCACGCTGCCTTAGGCGGCGTGCGCCGTCAATTCGCGGATGATCTCGTAGTTCTCTCCGGACGGAGCGCCCGGCAACCAGTGGATCTCGAATCTCCGGCCATCGCCGCGCTCCATCACATTCAGACCGTCTGCATCGATATAGAGGACAGAAAGCCCGGCGGCGAGCGTCTCGGCGAAGGCTTTGCGGGTCGCTGCCCGCACCGCATCGTCAAACTGCGTGCTACGAAACCCGCAGGCAACAGCCACGCTTAATTATACACAGGGGCCGGCTTACCCGCGTTGATTCCCGGCCACGGGCGGCCGGGCTTCCGCGAGGCTTTCCACGTACGCGGAGATGTTCATGGAGCAGAACTTGGGGCCGCACATCGAGCAGTAGTGGGCTTCCTTGAAGCCGCTCTCGGGCAGGGTTTCGTCGTGCATGGCGCGCGCGGTCTCCGGATCGAGCGAGAGCTCGAACTGCCGGTTCCAGTCGAAGCGGTAGCGGGCGCGCGAAAGCTCGTCGTCGCGGTCCCGAACTCCGGGCCGGCGCCGGGCGATGTCCGCCGCGTGCGCCGCGATCTTGTAGGCGATGATCCCGGCCCGGACATCTTCCAGGTTGGGCAAGCCCAGATGCTCCTTGGGGGTCACGTAGCACAGCATCGAGGCCCCATACCAGCCAATCATGGCGGCGCCGATGGCCGAGGTGATGTGGTCGTAGCCGGGGGCGATGTCGGTCACCAGCGGCCCCAGGGTGTAGAAGGGGGCCTCGTAGCACAGCTCCATTTCCTTCTCCACCTGCATCTGGATCTGGTCCATGGGCACGTGTCCTGGCCCCTCGATCATCACCTGGACGTCGTACTCCCAGGCCCTTTTCGTAAGCTCGCCGAGAGTCCGCAGTTCGGCGAACTGGGCCTCGTCGCTCGAGTCGGCCAGGCATCCCGGGCGCAATCCATCCCCCAGCGAGAAGCTGACGTCGTACTTCTGAAAGATCTTGCAAATGTCGTCGAACCGCTCATAGAGCGGGTTCTGGCGATGGTTCTTCAGCATCCACTCGGCCAGAATCGCCCCGCCCCGGCTGACGATTCCGGTGATGCGCCGGGTGGTCAGGGGGATGTGCTCGACCAGCAGGCCGGCATGGATCGTCATGTAGTCCACGCCCTGCTCGGCCTGTTCCTCGATCACTTCCAGCATGAGATCGGGGGTGATGTCTTCCACGCGCTTCGCGCGCAAAACGGCCTCGTAGATGGGAACCGTGCCAACCGGCACGAGGGAGTTGGAGATGATGGCTCGGCGGATGCGGGCCAGATCGCCGCCGGTCGAAAGGTCCATCACCGTGTCCGCGCCGTAGCGGATCGAGTAGCGCAGTTTCTCCAGCTCCTCGGCGACGTTCGAGCTCACGGCGGAATTGCCGATGTTGGCGTTGATCTTGCACCGCGAGGCGATCCCGATGCAGGTGGGCTCCAGGTTGACGTGCCGGATGTTGGCCGGGATGATCAGCCGGCCGCGCGCCACCTCCGAGCGGACCAGTTCGGGCGAGAGGCCCTCCCGCTGGGCGACATACATCATCTCCTCAGTAAGGATGCCCTTGCGGGCGTAGTGCAACTGCGTCCTGACACTATCGCCGGCGCGCTTGGCTACCCATTCGATTCTCATAAACTACTCCTTCGGCTCCCCCGGTTACCTCGATTATGGCACAGGGCGCACATCTCGAAGCACCGCGCGCCAGCCTGGGTAGCCGCGCCGCGCCGAGTACGCATCCTCTTCAAAACAAAGGGCGACGTCAACATGCGCCCCGGCCGCCAGCTCCGCCGCACGCCCGGCGAAGTTCCAGCCCATCGCCGCCAGCGTGCGATCCACCTGGCGCAGGCGGACCCTCAGGTGCTTCTCCTTGATCACGGCCGGCGCGCCCGCCGACTCCACGTCCAGGACGGCAAACACCGGCGCCGGATTGCCGAATCCGAACGGGGCCATGGACAGGATTTCCGCCACCGAGGCGTCGTCGAGTTCCTTGAGCCGGACCGCGGCGTCGATCCTCAGCTCGGGAATCAAGTCCTCGTCCGTCAGACGCGCCGCGGCGTAATCATTCAGGCAAGCTTGGAACTCGGGGATGCGCTCGGCGGCGAGGGTCAGGCCCACAGCCTGCCGGTGCCCGCCGAATCGGACCAGCAGACCGGCCTGCGATTCGAGCGCTTCCAGCAGGTGGAAGGCCGGGATGCTGCGGCCGGAGCCCTGCGCCAGGCCGGTCGCCGGGTCCAGCGAGAGAACCAGGGCCGGCCGGTGGAACCGCTCGACCAGGCGGGCGGCAACGATGCCGACGACACCCCGGTGCCAATCCGTTCCGGCAAACACCAGCGCCTTCTGCCCGGCGGTTACGGGAATACGGGAGCACTCCTCCAGGATGTCCCTCAGCATCCCGGTTTCGGCCTGCTGGCGCGTCTGGTTGAGTTCGTCGAGCCGGGCCGCCAACTCCCTGGCGCGAACAGCCTCGCCCGTCATGAAAAGCTCGATGACATCGCCGGCGTCGTCCATGCGGCCAGCCGCGTTCAGGCGGGGGGCGATGCGGAAGGCCACATGTGACGCCGACGGCGCTTCGCCTTCGGCAATGCCGGCGACATCCAGAAGCGCGCGCAGCCCCGGATTGCGCACCGAGCGCTGCCCCTCCAGTCCGTGCTTGACGAAGATGCGATTCTCGCCCACCAGCGGCACGACATCGGCCACCGTAGCGATGGCGACGAGCTTGAGCAAGGATTGCAGCACGCGCTGCCGCCGGCCGGCGGGCCAGTCCAGAGCTCGAAGCAGCGCCTCGATGAGCTTGAAGGTCACACCGGCGCCGCAGAGGTTCTTGTCGGGGTAGCCGCAGTCCGAACGCTTGGGGTTGAGCACGGCGCAGGCCGGGGGCAGTTCCGCGCCGGGCAGGTGGTGATCGGTCACGATGACGTCGATGCCGAGCTCCCGCGCCCGCCCGACGACCTCCGCGGCGCGAATACCGGTGTCCACGCTGACCACCAGTTGGACGCCCTCTTCGGCGGCCTGCTCCACAACTCCGGCGCGCATACCGTAGCCGTCACGCACACGATGGGGAACATGAAACTGGACCTTTCCGCCCGCCATCTCAAGCGCTAACTTGAGAGTAACTACCGAGACAACCCCATCGACGTCGTAGTCGCCGTAAAGAAGAATCTTCTGCTCCAGCCGGATTGCCTCCAACAGACGCTGGACGGCTCGGTCCATGTCGCGCAGCAGAAATGGATCGTGTAACTTTTCGAGCGAGGGCTGAAGGAAGCTGAGGGCGGCCTCGGGGTCCGAGTAACCCCGGCGCAACAAGGCGCGCGCCACGGGTAGGTGCAAACCTAGCTCCGCCGCCAGAGACTCCGCCCGTGATTCCTCAATCTCAGGCAGAACCCATCGAGCACGTTCGAGCATCTTAGCGACGCCCTAATTCGGAGAGAAGAAGCCGCCGGGCGGCTTGTCTTCCTCTCCCGGCTCGTCCTCGGGCCCGTACAGGTCGATCTCGTCGAGAAGGCGCAGGAACTCCAGGTACCAATCGGCCCGCAACTCATAAATGAAGGTGCGGTTCGGGCCGTCGAAAGAGAGTTCCAAGGCGCAGGTAAACCCCTGATAGGCTCGTATTTCACGGAGGCGCCGCTCAAAACCGCGGCGGGCCTCGACGGGCATGTCGTATTCCTCGAGGCGGTCCATGGCGTCGTCCGCCATCCCGGTGGAGAAATCCATATCGTTGAAAACGACAAGCTTCGCGCCAGCCTCGCGGGCCACCTTCAAAAAGGCTTGAAACTCGGGAGCGCGGTGGCTGTCCCAGTAGGCGATGGGACGCGCTTCGGGGTTCCGGCAGAAACCGCGGAACACCAAAACGCCTTCCTTTTCCAGGTACTCGAGGATCTGGTCCTTCAGTGCGTCTAAATTAAGTTTCATCTAATTGTCCCCTCACCCTAGCACAGCCGCCCACCTTGATTGTAATTCCCAGTGGCCTAAAGTCGTCAATCCCGACAGGAAGCCGCGTCACCCAGACGTCATTCCGGCAGCAAGGGGGCTGGAAACAATGTTTCGCTTCTTCTGTAATGTGATTCTGGTTGTTTCACTTGGGCTGTTGCTTTCGGCGCAAGAGACAGTGCAACAAAGCGGTGTTGTTCGCTCCAACGGGAAACCGGTTCCCGGCGCCACAGTTACCGCCACCCAAGATGACAAAAAACTCATCACGACTACTGATGACAACGGCTCGTACTCCTTTGCGAACCTGGCCGGCGGCGCCTGGACGATTCAGGTCGATATGCTGGGCTTCGAAAAGGCGAAGCGAGAAGTCCAGGCCGGGCCGGGCGCTGCCCGCATCGAGTGGGACCTGAGATTCCTGTCAGACGCCGAGATGGTGTCGGCTCTAGGCCTGAAACCGGCGCCGGTGCCGGCGGCGTCCGCGGCTAAGACTCCCGCACCGGCCGCGCCCGCCGCGGCCAGACCCCAGGCCGCCAGTTCACCTGGACGCGGAGGTCTGGGCCAAGCGCGCAGCCAGGCCGGACGGGGCGGAACGAATCAACAAGCCTCCAACGCGACTACCTTCCAGCAGGTCGGCGTCAACCAGTCGTCGGACACCTCGCTCTTTGACCAGGAAGGCGCGATCAGCGGCGAAATGAACGCCGAACTCTCGCCTAGCGCCAGCCAGTCCTACGTCGTACAGGGAAGCATGAGCAGCGCGATGGGCTTCGCACCCCAAAACGATTTTGGAGGATTCGGCGGCCGGGGCATGATGGGCGGCGGGCCGGACATGATGGGCGCGGGCATGGGGGGCTTGGGAATGGGGGTTCTCGGAACGGATGAATCCGCCGGGACGGGAGACACGGCAGGCATTGGCGCCGGAGGCGGTCGCGGCGGGCCTGCCGGCGGAACCGGAGCTGGACGCGGCGGTGGCGCCCCCATGGCGGGCGGCGGACGCGGCGGTGGCGCCCCGATGGCGGGCGGCGGTCGCGGCGGAGCAGGTGGTGGACGCGGCGGAGCGGGTGGCGGTCCGGGCGGCGGACGGGGCGGGGCCGACGGACGCGGCGGAGCGCCGCAGTGGATGGGAAGGGGCAACGCGCTGGCTTTCGGCAACAATCGCGCCAATCAGCGCATGATGTACACCGGCAACCTGAACATCACCGAGTCCAATTCGCTATTGAACGCGCAGTCCTTTTCGCTGAGCGGCCAGAACATCCCGAAGCCCTACTCGAACAGCACCAGCATCAACGCCTCGATCGGCGGACCGCTCAGGATCCCCAAGCTGCTCAGCGGTACCCGGGGCCAGTTTACGCTCAGCGTGGGAATCGGCCGCAGGCGCAATGGCAACCAGGGCACGCTCACCACGATGCCCACCGATCTGGAGCGCAGCGGAGATTTCTCGCAATCCGTAAGCGCGAGCGGGAAAGCGGTGATCGTTTACGATCCCACCACGGGACTCCCGCTGGCCGGAAACAAGATCGATCCGGCTCGGATCAACCCGATCGCGGCGGCGCTGCTCGCGTACTATCCGAAGCCGAACCTGCCGGGGCAGACGCGGAACTTCCAACTCCCCACCACGAACTACAGCAGCACGAACAGCGTCAACACGCGGCTCAACCAGACGCTCAATTCCGTCAACCGGGTTTCGGGCGGCTTCAGCTACTCGGGCAACAACAGTACCTCGCCCAACATCTTCGGCTTCACGGACACGGGAAGCGGACGGGGGATGAGCGCGAACGCTTCTTATTCGCATAACTTCACCAGCCGCAGAATTCTCACTCTGAACTACACCTTCAGCCGGAACCGGAGCCTCACCTCGCCGTTCTTCGCGAACGTAGAGGATGTGGCCGCGATCTTGGGGATCCAGGGAGTCTCGACCAACCCCTTGAACTGGGGCCCGCCCAATCTCAACTTTACGAATTTCGCCGGTCTTTCCGACGCAGCCGCGGCGCTAACCCGGTCCCAGACCAGCGCGGTGGGCGGCAGCCTGCTGTGGGTGTATAAGACCCACAACCTTTCCGGCGGCGCTGATTTCCGGAGGCAGCAGAACAACCGCTACTCGGATTCAAACGGGCGCGGCACGTTCGGGTTCAACGGATATGCCACCAGCAGCATCGTGAATGGATCCGCGGTCGCCGGAACTGGCTTCGACCTGGCGGATTTCCTGCTGGGAACGCCGGACACGGCCACCGTGCGTTATGGAAACCCCTCGCTCTACTTCCGCGGTTCCCTGTTCGACGTGTACATCCAAGATGACTGGCGCCTCAAATCGGGACTGAGCGTGAATCTGGGCCTGCGGTGGGACTATCAGACTCCGGTGCGGGAGCTATACAACCGGATGGTGAACCTCGATATCGCGCCCGGCTTCACGGCGGTCGCCGCGGTCCAGCCGGGGCAGATCGGCTCTATAACTGGAAACCCCCAGCCGGCCGCGCTGGTTAATTCCGACCGCAACAATTTCTCGCCACGCGTCGGAATCGCCTGGCGGCCGAGCGCCAAGAAATCGACCGTCGTTCGCGGCGGCTACGGGCTCTACTACAACACTTCGGTCTACAGCGGGGTCGCATCCCAAATGTCGCAGCAGCCGCCGCTGGCCACCGTCTGGAACTTGAACATCCAGAACAGCCCGCTGCTGGCGCTGGCGGACGCCTTCACCAATCCGGCCAATACCAGGGTCAATTCGCTCACCGCCAACACCTTCGCCATCGATCCCAACTACAAGATCGGCTACGTGCAGCAATGGAGCGTGAGCATCCAGCAAAACCTGCCGTATTCGTTCCAGACCACGATCGGCTACCAGGGCACAAAAGGTTCGAATCTGACCCGCGAGTTCCAGCCCTGGGTCACGCCGCCGGGCGCCGCCAAGGCGCCATATCCCACGGGCTATATCTACGAGACCTACGGCGGCAGTTCCATCTTCCACGGCGCGTCCATTCAACTGCTGCGGCGCTTCCGCGGCGGCCTGAGCGCCAGCGCCAGATACGTTTTCTCGAAATCGATTGACGACGGCGGCGCCGGCGGCTCGGCCCTGGCGCAAGACTGGCAGAACTTCCGCGCCGAAAGGGCGCTGTCAAGCTTCGACCAGCGGCACAACCTGAACATCAATTTCTCATACAGCACCGGGCAGGGCCGCAGGGGGGCGGGCCTGGTGACCGGCTGGAAGGGACAACTGGTCAAGGACTGGACGATCATGAGCACGATTCAGGTGTACAGCAGCACGCCGATGACGGTCACCCTCGGCGGCAACCAGGTATCGGCGGGAGCGGTGTCGCAGACCCTCCGGGCGGATGCCACCGGCATCCCGCTCCAACCGGCTCCGGCGGGTCTGCTGTTCAACCCGGCGGCGTTCGCCGTGCCGGCCGCCGGCACGTGGGGCAATGCGGGAAGGAACACCATCCCCGGGCCGATGATTGTCAGTCTTAACGCTTCGGCGGGCAGGGTCTTCCGCCTCGGGGAACGCCACAGCATGGATCTGCAGCTTCGCGCCAACAACGCGTTGAACACGGTGGTGATCAACCGTTGGAACACGCAGCTTAACAACAATACCTTCGGCCAGCCCACGGGCGTCAGCGACATGCGCTCGGTGACGGCCAGTCTGCGATTCAGGTTCTAGCCATGAGAACATCGAAGTCGATCTTAGCCGCATCCCTCCTGGGCGCGCTTCTGGTCTGGCTCCTGGCCGCTTCCGCCCAGCAACCGCAGGCGCAGCCGAACGCTCCCTCGACAAAGGGCATCTACAAGTTCGAAGCGACCAGCGACCTGGTGGCCGTGAACGTCTCGGTGAAGGACAAAGACGGCAAGCCCATCGAGAACCTGAAAGCCTCCGACTTCACCGTCAGTGAAGACGGAAAGCCGCAGCAGATCAAGGTCTTCCAATACCAACGCCTGGAGGAAGCGCCGCTGCCGCAGCCCGCGCTGGCGACCCGGCCGGCGGCAGCGCAGCCGGCCGCGCAGGCGCTAGCAACACCCACAGCCGCGGCGGCCGTTCAGCCCACGATCACCCCGTCCAGACCGGGTGAGATCAGGTACCAGGACAGCCGACTGCTGGTGTTGTACTTCGATTTCCAGGGCATGCCGCCCGACGATCAGCTCCGCGCCCAGTCCGGGGCGCTGAAGTTTCTGAACACTCAGATGACGGCCGCAGACAGGGTGGCCGTCATGAGCTACACGGGCGAGCTGAAGGTTCTGCAGGAGTTTACGAGCGACCGCGACGAACTGACCAAGGTCATCCGCAAGTTGGTAGTCGGAGAATCCAGCGAGATGGCCAACACGGTCAGCGACGACAGCGCCGAGGACACCGGAGCCGCTTTCACCGCCGACGACTCGGAATTCAACATCTTCAATACGGATCGCCAGTTGACCGCCCTGGAGCGCGCCGTTAAGATGCTCTCCAGCCTGCCGGAGAAGAAGGCGCTGGTCTATTTCGCCAGCGGTGTGACCCGTAACGGCATCGACAACGACGCGCAGTTGCGCGCCACCATCAACGCCGCCATCCGCAGCAATGTGGCCCTCTATCCGGCTGACGCCCGCGGCCTGGTGGCCACGGCGCCGGCGGGGAACGCCTCGCGGGGATCGGGAGGAGGACAGGGCAATCGGGGCAACTTCTCCGGCAGCGCCGGACGGGCCATGTCGGGCAATCTTCAGGGATCGCAGGACGCGCTCTTTGCGCTGGCCGCCGACACCGGCGGGAAGGCGTTCCTCGACAGCAACGACCTTTCCATGGGTGTCGTGCAGGCGCAGAAAGACATCTCCAGCTATTACATCCTGGGCTACTATACTCCTAACACCGCCCTGGATGGAAAGTATCGCCGTATCAAGGTGCAGATCAACAACAACCTTAGCGCCAAGCTGGACTATCGCACCGGCTACTTCGCCTCCAAGCAGTTCAAGAACTTCAACTCCTCGGATCGGGAGCGGCAGCTTGAGGAGGCGCTAGTGCTGGGCGACCCGATTACGGACCTCACGCTGGCGCTCGAGACCGACTATTTCCGGATGGGCAGGGACCGATACTATGTGCCGGTATCGGTCAAGATCGCGGGCTCCGACATCGAACTGGCCAAGCGCGGCGGCTCCGAGACCACGCGGCTGGACTTCATCGGCCAGATAAGAGACGCCAAGAACCAATTGGCGGGAACCGTGCGCGACTACATCACGGTCAAGTTGAAGGACCAGACGGCCGCCGAATTGGCCCAGAAGACCGTGGCCTACGACGCCGGTTTCACCCTCCAACCGGGCTCCTACACGCTGAAGTTCCTTACGCGCGAGAACGAAACCGGCAAGATGGGGACGTTCGAAACCAAGTTCACGGTACCCGACCTGACGACTGACACCGGAGCGCTGCCGATCAGCTCCGTGATCCTGAGCAATCAGCGCGAGAAGATGAGCAACGCGGTGGGCAGCGCCGGGCCGAGCATGCGGCTGTTCAATTTCAACCCGCTGGTGCGCAACGGCGAGAAGTTGGTTGCCAGCGTGACCCGCGTTTTCCGCAAAGACCAGGAGATGTATGTCTTCCTGGAGGCCTACCAGCCTAACGCGGAGACGACACAGCCGATTGTCGCCACTTTGAGTCTCTATCGCGGCCGAGTCAAAGCGTTCGAGACTGAGCCGCTGCGGGTGACTGAGGGCCTGAACCCAATGAGCAAGGCCGTGCCGGTGCGATTCACTTTCCCGCTGAGCAAGCTCGAGCCCGGCAGATATATCTGCCAGGTGAGCGTGCTGGATCCCACCGCCAAGCGATTCGCCTTCTGGCGCGCGCCGGTGGTGCTGCTGCCGTAAGGGCCGGTTGTGGACCACCATCCGCCGGCAGGACTGCCGGCGTGGCGGGCCTGGCGGCCCACTCTACAATGGACCCAGAAACTCCAGGGGTTACTTCGCCAGGCGGGCGAGCGCCTCGCCTGTTTCTCGCTTCACTTCGGCGTGCAGGCTGTGGCCGTGCGCATCCATGGTGACGATGGTCAGGAAGTTCGTCACCTTAAGATGCCACAGGGCTTCCGGAATGCCGAACTCCAGCAGGTAGACGCCCAGCACTTTGTCGACGGCCCGCGCGTAAACCTGGGCCGCGCCGCCGATGGCGTGCAGATACACCGCCCCGGCGTCCTGCATTGCCGCCAGCGTTCCAGCGCCCATGCCGCCCTTGCCGATGACCGCGCGCACTCCGTAAGTCCGGATAACATGCGGCTCGTAAGGCTCTTCGCGGTTGCTGGTGGTTGGACCGGCGGCCTTCGTCACCCAGCCGTCGCCCTCCTTCAGCATCACGGGCCCGCAGTGATACAGAACGGCCCCGTCCAGGTCCACCGGCGGCGGGTTCCGCATCAGGTAGGAATGCACCTGATCACGCCCGGTGTACATCTCGCCGTTGATGAGCACGACGTCGCCGACTTTCAGGGCGCGCACGTCCGCCTGGGACAAGGGCGTGTTCAGAACGATCTCTCGCCCGCTCAATGGAACGCCGCTGGCCGCGGCCATGCGCTCCACCGGGCTCTCAGGGTCGCGGTAGAGCCAGCGCTTAATCGCGCCGCTGGACGGATCCAGGCGGACTCCCAGCCGGCGGAAGGCCCAGCAATCGTACGCCACCGAAACAAAGAAGCACGCCGGAAGGCGATTGGCCGCTGCGATCTTGCATCCGATGAGGGAAACTCGTCCGCCGAAGCCCATCGCTCCGACGCCGATCCGGTTGGCCTCATCCATGATTTCCGCTTCCAGCGCCGCCAGGCTTGGCTCCGGATTCACGTCGTCCAGCGGCCGGAAGAGCTGCATCTTCGCCAGGCTGTAGCCTTGGGCACGGTCGCTGCCGATGCACACGCCGAGAGCGCCGGGCGCGCAGCCGAAGCCCTGCGCCCGCCACACCGCATGCAGGATCGCCTTGCGGACGCCCTCCAGATTCCTGTCGGCGCGGCCCAGATGGTCCAGTTCGCAAGGCAGCGAATACTGGCTGTTCACGTTCTCGCAGCCGCCGCCTTTGAGGATCAGCTTGATCTCGATTTCGTCTTCCTCCCACTGCTCGAAATGAATCACGGGAGTCTCGACGCCGAGATTGTTGCCGCTGTTCTTTCCGGTTAGCGAATCGACCGAGTTCGGCCGTAATTTCCCGCGCCGCGTGGCTTCCGCCAGCGCTTCGCGTATGGCTTTTTTCAGGGGGATCTGGTTGAAGCCAGGCGGGGTGTGGACAACGAAGGTCGGCATGCCGGTGTCCTGGCATACTGGCGCTTCGTCTTCGTGCGCCATGTCGATATTGCCGGCGATGACCTGAAGCGCCTGCGAGGACTGCGTGCGGGGCGTTTCCGAACCCAGCGCAAGTCTCATTGCAGCGCGGACATCCGGCGGCAGGTTGGTTGAGGTTTGCGAGATCAACTCCAGCAGACTACTACCCAGAAACTGCATAGCTGTGCTCCCTTCGAGTCAGACTACTCTTGATCCGTACGACTGCGGTCAAACCCGGCTTGACCAGGGGACTGGGCCGGGGAAACTCGATCCAAACCTCTCCTTCGCGCACCTCCGTGACCGTGGCTTCCAGGCCCTCGGGGATTTCCGCGATGTGAATCACCGCAGGCTGGCCGACCTTGACCCTGGCCAGAATTTCCTTTGGGGCCTGGGCCACAAGCTTCAAGGTTCCGAGGTTGATTCCTATCTGAAAGAGATCCGGAGAGTCCTTGGTGACCTCCCCGCCGACCTGGCCTTGCCGGGCAACGATGTAGCCGTCCGCGGGCGACATCACGTCTCCGGAGGCCACCTGCGCGGAGACATCTTCGTCCGCCTTGAGTCTTTCCTCCAGCATTCTCTGGCGGCCATCAAGCTCCGTGGTCAGGTCCGTGACCTTCTGCTGCGCGCCCAGGGCCAGCTTATTCAAGTCGTCAAAGTAGCCGCCCGCCGCTTCATACTGAGCCTGGGCTTTCTCGGCAGCCAGTTTCCCGGCCGCGCCTTTGCTGAGCAGGGTTTGCTGCTTCTGCGCCTCCTTCAGAGCGTTCTCCATCTTGGTCTGCGCCTGGAGAGCCAGTTCCTGGGCTCGGGCGGCCTCCGTGCGAGCGGAAAGCAAATCGCTCTGCAACGTGTCGACGCGCGTGCGCAGCCGGTCCAGGTCGGCCTTCGCGGTCTGTTTGCTGGACTCCAGTCCGGTGCTGCGGATTTGCGCCAGCAACTGGCCCTCGTAAACCTGCTGGCCGACTTCCCCTGGCAGGGCATCGATCGTGCCGTCGAAGGGGACCGGCACGGCCACGACTTCCAACGCCTCGATACGGCCGGAAAGGATCACCTCCGAGCCGTTGAAGGCCGCCGCCGGGGCGGCCGCGTTGCCGGGGCCGGGGTTGCGCGCACCCGGCGGATAGGCTCGAAACAGAAGCGCGCCACCCCCGATCAGCAGAACCAGCAGGGCGGCTCCGATCAGAATCCACTTGATTCTCACACTCCGATGATACTTGAAGAAAGGCGGAAATAGGGTATACTTCCAAGTGCGATATTTCAAGCGGAGCGTGCTGTGTCCGGATTTCGCCTAGGCGACGTCATCGACGACTTTTGCGTGAAGTGCAAGCGCATCACCAACCACTCCATCGTTTCCATGCTGAACAGCGAGCCGGCCAAGATGCGCTGCCGCACCTGTTATAGCGACCATGACTACCGTCACGAGACGGCGCCTCCTTCCAAGAAGGACTTGAAGAAGGAGCAGCTTTTCAAAGAGGTCCTGTCCGGACTTGACCCCTCGGCGGTCGAAGACGGCCCTCCAGACGGCGAGACAGGGAAGAAGACGAAAAGCTGAGGTTATTTCTTCTGGGAATCCCGGCGAAGGTCCGCGAGCACGTCGTCGCGTTCTGGCCCGTCGAGGTCGTTCTGCAACCTGTGCAGCGCCAGGCCGACCACATCGCGGTGGTGGAGCTTGGAGCCGAATCCCTCTTTTCCCGACAGCTCCAGCCATAGCTCGTGAAGCCGGTCGAGATCCTCCGGCCAGAGTCTGGGCGGGTGCGGCCCGAGGTTCACATAGACCGAAGGACGATCCGGGCTGATCACTTCCAGGGAGAAGGCATGACGCGGCTCCGGCAGGTGCTCCCAGGCGAGACCGATGCGCCGGGCCAGCTCCTCGGAGTCCATTTTCTCGGAGACTCCGCTGACCAGCCGGGCGGCCTGCACCCGGGCGGCAGTCTGCACCATGGCGTCGAAAGGATCGACGGCCGGCACGACCAGAAGGTCGACGTGCTTGCCTTCCTTTTCCGCCATGGTTACGACGCGGCTGAACAACTCCTTCTCGTAGCCGCTGAAAATCTGGCTCTCCGAAAGCTCGAATTCTCCGGCGCCGGTGGTGAGCGGGCGCACGGTCATCACCACGATATCGTGATGCCTCAGGTTGACTTTCTCCAGGGTCCGCTGGAGCGGCAACATCCGGTTGTAGTCCCGCACGGCCACCAGGATGCAGCCCGGACGCGCATGCACGGTCTCCATCGAGATCTGCGGCTGCGTCTCCAGGTTGAATTCTTCCAGCCCCTTCTTCTTCGCGGCATGCTTGCGAGCGTTGATGCGCTCCGAGATCACGAATACGGCGAGCAAGAGCACGGTGAACAGCACGCCGTAAATCGTGGCGATCCGCTTGGAAAAGAGATTGGCGATGGCCACCATGAGCAGAACCAATGTCGTCGCCGCCAGCCCAACCGGCCATTCCCGGCCGCCGAAGCGGGGGTTCAAGGGGAATTTGTACTCTTGATCGTGACGCTGGAAGCGCAGCACCAGCACGCCGATCCCCTTCATGGAGAAGCTCCAGACCACCCCGAACGCGTAAGCTTCGCCGAGCAGGTAGACGTCCCCGCGGCTGGCGATAATGGTGGCGAGCTGCAATAAGGTGATCGCGTTGATGAGGCGGTAGGTCGTGCCGAACCGCCGGTGGGGCTTGCGGAACCAATCCACCAGCACCCCATCCTCGGCCACGCGGTTCAGGACCCCGTTGGCCCCGATCATCGAGGTGTTCACGGCGCCCGACAGGATCATCGCGCCCACAATGACCACGAAGACATGGAAACCCAGCTTCAGCAGGTATGGCCCGGCGAGGTTCATCGCCAGCCCGCCGATCAGGTTGTCCACGTAGTTCTTGCGAACCTGATCCGGGATGATCATGCCCGCAAACACGGTGATGAGGCCGGTCGAGAAGACGGCGTAGGTGCAGACGATGTTGGCCGTGATCTTGAGGTTCTTGAGCTTGGGGGAGGCAATCTCGCGGTAGACTTGCGCCAGGGTCTCAAAGCCGCTCATGGCCAGCAGGGAGTGGCCGAAAGCGATCATCAGCGCCACGAAGGGTATCTGGGGCCACATGGTGCCGCTGAACCAGCCCAGAGACTCCGGGGTGAAGCGCAGATTCGAGAGCGTGGGCGCAGGCGGCAGGCTCACATGGTCTTTCAGCAGCAGGGTGATCGGACACCACACCAGGAGGGCCACCACCATGACCGTGGTGACCTGCATGATGCGCAGCGCCTGCCCGCTGGACTCGTGGATGCCCTTGGTGTTGCTCCACCAGAAATAGATGGTGACAGCAATCCCGAAAATCGCGGCAAACCAGTAGGGATCCAGATGAAAACTCTGGCCGGACATCTCGCTGATCTCGTTGATCAGCCGCCCCAGGTAGTGGCCCGCCGTCACCGAGCTGATCGGACCTGTCAGGATGTAATCGAAGACCAGGGCGGAGACGGAGAGCTTGGCCATGAACGGGCCCATGCTGTCCCGCACCACGACGTACACGCCGCCGCGCACGAACATGCTGCAGCTCTCCAGGTAAATGGAGCGCACGGCGAAGCTGAAAAACATGACCCCCAGCACGAACCAGGGCGCGGCTTTCCCGATCGCCTGTTCGGCGATGCCCCCGACGTAGAAACATCGTCGACGCCAGATCGCTCAGAACGATCGCCGCGCCCCGCCAGAAGGAGATGAAAGAAAGGGCGACAGTGGTGGCGATTACGATCTTCGCCGACGAGGCCGGCTGTCCGGCGTCAGCAGGCATACAGAGATGTTCCTCTTGGCTCCAATGGCTTATTCTACGATCATGGAAGTGAGCAGCACCAGCGGGGCGGAGCTAGCGAGTATTATTGTAGCTCGTCTGGGGGCGCGCGGCTTCAAGGCCTACCTGGTCGGCGGCTGCGTCCGCGACCTACTGCTCGGCCGCGAGCCGAAGGACTACGACGTCGCCACCGAAGCCCAGCCGGGCCAGATCCTCCAGCTATTCCCCGACGCCCGCGAGGTGGGTGCGCATTTCGGCGTGATGCTGGTTCGCCGCGATGGCGCCGAGGTTGAGGTGGCGACGTTCCGCAGCGAGCACTCCTATGCAGACGGCCGCCACCCAGGCCAGGTGCAGTTCGAAACGGATCCGAGGCGGGATGTGCTGCGCCGCGACTTCACAATCAACGCGCTGCTCCAGGACCCCGGATCGGGAGAAGTGCTCGACTTCGTGGGCGGCCGGGCCGACCTGGAAGCCCGGCGGATCCGCGCCATCGGCGCAGCGGAAACGCGGTTCGCCGAGGATCACCTCAGGCTGCTGCGGGCAGTCCGGTTCGCGGCTAGTCTGAGTTTCGAGATCGAGCCGGTAACTATGGCGGCCCTCCGGCGAATGGCCGGATTGATTCGAAGCGTCTCCGCCGAGCGGGTCCGGGACGAACTGGCGCGCATCCTGACTGAAGGGGGCGCGCGGCGAGGCTTCGAACTGCTAGACGAGACCGGATTGCTCTTGGAACTCATTCCCGAGGCTGCGGCCATGAAGGGCGTCGAGCAGCCGGAGCAATTCCACCCCGAGGGCGACGTCTGGACCCACACCCTCATGCTGCTGGGCGCGCTGCGGGACCCGTCGCTTACGCTGGCCCTGGGCGCGCTCCTGCACGATGTCGGCAAGCCGCCCACTTTCCGGCGGGCGGACCGCATCCGGTTCGATGGGCACGCGGAACTCGGAGCGAAGATGGCCGTTCAAATCCTCACGCGGCTGCGGTTCTCCAGCGAGGAGGTCCGCCGCGTGGAGAGCCTGGTGGCCAATCATCTGCGGTTCATAGATGTGCGGAAGATGAAGGAGAGCACCCTAAAGCGGTTCCTGCGGCAGGAGCACTTCTCCGAGCACCTGGAACTTCACCGCCTGGATTGCGCCTCCAGCCACGGGTGGCTCGACAACTACAGCTTCGTGCGGGAGAAGCTGGAGACGTTGCCCGCCGAACATCTTAGGCCCGCCAAACTCGTCACGGGCGACGATCTGATTCGGGCAGGCTACACGCCCGGCCCGGCATTTAAGCGGATGCTTGAGGCGGCGGAAGACGCCCAACTGGAGGGGCGAATCTCCACCCCCGAAGAGGCGCTGGCGCTGGTGCGTTCATTGTTCTTCCCAGACGGCGGCCAGCCTAGGCCGGCTTGTAGGTGAAGACCATGTACAGAACGACGGCCACGATCAGGAAGATCGCGCTGGCAGCCAGAAACTCCAGGAGAATGACCTTGCGTTCTTCCGGGTCCGGATGCTGCGGCACGGGCATTCCTCCTTCCTCGCCTTTGGCCCCAAATTACTCCTCGGGGACGAGGGTGTCAAGGGGCGTGGGTGCGCGACCCAAAAGTGGACGCCAGCGTGATTCAGCAGCAAAACGGTTCAGATCCATGCCAACGTGGGGTCTGGCTTTCACCCAGCCGCCGGCTTTTGAGCCGGCGTTTCTTCGGGCTGTCGCCAGACGCCGGGCCAAAGCCCGACGGCAGCCAGAAATGGCTGCCCCACAAGCACGCCGGCGTGGCCGTCCTTGACGAGCGGCTTCGGTTTCGCGATACTGCTCATAATATCCGCTGCTCGAGCCGAGATTGAAGCAGCCCGGCACTCGGCGTCTGGTGTTCATCATCTCCGGGTTTTCCATTATTGAGGAGACCCATGCTCAAAGGCTCTCTTTACATCGCAATGGCGTTCGCCATCCTGCTTGCATGTCAACGCCCCAGCCTGAGAGCGGAAACTTCGGGAGCGACGTCGTGGAACGAGGCCCTCTTGCGGGAGGCACTCCGAGAAGCCGAACGTTCGGGGCCGGACGATCCCAGGGTCGCCATCGTCCTCAACAACCTCGGCTCCGTCTACCAGGATCAGGGCAAATACCTCGAGGCCGAGCAGGCATACAAGAGCTCGATTCGCGTTTTGGAAGCGCGGTCGCCGGGGGAAGACGCGCTGTTGGCTTCCTCCCTCAACAACCTCGCCGATCTCTATCTAGAGACGGGGCAGCAGGCAAAGCCCGAGCCGCTTCTCCAACGCAGCCTCGCGATCCGGGTGAGAGTCCTGGGGGCCGACAACCCCGACGTGGGAATAACCTTGAACAACCTCGGCGCCCTGTACAAGCGCCAGCATAAGCCGTCGCAGGCGCAAGCTCAGTACGAGCGCGCGCTGGAGGTTTTCCAGAAGTGCCTCGGGCCCGAGGACCTTCGCGTAGCCGAGGTCCTAAACAATCTAGCTGCTCTCTCGCAGGAGCAAGGCAGGCTGGCTGAGGCGTCGGAGTTCTCCGAGAGGGCAGTGTCGATCGTGGAGACGACTCCCGGGTCACAGCCGGCCTTCGTCGCCAAGGTGCTGAACAACCGGGCTACACTCTGCTCCTCCACGGGGCGTCCGGCGGAGGCTGAAGGTTATCTCAAGCGAGCTGTCGCAGTGGTCGAGGGGGCCTTTGGTCCGGACCATCCGAGCTTAGCGGGCATCCTGTCAAACTATGCCGCGGTTCTGCGGCAGATGAAACGCGTGACCGAAGCGAAGAAACTGGCCGCCCGTGCCAAGACCATTCTGAGCCGGTCCGCGAGGGCCAACCCCATGGGATACACCGTGAACGTGGGCGAACTGCGGACCGCCGGGAGCCGGCGTTAGACACGAATCGCGCGCGGCCCCGGGGCCGCGCGCGACTTTCAATGGCCTGCCGGTTACCAGCTCAGGCGCAGGCCGAGTTGCATGTTGCGCATTCCCAGGGTGGGTCCCTGGGCAATATCCGAGATCAAACCGGCGGAACCGGTGTCCACGGAGTTGTTGGGCAAACCGAGGTTCGCCCGGTTGAACAGGTTATACACCTCCCAGCGGAACTGGAGGCGTGTGGCTTCCGTAATCGCGAAGCTCTTATTCAGAGCCCAGCTCGCGGAGAACAGGTTCGGGCCACGGAGCGAATTGCGCGAGGCGTTGCCAAAGGTATACGCCGCGGGGACCGCATAGGCTGCCGGGTTGAACCAAAGATTCGCCGATTGAGTAATCCCGCCCATGGGATCCCCAACCAGGTCCGGCCGCAGCGACATGTCCGAGTTCAGCGAGGCGTTGTTGCTCAGCGTGGGAGAGAACGGCAGGCCGCTCTCCATGGTCGTGATGCCGTTGAACGCCCATCCCTTGATCAGCCCGGCCTTCCAGCCGTGCGATGCCTTGCCGAACGGCAGGGCAACGGTGTGCGCGAGCGTAAAGACATGGGTGCGGCTGAAATCGGATGGGCCGTAATCCAGCGCAGTATTGTACTGGTTGGTGGGTGTGCCGAAGGCTCCATAGTCCAGCGCCTTCGAGAACGTGTACGACGCCAGCAGCGAGTAGCTGTGAGTGAAGCGCTTCTCGGCCCGTAGCTGCAGCGAGTTGTAGTTGCTGCTGGTGCAGTCGCACTTGTCGAAGACGCCCTGGGTGAGCCCGAACTTGAGGAATAGGGGCCGCCGGAGATTGAAATCGCCGGGGCCGGGAACCGCCGCGTTCAGGTTGTACCCTCCGTTCAGGTGACGGCCGATATTGCCCACGTACCCGAGCGACACGTTCAGATCAGAGGGAAGCTCACGCTCGATGGTGAAGTTCCACTGATCCACGTACGGGATCTTCTGGTCAGCGGGCATGTACGGGGTGCCGATGCCGTCGGGCAGCGGGAGCAGACCGTTGGACGGGATCGCCGGAAAGACCACCGCCGGCGGAGCCGTGGTCAGAGCAAACACGGGGAAGAACGACGACGGTCCCCGCAGGTCCTGGTTCACGATGGACGGGTAGATGTCCGCCGCCAGGTTGTTGAACGTCCAACCGAACGTGCCCTGGAAGTAACTGCGCCCATAGCCCGTGCGGACCACGGTTTTGGGATCCAGGGCGTAGGCGATTGCCACCCGCGGCGAAAAGTTCTTCCACTGGGTGTTGGCGTTGCCGGACATTGAAATACCGCCGACGCCGGGAATTCGAACCAGGTTGTCGGCCACGTCATACCGCCCGCCCTGGCCGGCGTTGAGGGAAGTGTCCGGGAACCAAGTGTCCCAGCGCAGCCCCAGGCTCAAGGTCAGCTTGGAGGTCATCCGCCAGGTGTCCTGTCCGTAGTAAAACATGCGGTTCTGGCGGTCTTCCTGGTTCGTCGAAATCTGCGCGAAGCGCTGGAAATGATCCGGAGCGCCGAGCAGGAAGCTGGCCAGCCCCAAGCCTCCAATTCCGGGGGCTACCGAGGTCACGCCCGGATCGAAGGCGTAAACCCCAGCACGGTGGTTGTCGCTGGGCAAACGCCGGTTTCCGGCACGCTCGATGGTGGCGCCGAATCTGAGGGTGTGGTTCCCGTGAACCTTGGTCCAGTTGTTGACGTAGTCGTATACGAACTCGCGCTGGTCGAGCGGGCAGTTGCAGGTGTATCCCAGAGAGAAACCGCCGGTCCCGTTGATCTGCATTACCGGCAGGCCGAGGGTGTCGGGCCGGCCGGAAATGTTGAGTCCGGGAATCCCCACCTGATCGGCCAGCGCCTGGCCGATGTCCAGCGGAGTCACGTTGACGCGGTATCGCGAATAACCGAAGCGGAACTCGGTCAATAGCGACGAATTGAAGTCGTAGCTGCCGGACGCCACCAGGTTCTGGTTGCGAGCCTTGGAGGCCCCGGTAAACCCCCAGTTGCCGAAGGCGGGACCACCATACAGCCCGAAGGGTCCAGGTGCATTGATGTCGGCATCGAGGAAACTGTACCTGACGAAGTAGCGCAGTTTGTCGGTGATGTAGTGGTCCGCACGAAGGTCGAACTGATCGGTGCGGAAGCCCTGTACGGCACTCACGGCGTAGTTCGGGTCCGCCGGGTTGGCCGGGAAAAGGTTCTGCGACGGCAAAGCGTTCATCAACGCCGCGGCCGGCGCGGAAATCTGGCCCGGAAGGATTGTGGCATTCGCGAACGGAATCCGGCCCGAGCCGTCGGGATTGCCGGTGGTGGGGTCAAATATCTGCACGCCGAGAGCGCTCAAATCGCCGGCTCGCTCCGCTGCCGTGGGCACCCGCACCAATTCGGAACCGCCGATGCGGCGGCGCGTACCCTGGTAGTCGCCAAACCAGAACAGTTTGTCCTTGATGGCTGGACCGCCCAGCGATCCGCCGAACTGGTTCCAGCGCTGTTCCGGAATACCGCGATGAGCCGGAGCCGGCGTGCCCGGATCGTGCAAGCCCTGGGTGAAGGGGTTGCGCGCCTGAAGCAGGTTATTCTGCAGGAATTCGAACGCCGAACCGTGAAGCTGGTTCGTGCCCGACTTGGTCTCGACCCGCACCACGGCGCCGCCCGCCTGGGTGTACTGCGCGTCGTAGTTGCTGGTCGCGATGCTGCTTTCCTGGATCGAGTCGAGCGGGGGATTCACCATCGTGATCCCCAGCACGACATCATTGTTGTTCATGCCGTCCAACAGGTAGCTGGTGCCCGCGAACATCTGTCCATTGGTGTTTACCAGCGTCGATTGCTGCGGATTTTCCTGGGATGCGTGCTGGTACGTATTCAAAGTGGCGCCAGGTGTCAGCAAGGTCAGGTCCGTGAAGTTCCGATTGAACACCGGAAGCTCCGCTAGCTGGTCGCGACTCAATGTCGTCGTGACTTCCGCACGGTCGGTCTGAACGCCTGAAGGCGTGTCCGTCACCGTTACCTGTTCCGTCCTGGATCCAATCGTAAGAGCGGCGTCAACTCGCGCGCTCAGGGCAACCGTCACCCGGACATTCTTCTGCACCAGGACTTGGAACCCGTCCTTTTCGACGGTGATGGTGTAGTCGCCGGGCGCCACCTGGGCGAAGGAGTAGTTGCCCGAATCGTTAGTCGTGGTGGTCGAGACGACGTTCGTCCCGGCGTTTGTTGCGGTCACTTTTGCGTTGTCGACAACGGCTCCCGAAGGATCGGTGACCGTGCCGATCATGTTGCCGTAGGCCTGGGCTCTCGCCTGTGGAGCATATAGAACCCACGCCAAAGCGAACAAGAAATGGGAGAAACAACCTCCCACCGCGCTTGATGCGCACCCACGTGTGTTTCATAATCCCCTCCGAGACTCCCCTAACTGATTTCAATGTTAGGCGCCTCCGGTCGTGAGTAAAAGGGCCTGGGAGCGGATTTTACCGGTTCCGCGCGAGACGGCCACGCATTTTACAGATTCAACTGGCAGGTCGTCACTACACCCCAACCTCTGGCGGGCCCTCGGTGAAATCGCCTAGGGGTGGTGTGCCGCTAGCAGATTGAGAAGACTCGCACTTCCGTGCAAATAATTCTTGCAAAGCCGACGATAGTGTTACATAATCGGCTGTGGAACGAAGTGGACCAAAGTGGTCATAGATGATTGAGTTCTCCAATACGCCGCCCACGGTTGAGCCCCCCAGGGGGTCGCACGCCGCCAGCGTGGACGAGAAGGGGCGCCTGAAGCTGCCGGCGCCGTTCAAGCGTTACGTGGAGAGTTTCGGCGAGAAGAGGGTGTTTGTCACCAGCCTGGATCTGCAAACCGTCGGCATCTACCCCACCGCAGTCTGGCGGGACGTGGAACGTTTTTTCGAGACGCAGACGGACGACCCCGAAGACACCGAGGATTTGTTCCTGATCGCCAACGGCATGGGGGCCGACTGCGAGATGGACGAGCAGGGGCGGGTGTTGATTCACCAGGAACTGCGCCGCAAGGTGAACCTGGAGGGTCAGCCGGTCCGGGTGGATTGCTACAAGGGTTTGATCAAGGTCCGCAGCCAGCAGATGTTCGAGGATCGCTTCCAACAGGCCACCGAGGGCCTGGCGGACAAGCTCAAGAGGCAGCGCGGGAAGGGCCTCAAGTGGTAAAGCGCGATGCACTACTCCGTCATGTTGCCGACTGTCCTGGAGTATCTGGCGCCGAGACCGGACGGCGTGTACCTGGACGCCACGGCGGGCTTGGGGGGCCATACGGCAGCCATCGCCCGCGGGCTGGAGAGCGGCAGGGTGATTGCATGCGACCGGGACGCGGAATCGCTGGCTCTGGCCGCGAGCAACACGGCCGAGTGGAGTGCGCGGATCTCGTACCGGCAGGCCCGGTTCTCGGAGCTCGGTTCGGCCTTGGCGGCCTGCGGAGTGGACAAAGTAGCGGGACTGCTGGCGGATTTGGGCGCCAGCCGTTATCAGTTGACGGACTGCCAAAGGGGTTTCTCCTTCTCCACCGACGGAGCCTTGGACATGCGCATGGATCGCAGCCGGGGTCTGACGGCGGAGGAGCTTGTCAATACAGTCGCCGAAAAGGCGCTGGCCGATTTGATTTTTGGTCTCGGCCAGGAAAGGAGGTCGCGAAAGATTGCCAGAGCTATCGTTCGGGCGCGGCCCATACGAAGCACGCTGCACCTAGCCAGTGTGGTGGAGCGGGCCGCGCCCCGAACGGGTCGCCTGCACCCGGCGACTCAGACTTTCATGGCTTTGAGGATTGCCGTCAACGAAGAGCAGCCGGAGCTGGACAGCCTTCTGGAAGCGGCGCCCGAACTCGTCGAGAGCGGTGGGCGCATCGTCATCATATCGTTCATGTCATTGGAAGACGGGAAGGTCAAGCGGAGTTTTCAGTCGCTCGCCCGGCAGGGCAGGGTGAGAATCCTGACCAAGCACGTGGTCAGGCCGTCGGAGGAAGAAGTGGGGTTGAACGCCGCGTCGCGCAGCGCGAAGCTGCGCGCCGTTGAGATGTCGTAGCGGGGAGCAAACAATGGCCACACAGGCAGGGTTGTACGGAAGACTAGAAGCGGAAGCCGGGATGTGGGAAGACACGCGGCGCGCGGACCGCCCGGAAAGGGCCGATCCGCGCCGGCTACGGCCATTTCCCAACGAGCGGATCTACTTCTACCGCAAGGCGATCGATAACTCCAGCGTGGTCCGGCAGGCGGACCCGCGGGCCAGCGCCCGGTGCTGGCGGTGGATTGCCACCACCTGCGCCGGCACTCTGGTTCTGACCGCGCTGTTGTGGCCCAGCGCCTACCAGCGGCTGGCGGGCTACCAGATCGAGGCCCTCAAGGTGGACCAGCAGAAACTGCTGGCCCAGCGCTCGGCGCTCGAGGTGCAGGAAGCGCAACTGCTGAGTCCGGAGAGGCTTGAAGAGCTGGCGCGGACCCAGCAGTTCGTCGACCCCGGGCCCGAACAAGTGGTGTTCCTCCAGCCCAAGGCCGACGGCGCGCTGGCCCTCAACGTCCCGGCGAAGTAAGGGCCGCGGCGACGGAGCAGGGGGATGAGGTCGAGGGCGCAAGCACGGGCTACGGAGCGCGCAACCTGGCTGGTGATTGCGGCCATTGTCTGGGTGGCGCTGATCGCCGGCAAACTGGTTTACCTTCAGGTCTTCCACCACCAGGACTACCGCAAGAGATCCGAGAATCAAGCCAGCAAGGTGGTCGAGATTCCGGCGCCGCGCGGCAGCATCCATGACCGCCTGGGGCGTCCGCTGGCGCTGAGCGTGCCGGTCGACTCGGTGGCGGTGAATCCGCTGCAAGCCCCCGCGCCGAAAATCGCGGCCGGAATCCTGGCGCGCGTGCTCGGTGTGGACCGCGCCGAATGGGAAGCCCGTCTGACGGCGGCGGCAAAAGAGAACCGCGGTTTTCTGTGGGTGAAGCGGAAGGCCGACCCGAGCGAGGTGCAGCGTCTGCGGGCCATGAAACCGTCCCAGGAGCTGGATCGATTTCCGGCGGGAGAGCCTGCGGGCCTATCCCAATGGATCGCTGGCGTCGCACCTGGTGGGTGGAGTGGACCACCAGGAAAGGGGCAATGCCGGCCTCGAGCAGAGCCTCGACAAAGAACTCCAAGGGCGGTCCGGCCACGAGCGCTTGACCAGAGACGTCAACCAGCGCGGCGTGGGGTCTCAACTTCAGCGCCCGCCCCTGGCCGGCAAAGACCTGACGCTGACCATCGACGAGCGAGTGCAGCACGTCGCCGAGCGGGAACTGGCCAAGGCGGTTCAGGACAGCCACAGCCGGACCGGCAGCGTCGTGGCGATGAACCCGGTCACCGGCGACATCCTGGCGCTGGCCAGTTACCCATTCTTCGACGCCGGCCGCCCGGCCGCTTCCGAACAGGACCTGCAAGACAGGGCTAACGAAGCCGTCTCCGTGCCCTTCGAGCCGGGATCGGTGTTCAAGATTATCACCCTATCGGCGGCGCTCGAAACCACGGATGTGCGTCCCGACACGGTGATCAACTGCGGCAACGGCCAGCTCAATCTCTTCGGAAGGGTGATTCACGACACCCACCCTTACAGCGCCCTGCCCATGTCCGAGGTGCTGGCGAAGAGCAGCAACATCGGCGCGATCCAAATCGGCCTGAAGGTCGGATCGAAGAACCTTCTGGATTATGTCCGCCGTTTCGGATTCGGCCAGACGACGGGACTGCCGCTGCCCGCCGAGTCCCAGGGAAAAGTGCGCGACTTGAAAAATTGGGGCCGCACCTCCATAGGTTCCGTGTCGATGGGCCACGAAGTCAGCACGACCACGGTGCAGTTGGCTCGGGCCGTGTCGGTCATTGCCAATGGCGGGCTGCTGGTTAAGCCGCGGCTGATCCTCAGCCGCCAGCGGCCGGGCGAAAAGCCCGAGCTTGAGCCGGTCACGCCACCCCAACGCGTGTTGCAGCCCGAAACCGCGATCACCATGCGCCAGATGATGGAGGGAGTGGTCCTGCACGGCACAGGGACCCAGGCGCGGCTGAGAGGATACACGGCGGGCGGCAAGACCGGGTCAGCCCAGATCTTCGACCCCGCCTGCGCCTGCTATACGCACCTCTACAATGCTTCCTTTGCGGGCTTTGCCCCGGTGGCCAATCCAGCGATCGTCGTGGTAGTGACCATAAACGGCGCGTCAGTGTTTGGCGGCGTCGCGGCCGCGCCGGTCTTTCGTGAGGTGGCGACGGCGGCCCTCCGCCTGCTCAACGTTCCCAAGGATCTTCCCGATGGTCCTCCCCCTCGGGAAGCTCAGCCGGCCCAATTCGCGGACCTGGCTATCGCCGATCTGGGATCCCCGGTTGTCGCGCTCTCGAAGCCGGGGATCCCCGATCGCGGGGCGCCGCTGGAGCTGTGGGGGCCGACGGTTCCGAACTTCTCCGGTAAGACGATGCGATCGGTCCTGGAGGAATCGGCCGAGCTGGGATTGCCCGTGGAACTGATGGGAAGCGGCATTGCCCGCTCACAGGCGCCTTCGGCCGGAAACATCCTGCCGCGTGGCGAACGGGTTCGGATACAGTTTGCGCGGTAGTGAAGAATGAACCTTAGTCAAATCCTGGCCGGGGTGCGGCTGCGGACCCAGCTTCCCCAACCTCTCGCCGATGTTCCCGTCGAGAGCCTGGAGTACGACTCCCGCCGGGTCCGCGGAAACACGCTGTTTTTCGCGTTTCAGGGCAAGCGGGCCGACGGCCGCGACTTCGCGCGGGAAGCTGTCGAGCGCGGGGCCTGCGCGGTCGTGAGCGAACTTGCCAGGCCGGAGGGCTTCAGCGGGCGATGGATCGAGGTCCCACACGGGCGCGAGGCGCTGGCCCTGGCGTCGCGCAACTTCTACAATGAGCCCGACGAACGCCTGGGTTTGACGGGCATCACCGGGACCAACGGGAAGACGACCTCCGCCTATCTGGTGGACTCGATCCTTCAGGCGGCGGGCAAGACCACCGCGCTGGTGGGCACCATCCAGTATCAAGTGGCCGGCGAGATTCGGCACGCGCCGAATACGACGCCGGAATCGCTCGACTTGTACCGCATCTTCGCGGATCTGGAGCGGCAGGGCGGAACGCACGTTACAATGGAGGTATCTTCTCACGCGCTCGCGCTGGGAAGGGTCTACGGCATCCGGTTCCACACGGCTCTATTCACGAACCTGACCAGAGACCACCTGGACTTCCACCACACCATGGAGGAGTACTTCGCCGCCAAGCAGTTGCTTTTCACGGGTTGCGGCGGGCCGCCCCCCAGCGTGGCCGCCGTAAACGTGGACGATGCTCACGGCCGCGAACTGCGTCTCTCCCCGGAAACGCGCCGGCTGGCCTATGGCCTGGAGAAGAAAGCGGATGTGCGCGCCGCCCGGGTTCAGGCCACGGCCGAGGGTCTGCAATTCGAATTGCAGACGCCGGGCGGGGCGATTCCGGTCCGGTCTTCCCTGGCGGGCAAGATGAACGTGTACAACATCCTGGCGGCTTGCTGCGCCGGCCTCAGCTATGGGCTGGACCTGGAGACGATCGCCGGCGGCATCGAGCAGTGCCGGGCGGTGCCGGGCCGCTTTGAGCGGGTGGATGAAGGACAGCCGTTCACCGTCGTAGTGGATTACGCGCACACCGACGACGCGCTGGCGAACGTCATTCGGGCCGCGCGTGAACTTTCCCCGAAGCGCATCATCACCGTGTTCGGCTGCGGCGGAGACCGGGACCGAACGAAGCGGCCCCTGATGGGCGCGGCGGCGGCCGAACTGAGCGACTTCGTCGTGCTCACGTCCGACAACCCGCGCTCGGAGGATCCCCTGGCGATCATGAACGACGCCATGGTCGGCTTGCAGCGCTTCGATGTGCCTTACATCTCCGAACCGGACCGCACGAAAGCCATTCTTCTGGCCTTGAAGGAAGCCGGGCAGGGCGACTTCGTCCTGGTGGCCGGCAAGGGCCACGAGACCTACCAGATTCTCAAGGACCGAACCATCGACTTCGACGATCGCGAAGTGGTCCGCAAGATCCTGCGCGGCTTCGGCTACCGCCGGGAGGATAAATGAGGTTTGGGCTTTCCGAGGTGGCGGCGGCGATCGGCGCGGAAGCGGCGGCTGCGCCCACCTCCCTCGTCACCGGCTGGAGCATTGACTCGCGCACGGTGGCCCCCGGCGACCTGTTCTTCGCTTTGATGGGGCCGAACCACGACGGCCACGCCTTCGCCAGAGAGGTTCTCGGCAAGGGCGCCGTCGCCGCCGTCGTCGACCGCCAGCTTGACGGCGCGGGGCCGTGGCTGAAGGTGCGGGACACGCTGGAGGGGTTGCAGAACCTGGCCGCATGGGCGCGCCGGAAGTGGGGCGGTTCGGTGATAGCGGTGACCGGCAGCGCCGGCAAGACGACCACCAAGGAGATCATCGCCAGCCTGCTGAGCGTGGCCCTGCCGGTGGGCAAGTCGGCCGGAAACCTGAATAATCACGCCGGGCTGCCGCTATCGATTCTGCGCCTTCCACCAGAGGCGCGGGCGGCGGCGCTTGAGATCGGAATGAACCACGCCGGCGAGATCCGCCAACTGGCTGGCATCGCGCGGCCGGACATCGGCGTAGTGACCAACGTCGGCCACGCCCACGTCGAATTCTTCAGTTCCATCGAGGAAGTGGCGCTGGCTAAGCGCGAGCTCATCGAGTCGCTGCCGCCGGACGGCGTGGCCGTGCTCAACGCGGATGATCCGCGCGTGGCGGCGTTCCGCGAGATCCACCCCGGCCGCAGCATCACCTTCGGGTTGTCGGCAGAAGCCGGCGTTCGCGCCGACGAAGTCGAATACCGGCCGGACGGCGTCCGTTTTCGAGTGGATGGCTCGCTCTGGCTGGAGAGCCCCATGACTGGGGCGCACGGGGTCATGAACCTGTTGGCGGGACTGGCCGTGGCGCGCGTGTTTGGCATCGAGCTCGGGCGGCTCACGGAGGCCGTCCGGTCTATGGAATCGGGCCGGATGCGGGGCCGGCGATTCGTGCACCGCGGCGTTACCATCCTGGATGATTGCTACAACTCCAACCCGGAAGCGGCCATGCGCATGCTGGATCAGATGCGGGAGGCTCCGGCTCGCCGCCGGATCGCCGTGCTGGGGGAGATGCTGGAATTGGGGCGCTGGTCCGAGTCCCTACACCGCGAAGTGGGCCGCCATGCCGTCGCCAGGGGGATCGACCTGCTCGTCGGCGTCCGGGGGGACGCGGGCCACATGGTGGACGAGGCCATCCGGGCGGGCATGCCGCGCGGCGCCGCGGTTTTCTTTGAAGATCCCGGCCGGGCCGGCGAGTTTGTGCGCGGAGAGGTTCGCGACGGGGACGCCATTCTGTTCAAGGGTTCGCGCGGAACTCAGGTCGAGAAGGCGCTTGAAAGTTTCACGAAGTAGGTTGGCATGCTTTATTGGTTACTCTACGAACAGCTCTATCCGCGATTCTTCCCGTTCCCTCTGTTTCGCTACGTCACCTTTCGCACGGCTTTCGCGAGCTTGACCGCGTTGCTGCTGTGCGCCGTGCTTGGTCCCTGGCTGATCCAAAAGCTTCGCCAGCTACAGATCGGCCAGCACATTCGGGAGGAAGGTCCGCAGTCGCACCAGCAGAAGGCCGGCACTCCCACCATGGGAGGCGTGCTGATTCTGGTGGCAATCGTGGTCCCTACCCTGCTGTGGGCTAATCTTACGAACCCGTATATTTGGGTGGCCATGTTCGGGATGGTGACCTTCGGCGCCATCGGCTTCTGGGACGATTTCTCCAAGGTTAAGCAGCGGCGCAATCTGGGGTTAAGCGGAAGGAAGAAGTTTCTGCTCCAGGTCGCCGGAGCGCTGCTGGTCGGTCTGCTCCTGCTGATTTTGCACGCCAAGGGGCTGTACTCGACCGGCATGAACGTGCCGTTCTTCAAGCAGCTTAAGCCGGACATGCTGATCGACCGATTCCTGACCAGCCCACTAACCTATCCGCTGGCGTTCGTGGCATTCTTCGGCTTCCTGATCGTGGTGATCGCGGGCTCGGCCAACGCCGTGAACCTGACCGACGGGCTGGACGGGCTGGCCATCGGGTTGATGATCGTCTCGTCGGGCGCCATGACGATCCTCACCTACGTCAGCAGCCACGCGCAGTTTGCGGCCTATCTCGACCTGGTGAGGCTGCCCGGCGCTTCCGAGCTCACGATTTTCTGCGGCGCCATGACCGGGGCGTCGCTGGGCTTCCTCTGGTACAACGCACACCCGGCCGACATCTTCATGGGCGATGTCGGATCGCTGTCGCTGGGCGCCGCCATGGCCACCGTGGCGGTGCTCATCAAGCAGGAGATCCTGCTGCTGTTCATCGGAGGCGTTTTCGTGCTGGAAGCCCTGTCAGTGATCCTCCAGGTAGGCAGCTACAAGCTGCGCGGCGGCAAGCGCATCTTCAAAATGGCGCCGCTGCATCATCATTTCGAGGCGCTGGGCTGGAAGGAATCGAAGATCATCGTGCGCTTTTGGATTGCCGGGCTGGTGCTGGCGCTGCTGGCCCTGAGCACGCTGAAGCTGAGGTGAAGGCGTTGGATTTCAAAGGAGCAAAGGCTGTCGTCGTAGGGCTGGGCAAGTCGGGTTTGGCCGCCATTGACCTGCTGGCCCAAAAGGGCGCGGATGTGCGCGCCTGCGACTCGCGGCCCGCAGCCCAGATACCGGGGGCGGTGGCAACCCTGGAGCGCCTCGACGTGGAATTCAGGCCACAATCCTGGGAGGCGCTGGAGGACGCGGATTGGATCGTGATCTCCCCCGGCGTGCCGGCGGACCTGGAGGTGTTGGAGCGGGCCCGCCGCAAGGGCATCCACGTCATCGGAGAAATTGAGCTGGCGGGATTCTTCCTGCAAGGGGAGACGATCGGCATCACCGGATCGAACGGAAAGACGACGACCACCGCTCTGGTAGGGCACATTCTGCGGGAGTGCGGGATCCCGGCGCAGGTGGGCGGCAACATCGGCACGGCGGCCGCCGCGACCATGGTCGCAACCTCGCGGCCGGGCCAGTGGAACGTGCTGGAACTGTCGAGCTTCCAACTGGAAACCGTGGAGCGCTTTCGCGCCCGCGTGGGCGTCGCGCTGAACGTGACGCAGGACCACCTGGACCGGCACCACACCTTTCAGGCCTACGCCGCCGCCAAGGGCCGCCTGTTCGAAACCCAGGAATCGGGCGACTGCGCCGTGCTGAACGCCGACGACCAGGTAGCGGCCAGCTATGCGGCTCACGCCCGCGGCCGTGCGTTCTGGTTCAGCCTGGCCCGAGCCGCGAGGCCCGGCATCTGGCTGGATGGCAACCGCCTGCTCTACGAAGGCCGCCTCCTGCTTGACGCCGGCGAAATTCCGCTGAAGGGACGGCACAACATCGAGAACGTCATGGCGGCGGCGGCGGCGGCGCACGAGGCCGGAGCCCCGCTGGATGCAATCGCGGCGGCAATCCGGACGTTCCGCGCCGTCGAGCACCGGCTCGAGTTCGTGCGAACGGTGCGCGGGGTGGATTTCTACAACGACTCGAAGGCGACCAACGTGGACTCGACGCTCAAGGCCGTCGAGGCGTTCGCGGGCGGGCTGTGGGTCATCCTGGGCGGGAAGGACAAGGGCAGCGATTACTCGCCGCTGGGCGCCCCGCTGGCGGCCAAAGCCCGGGCAGCGCTACTGATCGGAGCGGCCACGCCGCTCATCGCGGCCCAATTGAAGGGGACCGCGCCGCTGATCGAGTGCGGCACGCTGGAGAAGGCGGTCGCGACGGCGTTCGGGCAGGCAGCGCCCGGCGACACCGTACTGCTGGCGCCCGCCTGCGCGAGCTTCGATCAATTCGAAAGCTACGAACATCGGGGAAGAGTGTTCAAGAATTTGTGAATCGACTGGAGGCCGCGAGCTAGTGGTATCCCATGGCCCAACGAGTTAGAACCGACTGGATACTGTTCGCCACGATCATCGGCATGACGGCTTTCGGACTGCTGATGGTGTTCAGCGCCTCTTCCGTCATGGCGCAGGTGCGCTACGGATCGGGCGGCCATTTTGCGCTGCGCCAACTCGGCTGGGCCGCGTTCGCGATACCGGTGATGATGTTCTTGAAGAGGAGAGACTACCGCCGGCTCAACTCGGCGGGCTGGATCTTCACGGCCATCTCGGTGGCGCTGGTGCTACTGTTGCTGGTTTACATAATGGATCCGCGATTGCATCGCTGGTTCCGCCTGGGGCTGCTGAGCTTCCAGCCATCGGAGCTGGCCAAACCGGCCCTGATTCTCTTCCTGGCCTATTTCGTCGAGCGGCGCGCCACGGCCATCAACGACAAGCACACACTGATGCCGGCGGGGCTGGTTGTGGGGCTGGTCACCGGCCTGGTGATGGTGGCGGACCTGGGCACGGCGGTTGTGCTGGCAGCCACGGCCGCGGTGATCTTCTTCGTCGCGGGGATGGAGAAGCGCCATTTCATTGTCGCCGGCGCCGTCCTCTTGGCGTTCGTGCTGGCCGCGATTCTGTCCAAGCCTTACCGCATCGCGCGCGTGTTCGGCTACTTCGATCCACAATACACGGTGCTGGACATGTCACTGGTAAGAGCCGTGGATCCGGGCGGGAAACTGAAAGCCCTGTTGGTCAACGCAAAGTCGACCGGCGACTCCGGCTACCACCTCGAGCAGTCTAAGATCGCCGTGGGCTCGGGCGGGCCCCTGGGCGTCGGGCCCATGCAGAGCAAGCAGAAGCTCTCCTACCTGCCGGAGGCCCATACCGACTTCATCTATGCCATCGTGGCCGAAGAATTCGGGCTTTTGGGGGCATTGCTGGTGGTAGGTGGATTCCTGGTCATATTCTGGCGAGGGCTGCGGATCTACTTCCATTGTCCGGATCATTTTGGCAAGTACCTGGCGCTGGGCGTCGCAACGCTCATCGCGGTCCAGGCTTTCATGAATATCAGCGTGGTGATAGGTTTGGCGCCCACCAAGGGCATCCCCCTGCCATTGATCAGTTATGGCGGCAGTTCTCTGCTGAGCACGCTGGTTTGTCTGGGCATTCTGCAAAGCGTGGGCGAACACTCGGCATGAGCGCGCCGCTGGCATTTCTCATGGCCGGCGGGGGCACCGGAGGACACGTGATCCCGGCGCTGGCAGTGGCGCGCGAACTACGGCGGCGCGGCCACCGGCCTTTCTTCATCGGGACCCGGCAGGGCGCGGAAGCCCGGCTGGCGCCGGCCGAAGGTTTCCCCATCGAGTGGATCGAGATCGGCGGGCTGAAGCGCGTGGGAGCGGCCCAAACGCTGCGCACTCTGGGGCAGTTGCCGCAGAGCGTGGCGCGCGCCTGGGCGGTGTGCCGCGAGCGCCGCCCGGCGGCCGTATTCAGCATGGGCGGTTACGTGGCCGGCCCCGCCATGCTGGCGGCGTGGCTGCGGCGCATCCCGATGGTGCTGATGGAGCCCAATGCCGTGGCGGGCGTGACGAACCGGTGGATGGGGCGGTTCGTCGACCGGGCTCTGGTGAGCTTCCCCGAGGCGTGCGCCCAGTTCCCCAAGGACAAGGCGGAACTGGCGGGCCTGCCGGTGCGCGAGGAGTTCTTCGCGCTGCCCGCGAAGCCCCGCGAAGAGCGCCTGACTGTGCTCATCACCGGCGGCAGCCGGGGATCGCGCCGGCTCAACCAGGCGGTCCGCGAGAGTTGGCCGCTGTTTCGCCAGGCGGCGTTTCCGGTGCGCCTGATTCATCAGACCGGAAAGGAAGATTGCGACGCACTTCGCGCCGGGTTCGCGTCGAGCGGCCTAGAAGGCGAGGCGGCCGCGTTTATCGATGACATGCCCTCGGCGTTTGCCCGAACCGACCTGGTGGTCTGCCGCTCGGGCGCCGGCTCCGTGGCGGAACTCGCCGCGGCGGGCAAGCCCTCGATCCTGGTTCCCTTCCCCCATGCCGCCGACCAGCACCAACTGCGCAACGCCGAGGCGCTGGCCCGCGCGGGCGCGGCGCGGCTGGTGGCCGACGCGGAGTTTACCGGCGAGAGACTATTCGAGGAGGTTTCGGCGCTGGCTTGGGAAGCCGGCGGCGCTGGAGCGCATGGGACAATCGGCGCGGAGCCTGGCCCGCCCCGGCGCGGCCCGGCGCGCGGCCGATATTCTAGAGGAACTGGCGGCGAAAGCGGATTTACGTTGACAGCGGCGGAATAAGCCGAAACAATACGATATCAGAATGTTTTTTAAGCGGCAGCACCTGCACTTCACCGGCATCGGCGGCATCGGCATGAGCGGCATCGCCGAGGTCCTGCTGAACCTCGGCTACCAGATCAGCGGCAGCGACCTGAAGCTCAGCCCGGCGACCGAGCGGCTGGCAACGCTGGGCGCCCGCATCGCGGAAGGGCACGCCGCCGCCAACATCGCCGGGGCCAAGGCGCTGGTGGTCAGCTCCGCCGTCGACGCGCGGAACCCCGAGGTGCAGGAGGCGCGGAGGCTCCAGATTCCGGTGATCCCGCGCGGCGAAATGCTGGCCGAGTTGATGCGCCTCAAGTACGGCATCGCGGTGGCCGGCAGCCACGGCAAGACCACGACTACGTCCATGACGGCGGCCATCCTGTGCCATGCGGGGCTGGACCCGACGGTGGTCATCGGCGGCCGCGCCGCCACCATGGGCGGCTCCAACGCCAGGGTCGGACGGAGCGAATTCCTGGTGGTGGAATCCGACGAGAGCGACCGGTCGTTCCTTAAGCTGTCGCCGATCCTGGCGGTGATAACCAACATCGACCGCGAGCACGTGGACTGCTATTCGTCGATCGAGGACACTCGCGACGCTTTCGTCGAATTCGCCAACAAGACGCCGTTCTACGGAGCGGCCATCGTGTGCCTGGACGACGAAAATGTGAGGCTGATACTGCCATCGCTGAACCGGCGGGTGGTCACCTACGGGACAAGCGCGCAAGCGGACCTCGTGGCCGGCGGCATCGTGTGCGGGCCCGTCTCCAGCACGTTCGAACTGGCCCTGCGGGGGCGGGCGCTGGGCGCGTTCCACCTGCCGGTGGCGGGATTGCACAACGTGCTCGACGCAACCGCGGCAGCGGCCGTGGCCCTGGAACTGGAGGTCGCGCCGGAGAAGATCCGGGAGGCGCTGGCGACTTTCACGGGCGTGGACCGGCGCTTCCAGATCCGCGGGCAGGAGCGCGGCGTCACGGTGGTTGACGATTACGGCCACCATCCGACCGAGATCCGGGCCACGCTGGCGGCCGCCCGTCTGGGAGGATACCGCCGCATTCACGTGCTGTTTCAGCCGCATCGCTACACCCGAACCCAGCAGCTCATGGAGGAGTTCGCCGGCGCCTTTCACCAGGCCGACTCAGTCCTGGTGCTGGACGTCTACGCCGCCTCCGAGCCGCCGATTGAAGGCGTGACCGCAGCGGCTCTGACCGAAAGGATCCGCGGCGTCGGGCATCATGCGGCCGAGTACGCGGGCACAATGACCCGGGCCGCGGACCGCGCGCTGGAACTGGCCCGGGATGGCGACCTGGTGATCACGCTCGGAGCGGGCAGCGTCTCGCAAGCGGGCGACCTGGTTCTGGAAGGGTTAAGAAGGGGCCGTGAGAATGGGACGGAAACAGGGGTCTGAACAGGAAGCGAAGAAGAGGACTTGGACCAGGGGCCTGCGCTACGGGCTGTACTCGGCGCTGGTCCTCACGCTGGGAGTGGCGGCGCTTTACGCTTACAGCCGGGCGGACCAGTTCATGGCGAGCGAGGCCCAGTTTATTCTGGCCGTCCCTGCCACGGACGGCGGCGGGAATCCCGCGCTTCAGATCGAGGGCGTGGGCCACGCGTCCCGGGATGCGATCCTGAACGCATTCACGCCGGACTACGGGCGAAGCATCTACCTGCTTCCTCTGGCCGAGAGGCGGCGGAGCCTGCTGGCCATCGACTGGGTGAAGGACGCCAGTGTGTCCAGGCTCTGGCCGGATCGGGTGGCGGTGAGGATAGTCGAGCGTACGCCGGTGGCTTTCGTCCAGATCCCGGCCGGAGGCGGTTCACCCTCCTTCGAAGCCGCGCTCATCGACGCCGATGGCGTCATCCTGCGACAGCCGCCCCGGGCGCGATTCACCTTGCCGGTGCTGACCGGTATCCGCCACCAGCAGAGCCAGCCCATGCGGCAGCAGCGTGTCGCCGCGGCGCTGCGCCTGCTCAAGGAGATCGGAACTCTCTCGGACCAGATCTCCGAGATCGATGTGAGCGATACCGAAAATGTCAATGTGGTTCAGCAGACCGAAGGGCGCGCGCTGCTGCTGATGCTGGGAAATCGAAATTTTCTATCTCGCTTGCAGAGCTTCATGGGCCACTACGGGGAGATCCGCCAGCGCTTGCCGGACGCCGCCACCTTCGACCTTCGCCTGGATGACCGGATTACGGCGGTGGAGGGAGGCGTAAAGGGTGGTTGAGCCGAGATACGCGGTTGGCCTGGACGCGGGAAGCCAGCGCACGCGCTGCCTGATCGGGGCGTTGGAGAACTCGCGCGTCCGGCTGCTCGGCGCGGGAGAGACCGAAGCGGGCGGGTGGCTGAAGGGGCGGATCGCGGCGCAGCAGTCGCTGGTGGAATCGATCGAGAAGGCGGTTAGGGAAGCGGAGAGAAGCGCGGGGGTCTCGATCGGCTCAGCCGTGGTGGGCATGGGCGGCGGCGGCATCGAGGGTCTGAACAACCGCGGCGTCTACGAGATGGGGCGGCCGCGCGAGATCGACGAGAAGGACATCCAGTTCGCGGTGGAGCAGGCGCTGGATGTGCAACTGCCGTCCGACCGCATGGTCCTCCAGATGGCGCCCCAGGACTTTATCGTCGACGGCCGGGCGCGGTACTGGGACCCGCAAGGAGCGCGAGCATCGCGGCTGGAATCGTTCGTGCACCTGATAACGGCATCGGCTCAGGAGCACGCCTGCCTGGTGGGCGCCATGCACCAGGCGCATCTCGCCGTAGAGGAGACCGTGTTCGAGCCCGTGGCCGCGGCCTACGGCTCAGTTTCGGTCGAGGAGAGGGCCTCGGGAGTCGCCGTCGTGGATATCGGCGCTCATTCGACCGACCTGGCGATCTACTATGGAGAAGCGCTGCTGGCCGCGTCCAGCCTGGCGATCAGCGGCGACCACTTCACGCGCGACGTTTCCCACGGGCTCTGCATCCCGAGGGAAGACGCCGAGAGGCTTAAACAGGAGTGCGGCTGCGCCATGCTGGGCATGACCGCCGACAACAGCCTCATCGAACTGCCGTCCCCCGAAGGGCGGCGGCCGAGAGAAGCGCCGAGGCGCGATCTGAACGAGATTCTGGAGGCGCGGGCCGAAGAGTTGTTCCTTTACGTCGGAGGCGAACTCTCCAAATCGGGAACCGAGCAAGGACGGGTGAGCGGGATTGTGCTGGTGGGAGCAGCGACGCAGCTCCCGGGCATGTGCGACATGGCCGAGCGAGTGCTGAACTGCCAGGCGCGAAACGGTCTGCCGGTGGGGGTCGAAGACTGGCCGGACGAGATCTACACCCCGGCCTGGACCACCGCCGCCGGTCTTATGCTGTATTCGGCCCGCCTGAAACAGCGGCCGGGCGCCGCGGAGAAGAAGCCCCGTTTGTGGGAGCGTGTTTTTGGTTAGTAGGCCGCAAGCTAAAGCTTGCGCCACTATGGCGCGAGTTGCTTGCGTCTATAGGAGAGGAACGCGACTATGGCGCTGATCGAAATGAATCCCGAGGAGTTGAAGTTCGAGATCCAGGAAGAAAGCAATTCGAGGGTCCGGTTCAAGGTGATTGGCGTTGGCGGAGGCGGGTCCAACGCCGTGGCGCGCATGATGGGCGAAGGGATGGAGGGCGTGGAGTTCCATATCGTGAACACGGACCTGCAGGCGCTTCAATCCTCGCCGGTGCCGCGCAAACTGCAGATCGGCGCCAAGCTTACCGGGGGCCTGGGGGCCGGCTCCGATCCGGCGATCGGCCGGCAAGCGGCTCTGGAGGACACCGAACGGATCGTCGAGATCCTGGATAAGACGGAAATGGTGTTCGTCACCGCCGGCATGGGAGGCGGCACCGGCACGGGCGCGGCTCCAGTGGTGGCATCACTCGCCAAGGAGTTGGGCGCGCTGACCGTGGCGGTCGTAACCAAGCCTTTCACCTTCGAAGGGCCGCGCCGCTGTCAACAAGCCGAACGAGGCCTGGCCGACCTGGCGGCAACGGTGGACACGGTCATCGCCATCCCCAACGATCGGCTGCTGAACCTGCTGCCGCGCGGCACGAGCTTCATCGAGGCGTTCAAGTCCGCCGACGATGTGCTGCGGCAGGCCATTCAGGGCATCAGCGACATCATCGTCACGCCCGGCCTCATTAACCGCGACTTCTCGGACATCAAAGCGACAATGCTCGGCATGGGCTACGCCATGATGGGCACGGCATCCGCCAGCGGCGAAAATGCGGCAGTGGAAGCGGCGCGTCAGGCCATCAACAGCCCCCTGCTGGAGGAAGGCGGCATCAACGGAGCGCGCGGGGTGCTGGTCAATATCAGCGGGTCGAGCAAACTGGGCCTGCACGAGGTCAACGAAGCCTGCACTCTGATCCGCGAGGCCGCCAATTGCGAGGACGCGCAGCTCAGCTTCGGCGTGGTGCTCAACGAGGCCATGGGCGATGCGGTCAAGATCACCGTGATCGCCACGGGTTTCAACCGGGCCGCCGCCGCCCAGCCGAAGCCCGTCCCCGTTCCCCAACCCATAGAGCAGCCTGTCACGAATCCGGAGCCAGAGCCGGCGCCGCCAATTGTCGCGTCTCCGCCGGAACCCGCCGAGGACGATCTCGACACCCCGGCCTACCTGCGGCGGGGAAAACTGTTCTAGGTGGAAATCGCAGGAAATGGCCGTATCGTGTTCACCGCCCCAAGCGGGGACCCACGATCGCTACGTAATCAGTTCGGTCAGACCATCGACGACCTGACTCAAATCCAACGCGTCCACCTCTCCCAGCCGCCTTCCGATCCTGTCAACGGAGATCGTCCTTACCTGAGAGATCTTGACCCATGACGCGCGCGGGAGGCTGCCAGCTGGCAATTCCCATGTGAGTGGAAAGCCTGCCTTGGGCGGCTGGCTGGTGACTGCCATCGCGATCACCGTACCGGAGCGCCGATTGAAATGATTATTGCTGAGGATCAGCACAGGGCGAATTCCCGATTGCTCACTTCCACGAACCGGGTTCAGGTCAGCCCAGTATACCTCTCCTCTCAGTAGATTGGCCACGATTCGTCACCCAGGCCTTCCTCGGCAAGGCGACTCTCTTCCGCGCGGTCGAGTTTGTTCAGCTCCCGCACGAGTCGATTTCGCTTGTCCCTCTCGGCAAAGTAATCAACCGCAGACTGAAGCGCCCTGCTTCGATTGGGAAAACGCCCCTCGCGAACCCACCTGTCGAGATCCGCAACGGTATTGGGATTCAAAGTTACGGCAATCTTCCGCACCATGCCCTGAGTATGACATTTCATCCTACTCTGGTCAATGGCCTGCCTGGAACTGGCACTGAGCCCTCAGGCAGCGCGGTGCCAAGACCTCAAACCAACTCGATGCTGACACGGCGCCCCACCATTGCCGCCGCCCGTTGCAGGCTTGAGAGCGTGATATCACTTCTCGGGTCGAGCAGACGGTCCACCTGAGACCGACTCGTCTGCAGCAGAGTGGCCAGCTTGTTCTTAGAGATCTTCTTCTTCATGGCCTCCGCCAACTGCCACGCGACGACCTCCTGAATTGCCTGTGCCTGAGCCTCTTCGAAAGCGCCCTCCTCCCTGAGGAAGTCGTCGACGCTCGAACCCATATGCTTCTTGCTCATCGCTCCAACTCCTTCTGACGTCTCCGCGCGGTCGCCAAGTCCTCGTCCGGAATCGCCCGCGTCTTCTTGATGAACCCATGCAACGCGACCAGATGTCCACGGTAGAGACAGATCACGGTGCGCGCCGTTCGCCTCGTCGGAGGTCCGTCCGGATTTCCCACAGTCCATCGCCATTGTTCCCGGAGAACGTCCTATCGCTTTGCGCCGGCTCCTGTCCAGCCCCTTCAGTCACTCCCGAACTGGCTCGCCGCCTGACGATGTGCGGAAGAAGATCAACGGAGTCTCCGGTGGTGTTGACTGATTGGGCATCCTGAACCCTGCATGTCGACACGAGGCCGGGTTTTTCCGCGATTCCTGAGATCCAGAAGCTCGTAAACTGAATAATTTGCGGATCTTACAGAAGGTCCTTAATTCGTGGTTCGAATCCATGCCCGGAAGCCAACCTCCCGCACATTGAAGACACTGGCCGATACGTTTGTCCCGACCAACAACTCTTTTTTTTTCAGGTTCGAATCCTTACTGGACATTGGTTCACGAGCGGGTAAACAACATGACCTCCGGACCGCCGCAGATACGACCAAGGGTCCTGTTGGCGGCCGGTGCGGCGCTAGGGGCGATTGGTGGGATCGCTCAGCCGCGTGAATCTGATGTTGCGGAGCACCGGATTGGTGAAGTCAAGTGCACCGACTTTTCCCGCCTGGTCCCGGCGGAAGCGCAACGTCAGCATCCCTCGCTGGAAGGTGTCGCGATCGACCGGTGCGAATTCGAGACCTGCGCGCGCCGCATCGTTGAGGCGGACCATCAATCCGTTCCTTCCGGGCGTCATCTGGAACACCGCCCTCAGCTCGTCGCTCTCGAAGCGGCCGGCAAACGCCTCCAGATCGGCGGCGGCCGGCGCATAGAGCTGGGCACGGCGATAGCGTGTCGTGTTGCCTTCCATGGACTTCAGTTCGAACTGGTTTTGCGACAGGAAGCTCAATTCGAATTGGTCCTGCGACATGAACGCCATCGAGGCGCGGGGATTGCGGAAGCGGTCTCTGGACACTGCCGCGAGCGGCCCGCCGCCGGCGATGCCCAGCCTGCCGTTGTTGGCGGTCAGGCGCAGTGGCTCGCCGGTGCGCTCGCTGAAGAACAGCCCCGCCTTGCTGGTCACATCGAGCCCTTCTATGGAAGCACTGCGGGCGACCGCTGCCGGCGCTGGACGAGTGCCGGTGGATGAGGTAAACACGTCGAAGATGCGGGCCGCAAACTCGTCCCGGTTGTCCGACGCTTCGCCTGCATTGCAGAGGACGGCGACGGAAAAGTTCTGCTGCGGAAAGCGGACCAATACGGATCGATATCCGGCCGCGCCCCCGCCGTGCCATACGAACGGGCCGGCGTAATTGGTGTCCAGCATGAGGCCCCGGGCGTAGCCGAGCTTCCTACCGTTGCTCAGAGTCGCCGGCTCCTGGAGCTTCTCGGTGACGAACTTGTCGAGACGAGCGCTCGCCAGCGCATCGTTCCAAGTGACAAGATCGGCGGCCGTGCTAAACAGGGCGCCGCCGCCCCCGCGATCGTTCTCGAGCAGCATGTCCATCCTCCAGCGCTCGCCCTCCTTCTCGTAGGCAAGCGCGCGGTTCTTCACGACGTATCGCCACACGCCGACGTACGTCGTCGCCTTCATCCCGAGCGGTTCGAACAGGCGCTTGCGCGCGAAGTCGGCGAACGACATCCCGCTCGCGCGCGCGACGATCTCAGCGAGCAGCACATAGCCGCTATTCGAATACGACCATTCCTCGCCGGGCGTGAAATTGAGACCGCGCTGACGCAGGATCATAGTCATCGCGTCGTAACTGCCGTTCGCCCAGTCTAGGAGCGCGAGCCAGTCGCGAAGGCCACTGGTATGAGTGAGCAGGTGGTCCAGCGTGATCTTGTGCCCGTAATCGGGCAGCTCCGGAACATGCTTGCGAACGTCGTCGGATAGAGACAGACGTCCTTCCTCAACGAGGAGGAGGATCGACGCGGCCACAAACTGCTTCCTTATGGATGCGGCGTCGAAGATCGAGTCCGTGGTCAGCGGAACGTTGCGCTCGAGGTCGGCTAGGCCGTAGGCGCGGTTCACGACCAGCTTTCCGTTATGCGAGGCGGCAGCCAGGCACCCAGGCGAGCCCGGCGTGACCCAACTGAAGATCTTGTCGATTTCGCTGGTCTTTTCCTGCGCGTGAGCGGCGGCGCCGACAAGTAGAGCGGTCATGACGAACGACAGGCTGGTCTTTTTCATTGATTTCCTCACTTACGGTATTCTCCTGTTCGGGCACGCCTAGCAACGTCGCTGGTGGGCTCCGAGCATCTCGCGGAGTCTCTTCTCCCAGCGGTCGTTCGCGGGCGGGGCGAGGAAGATATCGGCGGACAGGCTCTGCAGCGTACTAGAGGCGCGCTCGCAGCCGGCCCGGATTCCCGGACCAACCAGAGTCGGGGGCATAGTGAGTTGCTGGACCAGCGCGACCCAGCAGAGAGCAATGTCTTCATGTTTGTCACTTTACGACACAAAGTACTTTGCGTCAATCCGTTCTGCCTCGATCACTTCCTGCAGCGCTTCGGGGTGGCTTGCCCGCGCGTAGCGTCAGCCGCGCAACCGGAAGTTGAGCTTCGTCGAGTGCGCTTCCGGCAGCGTCCGAAAAGTCCGGTTACCGACAGAGGGATGTGCGACCCGGGAGGCGCCGCAGTGGTCCCGTGGTTGCGACGGATAGAGAAGCGTCCAAACTGGGTGGCTAGGATGGACGGGTCAGCGAGTTTTCCAGGTAGGCTGAACGCACGGAATGCCTTGAGTCGGTTCGAGCAGAGCGCGTCTTAGACCACAAAAGTTCGAAGCGTGTCCATGCCGGGGAGCCAACCCAGTTTGACTGACTACTGGTTCTGCTTCTTGCTTTCCGGATGACGGCGCATCCGGAAATTACGGCATCCCTTGGCGAGTTCGAGACATGTCCAGACTTTGCCAGCAGTTCGCATGGATCACTCTGAAAACTGTGCCCGTCCACGGGTTCGATCACAGTCCGGTATGGGCCGCAAAAGTTCGAAACATGTCCAGACTGGGGAGCCAGAGACGGCTGTGGGACAGACGCATTTTCCATCTTTTCCGCACCCAGCAATCAGCCTGGCTTTCTGGCCGGCTTGGAACGGCGGGGCATATGTAGGAAAAAAGGAAGTGCGTTCGAAGGCTGTGGGGGAAAATGCGTCTGTCCCCTTTTAAGCTGGGGTGAGAACTTCCCTTTCTCCATTCCACTTATTTGTTTCCTCGGATTTTGGGGTCGGACCAGTGCGGAAAGGGATTCGTTTTCCATGAGAGCGCAAACTATTGGCATTCGAGAGTCTACAGGAAGGATTCTGTGCTGCACGGTATTCCGTCCGGGAGGCAGGAAACTGCTGGCCAAGGGCCATCTTTTGAGTGAGGACGACGTGCGCCTGCTGGAAACCGAGGGGATGCAACGGGTCTGGGTGACGGAACTGGAGGAGGGGGAGGTCGGCGAGGACGAAGCGGCGATGCTCGTGGGACGGGAAATGGGCTGCGGGTCGCTGGAAATCCGCCTGGGGCCGGGCGGCCGGGCGAACCTGGTGGCCATCGAGAGCTGCTGCGTCCTGGTTGACGACGAGTTATTGAAGCAGATCAACTGTACGGGAAGCACGGTGATCGCCACGCTGCCCAACTTCAGCTTTGCGGCGGCCGAGCAGAGAGTGGCGACGGTGAAGAGCGCTCCCTTCGTCGTGGGGCGGGCGGAACTGGAGACCGTGGCTTCCATGGTGAGGGAGCGCGGCCCCATCCTTCAGGCGCGGCCGATTCGGCAGCCGGCGGTTGCGGTCCTTTACAGCGACCCGGTGGCCGGCGAGCGGGCTCGCCAGTCTTTCGATAGCATCATGCGCCAACGGCTGGAGAGGTTCGGAGTGTCCACGGTCTACGGCCTGGCATGCCTCGAGGAAGAAGTGGCGGTCGCCCAGAGTCTGCAACACCTTGTAAGCGCCAAGCCCGCGCTGGTGCTGGCGGCTTCCACCACCGCTCCGGCTGGCCCGGGGGATGTGATCGGCCGCGCATTGCAGCGCATCGGCTGCCACCTGGAGCGCTTCCTGGCGCCGGTCGAGCCCGGCAACCTTCTCCTGTTGGCATACAAAGACGACGTTCCCATCTTCTGCGCACCAGGCTGCTACCGCTCGGCCAAACCCAGCGTGGTCGACCTTCTACTGCCGCCGTTTCTGGCGCGCTACCGCGTGTCGGGTTGCGAGGTGGCCGGCCTGGGACACGGCGGGCTGCTGAACTAAGGGCCTGAGAGCGGGGGTTCTCGTTTCCACGTGGTATACTGTGGATTCATTAGGCCAACGAAAGGACCCAGGCAGGTATGAAAGCAGGGATTCACCCCGCATACGGCGAGATCAGCATCATCTGCGCCTGCGGGAACAGCTTCCGCACCCGCTCCACTCACAAGGGCGACCTACGCGTCGAGATTTGCTCGAAATGCCACCCCTTCTTCACCGGCAGGCAGAAGTTGATAGACCCCGCCGGCCGCGTCGACCGGTTCCAGAAGAAATACGCGAAGGTGCTGAAGAAAACCTAGGGGCCGCAAGCTAAAGCTTGCCCTACTTCTTATTGGGATCGGGGGGCCGCTGGCGACGCTTCTGTCTCTCCAGTTCACGCTCGGCCAGCATCTTCTCGTACTCAGTAACTTGTTTCTGGTCCAGCATGGCCCGAATCTTCGTCTGCTGATCCTCCTGGACGTCCTTCATCTCCTGGTCCGATCGCTTGCGCCAATCCGTAACCTTGGTCCTGCTGGCATCCAGGATATCGTTGAGTTTGTAAACCTGCGCGCCGGAGAGATTGAGCCGGGAGCGCATCTCGCCGATGTATCTATTCCGGAAGGAGACGGGATCGCCCGTCTTTTTTGCGGCCGACGGAGCCGGCGCCGGGGTGGCTCGGCTGACGTAGAAGCGGTGGCCAAAGCCGCCGACTGCCGCCCCGCAGACGAAAACCAGGAGAAGTTGAAGCGCGATGGATACTCTGGAGAACTTCACAGATGACTGCCCCCAACCTCGGCGACCACGAACTCAAGAGAGGGAGGAACCTCAGTGGCGTTCTCCTGTTCCAGCGCCTCGATGTAACTCTGGGTGTAGAACGTGGGTTGACTCGGAAGACGAGCCTGGAGGAAACCGAGGATCAGGCATATGGCAGCCGCCGCCGTCACCAGGGCCTGCGTCCAGCGCCTGAAGTTGTAGGACGCGGAGCGGCTGTTGTCGATACGCGCCCACAGTTCTGGCATGAAGTTGGCACTGGGCTCGGGATCGGAGCAGGCGTCGCGATATGCGGCGAGCAGCGCGTCGAGTTCCCGCTCCAGCAAATCCGCGTTCTTACCCGAAGGATCCAGTCTCTTCATGACCCGCCCCCTAAGTCAGCCTCTCCCTCTGAGCGCGAACGCTCCAGGGAGAGGGCCTTCAAAACCCTCTGCCTCGCCCGGAACAACCTCACCTTCAAGGCGTTCTCCTTGGCGTGATAAATCTCAGCCAATTCCTTCAGCGACAAACCCTCAACTTCTTTCAAAATGAGCAACACGCGATCGGCCTCCGAAATACCGGCCAGCAACCCCTGGACGTATTCGCGAAGCCGGGCCTTGTCGCCCTCCTCCTGCAGCCTCGCTCCCCCCGCCGCCGCGTCCGCCATCTGCACTAGCTGCTCGGGGAGGTCGGCCATCCTCAACTCATGGCGCCGCCTCTGTCTGCGAAGGTAGTCATAAGCCGCGTTCACAGTCAAGCGATAAAGCCACGGCTCGAACACCTCCGCCGTTCTGAGTTGGTCCAGCGAAAGGTATAAACGCAGAAAGACCTGCTGCCCGACATCCTCGACATCCTCACGCCGGCCAATGAGCCGGCCAATCGTGCCCAGGACTCGCCTGCGATACGCCTGCACCAGTTCGCTGAACGCTGCGTCATCCCTTTTCCTCGCGCGTTCTATTAGCTCAGCGTCAACCAGCATTCCATGCCTGCGCGGCTGACACCCCGGAGGCCTTCCCCAACGTTTGAACTCACCTAGCCTCGCTCGAAATGGCGCAGCAGCAGATTACAAGGTTACAATGCATTCAAAAGAAAGGCAAAAGTCAGCCAGTGCGGCTGTCGTCAAGCGGCCTCTTCACGTTTCAAGCGGGAGGGGCGGGGGGTTCTCACATAAGCTTCCAGGGCTTCAAGCAGATTTTCAACAACAGCGCTGCGGCAATACAAACACTCCAATTCCGCTTGAATCCTGACCTCTTTTTTGGGGGGGGAGGCTGCCTTCTGGCCTTCATGTACTAGATGTACTAGAGCCATATCGTGTGTTTCAATACCTCTGTTGAGTCCTCGAATTGATAAAATGCGGGCCTGTGCGCATTTTTTTGAGGGTGAAAACAATTATATTAACAAACCCGTTTCGGCCCCTGCTAAAATCGGAGGTCGTTCCATCCGAATGGATTTCCTCGAAGGTCTCAATCAACAGCAGAGTGAAGCGGTCAGCCATTTGGACGGGCCGATCCTGATCCTGGCCGGCGCCGGCAGCGGAAAGACCAGGGTCATAACGCACCGGATCGCCCGTCTGATCGGCGTGCATTGCGTACCGGCATCCGCCGTTCTGGCGGTTACTTTCACCAATAAGGCCGCGGACGAGATGCGCGAACGCGTCCGCCGGCTGCTGGGACAGCAAGGCGTAGTGGCCGACCCGTGGATGTCCACATTCCACTCCTTTTCAGTCAGGCTGTTGCGGCGCGACGGCGCTTCCCTGGCGGACCAGCGCCCCGGATTCACGCCTCAGTTCGGCATCTATGACGAGGACGAGCAGTTGGCCGCGGTCAAGCGCATCTACCGGCGGTTGGGGCTGGACGAGAACTTCATGCAGTACCGGGCGGCCCTGTCCCGCATCAGCTTCGCCAAGAACCAGCAGCAAACGCCGCAGGACTTGTACCAGGCGGCGAAGGACCCCAAGGCCTCGCGCCTGGCCCTGGTCTATGAGCACTACGAACAGAGCCTGCGGGAGGCGAACGCGCTGGACTTCGACGACCTGCTTCTGGAGGCCGTCCGGCTGCTACGCGGCGACGAGATGGTCCGTCAGGCCTCGAACCGGCGCTTTGCCTACATCATGGTGGACGAGTACCAGGATACGAATCGCACGCAGTATGAATTGATGCGCCTGCTCACCGTCACCCGCCAGAACGTGTGCGCGGTTGGCGACGAGGACCAGTCGATTTACGGCTGGCGGGGAGCGGACATCCGCAACATCCTGGACTTCGAACACGACTACCCGCAAGCCCGCGTCATCCGGCTGGAACAGAACTACCGCTCCACGCGCCAGATTCTGGACGCGGCGAGCGCCCTGGTTTCGCACAACACGGAGCGCAAGGGGAAATGGCTCTGGACGGAGCAGGAGGGCGGGGCTCCGATCGGGCTTTTCGAGGCCGCCGACGGCGAGCAGGAAGCCCTGTTCATCGCCGGCGAGATTCAGCGGTCCCTGAGCGACGAGCCGGGAACCAGGGTGGCCATTCTGTACCGCACCAACGCTCAGTCGCGGCAACTGGAGGAAGCGCTGCGGCGCCACGGCATCGGCTACCACGTGGTGGGCGGCTTCAGCTTCTATCAGAGGGCCGAGGTGAGGGACGCGCTGTCCTACTTGAAGGCGCTGGTGTCGCCGCGAGATTCGGTCAGCCTGCTGCGCGTGATCAACGCGCCGGCCAGGGGAATCGGAAAGACCACGCTCGAGCAGGTGGACCGCTATTGCGCCCTGAACCACATCGGCGCCTGGGAGGCGATCGGGCGCATGCTGGAGGAGAAGCTGTTTGCGGCGCGCGCCGAGGCGGCGCTTTCGGGTTTCCTGGCGATGATGGGCGAGTTGAGAGAGGCGGCCGAGCGCCAGTCCGTGCATGAGGTCCTGCGGCTGGTGCTGGAGCGCACGGGTTACCGGCGAATGCTGGAAGAAGACGAGCGGCCGGACGCGCAGGCGCGGCTGGAAAACCTGAGCGAGTTGCTGAACGCCACGGCGGAGGCGGCGGAGCGCGGCGAGAGCATTCTCGAATTCCTGGACCACGCGGCCCTGGTGAGCGACGCCGACCAGGTGGACCTGGGGGCGCAGGTCTCGCTGCTGACCCTGCACAACGCCAAGGGCCTCGAGTTTCCAGTGGTCTTCATCGCGGGCATGGAAGAAGGGCTGGCGCCGCACAGCCGTTCCTCGCAATCCGACGCCATGCTGGAAGAAGAACGCCGGCTGTGTTACGTGGGGATGACGCGCGCCGAGAAGCGTCTGATCCTAACCTGGGCGCGGGCCCGGCGGCGCTTCGGCGGCGGTTCGCTCGATCCCAGCCAGCCGTCCCGCTTTCTGGTGGAGATTCCGCCGAAGCTGACGCGGCTGCTGCGCCCCCAAACGGCCTTTTCGCAATTCGACCTGCTAGCCGAGCGCCAACTGGTGCGCGAGAGCGTGAGCCGGACCGCATATACTGGAAAGACATACAACTCGGTCGAGCACATTCAGCAGTTCTTCGCCGGGGGCGGGAAGCCCGCCGCTGCGGTGCCCGAGGCGCCCCGGCCGGTTGCGGCGAAACCGCAGCGAAGAAAAGGGAATGTGGTCGGCTCGGTGATCGAGCACCCGCGCTTTGGGCGGGGCACGGTGGTCCGGCGCGAAGGCGAGGGAGACGAAGCCAAGCTGACGGTGAATTTCCCCGGCCACGGCCTGAAGAAGCTGGTGCAGAAATACGCAGGATTGAAGACGGAAGAATGAATACCAAGAACGTTACCGAGAAGGTTGAGCGCAAGAAGCTGAAGAGAGAGGCGCGAAAGAAAGCCGCGCCCAAGGCCAAGCGGCCGGCCGGCACGGCCCGCGGCTCGCTGAAGCGGAAGGTCAAGAAGATGGTGAAGGGCCAGAGGAAACGATAGGGGACGCAAGCTGAAGCTTGCGCTACACGAACGCAAGCTGAAGCTTACGCCACACGGACGCAAGCTGAAGCTTGCGCTACTGGCGCGCGCGTTAGCCGGCGGTAAAGAATCCCCATGTCCCGGCTCTTTCGCACCAAGAGCATCGAAGCGCTGGTGGCCGCCTCCGAGGATCCGGCGCGGCGGCTGCGCAAGACGCTCGGACCCTGGAGCCTGACCGCCTTGGGCATCGGGGCGGTGATCGGGTCGGGGATCTTCATCCTCACCGGCACCGCGGCGGCGGGCGAGACGCTTTCCTACAAGTCGATTCTCCACGCCCCGGTGCTGGACCTGCTGATGCACGGCTCCGGGGCGGCCTCGACGGCGGGACGTCTGGGGGCGGGCCCGGCGATATCGCTTTCCTTCGTGCTGACGGCGCTGGCGTGCGGCTTTGCGGCGCTGTGCTACGCGGAGCTGGCGTCGATGATCCCGGTCGCCGGCAGCGCCTACACCTACTCCTACGCCACCCTGGGCGAGGTCTTCGCCTGGATCATCGGCTGGGACCTGATTCTGGAGTACGCGGTTTCCAACATGGCCGTAGCGGTGGGCTTCTCGGCCTATCTGAACGACATCCTGGAAAGCACGCTCGGATTCCATCTGCCGAAGGTTCTTGCGGAACCCATGATCGCAGGAGGCCGGTTCACTGGAAGCTGGTTCAATATCTCGGCCTTCTTGATCCTGATGGTGCTGACGGTGATCCTGGTGCGGGGGGTGCGGGAAAGCGCCGAGACCAACAATGTCATGGTGCTGATTAAAGTGGCGGCGATTCTGGTGTTCGTCATCGGGGCGGCCAGGGCCGTGCACACCGAGAACTGGCGGCCGTTCATGCCTAACGGCTTTCCCGGCGTGATGACCGGGGCGGCGATCGTGTTCTTCACCTACATAGGATTCGATTCGATCTCGACCGCGGCCGAGGAGTGCCGCAACCCGCAACGCGATCTGCCGTTCGGCATCATCACCACGCTGGTGGTTTGCACCGTGCTCTACACAGCGGTCGCCCTGGTGCTGACCGGCATCGCGGATTACCGCACGCTGGGCAACGCGGCGCCCGTGGCAGGCGCCCTGAAGGCCCTGGGCTATGAGAGCATCCGCCGCTGGGTGGGAATCGGGGCGGTGGTGGGCATGGTCTCGTCGCTGCTGGTCTTCCAGTACGGGCAAACGCGGATCTGGTTTGCGATGTCGCGAGACGGCCTGCTGCCGGCGGCGTTCTCCAAAGTCCACAGCGTCCATAAGACGCCGCACATCAGCACCTGGGTGGCGGGGCTGGCGGTGGGATTGCCTGCGGGCATCTGGGACATCGGCACGTTCGCGGACCTTTCCAACATCGGCACCCTGTTCGCGTTCGTGCTGGTCTCGGCGGGCGTGATTATATTGCGGCGCAGGCAGCCGGACCGGCCGCGATCTTTCCGCGTACCGCTTTCGCCGTGGCTGCCGGCGCTATCCATCGTCTGCTGCTTCCTGTTGATGCTCAGCCTGCCCCTGGAAACCTGGCTGCGCTTTGTGGTGTGGCTCGTAATCGGCCTGGGAATCTATTTCCTGTTCGGGCGCAAGCACAGCACGCTGGCCGAAGGCTAGCCGGCGGCTGGTTTTCACCACGGGCTGCCAAGGTATCCCGCTTGGTGCTGCCCAGTACGGCCACATCGCTTGATCCGAACGATCAGCCGAAAGATGGGTGGGTGGGTGGGTGGCGGCTAGTATACTGATCCTGAAGCTGCTATTAAAGAATCATGAGCAATCCTCCGATCATCCTACAGGCGGTGCTGGCGGCTATGGTGCTCGTTGCGGCGGTTTACGACTGGCGGTTTCGGCGCATCCCGAACTGGCTGACGCTCTCGGGCGTGCTGGCCGGATTAAGCTTGAACTGGTTTCTATATTGGAATCAGGTCCGATACCCCCGCGAGGCGCTCCTGGGACTCGGGCTGGCGTTTCTGATCTACTTTCCCCTCTACCTCATAAGGGGAATGGGGGCCGGCGACGTGAAGCTGATGGCTGCAGTCGGAGCAATCGTAGGTCCGGCGAACTGGTTTGGCATTTTCATATTGAGCAATATCCTGGGGGGTCTTGCGGCGGTTTTCCTGGTGCTGTCGAAGGGACGTCTGATGAAGACGCTAGCCAACGTCGGTTTCATGTTTAATGAATTGGTCCATTTTCGCCCGCCATACCTGCGGAAGGAAGAACTGGACCTGAGCAGTCCGAAGGCGGCCAAGATGCCGCACGGGCTGGCCATAGCCTTTGGCTCCCTGGCCTTCCTGGCGGCGGCGTGGATATGGGGAAAGTCATGATTTTGGGAAGTGGCGGGGACACTGTAGCTCAACAGAGCCAGGCGCGGCCCAGGTTGGGGGGCGGGGGGATGTATTTGGAGGTTTTCTTCTACCTGCAGCTCCTGGACTTCATGACCACCATGATCGGCATGCGGGTCGGACTCGGCGAGGCCAGCCCGTTCATCCGCGGCCTGATGCATCTGGGGCCGGCGGCAGGACTGGTCATGTCGAAGCTGGTGGCGTTCCTGCTGTGCGGGGTTTGCATCTGGCTAAACAAGCGGCACCTGATACGTTGGATCAATTACTGGTATGCCGGCCTGGTTATCTGGAACATGGCCCTGATTTTCGGCGTGCTGAAGTGAGCCGGGCGCGAATCAGCCCCTGATCCGCACCCGCAACACCCCCCATAACGCCTCCCAAATGATCCTCCAGTCCATCTTCGAGCGGCCCAGGTTGCGCTCGTAGAAGATGATCGGAATCTCGGCGATCCGGAGGCCCCTTCGAAATGTTCGATAGGTCATCTCAATCTGAAACAGATAGCCGTTGGAGAAGACGCCCTCCAGACCGACCGCGCGCAAGGCGGAGGCGCGCCAGCACTTGAATCCACCGGTTGTATCGGAGAAGCGCATTCCGGTGACGATCTGAACGTACTTGGTCGCGGCTTTGCTCAACAGCAGGCGTTTGAAGTCCCAATTCACCACGCGAATGCCACCGATGTAGCGGGAACCGAGCACCAGGTCGCAGCTTTGAATCCGATCCAGAAAACCGGCAATGTAGGTGGGATCGTGCGACAGGTCCGCATCCATTTGCAGGATGATCTCGTAGCCCAGTTCGAGGGCCTGCCGGAAGCCCGCCAGATAGGCCCGCCCCAAACCTTCCTTCTTCTCCCGGTGGAGGACAAGCAGGCGGTTCCCGCCCGCCGCGGCCAGTTCCTCCGCCACCTGCCCGGTACCATCGGGAGAACTGTCGTCCACGATCAGCATGTCCACGGGTACGGCGAGGGAGCGGATCTGCTCGACGAGCCGGGGCAAGCTCTCCCGCTCGTTGTAAGTAGGGATAACGGCGATGGCGCGCATATTCAATTTATCACCGGCCTTCAATCATTCTAGAACGGCGTTCGCGGGCGGGTTGACGTGGGGTGTGCGACATGAAAGTGGAATCGCCGGCGTGCTTGTGGGGCAGTCATTTCTGGCTGCCGCCGGGCTTTGGCCCGGCGTCTGGCGAAAGCCCGAAGAAACGCCGGCTCAAAAGCCGGCGGCTGGCTGGAAGCCAGACCCCACGTAGGCATTCTGTCTTTGCGTACACCTACGCTCGGATCTAAACCGTTTTGCTGCTGAATCACGCTGGCGTCCACTTTTGTGTCGCGCACCCGGTGACGTGCCGCCGCACCTGTGCCGGAGAGCTTGGATATACAATCGGTGGTGGCGAGGAACCTAAATCGCACATGATCGAAGTCGAGAACCTGCGCAAGCTCTACGGTGAGTTGGCCGCGGTTGATGGCACTTCCTTCGTGGCCCACACGGGCAAGATTTTCGGTCTGCTGGGCCCCAACGGCGCCGGCAAGACAACCACGCTTCACTGCGTTTCCGGCCTGCTCACCCCCACCAGCGGACGCGTACGGGTCAACGGGCACGATGTCGTCCGCGACGGCAAATCCGCCCGCAGTTCCATCGGCGTCGTACCTCAGGAACTGGCCCTTTACGACGACCTCACCGCGGTTGAGAATCTGGACTACTGGGGTGGAGCGCAGGGGCTCCGCAATCCGGAACTGAGGCGGCGCATCCATGAAGTGCTGGAGCTGGCCGGCCTCCAGGATCGCGGCAAAGAAACCGTCAAGCGCTTTTCCGGCGGCATGAAGCGCCGGCTGAATTTCGCCTGCGGTGTAGTTCATCGCCCGAAGGTACTGCTCCTCGACGAGCCTACCGTCGGTGTCGACCCCCAAAGTCGCGTCCGCCTGCTCGAGCTGGTTCGGCAAGAGGCCGGAGCAGGCACTTGCGTTCTCTACACGACGCACTACATGGAAGAGGCCGAATCGCTCTGTGACCGCCTCGCCATCATGGACCACGGCAAACTTATCGCCCAGGGCACGCTGCCCGAGCTTCGCGCCATGGTCGGAGAGCGCGATCTGGTTAGGCTGACGGGCGCGTGGAACGTGGAAGCGCTGCGTCAGTCTCTCTCGCGCCTGGAGCGCGTCGAGATCGTGTTGATGTCGGAAGGCGCGCTGACCATCTCCGCGCAGAACGCCTCCGGCCGGCTGCCGGAGCTCTTCGCCGCGCTGGCGGCGTGCGGCGCCGAGATCCGCGGCACGACTCTCACCCAACCCAGTCTGGAGAGCCTCTTCATCAAGCTCACCGGGAAAGAGTTGCGTGAGTAGGGATGCGCCTCATCTTCCGTTGCGCGCTTAAAGACCTCCGCCGAATGCGGCGCGATCCGCTCGCGCTGGGGGTTTGGCTGGGGATCCCCCTGCTGGTCGGCCTCGCCATGGTGGCGTTGTTTGGCAGGCAGGCGCCAACGTTGCAGGGACTGCTCCTGATCGCCGACCAGGACGGCACATTCGTCAGTTCCTTCCTGGCTCGCGCCTATACCCAAGGCAAGCTCGGCGAGATGATTACGGTTCGCAACGTAAAGCTGGAGGACGGCCGCGGGCAGATCGGCCGGGGAGAGGCATCGGCGCTGCTCATCATCCCCAGGGGCTTCTCGATCGCCGTGTTGCGCAACGATCCGGTCAAACTCGAGTTGGTCACCAACCCCTCGCTGGCGATCCTACCGAACATGATCCAGGAGGTCACCGAGGTCCTGGTGGACGGCGCCTGGTATCTGCATCAGTTCATCGGTGACGACCTGCGCCGCGTGGCAGATTCCTCGGCGGGGCCAACGGACCAGTTCGTCGCGGCCTTCAGCGTCAAGATCAACCATCTCATCGACGACTACAAGCGGTACATCAATCCACCCGCGATTGAGGTGCTTCCGAAGTGGTGCAACAGAATCCGGCGGCATCCGGGAACGTGGCCTTGCTAATGTTCCCGGGCATGATCTTCATGGCCGTCACATTTCTGGCTTTCGGTTCTAGCGGAGACATCTGGAAGGAGAAGCTGCAAGGGACGCTGCGGCGACTCGTGGTGACACCGGGTTCCCTGGTCCACTTCTTGGGCGGCAAGGTGTTGGCTCTAAGCGCCATGTTCAGCCTCGTCGGAGGGGTTGCCTTGTTGACCGGCAAGCTGGTGCTGGGCATTCAGATCCACAACTTCGCGCTCGTGGTCCTGTGGGTCGCAGCCAGCGGAAGCGGCCTGTACTTGCTGATGCTGGCCCTCCAGACCTCGGTGCGCAACAAGAGGGCGGCGGTGGTGCTCGCCAACACTGTGGTCATGGTGCTCATGATGCTCGGGGGCAACTTCTTTCCTTTCGAAATCATGCCGCCCTTCCTGGCGCGCATCGGCCGGCTCACGCCCAACGGCTGGGCTCTCCTCCGCCTGAGCGATCTCCTGGCGGGCCGGGCCAGCGCGGTCTCGGTGCTCCTGGCTTTTGCCGCCGTCATCGCCGTGACCGGGATGCTCTTCGCCTTCGTGACCCGGCGCTTGCGCCGGAGTTTCGTGATCTGAGTCAACGCCATGTATCGGGACGCCCTCTATCTGGCCCGCAAAGACCTTTGGCTGATGATTAGGGAACGCCACACCTGGGTTTGGGTTTTCCTCATGCCCATTGTGTTCTTCTACTTCATAGGTACAGTCACGGCAGGCTTCTCCGGGCCGGGGCCCTCCGTCGAACGCGTCGGCCTCTACGCCCCGGACAACGACGACCTGCTCGCCGGCCAGCTACAGCGGCGTCTGGAAGCTCAGGGCTATAAGGTCGACCGCGTGGATGAGCAGAAGTTGCTGTCTTACACCCGCCGCATCCGCGTCCCGAAGGGCTTCACGGAGTCCGTCCTGGCAGGGCATCAGGTGGTAGTGAAGCTCAGCCGGACAGGAGGCGGGCTGGGAGCCGATTACGACGAGATCCGCGTCAAGCGCGCCGCCTATAGCGTCCTGGCGGATCTCGTTGTCGCCACGAAAGACGGAGCGCCGCCTACGAGCGCTGCCTTGGAGAAGCTGGTGGCAGCGCCGCGCGCGATCGCGCTCTCGGTCGTGCCCGCCGGCAAACGCAAGACGATTCCCACCGGCTTCCAGCAGGCCGTGCCCGGGACCATGGTGATGTTTCTGATGCTGGTGATGTTCACGACCGGGGGGATAAGCCTTCAGCAGGAGCGCACTCTCGGCATCCTCCGGCGTCTGGCGTCCACTCCCATGTCCCGCGGTGCGGTAGTCCTCGGCAAGTGGTCGTCCCGCTTCGCGCTCGGCATGGTGCAGATCGCATTCGCCATGCTGGCGGGCGCTCTCCTCTTCAAGGTGGACTGGGGACCCAACCTACCCGCGGTCTTGATGCTGCTGCTCGCCTATGCTGCCCTAGCCGCGTCGGCGGGAATGATCCTGGGCAATTTCGGGAGGACGGAAGGGCAGGTGATCGCGCTGGGCGTGATCACCTCCAACCTGCTCGCGATGGCGGGCGGCTGCTGGTGGCCGGCGGAAATCACGCCGCTTTGGGCGCAGAAACTAGGGCTTCTCGTTCCCACTGGCTGGGCCATGAATGGGTTACACCGGCTGATCAGCTTTGGCGACTCTCCGATGGCCGTGGTCCCTCACATAGCGGCCATGGTTGCAGCGGCGTTGGCCGCGGGCTGGATCCTGGCCAGGAAGTTCCGCTTCCAGTAGCTCCGCCCGCTAAACGAGTTCCACGGTCTCGCCGCGCTCGGGGATGGCGGTCGCGACGCCGAGTCGGTCCTGGATGACCTTGGCGAGGGCGGCGGATTGCGTGGGCTCGCCGTGCACTATAAAGACCTTCTTCAGGCCGTCTACCATGGGCTTGAGCCAGGCCACCAGCTCATTCTGGTCGGCGTGGCCGCTAAGTTCGTTGAGCTTGACGACTTCCGCCCGCAGCCGCACCGGCTCGCCGAAGATGGGCACCTCCGGCATCTTATCCACGATCTTCCGCCCCAGCGTGTGCTCCGCCATGAAGCCGGTAATCAGCACCGTGTTGCGGGGGTCCTCGATATGGTTGCGAAGATGGTGCAAAATGCGCCCGCCCTCGCACATCCCCGAAGCCGAAATAATGATGAAGGGCCCGTGCAGATCGTTCAGGGCCTTTGACTCTCCCACGTCCGTAATGTAACGCAGGCTCTTGAAGCCGAAAGGATCTTCGCCATCCAGCAGATACTGGCGGGCGCCCTCATCGAAACACTCGGCGTGCTTGCGGAAAATCTTGGTGACGTCCACGGCCAGCGGGCTGTCCACGAAAACGGGGATAGGGGGAAGCTTCTTCTCGTTGAATAACTCGTGGAGCAGCAGGACCAGCAGTTGGGTGCGGCCCACGGCGAAGGCCGGAATGATGATCTTGCCGCCGCGCTTACAGGTGCGGTTGACGACGTCGGCCAACTTGGCGGACACCGTGTCCACGCTCTGGTGCAGCCTGTCGCCGTAAGTGCTCTCCATGATGACGTAATCGGCGCGCGGCAGGCGGTCGGGGTCGCGAATGATGGCCTGGTTGGGGCGGCCGACGTCGCCCGAATAGACCACGTTGAGGCGGTTTCCATTCTGGTGGTGGTGCAGCATGATCGCCGACGAGCCCAGGATGTGGCCGGCGTCGTAGGCCTCGTAGCTCAAGGCCGGGTCCAGGACCTTCGGGGTGTAGAGCGGGACGGACTCGAACAGCTTGAGTGCGTTTTCGGCGTCCGCCAGCGTGTAGAGCGGCTCGATCTCGCCATTGTTCGGAGCCGGCTCGAGGGCTTTGCGCCTGAAATGGCGCTTATTGAGAAAGGCCGCATCCTTCTCCTGGAGATAGGCGGAGTCCCGCAGCATGGCGTCGCAAAGGTCGGCCGTCGCCGGCGTGGTGTAGATCGGCGCGTTGTAACCATGCTTTGTCAGCGTGGGCAAGTTGCCGCTGTGATCCACGTGCGCGTGGGAGAGGATCACCCCGTTCACCGACGAGGGCGCGAAGGGAAACTGTCTGTTGCGCTCGGCGGCCTCCTTCCGGCGGCCCTGATAAAGCCCGCAGTCGAGAAGGAAATTCCGGCCATTTACGCTGACCTGATGCATCGAGCCCGTGACCGTTCGCGTTGCGCCCCAGAAGGTTATCTTCATAAACTCCAAGAATGCCACATAAGAAGCGGCTGAGAGTGGCGGGCTTGTCGGCCATCCTCCTGTGTTGCGTCTGCCAGCTTCCGGCGCAGAAGAAGCCGGTCACGGTGGAGGCGATTATCGATTATGCGGAGCAGGAGCGGGTTCCGGCGGAAATCGTTTGGGCGCCGGACGGCCGGCGGTTCGCTTATCAACAGGACGAGACGGTCTTCCTCTACGATGCGCCGGCGAAAACCCGCCGCGAGTTGATCGCTCTCGCCACGCTGCGCCGCGCCGCGAAGCCCGTTCCCGCGTCGCCGGTCTTTGAATGGCGGAACCGGGGGGTGAAGGAACAGACCGTCCAGTGGTCGCCCGGCGGAGACTGGCTGCTAGTCAGCGCCGGCGGCGACTTGTTCCAGTGCCAGGCCGCCGACGCGAAGTGGGTTCAGCTCACCGAGACGGACGTCGCCGAGAGCGACCCCAAGCTCTCGCCTGACGGCCGGCTGGTTTCCTTCCGCCGCGGCAACGACCTCTATTCCATGGAAGTCGCTTCGCGGAAAGTGAGGCGGCTCACGAGCAGCGGCTCGGACACGCTATGGAACGGCCGTCTGGATTGGGTTTACCCCGAGGAACTTGACCTGCCGACGGCGCACTGGTGGTCGCCGGACTCGAAGAGCATCGCCTACCTTCAGTTCGATGTGAGCCGCGAGCCGCTCTACCCCCACGCGGACCTGCTGCCCGCGCAGGCCGTCTATGAACCGCAACGTTACCCCAAGGCGGGCGAGCCCAACGCCACCGTGCGGCTCGGCGTGGTGAGGGCCCAAGGTGGATCGACAAAGTGGATGGACCTGGGCGACACCGGCGACGCACTCCTGGCGCGCGTCGATTGGATTCCCGGCGGCCGCGGCTTGTTCGTTCAGCGGCTGAACCGCATCCAGAACCGGCTCGACTTGCTGCGCGTGGACGCCGCTACGGGCAAGGCGCGCCTGGTGCTCCGCGAGGAGGACGCCCGGTGGGTCAACGTCGGCGATTTCCTGCAGTTTCTGAAGGACGGCGCGGAATTCCTGTGGGGCAGCGAGCGCGACGGCTTTCGCCATCTGTACCGCTATTCGGTCGAAGGCAAGGAACTGGCGCGCCTGACCTCGGGCGATTGGGAAGTGACGGAACTCTCAGGCGTTGACGAATCCAGCGGCAACGTGTTCTTCCTGTCCACTCAGGCCAGTCCTCTGGAGCGCCAACTGTACCGCGTAAAGCTGGATGGGCTGGAGCCTCGCCGCATCACGCAGGCGCGAGGAACGCATGCGGTCTGGATGGGGCCCAAGTGCGAGTATTTTCTGGACGCGGTTTCGAGCCTCGCCTCCCCCACCCGCAGAGTCATATTAAGGGCCGATGGCGGCGAGTGGGCTGTCTTCGCCGAAGCCGAAGCGAGTTCACTCGGAGAGTACGACCTCCGTCAGGCCGAGATCGTGCAAGTGAAGGCCTCCGACGGGACCCTGCTGTACGGGCGCCTGACGCGCCCGGCCGGGTTCCAGCCGGAGCGCCAGTACCCCGCCGTGGTGTTGGTCTACGGCGGGCCGCACGTCCAAGGCGTGATGGATGCCTGGCAAGGCTTGAACCTGGAGCAGGCGCTGGCCCACCGCGGGTTTGTGGTCTGGCAACTCGACAACCGGGGCTCCGGCGGCCGCGGCCACGAGTGGGAGTCGGTCTTGTTCCGCAACTTCGGACAGACGGAACTGGCCGACCAGAAACTGGGCGTGGAGCACCTGGTCTCCATGGGGTTCGTAGATCCTTCCCGCATCGGGATCCACGGCTGGAGCTATGGCGGCTATCTGACGCTATACTCGCTGCTGAATGCCCCCGACATGTTCCGCGCGGGAGCGGCCGGAGCTCCGGTAACCGACTGGCGGAACTACGACACCATCTATACCGAGCGCTACCTTGGACTTCCGTCGGAGAACGCCACGGCTTACCTCCGCGGTTCATTGGTCAGCCAGGCGGCCAACTTGAAAGGGGATCTGTTGATCCTGCACAACCTGGAGGACGACAACGTCCTGTTCCAAAACACGCTGCAAATGGCGGACGCGCTGGAGCAGGCTGGGAAGCGGTTCGAGATGGTCGTCTATCCGCAGAAGACACACGGCGTGACTGACGCGGCCCGTCGGCACATGCTCGAAACAGTGGTCGCATTCTTCGAGGAACATCTCACCCGCTGAGTGAATCGCTAGCGCGATCCTCGATCGGGCTGCGACCGGCTCGGCGCACTTGAAGCCGAACTCGAAGACGAAGGCGGAGGCGAAGACGAAGATGACGAGACGAGGAAGGAGAGGTGACGGACCCACCCCCACCCGTCGCTACGCTTCTGGCGCCTTCTCTAGATGTCCTGCTGACGGAGACTGGTGCTCGCACGGCCACCCCTCCCGGTCCCGAGATGAAACTGTCCACCGTCCGGGGACTGGGGTAGTAGAAACCGTAAGGGCTCTGATAGAAACCCGTCCTCGGCATGAAGGCAAACATGCCCCAGTAGGGGTTCCAGGCCCATCCACTCATGGTCCAAGCGCTGCGCTGGGTCCGCATCGTCCGAGCTACGGCGAGATTGGCCGTGGCCACGGTGTTGGCCCGATTGAAGCTCCAGATGTCCAGGTCGTCCTGCAGGCGCGGATCGTACTTACTTGTCACCCAGGCGCCGCCAAAGGCGAGCATCTTGCCCTTGCCTACCTGAATCCGCCGGTTGCCGGACTGAACGATCGCCGTTCCGGCGTCTACACGCAAGGCGGGCGGATTCACCTCCATACGGTACAGGCCCTGCTTTTGGATGGTGATGGTGGCATCCGCGAGGGAAAAGGTGACGGTGTTCTTCTTATTGAGCTCCACGGCCTCAACCCTAAAGGCGCCGGAGATCAGTTCGACCTTCGAGGCGGTGAGTTCGGTCGAGATCATGCGAATCGAACTGTCTTCGCCCAGCCGAAGGAACACGCCTGGATTCAGAAGAACCTCGGCCTTGCCCGCCGCCGTCCGGAGCGTTTGGTCCACGCCGATGACCGGGAAGACCCCGCGCTGCGCCTGAACGGCCTTATCCCGGACGAAAACCTGGCCCTGCGAGTAGTGGACCAGCCCGGATTGAGCCGAGATGATGGATTGACCGTAAGCCGGCAGCCCGCTAAGACTCAAAAGGGACCGTCGAAGCAATGAGAGCAACCCCAGCAACTTTCATGGCAGGCCTCCTACGCCTATCTTGCGCCCGAAGACATGACGCGTCAAGAGGATTGCGGGTTTCCAGGGTTTACACAAATCGTCGGGAATGGCATTAGCTTTGCTACGATAATGAATATAGAGGGGGGCGAAGTTCAGATGGCCAAAGGAAAGGTTAAGATTCTAGCGGAGCGCTGCAAGGGCTGCGCCTTTTGTGTGGAGTTCTGCCCTACCAAAGTCCTTGCTCTGTCGCCGGAGTACAATGCTAAGGGATATCACCCGCCGCAGGTCGTAGACATTGAGAAATGTAGCGGTTGCGACCTGTGCGGCATGTACTGCCCGGACTTCGCGATTCATGGCTGGAAGGTAACGGATGAGAAGATCAGCAGTGTCGTGGCAAGAAGCTGACCCCCGGGGGGTCCTCACGGGTGTCCATTTTCTCGACGGCGATCATGCGTGCTGTGAAGGGGCTTTGGCCGCAGGTGCGCGATTTGCCGCAGGGTATCCCATCACCCCCTCCACTGAAGTGGTCGAACGGTTTTCCGCCCGGATCCCGGAGATCGGGGGAACGTTCATCCAGATGGAGGACGAACTGGCGGCCTCAATTACCATCATCGGCGCCGCCTGGGGCGGGGCCAAGGTCTTCACGGTCACTTCCGGGCCGGGATTCTCCCTGATGATGGAGCACATCGGGTACGCCGCCATGACCGAGACCCCCTGCGTATTCGTGAACGTGCAGCGGGGCGGCCCATCGACCGGTCTGCCCACGCTTCCCGCGCAAGGCGACATGATGCAGGCGCGCTGGGGTTCGCACGGCGATTACGAAACGATCGCGCTGTGCCCCAACTCCCCACAGGAGTGCTTCGACCTGGCCATCCGCGCTTTCAACCTCGCCGAACAATACCGCACGCCGGTGATGTTCATGATGGACGAGTGCGTGGGACACATGAGCGAGAAGGTGGTCATCCCCAAGGCCGAGGAGATTCAAGTCTACCCCAGACGCCACTTCTCCGGCGCTCCCGGCCAATACCGGCCCTACGCCGCCGGCGAAGACCTGGTTCCGGAGATGGCTTATGCCGGCGAGGGGCATCGGTTCCACATGACGGGCCTGACCCACGACGAGATGGGTTATCCCGCCATGACGCCCGAGACTCAGGAGCGGCTGGTCGGGCGGCTGATGAACAAGATTCGGGGCGCCGCGGAAGAACTGGCCCTGCTATGAGGAAGAAAACACAGAGGATGCCGACGTGGTCGTGGTCTCCTACGGGATCACGTCGCGCGTGGCCCAGCGAGCCATCGAGATGGCCCGCGCGAAGGGTCTGCGAGTCGCCAAGCTGCGGCTGATCACGGTTTGGCCTTTTCCGGATACGAAGGTGCGTGAATTGGCTCAGCGAATCAAGGCGTTCGTCGTGCCGGAGTTGAATATGGGCCAAATCGTCCGCGAGGTCGAGCGGGCCGCGGGAGGCGCCGCCAGGACGTACGGCGTGCCCCATGCGGGCGGAACCGTTCATCGTCCCGAGGTCATTCTGCAGGCAATTGAGGAGGCCGCCCGATGAGCGTAACCGAACTGATCGCGTTGGAACCCGCGAACCCCATTGAACCGGCTCTGCGAATGGACCGGATTCCGCACATTTGGTGTCCGGGCTGCGGCATCGGCACCACCGTGAATAGCTTTGCGCGCGCGCTCATCGGGTGCGGCAAGCCGCCGGAGCAGCATCGCCATTGTCTCTGGAATCGGCTGCACCGGGCGCGTCGCCGGCTACATGAATTTTGACTCCTTCCACACCACGCACGGCCGCGCGATTCCTTTCGCCACCGGGCTCAAGCTGGCCAACCCGTCCCTGAACGTGGTGGTTTACTCCGGCGACGGGGACCTGTCCGCCATCGGCGGCAATCACCTGATTCACGCCGCCCGGCGGAACATGGATATCAAGGTGATCTGCGTCAACAACTTTGTGTATGCCATGACGGGGGGCCAGGGCGGACCGACCACCCCAGGTACGGCGCTGACCGCCACGTCACCTTACGGTTCTTTCGAGCCCACGTTCAACCTGCCGCAATTGGCGGATGCGGCCGGGGCCGTGTACGTGGCCCGCTGGACCACGTTTCACGTCCGCCAGATGGCCCGGTCGATGACCGAGATCTTGGACAAGAAGGGCTTCTGCTTTATCGAGATTCTCTCCCCTTGCCCAACCCTCTACGAGCGCCGCAATAAGCTGGGCGAGGGGCTGGACACGATGAAGCACTACAAGGAAAAGAGCAAGATCAGGAACGGGGCGCCCACCAGCGAGGTCGCTCTTAACATGCGGGATGAGATCATTGTCGGCAAGTTCGTGGACCGTGAGCGGCCGGATTACCTTGAGCTGCTTCGAAAGCAGATGAAAGCCAAACTGGGGGATCGATTCGTGGAGGCGGAGCCCATGGAGTGCGCATGCGACTAACGGAGATTCGGATCGCCGGCTTTGGCGGGCAGGGCGTCATCCTGTCGGCGATAATCCTGGGCAAAGCGGCCTCTATTTTCGAGGGCGCTCACGCCACCATGACCCAGAGCTTTGGGCCCGAGTCGCGCGGCGGAGCATGCAGCGCACAGTTGGTGGTCTCCGGGGACCCCGTGCTCTATCCCTACGTGACGCGCCCGGACATCCTGATCGCGATGTCGCAGGAAGCCTACACCAAGTTCGTTCCCGAGGTGAAGGACGGCGGCATCCTGATCGTCGAGCAGGACCTGGTGCACATGAACGGAATCCCGCGGGGCGTGCAATTGCACGGCGTGCCCGCCACCCGCCTGGCGGAAGAACTGGGCCGCCGCATGGTGCAGAACGTAGTGATGGTGGGTTTCTTCACCGCGGTCGGGGGTCTGCTGAGTGCGGACGCAGTGCGCCGCGCCGTCGAGGACTCTGTTCCCCCGGCCTCCCGCGAACTGAATCTTCGCGCCTTCGATAAGGGCTACGAGTACGGCACAAAGTCAGGCTCCTGAGATTAGGGCAGCATTTTCTCATTGAAGAATGAGCCTGAAGGCGGGAGCGAAGCGATCCGCCGCCCGGGCCTCCTTTCTGATTTGAGTGGGAATGCTTCGTCGGGGCGCCATTTCGACCGCCCTTCTACCTTCATGCGCTCCGTCTCTGTTGAAAGCCGGCAAACAGCTTTCGCTTCGCTTGCTGCATCTCCATGGTGGCGTCGGTGTCGCTCTTTGCTCGCGCCTGCCGGTCCAGATCTTGGATCGTTACACCCGGTATCCCGCAATACCCGTCAACTGCCGCAAGATCTCCCACGGCGTCGCATACCAGCGGTAGATCTTTTTCACCTTGCCCCTCGTGCTCGCCACGCGCTCAGGCACGCCGCACGGCCGATGGAAGTTCAGGTAGGGATTGAAGTGCTGCTGATAGAACGCCGTATCGACGGCGTTGATGTGATACACCCCCTTGGTCCCGTCCAGATCGCCCTGATGCACCGTGTCCACTCGCAGGTATCCGGGCCGCCCGTCCAGCTGTGGCGGCCGCCGCTCCCCAATGGCCACCGCGGTCGGCCGAGTCTCCCGATAATCGACGCGCCGTCGCCGAAATCATAGAAAGCCCGCTTAAACAACTTCCCCCTGGCCGGCCCGCTCAGCGCCTCGTGCGCCTCGTCCACGCTGGCCAGCCACTCGACGTCGGCCCGGGTGTACCGCTTCGGCTTGACTTCCTCCCTGCCAGGTATTGCGTGATCAAGCGCGTTACCTGCGCACGGCTCAGTCCCGTCATCTTTTCCAGGTAGCGTCGCACCAATCCGCGACCAGTTGGTCCACCCAGCCATATACCTCCTCTCGATTCCGGCCCTCGAACTGCACCCCATCGCTGGCCGCCAAAAACGCCCGGATCTGTTCCAGGCTCAACCGTTCCCCTGCTTCCCTTCTGACGATCAACACCGAGCATGCGGCATCGCCCCTTCAGGCTTATCTTGTGTGAGAAACGCATCCCATCTCCAGGCTCATCTTGTATGAGACAAGATTGAGACTTGCGAATATTCGAGGAATCGAATATTCTAAAGTAGTGCAGAGCCTTTTGCGGTCCTACAAGGCAAGCCTCTTCCAAGCGCTTTCACACCCCACCCGAATAGCGATCGTGGAAGTTCTCCGTGATGGTGAGCTTTCCGCGCGCGTCATGCAGGACCGACTGGGTCTCGAGCAGGCCAATCTTTCCCAACATTTGGCCATTCTGCGCAGCCGGCAAGTCGTCGTGAATCGCAAGGAAGGGAACCAAGTATTCTACTCGCTGAGGAGTCCGGTCCTATTGGAGGTTCTGGACATCATGCGCCGCTACTTCCAAGCCAATCTCGAAGATGCGATTCAGATGCTGGGCGAAATCGAAGCGGAGCCGGCTCAACGATGAGGTTACCGGAGACACGACAAGCCGCCGCCACGAGGGCGACAGAAGGATACTGAGAATGCCTGGATTTCAACAGACTTCCCGGGCCGCGACCGGCCTTCTGACCGATGAAGCGACTCTCCTGGATTTCGCAGGAAAGGGTTGGATCAACATAGTGAAGAAGAATGGTTCGGCGTTCATCGCAGCCGACCAGTGCTATCGGGCGAGATACATCCTCCACCTCCGCCAGAAGAAGCATCTCCGCGATGAGCAGATTGAGATAGTGCTCTCGGTCCAACGGCCGCCGTACTCCTCGGCCGAAGTGGACCAGCTTTTGCGGGAGCGCGGAGCGGATGTCGGCTGAGCCGCTCTTCACTGGCGGCCTTGCCGCGTACCTGGCCGGCGCGCTGGCGGGCTTGGCATGCATGCGCCGGCCCGCGGCGGCGCGCCACTTGGTTTTTGGGCTGGCGCTGTTGGGCGCCCTGCTAGAGACCGCCGCCTCCTGGATCGCTCTGACGCGAGCGACGCCCGCCAGTTGGAATCTGCCTAGCGGTGTGGCGCTCTTCTCCTGGACCGTCCGCCTGGATCCCCTATCCGCCTTCTTCGGCCTGGCGCTGGGCGTGTTGGCGGTTTCGGTCTCGATCTTCTCGTTTGGATACCTGCGGAGTTGGGAAGGCCAAAGAAGCATCGGGCTTCTGGGTTTCTTTTACAATGTTCTGCTGCTCAGCCTGACGCTGGTGTTCTCCGCGTCAAACGCGTTCTTCTTCCTGCTGGTCTGGGAAGTGATGGCGCTGGCCGCCTACTGTCTGGTCAGTTTCGAACACGAGAAGAAGGAGACGCGCAAGGCGGGCTCGCTTTTCCTGATCATGTCCCACGCCGGGACGGGCCTGCTGCTCGCAGCCTTTTTGATTCTGGCCGCCTTTAGCGGAAGCCTGGACTTTTCGAGCTTCCATTTGCTGGCGTCCAGGCTGCCGCCGCCGGTCGAGGCCGCGGTCTTCCTGATGTTTTTCCTGGGATTCGGGGTCAAAGCCGGCATCATCCCGATTCACGTGTGGCTGCCGGCGGCGCACCCGGTGGCGCCGAGCAACATCTCCGCCCTTATGTCCGGCATCGTCATCAAGGCCGGTATCTACGGAATGGCGCGGGTCTTTTTCGACTTCAGCGATGCGCCTCCGCTATGGGCGGGAATCCTGGTGCTGGCCTGCGGGGTGGTCTCGGGGTTGATCGGCGTGCTGTACGCCCTCATGGAACACGACCTGAAGCGCCTGCTGGCCTACCACAGCATCGAGAATATCGGCATCATCCTGACCGGTTTCGGCGCGGCGCTGATGTTCCGCTCGCTGGGCCACCCTAATCTCGCCGCCCTAGCCCTGATCGCGGGTTTGTATCACACGCTGAATCACGCGATCTTCAAGTGCTTGCTGTTTCTCGGCGCCGGCTCGGTTCTAGCCGCCACACGCACGCGGAACATGGAGGAGATGGGCGGGCTGATCCGCCGCTTGCCGGCCACCGCGTTCTATTTCCTGATCGGCGCAATCGCCATCTCCGGGCTGCCTCCGTTGAACGGGTTTGTCAGCGAATGGTTTACCTACCAGGCGCTTCTGGCGGGATTCGGAGCCACGGCGAGCCTTACGCGGCTTATGTTCCCGCTGGCGGGGGCGCTGCTGGCGCTGACCGCCGCTCTGGCCGCGGCGTGCTTCGTCAAGGCTTTCGGGATCACCTTCCTGGCTCTTCCCAGAAGCGAGGGAGCCGCGAAGGCCAGTGAGGTTGCAGTATCGATGCGCGCGGGCATGGCAATTCTCGCCACGGCCTGCCTCGCGCTCGGGCTGGGGGCGGTTTGGTTCCTGCCGGTATTCGATTCAATCACCGAACAGACATTGGGCGTCCGCATCAGTTCCACGCTGGTCGCCTCGGGCGGCATGGCGATTTCGGCGGGCTCGGTGCGCAGCGGTACGATCTCGACGCCGGCGATGGCTGTGATTCTGATTTTGATTTCCGCCGTCCCGGCGCTGTTCTTGGCTGTTCGTAGACGCCGGGCTTCCCGCCGGACGGGACCGGCTTGGGATTGCGGACTGCCCGGCCTGACCGCGGCCAACGAGTACACCGCTACCGCCTTCTCCAAGCCGTTGCGGATGATCTTCTCCACGCTCTACCGACCCCGAAGAGAGATTCAGGCGGACTACGAGGTGTCGCCCTACTATCCGACCGCTATCCGTTTCGAAAGCGAGATCGAACCCAGCTTCGAGAAGCGGCTCTACGACCCGATCCAGAAGCTCATCCTGGCCGTAGCCGACCGCATGCGGGCGGTACAAGCGGGCAGCGTTCACGCCTACCTGGCCTATATCTTCGTCACCCTGATTCTGCTGCTGCTGTTCGGAGCGCGCGGATGACGGAAGCGTTCTTCCATACTCTGGTTCAGCTTGTCCTGCTGCTGGCGGTCTCTCCGCTCATCACCGGACTTATCCGGACGCTCAAGGCGCGCTTGCAAATCAGGCGAGGGCCGGGCGTGCTTCAACCCTACCGCGACCTGCACAAGCTCCTGCGCAAAGGGATGGTGATTCCGAACACCGCCTCGTGGCTGTTTTCGAGTGCTCCCTACGTGGTCTTCTCGACGGCCATCCTCGCCGGCCTGATGGTTCCCGCGATCTGGGCGGAAGCTCCGCTGGGCATGTTCGGAGGCGCGCTGGCCGTGGTCTACCTGCTGGGACTGGGACGATTTTTTCTGGCCTTAGCCGGGCTCGACGCGGGCAGTTCCTTTGGCGGCCTGGGCAGCAGCCGGGAAATGACTCTCTCGGCCCTGGCGGAACCCGCCATGATGCTGGCCGTCTTCACCGTGGCTATTGGGGCCGGTTCGACCAGCCTATCGGAGGTGGCCCGAGTGGCGGTTGGCCAACAGTGGCGGTTTCTGGCGCCATCACAGATGCTGGCCTGCGCGGCGCTGTTCGTGGTGCTCATGGCCGAAACGGGGAGAATCCCGGTGGACAACCCCGCCACACACCTGGAACTCACCATGATTCACGAGGCGATGATTCTGGAATACTCCGGTCCCTACCTGGCCCTGCTCGAGTGGGGCGCCTGGATCAAGCAACTGCTCCTGATGACGCTGCTGATCAACGCCTTCTGGCCCTTCGGTATCCAGGTGGGTTGGTCGCTTACGGGCACGCTGGCAAGCCTGGGCTGGCTGCTGTTGAAGCTGGCGCTGCTCGGCGGGTGCATCGTCCTGGTGGAGACGACCAACGCGAAGATGCGGCTCTTCCGCGTTCCCGAACTGCTGGCCGCGGCCTTCACCCTGGGCGCGCTGGCGCTGGTGTCAACCTTCCTGTTCTGATCTATGAACCTCCTTCAAAACCCGGAATTCGGCGACAAGATCGTGACCCTCATGGCGGCGCTGGTGCTGGTGCTCCAGATCCTTATGGCCGCGCAACGCTGGCTGGTTACCAGCATCCGGATCTTCGGCGTACAGTCGTTTTTGCTGGCCGCCATCGCCGGGACGATCGCGGTGTTCAACGGCGCGCCCCACGTCTTCATCGCCGCGGTGCTGACCCTGATCGTCAAGGCAATCCTGGTTCCGGTGCTGCTGGAAAGGCTGGTGGACCGGATCGAGATCCGCCAGGGGATCGAGCCGTTTCTAAACGTGCCGCTCTCGGTGGTGATTTGCGGCGGGCTCACTCTGGTGGGCTACATCGTTGCCGATTCCTTCTACCACCCGGACCTGACCCAGGGGTCGGCCAGCCTGGGCCACAACACGCTGGCGGTGGCCATCTCGCTGTTCCTGATCGGTTTCTTCATGATGATCAACCGGCGCAAGGCGCTGACCCAGGTCCTGGCGCTGCTCTCGCTTGAAAATGGGCTCTTCCTAGCGGCTATTTCCCTGACCTACGGCATGCCCTTGATCGTCGAGCTGGGAGTCTTCTTCGATGTTCTGGTGGCGGTGCTGGTGCTGGGCATCCTGGTGTTCCGAATCCGGGAAACGTTCGAATCGATGGACGTGAGCAAACTACGGAGATTGCGAGGCTAGACGAAGCGATGATCCTGCTCGTACTTCTCCTGGTTCCATTGGCGGCGGGCGTCCTGTCCTATTTCGCCCGCCGGCGCGGCGCCATGGAAGCAATTCATCTGATCTGCTTCACGGCTATTTTTCTGCTGTCCCTCGCATTGAGCGGCCAGGTGCTGGCGGGCGGTCCCGTGGCCACTTGGAACGGCTTTCTCTATGCCGACCATTTGAGCGCCCTGGTGATCCTGCTGACGGCGTCGGTGGTGCTGGCATGCAGCGTCTACGCGGTGGGCTATCTGCGCGACGACGAGCGCAGCGGAGCGCTGGACGAAGAGGGCGACGCCGCAGCCGCCGCTTCGAAGCTCCGTTGGTACTACACGCTGACGCCGCTGTTTGTGTTCTCGATGCTGCTGATCACCGTGGCCAATAACCTGGGGGTCATGTGGGTGGCGATCGAGGCGACCACACTGACATCGGTATTCCTGGTGGCCTTCTACGGGAAGGTCACTTCGCTAGAGGCCGCCTGGAAGTATGCGATCATCGGCGGCGTCGGCCTGTCGATGGCGCTGTTTGGCACGATCCTCACTTACTACTCGGGACACGCGTTGCCGGGCTCGGACACTCTGGCCGGGTTGAACTGGTCCTTCCTGGCCGAGCGGGCCTCGCAATTGGACAAGACGACCCTGCGCCTGGCCTTCATCCTGGCCCTGCTGGGCTATGGGACGAAAGCGGGCCTCGCTCCGATGCATACCTGGAAGCCCGACGCCTATGGCGAAGCTCCGGTTCCGGCGGCGGCAATCCTGTCGACGGCCATGCTGAACTGCGCGCTCTACGGATTGATTCGTTTCCACATCCTCGCCAGCCGCGCTCTCGGTCCCGAGTTTTCAGGGGGCTTGCTGCTGCTGTTCGGCATGCTGTCGATGGGCATCTCCGTGCCGTTCGTGCTGATTCAGAAGAACTACCGGCGCCTGCTCGCTTACCACACCATCGACCACGCGGGGATCATGGCGGCCGCCGCCGGGATCGGCGGAAAGCTCGGCGCGCTGGCTCTCATGCTGCACATGACGTTTCACACGGTGGCGAAATCGCTGCTGTTCCTGTGCGCCGGCAACGTATCGCAGCATTTCAAGACCGACCTGTTTAAGAAAATCGGAGGCGGCGTGATCCGGGCGATGCCGCTGACGGGTACGGTGTTCCTGATGGCGATGCTGGCAATCATCGGCATGCCGCCGTTCAGCCTGTTTCAAAGCGAGTTTCTGATTGTCCAGGCGGGCTTCGCCGGCGGCCACTATCTGTCGAGCGTGCTGTTCATCCTGTTTGGGACGGGCGTTTTCGCCGGCGCGTTGCTGCACGTCGGCGGCATGGTGCTGGGGCCGGCCACCCAAGTCGAGCCGGCCGAGTGGCGCCACTGGCAGGGCGCGGCGATCCTGGCCCTGGCGGGCGTGCTGGTGGTGATCGGGTTCTGGCTGCCGGCGCCGTTGCTCGAATTGATTCGCGGCGCGGCCCGGGTGGTGGCGGGAGAGTGACGATGACCTACACCAGCCTGGATGCGACGGACATTCCGGCAACCGCGCGGCTCTTGCGGGCGGAGCAGGGGGCGCGGCTCGTCCTGGTGTTTGCCGAAGACCGGCTCGGGGCGGAGAACGCCTTCCATATCTACTATGTTTTCGAGCGTCCGGGTGATCCGGAATACCTGATCTTTCGAGCGTCACTGCCTGCCGGCCATACGGGTTTTCCGTCGCTTGCGGCGGAGTTGCCGGCAGTGAACTGGCAGGAGCGCGAGATACAGGATTGGTTCGGCCTCGAGCCCGTTGGACATCCCAATCCACGCCGGGTAGCGCTGCACGATAACTGGCCCGACGTTCACCCCTTGCGGAAAGATTTTCCGCTCCGCCAGGAACTGCCGCCCTTCGAAGGGGAGCAGCACGAATACCGGCCGACCCTGGGCGAGGGTGTCTTCCAGATCCCTGTCGGTCCGGTGCATGCCGGAATCATCGAGCCCGGGCACTTCAATTTCGCCGTTGCGGGCGAGCCCATCCTCTACTTGCAGTTGCGCATGTTCTATACGCACAAAGGGACGGAGAAGCTCTTCGAACATCTCCCCGTCGACCACGCCGTCTTCCTTGCCGAGAGCATTTCCGGCGACTCCGCCTTTTCTCACGGAACGGCCTTCTGCCAGGCGATCGAAGCGGCGGCGAAAATCGAGGTTCCACCGCGCGCCCTGTTCATGCGCACCGTCTTGCTGGAGATGGAAAGGGTCTACAACCATGTCGCCGACATCGGCGCCATCGCCACGGATGTTGGGTACGTGGTGGCGAACGCCCACGCCGGCCGGTTGCGAGAAATAGTTGTTTCTCTAAACGAGGCGCTGACGGGAAGCCGGCTGCTGCGCGGAATGGTGTGCATTGGCGGAGTGCGAACAGACTGGACCCGGGAACAAGTCGCCGCGCTGCTGGGCGGCGTGGACATCGTCGAGCGGGAATTCCGGGATCTGGTCGCGCTGGTCACGTCCTCCGACTCCACGCGGGACCGCCTGGAGCGGACGGGTTTTCTGCATCCCGATAAGGCCGAAGCCTTGGGAATCGTCGGCGTCGGCGGACGGGCTTCCGGCATCGACCGGGACGTGCGCCGCGACCATCCCTACGCCGCCTATGGCCAGGTCTCGTTCAAGACGCCGGTCTATCGGGAGGGAGACGTACTGCACCGGATGCAGGTCCGCATCGACGAGGTGAAGGAATCTTTCGGCATCATCCGCCAGGCCGCCGCCGCGCTGCCGGAAGGCCCGTACGCGACTGCCCGTCCGCGAAATCCCGCCGGGACGCTGCGCGTTGAGCGCCGTCGAGGGATGGCGCGGGGAAATCCTCCACTGGGTGCGGACGGGGCCCGGCAATCGCCTGGAGCGATGCAAGATCAAAGATCCTTCGCTCAACAACTGGCCCGCGCTGGTGGAGGCGGTGCAGGGCAATATCATCGCCGACTTTCCGGTGATCAACAAGAGTTTCAACCTTTCTTACTCCGGCACGGACCGCTGAGCATGTTCAAGATTCTGCAGAAGACATTTCGGACCGGCATCGTCACCGCGAAGTACCCGCAAGGGCCCGCGGCGGTCTCCGGGAACTTTCGCGGCCGGCCGGATTTCGACTTCGAACGCTGGCGCGATGCACGGCCCGCGGCCGAGGTCTGCCCGACGGGGGCGATCGAAACGCGCGATAGCGAAGGCTCGCGGCGGGTGACGGTCGATTACGGGCGCTGCATCTTCTGCGGCCAGTGCGCCGCAGTCTCGGGCGGAGACGCCGTGCGAGTGACAACCGAGTTTGAGTTGGCGGTGCGCGACCGGAGCAAGCTGGTAATCATCGCGGACTACATTCTGAACTCCGACGGGACGCACAGCCGGCTGATGGGTGGGGGCGACGCGCCGCAGGGGAATGCCGAAGCGCGGGAACTCGGGGAGACCATCCGGCGAACGCTCGGCCGCTCGCTGGCGATCCGTGAGGTGGACGCCGGCTCATGCAACGGCTGCGAACTGGAGATTGTCGCGCTGAATAACCCGGTACACGACATCGAGCGATTCGGAATTCACTTTGTGGCCTCGCCGCGGCATGCGGATATGCTGCTCGTGACCGGTCCCGTTACCAGGAACATGGAACTGGCGCTGCGGAAGACGTACGACGCGACTCCGGAGCCGAGGTTGGTTGTGGCGGCCGGCGCCTGCGGCGTCAGCGGCGGCATTTTCGGCGTGAACTACGCTACGCGCGGAGGCGTGGACCAGGTGATTCCGGTCGACGTCTATATCCCCGGCTGCCCGCCCCGGCCCGAAGCGCTATTGCACGGCATTCTGCTGGCGCTGGGGAGACGAGAATAAGGTTACCGGCCGCTGAGGGCCTCGATCACGGCCTTATGCTTGCGTTCGATTACCGTCAAGTAGGCGCGCACTGCGTTGTCCGGCTGCGCCCGGCCCTGTTCCCACTCCTGGAGCGTACGCAGACTGAAACCATATTGCGAAGCGAATTCCGACTGTGACAGGCGGAGCTTCGAGCGAATTGCCCTGGTGTCCACCGGATCGGGAATGTTGACCAGCCGGGTGGACAGCGCAATCTCACCCCGCGCGAAAGCTGCGGCCTCCTTCAGGCCCGCAACGATGTCGCGCGCAACACGCGAGCGTTTCACTCGCTTCTCATGAACCCGGGTTGCGATCACCCTCGCCTGTTTCACGTCTCCGAATATACGTGAATCACGGATATGAGTCAACTGCCGGAATGGGGCACGTGCTGGGGAGACCAGTATGCCCATATCGCAAAAGAGATTTGGTGCGGATGAGAGGACTTGAACCTCCACGCCCTTGCGAGCACATGGACCTGAACCATGCGCGTCTGCCAATTCCGCCACATCCGCATCGAAGGCAGGGTCTTCTTCATTGTCCCCGAGTGGGAGGGATGTGTCAAACCGCAGCGCTGATTTTTTTCAGCGGCGAAGATAGGCGTCGTCGCCGCGCCGCCAGTCGTCGCGCGCCGGAGCGAAGATGTCCAGAACGATGCAGTCCTCGAGCGCCTCCACCGTGTGCGGCGCGCCGGAGGGAATCAGGATCATGTCGCCGCTTTGCGCCGCGGCCTCCTCTCCGTCCACTTCGTAGTGCAGTCTGCCGCTCTCCACGATGCTGAGTTGCTCGTTCTCGTGCGCGTGCATGGCGACGACGGCTCCCTTCCGGAGGTCGATCCGCGCCAGCGTCATCTTCTCGCCGTGTATGACCTGGCGCGAAAGCAACGGGTTCATCGGTTCTTCCGTGATGTGATCCCAACTATGAAGCCTCATGGCGCGCCATTGTAACATGCGCCCGGCCCTCGCTCCGCTGTATCATGGGGTTTCAGCGGCATGGAGGTGGGCATGAAAGGCGTTGTGCTTGCGGGTGGAACGGGTAGCAGGCTATTTCCGCTCACCAAAATCACCAATAAACATCTGCTGCCGATCTATGACAAGCCGATGATCTACTACCCGATCCTCACGCTGGTCGACGCCGGAATCCGGGATATCCTGCTGGTCACCGGCGGCAAGACCGCGGGCGACTTCCTGCGTCTCCTGGCCAACGGCAAGGAGTTCGGGCTGAGCCACATCGACTACACCTACCAGGAGGGCGAGGGCGGGATCGCCGACGCGCTCAGCCTGGCCGAGCACTTCGCCGACGGCAAGAAGATCTGCGTCATTCTGGGCGACAACATCATCGGGGGCAGCATACGGAGCGCCGTGGACCAGTTTCGCGCGCAACCGGCGGGGTCGAAGATTCTGCTCAAAGAAGTCCCCGACGCGAAGCGTTTCGGCGTGGCCGAACTCAGAGGCGACCGCATCGTCGGCATCGAGGAAAAGCCCCAGCAGCCAAGGTCGAACTATGCCGTCACCGGCATCTACATGTACGATGAGACGGTCTTCGACAAGATCCGGACCCTGGAACCTTCCGACCGCGGCGAGCTCGAGATCACGGACGTGAACAACGCCTATGTCCGCGAAGGGACCATGTCTTTCGCCTTTCTGGATGGCTGGTGGACCGACGCCGGGACTTTCGACTCGCTCATGCGAGCCGCCAACTTCGTCGCGGACTCGCGGCGGAAAGCCGGGAAGCCGGCCGAAGTCTAGGCGTCTTCCCCTGGAACCGGCATGAAGGTGGCCATCGACGCCACGTCCCGCGCGCTCTCCAGCGGCGGACTGAAGCGATACACGCAGGAGTTGAGCCGGGCGCTAGCGGAGCAGTTTCCCGAGGATCGCTTTTTCCCGGTCTCCGCGCGTCCCCAAAAGTTGTGGTGGCTTGCCGGCGTCCAAGCCGAGCTGGCCCGGATGGGGGCGGACCTGTTTCACGGCGCCAACTTCGTGGTTCCCTGGCTGCCGTTGCGACCTAGCGTTGTAACCATTCACGACCTCTCGCTGTGGCTCGACCCCGCCTGGCACGGCGGCTTTCAGTTTGCCCGGCGGCGCACGCCCTTGCAGGCCGGCCTCGGGCTGGCAACCATGGTCATAACTCCGAGCGAGGCCATACGGCGCGAGGTGATGGATCGGTTCGGCCTGGCTCCGGCGCGGGTGGCGGCGGTCCCACTGGCGGCGGCGGAGAACTTCCGCCCGGTTCCAGCGGCGCCGCGCGGCAGGCCGTACTTTCTTTTCGCCGGCACGCTGGAGCCGCGTAAGAATCTTGGGCTCCTGCTGCGGGCCTGGAGGGAACTGCGGAAGAATCACTCCGTGGATCTGGTGCTCGCCGGCCGCCTCAGGGAGGACTTCAGTGAGCCGCTCGCGCCGGAGCCCGGCCTGGAAGTCCTGGGCGAAGTGGCCGAGGAGGAGTTGCCGCGCCTGTACTCGGGAGCAGCCGCCTGCCTGTATCCTTCGCAATACGAGGGCTTCGGTCTCCCGGTCCTGGAGGCGATGCAGTGCGGCGCCGTGGTGATTGCCTCGCGCGATCCGGCCGTCAGCGAAACAGCGGGCGACGCGGCCGTGCTGCTGGAGGTCAATGACCCCAAGCCATGGGTGGAGGCGATGTCCGCCGTGTTGGCGAACCCGGAGAAGTTTGCGCCGCTGCGGGCCAGGGCGCTGGAACGCGCCAGATCGTTCTCGTGGGCGCGGACGGCGCGGCTCACTCGGGAAGTCTATGTCGAGGCTATGGGCCGTTTCGGGGGCTGAGGGAATGAACGCGCCCGCCAATCCCAGAGCCTTGTTCCTCTCCCCGGAGGCGCCGTGGCCGGCCGTGGGCGGCGGCGCGCTTCGCTCGGCGTCGTTGCTGGAGTATCTCGCGCAGCGCTACGACGTGGATCTGGTTGTATTCCGGGAACCTGGAGCGCCCGATCCCGCGCTCCAGATTCCCGCTCGCCTGGCGAGAGAGATCCGAGTCCTGAACCTGCCCTCGCATTCGCGGAGTCCGGCCGCACGCGTTCTGCGGAATGCGATTCGCGCCGTTCGCGGGGTTCCGCCGCTGGTCGATCGCTTTGCGGGGTTCGAGGCGGAATTGGAGCAGTTCCTGGAGGGGCGCCGCTATGCGCTGGGTCTCATTGAGCACCTTTGGTGCGCTCCTTACCGGGAGCAGGCGGCCCGGCATTGCGACCGAATGGTGCTGGATCTTCACAATATCGAGTCAGTGCTAATGTCGCGTTCGGCGGCAGTGGCGAACTGGCCCGCGGCCAGCGTCTTTCGCCGATTCGAGCGGGCATCCCTGGCAGTGGAGCGGCGCTGGCTGCCCGGCTTCGACCTTCTGCTGGCGGCTTCGGATCACGATGCCCGGCTGGTCCGGGAGCTCGCGCCAGGGAGCCGCGTACACGTTTACCCGAATGCTCTTCCGTCCACGGCTCAACCGGATGTGCCCGAGGAAGAGGTTATCGCTTTCTCCGGCAATTTCGACTACCACCCCAACGCGGACGCTGTTCGCTTCTTCAGCCGGCGGATCTGGCCCGCGCTGCTGCGGCGCTGGCCGCGGCTGACCTGGCGCCTGATCGGAAAGCGCCCCGAGGCGGTGAGAAAGTGGACCGCCGGCGATCCCCGCATTCAGGTTCTGGGGCCGGTGGATGACGCCATCGACGCCCTGGCCCGCGCACAAGTGGTTGTGGCGCCGGTCAGGATCGCCAGCGGGACCCGCGTGAAGATCCTGGAAGCATGGGCTGCGGCGCGTCCCGTGGTCTCGACGACGGTAGGTGCGGAAGGCCTCAGCGCCGCTTCCGGCGAGGATTTGCTGCTGGCCGATGACCCGGAGCAGTTCGCCGAGGCGGTGTCCAGCCTCCTCGCTTCCCGGCAGGAGCGCGAGCGGCTGGGACGCGCCGGGCGGCTACGGTTCGAAAAGGAGTTCACATGGCAGGCCGCCTGGTCGGGGCTTCCGCCAGCGGGACTTTGAGGGGACGGGCGTCCGATTCCAACTATACTGGGTAGGTAGGGTTGGATGCGCTTCTCTGTTGACGCCCACGCGATAGGCCGCAAACTCACCGGCAACGAGGTCTACGTCCGGAATCTGCTCGCTGGTTTTGCGGCCGTGGACCGGGAGTCCGAGTTCATCGCCTACGTCTCCTCGGACGGCCTGAACGGCTGGGTGCCGCGCGGCTTCCACGCCAGACGGGTGGCCCCGAATCCTTTCTTGCGGCTGGGCTACGACCTTACGCGGAACCTTCGGCGCGACCGGCCGGACCTCATCCACGTGCAGTACACGGCGCCGCCGGTCTGCCCGGCGCCGGTTGTGGTCAGCGTGCACGACGTGAGTTTTGTCGAACATCCGGAGTACTTTCAGCCGCTGCGGGCGATGCAGTTGCGCCATACGGTGCGCCAGACAGTGAGGCGGGCCGCCAGGGTCATCACCGGAAGCGAGTTTTCGAGGGATTCGATCGCTGACGCCTATGGGCTTGATCCCGCCCAGATCGCGGTTGTGCCGAATGCGGCTTCCCCCATCTTCCGGCCGATAGCGCCGGCTGCCGCCGCGGCGCGCGTGCTCGCCAGCTTCGGGATTTCAACGCCGTTTCTGCTGAGCGTCGGAGATCTGCAGCCGCGAAAGAATGTGGCCGGGCTGATCCGCGCTTTCGCCGATATGCTTCAGGCTTCACCCGGTCTTCCCCATCACCTTGTAGTGGCGGGGAAGCCGACCTGGTTCGCGCCGCACGTACACACGGCGGCCAGGGAGTCGGGCGTGGCGGAGCGCATCCATTTTACCGGCTTCGTGAGCGACGACGATCTGCTTTCGCTCTACAACGCCTGCCAGGTTTTCGTTTTTCCGTCCTTCTATGAAGGGTTCGGCTTGCCGGTCCTGGAAGCGATGGCCTGCGGGCGGGCGGTGGCCTGCTCCAACACCTCCGCCTTCCCCGAAGTGGCCGATTCCGCGGCGCTCCTGTTCGATCCCTGCTCCACGCGCGAGATGGTGCGAGCCATGCTGGATCTGGTCCTGGACGCGGAGTTGCGGGCGCGCATGGAACGGCTGGGGTCGAACCGCGCGGCCCAATTCAGTTGGCGCAAGACGGCCGAGCAAACGCTTGAGGTCTACCGGGACGTAGCCGTCCGCCGTGCCATTTCGCGCTGGAAGCCGGCGCCATGGCATCCGTTCTCCGATGATGCGGCTGGCCTTCGTTTCCCCCATGCCGCCCTCTGCCAGCGGCATCGCCGATTACTCCGCCGCCCTGGTGGCCGAACTGGGACGCCTGGCGGATGTCTCCGTCATCTCCGAGCGGCCCGCGAAGTTCGACCCGTCGCATTTCGACTTGATCCTTTACCAGATCGGCAACAATCCGAGTCACGCCTTCGCCTACGAGATGGCGCTCCAGCATCCGGGGGTGGTGGCGCTGCACGAGCCGAATCTGCATCACCTGATCGCCGAGTTGACGATCAAGCGCGGCGACTGGGACGCGTACGCGCGCGAAGCGGCCTACAACGGCGGCGAGGAGGCGCGGGCGTACGCCGAGCGGGTGCGCGCCCTCGAAGCCGGGCCCGATTACGAGCGCGTCCCCATGACCAGGCGCCTGCTGGAGCGCTCGCGCGGCGTAATCGTCCATAGCGCCTTTGCCGCCGCCGAGATTCGCCGCGCCGGTTTCAAGGGTCCCCTCGCGCGGATTCCGCACGGCGCCTGGACTTCCGCGATTGAGCGCATGGCCTGGCGGCAAAGGCTCGGCCTGGACGAGAGCACACCGCTCGTGGGGATCTTCGGCCACCTCAAACCGTACAAGCGAATCGCGGAGTCGCTGCGAGCTTTCCGGCGGCTGCTGCGCGTCGAGCCGCGAGCCAAGCTGATCCTGGTCGGGGAGCCGCATCCGGACTTTCCGGTCGCCTCGCTGATTCGCACTCTGGATCTGTCGCCGGGCGTGCGAGCGCTGGGCTTCGTCCCGCCCGAGGAATTCACGGGCTATATGGCTGCGTGCGATGTCGTGCTCAACCTCCGCTATCCGACCGTCGGCGAGAGTTCCGGCACACTGATGCGCGCGCTGGGCCTCGGCAAGTGCGTGCTTGTGTCCGACATCGGTTCGTTTCGGGAGCTGCCCGATGACGTCTGCGTCAAAGTGCCGGTGGATGCGGCCGAAGAAGACGTGATCTTCGAATCGCTCAACCTGCTGCTGGCGCGGCCCGGCGCGGCCGTCGCGATGGGCGCCCGCGCGCGGCGATGGGTCGACGAAGAGTGCCGGTGGCCTCTGGTGGCGAAACGCTACGCGGGATTCCTCGAAAGCCTGCTGCGCGGCGAGGAGTGGTCCGAGCCCGCGGCCCCCGCGCCACGCCCCACCATCCCCGTGGCAGCCGGGGAGGTCCTGGCATGGACCGCGCCGGAGCCGGGCCCGGAGGCGTACGTCGGGACGCACCTGACGCGGATCGAGAAGACACTCTCAATTACGCCGAAGGGCGAGCCCGAGGACAGAATCCTCGAAATGGGCGCGTATCTCCAGATGACGCCGCTGCTCAGGACCAAGCTGGGTTACGGTGAAGTCCGGGGTTGCTACTTCGGAGCCGCGGGCCAAACTGACGCACAAGTCCGTTACCTCCTCCGGCGGCGAGCGCTTCGAGTGCGCCATCGACCTGTTCGACGCCGAACGGGATCCGTTCCCATACCCCGACGGCTACTTCGCCACGGTTCTTTGCTGCGAGCTTCTCGAGCACCTGGCGGCGGACCCGATGCGCATGATGGGGGAGATCAACCGCGTCCTCAAGCCCGGCGGCTCGCTGGTGCTGACCACGCCGAACCTGGCCTCGCTGCGGGCGATCTCGTCCCTGCTGCTGGGCTACCACCCAGGGCTGTTCTCGGTATATCCGCTGCCGGATGAAGGCGCGCCCGGCGAGGAACGGCACCACCGGGAGTACACGCCGCTTGAGATACACTTACTGCTGACCAACTCGGGCTTCGATGTGACGCTGCTTGAAACCGGACCTTTTCGCGAAGCGCCCAGGCCGGAACTGGCCTGGGTGACGCACCTGCTGGAGACCTACAGGCTCCCCACCCACCTGCGCGGCGAGGGGATCTATGCCGTTGGGCGCAAGGCGGGGCCGGTGCGCGAGCGGTATCCTGACTGGCTGTACCGGAGACCGGGCCAGTGAATGCCGCGCGCTTCAATCCGCTGCCGGGCATCTGGCGGAACCGCAAGCTCATTCGCTCGATGGTGCGCCGGGACATCCTGGGCAGGTACCGCGGCTCCGTCGGCGGCGCCGTCTGGACGCTGCTGAACCCGCTGTTGCTGATGCTGACCTATTTCTTCGTGTTCGGCATCGTGCTTCGCGCGCGCTTCCCCGGCGACCCCAGCCAGTGGGGCTTCGCCCTCAACTTCCTGGTCGGCATGCTGCCCTGGCTGGCCTTCAGCGAGGCCGCGGGCCGCGCGCCGCTGGTGATTTCGGAGCACCGCAATTTCGTCAAGAAGCTGGTCTTCCCTCTGGAAACGTTGCCGGTGAACCTGGTTGCGGCCGGGCTGGTGACGCAGGCATTCGCGCTGATCGTGCTCCTGGTGCTGCTGCTGGTCGCTCGGGGAGGGATCCCCGTGACCGCGTTGTGGGCGCCGGCCCTGCTCGTCCCGCAGGCGCTGCTGACGCTGGGATTGTGTTGGATCCTGGCCGCGCTGGGCGTATATTTCCGCGATCTGGGGCAGATCAACGGCTTTGTGCTGACGCTCTGGTTCTTCCTGACGCCGATTTGTTACCCGGAGGCTTCGTGGCCTGCCCAGGCCGTCTGGCTGTTGTCGAAGAACCCGCTGTACGTCCTGGTGCGCGGTTACCGCCAGATTCTGCTCGGAAGCGGCGCGCCCGCGTTCGGCCCGCTTTGGAAGCTGTGGCTGCTGTCGATCGTGGTATTCATCCTGGGCTACGCCTTGTTCGCCAGGCTCCGGGCCACGTTCGCGGATGTGATCTGAAGATGCCTGAACTACCTGAAGTCGCAACCGTCATCCGGACCGTCGAGCCGCACTTGTTGGGGCGCCGGCTGATCGAGGTCCGTTGCTTCACGAAGAAGGTCTGGGCGAGGAGCACGCGCAGGGCCGCGGGCCAGCTCATCCATGAGGTCAAGCGCTACGGCAAGTTCATCCTGATCGGGCTCGACGATGGGCTACTGGCCATTCACCTGGGGATGACCGGCAAGCTGCTGGCCGGCGCCGAGCGAGGCGCCTACACCCGCGCCGTGCTGGTGCTGGACACGGGCGAGGTGCTGTTCGACGATGTGCGCCAGTTCGGGTCGGTCCGGTGGCTGCCGCAGGCGCCGGATCACCTCGGCCCGGATGCGCTGGAGATTTCGGCGGAGGAGCTCGCCGGCCGTCTGCGGGCGCGCAAGGCGCGGTTGAAGGCGCTGCTGCTGAACCAGGCCTTCCTGCGGGGGCTGGGCAACATCTACGCCGACGAGTCGCTGTTCCGCGCGGGCGTCCATCCGCTGGCGATCGCCGCGCGGCTGAGCAAGAAGCGCGCGCTCAAGCTTCACAAAGCGATTCGCGAAGTGCTGTTCGACGCCATTGCCAAGGGCGGTTCCTCGATCTCGGATTACGTCGATGCCAACGGCAGCCAGGGCTCGTTCCAAACCGAGCACCGGGTCTACCAGAGGACCGGCGAGCCCTGTCTGAATTGCGGGACGCCAATCCGCCGGATTCTGGTGGCCCAGCGGGCGACTCACTACTGTCCGAAGTGCCAGCGGGGCTGAGTAATTCGCCGCCCCCTGGCCCTTGAGGGGGAGAGCAAGAGTGCTACACCCGAACGGGGGCGCGCGGGGACCGCGACAACCGCGGGGCGGGGGCAAGTGACGCGGGCCCACTTTCCGGTAACGCCGTTTGAACTAAGCCTCATGGCAGACGCTTCGCGTGGGCGGCAACCGGGCAGAAGTTAGCCATTCGCGATATCGTCGCGTCACAAGGAGAACTTGTGACCCGATTACGCCAGATGATGACCGAGGAACTCGCGCGCCGGAACTACTCCGAAGGAACGGTGCGCGCCTACCTGCGAAGTATTACTTCGTTTGCAAAGTACTTCAACCGCCCGCCCGACCAACTGGGCCCGGAACAAATCCGTGAATACGTCGCCCACCTGTTCGAAACCCGCCAACTCAGCAGTAGCAGCGTGTCCCAGCAGGTCGCGGCTTTGCGTTTTTTCTACGTCAAAACCTTCAGAAAGGGGTGGAGCGTCGAAGACACCCCGTACCCCAAGAGAGAAAGCCGACTGCCGCTGCTGCTGAGTGTGGAAGAAGTCGCACGGCTTATCGACGCCGCCGACACTCCCTATCACCGCACCCTTCTGATGACCGCTTACGGCACCGGCGCACGCCGCGCCGAGATCGTGAACCTGCAGCTCTCCGACATCGACAAATCGATGATGCGGATTCACATTCGCGAGGGCAAGGGCGGAAAAGACCGCGAGGTCCCGCTCAGCCCCAGCCTGTACGAGGAACTACGCCAGCACTACCGCCGCCTCACTCGCAAACCGAAATTGTGGCTGTTTCCCGGCGGCACCTGTCATACCTCGGACGATCCCATCGATTCGAAGGTGATCTGGAACGCCTGCCGCTGCGCCGCCGAGCGCGCCGACATCCGCAAGCCCGTTCATCCGCATACCCTAAGGCACTGCTTTGCCACTCACCTGTACGATGCCGGAACCGACATCTGCACCATTCAGAAGTTGCTCGGCCATTACGACCTGAAGGAGACGGCCAAGTACATCCACCTCTCCAACAAGCACATGAAGAACCTGGTCAACCCGCTGGATCAGTTGCCGCAGTTCCGTCGCGCAATCGAATCCTGACAGGCCTTCATGAAACGGCCCTCTCTCGAGGTGGCCGATGTCATTCGTGACGCGGGACCCGCATTCGTTCGACAAAGCCGCTGGCTGACATGGCTGCAGGTGAAAGTGCTGGTGGCCATTCTGCGCTGCCGGACGGCGCTGCTCGGCGGACACGTAGACGCTTGCTCGCGATGCGGACATCAGGCCATCGGGTATAACTCGTGCCGCAATCGGCATTGCCCACGATGCCAGACCCAAGTGCGCGACCGCTGGATCGATGCGCGACGCCGCGATCTGTTGCCCACGAGCTATGCGCATGTGGTGTTCACCATTCACCACGCGCTGGCGCCGTTGGCCTTGCAGAACAAAGCGGTTGTCTACGGTTTACTGATGCGCGCCAGTGCCGACACCTTACTCGAAATCGCCCGCGATCCCAAGCATCTGGGAGCGGAGATCGGTTTCTTCAGTGTCCTGCATACCTGGAACCAGCAGTTGCTGCATCATCCACACGTACACTGCGTGGTTCCGGCCGGCGGACTCGCGTTGGACCACAGCCGTTGGATCTCGGCGCCGCCACGCTTCTTCCTGCCCGTCCAGGTGCTGGCCGAGGTGTTTCGAGGCAAGTTCGTGGAAGGGCTCCGCCAGTTGTATGCCACGCGGCGGCTGGCGCTCGAAGGTGTATTGGCTCCACTGAAGAATCCGCGCACCTTTTCGGAGTTACTGCGCACGGCTCACCGGAAACCCTGGGTGGTGTACGCCAAACGTCCTTTCGGCGGGGCCGAGCACGTGGTGCACTATCTCGGCCGCTACACGCATCGCGTGGCCATTTCCAGTCACCGGTTGTTGTCGCTCGAACAACACCGCGTCACGTTCCGCTGGCGGGATTCCGAGCACCACAATAAGCAGCGGCGCATGACGTTGGGCGTTCCCGAGTTTCTTCGGCGTTTCCTGCTGCACGTGCTGCCGATCGGGTTCGTACGGATCCGCTACTTCGGCTTGTTCGCGCATCGAAGGCGGAAGGAACTGCTGCCGCTGTGCCTAAGGTTGCTCGATACATCGACCACGCACGCTTCCGCACCAACTCCCGCTGCCGTGGATCGGCCGCTGTGGACGTGTCCGGTTTGCGGTGGGCCGATGAAGGTCATCGAGCGGCTGACTGCCCTGCAAGTCCGGCTGCGGGCGCCACCGAAGAAGGCACATCGCGCATGAACCGATCTTTCTCAACCTCGAAAGTCAGTTCGCCTGGACGGCATGGCCCGCCGTGTGTCTGGTTCGTGAGGTGGTGCCGGTGCTATGCACCTCGTCCCGCCTTGATTCCAGTTCTTGTGGCGAAGACTGAGTCGATCTCCGTCGTCGGCAAGGTTCCGTCCCCGAACACTGCCGCTGTTATCCGGCTTTCAAACCCCTAAGCTGTACGATTCCGTTTCGGCTCACTTCAAACGGCTGTATCGAAAGCGAGCCGGCGATCACCAGTTTCCTGTTGCCCTGCAATGTCGCGCCGTCTTGCCTCCGATACAGCACTAGCGTTTGAACTAAGCCGCTGGCGCGGCGGAGGCTACGCGTGCGGCCGGCATCGGCGGTGGCCCGTTCCTCGACGCGCTTGCTTCGACCGACCGCCGGAGGTAGGATTAGCCGTAATCCTTAACAGGCCAGAGGCACGCTATCAGCGGCTCTCCGGGATCTAACGTTTTTCGACAACTACGGTTCACATCGCGGCGTATACTCAGGATTGACATACGGAAAACGACCCCGGTTCGTCGCTTGTATACCCGCGCCATGCTCGCGGGTTGCGGTCGGCTGATGATGCGCTAGTTGTCTTGAGCCTCGCGACTGTCAATTGAAAGGAGTCGCGCTAACCCGACATTCAGCATGTGTGGGAGAACATGAAATTCATACTGATACCTGCGCTACTGGGACCGCTGGTTTGGACGGCATTCAGCCAGGAATTCTTCGCCCCGCCGCAGGGCCAGGCGCCTGTGTCAACCGCTGAGCGCAAGAACGCGCGCGTCGACGGGATCATTCTGACGCTTGCCGGCGACCCGGTGAGAAGGGCCGCGGTGAGATTGTGGCGCACCGGAGCGAGCGCCATCTCCGGGACGCCGAACGCGTACTCGGCAGTCACGGACGATGCAGGCAGGTTCGCCATCGAAGACGTGCCTCCGGGCAGCTACGCGCTTTCCGCTTCGAAGCCTGGGTTCGTCACCGGCAACTACGGAGAGAAGGCGCCGGGCGGCGCCGGGACGCCGATATCCCTGCTGGAGAGCGCGGCGATCAAAGATCTCGAGATCAAGCTGATCCCGGAGGCTGTGGTCACCGGCAAGCTGACCGATCAGGATGGAGAACCGCGCTACCAGACCCGGGTGTGCCTGCAGGATCAGAATACGGTGCCCGGCGCGCAACTCAGGCCCTTTGGCATGCCCGAGGGATACTGTTCGTCGACCAACTCGCTCGGAAAGTTCGCGATTGGCGATGCGCCGCCGGGGCAATATGTCCTGGTGGCGCTGCCTTCGAGTTCTTCCCCTTACGCGGAGCCAGGTTCGAAGGACGTGGTCACGTACTACCCGAACGCGCCGGATGCCCGGGGCGCCGTACCGCTGAAGATCTCGGCTGGAGTGCGCCTGGAAGGGATGGATATACGCTTACGCCGCGTGTATGCGTCTCACAAGGTCAGCGGCAAGGCGCTCCTGAGCGGGAGTCCGCTGCGGAACTCCATGCTGATGATGATCTCGTCCGCGGGCTCCTCACGAGTGATCTCGGTCCGGGACGGAGCATTCGAGGCAACCCGCGTAGAGTCTGGCTCTTACACGTTGAAAGTGGCGCCGATCGGCGCGATTATCATGGAGCCGGGATCTATGCTGGGTCTGAGCGGCAGCGTAGCTGTTCTAGTGAAGGATGAGGACCTGCGAGGCGTGGTGCTGGCGTTAGAGCCGGGAGTCGAGATCGGCGGAGCGTTCAAATTGGAGGACGGGAGCCCTGTGGCCCCGCAGTTTGGATCCCGACCTCAGGTGGGGCTAGCGCCAACCGACACTTCCGGCGGGGGCATGCGGGAGCGCGCGAAGGAGGACGGCACGTTCCTACTTCAACCCATGGCGGCCGGGAGATACCTGCTCGATGTAGGCGATGTGCCGTCAGGAGCCTACGTGAAGTCGGTCAGCTACGGCCCGCGGGATGTCACACGATCTCCGCTGGACGTGGTTGCCGGCGGGGGTACTCTCGATATTGTCGTCTCGCTGAAGGGCGCCGCAGTTACGGGCGCTGTCCGAAACGACAAGGGAGAACCGCTGTCCGGAATACAGGTGACAGTGTGGCCGCAGGATCCCAATTTGGGAACGGCGGATCACGGAATTCGCACGGCATCTACGGATCAGACCGGCGGGTTCCGGATCGCCGGCCTTGCGCCGGGCGAGTATTTCGTGGCGGCCTGGGAGGAAATCGATTCCGTGCTCGCAAGAAATCTCGATTTTCTGAAAGCATTTGCCAGCCAGGCGGCCCAAGTGAAGGTGGGAGAGGGCTCGCAAACTACGGCCAGCGTAAAACCGATCCCGAAAGAAACTATAGCTGCGGAGACGGAAAGGTTGAGGCGATGATGCGCCTCTTCAGTGCTTTGTTGCTGTCCGCTGTCGCCGTCGCGCAGCAGGCGGACACGCGCAGGGTGGCGCGCGTCTCGGGGCGCGTGGTGAACCAGTCCGGCGAACCGGTCCGCCGAGCTGTCGTGAAGCTACTCGGCAAAGCCTTTTACACCCAAACGGCAAATGCCGAGGGCATATTCGTCCTGGACAAGATCGAGCCGGGAGCGTACTCGCTGGTGGTGTTCGGATCGGGCTATGCCGTGCAGAAGTATGGAGCGGAGGGGCCGCTGGTTCAGCACTGCCCGACTTCCGAGACGGTTGCCGACCCGACCGCTACCCCGGTCGCCTTGCAGTACGCACGGCGCTGCGCAGCGGGAGCGCCAGGCGCGATGCTGTCTCTGGCGGCCGGGGAGGAATTGAAGGACCTCCGGATCAAACTCACCCCGCATGCCACCATCAGCGGGCGGGTGTTGAATCAGGATGGCGAGCCCGTGCGGGGATGGAGCGTGGAATTAGTGAAAGTAAAGCCCATCGGCGGCGATCAGACGGGCGTGCTCGGAAGCTCCACGAATGTTGATGGCGATTTCGCCCTTGCCAAAGTGGCGCCAGGCCGATATTACCTGTACGCCTCGAAAGCCGTCGTCAAGAACATGATGGCCGGCCTTATCCCCGAGCTCCAAAAACAGGGGCTGGCGGAAATCGATCTCCCGACGTACTACCCCGGCGAAGCGGAGGCCGAGCGCGCCACTCCGATCGAGGTGAAGCCCGGCGACGAACTGAGCGGGCTGACCATCCACCTGCGGCGGGGGCGCGTCTACGCGATTAGGGGAAGAGTGGCCGCGGCTCCGAACAGTGGAGTCGGCGATCAGCTTCTGACGCTTAGCTCCAAAGAAGGACCTTCCGGGCTCGTGTTGGGCAGGTTCACCAGGGTATACGCAGACGGCTCCTTCGAGTTCCGGGATGTCGCGCCCGGGGCGTATGCGATCAACGGAGGGCTCGCCTGGTCCAATTCGCTTACGGCGCCCCTGTTCATGCGCGCCGAGGTGAACGTCACCAGCAGTGATATCGAGGGCCTGACTTTGACCGCCGTCCCCACGCTAAGACTGCCCGGAATTATGAGACTGGAAGACGGGAAGAAGGTCGGCGGCTGGCCGAGCATCGGGTTGCGCGAGGTAAGCGACAGCCTGAGCATCGGGGCAGTAGTGGATGAGAACGGTACCTTCGCCTTCCGGAACCGCATTTCGCCTTCCAAGTACGTTGTGAGCCTCACCAGCTTGCCCGAGGGGATGTACGTTAAATCGGCTCGCTACGGCGACCAGGATCTGCTGCGGGCGCCTCTGGATCTGACGGGCGGCGTGGCGGGGCGCCTTGAAGTTGTCCTCTCCGGCAAGGTCGCCACGGTGACGGGCGCGGTGAAGAACGCCGCGGGCGAACCGGTGGCGGGCATCGTGATTAGTCTTTGGGCGCGTACGCCGCTGGTATCCGGAGGCCTCAGGAGCGCAAGCACGGACCAGAACGGAGACTTCGAAATCACGGATATGGCGCCGGACGACTACTTCGCAGCAGCGTGGGAGGAAGTGGACCCCGATTTCCTGAACGTCCCCGAGTTTCTAGCGCGATTTCAAAGCAGATCCACCGCGATCAGGCTGGAGGAGGGCAGCCAGGCTCACGTGGAGTTGACGCCGATCGCCAAAGATCGCGTCGCGGCCGAAGAGAAAACCTTCTAGCCCTTTCTAGGAGATGCCCGGCCCTCTTTAGCCGTGTTGGGTATTCCAATCACTGCTCAGTGCGGATTTTCTTACTCACCAATGCTTCAGGCCGTGGCAGTTCAGCACCTGACACTCTCAAGAACATCGGCAACGAATCAACAATCTTCGACGCGACCATTGAACGAGCTGAATGGGGCTGTCAGTTCCCGAGATGGGGGCTTTCCGGAAACTGGCACGCTGGTGCTTGGAACCTTAAGGTCTCCGTCTGTTTTCGGGCCTCGGCTGAGGATCACGCCCTCCGCGGCGGCAATTCCAGACTGCATGCGGCCCACCTCGCCAGATTGGGCGCGCTCGGGCCGATTGAGGTGTAGCACTTTTCCTGCTCGTATGGCCCGGCCCGCCTGGGCCTTGAGTCGGCCTCCGGTAAGCAGTAAACTGCCAGTACTGGCGGTTCGTGACCGAAAGGAGGCGCAGAATGCTCTCGCTTGCGAAAATCCTGTTACCGGTGGATTTCTCCGGCCGCTGCCGGGGAGCCGCCCGTTACGCTGAAGCCCTGGCCGACCGTTTCGACGCCGAGATTCTGATGCTGCACGTTCTGCCTCCGCCCCATTACGAATTCAGCGTTCTGGAGGCCGGCGAGTCCGCTTTGCGCGAACTCTATGCCGCGCAGTCCGCTCAGGCCGCGAAGGACCTCGAGTCGCATCTAAGCGCGGAGCTCGTCGGGGGGCTGAAGGTCCGGCGGCTTCTGCTGGAAGGGGACCCCGCGCGGAAGATCGTGGAGATTGCTCACTCGGAGCGCGTGGACCTGATCGTGATGCCCACCCATAGCTACGGACCTTTCCGCCGTTTCATCCTGGGCTCGGTCACGGCCAAGGTTTTGCACGACGCGGACTGCCCCGTATGGACCGGGGTTCACCTGGAGGATGCGCCTACTCCGGAGAGCATCGCGCTGCGCAACGTGGTGGTAGCCGTGGATCTGGGGCCCCAGAGCGTGCGGACGCTGGAGTGGGCGGCGTGGCTGGCCTCCTCCTACCAGGCGCGGCTCACGCTGGTTCACGCCACGCCCTCGCTCGAGGGCCGGACCGGAGAGTACTTCGATCCAGACTGGCGCGCCCATCTGGCCGAGCAGGCCCGCGGGAAGATCGCCGAGATCACCGCAGAGGCCGGGGCGAATCCCGAGCTACTGATCGAAGACGGCGACGCCCCGCATGTCGCCTGTTCGGCCGCCGAGAGGCTTCGCGCCGATGTGCTCGTGGTGGGCCGCGGCTCGGCCGCCGGGATGTTCGGCCGCTTGCGCACAAACGCTTACGCGATCATCCGCCAGTCGCCGTGCCCGGTGGTCAGCGTGTAACGATCGGGCCGCTTTTCAACAAGCCGAGCCGGACGGCCTCCGCCTCCAACTCTTCGCGGAACCGGGGATGGGCAATCTGGATGAGCGCCTCGGCCCGCTGCCGGAGGTTCCTGCCGTGAAGATAGGCTACGCCGAACTCAGTGACCACGTAGTGAACGTCGGCCGCGTGAAGTCACCACGCCCGCCCCGGCCTTCAGGGCGGGGGTGATGCGGGAAACCGTCCCGTCCTTCGCCGTCGCCAGCAGCGCGATGATCGGCAGCCCGCCCTTGCTGCGCGCCGCTCCCCGGACGAAATCCACCTGCCCACCGACGCCGCTGTAAGGCACGTGCCCGATCGAATCCGAACACACCTGCCCGGTCAGATCGATCTCGATGGCGGAGTTGATCGCCACCATGCGCTCGTTCTGGGCGATGATGAACGGGTCGTTGGTGTAGGAGCTGGGGTGGAACTCGAAAATCGGGTTGTCGTTGATGAAATCGAACAAGGGTTTTGTTCCGAGCACGAATCCGGAGATCACCTTGTGAGGATGAATGGTCTTCTTCTCGTTGTTGATGACGCCGGTCTGGATCAGGTCGATGACTCCATCCGAGAACATCTCCGTGTGCACGCCCAGATCCCTGTGCCCCTTCAGCTCCAGCAGCACCGCGTCCGGGATTCCTCCGATGCCGGTTTGCAGCGTGGCCCCGTTGGGAATCAGATTCGCCACGTGCCGCGCGATCGCGCGGTGGACGCTCGGTGACCTCCTGCTGCTTGTACTCGGCCAGCGGATGCGAGGCCTCGACGATGGCGTCGGCCTTGCTCACGTGCAGGAACGCGTCGCCGAGCGTGCGCGGACACTGGTCGTTCACCTCCACAATCACGTGCCGCGCATGCTTGGCCGCCGTCAGCGTGGTGTCGATGCCCGTGCCCAGGCTCATGTAGCCGTAGTGGTCGGGCGGGCAGCACTGGATCAGCGCCACGTCGAGGGGCAGCGCGCCGCTGCGCAACAGGTCCTCGATCTCGGAAAGAAAGATGGGGATGTAGTCGGCGCGCCCTTCCTGCACGGCGCCTCCGCACGTTGGCGCCGATGAAGAAGGCGTTGTGGCGGAAGTGTCCCTCGAACTCGGGTCTGGCGTATTCGGCGCTGCCCATGGTGGCCAGGTGGACCACCTCCACGTCCCGCAGCTCAGGCCCGCGCCGCACCATCGCCTGGACCAGATCCTCCGGCTCGCCGCAGCCCTGGTGGATGTAGACCCGGTCGCCGCTCTTGAGCACGGACAGCGCCTCGTCGGCCGTCTTCAGCCTCGCCCGGTACTCCTCCATCCAGCTCATGCGCGCGACTCCTAAGAATTCCGGCTGCTCCCCGCCTCCGCCCCCGGCAGCGGCCGCCACGGCAACCCGAGGGCCTCGGCCAGGCTGCGGCGCACGCAGGCGCCGCCGTGCGTGTAGGCGCCGCGCCGCAGCTCCGGCGAGCTTTGCAGCGCCTCGCTCGATACCGTGTTCGGAGATGCGCAACAGATAGGGAAGCAGCGCCTGCGCCAGCGCCATGCTGGCGCTGCGGCTCATGTCGGCGGTCAGGTTCGGAACGCAGTAGTGCACCACGCCGTGGTGGATGTAGGAGGGCTCGGCCAGCGTCGTGGGGCGGCTGGTCTCGACGCAGCCGCCCTGATCGATGGCGACGTCGATGATCACCGAGCCGCGCCGCATGTTCTCCACCATGTGCCGCGTCACCACGTGGGGAGCCTTGCGGCCGGCCACCAGCACCGCGCCGATGACCACGTCGGCGGAGGCCACCGCGGCGGCGATCGAATCCGGATCCGCCAGTCCGGTGGCCACGTTGGGCAGGTGAACCATCAGGTCGCGCAGCTTGTCCGTGTCGATGTCCAGAACCGTGACCCGGGCGCCGGCAGCCGACGGCGGTCCGGGCCGCGCAGGTCCCCACCGTACCCGCCCCCAGGATCACCACGTGCGCGGGCGGCAGCCCCGGGCTGCCCCCCAGCAGAATGCCGCGTCCGCCCGAGCTGGACCGCAGCAGGTGCATGGCCAGCGGAATCGTCATCTGGCCGGCAATCTCGCTGATGGCGGCCAGCACCGGCAGCCGGCCCGTCGTCGGACTCGATCACCTCGTACCCGATGGCCGTGATCGAGCGCTCCAGCAGCCGCTCCACCAGTTGCCGGGCCTTGACCGCCATGTGGTAGAAGGCCATCAGCGCCGTGCCCTTGGGGAAGTCGCCAGCTCTTCGACGGTCGGGGACGGCGACCTTCACCACCAGTTCGGAGCGATGGATGACCTCGTCCAGCGAGTAGGCGATGTGGGCGCCGGCCCGGATGTACTCATCGTCCTGGAACATGGCGCGTTCGCCCGCGCCCTTCTCCACCCAGACCGTGTTCCCGTGCTCGACCAGTTGCCGCGCCACGGAGGGAGTCAGCGCCACCCGGCGCTCGATGGCTCGCCCTTTCCCGGATCACCCCGATGTTCATGGGCTTATATTACTCCGGATGGGATGCGCCGGGCGGTTAGCGGTAGGCGATCAGTTGAGCGTAAACGATTAGCGCTACCAGCAGCAGTCCGATGGCGAGCGCGGTGAATCCGAGGCGCCGCCACAGCTTGACCGCCAGGGGAACCGGGGCGGGCATCAAGAAGCTCTCCAACTCGCCGCTCTCCACCAACTGCTGATACTCGCGCGGCCGGTCCAGTTTGAACTCCTCCAGCGGCATGCCGCCGGTGAAGATAACCGGGTCCATGGGGAATTTCTCGGGACGGAAGTGGGTGTTGAAGAAATGGATCGTAAAGATGAAGCCCACGGCCAGCAGCGCCTCGTCGCTATGGATGGTGGTGGCCACGTTGATCACCCAGCCCGGCAGCAGACGGGTGAAGAAAGTCGGGAACCAAAGCAGAAGTCCGCTCGAGCCGATGACGAAAACGCCCCAGAAGACGGCGAAGTAGTCGAACTTCTCCCAGTAGGTCCAGCGGCCATAATCGGGACGGGGGCCCTTTCCGATAAACCACTTGACGGAGCCGACCAGTTCCTTCCAGTCGGTCGGGCCTAACATCATCCCCTCGCGATCGAAAATGAACTTGAACCAACTGAGCCCGCCGCGCCGCTTCCGGCGGACCAGGTCCCAGAGGTGCAGCCCGAAATAGAGGAACGTGATCACGGCGCAGAAGCGGTGGATCCAGCCCGCCGCCTCAAAGCCGCCCAGCACGCGGGACAGCAACTGGGCCCAGCCGGCGTAGGCGAACTTCAGCGTCATTCCGGTGATGGCCAGGCCGAAAAAGCTGAAGATCACCATGAGATGCAAGTTCCGCTGGAGCGGCTGGAAACGGCGCACGTACGGCTGGCCTTCGTCGCGGTGGGCCGTGCCCAGTTCCTTGCGGTACTTCAAAGAACGCGGAAGCCAGGCGATGGTGTGGATGCCAGAAACTGTCAGGGTCACCAGCAGCAGGCTGGTCATCCCCCAGAAGGTCCAGAACAGGAAGGGATACTTGCTCGGATCGTGGTGGGTGGCATGCGTCAGATAGCCCGCGAACCGGCGCTGCGATCCAGTGTGGCACTTGGCGCACGTCTTGACGATATTCGCGCGGCTGAGCCGGGAGCGCGGGTCGTTCACCGGCAGGATGTCGTGCGCGCCGTGGCAATCAGAGCACTTGGCGGTCTTCAGATACCCGAGCCGGCTCACCTTTCCGTGGTAGGTCTCGAAGTAGCTTTCGGTGATCGCCTCATGGCACCGTCCGCACTGCTCCATCATGTTGAGGCGGAAGCCGGCCAGATCGGTGCGCTGGATGCTGTGGGAGGAGTGGCAATCGCTGCACACGGGGAGCGGTTTCGTCGTCGGAAACGCCTTGGCCGAGTGAACGCTGGCGCTGAACAGTTCAAAGATGCCGCGATGACACTGCCCGCAGGTCTGCGCCACGTTGTTCCGGTTCACGCTCGAGCGCGGGTCCTTGCTGGGCAGTTCGCCGTGCGCCGTGTGGCAATCCGCACAATTGGCCGTGACCGTCAATCCGCTTTCCAGCAAGCCCTTGCCGTGGATGCTTTCCGCGTAGTGCTCGACGGGGTTCACCACCTTGCCGGTGTAGCGCACGGCCGCCTTCTGGCCCGCGCGGTGGCATTGGGCGCAAAGCGTCGGCACGTTGCGGGAGTAGGTCCGCGAGTCGATATCGTTCCGGCTCATGATGCCGTGCGTTCCGTGACAATCCCGGCATGCCGGCGCGTCCGGACTTCCCTTGGCGACCAACTGCCCGTGCGTGCTGCCGTTGTACTGCGAGACCTGCGCCGCGTGGCAGATGGAGCAGTCCACCTTGGGCGCAACCGTCTTGCAGGGACGGTCGAGGGATGGCTGGGCGCCCGTGTGGCACTGCACGCAGGCGGTTCGGACATGGCGCGAGCGGCCCAACTCCGCCACGTTGACGTACATCGAAACGCCCCCGGCGGACTTCAGCGCGGGATTCTCGTGGCACTTCTGGCAGTCGCGGTCGGCCATGCCTTCCGAATAGAAAACCCGCCTCACCTGGTGCGGCTGGTGGCAGTCGACGCAAGCCGGGATAAGGTTCGGCTGTTTCTCCCACAGTTCGCCGCGGATCACCTTCTGATGGACATCCTCGATGCGGGCATGGCACTTGGTGCAGGTCTTGGCGATGTTGGCCTTGGCGATGGTCGAGCGCGGGTCTGTGTGCGGCAGCACGGAGTGGGCGGTGTGGCAACTGGTGCAGACCGCCGTCACGATGAGCCCGCGTTTCATCAGCCCCACGCCATGGATGCTGTCCTCGTAGTTGCTCAGAATGTTGGTCTGCGAGATGTCGTGGGTCAGCGAAACCGGCGAACCTTCCCTATGACATTGCCCGCACAGCCGGGGCACCGCCATGGTGTTCGTCTTTGAGCGCGTATTGGACGAAGGGAGAATGTCGTGCGTCCCATGGCAAAGCGTGCAGGATGGAGCGGTCTTATCGCCCCGCTTGGCGGCCGTCCCATGCAGGCTCTGGTCGTACTGCGCCTTCTGGTCCGAGTGGCAGCTTCCGCAGTCCACGGGCGCCAGCTTCTCGGCGTGAGGGAATTCCTTCTTGTCGGCCAGATCCGCGTGGCAATTGGTGCAATCCAGCCCCGCGTGGGGCGAACTCCGAAGGGACGCGGCGTCAAAGGCCGGCGGATTGCCGGGTTCCCGCTTCCCCGTCCGGCGGCCGCTATCGTGACACCCCGCGCACACCTCCGAACCCGGCAGGGGACTGGGCTGTTGCGCGAAGACACTAATCGCGCTGAAGAAGATCGTTAGCAGAGCCGCGCCCAAGTGCAGGGGAAAGCCCCTCCGCGGCAGATACCCAGTGAACTGCAACTTACAAATTTACCACGGCTCGGCCCACTAGTAGCCCTCGCCCTCCAACCGGACCTTACCCGCAAAGTGACGATAGATGAAAACGAAGTAGCCGAGCGCCAGAATCATGCCGGGAATCCACCACGCCAGGCCGACGCGCAGTCCGTAATCGCTGGTGGCCGTGCTCTGGATGGTCAGCCCGAGACTGGGTTCGGGCCGGGCGGGCAGCACATACGGGTAGATCCCGAAAGCGGCGCTGGAGAGCATTCCCAGAATGTAGGCGCAGGAGCCCAGGAACGCCGCGCGGTTCCTCTTCAACACCTGGCCCACCCGGATCGCCACCAAGCCGGCGATCGCCAGCGCCGGAAAGACGTATCCCCACGGATAGTCGGACAAGTTGGCGTTCACTTGGGGCTGAATCCGCCTGGTGAAGACCGTCACCACCACAGTCATGACGGCGACGCCAAACCAAGCCCAGGAAGCAACGTGCCGGGCTCGGCCCTCGATCGCGTCCTCCGTCTTCATGGCCACCCAAAGCGCCCCATGCTGCGCCAGCGCGAGAAAAGCCAGGACGCCGACCAACACCGTGTACCAGTCCAGGATTCCCAACTCTCCGCCCACGCGGAAATCCGTCCACAGCGGCAGGAAGAAGCGTCCGTCAGTCTCCAGGGGGACGCCCCGGATCACGTTGCCGAGCGCCGCGCCGAGGAAGATCGCCAGCAAGCCGCTCGACAGCACGAATCCGCCGTCCCAGAAAGGTTTCCAGACGGCGTCGTCGATGTGGTTGCGGAATTCGATGGATATGCCCCGCAAGATGAGCAGCCAGAGCACCATCATTAGCGGCAGGTAGAAGCCGCTGAAGCTCGAGGCGTACAACTCGGGGAAAGCGAAATACAGCGTGCCGCCTGCCGCCAGCAGCCATACCTCGTTGCCGTCCCAAACCGGGCCGATCGAGCGCAGCACCATCCGGCGCTCACTGTCGGTTCGCGCCACCGAATGGCTGACGATGCCGGCGCCTATGTCGAAGCCGTCCAGCACCACGTAGGCGGCGAGCATGATCGAAACCAGGCAGAACCAGAGCGTTTCCATGGCGATCTCTTCCTACTTCTTGACGGCGTACTCCAGGTCCCCAGGAGGAGGTTGCTGGCCGGGGCCGTGCTCGATCTCACGGCGGACCAGGAACAGGAACAGGATGCCGAGCACGGTGTACATCCCCATGAAGCCGATCAGCGTAAACATGACGTTGCCCGCCGAGACCTGCATGGACGCGCCTTCGGTGGTCCGCATCAGCCCATAGATCACCCAGGGCTGGCGGCCCGCCTCCGCTGTAATCCAGCCCGCGGTGTTGGCGATGTAAGGGAACGGCAGCATCAGCATGATGATCCACAGCCACCGCCGGCTCTCGAAAAGCCGGCCCCTCCACAGCTTCCAGGCCGAGACGGCCATCACGGCGATGAAGATCGTTCCCAAGCCCACCATGATGTGATAGCTGTAGTACAGCAACGGAATGTTGTCCGGCCACTGCTCGGGCGGGAACGAGTCGAGCCCCTTCACCTCCGCCATCCAGCGCTGGTAGGTGAGAAAACTGAGCATGCGCGGGATCAGCAACGGGTTGTCGAGCTTCCTCTTGTCCACGTCCGGCTGGCCCACGATCGCCAGCGGAGCGCCTTCCGCGGTTTCGAACAGGCCTTCCATCGCCGCCAGCGTCGCCGGCTGATGCCGGGCGATGTTCCTGCCCTGTCCGTCCCCGGTGGGGAACGGCAGCAGCAGCGCGGCGATGAGACCCGCGATCACGCCAACTTTCAGGAATGTCCGCCCGTATTCGACGTGCTTGCCCTGGAGCAGGTAGAAGGCGCCGACCGAGGCCATGACGAAGGCCCCTGTCACCACCGCTCCGATCATGTTGTGCAGGTACATCCAGAGGGTCCAGGGGTTCAGCAAGAATGCCCAGGAGACTGGCCAGCATCATTTGATTGTCCGGTCCCACGACGTACCCCACCGGATGCTGCATCCAGGCGTTGGTGGCGATGATGAAGAAGCCCGACAGCCAGGATCCGAGAAAGACCAGGAAAGCCGCCCACCAGTGGCCCCGGGGCCCCAAACGCTTCTCCCCGAACAGGAACAGTCCCAGGAAGGCCGATTCGAGGAAGAACGCGAACACTCCCTCCATGGCGAGAGTCTGGCCGATGACGCCGCCCGCAGCCTTCGAAAACGGCGCCCAGTTCGTTCCGAACTGGAACTCCATGGGGATTCCGGTGACCACTCCCATGGTGAAGTTGATGGCGAAGATCTTCCCCCAGAAGCGGGCTGCCAGGTTGTAATGCTCCTGGCCGGTCCGGCGGGCCATGGTCTTCAGCACCACGATCAGAAGCGCCAGGCCCATGGTCAATTGAGGGAAGAGGTAGTGGTAGGTGATGGTAAACGCGAAATGGAATCGATGCAGCGCCAGTGCGTCCATTACTGGAGATTCTACACGAATCGCCGTCAATACGCTAAGCGGCCATTGCCAAAATTGGAGCGAATGCGACTCTCGCGCCGAAGGATACCCATTCGTTCCCCACGAACTTATGAAGCCCCGGATCAAGAGAGAAGCCGTCTGCGCGGCCGAGAGGCCGTAGCGATGGCCGCCACCAGCGCGGGCCTCCGCAATCTCTCGTGCTTCTCGGAATCACCAGGGGCGGCTCGTTCAAGTAGACGCAAACGAAAAACACCGGAAGCGCGACCATCAGCATCGTACTCGGGAGGAAGATGAGCAGCGCGGATAGAACAGACCTCGGGTCGTGCCATACCCCGGGCGTCATGAGCGACCAAAACGACGGAATCAGTTGAACAAAAAGTCGGAGTATTGTCCCCACCGCCGCCAGCAGCGCTGCCTGTTTCGTGGTCATCCGAAGGCGCTACTTCGCCGGGATGGCTTTGAGCTGCAACTGCTGCCGGTTGCCGGCCTCCACAGTGACGGCGACGCCATTGCTCTCCACCGGCTTAAGGAAATCGGCGTCCATCCAGGCCATCGTTTCCACTTCTTCCCAGGCATAGATCTTGTATTCGCCGGGCTCGACGCTCTTCAAGGTGAAGTGGCCCTGTTGGTCGGTAGTGGCGGTCTTATAGAACTTCGCCGCACGGCGCCGGCTTTCGGACTTGGGAATCAGCACCACCGTGGCAGACGCCATCGGCTTACTGTCCTTGTCCGTGACAGAGCCTTCCAGAGTCGTAGCGCCGCTCCGCAAAGTGATCCGCAGCGGACCCGAGGCCCCTTTGGAAAGGTCCAGCCCCGACTCCAGAATCTCCTGCTCGCCGAGTTGAATCGACTTGATATAGAGGCCCTCGGGCAATCCGGTGACGTTCAGGACTGCCTTGTCCGGAATCAACCCCGTCAGCAAGAATTTGCCGTCGTCTTCGACTTTCTCATTGGCAGAGGAGCCGAAGGTATAAGTAGCCGCACCCGTCATCAAGCGGCTGAGACTGGAGGTGCTTGCCGTGACGCGCAACGAGCTTAGAGCAACTTCCGCGGATTCCTCAACGCGGATCTCACCGGGAAGCTCCAGCCCAGGCGACAACGCCACCTGCAGATCCGTCTCGTCGCGGTCGTCGATATCGATGTCAATGCGGCCGCTATAAGGCTTACCCTGTTCGGCGGACGCCGCCACCATCAGGGTATAGCTGCCCGGCGCGACGCCCTGCCAGTTGAGTCTGTTCTTCCCGTCCGCCGTGCTGAATCGGCTTTCGCCTAGCGTCATCATCCCGGTGCGCGGCCGGAGCACACCCATAACGCCGCCGGTGATGTCCGCCACGTTTTGCACCTGCGCCAGAACGCGATAGCCCCGGCTGCGGGTTAGAGCGAAGACCAAGCCAGTGACCTGCCTGCCCGATTCGACTTCCACCGGCGCAGCCATGCTCTGGTCCGTAGTCCCCGGATAGTAGACCGGCAGGTAAGTCTGCTGCGGCTGGGACGAGCTGACGGTGGCGGTACTCAAGGCGAGACCCGTCGCTCCGGGCGCGGCGCGCACATAGTACCGGCCGGCCTCCAGCCCGAAAATGCGGTAGTTGCCCTGGTCGTCGGTGGAATCGGAGCCCACCGTCGTCATTTGCCGTTCGCCGTTGATATACCGGTAGCGCATCGCCGACACTTGCGCCCGCTCCACCGGCTCGCCCGCTTCATCCACCACCCTGCCCGCGAGCACGCCGTAGCGCCGCATGCGCACTTCTAACGATGCCAGCGACTGGCGTGCCGCCAGCGTCAACGGCGTGCCGGCCCCGCCTTGTCCGCGGGAGCCGTACTCCATTTGGACGTACCCCGAGCGCGAAATCATCAGCCGGTATGTGCCCGGAATGATCTCTTGAATCGCGAAGCGTCCTTGAATATCCGTGACAGCGGTGTAGGAACCCTGTTGTCTCGACCCGGGGGTGGTCGAAGTCAGGGTCAGGTTCGCGTTTCGCAAACCCTCGCCTGTAGTGGTGTCCACTACCTTTCCGCCAATGGAACACGCTTCCTTTGGATCGACCTCGGGCGCCGCCGAAAGTGGGACTGCCGCAGGTCGTGCGGCCTGCGCGCACAGAACGACCGGAACCAACCAGAGTGCGAGTAGGAGTTTGATTAGCATCCTATTGCTCCTGATTGTCAATCAGTGTACACCTAGAACAGGTAGGCTATGATTCGCACTCTGGTAGCAGTCCAATTATTCGCCTGTGTCGTGCTGGCACAGACGCCATCCCCCTTGAAAGAGGCCACGGTCTACGGCAGTCCGGCGGTCCTGATCTCCAACGACAAGCTTGAATTGGCGGTCGCGGCCAGAGGCGGCTCCATGAACCGGCTGGTCCTGCGGGGCGATCCGGAAGCACTGAGCCCCTTTGGCAATCCGGAGCGATTCAATACCCAACCGCCAGGGAAGCCGTTGTCGGTCCTGGGGCATTTCCTTTGCGCGGATGGCTTCGGACCGGCTTCGGCCGAAGAAAGGAAAGCCGGCCTGCCGATGCACGGGGAGGCGCACGTACTGCCCTGGGGACCGGCTGTATCGGGGAAGCTGGGCGGGGTCGCGGCAGTCACGTTCAGCGTGAAGCTCCCGCTCGTCCAGGAGACGCTCACTCGAACGATTCAGGTCGTGGATGGCGAAAACGTGATCTACGTCGATAGCGAGTTCCAGAGCCAGTTGGGCTTCGATCGGCCTTTGAACTGGGGCGAGCACCTCACCCTGGGCTCGCCGTTTCTCGAGCCGGAGAACACGGTGGTGGACCTGTCCGGCAGCCGTTCCAAGACTCGCGTCTACCCGGATGAACCCGCGCAGAGCCGGCGGCGGCTGGCCTCCTTCCTGGATTTCACCTGGCCGGCAGCGCCCGGAAAGGATGGCAGCCGGGTCGACCTGCGCGGCGTTCCGCCCAAGCCGGACTCGCTGGACCACACCACCACGCTCATGGATCCGTCGCGGACCTATGCCTGGGTAACGGCCCTGAACACGAGCCGGCACTATCTGCTCGGATACATTTTCCGCAGGGAGGATTTCCCCTGGGTCCAGAACTGGATGAACTACCCCGCTGCCCTCTGGCTCCAACGCGGGGTGGAGTTTGCCACGCAGCCTTTCGACGTCCCGCGGCGCGAGGCGGTGACGCTCAACTCCCTGTTCGACGCGCCCACCTACCGCTGGCTGCCGGCGATGTCCAAGATCTCGGCGCGTTTCCTGCTGTTCTATGTTCAGACTCCGGCGGGCATGTCGAGGATCGACGACGTACGGTTGGAAGGCGGCAAGATTATCGTGGAGGACCGCGCCGCGGGGAGGCGGATCGAGCTTCCCGCCTCCCTGCCGCTTTAGAAGAACAGCTTACGCCTTAACCGGCTTGTCGCTCACCTTCCAGGTCTTCTCGTCGAAATACAGCGTCCGGCCCTCGCGGTAGGACTGCACCGCCATCGAAATCAGCACTTGGGCGCAGGCGGCCGTCTCAACGTCCAGCCGGGGCTTCTGGCGGGTACGCATGCATTCGAGGAAATTCTTGGCGTGCGCAACCTCCGTGTTCTCCTGTGGGACCGGCATCGCCACGTCTTCCTTGCCGAACTTCGCCACGTAAGCTTCGTCGACCACTCTGCGTTCCGGCTTAAGCGTGATGTGGTCCGTGGTCGACTCGAACTGGCCGTTGTCGACCATGATGATCGTTCCCAGGTGCCCCCGGATCAGCCCCGGGATGTGCTGGCTGTTGGCCATGGAGGAGGTCAGCACGACGGAGTGGCCCTTCTTGTAGTCGGCCATCAGGTGGAAGGTGTCCGGCACCTCCCGCGAATCTTTGAAGACGTAGACGCCGCCCGCCGCGGACACCTTGTACGGGGACTGCGGCTCCGGCCAGCAGATGTTCAGCGGCGCCGCCACGTGGAAGAACAAGTCGGTGGCGATGCCCCCCGAATAATCCCAATACTTGCGGAACCGGAAGAATCTATCGGCGTCAAATTTACGCTCCTGCGCCGGACCGATCCAGTTCGCCCAGTCGATATAGTCTTCGCCCTTCTTGTCCGGGCTGGCCTCGGGGTCAATCCTGTAATTCCACTCGCCGTCCCTGGAGTTTCGGTGGTACGATCCCTGGCTCATGATCATTTCGCCGATGGCCCCGTCGGCGATGGCCTGCTTGGCCCTCCACCATTGCTGCGCCGAGGTAGTCTGCGAGCCGACTTGAAGCACGCGCTTGGTCTGCTTGACCCTGGCGATCAACTGCCGCGCCTCCTCGATGGTGTGGGTCATCGGCTTTTCCAGGTAGACGTCTTTGCCGCTGTCGAGCGCGGCGAAGGCCATCTTCGCGTGCCAGTGATCCGGAACCGCGATAATCACCGCGTCCACGTCCTTCCGGTTTATGATTTCGCGGTAATCCAGGTATCCCTCGCACTTGCAGAGATTCTTAAGCGCGGTGAGGCGCTTCTGATACAGATCGGACACCGCTACGATCTGCGCGTTCAAATCGGTGCCGGCTCTCTGGAAGGACCGGCAATCCTGCGGCCCCCGCATTCCTCCGCCGATGACCGCCAGGTTGATCCGATCGTTCGCCCCGATCACTCTGCCGGCAGCGGCTTGCCCCGCCCGCAAAGCTCCGCCTGCCAATCCCACGCCGGCCGTCACGCCGGCCGCGCTCTTGATGAAATTTCTTCGGTTTACCGCTTCTGTCATGGTTCCCCCTTTGCCGTTAACTCAGACAGGAACAGTATATCTCCGAACTAGCGGCCCGTGTCGTCGGCACGTTAACCGCTCCCTCCCGGTCGCGGTTCGGTGCTTCTGGCTTAGCGAGATACCACTGAACCACGACCGGGAGGGAGTGGTCCGCTCTCTTCGGAGCCGCGCGCGTTAGCAAGCGGTCTAGACACTTCCGGGACGCCCAACTTGCGCAGGAACGTCATCATGGGGCACCAGTTGGTGAAGGCCGACTGGAACAGATTCAGCCCCACGAAGCCCGTGAACAGATACCAATACGGGCTCACCCAGTAACCCAGCGCCAGGCTCAGAACCACGAAAAACCCGGCGACCAAACGCAAATAGCGATCTACTGTCATGCTTGCACCCTCCTCTTATTCACAATGTAGTACACCACCGGCACCGTCATGCGCGACAGCAGCAGCGAGGCGATCTCGCCGGCCATCAGCGAGATGGCCAGTCCCTGGAAGATCGGGTCGAACAGGATCACCGTCGAGCCCACCACCACGGCCGCCGCCGTCAGCAGCATGGGCCGGAAGCGCACCGCGCCGGCGTCGATCACGGCCTCGTCGAGCGGCATGCCCTCCTTCAGCCGCAGTTCGATGAAATCCACCAGGATGATGGAGTTCCGCACCACGATGCCGGCGCCGGCGATGAAGCCGATCATCGAGGTCGCGGTGAAGAAGGCGTTCAGCAGCCCGTGCGCCGGCAGAATGCCCACCAGCGAGAACGGGATCGCCGCCATGATCACCAGCGGCGTCACGAACGACTGGAACCAGCCCACCACCAGCACGTAGATCAGGACCAGCACCGCGGCGAAGGCCAGCCCCAGGTCGCGGAAGACCTCGTAGGTGATGTGCCACTCGCCGTCCCACTTCATGGCGTAGCGCGCGTCGTCGGAAGGCTGGCGGGCGGTGTACTGCTCGATCGAGTACCCCTCCGGCATGCGGATGTCGCCGATCTTGGGCCCCGTCGCCAGGACGGCGTAGACCGGGCTCTCCATGGCCCCGGCCACGTCCGCGGTCACGTAGGTAACCGGCATCAGGTTCTTGTGGTAGATGCTCTTGTCCTCGATCACCTGCTCGGTCCGCACCAGTTCGCCGCAGGGCCACGGTCTGCCCCGTCCGCCCCTGCACCTTCAGGTTCTGCAGCCGCTCCAGGTCGGAGCGGGCGGCGCGGGCCAGCCGCAGCAGGATGGGCACGTCCTCCTTCTCCGAGTCGACGTGCAGCAAGCCGGCCGCCTCGCCCGCCGAAGCGATCCGCATGGTCCGGGCGATGTCGTCTTCGGAGATGCCGTGCAGCGCGGCCTTCTCCTTGTCGACGACGAGGCGGTACTTCGGCTGGTCGTCCTCCACGTACCAGTCGACATCCACCATGCCGTCGGTCTTCTCGAAGATCTCGCGGATCTGCCGCGCCAGGGCGATCTGGCCCTCCTGCGTCGGGCCGTAGATCTCGGCCACCAGCGTCTGAAGCACCGGCGGGCCGGGCGGCACCTCGGCCACCTTGATGCGGGCGCCGTAGCGGGCGCGCGATCGGCGCAACCGCTCGCGGACGCGCTTGGCGATCGCGTGGCTCTGCTGGTCGCGCTCGCCCTTCGGCAGCAGGTTCACCTGGATGTCGGCCACGTTCGAGCCGCGCCGCAGGTAGTAGTGGCGCACCAGGCCGTTGAAGTTGTAGGGCGACGCCGTGCCCACGTAGGTCTGGAGGTTGGTGACCTCGGGCTGCGGCAGCACCGCGTCGGCCAGAGCCCGGGTGACGCGCGCCGTCTCCTCCAGCGTCGTGCCCTCCGGCATGTCGATGATGACCTGGAACTCGCTCTTGTTGTCGAAGGGCAGCATCTTCACCTTGACGAACTCGGACGTAGACCAGCGCGCAGGAGCCCAGGAGGAGCAGCGCCACCATCGCCAGGAAGCCCCACCGCAATGCCGGCCGGTGCAGCAGCGGGCCCATCACGCGGCGGTAAAGACGGGTGAGCGCGGTCTTCCCGTTCGCCGTGGCCGTGCGCGGCCTGCGACGCGCAGGATGCGGACCGCCGCCCAGGGGGTCACCAGGAACGCCACGATCAGCGAGAAGACCATGGCGGCCGAGGCGCCGATCGGGATCGGCCGCATGTAGGGACCCATCAGCCCGCCGACGAAGGCCATCGGCAGGATGGCGGCGATCACGGCCAGCGTCGCCAGGATGGTCGGGTTGCCCACCTCGTCCACGGCCTCGATGGCCACCTCCGTCAGCGGGCGCCCGGCGTTGCCCGGCAGCCGCGCAGTGGCGCACGATGTTCTCCACCACCACGATGGCGTCGTCCACCAGGATGCCGATGGAGAAGATCAGCGCGAACAGCGTGATGCGGTTCAGCGTGTAGCCGTAGAGGTAGAACACGGTCAGCGTCAGCGCCAGCGTCACCGGAATGGCGAGTGAAGACGATCAGCGACTCGCGGAAGCCCAGCGTGAGCCAGATCAGGATGCTCACCGAGATCACCGCGATCAGCATGTGGAGCAGCAGTTCGTTGGACTTCTCGGCCGCCGTCTCCCCGTAGTTGCGGGTGATGCGTCATCTCCACGCCGGAGGGGATGACGAGCCCCTTCAGCGCCTCCACGCGCCGCAGCACGGCGTCGGCGACATCGATGGCGTTGGTTCCCTTGCGCTTGGCGACCGACAGCGTGACCGCCGGATAGAAGGACTTGCCTGCGATGCGAACTGCACGTACTGCGAGGGCTCCTCGCCGCCGTCGCTCACCTCGGCGACGTCGCGCACGAAGACCGGCCTGCCGTTGGCGACGCCGACCACCACGTCGCGCACGTCGTCGGCAGTGCGCAGGAACTCGCCCGTCTCCAGCAGGAACTCGCGGTTGGCGCTGGCGAAAGCTGCCCGAAGGCAGCTTGCGGTTGGAGGCACCCAGCGCCCCGTACACCTGCATGGGCGTCATGGAGTAGCGCGCCAGCTTGCCCTGCGTCCAGCGTGACGCGGATCTCGCCGCCTCTGGCCGCCGATGATGGTGGCCGCGGAGACGTTCGGAGCTTGCTTGACCGCATCGTCGACCTGGGCCACGACGCGCCGCAGTTCGTAGTCGTTGTAGCGGCTGGCTCCAGAAGGTCAGCGCCAGGATCGGCACGTCGTCGATGGAGCGCGGCTTGATCAGCGGCTGGCGAGGCGCCCGGCGGGATCAGGTCGAAGTTCGCCTGCATCTTCTGGTTCAGCCGGACGATGCTCTTCTCCTCGTCCTGGCCGACATAGAAGCGCACGATGGCCATGCGACATCCCGGGGCTGGAAGTCGAGTAGATGTACTCGACGCCGGGGATCTCCCACAGCAGCTTCTCCATCGGCTTGGTGACGCGCTCCTCCACCTCGCGGGCCGAGGCGCCCGGGCATCTGGACGAACACGTCGATCATCGGGACGATGATCTGCGGCTCCTCCTCGCGCGGCAGTTTCCACACCGCGAACGCGCCCAGCAGCAGCGAGGCGACGATGAACAGCGGCGTCAGCTTGGACTGGATCCAGGCGGCGGCGATCCTTCCGGCGATGCCGTACGTGCGGTTTCTCGCTCACGGGCGGACCTCCACCCTGGCGCCGTCCGTCAGGCCGGCCGGGACGGGGAAGACGATTCTTCTCGCCGGCGCTCAGGCCGGAGAGCACTTCCCGCGATCCTGATGCGACTCGCCCAGCGTGACCAGCCGGGCGCGCGCGATACCGCCCTCGGCCACCAACACCGAACGCAGTTGCCCTTGCTCGCCGGATCGCGGCCGCCGGCACCGCCAGCACGCTGCGCTTGCCCACGTCAAAGGCCGCGCGCCCGAACATGCCCGAGCGAAGTCCCGGCAAGGAGGGGAGGTCGATCTTCACGATGTACGATCGCGAAGCCGCATCCACCGCGGGCACGATCTCGCTGACCCGGGCCTCCAGCGTGCGGTCCAGTGCGTCCAGAGTGACCGAGACAGCCTGTCCGGCCCGGATATCGCGCAGCCGCGATTCCTCGACCGACGCCTCCAGCCGGTAGGCGCCCTCGCGCTCGATGGTGGCGAGCGGCGCGCCCGGTGTGGCCAGGTTGCCCGGCTCGACGCGCTTCTCCGTCACCACGCCCGCGAAAGGCGCCGGGATTTCCGCGTAGCCGCGCACGACGGCGGCCGCCTTCACCGCCTCCTCGGCCTGGCGATTCTGGCCGCGACCTGGCCTGCTTGGAGCGTGCCATCTCGTAGCCGGCCTGCGCCGACCTTCAGCCGCGCCGAGGCCTCGTCGTACTCCTGGTTGGAGATGGACTTCTTGTCGAACAGGTCTTTCATGCGGCCGGAGGTTAGGTTGGCCAGATCGAGATTGGCCTTGGCGGTGGCGATGGCGTTCTCGACCTCAGGCCGCGCCGCCTGCGCCTCGTTGCGCCCCGCCTCGGCCTGGCGCTACTGCGCATCCAGGTCGCGGGAATCAATCGAGATCAGCAACTGGCCGGCCCGCACCCGGTCGCCGGCCTGGAAACCGACCTCGCGGACGTAGCCCATCACCTTGCTCGACATGACCGCCGCGGTCCGGGCGCGCACCGTGCCGGTGGCCTCGTAGACATTGGGCCAATCCGCGGAGGCAACCGTCGTCACTTGGACCGGGACGGGGGCCGCCGGCGGCGCACCTTCGGAACGCGGCGCTTCGCCGCCGCAGGATGCCAGCACGGCGAAGGAAAGGACCAAGGGAAAGAGGATTTCTCATGAGGGGCTGCTCCTAGTTCAGAACACTCGAATCCGCCGAAAGCGTCCCGGCCGCCAGTTCCAGCGCGGCGGCGGCCAGCCTCTGGTCGTGCACGGCGGTCAGCCGGCGCAGATTGGCTTCGAGCAGCGCGGTCTCGCTGCGCAGCAGGTCGGTGACGTTGTTCAATCCGTTTTCGTAGCGGTTCTTGACGATGCGGAGGCTCTCCTCGGCCTCGGCCACGGCGGCCTCGGCGACCTGGATGCGCTCCTGGGCCGCCTTCAGATCGAGATAAGCGCGGCGCACCTGCAGGCTCACCGCCGAATCGATCTGCCGCTCTTGGGCCTTGGCGCGGGCCACCGCCTGGTTGGCTTCCTCGATGCGCGTCTTGTCCGCGAATCCGTTGAAGAGGTTCCAGCGCAGCGAGACGCCGGCGAACCAGTTGGCGCCGCCGCGATTGACGAACCGCTGCCGGTCGGCCTCGAAAGCCACGCGGAACGAAACCTGCGGCAGCAGGCTGGCGCGGGCCATTTCCGACTGCGTCTGGGCCAGCGACTCCGACAGCCGGACCTGTCGCGCCTCCGGACGGCTGGCTCTGGCGTTCTCCTCCTACTGTGCCATGGGCCCTTCGGCCGCCGGCAGCGGCGTCAGCGCGGTGGTGAGCTCGTGCGGCGTATCCAGCGGCAGGCCCAGGGCCTCGTTCAGGGCAGCCAGCGCGATCTGCGCATCGTAGCCGCGGCGGATCTCCTGCTCCCGCATCGGCGCCAGGTGTACGCGGATGGCCAGCACGTCGGCGTCGGTGGCCATGCCGGCCGTCCGCACGTTCTCGGCGCGCTCGAGATCGGCCTCGGCCGAGCGCACCGCCTCCCCCGCCACCTTCAGGCCTCCTGGCTCAGCATGACGCCCGTATAGGCCCGGACCACCCCGTTGACGAGCCCCATGCGCGTGCGCCGCTGGTCCTCGTCCGCGCCTCGCTCCCGAGTTCGGCCGACCGCACCTGTTTCTTGGTCATGCCGGCGTCCCAGACGGTCTGATCGACCACCACCTGCGACTGGAAGTTGTTCAGGGCGTCGGGCCGGTTCAGCGGGCCGATGGCGAAGTTCTGCTCCGAAAACTGGTGCTGGGTCAGCAGGGAGCTGAAGACGAAGACCGGATTGTCGCTGCGCTGCCAGGACTCCGAGTAGTTCACCTTGGGCAGATAGCCGCTCCGGGCTTGCTCGCGGCGTGTTTCGGCGGCTTTCACCTCGGCCGCGGCGGCCTCCATCGAGGGGTGCTTGTCCAGCGCCAGGCGGACCGCGTCCTTCAGGGACAGCGGACCTTGTGCCGCCAAGGGCAAGGCCAACAATACGAGTAGGGTGATTCTCATGGGTTTCAACGCTCCGATTGGCTCGTCTTTAGAACAGGATGCAGACGGCTGGCGCAAGTGACAGGCCCTTTTTCCCTGTCACCGGTCGCCTTTGGCTGTATCCTACAACTTTGGACAAGTGAAATGGAAACCATCATTCGTTACCTGGACGGGGTGAAGTTCGAAGCAGAGAGCCGCGGCCACCGTGTGCTCTGCGACCAGCCGCTGGATATTCCGGCACGGACACCGGCATGAGCCCGCCCGAGTTCCTGCTCGTCTCGCTCGGCACTTGCGTCGGGTTTTACGCGGCCCAGTACCTGAGGGCGCGGTCCCTGCCGACCGAGGGCTTAGAGGTCCGGGTCACGGCGGAGAAAGCCACGCAGCCGGCCCGGCTGGACTCCTTCCGGATCGAGGTGGCCGTGCCCGAATTGGAACTCCGGCACCAGGAAGGCGTGCTGCGAGCCGCAAAGGCCTGCCTGGTCCACAATACTCTGCTGCATCCCCCCCAAATCGAGACGGTCCTAAAAAGGGGACAGACGCATTTATCCTGAGAGCTCTCGAACGGGTTTCCACTTCCCCTATGTATGCCCCGTCGTGCACGAGTCATCGTTCCCGGCGTCGCTCATCACGTCACACAGCGCGGAAACAACCGCCAAACAGTCTTCCATTCCTCCGCTGACCGCCGCTTCTATCTGGAACTCCTGGGCCGGCATGCCACCGACTACGGCGCCCGAATTCTAGGATACTGCCTCATGCCGAACCACATCCACCTGATAGCCGTGCCGGAGCGCGACGACTCGCTGGCGCGCGCCCTGGGCTGTACCCACTCCGAGTACGCGCTGGCGCTGAACCAAGCCCAAGGCCGGAGCGGTCACGTTTGGCAGAATCGCTTCTTCTCCTGCTTGCTCGACACCTCGCACCTGCTGCTCGCCCTGCGCTACGTGGAGTTAAACCCGGTGCGCGCCGGATTGACGCCAGAGCCCTGGGGTTGGCCCTGGTCCAGCGCCCGAGTGCACGCTCTGGAGCTCGCCCAGGACCCGGTGTTAGACTGCCGTTGGGAGGAGTATTTCGGGCGGTGGGATTTCGGCGAGTGGCGGGAGATTCTGTCGGCGGGGATATCGAGCGGCGAATGCGACTCTCTCCGCCGCGCGACCCACACCGGCGAACCGCTGGGCTCGCGGGAGTTCGTCACAGCGCTGGAACGGCAGTACGGGCGCAGGCTGCGGGTTCTGGCCCGCGGCCGGCCCCAAAAGAAGCCCGAGGCTGAGGACCAAGCCGGCCGGCAAGCCAGTCTGTTTGCCGGGTATGGATAAGATGGAAAATGCGTCTGTCCCCTTTTTAGAGGCGATAGTGTTGGGGTTTGCTTCCGGGCCGGTCTGCCTGGGCTCGTGCGGGCCGGTGCTGCTGCCCTGGCTGGCGGCCGAACGCGCTGGACTTCGCGGAACCGCGCGCGTCCTCTCGATTTTCCTGGGGGGGCGGCTGGTCGGCTATATCGGCTTCGCCGTACTGGCCTGGGCGGTGGGAATGGCCCTGCCGGCCGACCAGCATTCACGCACTCTGATCTTCGGTGTGGCGAACCTCGGGCTGGCGGTGGTGCTGGTTCTTCACGTCTGGCTCCCGCGGCGGAGACGGCCCGAGCAGAAACTTTACCAAATCGGCGCCAAACCTCTCTTCCTGGGCCTTTTCACCGGCCTGAGCCTGTGCCCGCCATTCGTGGCGGCGGGCGTGCGAGCCGCCGAATCGAGTAAGCCTGGCCGCTTCCATCCTCTTCTTCCTGCTCTTCTTCCTCGGCACGTCGGTCTGGTTTGTGCCGGCACTCGCGGTCAGCGCCCTGCGCCGGATGGAACCCGTAGCCACCGTGGCTCGTATGACGATGTTGGTGCTGGCCCTGTATTATGCATACTTGGGTGTAATCGGCCTCTCTTGGAGCTTGCTGCATGCCTGACAGGCGCGGAATCGGACGGTCTCTCTTGCTGACCCTGCCGATGGCGCTGTGGTCGATGCTCATGTTCTCGCGGAGCCTGAGCGCGCCCGGCGTCGCCGTCAAATTGGCGGCTCTCACCACCGGCCTCTTCATGGTGGCGCTGTTCTTCATGATGATGCGGACCCGCCAGACCCACCGCTGGCGCCGCGTGTTCTTCATCGCGCTGGGTTTCCTGTTTCCAGTGGGCTTCATTTGGGGCCTTATCTCTCTGCGCGGGTCCATGAACATCCCGATGGAGCAGATGCTCGCCGGCGAGACCCCATTCTGTTTTCTGGCGATCCCCATGATGCTCATCCCGGCCGCGCTTTGGAAAACGATCATCTTCCCCGGATCGGTGCTGCCCCAGGCCGGCAACCCATCGGATGTGGCCAGCATGGTTGGCATCTGGTTCGCGGCGGCGCTGATCCTCGGCAAGGGCTGGTGCAGCTATGGGTGCTTCTTCGGCGGCATTGAGGAGGGCTTCGCCAACATCGCGAAGAAGGCGCGGATCAAGAAGATCAACCCGCGGTGGAAGCTCGCGCCGTGGGCGGTTCTCGCAGCAATCGTGCTGCTTTCCGCCGCCACGCTGGAGCCGACCTACTGCATGTGGCTGTGCCCCTTCAAGACGGTCACCGAATACGCGCAGGTCCGGTCCCTGGAAACCGCGATCCAGGCGGTCATCTTCCTGAGTCTGTTCGTGGGTCTGGTGGTTGTGCTGCCCATCCTGACGAAGAAGCGCACGCAATGCGCCTTCTTCTGCCCGTTCGGGGCGTTCCAGTCGCTGTTCAACAAGATCAACGTCTTTGACATTCGTATCAGGCGCGAGAACTGCGTCGACTGTGTTTCCTGCCACAATAGCTGCCCGACCCTGGTGCTCGACAAAGAGATTGTCTCGGCGGGCAAGACCCCGATGTCCTGCATGAAGTGCGGCGCCTGCGTGGACGTCTGCAAGAAGGACGCCGCGGTGTGGCACATCAAAGGCACGCCCGTGGGCGTCTCGCCGGAGCGGGCGCGGCTGCTCTATCTGTATGCGGGTTGGGCATTCGCCATCATGTTCGGAGGCAGCACCATTGCGAACGCGCTGGAGAGGCTTTTCGGCCTGGTCGTTTGAGGAGGGGACATGAATCGGCTGAAATCAGTTCTGGGCTACAGCGCGGCTGGGTTGACGGTCCTGGCCGCCATCCTGACGCCGTTCCTGCTGATGAACGTCTTCTCGCGCGGGGTAGGAGCGACGGGCGTACGCATCGATCCGGTCTACAGCGGCGGCGATAGAGCTTACTCGCTCGCCCGGCCGGGCTACCAGATTGTGGTGAACCGGCCGGTCCTGGAGACCGGCCTGCTTCGCAGGTATAAACCGTTCGTACAGCTCACCTGGAAACCGGCCGCCGCGCTGCCCAACCGCGTGTCGGAAGAGATCGACCTGGACGGCGACTCCAAGCCCGACGTAGCATTGTCCTTTGAAGTTCCGAAGTCCACCCAAGCGTCACTGCGCGTGGACGGAAAGCCCCTGACGCCCCTGGCGCTGCCGATGGCCAACGTGGGCAAGGATTCGTTCTCGTCGGTTATCACGCGCGTGGGCGACTCGATAGTCGTCCGGGTCCCGATCCGCGACACGCGCTAAGGGCGCCTGGACCGAGCATCCGCTGTCGTCGTTCTATGCATAGGATGTACAGCGCTCCCTAGAGCCTGCATGGCCCCAAGATGCAAGTGTCAGATAATAATAGCCTTGTGCCCAAGCCAGACCGGCACGCCGCATGCCCTACAGGGCTTAGGAGGCAGTATGACAAAGAACCTGGTGGTTTTCACATTTCTTATTACCGCAGCTCTTACCCTTTGCGCTCAAGCTGTAGTCGCCCAAGACGCGAGGCCCGCGCTCCGGGTCGGCGTCTTCGATTCCAGAGCCGTCGCTCTGGCCTACGGGAATTCGGACGAATTCTTACAGTCCATGCGGCAGATGCGGACTGATTTGGAGAACGCGAAGGCAAACAAAGACGAGAAGCGCGTCAAGGAGTTGGAGCAGGAGGGTCCGTGGTCCCAGGTCCGCCTGCATCAGCAAGTGTTTTCGACCGCCCCCATTTCCGGCATTTTGGCCAAGGTCAAGGATAAGCTCCCGGGCATCGCCGCCCGAGCCGGCGTCAGGTTGGTGGTCTCGAAATGGGAGGTGCAGTTCAGCGACCCCGCGGTGGAGACCGTGGATGTGACGCTCCCCCTGGTGAAGCTGTTCAACCCGAACGAGAAGGTTCTGACGTGGGTTGAACAGATGAAGAACCAGGCTCCAATCGCGTTCGAGGAACTCCCGCTCGATCCGATGATGTGACGCGGAGAGCCGAGACTGGAGGGCCTTTCGCGCTACCATTGGGGCGTGACTGGTGTACTCATTGGCGTCCACTCCGTGGTGGAAGCGCTTCGCGCCGGACGAACGCTGGAGCGGGTCCTGATCGCGCGGGGAGCGGCCGGGCCGCGCTTGCAGGAAATCATCGATCTCTGCCGGGGAGCATCGATTCCGGTGCGCTTCGAGGCGCGGAGCGCCCTGGACCGCCTGGCCGGCGGCGCTGCGCATCAGGGCGTGGTGGCCACTGGCGCGGTTCATCGATATGCCGCGCTGGAAGACGTCGCCGCCGGCGCCCAACTGCTGGTCGTGCTCGACGGCGTCGAGGACCCCCATAACCTGGGCGCCATCATCCGCACCGCCCACGCCGCCGGCGCAAACGGCGTCATCATACCCGAGCGCCGGGCGGTGGGCCTCACCGAAATCGTCGCCAAGGCGGCGGCCGGCGCGCTCGAGCACTTGCCGGTGGTTCGCGTGGGAAACGTCAACCGCGCGCTGGAGCAATTGAAGAAACTGGGCTTCTGGATCTACGGCCTGGACGAGCGCGGCAGCGTCTCTTATGACCAGGCGGATTTCGCTTCCCCGGCCGTCTTGGTGCTGGGCGGCGAGGGCGAGGGCTTGCGCCACCAGGTGCGGGAGCACTGCGACTTCATGATCCGGATCCCCACGGCCGGCCAGATCTCCTCGCTCAACGTCTCGGTGGCCGCCGGGGTGGCGCTCTTCGAGTGGAGGCGACGCCAGACCCGGCAGACATAGTAAAATCAATTTGCTCCCATGAATCGCGCGCTATCGACTCACATCATCGTTAACCACCGGCTGACCACCGTCTGGCTGGAGAGAATCTGGGAAGCCGGCATCCCGGCCGTGGAGATCTTCTGCGCCAAGCAACACCTGGACTACCAGAACCGCGCCCAGATCTCAGAGCTGGGGCATTTTTTCCGAGATTCGGAGCTCAAGCTGCATTCGTTGCACGCGCCCATTCACACCGATGAGGTCTGGGGCCGTTCCGGGCCCCACGCCGTCATCAACATCACCGAGCGGGTGAAGGCCACGCGCTTCGCGATGCTGGACGAGATCAAACGGGCGCTGGAAATCGCCGAGATCATCCCTTTCCGCTACCTGATCCAGCACATCGGCGTTCCGCGCGAAGAGTACGACGACCGCAAGGTGGAAGCGGCTTTCGCGGCCCTGGAGGAACTCAGCCTGTTCGCCCGGCAGCGGGGAGTGGAAGTGATTCTGGAAAACACTCCCAATGGACTCTCCAGCGCCGAGCGGTTGGATTACTTCCTGAACGAAACGCACCTGGACCTCGGCTACTGCTTCGACGTCGGTCACGCCCACATGAACGAAGGCGTCGCCGCGGCCTTCGAGATCATGAAGCCGCGGATCCGTTCGACCCACATCCACGACAACGATGGGATCAACGACCTGCATGCTCCCCCGCTCCTGTCCGAGAAGGGAAACATCGACTGGAAGCAGGCCATGGACCTGCTGCGCACGCGCGCCGATCAGTACCCTCTGCTGCTGGAATTGAAGGAAACGCCGGAGGCGCCTCAACCTCTGGGCGATATCACCCGGATCTTCGACAAACTGGAGAGTCTGTGAATGAACCCCACCGGGAGCCCGCGCCGGATCACGATTGAGCAGGCCGGCCAGCATGCCGGCGAAACCGTCACCATCCCAGGCTGGCTCTACAACCTGAGGAAGTCGGGGAAGATCGCCTTCCCCATCCTGCGGGACGGCACCGGGATCATCCAGTGCGTGGCCGTCAAGAGCCAGTTGCCGGAAGCGCTGTTCGAGACCATCAAGGACCTGACCCAGGAATCCTCGATCATCGTCACCGGCAGAATTCGCGCCGAAGCCCGCGCCCAGGGCGGCTTCGAGCTGGACGTCGAGAACCTGGAAGTTCTCCAGCGCGTTCCGGAGTCCGATCCCTACCCCATCACGCCCAAGGACCACGGCACGGACTTCCTGATGGATCACCGCCACCTGTGGCTGCGCAGCCGGCGCCAGCACGCCATCCTGCGGGTCCGCCACGAGGTGATCCGGGCCATACGCGACTACTTCGACTCGAACGGCTTCACCCTGCTCGATACTCCGATCTTTACGCCCACCGCCTGCGAGGGGACCACGACCCTGTTCGAGGTCAACTACTTCGACGACGAGAAGGTCTACCTTACCCAGTCCGGCCAGCTCTATAACGAAGCCACGGCCATGGCCTTCGGCAACGTCTACACCTTCGGCCCTACCTTCCGGGCCGAGAAGTCGAAGACCCGGCGGCACCTGACCGAGTTCTGGATGGTGGAGCCCGAAATGGCATACGCCACGCTGGAGGACGTCAAGCGGGTCGCCGAGGAGCTGATCTGTCTTCGTGGTGGGCCGCGTGCTCGAGCGGAAGCGCCCCGAACTGGCGGTCCTGGAGCGGGATGTCTCCAAGCTGGAAGCGATCCAGGCCCCGTTCCCGCGCATCAGCTACGACCAGGCCGTGGAAACGCTGCGGAAGAAGGGCAGCGAGATCCAGTGGGGCGGCGACTTCGGCGGAACCGACGAGACGCTCATCAGCGAGGATTTCGACCGGCCGGTGATGGTGGACCGCTATCCCACCGCCGTCAAGGCGTTCTACATGCAGCCCGATCCGGAGCGGCCCGAGGTGGCGCTGGGCGTGGACGTGCTTGCGCCCGAGGGCCACGGCGAAATCGTCGGCGGCGGGCAGCGAATCCATGACCTGGACCTGCTGCTGCGGCGGATCGAGGAGCAGGGCCTGCCCAAAGAGGCGTTCGACTGGTATATCGATCTGCGCAAGTACGGCACGGTCCCGCACGGCGGCTTCGGCATGGGGGTCGAGCGCTGCGTCGGCTGGATTTGCGGTCTGGAGCACGTGCGCGAGACCATCCCGTTCCCGCGAATGCTGTACCGCACCAAACCGTAAGGGCACGGCGGCGCCGTGCCCCTACTACTCGAATGTGACGCACCATGAAACAATCGCACATCGCGGTCATCGGGGTTCCGCTCGACCTCGGCGCCGGACGGCGCGGGGTGGACATGGGTCCCTCGGCCATGCGTGTCGCCGGCTTGCACCAGCGACTCGGGGTCCTGGGCTACCAGGTCGAAGATCTCGGCAACGTGCCGGTGCACCAAGCCGAAAGCCTGCCCGAAGGACCGGCGCGCTCGCGCTACCTGCCGCAGATCGCCGACACCTGCCGCCGCCTGGCCCGGCTCGTCGAGAAGGCCGCAGCTCAAGGCAAAGTGCCGCTGGTGCTCGGCGGCGATCACTCGGTGGCCGTCGGCTCGGTCTCGGGCATGTCGCGAACGCTGCGGAAGCAGAAACAGTCGCTGGGCCTCATCTGGATCGACGCCCACGCCGACATGAACACCCCCGAGACCAGTCCCAGCGGCAACGTACACGGCATGCCGCTGGCCTGTTTGATCGGTCAAGGCCCCCGCGCCCTCACCCACATCTACGGCTATGCGCCGAAAGTCGACCCAAAGCACGTCGCGCTGGTGGGTGTGCGAGAAGTGGACCAGCTCGAAAAGCCGCACGTCAAGGACTCCGGCGTGCGCGCCTTCACCATGCGCGACATCGACGAGCGTGGCCTGCGCGCGGTCATCGAGGACGCGATCCAGATCGCATCGGCCGGAACGGGAGGCTTCCACGTCTCTCTCGACATGGATTCGGTGGACCCGCGGGAAGCTCCCGGCGTGGGCACGCCCGTGCGGGGCGGCCTCACCTACCGGGAGGCCCACCTGGCCATGGAGATCGTCTGCGACTCGGGGAGGATGACCTCCATGGACGTGGTTGAGGTGAACCCCGTGATCGACGAAGCCAACCGCACCGCCGTTCTGGCAGTCGAGCTGATTATGTCCGCGATGGGAAAGAGGATCCTGTGAAGCTTCGAGTGGCGGTGATTTACGGCGGCCGCAGCGGCGAGCACGAGGTCTCGATACGCTCGGCCGAGTCCGTCATGTCCGCGATGGATCCGGAGAAGTACGAGGTTTCACGGTTCTTCATCGGCAAGGACGGCAGGTGGAGTCCGCGCCCCATCCTGCCGGAGCCCGGCGCGAACTCCGGCATCGACGTGGTCTTTCCGGTGTTGCACGGCACCTTCGGCGAGGACGGCACGCTGCAAGGGCTGCTCGAGCTGGCCGGAGCTGCCCTACGTGGGCGCGGGCGTCCTGGGCTCCTCGCTCGCCATGGACAAGGACGCCATGAAGCGTATCTGCCGCGAACGGGGGCTTGCCGGTAGTGGAGTGGGTGACCGTGCTGCGCCCGGCCCTGGACCCGGACAAGATTCTGGAGCGCATGAGCCTGCCGGTCTTCGTCAAACCCGCCAACCTCGGCTCGTCGCTCGGCGTCTCCAAGGCCAAGACGAAGGAAGAATTGCGCGAGGCGCTCGATCTGGCCGCCGGATACGACCGCAAGATCATCGTCGAACGCGCCATCGAGGGCCGGGAACTGGAATGCTCGGTTCTGGGCAACGAAGAGCCCGTGGCCTCGCTGCCCTGTGAAATCCTCCCGTCGCGCGAGTTCTACGATTACGACGACAAGTACAATCTCGACGCCGCCGGCTTCCAGGTGCCGGCGGAGCTGAAGCCGGACCAGACCGGCGAAGATCCGACGCCTGGCCATCGAGTGCTACCGCGCCGTCGAGTGCGAGGGCATGGCGCGCGTCGATTTCTTCCTGGAGGCGGCGACCGATCGCATTTACATCAATGAGATCAACACCATCCCCGGCTTCACTTCCATCAGCATGTTCCCGCGCATGTGGGCCGCCGCCGGGCTGCCGTTTCCCCGGCTAGTCGACCGGCTCATCGAACTGGCCCTGGAGCGCCATCAGGCGCGCCGGACCACCCGCTACACCCGTTAGCCATGCTGGCCCTGCTTTCAGCGCTGTTCCTGTTGCAGGCGCCCGCTGCTAGTGACATCGAGTCGCAGCTCCGCCGGTTCACCGCGGTCTATGCGGCGGTGGAGAGCGAGGCCGCCGAGCGGATCGACCCCGAACAGGCCGTTTACTCGGGCGCGATTCCCGGCATGTTGCGCAACCTAGATCCCCACTCGGTCTTTCTTTCTCCGGACAATTTCGACCAGCTCAAGAGGATGCAGGACTCGGTGAGCAAGGGTTTCGGAAGCGTGGTGAGCGTGATTCCGGGGCGCGTGATCGTCTTGCAGTCGCTGCCCGGCACGCCCTCGGCGAAATCCGGCCTGGCCGCCGGCGACGAGATCCTTGCCATCAACGGCATCCGGCTGGATCGCCTGGACGTGGACCAGCTCATCGCAGGTGCTGACAGCGTCGCGGCAGAAGCCGGCCAGCCTCGATGTCCGGCGGCCCGGCGAGGCGCGGCTCTTGCAGTTCGTTTTGACTCCCGAGGAGCTTCAGGCGCCCAGTGTCGAGCGGGCCTTCTTCGTGCGGCCCGGCGTGGGGTATATCAAAGTGACGAGCTTCGACGCGCAAACCGGCGCCGACATCCGCAAGGCGATTGAGAAGCTCGGCGGCGGCAAACTCAAGGCGCTGATCCTGGACCTGCGCGGCAACCCTGGAGGTGCGGTGTCAGCCGCACTGGAGACGGCCTGCCTCTTCCTCAAGCCCGGCCAAACGATTTTCACCGTTACCGGCCGCGCCCAAGCAAGCCATCCAGGAAAAAGTCCCGGATACGGCGACTCCCTACTCGTTCCCCCTCGCCGTACTGGTGGACGGGTCGAGCGCCAGCGCCTCCGAGATCGTCGCCGGTAGTCTCCAGGACCATGACCGGGCGGTGATCGTGGGCTGGTCCACTTACGGCAAGGGCCTGGTGGAAACCGTTTTCCCGCTCTCGGGCAACACGGGTCTGGCGTTGACCACGGCGTTCTATTACACTCCCAGCGGCCGGTCCATTCAGAAGCCTCTCGCCGGCGGCCAGATCGGAAGCGTGCCGGCGCTCGAATCTGCCAGTGAGTACCGCACCGATTCCGGACGGCGCGTGATGGGAGGCGGCGGCATACAGCCCGACCGCCGGGTGCAAGAGAAGCCCCAGACCCGTCTCCAGATGTATTCTGGACGCCAGCGGCTCCTTCACCACCTTCGCCGCCGAGTACGTCCGGACGCACGCCGGCTTGAGCCAGAGTTTCGAGGTTACGCCGCAGGTGCTCGATCAGTTCCAGGCGTTTCTGTCGTCGCGCAGGGTCCTGCCCAGCCTGGCCGAATGGTCCCAGGATCGGGCCTGGATGACCAGCCGGCTGAAGACGGAGATCTTCAACCTGGCCTTCGGCGTGGAGAAAGGCGACGAGGTCGAAGCCCAGCGCGATCCCTCGATCCTGGCCGCGCTCCAGGCGCTGGGGATGGACTGAGCGCTACGCCAACTTCAGCCGTTTGATCCCCGGCACTCGGTCGAAGCCCGCGTCGAACGATGCGATCCACTCGATGTGGTGGTTCAGCATGACCGCGGCGTGAACCGCATCCCGGGCTGAAATGCCAAGCTCTTCGCAAACGAGATCACGCGCCCGGTCCGTGTCCGCCAGCGAAACGCCGAGCACGACCGGGCAGATCTCCACAAAGAGGTCGTAGACCCCGCGGGCCATATCCAACCGCCCGAGCGCGGAATACCTATACAGGATCTCCTGCAGGACCTCCGTGCTGGTGCACGCCTCGACCCTTCCTCGCCGAACCCGGTCCAGAAGGCGGCGCGCGGGCTCGCGGTTCTCATGTTCGCCGCCCGCCACGTACATCGGGATGTTGGAGTCGATGAAGACCGTCACGAACGGCCAGCCTCGATCTGGGAAAGCATTTGCTGAATATCGGCCGTGGGCGCGTCCAACGATCCCAAACGAGCCACCGGATCATCAGTGGTAGCGCCTCCCGCCGAGCGCCGAAGGGATTCCTCGAGGGCGCGGCGCACCCATTCGCCCTTGGATGTCCGGCTGCGCTGAGCAGCCTTGCGGAGTCTGAAGTCAAGCTCCGGCGGGATCAGCACCTGAAGGCGATAGCTCATATGAGTACACTACCATACTCAATCCGCGGTGGAGACGAGTCGCGCTGCTCTTGCCTTGGTGGTGCATCCCTATTGGCGTTTCGTGGGAGCGATGATCTCGAGTTTCGGGAAATAGCTGCGATATCGCGCGGCATTACGCGTGAGCAGGGCAAGGTGCCCGATGGCAGCGTGCGCGCCAATGTAGAAATCCGGAAGCGGCGAATTCCGCAGACCTCCGTGGCGGCGATAAAGCAGGAAGCACTTCCCGGCCAGAAACCCGGCTTCCCAGGGAAGCGATTCACGCCGATACAGAGCTACGGGCAGGGCGGCTTCCAGCGCTTCGATTGTGGTGTAGCCGATCGACACTTCGGCGTAAATGATCGGATTGATGATCAGCGTTGTGTGCTCAGCGGATTCCGCGAGCGCCCTCCCAGACCAGTCACCCCAGTTCGGATCGTTCGTGGCGATGTCGAGCAGGACGTTGCTGTCCACGAGCACGCCGCGGAACGCGCTCAGGCGCGCCGGTAGGCCGGTTATTGCCGGTGTCATTTGCGTCCCGTTCGGGGACGGGCGTCGCCACGCGTCAGGGCCATGATCTCATCCGTCTTCATACGGACGTCCGCGGTGCCGCGTAGTGCCTCGATCACCAAGCGTCGCCGGGGGCTTTCTCCGGCCTCGCGCCCGGCCTTGCGGATGCGGGCGTGATCTCCGGCCAATTCGAAGGCGACCTTAGTGTGCGGCAAAAGACCCAGCCGGTTCCGGATCTCCTGAGGGATGGTGACTTGGCCCTTGCTGGTGATCTGCATGGTAATACTCCTACCGGTAAGTGTAATGCAGGCTTTCGCAAACTCGCAAACCAGAATATGCACCACAGAGGCACGGAGGACACAGAGACTATTCTGTGGTGAGTCTTTTACCGCCGCTTCAGCGTTGGGCGGTCGTCGCCGCTGGTGGTCGAGGTGTCGGAGCCTGAGCCAGTGCTCTTGCCGTCCCCGGTTGTTGGCGTGTTGCCGCCCGGCGCTTTGCGCAGCGTCGGCCGGTTGTCCTTGAGTTCCACCTTGCGGTGGCTGTTCATGGCCACCAGCCGCGCCTTCACGTCACTGAATTCCGACGTGGTGACGACGTACTCCGGCTTCGCCTTCAGGTAGTTCTGGATGTTCTTCTGGGCCACCTTGATCCGGTCGTCGGTCAAAGGGTGCGTCCCGAAAACCTTGTTCAGGGAGCCGGGTTTCTTCTTCTCCAGCGCCTGGATCTTCTCGAAGAAGTCCACGAAAGACGTCGGGTCGTAGCCGGCCTTGTACAGGTACTCCAGCCCCAGCAGGTCGGCTTCGGATTCGAAGCCTCTGGAAAACCTAAGGAAGGTCAAGGGGATGGCCACGTTTGCGCCTTGCTGAATGATGTAACCAGTCCAGCCGCCCATGAAGATCAACGGAAGGGTGATGTAGTTGGCGATCGTGCCGCGACTGGCTTGGCGCGTCCCGTGCCGCGCCGCCACGTGGGCAATCTCGTGCGCCATTACCCCGGCTAGTTCAGATTCGCTCTCGGCGCGCAGTATCAAGCCGGTGTTAACGAAGAAAAACCCGCCGGGGAGGGCAAACGCATTCACCTCGTCGCTGTCGATCACCTTGATCGTGAAGGGAAACTTCGCGTCGGAATTCCGCACCAGGTTCTGGCCTACCCGGTTGACGTATTCCGAAACCACCGGATCGTCGACGATCTTGGCCCCTACCTCAACCTCTTGCGCGAGGCTCTTGCCCAGGGCGATTTCCTTTTCGATCGAGTACAGGTTTACGCCCTTGCTGACGTCGCGCTCGCCGATCTTATCGGGGTCTTTCTTGTCGTCGGCGCACAGCGCTGCACTGGCGAGAAACGCGAAGGCCGCCAGCGGGACCAATATTCGGCTCGACCAACGAGTCATCGTCGACACCTCCATCCCAGGCTCTCTAAAGACATTATATCGCCGCACTACTGTTAACGTATAGTCAAGGGAATGCGTTACAACGAATTGAGCACACCGTCTCCGGGGCCCCTGTGGCAGCAATACCGGGAGTTTTTCCCGGTCGCCGAGCGATTAATTTACTTGCATCACGCCGGGGTGGCGCCCCTTTCCAGGCCTGCCACCGAAGCGATGCACCGCCTGGCCGACGACGTTATGCTCAACGGCAGCCTCAATTACAGCCAGTGGCTGGACGCTTACTCCGGTCTCCGCTCGGCCGCGGCCCGCTTGATCGGCGCGGTCTCAGAGGAGATAGCCCTGGTAAAGAACACCTCGGAGGGCATTGCCACAGTAGCTTTGGGCTTGGACTGGCGTCCCGGCGACAAGGTCGTCGCCTTTCGGGAGGAATTCCCGGCGAACTACTTTCCCTGGAAGCGATTGGAAACTAAGGGCGTCGCCATCGAGTGGCTCTCCATCGGCGATCCCCTGGAGATGATCGACGAGGCTTGCCGTGGCGCGCGGTTGCTGGCCCTCAGCTTCGTGCAGTTTCTGAGCGGCCAACGGGCGGACCTCAACGCCATCGGCGAGATCTGCCGCCGGCGCGGCTGCCTGTTCTTCGTGGACGCGATTCAGGGGCTTGGCGCATTCCCGCTGGACGTGCGCGAAGCCCACGTCGGCGCTCTGGCCGCGGACGGCCACAAGTGGCTGCTGGGGCCCGAGGGGTGCGGGATCCTCTACGTTCGACGGGACCTCCAGGACCAGATAGAGCCCGTGGAGTTCGGTTGGACCAACGTCGCCGGTTACAACGACTACGCCAGCCGCGACATGACCCTCCGCCCCGACGCCGGCCGCTACGAGTGCGGCACCCTGAACACCATCGGCTGTTTCGGCCTCCGGGCAGCGATTGAGTTTCTGCTCGAAGTCGGGATCGAGAGAATCGCCGCCGCCGTTCAGTCACTCGGAGATCAGGTCGCCGAGGGTGTGACATCCAAAGGCTACCGGGTACTGGGAACCAGAACTCCCTCGAACGGCGCCGGCATCGTCAGCTTTCGCCACGACGCACTCGATAGCCGCATGATCGTCAGCCGCCTGAAGGAGAAGGGCATCATTGCCGGTCCCCGCCAGGGTTGGGTCCGTGTGTCTCCGCACTTCTACATCAGCCCGGCCGACATCGACCGGATGCTGGAGGAGTTGCCCCCGGTCTGCGCGTGAGATCGATCTATGCTCCTCTGCCCTGTCCGCAACTGCCACTTGGCGCTGGAGCGCGTGGAGCGGCGACTGTTCTGTCCGCGGGGACATTCCTTCGACGTCGCGCGTAGCGGATACGTCAACTTGCTCCAGCCGCAGGAGCGGCGATCGAAGCACCCGGGCGACACCGTGGCTGCCGTGGCGGCGCGGCGGCGATTGCACGATCGGGGCGTGACCGGGCCGCTGCTCGACGCCATCGCGGAGATGCTCGCCGCGCGGCCGAGCGACATCGTTCTCGATGCCGGCTGCGGCGACGGTTTCTACCTCGGCACTCTCGCCGGCCGGGCCGGCTTCGATGCGCATGGCGTCGACATCTCGACTCCGGCCGTGGATGCCGCGGCGCGGCGCTACCGCGGATGCGAGTGGATCGTGGCCAATGCCGATCGCTTTGTGCCGTATGCCGGCGGCTCGTTCTCGATCGTCCTGTCGATAACGGCGCGGATGAATGCGGGCGAATTCCGGCGGGTTCTGCGCGATGGCGGACGACTGCTGGTCGCCCTGCCCGCGCCTGAGGATCTCATAGAGCTTCGCGGCGTGGGCCGCGATCGAGTGGCCCGAACCGTCGAGACATTCGCGCCCGATTTCACGCTCGTAGATCGGCGCCGCGCCGCCACCGCCGCCGACCTCGACGCCGCCGCCGTTCACGACGTCCTGCTTTCGATCTATCGGCCAATGCGGCCCCGGCCGGCCGATGCGATGCGAGTGACGTTCAGCCTGGATCTGCTGCTGTTTCGAGCCGCGTAGCCATCGCCGCCCTGCCGCGTTTCGCGGCAAGCTATCCTGAACAGCATGGCCATCCGGTTCCGAGACGTATCGTGTCCGCCACTGGAGCGCCTGACGGCGTCGGCGCCCGGCGGCGCGCTGATCGGCCTCATCGGGTTGGAGGGTTCGGGCCTGCACGAACTGCTGCACCTGGCGGCGGGCGTGACGGCTCCGGCCGCCGGCGTGGTCGAGGCCCCGGCCTCGCGCCGTCTCATCGGCGCGACCGACGAACTCGATCTATCTCCCGTGGATTTGCTACTGCTCGACAATGCCCTGGCTGCCCGTGATGCGGTGAAGCGGGCGCGGGCGGCGATGAGTTTATTACTCTTGCGGCGGCAAGGGGCCACGATCCTGCTGGTCTCGCACGAGGAACCTTTGTTGCGTTCCCTGGCCGACGAGATCTGGTGGCTGGACGGTGGCAGGCTGGCCGCGAAAGGAGACCCCGGCGAGGTGCTGGAGCAATACCGGCGCTTCGTGGTGGAAAGCGTCCGCGCCGCGGGCCAAGGCGCGTGTCTCCCGCTTCCTCCCTACCTCCGGCTCGGAGATGGCAGAGCCGAACTCGTCTCGATCGAAACGCTCGACGAGCAGGGAGAGCCGGCCGCGGTCTGGCGCAGCGGGGAGCAAGTGGGCGTGCGGGTGAGGGTCCGCTACCGCGAAGCGGTGGAGAACCCGGTCATCGGAATCATGCTCCGAACCTCCATAGGCATGGAGGTCTACGGCACGAACACGGAGCTCGAAAAACTCGCCTTCGGCCCCCGCGCCGCGGGCGAATCTGTCGCGGTCCTGTTCTCCTTGCGGTGCGACTTGTGCCCGCGCGAGTACACCCTGACGGCGGCGTCACACGATCCGGATGGAACTCTCCACGAGTGGCTCGAAGACGCAGTGGCGGTTCAGGTAGTGGACTCGCGCTTCACGGCGGGCGTGGCGAAACTGAGGGTCGGAGTGAGCGTGCAGAGAGTCTACGAACCCGATTCCAAAATGTAGGTTGGGGCGATGCCGGCTACGCTGGAGAAGCTGCCGCCGGTCACCTCGGAGACCCAACTCGAGCAGCCTTGCACCTTGCCCAGGTAAGCGTGGGGGTGTATGTCCACCTGCAACTCGCGCATTTCCATGCCGCCGTAACGGTACACCGGGAAGACGGCCTTCACCGGCTCGACCCGCTCTTGCACGACGTAGGGCGTTCGCGCCGCCCTCCTGACCGCACGCTCCCAGCCGGCGTCCATCCGTGGCCAATCCCTGGACTATGTGCTCCTCGCCGGAGTCGTCGTTGGGCTTCAGCACCAGCTTCTCACGATGCTTGAGGATGAAGTCCATCAGATCGACGCTCTTGCCGCCATACTTCGTCATGCCGGGCGCTACGACCCTGGTCCAAGGGATGCATTCCTGGATGGCCGCTTTCTCGGCGGCCGGAAAGCCGGAGGTGAGCGTTTCGTCGGTGAGGAGAGCGAAAATCGCTCGCTTGTGGGCCAGTTCCGAGCGGAAACTGTTCACCATGCATACGGCGTGGTCGCGGTAGGCGCGCACCAGGGGGTGCGAGAGGTCGAACCGCAGCAGAAACTCGTGCACCTTCACGCGGCGGAACACCAGGTCGATCGTGAACTCACCCTGGCGCAGCACGCCGTTCCGGTATTCGAGCTGATCGGGCGAGACCACCTCCGCCTCCAGCCCGTGCTGGCGCAAGAGCTCCCGGACCAGTTGGTAGTCGGAGAGATCACCGGACTGGAAAGCCTGCCGGAACTCCATCACCCCGACCCGCGGCTTCAGCTTGCCGCCGTACTGCTTGTAGGCCGCCAGCAGCGAATGCACCAGGTGCTTGGCGCCCCCGAATTTGGTGAGCTTATACTGGCGCCGGAACTTGCGCATCGGCGGCGCGTCATAGAACAGGTCCGCCAAGGCGCTGCCGTATGCCACTCCGGCCGTGGAATCAGCGTCATAGCCCACGAAGCGCAACGACCCGTTGCTCAGATAGGTGTCGAGAAGGCTGGTCACGGCCAGGTACGAATAACCTGGGTCGATACTGGCCAGCATCTTCTCCGCCGGCAGCAGCCCTATCCTCGCCAGCAGCGGCGGGCTGGCCAAAACCATCTGTTTCACTCGATCGATGGCCGAGCACAACGCTTCGGCGGCCTTGACCAGCGAGGCGTACTGGCGCCGGCTGAGGAAGTGGGGCCGCAGGACAGGACAGATCGGGCGCGTGCCTTCCATGAGGTTGGCAGCGGACATCTTCTCCTGCAGTTCGTCGGCCCAAGCGAGATTGCTAAATGGTTCCGACTCGATGAGCTTGTGGTAGCGAGCAACTGCCTCGCCTAATACGGTCATGGTAATGCTCTATTCCTTACCTTCAATATCGCACATGGAAGCCAAGAAGGGAAGGGTCTGAGGTCTTGTTTATCTTAGATAAGTGATTTGTTTTCATAGTTATACAAAATTCAGCACGTATAGTGCCAAGGTCGCCTCAGGGGCCGGGACGGCGCGCGGGCATGGGGATTTCCACATTGGTCGTCCCACTGAGGAGTTGGACCTCGACAGCCACGGAGAAGTCCGGTTGCCAGTGCGGATCGGACCAATCTTCCTCTCTCACCGCGAGAACCCGGTAGAGGCCGGGTTGCAAGGAATCGGCGGTGAAATGGCCCGAGGCCTCCGGCAGAAGGGCGAAGAGGCCGGCATCATGGAAGCCGCCGGGATTCGGCCAGAGCAACACGACCGGGCGCGCGCCGCCGCTTGGTCCCGAGGCGACTAGCTTTCCTCGAAGATCGGATCCCGGTGACACCTGGATAGGAATGAGCGGGGGCACGTCGCCGGTTAGGTCCACGATGATTTCGCTCGAAGAGAAGCACCCTTCCTGGAGGCCGGTCACACTGGCGGCGTAGCGCGCCGGGGCAAGGCCACGGAGCGTCAGGGGCGCGGATACGGAGATTTCAGCCCGCCGATCCGCCTGCGCACCCCAAACCTCCAGCGAGGTTAGCACCAACGTTCCGTTCCTGCTACACGCGGATGCGGGCGTGTTGTCGGGCCCCGTGAGTTGGAAGGACGCCGTCGCGCCTGGTTGCATGTGAATGCGGGTCTCCAGCGGGCTCTCCGCGGTAACCTCCAATTCGACGCGGTCGAAGACCGGATTCGGGCCGAGAATGCCGGCGTAGCCGCCGCTGCCGCTGGAGGGCGCGGCGGCGAAGAGCGTATAATCCCGGCGGGAATGCCGGTGAACCGGAAACCACCCGAACTGTCCATCAGCGCCCTGGCGAGGGGAGCGGCCGGCAAGTCCCGCGGCAGTAAAGCGAGGAGGACCTCGCCCTCCACCGTGGCCCCTTCCACGCGGCCGTCGATACTCCCCGCGCTCGTGGTGGGTATGGTGAAATCGACGTTCGTGTACTCCTCGCCGGCGGTCATGGACAGGAATTGCGGCGGGGAGGTGCCCGCCGGCGTGGCGTCCATCGAGGAGATCACCCCTACGGCATAGCTGCCGGGTGCAAGCCCAAACACACGATAGGCGCCCTGAGCGTCGGTCATCGCCGCGGGAAACACGGCGTTGTTCGTGTTCAACCGTTGCAGAAGAGAGGAGCCCAGGACCACAATCGACGCGCGCGGCACGGGCGCTCCCGATTCCGTAGTGACGCGCCCCGCGATCACCCCGCCTTTGATCATCCTCAACGTGATCGAGAGATTCCCTTCGATCGACGCGAACAACACAGTGTTCGAGTAGCCGAGCTTAGTGACCTCGATCCGGCAGCGCTCCTGGGTTCCGACCTTCAAGTGGAACTGGCCGTCGTCGTCCGTGATCGCCGCCACGGCTCGCTGCGACCCGTCCAGATAGCGAAGCTCGACGCGCGCCTCCTCCAGGGGGGCGCCCGAGCCGTGCTCGATCACATGGCCTGTCACTTCGATCCCAGCGGCCGGGACGGCAAGCAGGCCCGCAAGGAACAGCGCCGCCAGCAGGCACCGCATGGGATCAGTCCTTCCGATCCACGGCGTGAACGGAGATCGACCGGCTTTCGCCAGACCCAAGAGTGAGTTCCTCGCCCTTCACTCGATTCGCGAGGAAGAGCGGGCCCGCGTTGGCCTGATCGACCGATGCATCGGCGAAAACCAGCACGCGGTACGTACCTGGCGCGAGGCTCCCCAGTGTGGCCTGGCCATTCTGATCGCACGTAGTGATCACCAGTTCGCCCGGCGCATACGAGGAAGGCAGCGGGTCGCGCCCAACGATCACCATGGCGCCTGCAAGTGGATCGTTCTTCGGGCCGACGGCGAGAACAGAAAGCTGCGCCCCGTCCTGCCCGAGCACTACGTTGAGTTCACGGCCCGCGGCATTGAGCGGTTCCCGCAATGCGTCCCTTCCGTCCGCGGTAGCCGACTTGACGTAGAAACCTGCTGGCGTCCGGACATCGAGCCAGTACTCAGCCGGCAGCACTGCCGGAATGACAAAGGGGCCAAGCTCGGTCACTCGCACACTGTCTTGCTGATCGAGGACGAGAGGCCGGCCCATTGCGCTCAGACTGATCGAAACGGGGCCGGTCAAGGGTTTGGCGTCGGACCCGGATGAGGTGTCGACCGTCAGGCGGCCCGAGAGTTGGATAAGCGGGCGCAGAAGAAGATCCGGCAGCCGGAGCGAGAGGTCGGTGATCGTGAAGGCCTCAGACGCGTACCGCGAGTCTTGCCCCTGCTCGATCGGACTGGCCAGCAGGCTGTAGGCGCCGGGCGGAAGTCCGCACACCTCGAATCCGCCCCCCGGCGCGAGCTCACCCTCCGCCAGAGAGGCTGCACCGAAGTAGAATTCGCTGGCGATCTGGATGCGGGTCCGATTCATCTTCTGCGCGACAGAATCCAGCACCTTGGAGCGCACGCAAAACGTCTCCACGCGGGCTAGGGAAATATCCATCCCCTCCCGCGCCTGGCCCACCTCAAGTTGAATAGGCGCCGCGAAATCCAGCGAAGTCGCATTCGGATAATAGGTCCGCACTTCGCCCACTGTCGGACCGGGAAGCATCAGCGTTTCATCGTCTTTCCACTCCTTGGGAGAAACGGCGGAACGCCTGGTCTCCACCAGGAGCGCGTACCGGCCGGGGTCGAGCCCGGTCAGTTTGTACTCGCCCAGGTCATTCGTGGATGTCGCCGTACGCCGATCCGGCGGGAATCGAGGGCCGCCGCCATGAAGGCGAAGCGGGGAGACCACCAACCCGGCAACCGGGCGGCCTTTCGCGTCTCGCACCCGGCCGCTGATCACCGCGCCGGGGTAGGCCTTGATCTCGACGCCGGTGGCTTTCTGATTCTCGCGGAGGACGATGATCGTGGCGCGGGCACGGTAGCCTGACACTGGACTCAGCATCAGTGCGTAGCGGCCGGCCGCCAGCCGCTCGAAGAGGAAGCGGCCGTTTGCGTCGGATTTCAGCGAAGGAACCCGCGCGTTGGCAACAGATATGTCGACGCCAGCCAGCGGCTGATTGGTCGCGGTCAGGACAACACGTCCTTCGATCGAGCCCCCCGCCGCCGGAACGCTGGTCAGCCGGCGCACCGGTTCCTGTCTGACCAAGTGCCTCCAAAGCCAGCGCGACGAGGCACACGCAGGCCAGAACAGCCAGCAGCCGCAAAGCACGTGGAGTACGCATCCATCCCTCCCTTCATTGACCGCTCGAAATGTTGCTGGCGGCCGCTGCTAATCGTCCTCAACACGCTGCCCCGCCGGCACGAGCACGAATCGATCGATTTCGATCCGGGCGCTCTTGTCCTGGCGTTTTCGGTCGAGGTGAAATACGACTTTGAACTCGTTGAACCGCTCCAACGCGCGCGTGATGGGAACGGGGAACTCCAGCGTTTCGCGAACCGGCAAGGTGCCTGGGGATGACGTCACCGCGGCCGTGCCCAGGCTCTGGCTCTGCGAAGGCAGCCTTGGCTGCTCCCTATTGATCAGGATGACTTCCAGCGCAACGGTTCCCGGATAACGGTCCGTGTTCCAGATGGCGATCTGGATCTTGCTGCAACAGCTTAGGTCGATGGCTTTGTCCAGCTTGTGGTGCGCTTCCATTTGTAGCGGAGCGCGGTCCGTAGTTGAGAATGTGAGCCAGGCCGGACTCCCCCGCTGGAAGAACGAACCGTACGGAGGCCGTTGGTTTGGCGATCGGAACATCCAATACTCGCCAGAAAATGGAATGCCCAGCGGGTGGGCAGCGAGCGCCGAGAATCCGACCCCGGCGGGAACCGGAGCCACCAGTGTGGTCACGGCCTTGACTGCCGGCCAAAGGATCACGCCGGGAAACTCGTTGCGACCGATTTTCCCGTAAGCTGCGGCAGGCTCGTAACCCGGCACGGAGGGGTCCTAGCGCCCTGTCGTGCCGGACGACTTCGACGCCGTACCTGTCTTGCCGCCGTAGAGCCACTGCCGCAGCAGGTCCCGCACCATCTCGGCCACCCCTGGGGGCCGCCGGGAATTCCAGGCCGCCGTCCCCCGCATCAGCCCGCCAAGCGAACCGCCCAACGTCAGGGCGACCGCCAGCAAAACCGTCAGGATGACGCCAAAGATGGAACGCGGCAAGCCTACGGGGCGTTCCGGTGGAGGCATTCCGACGGTCATGCCGAACACCGTAACGAATACCGCAGTGAATGCTAAACAGCAGGCAGCCAGCAGAGGGTAATCCATCACGGCCGCCACCACGCCGGTTTGGACGAAGAAGGCCAGCGTCACTCCGGACGCCAACTGCCCGGAGAAGGTGGACGCCGGCTGAGCGCAATGCTGGAACATGCCATCCGCATCCCGCACCACGAGGAACTGGTCCGTTTCCGCTTGCACCGAGCGCCAATCGGAGTAGAGCGCCCGGGTGGTGCTGACCACCAGAATGAGCGCGGCGAGAATGGCGGGCGCGGATTGCCCGGTCAGAAGGATGGTGGCCGGGGCGATCCACACGGCCGCCGTGGAGGCTCGTATGATACGCCGGAGATGGTCCGAGATCGCCTCTAAAAAGATAAAGTAGAGCCCGGCGAGCACCGTGGCGTTACAGATCCAGGCCAGCAGAGCGATACCCACCGCCCTTCCGATTACGGTCGACAGGGACGTGCGGAACAACGGCGGGGCCGTGACCGCGATCCAGACGGCGCACCCCGTGAGAACCAGACTCATGAGCTGCGGGCCCAGCAGCAAGTAGGCGCGAGATGCGAAATCCGGCGGCTCCGCCCCAAGCAGCCTCACAAAATCCTCCTCGGCGCTCGAACTACCCGGCACGCACAAGGCAATTACCGCTATCCGACAACACTCGGGTCTTGAGCATAGGCGCCATTCGCGGCCGTCGCCGTGCGGTAACGACGCCTCGACGCGCGGTTGGAATACGCCGACTCAGGATGCTCCAGCCGCACTTCATGGGACACGCCCGGCACGAGACCGGCCATCTCACACCTGCCAGCAGCATCGCTGGCGCCGCGCGGACTCCCGATGGTCTACCTTCCTCCGCCGCAACCAGAACGTAATCCCCTTCCGGGGAGCACAACCGGCGCGTTAGCCATCTTCGCGGTGGACAGCATTCCGTCACCGTCGCAGTCCAACGCGCCAAAGCTGAATTCGGTGGTTAACGCGGACGGCTCGATCGACTCCCGATCCAGCCGAAGTATGTTGGGCTGGGATTCGAAGGCGGCCGTCAGGATTCTGGCGCTCCATTCATCACGTCCGTTCATGATCGCAAGGGCGCTGAACACCACCAGCGACAAGACGGCGCCCATCACGATGCAGCGCTGTTTCGGCAAAGAGGTGTCGAGCGAATAGAAGACCGGAATTCCGGCGTCATCCGGCGCTGGGGCGGCCACCATCGGCCGGTGCGGATACACCCACTGGCGCATCAATGACAGAACGCCGTCGGCGAGCAGTGGCAGCTTGCTGCCTTGGGCCGAGGCTTCGTCGAAGATAGCGAGCATCTCGAGCGCAAACCGGCGCCGGAACTGCGCCGGGTGCAGCGTCAGTAGGATGACATAGAGCTTCCGGGCCATCGCTTCAAGCCCTCCCGTGTTGTGGAACCTCCAGATGGAGCCGGGCTTCTCGGACCACTCCCTCCAGGCGCTTCACTTCGGCGGCGAGCACGCTCTGGCCCGCCGCGTTGAGGCGGTAGTAGCGCCGGCGGGAATCGGTGTCCGAGGCCCGGCGGCCCATCTCACGCACCAGGCCCTGGTCGAGCAGACGTTGCAGATTGTCGTAGAGCGTGCCCGGCCCCAGCTTGTAGCGTCCCTCCGACTGCCGGGCCACCTCCTGCATGATCGCGTAACCGTGGAGGTCTTCGGCGGCCAGGGCAAGCAGGATGTGCAGCGTCGCCGGAGCCAGCGGAATGAACTTCTCGTGGTCGTGTTTCATAACTCGGATTGCAGTATATCGGATTTAGAGTGAGTTTGTCAATCCCTGAGATCGTCGTAGCGCCGGCCCGCGGCTGGCGCCAGAACTCCGTTTCCTGGAAGGCGGATTCGTATCTCCGGAGCTTCTTCGGAAGCTGCGAAAGGAGCACGCGATCGAGACGTCCACGCGCTCCTCGAAAAAGCTCAAAATGTGCTGCCGCACCTGCGTGCCGACTCCACCCACGCATGGATCGCTCTTTGTTATCCATATGTTGTGGTCTGGAGGGGGGATCAAATGACAACCAGGTGCGGACGGGAGGCCAAAGACTTGCGGTGGTACGGTGAAGTGGAGGGATGACGCTTGAAGCGCGAGGTGCAGGATTACAGAATTGAGCGCGACAGCATGGGCGAGATGCGTGTGCCGCGGGAAGCACTCTACGGGGCGCAGACCGCCCGGGCGGTGGAGAACTTCCCCATCAGCCGGATGCGCTTTCAGCGCCCGTTCCTGCGCGCCCTCGGCATGATTAAGGCCGCCGCCGCTCAGGTGAACGGCCACATGGGTCACCTGCCGCAAGCCAAGGCCGCTGCCATCGAAGCCGCCGCCAATGAGGTTGCCGAAGGCCGCCACGACGACGCCTTCGTTGTAGACGTCTTCCAGACCGGCAGCGGCACCTCAACCAACATGAACGCCAACGAGGTGATTGGCCGCCTGGCGCGCGCCCACCCGAACGATGAAGTCAACCGCGGGCAGTCCAGCAATGACGTGATCCCCACTGCCCTGCATCTGGCGGCCGTTGAGACCGTTCGCGGTCATTTGCTGCCCGCCATGCAAGACCTGCAGGGAGCGCTGGAGGCGAAGACCCGCGAATTCGACGACGTGATCAAGGTCGGCCGCACGCACCTTCAGGACGCCGTTCCCATGCGGCTGGGGCAGGAGTTTTCGGGATACGCACGGCAAGTGGAGGCGGCACGCGAACGCTTGGAGTCAGCGTTGCCTGGCATGTGCGAACTGGCCCTCGGCGGCACCGCGATCGGCACCGGGCTCAACGCGCCCCAGGGCTTCGCGTCTGCTGTAATTGCGGAACTGGCCACCCGCACCGGCCTGCCGCTTCGCGAAGCCTCCAACCATTTCGAGGCGCAGGGCGCGCGTGACGCCGCGGCCTTCCTGTCCGCTGCGCTGCGGAACTACGCGCTGGCACTGGTCAAGATCGCCAACGACATCCGCTGGCTCGGCTCAGGGCCGCGCTGCGGCATCGGCGAGCTTCAATTGCCCGCCACGCAACCTGGCTCGAGCATGATGCCCGGCAAGGTCAACCCGGTCATTGCCGAGAGCCTGCTGATGGTGTGCGCGCAGGTGATTGGGCACGATTCCGCCATCGTCTGGTGCGCTGCGGCGGGCAATTTCGAATTGAACGTGATGCTGCCCCTAATAGCGTGGGATTTGTTGGATTCGATCGATCTGCTGGCCTCGGGTACCCGGAATTTCGAGACGCGTCTGGTGCGCGGGCTGGAAGCCAACCGGAAACGCGCTGCCGCCTTCGTTGAGCAGTCCTTGGCCATGGTAACCGCGCTGGCTCCGGTCATCGGTTATGAACAGGCCGCCGCGCTGGCTAAGGAAGCGAGCGCCAGCGGCCGTACGATCCGGGAGGTCGCCCGCGAGCGCAGCGGCATCCCGTCCGCCGAATTGGAGCGGTTGCTCGACCCCCGCAGCCAGACCTGAACAAGAGCGCCGGCTCAGGCTCCGCTCTTCACTCGATAACGCAGGTAGAGGTGGCTGCCCGTTTGCTTGGCGCTCACCAGATTGAACCACGGCGCAGTTTCGGGAAGGAATTCCACGCCAGCCACCATGCCCGGGCGTGGGCGCTCTTTCGCGCGACCGGCGATCTGCGGAGCCAGGGTAAGGAAGACCTCATCCACCAGTCCGTGCGCCATGAAGTTGCCGTAGAGAGTCGCGCCCCCTTCATGGAGCACTATTCGCACGCCGAATTCAGCATGCAGGAGCGCCAGGATGGCGGAAGGGTCGATCAAGCCGCCGCTATCGTCGAGGGCGGCCACTTCTGTAGAATCCAGGGCTTTCACGCCGAGACTGGCTAAGTGATGCTTGCCCGACTCCGTGGTGACGATCAGGGCTCGGGCGCCGGGTGTGTGGAAGATAGCTCTGTCCAAATCCAATCTGCCGCTCCCGCTGACGATGACCAGCAGTGGATGCCCCGCCTTGTGCAGAACTCCTCGCCGGTAGCCGGCATAGAGACCCTTGGCCTCGGGATAGATGGATTCCGCAATCCAAAGGTGGCTCGGGCTTACCTCTTGAACTGTCCCCGCCGCGACGACGACGGCATCCACCGAGGCTCGGAGCAGTCCCATGATGAAGCGGTCCGCCTCGTCCGAACCGCTGATTGTGCCGCCGCCCGATTGGCCAGGAATCCCGAAGCTGATTACTCCGTCGAGGGTCGACACGAAGTTCCCGACCACGTAGGGGCGCGCGCCCGAGAGTGCCGTGAACTTCAAATCGCCGCCATACATTACCCGGAGCTCATCGGGCAGCAAGTATCCAGGTGCGGCGCCCTGCACGTCAATGAGTGTTCTTATCGGTTCCATAAGCAGGTTCAGCGCAGTGCTTGACTGAAGATGTATCCCTGCCCACATCATATCGCTCGCTTCAGACTCGATGATGAAAGCAGCCTCGACTCGCCGAATACGGGACGGCGCAACTCTTCGTTACCGGTAATGATTGATTCTAAAAGACCTGGCGGTGAGGGTGAGATTCGAACCCTTGGTTGGAATCTGTAAGTTGCAGATTCCCCGTTGCCAGGAGTGTTATACAGCCGCGCAGAGGTAAAGGGAGTTGGTCCGCTTCAGTTAAGGAAGCGGAACGGGACGGCCGCCGCTTCTGACGGCCGAACAGCGCACCCAACTCGGTGACATTCTCGACAGTGGTCCGGTGGCGTACGGTTTGGATACCGGGATCTGGACTTCCCCGATGCTGGCCCGCACGCAAAACCGGGCCCTGATTTTCACTGACGAAGCCAGCTTCCGGCAGGACACGGTCTTCAACGCTACGACCTGCCTCGCCTTCCAGAGCAGTTGGCGCGGCAGTACCGCCATCGCGGAGCGATCCTGATCACGAGTTCAATCCCACGGAGCGGCGTGTTCGGAGAGCTGCAATCGCACCCAGAACTGACCCAATCGTTCGTATTTGGTGCCTTCTTGTTAATCGTCACGCGCCTTTCATTAGAGTTTCCGCGGGGGCGGCCAACGGCTCCGCTGCCCCCGTGCTAAAACGGGTAATCATGTATCCCTCTCTTCCCGAGCCTTCCCGGAGAACAGGCGGCCTGGTAGTGCTCGTTGTCGGCCTGTTCGCCTTGCTCACCTTAGCCCGCGCCGCCGCCAGCTTCGTGATCGAATACCAGTGGTGGAAGGAGATGGGCCAAGTGTCCACGTGGATCGAGCTGCTGATCTACGGAATCTCGCCGGCCGCCGCTGGCACGCTGGCCGCCTTTCTGGTTTTGTGGCTGGCGCACGCCCGAGCCCTGAAGTTCGCCGGCACGAGTCTCGGCGGGCACCGCCTGTACGCGCTGCTCTCGAGCCTGGCGCTGTTGGGTGTCTCTTGGGTGTTGGCTTCCGCCACCATCGACACCTGGACCGTCGTGCGCTTCTTCGGTGGGCGCGGCGTAGCGGCGGTCGCCTCCGAGTGGCACGATTCGATCTTCGGCCTCCCGTTGCGGTTCTACCTCTTCGATCTGCCTTTCTATAGCGGGCTGCTGCGCTTCCTTCTGGCGCTGGTGGTGCTGTCCGCCATCGTCTATTGGATTGCCGCCCGCGGCTGGCAGTTGGCCCGGCGTTTCCCGGAAATGCAGGCGGCCGGCGAATTCGACCCGCAAATCTTCCGGCTGGAAGGCGCTCTGGAATCGCGGTTCCTCCGTTTCGTGGCCGCAGCCCTGCTGCTGGCTCTCGCCGTACAATTCTTCCTGGGCCGCTATGAGATGCTCTGGCAGAACCACGGCTTCATGGTCGGCGTGGACTATGTGGCTGAGAAGATCACGCTGCCGCTGCAATGGCTGCTGATCTTTGCCTGTCTGGGGGCATCGGTCCTGGTATCCCTGGGCCGTTGGCGGATGGTGATCTGGATGGGGCTGGCCGTCATCGTCCGCGGCGTCGTCCCGCCCATTGTTTCGGCGGTCTATGTGAAGCCTAACGAGATCACCCTCCAGCGGCCCTACATCCAGACCCACATCCAGGCCACCCGCAGCGCCTTTGGCCTGGAGAAGCGCACGACCGAAATTGAGTTCAATGCCAAGCTGGAATCGCGGATCGACGTGGCCGCTAACAAGCCTGTCTTCGACAACATCCGGCTCTGGGATTGGCGGGCTTTCCACGACACGATCACCCAGATCCAGGCGTTGCGGTCGTATTACGTATTTGTCGATACCGACGTGGACCGCTACACGATCGACGGGAACATGCGGCAGGTCCTGCTCACTCCGCGCGAGTTGGACGTCCGCCAGCTCCCGGCTGGGCAAACCGGCTGGATCAACCCGCGTTTCGTATACACGCACGGGTTCGGCCTGGTCATGGCCGAAGCAAACCGCATCAGCGCCGACGGCATGCCCGTATTATTCGTCAACGACGCGCCCCCCAAGATCTCGACGCCGAGTCTCAAACTGACGCGGCCGGAAATCTACTACGGCGAGATCGTGCAGGAACCGGTATTCGTCCACACCGCTCAGCGGGAGTTCAACTATCCCTCCGGAGCGGATAACGTATTCTCCACTTACGAGGGCAAAGGCGGTTTTCCGGTCGATTCCTTCCCGCTGCGTCTGGCGGCGGCCATCCGGGAAGGCGACGCTAACATTCTGCTCACTGGCTACATGACGTCCCAGAGCAAAATGATGATCCGCCGCAAGGTCCGGGACCGCCTGTCGACCCTGGCGAACTTTATCAGTTGGGACACCGATCCATACCTGGTGCTGACCGATGAGGGGCGCCTGGTGTGGATCGTCGACGGCTACACCACTTCGTCAGCTCACCCTTATGCCAGCAACATCGCACTGGGCGACATCGGGAACGTCAACTACATCCGCAACGCGGTGAAGGCTACCGTCGACGCCTATGACGGCACGACCGACATTTACATCTTCGACCCCGCCGACCCGATCATTCAGGCCTACCAGCAGATCTTTCCGGGGCTCTTGCGCCCGGCCTCGCAGATGCCGGCGACACTCAGGGCGCACACTCGCTACCCCGAGATCTACTTCCGCGCCCAGGCCGAGATATACCGCGCCTTTCACATGCAAGATCCCCAGGCCTTCTACAACAAGGAAGATCTTTGGGACATCGCCCGCAACGTTCAGGGCCAGGATAGTCGTCCGCAGCCGGTGACGCCCACCTACGTAGTGGCCACGCTGCCGGGCGAGACGCAGGCGGAGTTTCTGCTGATCATGCCCTTCACCCCCCGCAGTAAGGACAACATGATCGGTCTGATGGTGGCACGCTGCGACGGCGAACACCTCGGAGAACTGGTCTTCCTTCAGCTCTCCAAGCAGGCCCTGATCTTCGGCCCCATGCAGATCGAGGCCCGCATCAACCAGGATCAGAACATCTCCAAGGACTTGTCATTGTGGAACCAGCAGGGCTCCCAGGTGCTGCGCGGGCAGATGCTCGTATTGCCGGTGGGTGATACGTTCCTGTATGTCGAACCGCTGTATATCCAGGCCTCCGAAGCGCGCATGCCGCAGCTCAAGAAAGTCGTGCTGGCGATGGGCAACACGCTCATCTACAGGGATACATACGACCAGGCTCTGGCGGAACTGACGGGCATCGAGGCGCCGGCCGGAGCCGCTACGCCGTCCGCCACTCCCTCCGCCGCGGCTCCCAAGCCGGCCTCGCCCGCCGGACAGGAACAGCTCGAGAGGATCAGGGAGCATCTGCGGCGTTACCGCGAACTGACCGGCCAGGGCCGCTGGTCGGAGGCAGGCAAGGAACTGGAAGCCATCGAAACGGAAGTGCAGAGACGGTAGGCCGTCTTTCTATAGCGGCCAGCGCCCCATCCGGGGCGTGGGCACGGATTGATTCTTGCGCTGCGAAGACGGGGGCTGCGGCGAGTCGGCCTGGGGCCTGCGCGCCGGCGTGCCCGTGAAGTCGATCTCCGAGTCGCCGAAAGCCAGGGGCCGGTCCAGCACCATCTCCATGGTGGTGCCGCGCGTCAGCACTACATCCGGTCCGCGTGTGAGCAGGACTCCCAGCAGACCGGCCGCGGTACCGGCTCCGGCGCCAATGCCCGCACCCATTCCCGCATGGCCCGCCGCGCTTCCGGCGATCACTCCGACCGAAGCACCGGCTCCGGCTGCCTCGCCGACGTTCCGGGCGTCGCCTCCCTTGTTGCCCTCGCTCCTGATCTTGCCCTCTCCGCGATCAAGCTCATCGCCGGTGTTTCCGTCCAGCCCGCCGACGCGCCCGCGGAAGTCGCGGGTTACCCCGTTGGGCAGGACGAGGGAGTCGAACCGCAGATACAGCTCTCCCCGGCCCTTCACCCGCCCCGGGCGCTTGATCTCGGTGATCGTGCCCGAGACATAGCTGCCAGGCGGAACGATCATTCGGCCTTTCGCCATGACCGGGAATACGCTCTCCAGGTACACGCGGTCCCCTTCGGCCGAGTTCTTGGTGCTGATACTGTTAATCAAGCTCAGCGGAATCCGAGTCCCCACGGCCAGAACGTAGTCTCCCTGCTGGGCTGAGCCGGCTTCACGCCAGCCCGGCTGCCGGTCGGCCTCATTCGGGGTAGTTTGCGCCCCGAGAAACAAAGCGCAAGACGCCAGGAGAAGTGAGCCACGCAACAACATCGTCGCCTCCGATCACCCTTATTCTAGACCACATATGGTGGAACGTAGCCGGCGACTTCGGGGTTGCAGGCCGCGAGCCTATGGGGCTACCGCCAGCCGCACCCCGGCCGGGCTGGCGGCTGTCTCCCATGGAAAGGCGGATCTCCGGGTCTAAGGGGGTGTCCAGCGGCAGCTTCAGGTTGACCTGATATAGACCCGCGTAGCCCACCGCGAGGCCCGCGTACGCGATCCGCTCCGAAGACACCGCCACTCCGTCCAGCAGCACGCTGAACTGTTCCGGGTGTTGAATCCAGGCCGGCCTGGTGGGAAGCATGCCGTAAGGAAAAGGAAGCGGCGGCGTGACCGCACCCATGCCGGTCGCCCACAGGATCACCCATTCCCCGGGTTTCGCCGGCGCTGCCGGCGTAACCAGCGAGTAATCGAAGCGGGAAACCAGGGCGACGCCGGGCTCCAGCCGGAACAGAGCCGGAGCCGCGGCCGCCAGTTGCACCTTAAGGGCGGGTCCGTAGGCGCCGTCGCGGAACACCCGAATGGTTACGTCGCCCACACTCGTGATGCTGGGGAGCAGAAAGTTGATCTGTCCCGGCGAGACCAGGTACAACTGGGCCGGGTAGACGCCACCCACCAGGACTTGAACGCCGACACCGGGCAAGGCGGTCGGTAAGAGTCCCGCGGTGATGTCCGCTGCTGTGACGGCCCGCGGCGGGTCAAAAGAAAGGTTTGTCCCATACAGCGCCACCAGCGTGTTGGGCGCCAACGCCCCGGCCGCTCCGCTGGCAATATTGATGACCGTGTCCGCGGAGTAGCAGGGCATCAGCGGCACGCACTCCGTCTGGGCGCGGCAGCACACAGACAAAGCCACCCCAGCCAGGAGGCACGCAATCTTGGACATGGGCTTTACCGCTTAATTAGTGCGCCCGCCGGGAGATTCGTCTCGGTTTTCCATGCGCCGTTCAGCCGGCGCCGGCGGCCGTATACTCCGGGGGGGCACGTTCAGGCCCGGGGTAATGCTGTACATCGGCGCAGAAGTGAGCCCCAGAGCTCACACAAGGTATCATGGGCTAGGAGGCTCAGTGATGGAGCTGGAGTTTACCGCGGTCTTCCGGCGAGTCCCCGAGGGATACATCGCTTTCGTCGAAGAACTGCCAGGCGCGAACACTCAAGGCGAGACACTCGATGCGACCAGGGCGAATTTGAAGGAAGCCGTGATGCTCGTCCTGGAAGCGAACCGCTCCATCACGTTGAAGCCCACGGGTGCGAGTCCCTCCTGACGCGGAAGATCTGCAAGGATCTTGAAGTTCCGCGTCCTGGCGCCGCTTAATCAAACCCGCGGGCTACAATGAGATTTAGTCCCCATGATTCAAACCCTGTTTGGCAGCGTACCCGTAGAACCCGGCCTGTTCGAGCGACTCAAGAAGGGCGTCGAAAAGACCCGCGCCGGCCTGCTTAACCGTCTCGACGACGTCCTCGCGGGCAAGAAAGAGATCGACGCGGAGCTGCTCGAAGAGCTGGAGCACACGCTGCTCGGCGCGGACCTGGGCGTGAGCACCACCACGGAAATCCTGGATCTTGCCCGTGAGCGCGTGGACCGCAAGCTCGTGAACGACGCCGCCGAGATGAAGCAGCTCATCCGCAATCACCTGCTCGAGGTCCTGAAGGCCACCGAGAAACCGCTGCCCGTGGTCTCGGAGCCGCCCGCCGTGGTGTTCGCCGTGGGCGTGAACGGATCGGGCAAGACCACCACCATCGGCAAACTCGCGCATCGTTACCGGAGCGAGGGCGCGAGCGTGCTCCTGTGCGCGGCGGACACCTTCCGCGCCGCGGCCATCGAACAACTGGAGGTCTGGGGCCGCCGCGCCGGCACCGACGTCATCCGCCAGAAGCCGGGCGCGGACCCCAGCGCCGTAGTCTATGACGCGCTCCAGGCGGCGCGGGCGCGCAAGGTGGATTACGTGATCGTGGATACCGCGGGCCGCTTGCACACGAAGTCGAACCTGATGGCGGAGCTCGAGAAGATGCGGCGCACGGCGGCGCGGCTGGTCCCGGGGGCGCCCCACGAGGTGCTGCTGGTGCTCGACGCGACCACCGGCCAGAACGGCCTGGAGCAGGCGCGGCGCTTCACCGAGACCTCCGGCGTGACGGGCATGGTCCTGGCTAAGCTGGATGGAACCGCCAAAGGCGGCATCGTCGTGGCCATCGCCCGCGAGTTGAATATCCCGATCCGCTTCGTGGGGGTCGGCGAGCAGATGGACGACCTGCTTCCCTTTGACGCCGAAAAGTTCGTATCTTCTATCTTTGAGGCATGAGCGAAGAATACATGCGGCAGGCCCTCGACCTGGCCTTTGAAGGGCAGGGCCGTACGAGCCCGAATCCGGCGGTGGGCGCGGTGCTGGTGCGCGAGGGCCGCGTCGTGGGCCGCGGCTGCCACACCTGGGAGGGCGTCAAGCACGCTGAGATCCTGGCGCTGGAGGAGGCGGGTGAAGCGGCGCGCGGCGCGACCCTCTACGTTTCGCTCGAGCCCTGCTCGCATCACGGCCGCACCGGCCCCTGCAGCGAGGCGCTGATCGCCGCGGGCGTGAGCCGCGTGGTGGCCGCCATGCCCGATCCGAACCCGCTGGTCTCCGGCGCGGGCCTGCGCCGTCTGCGCGAAGCGGGCCTCGCGGTGGAGGTCGCATCCGAATACTCGCGCGAGGCCGAGCGGATCAATGAGGCCTTCGTGCATTTCATGCGGACGGGCCGGCCGCTGGTCACGCTGAAGGCCGCCGTTACGCTGGACGGCAAGATCTCCGCGCCGGACGACAACCAGGGCTGGATCACGAGCGAGACCGCGCGGGCCCACGTCCAGCAGGTTCGGCATCGCTCGGACGCGATTCTCACCGGCATCGGAACCGTGCTCGCGGACGACTGCCTGCTCACCGACCGCACCGGTCTCGCGCGCAGCCGACCGCTACTGCGCATCGTCCTCGACTCCCAATTGCGCCTGCCGCCCGCGGCGCGCATGGTGACCCGATCCCAGGGCGATCTGCTGGTGGTGACCACTTCGGCCGCCTCGTCCGAGCGCCGCCGTACGCTCGATAACCTGGGCGTCAAGATCATCACCTGCGACGGGCCGGGCGGACGCACCGATTTGCGGGGCCTCTTGCACTATCTGGCGCGGGAACAGTATCTCTCGCTGATGATCGAAGCCGGCAGCAAGGTGAATTGGGCGGCGCTGGAGTCGGGCGTCGCCGACAAGATCTTTTTCTACTACGCGCCGAAGATCCTGGGGGGGCTGCACTCGTTGCCGGTGGTGGGAGGGGTCGGGCGCCGCCGCCGCGCGGACGCCATTGTGTTCCGGGATGTGACCCTGCACAATATCAGTGAAGACGAGTTCGCGGTCGAGGCCTGGCTGGTAAAGGAAGACTGAGCGGTGTTCACGGGGATCATCGAGGAGTTGGGCGTCGTCGAATCGCTCGACGTGAAGACCGCCGGGGCCTGCCTGCGCATTCGCTGCAAGACCGTGATCGAGGACGCCGCCGAGGGCGCCAGCATCTCGGTCAATGGAGTGTGCCTGACCTCGATCGAGCCCCAGCGGGATCTGCTGAGCGCGGACGTGACTCCCGAAACCCTGCGCCGCAGCAATCTGGGCGATCTCAAAGCCGAAGATGCCGGTGAATCTGGAGCGGCCCCTGTCGCCCTCGGGACGCCTGGGCGGCCACATCGTTCAGGGACACGTGGACGGGACGGGGGAGTTGATCGCGCTGGAGCCGGCCGGAGATGGGAATTGGTGGCTGAAGGTCCGCGTGCCTCGGGATCTGGACCGCTACCTGGCCCTCAAGGGCTCTATCGCCATCGACGGCATCAGCCTCACGATCGCCTCGCTCGCGGCCGACGTCCTGTCGGTGGCAGTTATCCCCCACACTTACCAGAGCACTAACCTGCGCACCCGCCGCCACGGCGACCGCCTCAATCTGGAGTGCGACATCCTGGCCAAATACGTCGAGAGGCTCCTGGCTCCGCGCGAAACATCGAGCCTCACGATGGATAAGTTGCGGGAGCTGGGTTACTGATCAGTTAACCCACGGGTCGTGCTTGTGGGAGTCCCGCTTGCGGTTGTAGACTTCGAAGCGTTTCTTCGCGCGGCGCATCTTCAATGCCTGGTATTGCCGGCCAAGGCCGGACAGCGCGCGGAAATTCAGTTTGCGGCCCTTGAGGTAAAAGAAACCGAAGATCATGCCTCCGAGGTGCGCCACGTGGCTCACGCCGCCGCCGCTGGCCTGGAAGGAGCCGAGGAAGGCGATTGCTCCCAGGATCATGACCAGGTACTTCGCCTTGATGGGAAACAGGAAGCTGAACAGCAGCATCCGGTCCGAATACAGGATGCCGTAAGCCAGCAGCAGGCCATAGATGGCGCCCGATGAGCCGATGGTGCGCGAGTCCAGGCTTCCGAAGAGCATGTTGGCGACAACCACGCACACGCCCGCGCCCACGCCGCAAAGGAAATAGTACTTGAGGAAGGCCTTGGTGCCCCAGTCGCGTTCCAGGTCGGAGCCGATCATCCACAGCGCCAGCATGTTGAACACGATGTGAGCGAAGCCGTATGGGTCATGCAGAAACAGGTAGGTGAATAACTGCCAGAAAGCGGGCAGGGTCAGGACCGCCCGGGGCCAGAGTACCAGTTGATTGAATAAGTAACCGTAGTTCGAGCGGACGGCGAAGAAATACAGGACAAAGACGGCGAGGTTGACGATTAGCAGCCATTTGACGCCCTTGGGCACGCCCTCCGAATAGTACGACGTCGAACGCGGATTCTGGACACTGTAAGGCATGGGACGGGGGGCTCTAGTTGACAGAATACCAGATGCCGGGCGGGGATCGGTTCCCGTCTCAGACGGTCCGGAATGTTCTTCAGGGGCGTGGGCGCTCTTCTCCTTGACAGCTTAGGAGAGTCGCGGTAGTCTTCTCCTAAGAGGATTAGGAATGCCCGAACCTGCCGAATTGCTTCCCGGAACCCTTGATCTGCTCATCCTGAAGGCCGTCTCGCTCGGTTCGCTGCACGGCTACGGCGTGCTGCTGCGCATCGGCCAGATTTCCGGCTCAGCGCTCACGATCGAGCAGGGAGCGCTGTACCCGGCGCTCTACCGCCTGGAGCATAAGGGACTCCTGGAAAGCGAGTGGGGCGTTTCGGACAACGGCCGCCGGGCGAAATACTACCGGTTGACTGCCGCCGGCAGCAGACGGTTCCGGGAAGAAACCGAAAGCTGGAACCGGCTGGTGGCGGCCATTGGGATGGCCCTAGCGGCGCGGAGGAAGGAGGCCTAAGGTGGGGTCCCGGTTGCGCTCTCTGCTGGTTGCCTTGTTCCGCCGTTCGCGCGTGGAAACTGAGATGGATGAAGAACTGCGGTTCCACATCGCGGCCCGCGCGGAGGACCTGATTCGCTCCGGGCAGCCGCGCGACGTGGCGCTCCGCTCCGCCCGCATCGCGTTCGGATCGCTCGCTAACGCGAAGGAATCGTGCCGCGAAGCGCGCGGGCTGCGCCTGCTCGACGAACTGCACTCGGATTTCCAGCTAGCCATCCGCTCACTCATTCGGACGCCCGGAGTGACGGTCTTCGCCATTCTTGCCCTGGCGCTCGGGATCGGAGCCAATACCGCCATCTTCAGCGTGGTGCATTCGGTCCTGCTTCGGCCGCTGCCGTTCCCCAACTCCGGCCGCCTCGTCATGATATGGGAGAGCGATCCCGCAAGCGGGTTCGCACGGAACACGCCGGCCCCCGGCAACATGGCCGACTGGCGGGACCAGAGCACGGTCTTCACGGGGGTCGCCGCTACGCACAGCGCTTCCGCGGTGCTCGGACCGGACCAGCCCGAGGAGGTTCTCGGCCGGAGCGTCGTCGGGAACCTGTTTCAGGTGTTAGGCGCACGGCCGTTCCTGGGCCGGGTGTTCACCGAGGCGGAAGACAACCCGAACGTCACGATCATCAGCGACTCGCTTTGGAAACGGCGTTTCCAGGGCGACCCAGGCATTATCAACCGCCAGATCCTGATGAACGGCGCCAAGGCCACGGTCGTCGGCGTGATGCCTCCGGACTTCGTTCTTTCGAACTCGGAGATCGAGTTCTGGTCACCGTCGCGCCTCACACCGGAACAACTCGCCGCCAGGGATTCGCACTTCCTTCAGGTTGTCGCCCGTCTCAAGCCTGGCGTCTCCGTTCAGCGGGCGCAAGCCGAAATCAACACGATTATGGCGCGGCTTGCCCAGGAGTACGCCGGCACGAACAAGAACCGCCGCGGCACGGTAATACCCCTCCAGCAAGACGCGACCCGGGAGTCCCGGCGCCTTCTCGTCATCCTGGCGCTGGCATCCGCACTGGTGCTGCTCATCGCGTGCAGCAACGTCGCCAACATCCTCCTGACGCGCGCTGCGAGCCGCACCCGGGAGCACGCCATCCGGCTCGCGCTGGGCTCGGGCGGCCGCAGGCTGGTGCGCGCGCTGCTGGTGGAAAGCCTCGTGCTTTCACTGGCCGGATGCCTGGCGGGAATCGTCTTCGCGTACGCTTCGCTGCCGCTGCTGGCCAGGCTCGTGCCGCGAGGGCTGGAGCGATGGATGCGGCCGGAAATCGACGTCGCGGCGATCGCGGCGGCTTTCGTTCTTGCCGCCGTCGCAACCCTGGCGGCCGGAATCTCGCCGGTGTTCCTTTTGGGTCGGGCCAATCTCAGCGACCTGATGAAGCAGGGAGGCCGCACCGGCGTGAACGCGCACGGCAATCGCACGCGTAGCGCGCTGGTGGTCGCCGAAGTGGCGTTTTCGGTAGTGCTGCTGTGCGGGGCCTCGCTGCTGATCCAGAGCCTGGCCCGCCTTGACCAGGAACCTCTCGGTTTCCGCCGCGACCATGTTCTGACGGTTCGCACGCGGCTCCCGCGGCCCCGCTACGCCGAGTTCAATCGTCGTACCGGCTTCTATGACGCCGTACTCGAACGGGTCCGCAAACTGCCCGGCGTTGTGGATGCCGGCTACACTTCGACCCTGCCGTTCCTGTCCGCCGGGAATACGAGCGGCTTCGAGGTCCAGGGGCGGCCGCCATTCCAACCCGGCGAGGAACGCGATGCCCTCACCCGCGTCGTGACCCCCGGCTACATGCGGGCCCTACAATTCGAACTTGTGGCCGGACGGCTGCTGGCCGAATCCGACCGCGCAGGCTCTCCGCTGGTGGTGGTGATCAACGAAACTTTTGCCCGCCAGCAGTACGGCGGCGCTAACCCGATCGGCAGGAGAATCAAAGCGATAATGCACCGCCCCGAAGACCCGTGGCAGACTATCGTCGGAGTGGTACGGGACGTAAAGGAGCGCGGCTACGATCTCGAAATGAAACAGGGATTCTACCTGTCCACGTACCAGATGGAGACGTGGACGCCCCAGAGCCTCGCCATACGCTACTCGGGAACGGACGTCTTCCCGGTGGCGCCGGTGGTGGCCGCCATACACGAGGTTGACCCCGAGCAGCCTGTGGCGGCCGTGCAGACGATGGATGAGGTGGTCGCGCGGGCGGTCGCGGGCCGGGGCAACCAGACGTGGCTCATGGCCGCGTTCGCCGGCCTGGCCTTGATTCTGGCGGCGCTCGGAATCTATGCGGTTCTATCCTATCGCGTCTCGCTGCGCCGGCGCGAAATCGGCGTGCGCATCGCGCTGGGAGCGCGCCAATCGCAGGTGGCAGGCGCCGTGGTTAGGGACGGCCTGGCGGTTACTGCTCTCGGTTTGGCCATAGGCCTCGCATCCGCCGCGGCTTTCGGTTCCGCCCTGTCGTCGGTGCTGTACAGGGTCTCCCCCTACGATGCGCCAACCTACGCGGCGGTAGCGATGACTTTCACGATTGTAGCGACGTTCGCCGCGTGGATTCCCGCACGGCGGGCGGCTTCGGTTGCTCCGGCCGTGGTGCTCCGCGACGAGTAGCCCGGCCTGCTCGATGTGGCCCCACCCTTGTGCCGCGCACCCGCGGCCGGGCGGGTTCCAATTCCGGCGGCGATTGCGCTAGATTGTGGGGAGGCAAGAGCCACTGCAATTCCAGCGAGAGGAGTCGTACCGAACCAACATGTCCAAGATTAAAACCGCCGTGATTGGCGCCGGCTTCATGGGCCGGGTACATACGGAAGGCATCCGCCGCCTCGGCAATGTCGAGATCGCCGCGGTTGCCGCGATTACCGCCGAGGAGGCCGCCGCCTTCGGCAAGAACATGGGGATCGAGAAGACCACCGGGGACTACCGGGAAATCCTGGCCGATCCCTCGATCCAGGCGGTTCACATTTGCACGCCGAACGTGCTGCATCACCAGATTGCCATGGAAGCCATGAAGGCCGGCAAGCACGTCCTGTGCGAGAAACCGCTGGCGCTGAGCGCCGCTCAGGCCAAGGAGATGGTGGCGATGGCCGGCAAGACCGGCCTGGCGAACTGCGTGAACCACAATCTCCGCTACTACCCGCTGACGCAGCAGATCCGCCGCATGATCGAAAACGGCGACCTGGGCGAGATCCTCATCGTGCAAGGGACTTACTCCCAGGACTGGCTGCTCTACGACACGGACTTCAACTGGAGAATCGAAACCAAGGACAACGGCACGATGCGGGCCATGGGCGACATCGGCTCCCACTGGATGGACATGATCCAGCACGTGACCGGACTCAAGATCGGCTCAGTGTGCGCGGACCTGGCCGTGTTCCATAAGACCCGCAAGAAGCCCAAGGTCGCCATCGAGACCTTTGCCGGCAAGACGCTCCAGCCCGGAGACTACGATGAAATTCCCATCGACACCGACGATTTCGGCGCGGTCCTGCTGCGGCTGGGGAAGCGGGCGCGGGGCGCATTCACGGTGAGCCAAATGTCGGCCGGCTGCAAGAACCGCTTCCAGATCGAGATTTTCGGCACCGAGAGCGGCGTGATCTGGAACCAGGAGGAGCCGAATACGCTGTGGATCGGGCACCGCAACTCGCCCAACCAGTTGATGGTGAAGGACGGGTCGCTGATGTATCCCAAGGCCAGTCCGTACGCGGAGCTTCCCGGCGGCCACGCCGAGGGCTACGGCGACACGCACAAGCAGATCTACAAGGCGTTCTACCGCAAGGTGGCCGATCCGAAGGCGCCGGTGGAGTATCCCACCTTCGAGGACGGCGCCTGGGGCATGCACCTGCTCGAGAAGATCCAGGAGAGCGTGGCCAAGCGCGCCTGGGTGGATACGGTTTAGGCGGACTGTTCGGCCGGGGGCGGTTGCTTCACCAATTGCCAGTAGCCGCGGCCGCACATGTTGCGGCACTCGGGGAACTTCTGCCCCTTCTCGAAACGCTCGGGCCGCTTACAGACGGTACACCAATAGACTCCGGTCTCGGGCGCGTCAGCGCCGGCTTTATGTTTCACGATCGATTTTCTCCTTTCGCGTTGCGTTCGGCGATCACCAGGTCCGCCAGTTCCTCCATGCGATCGACGAGGAAGTCGGGCGGCGCTTCCTCCAGGGTCTCGGGCTGGAAACCGTAGGTCACGCCGCAGACCCTGACGCCCGCATTGCGCGCCGTCAGCACGTCCACGGAGCTGTCCCCGACGATCATGGTCCGTTCTTTGGGAACGCCGGATTCGGAAATCAGCAGGTTCACGCCGGCCGGGTCGGGCTTCTTCTGCTCGAAACTGTTGCCGCCGTAGACCCGGAAGAAGTGACCTCCGACGCCCAGACCGGCCAGGATTTCGAGGCTGAAGCGCACCGGCTTGTTGGTGAGGACCGCCATTTGAAGACCTTCCACCTTGAGCCGGTCCAGCGCCTCCCGCACTCCAGGGTACAGCCTGGTGTTGTCGAGCATATGCTGGCGGTAATAGCCCAGGAAGTACTCCAGAGCGTGCTGGGTTTCCTGCTCGCCGAACTCCGGTCCCATGGATTTCTGCATCAGGACGAGCGCGCCGTTGCCCACATAGGAATACACCAGCTCGTTTTCGAGCGGCGGCAGCTTGAATGCCAGGCGGGTGGCGTTGACGGAGTGGGCGAGGTCGAGGCTCGAGTCCACCAGCGTCCCGTCAAGGTCAAAGATGAGGAGGTCGATCGCCAATGCGTCCCTAATTCATCCCGCAAGAGCCGCTGTTGGGGCAGCAGCCGGCCGAGGGGCAGGAGGAGGGAGCGGCGTCCCGGCCGTGGACGAGCCAGTCACCGCGGCGAACGTGGAAAACCGTTGCGTGAGATGCTTCTCGCCGCAGGACGGGCACTCGACCCCGCCGGTGTCAGCGGCGCGGGCCACTCGCTTTTCGAACTCTTTTCCGCAATCGTCGCAGCGGTATTCGTAGATTGGCATGGGAATCCCCTTACTGAGTGAGCAACACTACAATTTTATCAGTGATCTGGCGGATTTCGGAGACGGGGGCGGTAAAGTTGTTCACCAGAATGGAAAACGCCAGGGTGTCGCCGCCGGTCCGGATGTAGCCGGCCAGGGCGCTGACGTGCGTCGTAGTGCCGGTTTTGGCGACGATGCGCACAGTCGGGGGAAGGGAGGTGAAGCGTTGGCTCAACGTGCCATCCTGGCCCGCCACCGGCAGCAGGCTCATCCAGGCGTCCCGATGGGCGGACCGGTGCATGAAGGCCAGCAGCGCGGTCAGCGCCCGCGGCGTGACCAGATCCGAGGTGGAGAGCCCCGAGGCGTCCACCAGGCTGAATTGCCGCTCCGGTACTCCGGCCTCCTTCAGAAAACCAGCAAGCTCCTCCAAGCCGCCGCGAACGCTCCCCAGTCCCCGCCGGGCGCGAGCCACCTCCCGCAGCACCATTTCGGCGTACAAGTTCACGCTGTCCTTATTGGTGACTTGGAGGATTTCGACGAGCGGAGGGGAAACCCGGCGCGCCAGCTCCACGCGGACCGGCGCGGCTTCGGGCGTGCGATCCGGCGCTTCGGCGGCGAAGCGATGCCTGGCGACCGGCCTCCCCGAGACGGCCACGCCGCGGCGGCTCAGGGCGTCGGAAAGCGCGACCGCCGCGAATTGGGCCGGGTCGTCGATGGCGAGGAGCCAGCTCACGGGGTCGGACTTGAGCGGAACCGCGCCCCAGACGCGCACCTGGCGGGAGCCCGGCAGGCGCTCGATTTCGATCTTGGGCACACCGGCGGCCGTGGTCCGGACCCGGTTCTCGACGACGAAGTATTCGAGGGGAGGCGATAGCCGGATGACGGCTGGGTCTCCCGCGCGGGACCCCGGCCGCAAGCTCAACGCGATGCGGTTCTCATTGACGCTCAGGGCGCTGACGGGCGCCCCGAAGTCCCAGGTGGCGTCATCCTGGGCCCAGCCCACGGGAAACGGCTCCCAAAGATAGGCCGTGTCGTCGCCCACGATATTGCCGTCAATACGCCGAACGCCGCGGGCGACCACCAGGTCGGCAAGCTCTTCAATCGCCCGCAGTGGATTGCCCGGCGGCGCATCCTTCCGATATGGGATCGGGCGGCCGGACAGGGTCGGGTCGCCGCCGCCAACCAGACGGAGATCTCCGCTCAGCCGGCCGGCGGCATCGGGAGCCTGGTCGGCCGTGATCAGGGTGACAAAGCGGTAGTCCGGACCCAATCGCTCCAGGGCCAGGGCGCTGGAGAACAGCTTGGCGGTGGAAGCGGGCAGGAAGAAGCGGTCGGGTTCAAGTGCGTATACGGTCCTGCCGGTAGCGAGACTCACCACATGAAGGCCCCAGAAGCCGCGCGAGGCGGCGCCGGACGCCTTCAGCGCGGCGTCAATGCGCTGGGGGGTGGTCTGAGCCCAAACCAGCGCGCCGGCCGCGACGGCTAGCAGCAGACCTCGGACGGGGGCCGTACAGGTTATGCCGCAGCTCCTCTCGTATCGGGGGTGGTGGTCAGCTTAACGTAGGCCCAGATCAGGACGGCTAGCACCAGCACCGCGCAGGCTCCCAGCAGGGGCAGAAGCATGACCACGCGAATCCCCCACAGGTTGGCGTAGATGCCCAGGGTCCAGGGAGCCAGCAGGCCGCCTATCGCGGCGATCGAGAAAATGCCGTTGAAGAAGCCGGGGTGATAGTAAGGGAAACGGGAGCCGATCAGTTCCGCCAGCAGGGGATAGATGGCCGCGAAACCGGCGCCGATCAGCAAGATGCCGCTCACCGCCCCGAACCGGTTATTGGTGAACGACAGGATGGTGCAACCGAGCACCGCGGAGGAGCTGCTGGCGAACAGCACCCTGGAGTGGCGGACCCTCGGCAGGACGGCCTGCATGGCGATCCGGCCTACCAGCAGGGAGAGCCAGTAGAGGGACAGCAGGTGCAGGGAGGAGGCCGGGCTGATGCCCAGCCGCTGCACCAGGAAGATGGGGAGCCAGCCGGCTATAGACCACTCGTTGCCGAATTGAAATACCAGAAGGAGGCTCAGCAGGATGGCGCCGGGGCTCTTGAAGTCGTGGAAGGCCTCCCGCAAGGAAGGTTGGTGCGGCAGCGGGGCAGGCTCGAAGCGGTACTTGGCGAAGTTGATCGCGAAGAATCCAGGGATGACGGCCAGCAGCACCAGGATGCTGGGCACGGTGTACACGTAGAAGGAGCCGGCCACCAGGACCGTCGTGAGCAGGGAGCCCAACCCAAAGAAACCACCAGCCAGATTCAGCGTGGCTGCCTTGTCCCGCTCATAGAGCGGAGTGATGGCGTGGAACACGGCCATGTTCATCAGTCCGATACTCAGGCCGAGCAGTCCGAGCCCCGAGTAGCGCCACCAAGGCAAGGCGGTCGGGGGTATCCCGGCCAGGTAAAGTAAGCCGGCGCAGGCCAGGGCTGGAGGACAGGATCAGGGTGAATCGGATGCCGCGGCGGGACAGGAGATAAGAGCCCGCCCTGGCCGAGGCCAGCAGGCCGATGTTCATGCTCAGGAAGAAGTTGCCCACGGTCAGGAACTCGCTCTTGAGGTGGTAGCCCCAAGCCGGGAGAATCGAGCCCAGGAAAGCGAGCAACAGCCCGGTGAGGAAGAAGCCGCCCAGCGAACGTCGTGCTGATTGCGCCTGCATCATCGCCAGAGGGTATTGTAGCGCCCCGGCCGGGCAACTTTCCCGATTCGCGTATCCGGCCGCAGCCGGGGCCTATGAAAAGCCGTAGAGGCCGGAAGCTATCTCGCGGAGAAACAAGGAATTGCCTTCTGGCCCTCAAGCTGCCCTAAGGGAGGCGGGTCATCGAGAGGTTAATTCGCGTTTGGTGGGAGAGCCTCCCTGCCAAAAGCTACCGGCCCCCCGCAAACTGGCGGGGGGCCATTTCCAGCCGGTCTGCTAAACTCAAAGCGTTTACCAGACGATGCTGAGAACTTACGGCCAGTGGGTCGACGCCTGGGAGCGCAAGCTGGCCGGACGCGATTCCAACCGCATCATACGTCCCTTCGAATGGGGCTTGGAGTGGATTGAAGCCGATCCTGCCGCCGGAGACCCGGGCGGGATCTTCAGAGAGTACTCCCGGGATTCGATCCAACGCTCGGAGGAGTTCTTTTCCTATCGCCGCCCCTCCGACTTCGCCCTGGACGGGACGCACCTCAGTTTCACCAGCCCGCTGGTCTCATCTCATCCCGAGAACAACCGGGTCCACGCGCAGTTCTTCCCGGCGCGGCGGCACGGCGGGCGGGCCGTTTTGGTGCTGCCGCAGTGGAACGCCGATGAAACGGGGCATGCGAGCTTGTGCCGGCTGTTGAACCGGCTGGGGATCAGCGCCCTGCGCATGAGCCTCGCCTATCACGACCGGCGCATGCCGGCGGGACTGGAGCGGGCCGAGTTTCATGTCTCGAACAACGTGGGGCGGACCATCCACGCAGCCCGCCAATCCGTAGTGGATTCACGCGCCTGCCTGGATTGGCTGGAGGCGCAAGGCTACAGCCGGCTGGGGATCCTGGGGACCAGCCTCGGCTCCTGCATCGCCTTCATCGTGGCGGCCCACGACCGGCGGATCAAGGCCGGCGTTTTCAACCATGTCTCGGCCTACTTCGGGGACGTGGTCTGGACCGGCCTGGCCACCCAGCACGTCCAGCAGGGCTTTGGGGACGCGCTGACGCAAGACGAACTCCGGGAATACTGGGCCGTCATCAGCCCCGCGGCGTATGTGGACCGCCTCGCCGGCGGGGACATGCAGAGCCTGCTGATCTGGGCGCGGCACGACACCACGTTCCTCCCCGAGTACTCGCGGCAGTTTATCGCGGAATTCCAGAAGCGCGGGTACCGCCACCAGGCGGCGTGCTTGCCTTGCGGGCACTACACGCTGGGGCAGTTCCCCTTCAATCTGCTCGACGCGTTCCTGATGTGCCGGTTCCTAGGGCGCAAGCTGTAGGGCTGGCGGAGCCACCGCCCTCCCGTGCTACAATGCGCGGCATGCTGCTGGAGTTCGTGGCGCTCATCGCCGTTGCGCTTTGTGCGTTTCCGCAATCAGCCGGCAATCCCGCTCCTTCCCCGGCGATCCGCGGCATGGTGGTCGAGTTGGGGACCAACCTGGCGGTACCGGGCGCCGAGGTCAGGCTGGCGGTCAAGGGTTCCGGGCCGATTAACGGAGGGTGGGAGCCCCAAGCGTCGAGGACCGTCAAGACCGATTTCAGCGGTGCGTTTACGATCCGGCTGGACAAACCTGGGACGTATAGTGTGGACGCCAGAGCGGAGGGGTACCAGGGAAGAGGAGTCGGCAGTTCCGGAAACATTCGACCGGTTACGCTGACCGCTGACGGCCCCGCCGGGCAGGTGACGCTGTTCCTGTATCGCCCGGGTGGGCTTTCCGGGCGCGTCGTGGATGAGGAAACCGGGAAGCCGCTTGCGAACTTGGGGGTAATCGCCTCACAAATACGGTACCTCGGCGGCTCTCGTTCGGTCGGTGGTCCCAAAGGTACCACGGGCGCCGACGGCAGCTTTCTCTTCTCCAACCTGGATACGGGCGACTACGTCGCCGAAATCGGCTTTCAAGCCGAACACAACGAAACGGGTGATGACGGAGTTCACCGAGAAGGATCTCGAGACTGTGGATCAGGACTTCGATCACACCTACTGGCCGGGCGGACACGGGATAGAAGCAGCCGTTCCGTTGACGATTGCGTCGGGCTTAACGGAGGACGTTGGCGTCATCCGCGTGCGGAGAGTCCCATACTATCGCGTGCATGTTCGGGTCATTCCGGCGTCGAAATGCGAGGCCGACGACACTGTGACGGTCTATGCGCAGATCCGGGACAGCCGATCAGGAATACGCGCACCTGGGACCTCGCCAAGGCCCCCTGCGGCAAGGATCTGCTTGTAACCGGGTTCCTTCCGGGTTCACACCGCTTGATCTTTGGCCGTAATCCTGCCGGTCCCGCCGGCCGCGAGATGGCATCGGTTCCGTTCGTCATCACGGATAAGAACATCGAGATCACGGCTGCATTGGATCCGGGCATCGTGGTAGACGGGAGCTTCGTCGCCGCCGAGGGAGCGAAGCTGCCCGATCTGGCCAACGCTCGGGTCTATCTGACCTCCCGAGACATGATCGCTTCCGCTGGCAGGCCGCCGGTCGGGCCTTCCGCGGACGGGAGGTTCCGGATGCCGGGGGTGCCGGCTTTTCCCGCAAGCGTTTCATTTTCGGAAATCAAGGCCGGCTACTACGTGAAAGAAGTCCGCTACAACGGCACGGCGACAGAGGGCTTGATTCCGCTGGAGAAGAGCAGTCTGACCCATTCGCTGACGATCATTCTCGACGACAAGCCGGCCTCCGTCGGCGGTGCCGTGATGAATGGCGATAAGCCTGTGAGTAACCCACTTGTCGTTCTGAAGAAGTGGCCGCCTCCGGACGGGCTGGTCTTCAACATTGGAACCCTGATGGCAACTGGCGACAATAAGGGCAAGTTCCAATTCTCCGACCTCCCGCCGGGGGAATACCGGATGGTTGCGTTGCGATCTATGGATGAATACATCGATCGTCCCCCGGACGTACTGGAGCGAGCCATGGCGGCGGCGAGCAAGATCGAGCTCGGCCCACGCGCGTCCCAGAACGTTACGCTGGAGATCACCAAGCTTCGGTAGAGCCCTCCCGTGCTACAATGCGCGGCATGCTGTTGGAGTTCGGGGGCGCGGGGCTGTGCTTGGGCGTTGGCGCCATGGCGTGGGCCGTGGCGGGGCGCTCGTCCTCCGTCTTCGGGCCTTCGGTCTGGCGCGGGGCGCGGGACCGGCGCGCCATCGCCTTGACGTTCGACGACGGGCCGAGCGAGTCCACTCCCCAGCTCCTCGATCTGCTGCGCGAATACGGCGTCCCGGCAACTTTCTTTCTGTGCGGAGAGAATGTGCGCAGACTGCCGGAAATCGCCCGCCGGATCGCGCGGGAAGGCCATCAGATCGGCAACCATTCCGACAGCCATCCTTTCTTCTGCCTCCACTCCCCCCGTTTCATCCGGGAGCAATTGACTCGGGCGCAGCGGAGCATCGCGGAGACTACCGGCGTCACGCCGGTTATATTCCGCGCTCCGTATGGTGTACGCTGGTTCGGATTGCGAGAAGCCCAGACGACAGCTCGGATTGCTCGGCGTAACGTGGACGGTCATCGGCTATGACTGGAAGCTGCCAGCCGGCGCCATCGCGCGCCGAATGAGCCGGCGAGCCTCGAACGGAGCCATCTTCTGCCTTCACGATGGGAGGGATACCAAGCCCGAGCCTGACGTCCGCCCCATGCTGGAGGCCGTGCGCCGCCTGATTCCGGAACTGCTGGAGCGGGGCTTTCGATTCGAGACGGTGAGCCAAATCCTATGTCCAACGACCTGACTCAGCGAGTGATTTCGGTCATCGCCAAGACCCAGAGGATTCCTGCCGAGAAGATCTCGCCCGACAGCACGTTTGAAGAGCTGGGACTCGACTCGCTGGACTCCGTGAACATCCTGTTCGCGCTGGAGGAGGAGTTCAACGTCAGCATTCCCGACGAAGCGGCGCGCGAAATCCGCTCCGTCCGGCAGATCATCGACGGCATCGCGGCGCTGCTGCCGGAGGCGGGCTCGCCCAGCTAGGCCATGGAAGCGCGGCGGGTTGTCATCACGGGGATCGGTGTGATTTCGGCGCTTGGCCGGAATGCCGCCGAGTGCTGGCGCGCGTTGAGCGAAGGCCGGCCGGGCATCGCTCCGATCGAGGCCGTGGATCGTTCGCAACTCCGCTTTCAGAACGGGGCCGAAGTCCGCGGCTACGTCCCGGAAGATTACTTCGACCCGAAGGAAGCCGGGTTCATGGACCGCTTCGCCCAGTTTGCGCTGATCGCCGCCAAAGAGGCGGTGGCGGACGCGGGGGTCGAATGGAGCGGGGACTTGCGCGAGCGCAGCGCCGTCGTGACCGGCTCCTGCGTGGGCGGCCAATCGACACAAGATGTTGGCTTCGTGGATCTGTACCGGCTCGGCCGTAACCGGGTCAACCCCATGACCATCCCGCGCACCATGGCCAACGCCGGAGCCAGTATTATCTCGATGAACTTCGGCTTGACCGGACCGGCGTTCACGCTCTCGACCGCCTGCTCCTCTTCGAACCACGCCATCGGGCAGGCTTATTGGATGGTACGCCACGGCCTGGCCGACCTGGCCGTCACGGGCGGCAGCGAGGCTCCGTTCAGCATGGGACTGCTGAAGGCCTGGGAGGCGCTGCGAGTGGTCTCTCCCGAAACCTGCCGGCCTTTCTCGAAGGATCGGCGGGGCATGATTCTGGGGGAGGGCGGCGCGATGCTGGTGCTTGAGCCGCTGGAGGCCGCCCGGGCCCGTGGAGCGCGGGTGTATGCGGAAATCGTGGGCTTCGGCATGTCCAGCGACGCGCACCACCTCACGCAGCCCTCGACGGAAGGTCCCGCTCGCGCCATGCGTTCGGCGCTGGCCGATGCCGGCGTCGAGCCCGAGCAGGTCGGTTACATCAACGCCCACGGCACAGGCACTCCGGCCAACGATCCGACGGAAACCCGGGCCATCCGCTCCGTCTTCGGGGCCTCATGCGGAGCGGCTGGCGATCAGTTCCACCAAGTCCATGCACGGGCACGCGCTCGGCGCGGCGGGCGCGATGGAGGCGGTCGCGACCGCGCTGGCGCTCCGCGACGGGATTCTGCCTCCCACGGCGAACTTCACCGAGCCCGATCCGGAGTGCGATCTCGACGTGATTCCGAACACCGCCCGGCGGGCGAGCGTCGAGTACGCTCTTTCGAACTCCTTCGCTTTCGGAGGACTGAACGCGGTGCTCGCCTTCCGGCGCTGGGACGGTGCGTGAAACGGCTGGCGCTCTGGGTTCCCACCGGGACGATGCTGCTGGTTTCGTTGATCAGCTACATCGACCGCAACACTCTGGCGCTGCTTGCGCCGACCATCCTTAAGGAGACCGGCCTCAGCGCCCAGCAGTACGGATTCGTCATCTCGGCCTTTGCGACCGCCTACATGCTGGCCAACCCGCTCTGGGGGCGGTGGCTGGACCGCTTCGGGGTGCGGCTGGGCATGCTGCTAGCCGTGGCCGTGTGGTCTGTCGCGTCGGCCTCGCACGCGGTGGCGGCGGGATTCCTGGGCTTCGCCGTGGCCCGCGCCACGTTGGGATTCGGCGAGGGAGCGACCTTCCCCGGCGGACTTCGGACGGTGACGCAGACGCTGCCGCCCTCGCTGCGGGCGCGCGGGCTGGCGGTGGCTTACAGCGGCGGCTCGCTGGGAGCGATCCTGACGCCGCTCATCGTCACGCCGGTGGCTCTGGCCTGGGGCTGGAGGGCGGCGTTTCTGTTCACCGGATTCCTTGGCGCGGCGTGGCTGGGGCTGTGGCTCCTGGTCAGCCGGCGAAGCGACGTGCGCGAATACCGGACCGAAGAAGCCGCCACGATCGGCGGCGGCCGGGATGCGGTTCACGGATGCGCGGGTGTGGAGCTACATGGCGGCCTACGCTTTTGGCGCGCTGCCCATCGCCTTCGTGATCTACGCCGCGGCGCTGTACCTGAGCGCGGGCTTTGGGGCGTCGCAGGCGCTGATCGGCAAGCTGCTTTGGATTCCGCCGCTGGGCTGGGAGATCGGCTACTTCTTCTGGGGCTGGCAACTGGACCGGCTGCCGAAGGCGGGCGTTGAACGTCTCGCGGGGCTGCGGCGGCTGCTGACGGCAGCGGCGGCGTTGAGCCTGCCCCTGGCGCTGGCGCCCTGGGTCCGGTCGCTTCCGGCGGTCATGTGCCTGCTGTTCCTGGCGATGTTCGCGGCGGGCGGTTTCATCATCCTCTCGATAGGCTATGCGACGCACGTCTACTCGGCCGGGCACTCCGGGTTGATCGCGGGGCTGGGGGCGGGCGCCTGGTCGGCGGGAGTGGCGGTCGCCATGCCGCTATTCGGCCGCTTGATCGACGACCACCGCTGGGACGTAGCCTTCCTGGTCGCCGCTATCCTGCCAGTTGCCGGCTACCTGCTGTGGCTGGCGGCCAATCGCTCGCCGATGGCCTGCGATCAGTCGTGACGCAGCGCCTCGACCGGATCCGTCCGGCATGCTCGGCGCGCCGGGATCGCACTAGCTGCCGCGGCAGCCGCCAACAGCAACGCCAGAACAGCCCCATGCGCCAGCGGATCGAGCCGGCTGACGCCATAGAGCAAGTTTTCCAACACCTTCGAGATGGCCAAAGACACCGCCAGGCCCACAACCAGTCCGACCAGCACCGGGCGAGCGTTGCGCCGCAGAATAAGCGCGAGGAGTTCCCCAGAGCGCGCACCCAGAGCCATTCGGATACCGATCTCCCGCCGCCTGCGTTCGACCGAGTAGGAGATCACTCCATACACGCCAGTCGCCGCCAGCAACAGCGCCAATGCGCCGAGCGAGACCGCCACCAGCGCGGCTGACCGTGTCGTCGCCAGAAAGCTTTCGAGCTTATCCGAAAGCGGAGCGGAGGTTACTCGGGCGCGCGGTTCCGCCTGTCGAACCACGCCGGCTGCGATCCTGGAAGCTGCGTTCGGCACCAGCAGACTGTCGACATTGGAGTGCTGGAAGAAAGCTGGCTCTATAGGGCCGGGTCCGCCTAGCTGGGCGTCGCGTACAATACCGACGATTTCGAGGCGTTCTCCGCCGTTGAAAATCGCTTTGCCGATGGGGGTCTGCCCAGGCCAGAAATGCCGGGCCATGGTTTCGTTGACCAGAATGTTGCGCGGCTCGCGGTCAGCCGGAATGAAGTTGCGCCCGGCGACTATGGGGATTCCCAGGACATCGAAATAACCGGCATTCGCGCGCCCGCACGGGACCAGCCTGACATCGGCGGTCTTCTCGCCCGTCAGCGCGATGGGCAACCGCATGACGCCGGGAGGGGGCATTCCGACACCCACGGGGCCGAACGGTCGCATCTGTTGCACGACAGCGTCGAAGAAGGCGCGCCCTCGCATTTGATCATAGCCCTTTGACGGCAGGTTAACGCTGATCACCGTCACGCCGTCGGTCTTGTATCCGGGATCGAGTGAGCGTACGTGCCATAGGGCGCGGGTCAGCAATCCGGCCCCCACCAACAACGTCACGCTGATGGCCACCTGTACGCCCAACAGAAGGCCGCGCAGCCGGGACTGCGGGCTAGCGTGCGCGCCCTGTTGTTTCATGGCTTCGCTCGCACTGATGCGCGTGGCGCGCAGGGCCGGGGCCAGGCCAAACAGCGCCGCGGAGAGCACCGCAACGGCGATCGCATAAGCCAGCACGGTGGAATCGGGCGTCTGGATGAGGTCCGATGGGTTCCGGCCCATTCGCTTCAAGATAAAGCTGGGTGAGCACGTAAGCCAGCAACAGCCCAAGCCCGCTCGCCGAGTGCTGCCAGCAGCAAGCTCTCCGTCAGGAGCTGGCGAACGAGGCGAGCGCGTCCAGCGCCAATTGAGATCCGCACGGCGATCTCGCGCTGCCGGGCGGCGGCGCGGGCCAGCAGTAGATTGGCGACATTGGCGCAGGCCAGAAGCAGTATCGACCCGAACGCCGCGAGTAAAACGAAGAAGAGCTGATAGAACTGCTTCGCCCCGCCCCTGGCGAGAGGTGTGGTCCCGTACAACGCTATGTCCTGGGGGAACTTCCCGATACCGCTCTGGAACTGGCGGTACAAGGTGGCGGTCTCAGCCCGAGCCTGTTCGCGGGGAATGCGAGGCGCGAGCCTGGCCACCATGAGACAGCACATGTCCGTACCAGACAGCCAGGCCTTCCCCTTCGGGTCAATCAAGGACGCGGGCGCAAGAGGGATCCACAACTCGTAGTTGGCGTAGCTGCCTCTGAACTCCTTGTTCACAACCCCAATTACAGTGAAGGGAATGTTGTTCAGCCTGATCCGGCGCCCCAGGATGCCGCGATCACCTCCGTATCGAGTCTGCCAGGTGCGGTAGCTGAGCACCGCCACTGTCTCGGGCGACGTCCACTCTGTCCTCGGCGGCTGTGAATGCCCGGCCCAGCGCCATGTCCACGCCCAAGAGGGTGAAGTAGTTGCCTCCGACGAACTGGACCATGGCGTCCGTTTCATCCGCCTACCCATCCAGGATGACCTTCGCGTCGCGTTCGAGCGCAAACCCCTCGAACGTGCGGCTGTGGGCGCTCAAGTACCGGTACTCGGCAATCGAGAACCCACCGTAGCTACCTTTGGAGACCCTTACCACGCTCCCCGGATCGCGCACAGGCCACGAGCGCAGGGCAACCATGTTGTACACCATGAAAAGGCTGGTGTTTACGCCGGTACCCAGCGCAAGCGCGAGCAAGGCGAACGCCGTGAACGCCGGCTGACTCCGGAGCGAACGCGCCGCGTAGCCCAGATCCTGGAGGACGCTCTGGACCCATGTGGCTATCCAGACGCCGCGAGCGTCTTCGCGCGCCAGCGTCGCGTTCCCCATCAAGCGGTCCGCAGCGTACCGGGCGTCCGTTTCTGAGAGTCCGGCGGCGCGCTGCCGGTCTTCAATCATCCGGCGGTGAGATTCGATTTCCTCGGCCAGTTCGCGCTCGTGGCGGACGCTGGAGGAGAAGATACTGAAGTCTTCGGAGCAGGCGCATCTGATCGTTTCCTAGGCGGTGTCCAGTACCTGGCGGATCGCGCCGATCATGCGCTCGAAGTCGCGGGTCTCGGCGGCCAGGCGCTTGCGACCCGCGGCGGTCAGCGTGTAGTACCGCGCGCGCCGGTTATTCTCCGACGTGCCCCATTCAGCGGTGACCCAGCCGTTCAACAGCAGACGCTGCAACGCCGGGTACAGCGAGCTTTCGCCGACTTGAAGGAGATCGCCGGAAGTCTCCTTCAGCCGTTGCGCGATGCCGTAGCCATGCTTCCGCCTGGCGGCGAGGGTCCTCAGGATCAGCATGTCCAGGGTGCCGGGTAGAAGTTCGTTTTCTCCCATCGTCTATCGATGGAAGTATGTGGCATCTGCCGCCCCTTTGTCAAGCCCTTTTCGCGACCGGCTCTCGTTGGTCACCATTCGCAGGCGCCGGTGGCGGGGCAGGCTTACTTGCTCGCCGTCAACCGGCGTCGTGCCCGGTGAGATCGCTGAACCGGGCGAGGTCCACCTCGGCGAATTCCGGGCGGCGGAAGCGGTCCTTCAATTCGTAGGGCACGGTGCAGTCGAGAACATTTCCGGCCTCGCCCTGGTGGCGGGCGGCCAAGGCCCAGAGTACGTCGTTGCTGTCGAAGAGGTTCACGTCCTCATCCACCAGAATGATCTGCTTGAGCCGGGGCGCCGCGGAGAGGGCCGCCAGCGCCACTTCGCGCTGCTTGCCCTCATCCTGGGCCGAGCGCTTCCGGATTTGCAGGATCGCCAGATATGTGCCGCCGCCCGAGGGGTGGCAATAGGCGTTGCCGAGAATACCGGGCAAATTCGCTTCCACGTGACTGAGAATGCCGGCTTCGGTGGGAATGCCGACCAGGTTGGTGCGCTCCTCGCCGGGGCCGATCAGCGCCTGGAAGATGGGGTTGGCGCGGTGCGTGACCGCCGTCACGCGGACCACCGGCACGCCGGACTGCGCCTGGCCCATATGGCCGGTGAACTCGGGCATGGAGTATCCCGTGCCGGAGAGCGCGTCTTCGCTGGTGCGCTCGCCGGGGAGGATTTCGCCTTCGAGCACAATCTCAGCGCGGGCAATCGCCTGGGCGGCCACGGAGACGCAACCAACCAACTCCACCGGCCGGCGGCGCAAGCCTCCGGCAATCGACAACTCGTCCAAGCCCGGTGGTCCGAAGCAGGATGCCAGGTGGATGGCCGGATCCAGGCCCAGATTGATGGAGACGGGCAGGGCGCGGCCCATCCGCTCGGCCTTGGCGAGGAACCGGCCGATGTCGCGGCCGGGGACGATGTAGATGCTCAAGCGGTCCGGTCCTTGAAGGCACAGGCGGTGGATGGTCACGTCGGCGGCGCCGGTTTCCGGGTCCTGGGCGCGAACCAGGCCCAGCGTCAGGTAGGGGCCGGCGTCGAGCGGCGTGTGCGTGGGCGCGGGGATCAGGCGTCGAAGATCGAACGGCGGGCGGATGACAACCTCCTGGCAGGGTGCCTGAGCTCCGGAGAACTCGACGGGCGCGCAAGAGCGCTTCAGCGCGTCGAGCAGGTCGAAGGCGAGCCGCTCGACGCTGGAATCCATAAGCAAAGCCGTGCGCCGGCGGCTGGCGAGGAGCCCGACAACCACGGGGATGCTGAAACCCTTGACGCGCTCGAAGAGCACGGCTGCCCTGGCGTGCCTGCAGACCGCCGCCAGCTCGCAGTAAGGATCGACCAGCTCACGCGTGCTAACGAGTTGGCCCGGGATCGAGGCGAGGAATTCGAGCGCCGTGCGCAGATCGATAATGCCGCCGGGCTGCAAACTGGGAGTTTTCATCGAGGCCTGATCGCAGTGTAACGCCGCGAGACCGCGGGCGCGAACGAAGGCGATCCGCCTTAAAGGGTTTCGACGAAAGTCTCGACCCTGCCAGCGATTTGGTCTCGAATCTGGCGAAACACGGCCTTGCGCTCTTCTTCGGACCCTTGCGCTGCGGCTGGGTCTGCGAAACTCCAGTGGATGCGCTGCGTCTTGCCTGGAAAAACCGGGCAGGACTCCTTGGCGTTGTCGCAGACGGTGATTACGTACGTGAACTCCTGGCCAACAAACTCCTCGACCGACTTCGAGCGGTGCTTCGAAATGTCGATTCCGATCTCACGCATCACCTCGATCGCCTCCGGACGCACCGAAGTCGGCTTGGTCCCGGCGCTGAAAACTTCATACCGATCGCCGACGCAGTGGCGAAAGAGGCCTTCCGCCATCTGACTCCGGGCTGAATTGCCCGTACACAGAACCAGTATCCGGGGGCTGCTCATGTCATGACCCTCTTCTTTCATCGTAATGCCGGGCGGCAGGTCCGCTCATTACAGGGCGGGCAGTTCGTTTGACTTATTCTTGGCTATTTGGCAGAATTGCCATTTATGGATCGAAAGACGCATGCCAGATACGAGGCCCGAGCCCGGATCATCAAGGCCCTCGCGCACCCACCCGGCTGTTCATGGTCGACGAACTGTCGAAGGGCGAACGGTGCGTCTGCGAATTGACGGAGATGGTGGGCGCCGACGTGTCAACGGTCTCGAAGCATCTGTCTCTCCTTAAGGCTGCGGGGATCGTAACCGACGACAAGCGGGGCAACCAGGTCTTCTACAGTCTGCGCGTGCCGTGTGTTTTGAGATTCTTTGACTGCGTTGGGGCAGTGATGCATTCACTGGCAGAGGAAGAAAAGGAAATTCTGGCGGTTCGGTAGCGGAAAGGAGAATCCGATGTCCACAAATTGGACGCGACGAACTTTCTTTGGGGCGGCGGGTGCTGTTCCCTTCGCTCTTGCTCAAGGGCCAGACACTGGCGGAGTCAGCCAAGCGAAAACCGTGAAGATCATCGGTGTTTCGTGTAGCCCGCGCAAGGACAAGACCACAGCGGCGGCGCTGCGAATTTGCCTTGAGGCGGCCAAAGGAGCTTCGCCGGATGTCGAGGTCGAGTTGATCGACTTAGGGGGCTTGAAGATGAACGGCGATATGGCAGCGGGCGTTCCACTGGCGGCGGGGGAGAGGGATGATTTCCCGCAGATTGAAGCCAAGCTGCGTGGGCCGAATGTGGGCGGCATCATCATCGGCACACCCGTCTATTTCAGCAGCATGAGTTCGCTGTGCAAGGCCTTTCTGGATCGGTGGATGGTATTTCGCGGGAATTTCGCTCTCCGGAACAAGGTCGGAGGGGCGCTGGCGGTTGGGGCGGCCCGCAATGGCGGACAGGAGTTGACGCTTCAGACAATCCACGCCGCGATGCTCTGCCAGGACATGATCATCGTCAGCGAGGGGAGGCCCACATCCAGGCTGGGCGGAATCCTGGTGAGCACGAATGACGACATCAGCAAGGATGAGACGGGCCTGGCCACAGCCAGGAGTTTGGGGAGACGGATGGCCGAGCTCGCGCTCTTGCTCCGTAAAGTGAGTGCTTGAAAGGCCGGCCCGAAGGAACATAAGCCCTGACGGCAGACCGGTTGAATCCTGGCCCGTCCAGATTCGCCGCCGTTGCTGCCCACGGCGCGAGGCCGGGGCCTGGAAGGGATGCCGACTGGGACTACCTTTACGTTGCGGTGCCCGACATACGGTCTTAATTGAGGGAGGAATGACATGAAAGCGAGATTCTGGCGGCTCCTGTTGCTGCTAGTGCTGGTCTTCGGACTGATTGCACCGTCCTATACGGCGGACAATGGCGCGGCCTCGCCGCTCAAGTTGGTGGCCTACTACTTCCACGCCACACAGCGGTGCGTAACCTGCATGGCCATCGAAAGTTACTCGAAAGAGGCCCTGCAGGCAAAGTACGGCGACGCGCTGCGCAAAGGGATCATTGAATGGCGCGTGGTGGATGTCGAGCAGCCGAAGAACCGGCATTTCGCCCAGGACTACCGGCTCTATACCAGTTCTCTGGTTCTGGTGAAGTTCAACAACGGTAAGCAGGGTCAGTGGCGGACCTTGGACAAGACCTGGGACCTGGTGAGGAAGAAGGGCGAGTTCATCCAGTACGTGCAGTCGAACGTCGCGACGCTTCTGGGCAACTAGATGGATGGACTGCTGGCCGGCTCGGCCGCGGCACTGTGGCTGGGGATTCTGACCTCCATCAGCCCTTGCCCGCTGGCAACCAACGTGGCGGCGATGTCCTTCATCGGAAAGGACCTCGGTTCGCCGACAAGAGTGATGCTGACGGGCGCGTTGTACACGATCGGAAGATCGGTCGCTTATGCCGGGCTCGCGTGGCTCTTGATTGCGAGCCTGTTCGCGATTCACGATGTTTCCTTCTTCCTCCAACGGAATATGAACAAGGCGCTGGGACCCATACTGATTCTGACGGGCGTTCTACTTCTGGATGTCATTCCGATCAGCTTCACAACCTCCTGCGTCACCGACGGGATTGAGAAGAGACTGCGGGCTAGCGGCCTGGCCGGAGCCGGCCTCCTGGGTGTGGTGTTCGCTCTCTCGTTCTGTCCGGTATCGGCTGCCCTGTTTTTCGGGAGCCTCATTCCGCTCGCGGTTCAACACGGCTCCGCGGTGATGCTGCCTTCGGCGTACGGGATTGGGACGGGTCTGCCAGTGCTCGTGTTCGCCGTGCTGATTGCGCTTGGGTCGCAATGGGTCGGCAAGGCATTCAACCGGCTGGCCAAACTCGAGAAGTGGGCGCGGAGGATTACGGCCGTCGTCTTCATCGCGATTGGCATCAAGTTTTGTCTGAACTACATTTTTGGGGTCCAATCATATGAAGATTCAAATCGCAGGACCTGGCTGCATGAACTGCAAGACCACGGAGCAACGGGTCTTCAACGCCTGTGCGGAACTGAATCTGGCCGCCGACATATCGAAGGTCACCGACTATAACGAAATGGCCAAGCTCGGCGTTCTGCGCACGCCGGCGATTGTGATTGACGGTGAGATCGCGATCATGGGCCGGGTGCCGTCAGTAGCGGAGCTGAAGACCCTGCTCGGAGCGCGAACCGCGGGCTGAACCGCAGCGAGCACCAGATGCGGGCCGGGAGCTTCACATCGATCTTGTTGCTGGCCAGCGTGGCGTATCCGGCGCTCGTGTTTGGACAGCAGTTTCCCCCGCCGCTCAGGGAGGGAAGCGGAAGGTTGCGGTGGTCCAGCTATATGCAGCTTCGCTACACGGCCGTCGAAAGCGACAAGGACCTCTTCGCGCTTCGCCGCCTGAAGCTGATGATTGGGGGCAACTTGACGCCTCGTGTTCAGTGGTATGCACAGGGGCTGTTCAAGGACGGCAACGCGAACGCGACCGATGGGCACGTGTATTTCCAGGAGGCTTGGCTGCGTTATGCCTGGCGCAAGGAAGTTCAGTTCGCAGCCGGGCAGTTCAAGCCGCCATTTGGCCGTGAACGCTTCACGCCGGATTTCGAGATTGCGACGATGGACCGCTCGCTCGTGACAGACGCGCTCACTCCGGACGGTCCCTACATCGACTCGTTCTATCGCGACCGGGGAGTGCAGGTCGACGGCGAACCACATCCGGCATTCCGCTATGCCGCGGGAGTCTTCGACGGACGCGGAGCACAACATGGCTTTCATGGGGTCGGTCCCCTGCTGGTCGGCCAGGCTCTACTTCGCCCGGTGCGCGGTCACGCGGTCGCCGGCCAGGCTTTCAACCTTCAGTTCGGTGGCGCATACGCAGCCCGATGGGGAACGGACCTTCCGTTCCGACCCTGCTGTGCGGCGCTGGGGGCTGAGCTGTCACATTTCTACGGTGCGGATCGAAGGTGGCAGGCAGAGCTCTCGGCCGACTGGGGTGATCTTTCAGTCCGGGCCGAGTACCTGCGAGCCTCCCTGAGGTTCCGGGATCCGCTCACGCCCGGTTTTCCAGCCTCCGGCTACTATGTACAGTTCTCAAAGTACCTAAAGCCACGCTGGCAGGCGGTAGTCAAACACGAAGCATTCGATCCAAATTTGCACATCAGGAATGGGAAAGACGTCTGGCAGACGACAGCAGGACTCAACTATTACCTCCGGCAAAATCGGGCCAAGGTGATGGCAGGCTACGTACATCGCGGCGAGCGGGCCGCAAGCGTGGCGAACGATCTCATCCAGGTGCAGGTACAGGTTTTCATCCATTGAAGCAAGGAGAAGGTGCGGAATGAATATACGACCTAAGTGCGGATGCGGCGGTGGGACCGATCTCATGTTCTGCTGTTCCGGCGTGGCCGACACGGCCGAGATTGCCGATCGCGCCGTTCGGCTACTCCATAAGGAGGGTACGGCCCGCATGTATTGTCTTGCGGGCATTCCGGCAAACGCCGAGTTGATTGTGAAAGGCGCACGGGAGGCAGATCGGATCCTGGTGGTCGACAGCTGCGACACCGATTGTGCGAGGCTCACGATGGAGTCTGGCGGATTTACGGGCTTTCTCCATCTTCGCGTCACAGGCCTCGGCATGGAGAAGTCGAAATCTCCTGTTACGGAAGAGCGCATCGAGAGAGTGGCCCAACGCGCAAGAGAGATGCTTGCTGTGGCGCAGGGCGTGAGCCAATAAAGCGAGTTGACTGGAGACACACCGATGCAAAGACCCGCATTTTTCCTTTTTGTAGCCGTTGGCATTGCAGTTCTGCTCACGGGTAGTGCCTGTCGCAAGGCGGCCACTGATTCTGGCCAGGCGAAACTCGAGCCGCGCCGCGTCACACGACCGGTTGGCGTCTGCCCGCTGTTCCCTCTGCGCGAAGAGAAGGGCGGAATTATAAATCCGGTGGCCGGCCTCAACGCCTCCGCGCCCTACTCGCCCCGGCAGACGTGTGGCGCCAAGGGTTGCCACGACTACGACAAGATCACCCAGGGCTACCACTTCACTCAGGGAAAAGGCGAGGCGATGCCGCCGGAGTTCGCCGCCCGCTACCAGTGGGCCAGTTCACCGGGCAACTACGGCGGGAACTGGTGCTCGCCGGCTCCGCTCTACCGCCAGCTCGCGCCGAAACGTAATGCGAACGCCCGCTCCATCGACATGACCTCGTTCGATTTCGTGACCGCGACCTGCGGGAACTGCCATCCCGGCGGCGGCCCGCTGGAGTTTGACCGAGATGGCAAGCGGTACGACCAGCGAATGAGCGACCCCACATCTGGCTTCACCGCAGGTGGGGACAACAACCTCGACGGTGACTACTACAAGGCGCGTTGGTCCGAGACGGGAATCATTGAGGCCGACTGTCTGCTGTGCCACATGCCGGAGTACGATTACGGCGGCCGCAACGCGCAACTGGCCAACCTTAACTTCCGTTGGGCCGCCACCGAGGGCGCGCGCTTCGGCAAGATTGTCGGGAAGGTCGCCGGGGCTGAGAAGCCGCGCATCGAGTACAACAAGGACCTGTTCGATGCGGACGGCAACGTGAAGCTCCACATCGTACGTTCCCCGCGCAACGACACCTGCCTGAACTGCCACTGGAAGCCCGGCTGGAAGAAGCGCGGCGCCTCGTTCACAGCTCACACCGATGTGCATCTGGCGAAGGGCCTCAAATGCGTGGACTGCCACACCGCCGGCAGCGAGGCCTCCGATGCGAAGATCCGCGGGCGCGAGGTGCACCAGTTTGGCAAGGGCGACGATCCATCCGGCTGGGTGCGCAACGACCTGGACAACACGGTCCGCAGTTGCGAGTCTTGCCACACGGACGGCACGCTGGGCGCTCCACTTGCGAAGCACACGTGGCTGCCCCCGCTGCACCTGGACAGGATCGCTTGCGCAACGTGCCACATCCCCCGGCGTTATACGAAGGCGGCGCTGGTACAGGCCAGCGACGTGTTCAATCCGGCGCCGCGGATTACGCCGCCAGCGAAAGAAATTTGGACCTTCTACGACCAGGACATGCAGTTCTGGAACCATTACGGCGAGCTCGACCTCTTTACCGTGAAGGACCAGCCGGTAGACGAATTCCGTCCGACCCTGGTTCTCTACAAAGGCAAGATCTTCCCGGCGAACCGGGTTCACAGCTCGTGGGTGGGCTTGGAGGAAGACGGCAAGCCTGGACTCAACCAGCTTTTCATGCGCGACTTCTTCGCCATGTGGACGCAGCACAAGAAGGACCCATCGGTCTATCCACAGCTTGCGAAGATCACGGACGATAACGGCGATGGCATGATTGAGATCAATCGCCCACAGGAGATTGATGCGCTGCTGACTGCTACACGCGCGTACCTCAGCGCCACGGGCTTCCCGCTCGATCGCAAGAGACTGGTCTACGTTTTGGACGATCGCAAGTTCTCCAGTGGAACGGACTACCAGGTGCTGGCGCGAGAACCGCACGAAGCAACGCCCTACGCCTCGGTCTACAAGTACTCGCACAACGTCCTGCCCGCCAAGGCGGCGCTGGGCTCCCAAGGATGCACTGAATGCCATAGCACGCAGTCTGCTTTCTTCTATGGCCGGGTTCTGAACCAGCCCTTCACTCCATCGGGTGAGAGCCAGTGGATTCCGAATTATCAGATCCTGGGCCTCTCCACGGCTTCCGTGCGTTTGAGCGTGTTGAGAGAAGAATGGCTGAAGCCCGCAATCTACTTTTTACTCGCTGTCCTGTCGGTCCTGCTCCTGGCGCTGGCGGTCAGGCGGGTGCTCTCTGTCAGCACTGCATTACGACAGGAGCAGGTGGCTCGCGTGACTGCCGTGACTGCAATTTGCGGCCTGGCGCTGCCCGCGTTGGCGCTTTTCTCTCCTGGCTTGTTCAGTTACATGACTTTCAGCCGGTTCGCCCTGGACTCAAACCATTTCTGGGTGGCGGTCGCCGTTGTCCTGTCTGGACTGTGGCTGGCGGTCAGCTCGGGCGTCCCGATGAGGCGCATCGCGATCCTCCAGTACGGGCTGGCGGGGGTGGCCGTGTTCGCTGGCGGGCTGATGGTCCTTAAGGTGTCGCTGCTTGCGGCGGTGACCCGGTACGCTTACTCCATCTTTGATCTGATTGTCGTCGCAATTGCCGTCGTGTCGATCGCGTTGGCCGCGATGCGGCTGCTCAAGAGGCCGGTCGTTTGTCCTTGACAGACCCCGGAGGATGTGTGCTAATCTATAATCGTCAATCGACGATATCCGATGAAAAAAGACACTGAACTCGATCCGACCTGCTGCCCCGCACCCGAACCGGAGCCGGCGTTGGACTTGCGGCCCGTTGAAGGCGCAGCCGCCGACGACGAACTGGCCCTGCTCGCCAAAGCAGTCGCCCATCCGGCGCGCGTGCGAATCCTCCGCCTGCTTTCCCGCAAAGAAGCCCGTGTTTGCAGTCAGATTGTGGGCGAGTTGCCGCTGGCCCAGTCCACCGTCTCGGAGCACCTCCGAATTCTCAAGGAGGCGGGTTTGATCCGCAGCCGGGAGGAAGGTTCGCGCGTGGGCTACTGCATCAACTCCCCAGTCCTACGGCGTTTCAAGGCGTTGGTGGCGATTCTGTGATTATCGATGATTGACGATAGAGGAGCAATTCATACCGTGATAAAGAACCTCGAAGTTTTCGATCCTCCGATGTGCTGCTCGACCGGCGTGTGCGGGCCGAACGTCGATCCCGCCCTAGTCCAGTTCAGCTCGGATTTCCTGTGGGTGGCCGGCCAGGGCGTACACGTGGAACGCTACAACCTGGCGCAGCAACCCCAAGCCTTTGCCGCCAACCAAGCCGTGAAAGCCGCGCTGACGGAGCTCGGCAACGATTGCCTGCCCTTGATCCTCGTCGATGGAGCGGTTGTCAGTCAGGGACGATACCCCGTCCGCGAAGAACTCGCCAAACTGGTCGGCCTTGAGCCTGACGGGACGAAATCGTCCGGCCCACGGCTGCCAATCGTCCAGGGCCGTTGCTGCGGTTGACAGAGGGGGGACATGATGAATACCTCAGAATTCCTTCGGAATGCTACACGTATCCTCTTCTTCACCGGCAAGGGGGGAGTGGGGAAGACCTCGCTAGCCTGCTCCACGGCTGTCGCACTCGCCGGGGGTGGCAAGCGAGTGCTGCTGGTTAGCACGGACCCGGCCTCGAATCTGGATGAGGTTCTGGGAGTCACGCTATCGGGAACACCCACGGCCGTGCCTGGAGCCGACGGCCTGCTCGCGCTCAACATCGACCCAGAAGCCGCAGCGGCCGCTTACCGCGACCGCGTCGTCGGACCGTATCGCGGCATCCTGCCAGAGGCTAGCAGTCAACAGCATGGAAGAGCAGCTTTCCGGCGCCTGTACCGTGGAGATCGCCGCATTCGACGAATTCACCAAGTTGCTCGGCGATGTCCACGCGACCGCCGGATTCGACCACATCATTTTCGACACGGCCCCGACCGGCCACACGCTCCGGCTGCTGAAGCTCCCGGCCGCGTGGACCGGTTTCATAGCTACGAATACTTCTGGCACATCATGCCTGGGACCCCTTGCTGGTCTTCAAGACCAGAAGGCGCTCTACGACGCGAGTTTGAGTACACTCAGCGACGCTACTTCCACGACGTTGGTGCTTGTGAGCCGTCCGGAGGTCTCAGCGCTGGCTGAGGCGGATCGCACACGCGCGGAACTAGCCGACATGGGCGTCACCAATCAGTACTTGTTTCTCAACGGCGTCTTTGTCGCGCGCGACCCATCCGATTCTGCAGCACGGGCCCTCGAGCAGAGGGGCCGCGAGGCGCTGGAGAAGATTCCCGAGGGACTTCGCCTGCTGCCGACCTTCGAGGTTCCGCTGCTTCCCTACGCTCCCATGGGTGTAACCAATCTGCGGGCCGTGTTCTCCGGCGGTGACGGCAGCGACGCTCCGGTGCGGCATGCGGGCGGACACGCGATGGCGGCTGTTCCCCCGCTCGCGGATCTCATCGACGAGATCGAGAAAGCCGGGCATGGGGTCGTGATGACCATGGGAAAGGGTGGTGTGGGCAAAACCACGGTGGCGTCCGCCATCGCGGTGGAGTTGGCGCATCGCGGCCACCGCGTTCATCTCAGCACCACCGACCCAGCCGCGCACTTGAGCTACACCATCGGGACCGGGGTCCCCGGTCTTTCCGTCAGCCGGATCGATCCGGCTGTCGAGACGCGTCTCTACTCCGAGCAGGTGATGGCGAAATCCGCGCCTAGCCTGGACGAGCACGGCAGGGCGCTCCTCGAGGAGGACCTCCGGTCGCCCTGCACCGAGGAGATTGCCGTCTTCAGCGCGTTCGCGCGGATCGTGGCCCGCGGCGAGAACGAGTTTGTCGTCCTGGACACGGCGCCGACCGGTCACACCCTGTTGCTGCTGGATGCGGCTGAGTCCTATCACCGGGAAGTGTCCCGCACTATGAGCGACATGCCGGAGGCGGTCCGTCTCCTGTTGCCGCGGTTGCGGGACGCTGCATTTACTCGCGTTCTGCTCGTTACACTCCCCGAGGCGACGCCGGTTCACGAAGCCGCGCGGCTCCAGGATGACCTTCTCCGGGCCGGCATCAAGCCGTTCGCGTGGGTCGTCAACCAGAGCTTCTCGAGCGACGGATTCCGCGATCCCGTTTTGGTGGAGCGCGGTCGGCGCGAGTTGCCGTTCATCGCCGAGGTCCGGGGTCAGTTGGCGGACCGGTTGGCGCTGGTGTCGTGGAAGCCGGATGCACCCGTGGGTCCCGAACGCTTGAGGGAGCTCGCGCGCTCCACCCGGATGAACGAACCGGTCGCGAGCCAGAGAGAACACTGAGGAGGAGACTTTGGCGAACGGACAAAATGCTTCCCGGCTCTCGTTCCTGGACCGGTTTCTTACCTTGTGGATCTTTGCCGCGATGATTGTGGGCGTCGGCTCGGGCTACCTGTTCCCGGGGATCGTTCCCTTTCTGAACCGCTTCAATGTGGGGACGACCTCCATCCCCATCGCGGTCGGCCTCATCCTGATGATGTATCCTCCGCTCGCCAAGGTGAAGTACGAGGAGATGGGCCGCGTGTTCTCGCACCGGAAGGTGCTGGCCCTCTCGCTGATTCAGAACTGGGTGATCGGCCCGCTTCTCATGTTCGGGCTGGCGGTCCTCTTCCTGCACGACAAACCGGAGTACATGACTGGTCTGATCATGATCGGGCTGGCGCGGTGTATCGCCATGGTGATCGTGTGGAACGACCTGGCTCGCGGTGACCGGGAGTACGCCGCCGGCCTGGTGGCATTCAACTCGATTTTCCAGGTTCTGTTCTTCTCCGTGTATTCGTACTTCTTCCTGGCCGTGCTTCCGGGCTGGCTGGGCATGACTTCGGTGCGGGTAGATATCTCGATGGGCGACATCGCCAAGAGCGTCTTCATCTACCTCGGCATCCCGTTCATAGCCGGTTTCTTGACGAGGTTCGTACTGGTCCGCGTGAAGGACAAGGAGTGGTACCAGACGCGCTTCATTCCGAAGATCAGCCCGATCACGCTGATCGCCTTGCTGTTCACGATCGTCGTGATGTTTTCGCTCAAGGGCGGAGCGATCGTGCAGTTGCCCTTCGATGTCGTTCGCATCGCCATTCCTCTGAGCGTCTACTTCGTAGTCATGTTCTTCGTCTCATTCTGGATGAGCGCGCGCGTCGGCGCGACGTACCCGGAAGCCACGACTCTCTCCTTCACGGCGGCGTCGAACAACTTTGAGTTGGCGATCGCCGTAGCCATCGCGACTTTCGGAATCAACAGCGGAGCGGCATTCGCCGCGGTGATCGGACCGCTGGTCGAGGTTCCCGTCCTGATCTCTCTGGTCACCGCCGCCCTCTGGATCAATCGCCGATACTTCGGCGGCAAGTTTGAGACGGTGACGGCGTGCCGCCAGCAGGAGTCGTAGCAATGCGGCGGACAGCCATACAAGAATCCATTCGGGACGCTCGGCCGGGTCTTTGGGTATACTGCTGGACACGGAGGACTCTATGATCAGGCCCCGTCTTTCTGTTGGCTTGGTTGTCTGCGGTCTGCTGTTCGCCGGACTTGGCTGCAACCGGAAGGCGGATGTCTCCCAAGCGATCGATCCGGCCAGGCTCAAGATGTTCTCGCCTCTGCCTAAGGAGGTGCCGCCGCCCTCGGGTGCGCTGACGGTGGAGCAGGTTTCCTTGGGACGAATGCTCTACTACGAGACCCGTCTGTCCACGGACCAGAAGATCTCGTGCAATTCCTGCCACGAGTTGGAGAAGTATGGTGTGGACGGGCAAGCCACATCCGAGGGCCACAAGGGGCAGAAGGGCAGCCGGAACTCACCCACGGTCTACAACGCGGCGGGGCACGTGGCGCAGTTCTGGGACGGGCGGGCGCCTGACGTCGAGGAGCAGGCCAAGGGCCCCGTCATGAACCCAGTCGAGATGGCCATGCCGAATGAGAAGATCGTCGTGGCCGTCCTGAAATCGATGCCGGCGTATGTCCGGGCGTTCAAAGCCGCCTTCCCGGCGGAGAAGGACCCGGTCACCGTCAACAACATGGCCAAGGCCATCGGCGCATTCGAACGCAAGTTGATCACCCCGTCCCGCTGGGACAAGTTTCTGGAAGGAGACCAGGCGGCGCTCACCCCGGCGGAGAAGCAGGGATTCAACACATTCATCACGGCCGGGTGTCAGACTTGTCATTCCGGCGCGCTTCTGGGGGCGAGTCTCTACGAGAAGTTGGGCGTGATCAAGCCCTATCCCGACCAATCCGACCTGGGCCGCTTCCAGATCACCAAGAACGAGGGCGACAAGATGGTCTTCAAGGTACCCTCGCTGCGCAACATCGAGAAGACGGGACCGTATTTCCACAACGGAAAGGTCGGCACGCTTGGTGACGCGGTTGCGAGGATGGCTGAGTATCAAGTCGGCACTAAGCTGAGCGACGCGGAAATTCAGTCCATAATGACCTGGCTGAAGGCTTTGACGGGCGAGATTCCGGCGGAGTACATCAAGCCGCCGAAACTGCCCGAGAGCACGCGCGAGACGCCTGAGGCCGAGGCGGAAGGCTAGCCTTTTCTTCTCTGAAACCATTCCGTTCGTAGATCATCTGTTATAACAGATACAGTTGAAACGGAGGCTTTGGTTTCAAGATGAAGAACGAAGGCGCGCGGATGCCGGTCGCGTTTGTCTCGCATGGCTCGCCCATGGTCGCGATCGAGACGGGACGTTACCAGGAAGCCTTGGAGCGGTTCGGCCGCGAGCACCAGCCCTCGGCCGTCGTTGTGATCTCCGCTCATTGGGAGTCCGGCGACACTGTCGGTATCAACTCCGCCGCGAAGCATCATCTGGTCTATGACTTTGGGGGCTTTCCCCGTGACCTGTACGAGTTGACCTACGAAGCGGCGGGAGAGCCCGGGTTAGCGCAGCGCATCCATAGCCTGCTGCGGGAGGCGGAGGTCCCGTCCGCATTGGAGGGGGCCCGAGGTCTGGATCATGGAGTATGGGTTCCTCTGCGGCTACTCTACCCCAAAGCGGACGTGCCGATTGTGGAGCTATCCATCCCCGTTAAGCGGAGCCCGGCCGAGCTGTTCCGAATCGGCGAGCTGCTGTCGCCGCTGCGCTCGGAAGGAGTTCTTATTCTCGGCAGCGGCGGCATCGTCCATAATCTGAGGCACCTGGACTGGGGCCTCAGGGACGGGCCGGCGGAAGCGTGGGCGCTGGTCTTCGACCGCTGGTTCGCGACAAAGCTCGAGGCTGGGGACACGGAGGAACTTTTTAGCTACAAGCAGACCGCGCCGTCCGCCGCTTTGGCCGTCCCTACCAACGAGCATTTCCATCCGGTCTTCGTGGTGCTCGGCGCGGCTCGGGGACAAGGCCGGGTTGATCGAATTTACGAAGGTTTTCAGTACGGTACGCTTTCGATGCGCAGCTTCGCTGTCGCATAAGAGCACTCGAGACAAGGAGAGTGAATATGTTCCGCAAGTTGTTGGCGACCTCCGACGACTGGACCCTGACGCTGCTGCGGTTGGTTCTCGGCCTGGTCTTCTTTGCCCACGGCGCGCAGAAGATGCTGGGATGGTTCGGGGGCCACGGATTCAGCGGCACGATGGGATCCTTCACCCACGGCGGGATTCCCGCGCCGCTCGCGTTCCTGGCCATTGCCGCGGAGTTCTTCGGCGGCATCGGCCTGGTGGTAGGGCTCCTCAGCCGGATTGCGGCCTTCGGCATCATCGTGAACATGGTGGTCGCGATGCTGACCGTGCACCTGGCGAATGGCCTGTTCATGAACTGGTCGGGCGCGCAGAAGGGAGAGGGATTCGAATTCCACCTTCTGGCGATCGCGCTCGGAATCGCGATCCTGGTAAAGGGCGGCGGGGCCGTTTCGATGGACCGTGCGCTGAGCAGAGCCAAATCGGCTTGAGCCATGAGCGCCGCGGAGAACGCCTTTCTTAGCGTGGTGCGCACAGCCGGCGGGTTTGATGCGCGGGGTTGAGGTTCTGCTCAACGGATACGGGCTGACGGCCACCCAGTACAACGTTCTCCGAATCCTCCGGGGCGCCGGTGAGAAGGGAGCCTGCGGGCGGGAGATCGCCGGCCGGCTGATTACGGCCGAGCCGGACATCACCCGGCTGCTGGACCGGATGGAGAAGCGCGGTCTGATTTCGCGGCGGCGCGACGCCAAGGACCGGCGCTTCGTGACCACGCGAATCACGCCTTCAGGCCTGGAGATCCTCGCCGCACTGGACGCGCCGGTCGGGGAGCTGCACCGCCGCCAGTTCGGAAGATTGTCCGGAGCCGAGCTAAAGCAGGTGATCGCTGTGCTCGAGAAGCTGCGAGACTCCGTGGAGCAGTCTTCCAGGCTAGCGTGACGCCCGCCCGGTGATCACGCCAAGTGATGGACCACGCGATTGCGCCCCTCGTTCTTGGCCCGATACATCGCCGCGTCGGCTGCCTCCAGTAGCTCGTCCACCGTGCTTCCGGCGGCTCCACAGGCGACGCCGATACTCACCGTAACCGAGAGCTCGCCGGATCGAGTCGCCATCTTGCTTTCGGCGACCCGCGCGCACAACCGGTCAAAGATGACTGCAGGATCGGTCCTGCGCCTTTATCGTGGCGATCACCAGGAACTCCTCTCCCCCCAGACGCCCCACGGAATCGTACGGCCTGAGACTCTCGTTCAGAATCCGCGCCAACCCGCAGAGTACCTCGTCCCCGGTCTGGTGGCCGTAGGTGTCGTTGACCTGTTTGAAATGGTCTATGTCGCACATCCCGACGGCCCACTCGCCGCCAATGCGGCTGGCGCGCGAAAGTTCCTGTTGCAGCTTCTCGAGAATGGCCCGGCGGTTCAGCAGGCCCGTCAACGGGTCGTGCGTAGCCTGCTGTGCCAAGGTTTCCCGGCTGGCGATGAGTGCGGCTTGCATCTCGACCATGCGCCGGCCGACCTCGACGCGGGCGTAGAGTTCGCCGGGGTCGAAGGGCTTGGCCAGGTAGTCGTTAGCCCCGGCATCGAGCCCGGCGACGATGTCGGCCTTATCGCCCCGGCTGGTCAGCATTAGAACGTAGGGCGGCCTGTCGGTTTCCAGGGCGCGGACCCGGCGCACGACCTCCGGGCCGTTCATCTCGGGCATCATCCAGTCAAGAATGACCAGCGAAGGCGCGTCGGGCTGCCGCAGCACGCGCCAGGCCTCGGCGCCGTTGACCGCAGCCTCCACCTCGTAGCCTTCTTTTTTCAACACGCCCGACAGTATGGCGCGCGAGGTGAGGTCGTCATCGGCAATCAGGATCTTCACGGTTTTCGTGCCATCGCTTTCTTCAAGCGGGCAAACTCACGCTCCAGTTCGACCATGCTCGTCAGGCCCTCATCCGACATGAGGCGCTCCGGCAGGCCCGCCCGGTCGAAGACCACTGGTGCTGATGATTGCAGAGGCAGCCAGCGCGTCAGAACCTCGGCCAGAGCCTGTGGCGACACTGGTTTGGACACGTAGTCGTTCATGCCCGCGTCCAGGCAGCGCTCCCGGTCGCCCTGCATGGCGTTGGCGGTCATGGCGATGATGGGAATGCTGTGATTGCGGACTTTGGTTTGCGGATTGCGAATCCGCCGGGTAGCCTCGAGGCCGTCCATCACCGGCATCTGCACGTCCATCAGCACCAGGTCGTAATGGATGGATTCGAGTGCTTTGACGGCCTCCGCGCCGTTGGCCACCGCATCGGCGCGCAGGCCGAGTTTCTTGAGGATGCCCAGGGCCACATGCTGGTTGGTGATGTTGTCCTCAACCAGGAGGATGCGCGCTTTGCCGCCGGTGAAAGGCTGCAAGCGTTCGCGGGTCAGGCTGGGCCGCGGGCTGGAAGCGGGGATGCCGGACAACGTGCTGGACAGGACGTCGAACAGCTCCAGGTGCCGTATGGGCTTGGTCGCCTGGGCCGCGAAACCGATCTCCCTGAAGCGCAGGGCGTCACCCCGGGATCCCAGGGAGGTCAGCATTACCATCCGGGTGTCCGCCAGGCGCTGATCCGCCTTGATGGCGCGGCCCAGGGCCTCGCCGTCCATGCCCGGCATTCGCATGTCGATCACGGCGACACGGAAGGGGTCGCTCTCCTCCAGCGCCCGGTCGAGGGCCTGGAGCGCTCCTGAGCCACCTTCGGCCTCCGACGGGCGCATGCCCCAGGAGGTCATGCGCGTGGTCAGGATCTCGCGGCTGGTGGCGTTGTCGTCCACTATCAGCACGCGCACGCCGCGCAGGTCCGCGGGCGGGCTATTTTCCTTCTGCGCCCACTCGGGTTGCTTGCCCAGGCGGGCCGTGAACCAGAACTCCGAGCCCTGGCCCTCCTTGCTCTCCACCCCGGCTTCTCCGCCCATCAGCTCGGCCAGTTGCTTCGAGATGGCCAGGCCCAGTCCGGTGCCGCCGTACGTCCGGGTGGTCGAGGCGTCCACCTGGCTGAACTTGCCGAACAGCACGCCGATCTTCTCTTCCGGAATGCCGATGCCCGTGTCGCGCACCGAAAAGCGCAGCAGGCACTCGGTCTCTCTCTCCTCCTCCAGCGAGACCCGCACGGCCACTTCGCCCTTCTGCGTGAACTTGACGGCGTTACCCGCCAGATTGGTGAGAATCTGGCGCAGACGGCCCGGGTCGCCGCGGAGCAGCGTGGGGACCGCTGGCTCGGCGCTGCAGAACAACTCCAGCCCCTTGTCGTGCGCCAGCACGGCCAGCGTGACCGCGAAATCATCCAGCAGGTTCTGGAGATCGAAGTCCAGCGTCTCCAGATCGAGCTTGCCGGCCTCGATCTTCGAGAAATCGAGGATGTCGTTGATGATCCCCAGCAGCGATTCGCCGCTGGCGCGCACGATCCCGGCGTAGCGCCGCTGCTCGTCGTTCAGTTCGGTATCCAGCAGCAGTCCGGTCATGCCGATGACGCCGTTCATGGGCGTGCGGATCTCGTGGCTCATATTGGCCAGAAACTCGCTCTTGGCGGCTGCGGCTTTCTCTGCAGCGGCCTGGTTTAACCGCGCTTGACGTCCGGAAACTTGCGCCCTGCGAACCTGCCACGCAAGCGCTCCAGCCGCCGTGAGCAGCATGACGATGCCATACCGGAAATAGAGATTCTGGCGCCGCGTTTCTTCCAGTTGCATCACCGACTGGGCATCCACCGTAGATAGGGAGGACCATTTGTTCAGAACCGCCGCCACTGTCCCGTCGCGGGTCATCTGGGAGAGCTCCTGGCGCAGACGCCGGGCGGCTTCCGCCGCATCCTTGCGCGCGAGGATGGCGAACTCCGCGGTTGCGATGGCTTGAATGCGAAGCTCGGCCTTCTCGCATCCTGCAGGGCGCTTCAGCAAATAGGAATTCAGTTGGTAGGCCGGGATCACAGCCGCATCCGCCTTACCGTCGCAGACCAAGGGCAGCATCGCGGCATAGACCGATTGCGGATAGCTAACCGCGTTCGGTACTGCGTCCCGCGCGACCTGGGTTGCATACTCCGCCGCCAAATGCACGAGCGTGCGACCAGCCATGTCTCGAATTGAATCAATGTGAGATGCCGACAAGGACACGAGAAGATATTGATTGGAAAGCCATGGTCGCGACGTGTAATAGCGGGTTTTGCGGGATTCCGTGACGGCCATCGCGGGAAAGAGATCCACCATCCCCGTAAGCAGCATGGGTTCGATGACCGTCACGTCCTCTACTGGAACCCACTGCATTCGGAATCCGCAGCGGCGAGAGGCCTCGTCGAAGAGGTCTTTATAGACTCCCTCCGACCGGCCGTCTGGAAGCAGATGAGAATATGGCGGGCTCTCCCGGGCTCCAAACCGATAAACCCTCGATTTGACGCGGTGGTCCTCAATTATGCGCTGTACGACGACGGCGCCAAGCACAATCGAGATGGCCACGGCGGCGAGAATCAGGCCGCGACGCCGCCCTGCGATCAGTTTCAAGGTTCAGCCCCCAGCAGCTTCTTCGTTCCTGTTGTCTGTCTTCGCCCGATCTCAGAGCGAAGCTGCGGTTAGTCCGCACGTAATCTCTTATCGGCAACTGCCGCTGAACCGGTTGGCTCTATCGCTGGAAAACGGCCTGTTTGCAATCCCCAGGCTTCACCTAGTTGGCGGTGTGCGACATAAAAGTGGAATCGCCGGCGTGTTTGTGGGGCAATCATTTCTGGCTGCCGCCGGGCTTTGGCCCGGCGTCTGGCGACAGACCGAAGAAACACCGGCTCAAAAGCCGGCGGCTGGCTGAAAGCCAGACCCCACGCGCGCACTCTGTCTTTGCGTACCCGTTTTCCTGCTGAATCACGCCGGCGTCCACTTTTGTGTCGCGCACCCCTATTTGACGCTGGTTTGCATCCGAAGTGTTGGTTGCCGTCAGGGTCCGGAGGGTGGCTGGGTGCTGCGGCCACTGGCCGACAACCGGCCGGCGACCAATACGGCTGCCGCGCAGAAAGCCTCCACGCCGTAGCGCGCCGCCGCGGCAGGGTGCAACAGTTGGACGATGTATGTGTCGGTCATGATCATCTCGCCGCCGACCCGGCCGAGGATAGCCGCCCCCAAATAGACAAGCGCCGGGTACTTCTCCATCAGGACCGACAGAAAATTGCTGGTGAAAACGACGAATGGAATGCTCAGGCCGAGCCCCGCGAAGAGGAGGTAGAGGTTGCCTTTAGACGCTGCCGCGACCGCGAGAATATTGTCGAGGGACATAGACAGGTCGGCAAAAACGATGAACCGGATTGACCTCCAGAAACTCCCCGCCTTAACCTCCGCCGCTCTTTCGGGAGATGCATCCAGGAAGAGCTTGACTGCAATCCAGAGAATGAGCGCTCCTCCTACGAGCCGAACAAACTCCAGTTCCAGCAGTTGGGCCGCGAGGAAGGTTATGGCGACGCGAAGAACCACCGCCAGCCCGGCGCCGGCGGCAATCGCGACCTGGCGCTGCTCTCTGGGAATAGTGCGGGCAACCATGGCGATGACCACGGCATTGTCGCCGGCCAGCAGGACATCGATCGCAATAATGGTGAGACCACTGAGGAGGAAATGCAAGGGCAAATCTCAGTCTACCCCGCGACCCGCCGGTAGAAGATTCTCTTCGCCGCTTCCGCCGAAACGATGTAAAGGACAACGATCCCTCCCATGAGCGCCAGGAACAGGGCTGGCACTGGGGTCAACCCAAACAACTTCGCGCCGATGGGAGTGAAAGGCAAGACCATTGCGACGACCACCGTCAGCAGAGTCGCCATCAACAAGTACTTCCCCGGCCTGCTTCTGAAGAAAGGTCCCCGCGTGCGAACCACCAGCACCACCACCGAGGCCGAGATGACGGACTCCACGAACCAGCCGGTCCTGAACAGAGCGGGCCCGGCATGCAGGATGAACATGAGTGCGCCAAAGGTGAGGAAGTCGAAGACGGAACTGAGGGCGCCGAAGGTCAGCATGAAATTGCGGATGAACTTGAGGTCCCAGCGCCGTGGTTTTGCCACGAATTCAGGGTCCACGCTGTCGGTGGCGATCGTCATCTCCGGAAAATCCGTGAGCAAGTTATTGAGCAGGATCTGCTTGGGCAGGAGGGGAAGAAAGGGGAGAAAGAGGGATGCTCCGGCCATGCTGAACATGTTGCCGAAATTGGCGCTGGTCGCCATGAACACGTATTTGAGGGTGTTGGCGAAGGTCACTCTGCCTTCCCGCACGCCTTGCGCCAGGACACCCAGGTCTCTTTCCAGCAGCACGATGTCGGCCGCTTCTTTGGCCACGTCCACGGCGCTATCCACGGAGATGCCCACATCGGCGGCATGCAGGGCCGAGGCGTCGTTGATCCCATCTCCCATGTAGCCCACGACGTTCCCCGTTTTTCTCAACGCCAAAATGATGCGCTCTTTCTGGTTGGGCTCGACCTCGGCGAAGACATCCACGCCACTCACGCGCTGGCGCAGCGCTTCATCGCTCATCTGGTGGAGATCCGCACCGGTGAGGCAGGAGGGATGCGAGAGCCCCGCCTGCTGACCGGCATGGGTGGCGACGAATTGATTGTCGCCGGTAATGATTTTGAGCGAGACGCCAAGCTGCTGCAGGTCGCCGACGGTCTTAACAATGTCCGGTTTGAGGGGATCATAGAGCACCAGGAATCCGAGAAACGTCATCCCGGACTCATCGTCCTTAGTGATGCGGGAGGCTGAGCCAATGTCCCGGTACGCAACGCCCAGCGTGCGGAAGCCCTCGCCGCTGAGCCCCTCAAAACGTTGCTGAAGCTGTTCCCGCACCTGCGCGATATCCACGCTAGTTCCCCCGGATACCTCGGTCGTCGAACAAGCGGCGAGCACATCGTGCAGCGCGCCTTTGGTGACCACCCGGTGCTCATCACCTTTGGAAACCAGGATGCTCAACCGCTTGCGAATAAAGTCGTACGGCACTTCGTCCAGCTTCTGGTAGCCGGAGGTGTCAAACGATCGATGCTGGCGGATGGCTTCATCAATCGGATTTGCAAACCCCGTCTCGAAAGAGGCGTTGAGATAGGCATTCAGCAGGACGTTGTCGCTTTCCTTGCCTTCGACATCAAGCGCGGAGCGGACGCGCACCACGCCTTCGGTCAGAGTTCCGGTCTTATCCACGCAGAGGACATTCATGCTTCCGAAGTTCTCAATGGAGGATAGCCGCTTGACGATGACTTTAACCCGAGCCATGCGGCGCGCACCGTGAGCGAGATTCACGGAGACGATGGCGGGAAGCAGTTGGGGCGTCAATCCAACAGCCAGCGCGAGAGCAAAAAGAAAGGACTCCAGGACCGGGCGCGCCAGGTAGACGTTGATGGCGAAGACGGCGACAACCAGGAGCAGGGTGACTTCCATCAAGAAGTATCCAAACCGCCTGACGCCGCGCTCGAACTCCGTTTCCGGCGGGCGGAGTGACAGCCGCTCCGATACCTTGCCAAACTCGGTGTCCTTCCCGGTATGAACAACTACCGCCTTCGCGGTGCCGCTGACCACGGAAGTTCCCATGAAGAAACTGTTCTTCCGTTGACCAAGCGAGGTTTCCGGCGGCAACACTCCCGCCATTTTTTCCTCAGGAAATGTCTCGCCAGTCAAAGCGGCTTCATCCGCAAACAGGTCCTTCGATTCCAGAATCAGGCAGTCTCCGGGAATCGCGTCGCCGGCCTTGAGCAGGATGATATCTCCCGGCACGACCTCGTTAGCCGGAATTTCCTGCGGGCTGCCATCACGCAGCACGTTGGCCCTGGTCTGTACCATTGCCAGCAACTTCTGAATAGCGTTCGCCGCGCCCCTCTCCTGCCAGAAGCCGAGCAGCCCGCTGGCAAGAACGATGGCCAGGATGATGACCGCATCCGTAGGGTCTTGCAGGAAGAAGGACAATCCCGTGGCAAACAAGAGGATGAGGATGATCGGACTCTTAAATTGAGCCAGGAGAAGCACGAGGGCGTCGGCTCTCTTGCGGGGTTTCAAGAGATTGGGGCCAAAGCGGATCAGCCTCTGCCGGGCTTCGCCGCTGGTCAAGCCCTCCGGCGCAGCTCCCAATTGCTGAAGGATCTCGGGGACGGAGATGCTCCAGAACGACTGTGTCGGCTGATTCAGGTCGGGCTCCCAGGCAACCGGATTATACAACAGGCGACAATTATCTTGGGGTAATCCAGGAAAAGCTGCTATACTTAGTAGTGCGTTTGACCGCCCCGCCAGACTGGGCCGACGATCCTCTCCGCCTGGAATAGCCCGCCCTCAAATGACTAAGGAGACTATCGTGAAGAACATTTATGTAGGCAACTTGGATTTCGGCGCCACCGAGGAATCGATCCGGTCCCTCTTCCAGCCATATGGAGCCATCGAACGTGTCAGCTTGGCGACGGACCGCGATACGGGCCGCTCGAGAGGTTTCGCGTTTGTCGAGATGACGGACGCGGCGGAAGCCGATCGCGCCATCGAGGCTTTGAACGGCACTGACTCGGGAGGCCGCGCGCTCAACGTGAACGAAGCTCGGCCGAAGACCAATGGCGGCGGATCGCGCGAGCGCCGCACGCCCCGCTGGTAATCCAGGTTTCAATCTGACAACCATACCCGGCGCCGGCGGAATCAGGCCGGCGCCGCCGGTATTCCGCGCTTGGCAGGCCGGCGATAACGCTATCCAAAGCGCGCCTTCCCATGGGATCGAGTAACGGACTGCTTTCGGCAGAGTGAGGTTTTCTTCGATGACCGGAACAATCAAGAGCCTGGACGTGGGAAGCGCAACGGGCGTCATCACGGCAGAGGACGGCCTGATCGTTGGTTTTTGCCCGTCCGCGGTCCTGCAATATGATGTCCCGACTCTTGCGATTGGCCAGGTGGTAAGCTTTGAACTGGAGGGCGGCAGGTGTCCCAAGGCCCTGAACGTCTGCGTGCAGCGGCCGCCGCATGGCGTAAACGGGCAGCGAAAAGCGGCTGGAGATCACGCGCCTTCGCTACCTAGGTTTCGAGCACAAAGGGAATACCCGGGGCTACTTGTTTGAAAGGCTTTCACCCGGGGTCGGAGAAACGGACATTCACGGTCGACGCCGATTTGACCTTGTTCGCCAAGCACCACATACGCATGCAGGAGGGGCCCGCCTTATGCTTGCGCGCGTTGGCTGCGGAACTGGATGTCGTCGAGGCCGCGGCATGGGGATCGTCACAGTGCTCGCTCACGGATCGCGAGATGTTGGCGCACCTGGCGAGCCTGCCCGTGCCAAGAGCAAGGCACGGCTTCAAGCGCACTCCAAGTTCGCCGGGCGTCACCCCGCACGTCGTGTGATCGGGGGCGGCACTTTGCCCGGGTTTGGCCTTAGCAGAGGAACGCGGACTTGAGGGTGAGCGCCAAGACCGTTCTAGAAACCCTGGGCCGATGGCCGGCGTATTTCCGTAAAGACGGGTTGGCGCGAGGGCTCGCCGGCAATGAACCACCGCTGCGGTCGGAGCTGTTCAGCGCCGACCAGATGGAGCAGCATGGCAAGGCCCTGGCGGGCGCTCACAAGTTAGGCCCGGGCCATACTCCCGACCGGCTCTTGGCGCGGCTGGCTGAGAATGAAGGTGTTCTCAGGGGTGTCCGCGACCTGCTGACGGAGGCGGTCAAGGACGAGCGCCGGATCACGCCGGCAGCCGAATGGCTGCTGGACAACTTCTACCTGATAGAGGAGCAGATCCGCACGGCCAGACGGCATTTGCCGAAAGGCTATAGCCGGGAACTGCCCCGCCTGGGGAACGGCCCATCGGCTGGTCTTCCGCGCGTGTATGACATCGCCCTGGAGACGATCTCACACGGTGACGGCAGGGTGGACCCGGAGAATCTCAGTAGTTTCGTAGCAGCCTACCAAACAGTCAGCGTCCTGAATGTGGGCGAGCTTTGGGCCGTTCCCATCATGCTGCGCCTGGCGCTCATCGAGAATCTGCGGCGCGTTGGGTCCCGGATCGCCGCCGACCGGGTTGACCGGAATCGCGCCGACTACTGGGCGGACCAGATGACGGAGGTCGCGGAGAAAGATCCGAAGAACCTGATTCTCGTGATCGCCGACATGGCCCGCTCGAACCCTCCCATGGTGAGTCCGTTTGTGGCGGAGTTAACACGCCGATTGCAGGGGCAGAGCCCCGCTCTGGCGTCCCCACTCACCTGGATTGAGCAGAGGCTCTCCGAGACTGGCTCGACGATCAAGCATCAGGTGCAGTCGGAGAACCAACGGCAAGCCGCTTACCAGGCATCCGTCAGCAACAGCATCGGCAGCCTTCGGTTTCTGAGTGCGATGGACTGGCGCGAGTTCGTCGAAACGGTGAGTGTTGTCGAGCAGACCCTGCGCGAGGACGTCGGCGGAGTCTACGGCAAGATGGATTTTGCCACGCGTGACCGTTACCGCCACGTCGTGGAAAAGGTAGCGAAGGGCAGCCGGCTGTCAGAGACGCAGGTCGCCCGTGAAGCGATCCGGCTGGCGCGGGCGGCCAGCTCGGAAAGCGGCGGTGACGATCGCGCCGCACACGTAGGGTTCTACCTTATCGACCGGGGATTGCCGCAGCTCGAGCGAACGGCTCAAGTCTCCCGCTCGCCCTTCGAGGCGCTTCGGAGACTGAGTGGCCGGTTTCCTCTGCTGTTGTACTCGGGCACGATCCTGCTGCTGTCGGCGATTATCACTGGGGGGCTTCTAGCTCAGGCGCATGGTGGCGGCCTCGATGGCTGGAGACTCGGGCTGTTCGGCGTCCTGTTGCTGCTGTGCGCCAGCCAGCTCGGCCTGGCTCTGGTGAACTGGCTGACGACGTTGCTGGCGACGCCGCACCTGTTGCCGCGGATGGACTTCTCTACCGGGATCCCGCCGGAATTCCGCACCCTGGTAGTGGTCCCGACCATTCTGGAGAGCGTTCAGAACATCGAGGACCTGACCGAGGCGCTGGAGGTCCGGTTCCTGGCAAATCGGGACGACAACCTTCACTTCGGCCTGCTGACCGACTTTCAAGACGCGCGCGAGGAAACGCTTCCGGACGACGAGCCGCTATTGCGGCTGGCCCAACAGCGAATCGAAGGGCTGAACCAGAAGTACAAGAGCGTCAAAGGCGACGCGTTCTTCCTGTTCCACCGCCCCCGCCGCTGGAATCCCAGGGAGCGGCTCTGGATGGGTTACGAGCGCAAACGGGGAAAGCTTGGGGACTTGAATTCCTTCCTGCGAGGCGGACCGAGGGATAGCTTCTCACTCATCGCCGGTGACACGGCGGTTCTGGGGAACGTGAAGTACGTCATCACCCTCGATACGGACACGCAACTGCCACGCGATTCGGTGTGGCAATTCGTGGGGGCCATGTCGCACCCGCTGAATCGCGCGCGGTACGACGAACGCAAGCAACGCGTCGTGGAGGGGTACGGCATCCTTCAGCCCCGGGTCGCCGTGAGCATGCCCGGCGCGCACCGATCCCGCTATGCGCGGCTGTGGGGGAGTGAGGCGGGCATCGATCCCTATACGCGGGCAGTCTCCGATGTGTACCAGGATCTGTTCGGAGAAGGCTCGTTCATCGGCAAAGGGATCTACGATGTCGATGCCTTCGAGAGAGCGCTTAGCGGGCGTTTTCCCGAGAACCGGATTCTCAGCCACGATCTTCTCGAGGGGTGCTACGCGCGGGCGGGCCTTATCAGCGACGTGCAGTTGTACGAAGACTACCCTTCTCGTTACAGCGCCGACGTGAACCGCCGCCACCGCTGGATTCGCGGGGACTGGCAGCTGGTGCGATGGCTGCTGCCGCGCGTCCCCGGCCCGGGCGGACGCCGCCGGAAGAATCCGCTCTCCGGACTTTCCCGCTGCAAGATCTTCGACAACCTCCGCCGCAGCCTCGTGGCTCCGGGCCTGGCTCTGCTGTTGCTGCTGGGCTGGACGGCGCTTCCATCGGCTGGGCCGTGGACCTTGGCGGTGCTCGGGATCCTCCTGATTCCATCGCTGGTCGCCTGTATCTCGGACGCGCTCCGGAAGCCAGGCGATGTGCTTCTGGGCCAGCATCTGTCTACTTCGGTTCGCTGCGCGGGCACGCACATCGCTCAAGCTGCGTTTACGCTTGCATGCCTGCCATACGAAGCCTTCTTCAGTCTGGATGCGATTGCCCGCACCGCGGGGAGGATGCTGTTCACGCACAGGCGGCTGCTCGAATGGAGTCCGTCGGCTGAGGCGGGCCGCGATCGCCGCGCCGGCCTGGCCGCGTCCTTCCAGGCGATGTGGATCGCACCCGCGATTGCCGTCGCCGCGGCTGTCCAGTTGACGCTGGCGAGGCCGGCGGCATTAGGCGTGGCTGCACCCATACTGGGCCTGTGGTTTGCCTCGCCCGTCATCGCGTGGTGGATCAGCCGGCCGCTGGCTCGCCGCGAAGCCAGGCTGACAGAAGGCCAGATAGTCTTTCTCCGGAAGCTTTCGCGGAAGACCTGGGCGTTTTTCGAGACCTTCGTCGGTCCGGAAGATCACTGGCTTCCGCCGGACAACTACCAGGAGCGTCCCGTCGCCGCGATCGGACATCGCACGTCGCCGACCAACATGGGACTGGCTCTGCTGGCGAACCTGTCCGCGTACGATTTCGGCTACATCTCGGCGGGGCAACTCATAGAGCGCACGGCGAGTGCGCTTCACACAATGGAGGCCTTGGAACGTTACCGGGGCCACTTCTACAACTGGTACGACACGCGCTCGTTGCAGCCGCTGCCGCCCATGTACGTCTCGACCGTTGACAGCGGCAACCTCGCTGGTCACTTGCTGACTCTGCGGGCGGGTCTCGAAGGGCTTCCCGACCGCAAGATCCTGGGGACTCGGTTGTTTGAGGGGCTAAGAGACACACTCAGGATTCTGGTGGACGTTGCGGGAACCGCTACCGCAGCCCAACTTGAAGCGGATCTGATGCCGGAGTCCCCACCCGCCACGCTGCCGGAGGCGCGCCTATGCCTGGAACGGCTGGCCGAGGGCGCCAGCCGCCTGGACGTTGCCCCCGAGAGCCAGGCGCGGTGGTGGGCAAAGGCTCTTGAGCGCCAATGCCGGGACGCTCTCGATGAGATGACGCTCCTCGCCGGGCTCGAAGACTCCGCCGTCATCGGTGAGACTCCAACCCTCCGCAAACTGGAAGGCCTGGAGACTGGGGCAGGCCGGCGTGCCGCAGCCAGGATCGTAGCCATCGAACAACTGGCACAGCTAGCCGGCGAAATGGCCCGGATGGAGTATGACTTCCTGTACGACAAGGGCCGCCACCTGCTGGCTATCGGGTACAACGTTGGGGAGCGGCGGAGAGACCAGAGTTATTACGATCTACTGGCTTCGGAAGCCAGATTGTGCACTTTTGTAGCGATCGCGCAGGGACAAGTGCCGCAGGAGGCCTGGTTTGCCCTGGGACGCCTGCTCGTCACCGCCGGAGGCGAGCCGGTTCTCCTCTCATGGAGCGGGTCGATGTTCGAGTACCTCATGCCGCTTCTGGTGATGCCGACCTACGATGACACCCTGCTCGACCAGACGTGCAGGGCGGCTGTACATAGGCAGATCGAATATGGGAAGAAACGCGGGGTGCCGTGGGGCATCTCGGAATCCTGCTACAACGCGACCGACGTCCATCTCAACTACCAGTACCGGGCGTTTGGAGTTCCCGGCTTGGGACTTAAACGCGGGCTTGCCGACGAGTTGGTGGTGGCGCCGTATGCCTCCGCCCTGGCGCTGATGGTGGCCCCCGAGGAGGCGTGCCTGAACCTGCAGCGGCTCGCTTCGGAGGGATTCGAAGGGGCCTACGGCTTCTATGAAGCGATCGACTACACCCCGTCGCGTCTGGCGCGCGGGCAATCGAGCGCGGTGGTCCGCGCCTTCCTGGCGCATCACGAGGGCATGAGCCTTCTGGCTTTGGGCTATCTGCTCCTGGACCGTCCGATGCAGAAGCGATTCGAGACGGATCCGCGGTTTCAGGCGACTGAACTGTTGCTCCAGGAGCGGGTCCCCAAGGCCATGGCTTCCTATTCGGACACCGCCGAGCCCTCCGGCTTGCGCGACACTTCCGATGACACGGAGACGCCGGTGCGTGTTTTCAGCAGCCCGGACTCTGCCATGCCGGAAGTGCAGTTGTTGTCGAACGGCAGATATCACGTCATGGTCACGAACGCCGGCGGCGGCTACAGCCGCTGGAAGGACATCGCGGTCACGCGCTGGCGTGAAGACCCTACCTGCGACAACTGGGGCACATTCTGTTACATCCGCGACGTGACGACCGGGACATTCTGGTCGACCGCGTTTCAACCGGCGCTCAGACGCCCGGAGAATTACGAAGCCGTTTTCTCGGAGGCGCGAGTGGAGTTCCGCCGCCGCGACCTCAACTTCGACACGTACACGGAGATCGCGGTCTCACCCGAGGACGACGTCGAACTGCGCCGGATCACCATCACCAACCGCTCCAGGACACGAAGAGTGGCTGAGGTTACCAGTTACGCGGAAGTGGTCTTGGCAACGCCTGCCTCGGACACGCTGCATCCGGCGTTCAGCAATCTCTTTGTTCAGACCGAAATCCTGCACCGGCAGCGGGCGATTCTCTGCACTCGCCGGCCCCGTTCCGTGGACGAGCACTCCCCCTGGATGTTTCATCTCATGGCCGTGCATGGAGCCCAGGTCGGAAGAACCGTCCTATGAGACCGACCGGATGCGGTTCATCGGCCGCGGGAACACCATCGTCAATCCGCAAGCGATGCGCGAGTCCGAGGCGCTCACCGGCAGCGAGGGGTCCGTACTCGATCCGATCGTCGCCATCCGGCATCGCATCGCGCTCGATCCGGGAGAGTCGGCAACGGTCAACATTGTCTTCGGGATCGGCGAAACACGCGAGACGTGCCTGGGTCTGGTCGATAAGTATCAGGATCGGCATCTCGCGGACCGGGTCTTCGATCTGGCCTGGACGCATAGCCAGGTGCTCTTGCGGCAGATCAATGCCACGGAGGCCGACGCACAGATTTACGGACGTCTGGCCGGTTCCGTGATTTACGCCAACTCCTTGCTGCGCGCCGACCCGAGCGTCCTCGCCCGGAACCGGCGCGGGCAATCCGGTCTTTGGGGTTACTCCATCTCCGGAGACTTGCCGATCGTGCTGCTGCAAATTGGAGACCCGGCCAATATCGAACTTGTCCGTCAACTGGTGCAGGCCCACACGTACTGGCGCCTGAAGGGTCTGGCGGTGGACCTGGTGATCTGGAACGAAGATCACGCCGGTTACCGGCAGCTACTTCAGGATCAGATCCTGGGTCTGATCGCGGCGGGGGTCGAAGCCGGCGTTGCCGATAGCCCGGGCGGCATCTTCGTGAGACCGGCGGAACAGATTTCGGCCGAGGACCGCATCCTGTTCCAATCGGTCGCTCGCGCCATCCTCACCGACGGCCGGGGGACGCTGGCGGAGCAGATCAGCCGGCGCAGCCTATTCGAGGTTGCCGTCCCGCGTACCGAACCAGCCCGAGTTCCCCGCGCCGAATCCCCGGCGGCCGGCGCCGCTCCCCGCAACGACCTCCTCTTCTTTAACGGGCTGGGCGGATTCACCCCTGACGGGCGGGAATACATTGTTACGACCACGCCCCAGCAGGTGACCCCGGCCCCCTGGGTGAACGTGCTGGCGAACCCGCATTTCGGCTCTGTCGTCTCGGAGAACGGGCTGGCTTGCACCTGGAGTGAAAACGCCCACGAGTTCCGCCTGACTCCATGGAACAACGACCCCGTGAGCGATTCAAGCGGAGAAGCCTTCTACCTCCGCGACGAAGAGAGCGGCCACTTCTGGTCGCCCACGCCGCTGCCCAGCCGCGGGGCCACGCCCTACGTCAGCCGCCACGGATTCGGCTACAGCGTCTTCGAGCACACGGAGAACGGCATCCGTTCGGAGGTTTGGATCTACGTGGCCTTGGACGCACCGGTCAAGTTCACGGTGCTGAAGGTGCACAACGAGTCGGGCCGGACGCGCCGGCTCTCCGCCACGGGATACGTGGAATGGGTGCTGGGAGACCTGCGGCCAAAATCCGCAATGCACGTGACGACCGAGATTGACCCGGCTAGCGGCGCGATCTTCGCCCGAAACCCGTACAGTGCGGAGTTCGCGGGCAGAGTGGGCTTCTTCGACGCGGGCAATGCCGCCCAGGCCATGACCGGCGACCGCACCGAGTTCCTGGGGCGAAACGGGACCCTCCGAAAGCCGGCCGCGATGAGCCGGGCCGGACTATCCGGAAGGATGGGGAGCGGTCTGGATCCCTGCGCGGCGATCCGGGTTCCATTCGAGCTGGCTGACGGGCAGGATCTCGAGATTGTCTATACGCTGGGCGCGGGGCGCGACACGGAAGATGCGAGCAACTTGGTGTATCGCTTCCGGGGATCCTCAGCGGCGCGGGATGCGCTCGAAGCGGTTTGGCAGTACTGGAAGCACACCCTTGGCGCGGTGAACGTGGAGACCCCCAACCAGTCCCTGAACGTCCTGGCCAACGGGTGGCTCCTGTATCAGACCCTGGCGTGCCGCCTTTGGGCGCGGAGTGGATTCTACCAGCCGGGAGGCGCCTTCGGTTTTCGCGATCAGTTGCAGGACGTGATGGCGCTCGTGCATGCCGAGCCCCGTCTCTTGCGCGAGCACTTGCTGCTTTCGGCGTCCCGCCAATTTCTGGAAGGCGACGTCCAGCACTGGTGGCATCCCCCGTCGGGCCGGGGCGTGCGCACACACTGTTCCGACGATTATCTATGGCTGCCGCTGGCGACCTGCCGCTATGTTCTGAGCACCGGCGACACAGGGGTGTTGGATGAACCGATCCACTTCCTCGACGGCCGCCCGGTGAACGCGGAGGAGGACTCCTACTACGACCTGCCCGGCCGGTCTGAAGAGACGGCCAGCCTCTACGAGCACTGTGTCCGGGCCATCCTCAAGGGTCTCAGACTGGGCCAGCATGGACTGCCGCTGATCGGCTCGGGCGACTGGAACGACGGCATGAACATGGTGGGCCAGCACGGGCAAGGCGAAAGCGTCTGGTTGGGTTTCTTCCTCTATGAGGTACTCACGCAATTCGCCAAGGTCGCCGGCGTGCATGGCGACGCGCCGTTCGCCGAACGCTGCCGCCGCGAGGCGGACCGGGTGCGCCTGAACATCGAGCAGAATGGCTGGGACGGCGAGTGGTACCGCCGCGCCTACTTCGACGACGGGTCGCCGCTTGGTTCGGCAAGTAATCCCGAATGCCAGATCGATTCGATCGCGCAAAGCTGGTCGGTTCTCTCCGGGGCGGGCGAGGCCAAGCGCTCGCGCGCGGCGATGGAGGCGGTGGATCGGCGCCTCGTTCACCGGGATCAGGCCTTGATCCAACTCCTGGATCCGCCGTTCGACAAGTCGGACTTGAATCCCGGCTACATCAAGGGATACGTTCCGGGTGTGAGAGAAAACGGCGGGCAATACACGCACGCGGCGATATGGGCGGCGATGGCGTTCGCGGTATTGCGCGACACGCGGCGCGCCTGGGAACTCTTCGATATCATCAACCCGGTGAACCATGCCGCGACTCCCGCGGCGTTGGCGGCCTACAAAGTCGAGCCCTATGTCGTCGCGGCGGACGTCTATGCGCTCTCGCCGCACATCGGCCGGGGCGGATGGACGTGGTACACGGGTTCGGCCGGTTGGATGTACCGGCTCATTCTGGAATCGCTCCTGGGGTTGAGGTTGGAAGCGAGCCGGCTGCACTTCGCCCCGTGCCTTCCCGCGGATTGGGCGGAGTTCAAGGTGCACTACCGACACCGCGAGACCGTCTACCACATCACTGTTTCGCGGACGAGCGCGGCCGGCGACGGCATGAGCGTAACCGTGGATGGCCTAGAGCAGGACGACCAGACGGTTCCCCTGGTGGACGACCGCCTCGAGCACTCGGTGGAAGTGAGGATTCCAGGCCCCGACTTTAATCGGGACGCTGGTTAAAGACGGGCTGATATTCCTGTATCAGCCGCTCTTGACGGGCAAGCCGGTCGCTGGGAACGCAGAGCTCAAACGTGAAGCCGGTGGGCTTCTGCTCCAGAAGTGGCGCGTACGGCTCCTGCAGGTGACTGATCAGCGTCGCTTTGATATTGTCGGCCTCCCCCACGAAAAGCCACTCCCGGGCATTCGATAACCCGTAGACTCCAGACAACGCCGGCGCATTGTTCTGCACCGAAATGAGGGAGAAGCTGTGCGGCCTGAATCTGTCAAATGGCATCTCGTCCCCCGACCTTACAGATAACCGAGGTGATGTCGTCGGGAGGAGGCCCACCGCCACTGAAGGCCCGCACCGTCTCGTGGATGCCTCGGACGAGTTCGGCGGCGCCGCTCAGCGGATGGCGCTTTATGAACTCAAGAGCTCCCTCGGCGCCAAACTGCGCCTGGCCGCTATTGGCTGCCTCCGTGACGCCGTCGGTCAATAAGACCAGGATTTCCTCGTAGTCCAATGGAACAGCCGGACTGGAGCGAAACTGACTGCCGGCAAAGAGGCCCGACGGCGGACCCGTACTCTCCATGACGTGCCCGATCTCTCCGGAAGCACGCAGCAAGTAACACGGTATATGCCCGGCGCCGGCGTATTCGAGCGAGCGGCTCCGGGGGTCGAGGCGGGCCAATAGCAGAGTCACGTACTGTCCGCCTTCGAGGTCCGGAAAAAGGGCATGATTGACCCGGCTGAGGATCGCGCCCGGGTCCGACTCCAACGTCGCATAGGCACGAACGTAGGCCCGGGTTTCAGCCATCACCAAAGCCGAGCCGAATCCGTGGCCGCTGACATCGCCAATCGCGATACACAGACACCCGTCCGGCTGTGGAATGAAATCGAAGTAGTCTCCCCCGGTCAGCGTTGCGGAGCAAACGCTCCCTGCGATATCGAACCCCGGCCATGATGCGGTCCCGGCGTTGAGACGCTGCTGAACTTGATCGGCGATTTGCAGCTGAAACTCCTGCTCCTGTTGTCTTCTCAGCTCGGTAATGTCCTTCAGCACAGAGACGAAGTGAGTAATCTCGCCGTTCTCATCTTTCATCGAACTGATCGTCTGTGCGGACCAGTAGAGCTCGCCCGATTTCTTCCGGTTGATAATGATTCCACGGAATGGCTTACCCGTGATGAGTTGCGCCCAAAGCTCTTTGTAGAACTTCTCGTCGTGCAGCCCGGACTTGAGGAGGCTCGGCGTCCGGCCCAGGACCTCGCTCGCGGAATAGCCCGCGGTCTCCTCAAAGGCCGGGTTTACATATTCGATGACTCCCTGCCTGTCCGTAATCATGACGGTGTCCGCGGTTTGCTCCACTGCCCGGACGAGCCGATCGTAGCGCCCGTGCAGCCGCTGAAGCTCGTCATGTATGGACAGATATGCCGGACTCGCCATTGAGCCTCGCTTCGGTCTAATAGTCCATGTTGGCGCCCTGGCCGCCGGGCATGGGCTCTTTCTTTTCCGGGATTTCGCAGATCAGCGCTTCGGTGGTCAGCATCAGTGACGCAATTGAAGCGGCGTTCTGGAGCGCGGTCCGTGCGACCTTGGTGGGGTCGATGACGCCGGCCTTCACCAGGTCCTCGAAATCGCCGCTCTGGGCGTTGAAGCCGAAGTTGACGTTCTTGTTCGCCCGCACCTTCTCCATGACGACGGCGCCTTCCAAGCCGGCGTTTTGAACGATCTGCCGCAGAGGCTCTTCGCAAGCGCGCCTAACGATGTCCACGCCGACCTGCTCGTCGCCCTCCAGCTTCAGGCCTTCCAGAGCCTTGATCGCGCGCAGCATCACCACGCCGCCGCCCGGCACGATACCTTCCTCCACCGCCGCTCGGGTGGCGTGTAGCGCATCCTCGACGCGGGCCTTCCGCTCCTTCATCTCGGTTTCGGTGGCCGCGCCGACCTTGATCAGGGCCACGCCGCCGGCCAGCTTCGCCAGCCGCTCCTGCAGCTTCTCGCGGTCGTAGTCGGAGGTGGTTTCCTCGATTTGCGCGCGCAGTTGCTTGATGCGCCCTTCGATCGCCTTCTCGTCGCCGGCGCCCTCGATTATGGTGGTGTTGTCCTTGTCGATGATCACGCGCTTGGCGCGGCCGAGGTCTTCCAGTTGGACGCCTTCCAGCTTGAGGCCGGTCTCTTCCATGATGGCCTTGCCGCCGGCGAGGATCGCAATGTCTTCCAGCATCACCTTGCGGCGGTCGCCGAAGCCCGGCGCCTTCACCGCGCAGGCGTTCAGGGTGCCGCGCAGCTTGTTCACCACCAGGGTGGCCAGCGCCTCGCCGTCCACTTCCTCGGCGACCACCAGCAGGGGCTTGCCGCTGCGTGCGATCTGCTCGAGCAGGGGCAGCAGATCCTTCATGTTGCTGACCTTCTTCTCGTAGATCAGGATGTAGGGATCCTCGAGCACGCATTCCATCCGCTCCGGGTCGGAGACGAAGTACGGTGACAGATAGCCCCGGTCGAATTGCATCCCCTCGACCATATCGATCGTCGTTTCCATGGTCTTGGACTCTTCCACGGTGATGACGCCGTCCTTGCCGACCTTCTTCATCGCCTCGGCGATCCGTTCACCGATAGTGGCGTCGCCGTTGGCCGAGATCGTTGCGACCTGGGCAATCATCTCGCCGGACACCGGCTTGCTGCACTTCTGGATCTCTTCGATGACCACTTCCACGGCCCTTTCAATGCCGCGCTTCAGGGCCATCGGGTTGGCGCCGGCAGCCACGCTCTTCACGCCCACGCGGTAGATGGACTGCGCGAGGACCGTAGCGGTGGTGGTGCCGTCGCCGGCCACGTCCGAGGTCTTGGAAGCGACCTCGCGCACCATCTGCGCGCCCATGTTCTCGGCCGGGTCTTTCAGCTCGATCTCTTTGGCCACCGTCACCCCGTCCTTGGTGATGGTCGGGCTGCCCCATTTCTTATCCAGAATGACGTTGCGCCCCTTGGGACCGAGCGTAACCTTAACGGCGTCCGCCAACTGGTTGACGCCGCGCAAAATCGCACTTCGTGCATTCTCGCCGTAGATAATCTGCTTCGCTGCCATGTGGGATCCTCCTGATCTTTAGGTCTTCGCCTTTTTCGCGGTCTCCTCAATCACCCCGAGGACGTCGTCCTCGTGCATGATCAGGAATTCTTCCCCATCCACTTCGATCTCGCTGCCCGTGTACTTGCCAAACAGAATACGGTCGCCGGCGTGAACATCCACGGGCGCCACGCTGCCGCCTTTCAGGCGTTTGCCCTTTCCCACCGCCATCACTTCACCCTCCTGGGGCTTCTCTTTAGCGGAGTCGGGAATGAACAGGCCACTCTGCCGTTGCTCACTCGGCTCGATGCGTTTGACCACAATGCGGTCATGGAGCGGTCGAATCTTCATGCAGTCACCTCCATTGGCTCGATTTTTCCATCACTCTTTTCAGTCTTGGCTGCAGCGCCCGGCCGCTCTCCCAATGAACCCCAGTTGCGGCGCTCGAGGATCGACGCGGGTTCGTAAGTTATGCCGCGGGCGAGGCGCTTTTCCTCCCGGATCGTGCTCCAGAGCATGAAGGGGCCGAACAGGGCGGCGGCGGCGCGCGCGACCCAGCCGAACTCGTGGGCGATTTCCTGGCGCAAAGCGCGGATTTGCCCGCTGACGGCCGGATTGGTCTTCTTCAGGCGATATTCCATAGCCCAGAGCAGGGCGCTGTAAATGGTGCGCAACGAGCGCGCCTCCCACTCGAACCGCTCGCTGATGCGTTTGATCAGGGTGATTCCGATAACGTTTCCAGCCGTCAAAGGTGGTGCGGCAGACGCGGTAGAGACTGGGGCCGTTGCGCTCGAAGTCACGCCGGAAAGCCCAGTCCAGCCAGCGCTTGGAATCATCGCGCGAGATGGCCGCGTGGCGGAAGTTGAACTTGCCCTGGCCGTGGATGTCGGCGAGGTCGACGTTATCGAGCATCCGGCCCTCACTCACCATCTGGGAGTACAGAGGCGTGCCCGGAACCGGAGTATAGAGCATGAACTGGTGAAAATCGGTGGCATGCGACACGGCGTGCTCGAGCTCCGCCTCGATGTTCTCAGGCGTGTGGTGCTCGAGGCCGACGATCGTCGAGCCCAGCAGCTTGATGCCGTGGGCGCGCAGTTCGCGCGTCAGTTCCAGGGTATCGGTGCCCTGCAGTTTGTCGTAGCCGGCGCGCGGCGATTCGAGTCCCATCCAGATCCAGGAAATGCCCAGCTCCACCAGTTCCTGCATGGAGTACTTGCGGATGGCGTTCGCCGAGGCGAAGACATAGAGCGTCCAGCCCTTGTTCGCGCTCTTCATGCGGGCCAGGAGTTGGAGCGCGCGCTCGCGGTACAGCAGGAAGTTCTCGTCCATGATGAAGAACGAGCGAACGCCGAGCGCTGAGGACGCCTCGTTCATCACCTGAAACAATTCGTCGCCAGTCTCATAGAAATTGAGGAACTTGCCCTTACCACCGAAGAAGGCGGAGGTCGTGCAGAAGTTGCAGCCCATGGGGCATCCCACCGATGGGATGATGGTCGCGGCGTTGACTCCCTTAACCTGCGGCGAGCGAATGCCCATCGTACGCGTGTCGTATCCGGACAGAATGCGGGGATGGCGAATGGGCGCGTTCTCGTCTTCGCCCAGGTAGCGCCGCATCCAGGAGATGCCGTCTCCGCGCACGAAGTGGTCGGCGTCGATGGTGTCCTCGATGCCGGGGATGGCCGTCACGTGGCCGCCCACCACGATCACGGACTTCGGCGAAAGCCGGCGCACCATGCGGCACATCTCCCGCACCTTGCCGACGTTCACGATGATCGAAGAGATGCCAACGACGTCGTAGCTGTGCGCGAGCAGTTCCCGCTCGAAGATTTCCCGCGTGGGGAAGTCGAGCAACGCGCAGGGAGCGGAGATGTTCTGCTGGATCAGCATGAGGCCCCAGGAGCGGTGGAACATGCGCAGCGAAAACGGGCCCTGCTCGCGCGTCACCTGATTGTGATACAGCTCCATGGGATTGATGCGGCGGCTGCCGAACTCGTCGTCGCTAGGCGTACGGCCCGAACACGGATGTGAGCAGGATGCTGGCGCTGGCGCCCTTGGGGTGTCTTTGTGTCGAAATTGTCGATTGGGTCCCGGTCATTTCGTGCTATCCTCCCGCACCGCAGACCGCTCAGCCTCGGCCAAAGACCGGCGCAGCGATCTTGTGAAACGTCGAATTCGAGACGGCATAAGTGCGAACCTCTGAATCTCCCTCAATCACGTCCTTCAGCACTTCTGGACGTAGCCCTGCGGCCGTAGGCGTCCGCGTCCTCTCTCCGGTCCCACAAGCTGATTTCGATGGCCTCGGCTTCCCCCCGGGGCGAAGAATGTGATTTCGTCCTGGAAGCCTTTTTGCTTTCGAAGCAGCGGAATGGTCTCTTTCTCGATTACCCGGATGAATTCGGCAAGGCCGTTTGGTTTCAAGCGGATAGAAACACTCCGAGCAAACATGTCGACCTCCCGGGTCGGGGCCGCTAAGACGGGAAACCACAGAAGATCTGCCTAGTTCAGATGATCTGCAGAGTGGGCGGAAGTGCTCAGTCGTTAACTAGTATATGTTAAGATTATTTACTTGTCAATCGAGCTGTGCGATATGTTAGGCAGCGGCTTAATCGGTTTAGGTTAAGCGAAGGTGGAAAGAAACTCGATGGATGTCGCTTTGGTGATCAGGCAGCGCCTGAAGGAATTGGGGGTCGACCAGAAGGACCTGGCCGCCGCCGCCCAGGTGACCGAGTCCTACATCTCACAATTGCTGAGCGGGAAGAAGGCTCCGCCCGCGCCTGACCGGACGGATATTTACGAAAAGATGGGGAGATTCCTGAGGCTCCCCGGCGGTGAACTCTCGAAGCTGGCGGACCTTCAGCACAAAGAAGCCTTGAAGAAGAAGCTGGCGGACCCGCCCCGGCCCTTGTTTCAGGGATTGCGAGAGTTGATGCTGCGCAAATGCGCGCCTGACAAGCAGGAGCAGGTTCGCGCGATTTTTGAGAAGGAGCCCTTCGGCGAACTGGAACAGCTCGTCACGCAGAAGCTATTGGACGTGGCCAAGCGAGTCGCCAGAGAAGAATTGGAGAGTGAGAACTGGCTCCGCCTGGTGGCTCGTCTCAGCGGCCGGACCTATGAGCTGATGCGAGTCACGATCCTCGAGTTTCTGGAGACCGATGTGTTCCACGTCTCGGTTGAGAACTGGGTCTCCTTCCTGGATCCGCTGATCGAGTCCTGGGACGTTGACCTCCGTAGTTTTGGCGTGGAAATCGTCTTGAACCGCCGACTGGCCCTGGCGCCCGTAAAGAGATTCGAGTTCGTCGAAAAGGAACCTGAACCGCCCTTCGAGGTGGAGCCGGGCCTGGAGGAGTTCCTCAAGGACACCGCCCTCAGCGGCGATGCCACCGAAGAGGAAATCGAGTTTCTGAAGAGGCTGAAGTTCGGAGACAGGCGGCCGGCGCCCCTCTACTACTACCGCGAGCTGCAAAACCTCAGAGACCCTCTTCATTTCCGCGCTCCGCGGTGAACCAAGCACCCCGGAGCGCCCTACACTTCCAGCCCTATCGAGCGCATCAGTTCCAGGGCGTTGCTGTGCTCGACGACCCCCGGCCAAAGCCGGTGGTCGAACCGCATGCGCCCATCCTCGACTTGATCTTGGAAATGGACGTTTGCGCCGAGCGGGGCGAGTTCGTCCGCGATGTTCGCCAGCGCCAGGTCGTGGGTGGTGAGCAGCCCGATGGCCCCGCGCTCAACCAGCGCGCGCACGACACCCCGCGCTCCGATGCGACGGTCGTGTGAATTAGTGCCCTGCAGCAGCTCATCCATAAGGAAAAGGAGTGGACGACTCTGCCCGGTCAACTCCACGAGCTGCCTGAGCCGCGTAATCTCCGCATAGAAGCGCGATGTCCCGCTCTGCAGCGAGTCTAGAGTGCGGATCGACGCGCCGACCGCCAGCCGCGAGATGCGCAGCCTCTTGGCGCGCACCGGCGCCCCTGCCAGGGCCAGCACGGCGTTGGTCCCCAGGGTTCGAAGCAAGGTGCTCTTGCCGGACATGTTCGACCCGCTCACGACCAGTACCCGCAAGTTGCCGTCCAGCCGCAGGTCGTTGCACACGCACCGGGGCTTCGGTATGAGCGGATGTCCGAGTTGTTCGCCATCGAAGCACGGCGACTCGTCCGTGAATTCCGGGAACGGGTCGCCAGGATGCTCGTAATGGTAGCCCGCCAGCGACAGGAGCGCTTCCATCTCCCCTACGGCATCCAGCCACTCTCTCAGGTGCGGCCCGGACTTCCGCCTCCAGGCTTCGACGGCAAAAGCCACATGCACTGTCCACAGCGCTATAGGATCGATGACTCTCAGCAAGAGGTTGTCGCGCGAATCCAGTAACTCCAGCAACCGGTGGAGCCGGGCGATGCGGAGGGAGGGCGGGTGACCTTCGACGACCAATCCCGACTGAAGCTCCCTCAGGCGCTGCGACGTGAATCGCTGGCGCTCCAGAACGACCAGCACTTGGGAAAGCAGCCGCAAATCGTGGCTGGGCTTTTCCACTGCCACGATCAGGTGCTCCAGGTCCCGGCGAAACCGAAAGGTGAACACGCGCGCCGCTAGAAACACCGCCACGAACGGCGAGGCCATTCCGGAGAAGATCCAAAGAGCGAGAGTCCCGATCCCCAGCACTGACAAGATGCCTGCGCCCACCCAGCGCCCGCTCGAAACCAGTCGCGGAGGTTCCTCCCCCCACGCTGCCAGGGCTTCTGGATGAACCCCGACCCGGATGTCTTCGCCGAGCACGGCGAGGCGTTCCCGCAAATCGAGTCCCGGCGCCAGTTCCCGAACGGCTTCGTGACGGATCTTCAGATCCTGCGGCTCGGACGGCGATAGCAGCCATCGCGCCAGCGTCTCTTCTCCGCCCCGGGTTCTGGCGGTCGAAAGGTACTCGAACAGCGACCCCTGGCCGAACAAGTCCAGGTCCCCCGCATACGGGTGCAAAGGATCCAGGAACCGGTCTCCTGTTTCGCCCTTACCCGGCCAACGATCTTGGATGCGGCCGAGAACCAGCTCATAGAAGGCCACGATGCGCCTGGACCGCCTGCGATGCCGCGCCATGCGCTCGAGCACCACCGCCAACCCCACGATTGCCGCGATAGGTGCCAGCAGCCAGAGGATAGAAAACGCTTTCCAAACCAGAGCCAGCAGCGCCGTCACTACGGCCAGCGAAACCAGTCCGATCTGGATGCTTTCGATCCTGATGCGCCAGCTTTCGAGCTCGCCCAGTTCCTTTCGATGGGAGCTGAGCCGGTGCTCGTACTCGGCAAGTGGGCCCTTATCCACCATTCCCTTTTTGGCCCTCCGGCCAGTGCCAGTGTATCACCGCCGGCCCGTCCTGGAGCCCGTGTGGTGTTCTCTGGCGAATGTCGTCGCTCTGCCAGGCTGCTATGCTGAAGCTGAACTGATTAATCAGTTAGAGTGAATCTTATGACCAACGTTGTATCGGCCCTGACCGCCCGCACCCAGTTCGGGCAGATCATGAAGCGGGCCACCCAAAAAAACGAACGGTTTGTCGTCGGCCGCCGCGGCGAGCCGAGCGTCGTGATCCTGAGCATTAAGGACTACATCAACACTTTCGCACCGGCCCCCGAAGAACTGCGGGCCATGCAGGCGACGGCCAAGGGCACCGGCAGCAACCGTCTCACCCCAGGCCAAATAAACCGGATTGTGGCGACGGTTCGGAGAGAGCAAAGGCCTTTACCAGTTAAACGCCGCTCCAAATGATTCGCCTGGTCCTGGACACCAATGTACTGGTGTCTGCTAACATCAACGGCGAGGGACTTGAAGCCCTGGTGGTTGCTTTGGCGCTGAACCGCAAAATTCAGCTCTGTGTTTCCGAAGCAATCCTTGACGAATACCAGCGGGTCCTGCTTTATCCCCACCTGAAATTCGTCCCGAAGGAAGTCATCCGCTTCCTTGTCCGACTCCGGCGTGTCAGCGCCGTAGTGGCGTTGACGCGCACCCTTTCGGTATCCAGCGACGAACCCGACAACCGCTTTTTGGAATGTGCCGAAGCTGCCGGTGCCGATTTCTTGGTCACTGGCAACAAGCGGCACTTCCCCAAGCAGTGGAAGACCACCCGGGTGGTCAATGCCAGTGAACTCTTGGGCCTGATTAGCTCCAGCTTCTTGAAGTAGTACCAGCCCATAGCCCAGACTGCCCGGTGTGGTAAACGAGGCTACTACAGAGCCCTTGGCAGGGCGGCCGGGCGCCTCTGGCGCAGCGGAGGGTGAAGTTAACCACCGGGGCTGAGGGGGAACCCGTCCATGACCATCAAGGCGTATAGCAGCGGAAGGTAGATCACGGATGCCAGCAGGACCCCGCGCGCGCGCGCCGTGGTTCGGCCCACGCAGACCCGCAGCGTGGCGTACAGATAGCCCGATCCAAGCAGCAGCGCGCCCGCCCCGTATACCCAGCCTTCCATCGACAGGTAGATAGGAAGGAGGCTGACCGGGATCAACAGCAAAGAGCCGATCAGCATTTGCCTGGCGGTGGACCTTCCGTCCGCTTCGACCACAGGCAGGAAGGCGATGCCGGCGCGCGCGTAATCCTCCCGGTACGTCCACGCGATGGAGAGGAAGTGCGGGAATTGCCAGAGGAACAGGATCGCGAACAGAACCCAAGCCTCGCCCGTCAGGGCGCCGTGCGCTCCGGCGTACCCGATCAACGGCGGCATGGCCCCAGTCAAAGCGCCCACGCTGGTGGCGTGAGGCGTGCGCAGCTTCAGAGGCGTGTAGATAAAGAGATAAGAGGCCAGTGTCAGCAGGCCGCACAGGGCCGCCATCGCGTTTACCTTCAGGGCCAGATCGGCGAAACCCGCCGCGGATAAGACCAGTCCGAAAACCAGCGCCTTGGCCGGCGCAACTCGCCCGGAAGGGATCGGGCGCTGCCGGGTTCGGTGCATTTTGGCATCGGTCTCACGCTCGTACCACTCATTCAGCACGGCCGTACCTGAGGCTAGCAAAGCCGTCCCGAGCAAGGTGTGGAACAGAACGCTGAACTGCCAGGCGCCCCTGCCGAAGTAGTAACCCACCGCGGTGCTCATCAAGATGAGCCAGGTCACCCTCGGCTTGGTCAGTTCAAAGTAGTCTCGCATCAGCGGCCGCCTCCGGTCTGGCCCGGGAGCGGCGCGTTCTCATCCCCGAAGTACCAGGCTTCGAAATCCGGCACGGGCACGACCACGACCTTCGAGAGCATCTTCGCGTGCCCAACCCCGCAAATAACGGTGCACTCTATATCGAAGGCGCCCAACAGCGTAGGCTTGAACCAGGTGTAGTTAGTCCTTCCAGGAACCACATCCTGCTTAATCCTGAAGGCGGGTATGTAAAAGCCGTGAATCACATCCAGAGAGTGCAGTTCCATCTTGAACGGCTTGTTGAGCGCCAGGTACAACTCCGTCGTCCTCTTCCCGTTGGGATAGGTGAACGAATAGGCCCACTGGCGGGCAGTCACGTTGACTACCATGGCGTCGCGGGGCACGTCGCGCTCGTACTGGAAGGCCGTCCAGCCGTAGTAGAACATCAACAGGAACAGCACCGCCGGCGTGGCGGTCCAGGCGACCTCCAGCCAGGTGTTCCCTTCGATATCCTCCCCTTTCGGATGCCGCTTCCTGCTGTATTTGACGACGAAGTACACCATCAGGGAAGTAATCCCAATCAGGAAGACCACGCAGAGCGCGACAATGAAGATAAAGACCGAATCGACCTCGCCGGCCGCGCTCGATGCTTGCTGGAAGAATGGCATGGCGTCTTACCTGTACGAAATGTCCGCGAAAGTCAGCCCAATAAATATGATCAGCACCACCAGCACCAGCAGGACCATGCCCCTGAAGAACGGCCTCTCGTACTTCAGGTGCATGAAGTAGAAGAACACCAGGGCCGCCTTGAGCGGGGTAATCGTGAGCAGGGCCGGCACGGACAAGAGGTCATGATAGACCGTGCTGACGAATACCAGGGTGGCCGTGAGAAAAAGCAGCAGCAGCCAGACCTTAACCAGAGTCCGATAAGGAATGATGTGACCGTGCTCTTCCGCGTGTTCCATATCACCCTCCGTTAAGCCGCCAGATACAGAAGCGGCAGCAGCAATATCCAAATCACATCCACAAGATGCCAGTAGAGGCCGACGCTCTCGAGCTGGATGAAGTCGGTGCTTGTTATCTTCTCCCTGCGTACGAAGTCCAGCACGATCGACAACGCAATGACGCCGGCCAAAACGTGCAGCCCATGCAAGCCGGTCATGCTGTAGTAAAGCCCGAAGAAGATCTTTTCGCCGTCGGGGAGCTTGAGCAACGCCGGGCCGTTAGGATAAATCCCTCGACCGATCTCCTCCATCCACTCGATGTACTTGTTCACCAGAAACATGAGAGCGCAGGCAATAGTGATTCCCAGGCACGCCATGGTCAGCTTCCGGTTGCCCTTTTGCATCGCCGAAACCGCCACCGCAACCGTCAGGCTGCTTGTGAGCAAGATGACGGTGTTAGCAATCCCGATGAATGTGTTGAGATGCTGGCCGCCGGTGTGAAAATCGAGCGGATACGTCGCCCGGTAGACCGAATAGAGGAGGAACAGCCCGCCGAAGAGAAGGATTTCGGTGAACAGGAAGAGCCACATCCCGAGCTTGGCGCCCTGGTAATCCTTGTGGACCGAATGCGCGCGGGCTGGCACGGTGCTCATTTTGCGTCCACCCGGTTGAAGATGTAGGGGCGTTCCGTAATCGTTGGGATTTCCGCGAAGTTCTCAAAAGGCGGCGGCGAAGACGTCTGCCACTCGAGGGTCACCCCTCCCCAAGGGTTTGGCCCGGCCTTCTGGCCTTTGAAGAGCGCCACGAAAAGGTTGGCGAAAAACAGGACCAGACCGGCCGCCAGGATAAAGCCGCCTACGGATACGATGATATGACCGGTGTGGAACTGGGGCAGGTGAGTATAGTACCGCCTCGGCATGCCAATGTAGCCCAGGACCAGCATGCCGCCATAGAGCAGATTGAAGCCAATAAAGATGGGGAACCAGGCAATCGCGGCCACCTTTTCGTTGTACATCTTCCCGAACATCTTGGGAAACCAGTAAAGCAGAGCCGCGAAGAAGCCCATGCCGGTGCCGCCGAACATCACATAGTGGAAGTGCCCGACGATCCAATACGTGTCATGGAGGTGCACGTTGATGTTGAGCGCCCCCTGAATGAGTCCGGTCAAGCCACCAATGGAAAACAGGAATACAAACGTGAGCGCATAAACCATGGGCGGTTTGAGCTCGATGGACCCCTTGTAGAGGCTGGCCGTCCAATTGAAGACCTTGATTGCGCTGGGAACGGCCACCAGGAACGTGAAGAGCGAAAAGACGATGTTGGCGGTGTCGGACATGCCGCTGGTGAACATGTGGTGTCCCCATACCAGGGACCCCAGCGCCGCAATGCCGAGCGAGGAATAGGCGATCGCCTTGTAGCCGAAAATCGTGCGGTGAGCGAAGGTGGGGATGATCTCGGTGATGGCGCCCATCGCGGGCAGGATCATGATGTAGACGGCCGGGTGCGAGTAGATCCAGAAGAGGTGCTGATACAGAAGCGGATCGCCCCCCTTGGCCGGGTCGAAAACGCCGATTCCGAACAGGCGTTCCGCAATCACCAGAAGCAGCGTGATTCCGATCACCGGGGTCGCGAGCACCTGAACCCACGCCGTTGCATACGTGGCCCAAACAAACAGCGGCATGCGATGCCAGCTCATCCCGGGCGCGCGCAGGCGGTGCACGGTCGTGACGAAATTCAGGCCCGTCAGGATCGAGGAGAAACCCAGGAGGAATACGCCGAAGACCCCCAACGGCACATTCGTACCCGACCGCAGACTGAAGGGCACATAGAACGTCCACCCCGTATCGGGCGGGCCATTGCCGGTGAAGAGCGACAGAATCACCACCAGCGCCCCCGTGATAAAGAAGTACCAGGACAGCAGATTCAGGCGAGGAAAGGCCACATCGCTGGCGCCGATCATAATGGGCACGAAGAAGTTCCCGAAGACAGACGAAGCGCCCGGCAGCACGAACATGAAGATCATGATCACCCCGTGCACCGTGAAGAAAGCGTTGTAAACCTGGGGCGCGAACAGGGGCGGATCAAGCACCAGTTGTTCGATCCGCATCAGGACGCCGATCGAGACCGCGACGAAGAAGAGACTCAGCATCGTAGCCAGGTAGAGGATGCCGATCCTCTTGTGATCCGTCGAGAGAAGCCACGACAGAATTCCCTTGCGGTCGCCCGTCTCCAGAAAGCTTCGGCCTGAAGTAGTCATTTATTGCTCCGAGTCTTTCCTTTCACGAGGAAGAGCACGAATCCGGCCGCAAAAAGCAGAATAACCGCCCCCGCCAGACGGGTGATGCTGAGCACGTAGCGCCGGCCTTGCGGATCATAGCTGTAGCAGAACGCAAGGACTCTCGCTATCGTCGGGCGAACCTGTTCAGCCGCGGCCTCCTGAACCGCCATCTGGATATCGGCGGGAAGGAAGCTGATGCCGTACATGTACCGGCTCACGATCCCCCGCGGCGTAAGCACGATGATCGCTCCCGGATGGACAAACCCGTTTTCGGCCTGGCGGAAATTGAAGCCCACGGAATCGGTTACCGCCTTCGTGGCGTTCGCGCTCCCGGTCAAGAAGCGCCAGGCTTCGGGGGGAACGGCCGCTTCATCTGTTTCAGATAATTGATCCGCTTCTGGCGCGCCACTTCGGGGGTGTCGCTCGGATCGAAGCTCACCGTGACGACCTGGAAATCCTTGCCCGGCTCGATCCCGATCTGATTGAACGTGTCCACGAGGGCGTTCAGCAGCGGCGAACAGATCCCCGTGCACGTGAAGTAGTTGAGAGTCAGGATCGTGGGTTTGCCGACGAGCTGGCGCAAGGTGATGTCCTTCCCGTCCTCATCCTTCAAAACGGAATCAAGGGCCGCTTGCGCGCCAAGCTTCTCATTGATGCCGGCATCAGTCGCGCCCCAGAGCAGCCCCGCCGCCAAAACCGGCGCCAACCACTTGTAGTTCAATGGCATCATCTTCCTCCCAACTTGAGGAGTTCGGCGTGCAGTTGCTTCCACTCCTCGGCGCTCAGATTCGCGGCGCTCGTCGAGAATCCGTTGCCCGGGGCATCCGGCAGAATGCTGGCCGCAAGCGCCGCGGGCCCTTCCCGCCACTTCGCAGATCCCGCCAAAATCTGCGCGGCGCGGCTGGAGTTGTGGACCAACCTGCGGAAGATCTCCGCTCCGGGGCTGCGATCTTCCGCTGCAACGGCTAGCGGCGGGGCAGCAGTGAACTCCTGCTCCAGCTTAGCCATGGCCAGGCTCACAGGAATCCTATTAGGAGTTTTTTCTCCCTGCGTCGCTAGTTCCTTCGACAGAGCCTCCAGTGCTTCGGGGCTGCCCGCACCATGCGGAAATGTGCCCAGAGACCGAACGAAATGCGCCAGCGCCAAGCGGTCGTTCCTGGACAGATAGCCAAAGGACGCCATGGATGTGCCCGGCACTCCCATGCTCATGGTTTTGTAAATCGCCGCGAGGTTGTAGCCGTTCGTCCAACCGTCAGCGCTCGTGAAATTGCGCGGCCGAGGATTCATAGTTGCCGCAGCAGGTCCGTTCCCGAGCCCTTGCTCCCCGTGACACTGCACGCAGTTGGCGGCAAACAATTCTTTTCCTTTGGCTATAAGCTCACGGGATGGTGCGATGAGCGTTTTTGGATCCACCGCGGGGATCACTTTCCCTCGCTCCGGCGGGAACTCGGTCGGATCGAGCCAGCCCGGCTCGCCCACGACGGGACTCACGGGGGTGGGAGTTTCGGGCCGGTTGGCGTTGCGCAGCCCTGGCACGACGATTATGGCAAACAGGCCACCGATGGCCAGCACCGCGAGGATAACGAGCAGCGTTGAAAGCAGGCGCCTGAGCTCTTCCGCGTCGACGTATTTCTCGATCATAGGCGGAACTCCAGGCCTTCCTGTAGGAAAGGATCTCCGACCGGCATGGCGGCGCCGCGGGCCATCAGGCGCCGGAAACACAGCAGGCTCGCGGATATGAAGAACACCGCAAAGGACAGCTCGGGCCAGCTAAAAACCGGCCCCGTGCCTAGAACGGGATAAACCATCCAGTACAGGTCGAGCCAGTGGGCCAGCAGCAGGATGCCAGCGACCCACGCCAGACGCCTCGGTTCGGTCTTCGCCTCGCGCGGGATGAGCACCAGAAACGGCACCAAGAAGTGAAACGCCGCGAGCCCGAGCAGCAGAGGCCCCCAGAGCCCCTGCAGGCGCTCCTTGTACCAGAACACCTCCTCCGGTATATTCGCGTACCAGATGAGCAGATACTGGGCAAAGCCGATGTAGGCCCAGAAGACGGTAAAGGCGAACATGAATCCGCCCAGGTTGTAGACGTGGTCCGGCTGGACACCGGGGAGTTTCCCCCGGGCGAGGAGATAGAGGACTGCCAGCGTCGTGGCCGCCAGACCGGCGAGAAAAGTTCCGGCGAAGACGTAAACGCCGAACACGTCGCTGTACCACGTCGGCTCAAGACCGGCGATCCAGTCGAATGCCACGATGGTAATTGTGATCCCAAAGATGACCATGAAAACCGGGGCAAAGCGGCGTGCGCGCACGTTGAAGCGAGTGCCCTTCTCGCGATCCTGCCGGAGGGACCCGCTCACCAGAATCCTGTAAGCCAGCCACCAGAGGCCGATCGACGCCACCACGCGCGCGGCGAAGAACGGCACGTTGAGCCACGCCGCTTTGCCGGCGATGATCGGATTGTCACGGGCTCCTGGCATAGACCAGGGATAGAGCACCGGCAGCGACAGCAGGGCGACCAGCAGCGCCGGCCCCATCAGCAGCGTCAGGCTCGACAGTCTCTCCGGGACACGGCGCAACGGCACGCTCCACTTGGCGCCGACCACGTGCTCCAGGCCCACCAGGAAAAGGCTGCCCAGGCCGATCGTCAACACAAACAAGAACCACAAAATCCAGTTGACCCAGAATCGCTCCCAACCTGCAGTAAAACCGGTGGCCAGAACGCCCGCGAGTCCAGCGACTGCTCCCACCGTCAAGATCTTCGTGACGCCGCTTTCGTTCACTTCCGAGTCTCCTCGGGTAGATCCGAATCCAAAGCATTCAGCGCGCGCTGCAGCACGCGAATGTAGCTCACGACTGACCAGCGTTCGTCCTGGCTCAGATCAGCCGCATAGGACGGCATGGCGTTCTTGCCTCGCATGATGACGTAGTAGATCTCGCCGTCGGAAAGCTGCCGGATCTGGTCCACCACCAAATTGGCGGGCTTCGCGCCATAAGCCGCCGTCAGCGTCGGCGCGCCGTTTCCAAGTATCCCGTGGCACGCGGAGCAATAGGTGTTGAAATCCCGCCGGCCACTCTTCAGGACGCTCTCCGTCCGGGGCAGCGGGTTCACCAGGATCGCCGCATCCTCCTGCTTCGTGATGGTGAACGGCAACTCCCCCATGGCGACTGTTCCCGCGACCGGCATGCGCATTTCGCGCTGTGGATCGAGCCTCGGTTGATCCAGCATGTGCACTATGGGAATGGTGACCGGAAAGAGCTTCACTCCCCAATACGTGAGGGTTCCCGCCACGAGACAGGCGATGCCGATGCCCACGATGACTCTCATCAGGAAATTGGGGGAAAGCGGGCCCAAGGGCTCCGGCCGTTCCAGGACTTCGATCGTCCGCGCGCCGGCTTCACGCAGTGCGATCGTGATCGCATCGACATCGAGCGATTCTCCGTCCGCTTCAACTGCCAGCGCGAACTTGTCCCGAGTGATGAGCGGTATCGACTTCGAGCCCAACATGGGATGGCGGAAGGCGGGGAGCCGGTTCAGAACGAAGAGCATCCCCAGCCCCGAGGTGAAACAGGCGAAGAGAACCGTCACCTCGAACATGACGGGAACGAATGCCTGCCAGGATAGAAATGGCTTCCCGCCAGTCACCAAGGGGTAGTCTATGCCCTCGGTCCAGAGCTCAAAGGCAATGGCGGATATGGCGCCAATCAAGCCCATGATGAAGACCATCCCGCCCACCGGCGACTTCCTGAGCCCAAGAGCCTTTTCGATCCCATGAATCGGGTAGGGTGAATACGCTTCCAGCTTCCCCGACACCCTGGCTCTTACGGCGGGGATGGCGTCCATCAGTTGCTGCGAACTGTCGAAGAGCCCCAGGACCGAGAACGCCGGCTTACTCATAGGAGCCTCCCACATGCCTAGGTTGAGCCCCTGGGAGCGCGCTCTTAGTCTCGCTGGTAGCGATGACCGGCAGGACTCTCGCAAAGAGAAGAACCAGCGTGAAGAAGAGGCCAAATGATCCAAGCAGGATTCCAAGGTCTACGAACGTGGGCTTGTAGACCTGCCAGGCCGAGGGCATGAAGTCTTGGTGCAACGAGCTCACGATGATCACGAAACGTTCGAACCACATTCCAATGGTCACCGCTACCGCCACGAAGAGCATCGCCGGGTAGCTCCGGCGGAAGCGGTGCACCCACAGAAGCTGCGGGATCAGGATATTGCAGGTGATAGTCAGCCACCCGGCCCAGGCGTAGGTCCCGGCAATATAGGTCCAGAAAGTGTGATGGAGGTATTGGTTCATGCTGTACCAGGCCGTCCATGCCTCCATGAGATAGGCGTAACCCATGAAGCACGAGCAGGTAAGGATGATCTTGTTCATCACCTCCAGGTGATACATGGTGATGATGTGCTCCAGGTTCATCGTCGTGCGCACCACCACCATCGCCATCACCACCATGGCGAAGCCGGCGAAGATCGCTCCGGTCACAAAATAGGGCGGGAAGATGGTCATGTGCCAGCCGGGAACCAGGGACACGGCGAAGTCGAACGACACGACGCTATGCACCGATAAGACCAGCCCCGTGGCGATCCCGGCGATGATCAGGTACGCTCTCTCAAAATGCCGCCAGTGTGACGCCGATCCGCGCCATCCAACACTCAGTATCGAGTAAACAAACTTCCTAATCTTACTTTTAGTGCGGTCCCGCATCGAAGCGAGGTCGGGAACGAGCCCCAGATACCAGAAAAGAAGAGAAACACTGAAATACGTGCTCACCGCGAATACGTCCCAAATGAGAGGCGAGCGAAAATTCGGCCAGATCGCGCGCTGGTTCGGATAGGGAAAGAGCCAAAAGGCTAACCACGGCCTCCCGACATGCAGCACTGGAAACAGGCCCGCGACCATCACCGCGAAGATCGTCATCGCTTCCGCGAACCTGGAAATGGAATTCCGCCACCGCGCTCGGAAGAGCAGCAGGATCGCGGAAATCAAGGTGCCCGCATGGCCGATACCGATCCAAAAGACGAAGTTGATAATGTCAAAGGCCCAGGCCACTGGGATGTTATTCCCCCAGACGCCGATGCCCGTGGCAACGGTGTAGCCCATGAGGGCCAACCCCACGAGCATCGCGGTTGAGGTGCAGGCCAAGGCGACGAACCAGGCGCGCGGCGGTTTGCGCTCGGCGACGGCCAGCACCTGGTCGTCAAGACTCCCGGAGCTGACCGCACCGGTCAAAACGGGCATGGCGTCGGAGCTCATGCCTGGCCCTTTCCGCTAACCGGATTTGAAATGTCCGCGAGATATGTCACCGAAGGCTTTATGCCAAGCTCGGTTAGCAGGCGATAGCCGCGATCCATCTTCGACAGCCTCGAGACTCTGCTTTGCGGGTCGTTCAGGTCGCCAAACACAATCGCCCGCGCCGGGCAAGCTGCGGCACAGGCCGGAACGATCTCTCCGTCCCTGACGGGCCGGCCTTCGACATTGGCCTTTTGCCGCGCGTTCTGGATGCGCTGAATGCAGAAGCTGCATTTCTCCATGACACCCCGCGGGCGCACGGTCACCTCGGGATTAAACACCAGCCTGACGGGGTCTTTTATAGAAGAGCTGTAATCGAAGAAATTGAAGCGCCGAACCTTGTATGGGCAGTTGTTTGAGCAGTAACGAGTCCCCACGCAACGGTTGTAAGTCATCTGATTGAGGCCGTCCGGGCTATGGGTCGTAGCGTTGACCGGACAGACGGTCTCGCAGGGCGCATCGTCGCAGTGCTGGCAAGTAATAGGCTGATGAACTACCCGGGGGTCCTTGGGGTCCCCTTCGTAGTAGCGATCGATCCGTATCCAGTGCATCTCCCGGCCCTCCTGGACGCGCTCCGGCCCGACGACAACGATATTGTTCTCCGACTGGCAGGCGATCAGGCAGGCGCTGCAGCCGGTGCAGGCCGACAGGTCGATGACCATCCCCCACTTGTGCGCCTTGAATTGCTGGGCGGGAATCAGGGATACCCCTTCTTCCTTCTTCCCGCGCACGGAGCGGGCGTACTCCCCAATCGTCCAGGAGCGCGCAAGATCGCGGCCTTCCATGCGGAAGTGCATTTGCGTTCTCGGAACTGCTCGCTTGGTTCCGGTACGCGTAAGCCTGACGCCCTCCCGCAGACCGGGAGTGGCGGACGCGATATCCATCAAGGGATAAGCATTGACACCGGCCCCGGCAGCCACATTGCCCGTGCGCCGCCCGTATCCAAGAGTGAGGCTCGCCATGCCCGGCGCTTGTCCCGGCTGGATGATCACCGGCGCCTCAACGCTCGCTTCTCCAACCGTGACCTTGACGACGTCCTCATCCTGGAGGCCCATCCGCCCGGCATCTGCCACGGAAAGCAGCAGCGGATTTCCCCAGGTCGCCTTCGTCACGGGATTCGGAAGTTCGTTGAGCCAGCCGTTGTTCGCGTAGCGCCCGTCGTGGACCGCGGTATCCGGCAAGAGCGCCAGTTCGAGTTCGCCTGCTACCTTTCGAGTCGCCGCTGCCTTGATCGCCTCCGAAGCGCCTCTACGCGTAGCGCCCTCGGCGGCCGCGGCCGGGCATCGCGTTTGAGCACGCCGTCGTGCAGGGCCGCATTCCAGAAGGTCTCGAAAGAAACCGGGCTCCCGGCCGGATAGACATCCTTTTGCCAGCGGGCCTTCAGGTAGTCGAGGTAGGTTCGCGGAGCGTCTGATCCCAGCCCGCGGAGCCACGCGAGCACAATGTCCTCGCCTTGGCGGGTATCGAAGATTGCGCCCATCGCCGGCTGCCGCAGGCTAAGGAGATCGGCGGCGGGCTCGAAGTCGCCCCAGGCTTCCAGCCAATGATGTTCGGGGAGCCTCCAACGGCAGTCGAGTGCGGTTTCGTCCGCATAGAGGCCGATCCGGATCTTCATCGGGATCTTCGCCACCGCGCGCGTCCAGGCCGGCTTTGACGGGAAGGCGTAGGCCGGGTTTACGTTCCAAAAAACGGCTACGGCAAACGTCCCCTGTTCCGCCTCCTTGAGCAGATCCCCGAGCCCCGCGAACGTAAGCAGTTCCGGGCTCGAGGGAGCCAGCGTTGCGTCTACCGTATAGCCTTCAGCGCCCAGCATTGCATTCAGAAGCTGGCAAGCGACGTGCGTTTCCTTCGGCACTGCGCCGCCGCCCAGCACCAGCGCCGACTTCCTGGCCCGATTCAGATCCGCCGCCAGCGCCCTCAAGACACTCGGTCCGATGCCGAGATCCTTGGCGACCGAGTCGAGGTCAAATGGCCGCAAGCTTTCGGCTGTCAAGCCCGCCGGAAGAGGCACGCGATATTGGTCGTTGAGAAAGCGTGCCAGGGCGAAAACCAGCGGCGCGGTCTTCGAGGGACACACTTGAATGCGCTGGTCCGCGTTGGCGCCGGTGAGGGTCATGGGGCCCTCAATGACCCACAGCCGGTTCATTGGATCGGCCGGCTTGGAGATGCTCCGGCGGGCGGCGAAGTCCTGCATGAACGCCGGCGCATCGCCGTCGGCGCCGAGAAAGTCCGCTTGCAGAGAAAGGATCACGTCCGCGCGATCAAAACGCAGACGGGGCCTCACGAATTCGCCATACAGGGCCTGAGCGGCGAGGATTTCGGATTGGGGCGCCGCCGGTTCCCATGCGGCGTGCCGCAAGCTCGGCAAGGCTTTCTTGAGATCGTCGATGAGCGCTTTCCTGGTGGGAGAGACAACGGCATCGGTGAGCAAAAGCACGGGCCTTCCCGCATCACGCGCTGCACGCAGAGAACGAACGATTTCCTGCCCGGCCTTTTCCCAAGTCGAGCTGACACCACCCTCGGCCGGTCCTCGCAGGCGGTCGGGATCATAGAGCCCGAGAACATCCGCCACTGCCCGGAGACTGGTGTGGCCGCGCGAGATAGGGTGCTCGGCATTGCCCTCCAAGTGGATGGGCCGGCCTTCACGCGTCTTCACCAGAACGCCATGGGTGACGAGCCCTTCTTGAAACGTGCTTGCGTAATACGTCGCGACGCCCGGTATGACTTCCTCCGGCCTCTTCGTGTAGGGAACGATCTTGCCCCTGTCGATTCGGCTGCAGCCAGTGGACCCTAACGCCAGTGCGGCGGAAGCCGAAGCCAGGCTCAGAAACCTGCGGCGCGAATGGTCGTTCACTTGGCTTCGTCCTCTACCGGTGACAGGCGTCGCAATTTTCCGGTCCTCGTTGAATCTTCGAATCCGCCGGGAGCGCATAGCGCGGATCGCGGTGGCATCCCAGGCAATTGCCCATTCGCAGGGACATCTCTTGATAAAGGACGTCCATGGTCTGCACCTCCCCATGGCACGTCTGGCACAGAACGCCGGCACTGACATGCGGTCTGTGATCGAAAAAGACGTAGTCGGGCAGGCGGTGGACTCGCGCCCACTGCAGAGGCTCGCCCGAAGCATATAACGCAGCAATCTTCTGAATGTAGGGGCTTTCGGTCTTCGTGACCTTGTGGCAATTCATGCACTTTTCGACGGGCGGGATCCCCGCAATTCGCGACTTGAGCGCGCCCGAATGGCAGTAAAGACAGGGAATCCTCAGAGTGCCGGCATGCAGCTTGTGGGAATAGGGGACGGGCTGTTTGGGCTGATACCCCCGCACGTACCGGTCGGGCTGCGTGTACCAGCCGACGCCCAGAACCGTACTTAACACCGCCGCCGCGCTCACCGGCAAGACGAAACGCGAGTAGTTCAGCAAATCACGACCAGACTCTCGCCAGAAGCTCATGCGGGCCGACTAGACCTTATCTTCCGGCAGGAATCCAGCCAAGTCAACAGCCGCCGGAGTTCGTGCTAAACTCTCTACGGAATCCGCCCATTTTCAACAATGCCCGGGTGGCGAAACTGGCAGACGCAAAGGACTTAAAATCCTTTTCACCGCAAGGTGAGTGTGGGTTCAATTCCCACCCCGGGCACCAATATCAGCGGAGCAAACCGGTAGTTGAAATCGCCCGGCGTTTGAGAGGCTCATACCACCTCGAGGTTTGTGCCCTCAGCGCCGGCCAGAGTCTCCGGCAGACTCGCGGCACACAAGAAACCCTGAAACCGCGTTCCAGTCCGGCGGATCCCCGCGTCTCGCAGGGCGCCCGGATCGAAACCTTGGAGACTCGGAGCACTAATCACCGAAGGCTGCCCGCCTTCCGCTGTCCAAAGCGTGGAAGCGTGCTGGACCAGCACCGGCAGCGCTTCGACGTCCTTCCGCGGCAGGAAGACGCTCTCCAGCGTAGCTACGTGGCCCACTCCATGAACCGTCAGGAACTCCGACCGCACTGTCCAGGCGGCGCCCATCGCTCCGGTCTTCCTGTTTCGCAGCAAGATCAGACTGCGTGGTCGCGGGTCAAGCAGATAATGAGAGATCTGCTCTTGGCTGGGATCGCTCCAGACCACGCGCTCATCTGACGCACAGGCATCCACTATTCCGGCAAGATCCGCGGCGTCAGCGGCAGTTTCCGCTTCCCAATTCGAGGATCGCCCTTCGTGGCGGACCATGCACGTGTAGATGGGGTACGCCCCCAGAGGATGCACCTGAAAGCCGGATTCGGGATAGGCGCGAAGCAGACTCCGCTCTCCACCCGAGCCGGAAATGCCAAATGTGACAACCGGCAGGGCCCTCTCCCGCAGTGTACCCAGCAGCAGCCGGTACAGCCCCGCGGCGATCCCCTGCTTCCACCAACGCGGCCTCACCCCGACGAATGACACAATCCCCGACTCCAACTGCTGGGACCGGCAGCGGAGCCGGCGCGCGGTGACGCCCGCGAACCCCACCGGTTCTGCGCCGTCAAAAGCAGCGGCAGCCGGCATGGGTGCGGGTGACGGAAAGCCGAGCTGCCACCGCAGATACGCAGGGCTGTAGCGCAGCGCCGGCGGACACCAAGCCTCCTCCAGAATCCGGCCGGCGTGATCGGCAAACCGGACCCCGTCAACCAGATCGAAGGAAATCGCCATTACAGGATGTCTTGGAACTCGGGCGCCTTGCGCACTGCGTCCGGCCATCGCGCCGGCTGGCTGCCATGCTGCTGTAGGAAGGCATAACACCATCGTTCGAGCCCGAACGCCACGCACACGCTATGCATCGGCCCGCCGCCTTCCACCTGCGTGTTGAAGGCGCGGCCGAAGAAGTCCGAGTGGTAGTTATGGGACCCGACCGCGGTGCGCTCGTCGCCCGGTAGCATTAGTGAGACCTCGAACTTAGAGTCGGAACTCAACTGGAAGTAAGTCTTCGACACTGCGTCCGGGGCGATGAAGAACGGATCGCTGGCAGTACGGATCTCCCCTGCCAACCGGTGCTGCTCGAGAAAATCCGACATCATCTCAATCGAGCGATCGCGAGCCGCCAGCACTTCATTTCTGCCACCCAGGAAGACGACTTCCCGCATCGTGAAGTCCCACAGCCGCCGCAAATCCGAGATATTGCTCGATTCAAATCGGAAACATTTGCCGCAAATCCCGTATACCGTTCCGAAGGCTGGAACGGTACGGTCCCGGTTCAGGTGATAAACGTGATAGCAGACTGCCGGGGAAAGGCAGGCTTCCGGCCTGTCCATGTCCCCTATGGCGCTGCTGTCTAGTTCCGCGGCCGTCTGATGCCGTGCCCGGAAGCCGTCGATGATCTCCGCGTCCTCTTTCAGGTGGGCGGCGAAGGTAACATACTGCGGGAACGAGCGAAAATAATCGCACCTCGCCAGCACGTGATCCGGAATCAGTGTTGGCGTCAACAGCGGCGACGCGTTCCAGGGCGCGCCGAATTGCTCGAATACCCTGTCGAAGTAACGGAAAAGCCGCAGGGGGGTGCCCTCCAAAGCGACCTGCCCCGTGCCCATAACGTGGACTCCAGCCAAATTCACCTCCTCGGCGAAATGTGGATTAGCCGCCGCCGGACTCCTGCCGACCACCTTACGCTGGAGGTTCCGCAACGCCCTTTCCACGCGGCTGGCGAGGGCTCGCACCTGAATGCTCAGCGCTTCGCCCCGGTCTTCAGGAGCGCTGAATTCGATGCGGCCGCCATCGGACGAGAACCGGACGTCTTGAATGTCCTTGGACAGAAACGCGACCTGCTTCCGGATCTCTTCTTGCGCCATCTCGTGAGGCTGCGCGCTCAGTTGCACGACGATTTTAGCCATAACCCGTCAGCTTTCCTTGAGACTTGCGATTAGTTCGTGCAGGGCGCGGGCGGTGCGCGCCTGGACAAAGCGGTCGTCCGGGATGCTCACCGCAAAGTGCTCTTCCATCTCCATCAGCAGAGGCAGGGCCATAATGGAGGTGACACCAGCGTCATAGAAGTTCTGGTCTGGTTCCACGGCAGGCACGGCGCCCACTCTGCAAATGATTTCGATGACTGCGGATATGTTGCCGTCCGGCATGTTGTCGCTTAGGCGCCTCCTTGAGTCAAGGGTCTTAGAGCGGCCACCTGGCGGGCAGGGTTTCCAGCCACAACCACGTTCGGCGGCACGCCATTCATCACCACCGAACCGGTGGCCACTACGCTTCCCTCCCCAATCGTCACGCCCGGGAAAATAATTGAACTGCTTCCGACCCAGACGTTGTCTCCGAGTTCGATCGGCCGCACGTCTTCCAGCCTCGCCGGCAGGCCGGCCAGCCGGTCCGCCGGGTCTGACGGGTGCCCGGGTGAATCGAACATCTGAACGCTGGATCCGATCCTGCAATGGCTCCCGATCACGATGGACTTTCCCACCACGAATGCGCAATTGTGGCCGATTCCGGTGTGGTCCCCAATCGTGAGTCTCGGTTGCTCAGTGTAGCGTGCGGCAAAGAAGAAGTTGCACCTGCCGTCAATAGCGACGTTGTCGCCGACGATGAGCTCGCCGCGGCCCTCTACCCAGTGCAAAAACGCGCCCGTGTGAAAATTTCGGCCGAATCTTGCGCAGTGAGCTTTGAACAAGGGTTCGCAGAAGAATACCCGCGCCAGGAAGTAGTAAGCTGCCTTGACCGACAAGACCACGGATAGCGCCGGGACCGCCAGCGCGCGCGGCGCCGGCACGCTGAAGCCCCTGATTTGCCGGTAAACGCGGCGGACCGAACGGGCAGTCCAGTGCTCGGACACCGCCATTAGCCGATACAGCGTCGGCATAGACTCCCATTATGCTGCAATCTTCTCAAATGTGTTGAAACGTGCTCCTCAGTGAACCCAAAGGGTCGATCCGGCGGCGCACCACGGCGGAGACCTCTACTTTCTCGACCACCGCCCTCGTCGGGTTGAGCGCGCTGGTTGACCGGATTGTGAGAAAATGTGGTGCTATCGCCTTGCGTTTGCGGAAATCCGCATCGGTATTTCCGAACGGAGAGAACCGTCAAACGCCGATTGATTAGCTGTCGGCGACTGAAGCCAACGATGAGGAGGACTTCCACGCAATTGAAACCGGACTTTGAGACCGGGCAGGCTCCCGGGTCCCATTCTGTGCTCATTGTGCCTTCCAGCGGATGGGTTTCACTGCACCTGCGCGATCTCTGGGAGTACCGCGAACTGCTCTATTTCCTGACCTGGCGCGAGATCAAAGTCCGCTACAAGCAGACCGCCCTGGGTGCCGCCTGGGCGATTATCCAGCCTGTGTTCACCATGCTTGTGTTCAGTCTGTTCTTCGGCCGGCTGGCTCGAATCCCGTCGGATGGCGTGCCGTACCCCTTGTTCAGCCTTGCAGCCTTGGTTCCGTGGACTTTCTTTGCGAATGGACTTTCTCAGTCATCCAATAGCTTGGTCGCAAGCACAAGCCTGATTACCAAGGTCTACTTTCCCAGGCTGACGATCCCCATTTCCGCTGTGCTCTCAGGCGCCGTGGACCTACTTATTGCTTTCGCGCTCTTAGTGGCAGTGACTTTGTGGTACGGGGTCACTCCAGGCCCCAGGAGCCTTTTCCTGCCGCTCTTCTTCATCCTGGCCTTCATTACGGCTTTGGGAGTCGGCCTGTGGCTTTCCGCCCTAAACGTGGAGTACCGCGATGTGCGGTACGTCGTGCCCTTCCTGACCCAATTCTGGATGTTCGCGACACCGATAGCGTACCCGAGCAGCTTGTTGAAAGCGCCCTGGCGGACATTGTACGGATTGAATCCGATGGCCGGCGTGGTGGAAGGATTCCGCTGGGCCCTGTTGGGCACCGCCTCGGGACCAGGCCCCATGATCGCGGTATCGTCGGCTGCGGCGCTTTTCACGCTCATAACAGGGGCTTTTTACTTCCGCCGGATGGAGCGCACCTTTGCTGATAGGATATAGACGAAACGCATGAGTGCCGTCACAATCCGCGTAGAGGGCCTTGGTAAGCAGTACCGCATAGGGCGAATTCGTGAGCCTTACAAGTCCTTGCGGGAGGTGGTCACTAGAGCGACCGTCAAACCGTTCCAGTGGATGTGGTCGCGGTTGTCGGGAGGCGAGCGCAGCGGTAACGCCGGAGATGACGCGATCTGGGCCATGCGGGACGTCTCCTTCGAGGTGAAGCGGGGGGAGGTCTTGGGCGTGATCGGCCGCAATGGTGCTGGCAAGAGCACGCTGCTAAAGGTGCTGTCGCGGATCACGGAGCCTACCGAGGGTCGTGCCGACATTAGCGGACGCATCGGATCGTTGCTTGAGGTGGGAACCGGTTTTCATCCGGAATTGACCGGCAGGGAGAACATTTACCTAAGTGGGTCGATCCTCGGCATGAGAAAGGCCGAGATCAATCGCAAATTTGATGAAATCGTAGCCTTCGCCGAGGTGGAGCGGTTCATCGACACCATGGTGAAGCGCTACTCGAGCGGGATGTACCTGCGTTTGGCATTCGCTGTCGCCGCTCACCTGGACCCGGAGATCCTGTTGGTGGACGAAGTGCTGGCCGTAGGCGACGCGGCATTTCAGAATAAGTGCCTGGGGAAAATGGGCAGCGTTGCAGGCGCCGGGAGAACTGTGCTCTTCGTCAGCCACAACATGGGGGCAATCGCGAGGCTGTGCCCGAGAGCGCTGTGGCTGGACGGCGGACGCCTCCGGGAGGACGGGCCGGCAGCCACCGTCGTTCACAACTACCAAACCGAGGTTCGTTCCGCGACGGGAAAGTGGTCGCGGATCGGCGAGGACCTTGAGAACCGCGAATTCGCTTTTACGGCTGTAAGGACCCTGGACCAGCACCGGCACCCACGCGACCTCTTCGCGGCCGACGAAGAAATTGTGCTGGAAATCTGTTACGTCGTAAACCGTGAACTATCTGCCTGTGCGATCGCCGTGCGCGTTTACAACTTCGAAGGTGTCGTTGTTTTCACGACCTCCGACGGGGACTCAGAGCGAGTCTCCGCTCTCAAGAAAACACCGGGTTCGTATGTCGCTAGTTTCGCGGTCCACCCGTACTTCCTCGCCGCTGGTGTGTATACCCTTCAGGTTGCGGCGCATGCTCCGATGCGCCACATTTATGAATTGCTTGACGCCTGCGTTTCTCTGGAGGTCTCTGCCAGCGGCTCGTTGGGCTCGCTGGACGGTCGTCTGGGGGTTGTTCAGCCCCTCCTGAATTGGGAGACCAGGCGGGTGAGCCTGTGAGTCAACCGCCCCATCCGTGTGGCGCCCGGCAGGATTCCGTGGATATGTGGCCTGTACGGCTGTCTGAGCGATGATGGCGCTCAGGCTGCCAGCCATGCAACGGGTTCTCGGTGGAGGAGGCAGCCGTGCAGCTTGTCATTGATGGCGCGGTGTTTTGCTCCGAAGGGCAAGGCGGCATTCGTCGGATCTATCTCGAGGCGCTTCCCAGGATGTGCGGCCTCGACGACGGCCTCGCGGTGACCTTCGCAACCCATCCCACCGCAGCCGCGCTGCCGGCGCACCCCGGAATCTCGCGCTGCCGGGTGCCCGATGTGCGGAAAATTCTTCGGCCGTACAGGGTTTGGCATCGTTTCTACGGGGCGGCTGACTCACTAGCCTGGCGGCTTCGAGTGGGCAGCGGCAAGGGAAAGATCTGGCATTCAACTTACTACAGTGATCACAACTGGTGGCGGGGGACCAGAGCCGTCATGGTTCATGACTTGACGTACGAATTGATGCCCGGCTTGTTCTCGGATGCGGAGGCGGTCACAAGCCTCAAGAGGAGGGCCATCCTTGCTGCCGACATGGTCTTGACTATCTCAGCCACGACTGCGGACGACCTGACCCGCATTTTGGGTGTGCCGCGAAGCCGCATCCGGGTAGTGCCGCTGGGGTGTGATCGGGCGTTTTGGGGAAAGGACGACAGCGCCGTCGGCGTGAAGCACATCCGACGCCAGCCTTACTTGCTCTACGTTGGAACACGTCCGCCTTACAAGAACCTCCATGGGTTGCTCGACGCCTACGCTAAATGGCACCGTGCTCAGGAAATTGACTTGGTCGTAGTCGGCGCTCCTTGGAACCAACGTGAACTGGGCCACCTAACCAACTTGGGATTGATGGACCGGGTCTCGCTGTTGAGTTCGATAGGTGACGGGGATCTCCGCGACCTCTACAGAGGTGCGGTCGCCTTCGTCTACCCTTCCTTCTATGAAGGCTTTGGGCTGCCGTTGCTGGAGGCCATGGCCTGCGGCTGTGCGGTTGTAGCATCCCGGATTCCATCCACGTTTGAGGTGGCTGAAGGCTATCCTGTATACTTTGATCCTGCGGATACCGAGAGCCTGCTCGCCGCGTTGGATGAAGCGCTCGACACATCGAAGGCCGCCGAGAAGAAAGTTGCGGCAAGTCGGATCCTTGGGCGCTATACGTGGGACAACACGGCACGCGAAATGCTGCAGGCGTTCCGCCAGGTCGCTGGATAGCATGCGGACGCGCCTGGTGAGGGTTGGCCGCGCAGGAGGGGCTTTGGAGAGGGTATGGACTCGCAGCCATTGAAGATATCCGTGGTCACGCCGAATTTCAATGGCGCTCGCTTCCTGGAAGAGACCATATGTTCTGTCCTTCAGCAGGACTATCCGAATCTCGAGTACATAATCTGCGACGGTGGCAGCACTGATGAGAGTGTGTCCATCATCCGGCGCCACGAGGATCGGCTGGCTCACTGGGTCAGTGAGGCCGACGCAGGCCAACCCTCTGCCATCAACAAAGGGCTGCGGATGTCCACCGGCGACATCGTCGCTTTTCTGAATAGCGACGATCTGTATCGTCCGGGGGCGCTCAGAGCAGTGGGTGACGCATTCCAGCAGGACGGTACGATCTCTTGGCTGACTGGCCAGTGCGAGGTGTTCGAGGAGAACGGCACGCGAACGTGGGTCGAATCCGCGCACCCTACCGATTCTGTCCTGGATTGGCTGGTTGCCAGCCGGGCGCCGCAGCCATCCACTTTCCTGCGGAGCGATGTGATCGAGCGGGCCGGTCACTTCCGTGAAGATCTCCAGTACACCTTTGATCATGAGTACTTCGTACGCCTGACTAGTTTGGGGTACCAGCCGATAGTTCATCCGGAGGTCCTCGCCGCATTCCGGCTGCATTCTGCCAGCAAGACCTGCGCGGGCCCGGTTCGAATGTTGGACGAAGACGTTCGCATCTGCAATGAATACGCCAGCCGGATTCGAAGCCAAGACCGGAGTCGGCTGGCGGCCCACTTGCGTTGGATGAAACGCCGCAGAGCCCAACTCGAGAACCGCCAGCGGCCCTTGCGCGCTCGGCTCGGCGTCGCTGCATGCGTGCTCGCGGAACCCCGGATGATCTTTGATTACACTACCTGGACCATGTTGGTAAGAACCCCGCGCTGGCTGTAGTGAGGGTTACTCGATTTTCTTTCCGCTGACGCGCTTGTAGTCTTGCGGTTGAAGTGATTGCCGTCGGGGGCCGAACCTCCGAATCAATGAGATGGCTCGGGACCGCGTCACGGATCTGAACAGTAGAGGAGAAATCTGGCGCTTGCTCATGAGGTGAAGATTGCCATTGGAGCAAAGGGTCAGACCCGCTGTGGCGGCCAATTTCAGCAGGGACCTGTGCGTGTAGAAGCTCACGTGCTGGCCGGTATCGAGAGCGTAGTACCACCAGTCGTTGGGCCCAGGGGCGGGTGAGGGAACAAGCACGGTTGTAAAGAGCACGCTGTCGGAGAGCCTCAGCATGGCGGTCAGTCCCTCGACCGGTTCAATCAGATGCTCAAGCACCTCGTAGGCGGTCAGCAACTCATAGCACGTGCTGCCATCCAGTTCGGCGTCGAAACCTTTGGCAAAGAGGTTAGGGCAGTAGCGGTCATGGCGATAAAAGTCGAAACCAGCATCGCGCATGAGCCGGGTGAGAACTCCGTAACCGCCGCCATAGTCGACAAACTTAGCGCCAGCGTTGAAGAAACAGGTGATGATGGTCTGGGTCTGGACGGCAAGCCCGATGTTCCTGCCCAGTAGTCCCAGGTCAGAGGCGGCGATGGCTTCGGAATATGCCTCCTCAAGCCAGTATGGCTTCTCGACCTGGATAAGGCCGCAGTCTGAGCAGCGTAAATATTGAACATCGTACTTGCCGAGCAGTCGCGCTCGCCCAAACGGTTCGGATTGACGCCCACAGATCTTGCACATCGTCGAATCCTTCGTGGTGTAATCCAAGTACTCCATAATCGGCATTGTAGATTGGTGGACCGGAATATGTCATCCCCCAGCCTCGAAAAGCCAACTATCTGTCTCACTTTGGGGTGGCGCCTCCGGAACCTCAGAGCAGGTCCGATAGCACCGCCTCGTAGCGAGCCGCAACCTGCTCTTCGGAGTACTCGGAAACCACCCGGGCACGTGCGGCCTTTCCCAGGCGTAACCGCGCCGGCCGGTCGCCCAGGAGTCTGGACAGCCCCTCGGCGATTGCCTTCTCGTCTCCTGAGCGAACTACCAGCCCGTGCTTGCCATCCTCTATCAGTTGCGTGTTGGCTGGGATGTCACTGACCACGGCGGGCAGGGCTGTGGACATCGCCTCAAGGAGCGCGCAGGAAAGCCCTTCCTGCGTGGAGATCAGCGCAAAAACATCGCTGAGCTGAAGCCATTGGCGAACTTCCTTGGCGTCGACTATGCCCACAAATCGTACCTGATTCTCGATACCGAGCTCGGCCACGAGATTCTCCAACTCGCTTCGGCTTGGACCGTCGCCTAAGAGCGCGAGAATCGCCTCCCGGTGTCTCCCCACGGCGATCCGGAAGGCCCTCAGCAAGGAGGGCAGCGCCTTCTGCGGAGCGAACCTGCCAACGAAGATCACGACCGGCGCCGCGGGCGGCAGTCCCGCCGCCAGCCTCAGTGTGAGGCGTTGGTCCTCGTCGCAAGGACGAAACTCGGCTGTGTCCACAGGGTTAGGCACCCAAATCACTCGGGACATGTCGAGGCCGGCGTCCTCAGCCTCCTCCCTCATCCCATCGTTCAGAACTATGACCCTGTCCGCCAGCTTCCTCAAACACAGCAGTTCAACCTGCCCCAGCTTCGATTCTTTCAGCCTCAGGATCTCTCCGCTCCCGGAGAACTTCATCACCACCCGCAATCCGAGGAGCCGGGCGACCGGGACACCCACCAAAACCTGCAGGCCCTGCATCAGAAAGTATGCGATCCTCACATCTCGTCTCTTCCGGATCAGCGACCACACTACGCCTGCCGCGAACACCCTTCCCCTCCACCCCGGAGAAGCACGACCCCCAATGATCTGCACCGGCGTCCCGAATGGGTCCACCCACTCTCGAACCCGCGGCATGGGATCACCCCCTGCGCACACGATGTAAACCTGGTGGCCGCGGCGCCGGAGCGCCGCACTCACTCGCTGGGCTTCCACCTCCGAGCCGCCCACTAACGGTGGATAGGAGAAGGAAACCAGCATCACAGAGAGCTTTGTTTCACACTCGTCTGCACGTGGTTGGATGGCTGCCGTTTGTCCCGGACTACCGCGGTACTGTCTCACCGACCTGGACCTCCCGGCTGAAGGCCGAAGCTAGGGATATTGCCAAACCACTGAGAACAGGCAGATAGAATCGATAGGCCATGCTGAGGAAGAAAATGGCGACACAGAAGCCGACCAGCGCAAGCATCGTGCAGAGGGCCGCCATCGCCATGGGCCGCTGGGCGTCCCTCAATCGGGCTTTGCGGTAGGTCGCGTTCAACAGCCAGTAGCTCGACACGATGGCGGCCAGGAAGAAGATGAACGCGGGAATCCCTGCCTCACTGGAGACTTCTGTATAAGCGTTGTGCGAGACCGACCAATCGCCCCTCCTGCCATTCTCCCTGGCTTCGGAGCCCCGAAAGTCCGCAAACTGTCCGGGCCCCACTCCGAAGAGAGGATGCTCCAGCGTCAAGAGCGCAGCGGCTTTCAGAAGTTGAATCCGCGCCGCCCGGGAGCCGGTCGCCTCTAGGAGTTGCTCGTCAGGGACGCTCTCATTTTGGAACAGCGTAGTCAGACGTTGGATTGCATACTTAGGTGCCACCGACATCATGATAACCGCCGCCACCGGCACCACGACCGCGACCGCTAACCGCACCCGGCCCGGAAACTTCAAAAGCAGGAACGCAATGGCGACCAGAAGTGCCACCAATCCGCCGCGTGAGCCGGTGCTCACGATCATATAGACGCCGTAAGCGATGGGCAGGAGAGATCCCAGTCTGAGCACCAAGAGCCTGCCGCGCCCCTCCAATACAACGAGCAGAAGGAAAGGTAACACCAGCACGAGATGGGCCGCGAAGTCGTTGGAGTTGGCAATGCTTCCGAAATTCAGGGACATCCGTGCCCCGGCCGGGTCAACGAAATACCGTCCCATAGCTAGGTTCGTCGCAGCAGCTAGAGCGATGGCCCCGAACATCTTTCTGCATTCGCGCCAATCCATCGGCAGGCCGGCTACCAGAAAGAGCATCGGGAATTCGGACTTGAAGAAGAACTTCAGCAAATCGATTGACCCGCCCTTCCAGAAACTAAATGGCGTGGCCAGAATCAGCCACAGCGCAAAAGCGATCCAGTAAAACGCCGTCCGATGTCGAAGACTCCTTCGAAGTCCCCCGCTCAAGATGGTGCCAAGCAAGGCCGGAACTCCCAGTATCCAAGGTAAATATGTTCGGATCCCAAAGTGGAAGGCGGCGATCTCGTGGATCATACTGAAACGGACAAAGACGAACCCCAGCGCCATATAAAAGGCGAGAAGCCGCACCGGATTGTCCTTATCAGACCGCCAGTGCGGATCAGACTGCTCCGGTACCGGTGGGATCTCCCGGGACACGGCAGCCTTAGATCGTGGCGCTAGCCCCGCGGCCTTCACTCTCGACGGCGCTACGGCGCCGCCTGCGCCCCTCTTCCATTCCCGGTCCAAGGCTCCTTCAGGTTATCATGAAACATCGACGCCAACCCATATTTCCAGGCGGCCCTTGATGTTCTGATGTGACATGGTCTTACGCCGCACGATGCTACTGGTCACCAACACTCCTGCCTTCCCTCTTACCTGGACAGCCGCGGGCGGCGTCAGCGGCCGCAGCGCGATCGCGCGGTCCTTCTGGGAGTGCGTGGCGTACTGCAGGAACGCGGAAACCGTCTACGTCATCGATTGTGACCCGGGCTTGGTGGTGCGATTGAGTGCCCTGTTCTTGGTGTTTCCATTCCTCCGCCGGCCTCTCGTAGCCGTGGACCTCGTACTCCGCAGACCTGAGGGACCCTTACAGAGGATCTCCCTGTGTGCCAAGAGATACCTGTTCTCCCGCATCGACCATTTCGTGCACTATTTTAGGGACCTGCAAGGTTATCAGGCGGTCTTCGGCATCGGCCCTGATCGCAGCTCTTTCGTCCCCTTCAAGCCCAACGTCCGGTATCGGCGGGAAGTGGAACCGAATCCGGACGGGGACTACGTCCTCTGCCTGGGCCGTTCCATGCGCGACTATGCAACCTTCTTCCAGGCCATGGCCCTCTTGCCCTTCCCGGCAGCAATTGCATCCCCGGACTTGTCATCGCTGAAGGCGCATGGAGCTCGCTTCGCCTTGGATCTCGATCAACTCCCGAGTGCTGTTCGCGTCCTGGATGACGACGGAACCGAGGACAACCTGGTGCGGGTCTTGAGCGGCGCAAGACTGGTCGTACTTCCAATCCTCAAGTCGAACATCGCCGCTTCTGGTATCAGCACCGCCCTGAATGCCATGCTGCTCGGCAAGTGCGTGATCGCCTCCGAAGGACCGGGTATATCGGACGTGTTCTCGTCTGAGGTCTTGACCGTTCCGCCCGAAGACCCCGCCACGCTTGCGGAGATGATCCGGCGGGCGTGGATTGACGGCGAACTCAGGAGCAGGACCGCTGCTGCTGGCCGCCGGTGCGCGCTGAGTTTCGGCGGGGAGCCCGAGTTGTACCAGCGCATAATTGACAAGGTGGTCTCATGGTACCTGGGGACGCACGATAATCATCTCTCCAGGCGTATTCTGTAACAATAGCGGTATGTGCGGCATCGCAGGCTTGGCCACCGGACGGCTCCATCCCGAGGGTAGACAAGCCGTCGAGGCCATGGTGCTCTCTCTCGAGCGCCGGGGACCCGACTCCCAAGGCATCGCCACCTGGCCCGGTGCCACCCTGGGACACCGGCGCCTGGCCATCCTCGACCTAAGCCCGGCCGGCCACCAGCCCATGTTGTCCGACGACGGCCAGGTTGGACTGGTGTTCAATGGCTGCATCTACAATTTCCGCGAGTTGCGGAGTGATCTTGAGCAACGCGGCTGCCGCTTCCGCTCCAACACCGACACCGAAGTGTTGCTGCACGGATACCGCGAGTGGGGGATTGATCGCTTGGTCGGGCGTCTGCGCGGAATGTTCGCCTTCGCTGTCTGGGACCAACCTCTGCGCAAACTTACCCTCGTGCGCGACCGTCTAGGGGTGAAACCGCTCATCTTCGCGGTGCGCGAGGGACAGATTGCGTTCTCCTCTACCGTAACCGCGCTCCGCGCCGCGGGTCTCGTTTCTGAAATCGACGCCCAGGCCGTGCTGGAGTTCTTGGAATTCGGCTACGTGACCGACAGCCGCACTATCGTCCGTGGCGCCTCCAAGTTGCCCGCAGCCACGATCTTGGAGTGGCGAGATGGCAAGATCTCCCAGCGTTCCTACTGGTCTCTGCCCGGGGTGGACGAGTCTTCCAAGATTACCTTCGAGGAAGCGGTCGAGGAAACTGAGAGATTGCTGCTGGAAGCTGTCGGCCTCCGGCTCTACGCCGACGTACCTGTGGGAGTACTTCTCAGCGGCGGCATCGACTCAGCCCTCGTCTGCTGGGCCATGGCACAGCGAAACGCGAGGGTCACGGCCTTTACGGTCGCGGCCCCGGGGGACCCTGCCGACGAGGGGCCGCAGGCTGCTGAGACGGCGCGGATCCTAGGCATCCCCCACGAAGTTGTGACCCTTTCTGCCGAGCCACCCGACTTGATGGAGGAACTCATCGAGGCGTACGGAGAACCCTTCGGTTGCCCCTCTGCGCTCGCCATGCTCCGGGTATGCCGGCTCATCAAACCCATGGCAACTGTGCTGTTGACCGGCGATGGCGGCGACGACGTCTTCCTCGGCTATCCTTTCCAACGGCACTTTTGGCTGGCGCAGAAGCTGGCTAGCCATTTACCGGACCGTGCGTTGCCCTTCTGGCTCTCGGTCCGCGGCCACTTCGATGGATTGGAATTCCTGCGCCGTCCCAAACACTTCCTGGACTACGCCACTGGTGGTCTTGGTGCGGTCACCATGGTCCATGACGGACTGCCTTACTACCGGGAGCGGTGCATGTTGGGGGAACGGCTGGCCGGACGGGAACTGCCCCAAAGGGACATGGCGCTTTCTATGGCGTCAGCGCGAGGACTCCTCTCCGCCGTTCTGGAGCATGAGCAGAAGACGCGCTTCGTGGGAGAGTTCATGACGAAAGTCGATGGCGCATCCATGCACTACGCCTTGGAGGCCAGGTCCCCGTTCCTCGACCACAGACTCTGGGAGTTCGCCGCGGCGCTGCCCTTCCGCGTTCGCCTCCACGGCGGGACGCTGAAAGCGGTCCTGCGCGAGATCGTGCGCCGGCGCGTCAGTCCGAAGGTGGCGGCAGGTTCCAAGAGAGGATTCACAGTCCCGGTCGAGCGCTGGCTGTCAACGCGCTGGTCGAGCGCCCTGGAAGACTTGAAGAAAGAACCCTTGTTGGAACTCGAAGGCTGGATTGCCCCGGGCAAGATCCGGGCCTCGGTTGAGAACACGGTTCAATCCGGCCATGCGCCCATGCAACTCTGGCATATGCTGACTTTGGAACATTGGCTTCGACGTTACCATTCCTACGCCGATGGTATAGCCTCAATCCTCTAATGTCGATGCCAAGGGCTTAGCTTCATGGACTTGGCGGCTGCTCCCCACCTTATCCCAGATGCGCCGAAGTGCGGACGCGAGTTGACCCAACGCAAGGCCTTCGATCTGCAGCAAACAATATACGGGGGATGACTCCCAGGATGCTCCCATCCTTGGAATGTCGTACCGGTCTGTGTGCGGTCCTATGACACCGCCGTAGGCGGAGAACAATGCGACGTACCCGGCTGCCGAAATGGTCTGTCGGGTTGGCTCGCTGATGTTGTCCACTCGTCCAAATGGAAATGAAAACAAATCGACAGGCTTACCGGTGATCTTTCGCAAAGTCTCGCCACACGCAACAACTTCGGAATCGGCGCTCTCAACTGTGCACTTTCCGAGATCCACGTGGTTGACCGTGTGCGCCCCAACTTCGAAGCCTAGGCTGGTCCATGCTTGGAGATCAGAGGATCGGAGCATCTCGTAAGTGAACGGGTACTGCGCAACGTCGTGAGCAAAACATCGGTCGGTGTCGACGAAACCGCTGTTAATGAAGGCGCACGCCGGAATCCCCAGCACCTTCATGATGCATGCGCCATTTGTCACAATGTCCCGATAACAATCGTCAAAGTGGATGGCGACAGTCGTGGGCCGGAGCGGCTTCTTGTTCCGGATGCAATCGACGAGGCCGGCCGTCGAGGAGACGAGATAGCGTTTGGAGATTGCCAGCAACTGAGCGGCAAACGTCTCGGCATCCACGGTCAGAACATCCTTTGAATAGTCATTGACTCGATGGTACAAGTAGATCGCACCTCTTGACCGCCTCCGAAGACGGTGGTATTGACGAACCAGAGAGTAGAGTCCAGAGTAGTAAACAAGCAAGAGGTACAGATTCCGCGCGATCCTCGAAACGTCGCCCTGCTGTTTCCAATGAGGCAAACGCCGCCGAAGCAAAGCGACGTCTCCTCTGCTGGGCTTGGTCCGGGATCTGACCGATGACTTCTGCTGCGGACGCGGAATCGCTCTTCCGTCCCGGATTGCTGAAACCGCCAAGGCCAGCACCCGCGCCCCGCGCTCGTGCAGTTTTTCCAGAAGGCTTTCGGGCGTATCCGTCTTCAGTATGGACACTGAGTCTGTGGCAACGATATCGCCCGTATCCAAGCCTTTGTCGACAAAGTGCACCGTGACGCCGGCCGACGATGCTCCATCGTAAAGTTCCCAAAACCCAGGTGGCATGCCCCGATATTCCGGCACCTTACCCTTATGGAGGTTAATGCAACCCATTCGCGGGACGCCGAACGTCGAGGGCCTAAGAATGCGGGTGCCCAGCACTATGCCGAGGTCGGCGCTGCACTCGCTTAACACGCGAGCGGCGTTTGCCCCGTTCAAGTCTCCTACGGCGTGAACTATCATGCCGTACCGAGTCCCCAATTCCGCCAGTGAATAACACTTATCTGGAAAGGCCTGCCTCAGAACCCGCATTGTTTCCGCGCGGGAGACAGCAGCGTTCTTCACCGCGGTTCCAGTCGCCGTACAAATCGCTTTGACGATTGCGTAAAAGGGATAGGACCAGCCATTCGCGCGCACGTTCCGAACGAGACTCTTCAGACGCCGTTTGAAGCGGACAGGCTCGGAGTCCAGCAACACACCGACGGGCTCCAATCCTGGCAATCGGCACACTGCGTCGATGCTGCGCCTGATTGATGCGCTATCGCTACCGACAAGAAATGCAACCTTTAGCTTCGGATTCTCCATGTTTCGTGTTCAGCCCTTCGAACTTATCTGGAAGGTTGGCTCGCGCCCTCCAGGGATGATACACTCAGCCGCCGGCCCTTGATCCTCCGAAGTGCGGTGCTTTCCGTTGGGAGCCGTTGTTGACTCCGCCGAGCGCCAATTCTGCCCGGCCGGAAAAATCCGAAACCCGGAAACCCCACCCCCTCAGCGTAATCCACAAACGCCTCTCCGACCCTCACCTCCTCGTGACCTGATTTCGCTGCTCCCACCCAGGAAGCCCCCTGCCAGGACGCCACGCAGCGCCTCTTCAAGCTCTGAGTTGTCCGTAAACACGCAGCAGTTCGGGCTCGACCTTCTCCCAGGTGTAAGAACGCAGAACCGCCTGCCTGCCTCGCTCGCCAATCTCCGGCGTGCCCCGCGACTCGTAAGCCTCAATGATCCGGGCCGCGGCGTCAGAGGGATTCCTGGACTGGAAGACGAAGCCGCATCCCGCCTCCCGCACGATCCGGGCCAGCGGCTTCGCGTCAGAAACAAGGACGGGCTTGGCCAGAAACATGTACTGGAAGAGCTTGTTGGGAACGGTGGTGTTTATGAAGTCCGAGGAAATGTGGGGCACGGTGCACAAATCGCTTTTCAAGACGAAGGATTGTATGTCCTCAAACGGCAGCCAACCGAGGAACCGGACGTAGTCGCTCAGCCCTTGCTCTGCAACCAACTTTCGCAGGCGCGGCTCGTCATTGCCCTTTCCGGCGATGTAGAGCCGCAGTTCCGGAATTCTGCCGACGGCGAGCGGCACAGCTCGAATGAGATCGTCCAGGCCGCGCTCGCAGGTGATACCCCCTACGTAAAGCACTTTATAGCGGCTGGCATCGGCGTCAAGGCAGGTGTCGCTCCGAACCGCCGTGAGGCAAAACAGACCTGGATCAATAGCATTGGTCACCACGGAAATGCGCTGTTCTGGAACACCCTTCGCCACCAGCCGCTCTTTCTGTTCCTCGACGACCGTAATCACGTGTCTTACGCGGCCTATTACGTAGGATTCAACCGCGCGCGCCACATGGTAGTTGCGGATGAAATGTGTAGTCCAATCCGTCTGAGACCACAACTTGAGCGCCTCTGGATAGTTCTCCCACATGTCCAAGACCACCGGGATGCGATAGAGTCGGCCCACGCCTAGGGCGAGCAAGCTGAGAGGTATGTCCACTACATGCAATGCTTCAATTCCGAAGCGCGCTACCATGTTCCGCAATTGCACGACCCAAAACGGATTGAAGAAGGCGGGTAGTTTCATGGCCCGGTTCAGCTTCCGGTTTGGCAAGTGGGGCCGCAAGCGCAATACGTGCACTCCGCTCACGGTTTCCTCGTCCTTGGGAAACCGGCCATCGTTGTTGCAGAGCAGAAAGATGGTGTGGCCGGCGGAGATAAGAGATGCGGCGATCTTCTCTATCCGCTCGGAAGGTGGAAATTCGGAACCATGATAGACGATGCCAATACGCATGCGGATCTACCGACCTTCGCCGTTCGGGCCGCAGAACGAGCTGATCGCTTCTTGATACACCCCAGCGAGCGAGCGGCAGTACTCGGCCTGCGAATGCTTGGTTTTGACGCACAGGCTCGCGGAGGCGGCCAGCTTATGACGTAACTCGTCATCGGCGATCAAACGAGCTAGTGCCGAGGCCAGCGCGGTCGGGTTCCGGCTGGGCACCAACAGGCCCGTGACTGCATCGGTCACCATCTCCGGAACGCCGCCGACGGCAGTCGCGACTACCGGCACGCCGGCAGCCATCGCTTCCAGGATCACGTTCGGGGAGCCCTCGCTGTGTGAGGGCAAAACCACTATGCCGGCCAATGCGTAGAATGGTCGTACGTCGTGCTTTTGGCCCGTGAAGGTTACGTCGGCCTGCAGGCCGAGTTCGTCCGAGCGAGCTGCCAGAGCCCGGCGCTCCGGCCCGTCGCCGACAAGGACGAAGCGGACCGGCGCGGACGGGTGCAAGCCACGAAGAATCGCCGCCGCCTCGAGCAGGTCACGGTGGCCCTTCTCGCGCGAGAGCCGGCCTACGGCGAGCACGATGAAAGTCCCCGGCTCAAGGGCCAGTTCCTGCCGCGTGGCGTCGACGTCCAAGGCGTCTGGAGGGATAAACGGCCTCACCGGATTGTGCAGCACGACGATCCGGGATGCCGGAACTCCCCAACGCTGGAGTCTGCCCGAGAAGGCCTGGCAAACCGAAACCACGCGGCAAGCCTTCCGCAGAGTCCAGCGGTCCAATTGGTTATAAATCCGGTCCCTGAGGTCCTTGTTGGTGTATCCATGCTGGAACACCACCCAGGGACGAGACCGCCAGGCGCTTAACAGCCGAATGAAGAGGTGGGATTTAACGTTATGAGTTTGAACAATGTGCGGCTGTCGGAGCGCAATGATGCGCTCAAGCTGAGAAATCGCGCCAAAGTCGAAAGCGTGTTTTTCGGAAATCACTTCGGCCGGAAGCCCGGCCTCCCGGACGGCGGCGGCGAAGGGAAATTCGGGGCCGCTGCCCCTGCGGCGATAGGTGGCAATGCAGACCTCGATCGGGGGCACGCCCGCATGGGTTTCGCGCGCGCGCTTGGCGAAATCGATCAAGTTCCTGGCCGGGCCGACCACAAGCCCGGTCTCCATCAAGGCGAGGACTCGAATCGGCGAGGCGCCCGCAGTGCGCGGTTGCTGATCCGAGCTGTTCATGCCCACTGAGGCATTATAGGGTATCCCGTGAGGCTTCAGCGTCGGAACTCATCAGAGCTTGTCATCAGAGGGTATGGTTTGTCTCCGCGACTGCATCTCCGGTGGTACGCGCCCGCATGGACGTCAATCGGTGTCCAGTGCTCACGTGTCCGCTGAATCGCCGCAAGGCCCGAGACCGATCAGTCCCGGTGCGTCGGCCAGATCTCGACCGCTCCCCTCACCGCTAGCTCAATCGTGTCGAAGTACTGTGCCGGTGTGAATCGTTCCATGGCCACACGCTCGGCCTTCCTTCCTACGGCATGTACGAGTTCAGGATTTGTCAGTAACGTCCAAATCTGATCCCGTAGCGCCTTTGGCGCTGCAGGTGGCACAAGGAAGCCGCTCTCACCATGATCGATGTAGCTCGATGCCCCCACTGGTTCGTTCACCACCACACACTTGCCCATACGCATCGCTCCGACGTACGTGATAACCCCTGGGCGTCGAAGCAGATTCGGATGCAATGACAGCACGACGAAGCGGCACTCCGCGAGCGTCCGCCAGTAATTATGGGGAGCGAGCAAGCCCATAATCTTGACATTACTCGGAACTTCAAGAAACCGGAACTCGGACATTGGCGCGGCGATTCGTACCTCGACCGGCAGGCCGGCAACAGCCGCCAAAAGCGTCGCGTAGTCGCGGTGATGATACCCGCTTGCGAAAACATAACGGCCGGATTCAACATTGTGAACCGCACTAGCTTCGGTGCAGTAAGGAATCCACACGAACTTCGTCGCATCCACTCCGAAATGGAGCGCGTAGTCTCGCGCCTCGGAATGGCAGAATACTTGAATCTTTGTCGCCCCTTGGACAATGCGCCGGCGGAGCCAACGACTCAGCCACTTGCTCCCTTCTCGGTCGAGCCACTCTACATCCAGCAGCAGATGCGGTCTTCTTCCAAAGGGAAGGAGGCTCTGGAGAAGGGCGAAATACTCTCCATAGCGGCCTGTGACGACCGCATCGAATCGCCTACGCGATGCCAGCAGCCTCACTGCCAGATAAACACGCAGGAGCCGCTCGGAGCCACCACGGAGCCAAGAAAAGTGTCGGGCGAATTCTGCCGACAACTCGGACTCGTTTCCAAGCTGCTCGAATCCCACCGGCGGAGGGGTCCGTGACGGTGCAGTGAGCGGCTGTGAATATAGGACCTTCATCCTTGGCTGCAAAGTGGAGACTGAAAATCATTATAGGCTACGAACCGGCATAACCTGAAACACCCGCCGCCAGCATCTCATTGGCTAGCCCGCCCCATCGCCCTCGCGAGTTCTTCAGGAACCGCCGTAGGCACAAACAATGCGCTCTGATAGTTCCCAAGCATCTTCGGAACGCCTCCGACGGCTGCGGCGGAAATGGCCACACGCGCGCGCGCGCCTAAGGCGAAAGTCCATCAGGTTTCTGGCTGGGCCAGCGACAAGCCTGGCCCCATCAAGCCGAGGATTCGAATCGGAGAAACTTTCGCAATGCATGATTGCTGATCCTGGGTGCTCCCAACCACTGAGGCATTATAAGGTTGGCTACGTGTGTGCCGATTCTATGTTGTCCAGTAAGTCGGAGACGGCACACCCATCTTCCAGGAGCACTGCTTCACCACGCATAGACGTAGCGGCCGGATGTGTCGAAGACCAACTTGTAGGGCTGATACCCCTGGATCAGCTTGCGAATCACCTGCGGGTCGTCAGGATGGTGATACACACAGAACGCAATGCGCGGGCGCCACCTCCGAATCAGGCCTGCGGCCTCTAACAATGCCTGCCGTTCAGCTCCTTCGATGTCCGCCTTGAGGAAGTCAACTCTGGGAAGGGCCAGCCTGTCGACGATCTCATCCAGCGTGACAGATTGCATTGTTGTGCCTTCTTCGGCCACACGGCCCACGAGCCCCTGGCCGGCGAAGTGGACCGTTCTCTTTTCGCTCCAGACGGGTGAGGAGACTATTCCCAACCGTTTGGACGCGATCTCAGACGAAAACGTCCGCCGTAAACATTCCTCGTACACACCTTGCGGCTCAAAGGCAACAACCTTCGCGGCGCCCCGCTCGAAGGCGAGCCGCGTAAAGGTTCCCAGGTTCGCCCCCATATCGAATACCACCTCCCCCGGGGAGATCTTGGCGCCTCCGTATTCATAGACTCCGCACAAAATCTCGGGCAGCGTGCTTCCCGGTACTTCATAAATCCGATATGGGCGCCCAGAAGGTCCCCAGAGGTGTATTGTACTTAGCGAAACCCTCCCGTCGATCGAGTTCGGTGGCCAAGTCGACGAATGGCCACGCTGTAGTAGTTTTCCCAAGATGCCTCAAAAGTGCGAGCCAACCAGTATCCCGAAAGAAACCCTCTCGCTTGGCTCTCAGCAACTGGACCCGATAACGAAGCGAGTGCGTCTTCATCGCAGTCACTCTCCCACGTTGAACCCTACCCGTCTCCACAATCCCGAAGGACGGTCGTCTCCGGAAATAACACCGCCCGGCCGGTCGTGCCAGAATCGGCCACGCGCGTGCCTGGATGCGCCCCTCCCCAGAATCAGCAAGGCTCACTCGAACTATTGGACAGCCACCAACGTCCACTCGCCACTTGACAGCACATGCCCGTCGGCGGCAAGGTATTCCGATCTCATCAGTGGATCACCTTGCCGCTGGTCTACCATCACCGTGCAGGGTGATGCTTCGCACACCGTCTCGTCGGTCTCTCCAATGGGCTTCATCAGACTAATCCGGACCTGAGTCGCGCCCGAAACCCCTGTCGGGTCGAAGCCGATCATCGTCCGAGTGCCTGGTGACGCCGGGATCACCCCGAGTCTCGCCGCCGGCCATCCTGCGCCAAGCCCAAACCCGAAGGCGAAGCCGAAATTCTTGCTCTTCTTAACGCTATACGTCCAGCCCCCATCGGCGTACTCCGAGTTATAAATGCCGTCCGCCCCCGGTCCTGCCGAAGATGGGCCGCCCCACATGGCGCCGAAGAGAGTGTCTGCCCGGCTCCTATACGCTTCGTCGCCAGAAAGCACATAGGCGGCAGTGAAAGCGTTTACAACCTCGCTCGACAAATAGCGGCTGTCAGCCGCCGATTCAGAAGAACACCACGGATTTCCATCGCGGATTGGCTCGCAGTTAGGAAAAAACCGTCCGTAATATAACCCTTTTGTGCTGCTGCGGAATCCATAGTTAGTTATCCAGCTCGCAATATCCAATACGAACCTTCTCGCATTTCCGGCATACTCGCTCGACGCCGCCACCAGAGCACTGTAGGCCCAGTTCCACGCCGTTGCAGCAACGCCCATCATGAATGGCTGCGTGCCCTCACCCACAATGTTAGCCATCTGCCACCCGTGCATGCTGCCGGTGGTGCCCTCGTAGGGCCGGTCGAGGGTGGCGTGGGTGGAATCGACATAGGTAGCGATGTAGGCTACCGACTCGCATTCTCCAATTCCGTTGAAGCTGTGGGCACAGATCAGAAAGGCGTTCGGCGTGACTCCGCCAATATGCCAAAACCAGTCGCTCTGCCATGTGCCCCCTGCCAGCGCAACGTCGGCTGATCCGTGAGTGGCGGTCAGAGTGCTGCCATCGTTGGCTGACTTGTAGCCATAGGTAGGGTTCCAGAATCCGCCTTGTGCCGTCTGCACGGGTGCCCACGTCAAGCTGATGGCACGCTCCAGGGCGTTAATGTAGGACGCACGCTTAGCGGAGTCGGGGTGAAACTTGGCGCCCAGCGCGACAAAAGCTACTTGATAGCTTAGTTCGCGCAAATCGTAAATATATGCGGTCTGGTTTCCAATTCCCGCTGCGTAGATGTCCAGCCAGGTCGTGAGCCCGGGCCACATGTCGCTGCGCCCATCTAGCGCCCGAAGGACCAGGCCGGTCATCGCCTTTTGACGAGGATTAAGTTCGTGGTTTCCGTTGGAACCCCACCGATCGCGGCCTTCGTCCACGTCTGGCATCGTCCACCAACGATCGGCGAGAGTTCGGGCCCACGTGAGATAACGGGTCAGTCCGGTGCGGTAGTACAGAGAGTAGTACGCAGTTACGTTATCATAGTAATTTCGGTTATCGCTACCACCACACCAGTAACCAAAGGTCCTCCAGTTTGCGTAATGCAGGCCGCTTGCTGTCCCGCTGGTCGTATCGTACGCCTTGTCGAGCGTGACTTGCGTCTGTGAGTCGCACCGGGAAATGTTGTAGTCGCGTCGGCCATATTTGCCGTCACCAACCGGATACCAGATTACGAAGGAGTTACCGTCAGTAGGCGACGCGCCACCGGCGCAGAAAGCTGTCTGGAAAGTGGTGCCTGAGCCGGTAACGGTCGGAGATCCGTTTGTTACGGTGATGGTGCCTGAAAGGGGGACATTCCATTGGTCTTGGAACGTGTCGTCGGTGTCCAACCAGTTGCCGAACCAGCCCGCCAGGGCTTGGTGGCGGTCGTCGAACCAGGGCCACGGGCTTTGGCCGACCCGAAGTTGGGGGCCGATGATGTTTGCTATGTTGGAGTCGGCCATGATCACCCTGCCGCTCTCGTCGGTTGCCACGGCGCCGATGTGCACCGTAGCGCTGCTTCTCTGTCCGAGCTCGTCGGTCACCGTGACCTGGAACGAATATTCCCCGGAAACTAGCCCTGAAATCAGCGGAGTCGCGGCAGTGCGGCTGCTCCAGACGACCGTCGTGGGGCCCGACAGTTGCTGCCAGAGATAGCTCAGCGGACCGCCGACAGACGCATAGGAGTGTGTCGCATCGAGTCGTGCCGGATAGCCGGCTCTGACGATGGCCAGGTCGCCGGCGTTGGCGGCGGGCGGATACGTGCTTGTCGCAGCGTAGATAGCCGGCCCCCCGCTCATGGTCAGATCTAGTCGGTGCGCGGAGGAGTCTCTCCCGTTCCCCTCGAACTCCCAATCGGCAAGGTCTCCTCCCGACGATCCACGCGGGGCTGCCGACCCGATGGAAACCAAGGTCGAATACCAGCGAAAGTACGCAAGGTAACAGGAAGGAGAAGCCCAGCTCGCCCCGAAGCTCCAACCTCCGGCAAAACTCGTTATGACGACATCCGTGATGACCTTCGACTGCATCCGGTAGTTACTGCCGTCAGCGTTCCAGATTTCACCCGTGATTTGCTTGTTCGTTGTGTCACGCTGAAACCGGATAATAAAATCCGGACGCCCCGCGATGTCGAAAGTCAGTCCTCCGAGCTCGCCGTTGTTGTCAACCACATCTCTTAGCAGAATCTGATCGGCATCCGGCGGGAAGTGCACGTCTAGGACGCCGTCATTGAGCAACCGGATTAACCCGCTACCCCGTGTCCAACCGTGGACACGAAACTCTATCCGCGTCGAGCCCAGCGTCGAGTAAGGGGCAGCGTCCGGAATGGTAGTGCTGGCCCAGAAACCCGGAGCCAACCGGAGCGATTGCTCCCCATAGCCAGCGGATGACAGCAGCGCCATAAGCACCAAACCCCGCAACACTGCGGGCGACCGAGAGGCAGAGTTTTGAGCCATGTGGATCTCCTTACGCTCCATCAATAAAGGACTCGCCACGCGAAGCCCTCCGCACCATCTTTCGCGCAGACTGCAACCTCGTCTTTGACGCCCTGACCGCCAAACGTCTGCCAGAGCCTCCCCCGATGAGAAGCGTCGCACGCCGGCCGGCTCGCAACAGCAAACCCCACATTCATCGGCGGAATCAGCAGACGAAAGCAAGCGCCATCATACCAAATAGGGTAGGGCGCCCGGCGATGATCTCCGCTCCCGTCGGGTCTGTGACTCCATCGGCCAGCCTGACAGGCACTGGGCCCAACGTGTCTATGTCGATCGCGTTCACCTCTCCGCCCGCGGAACTTGTGTCCGGTTTCAGAACAACACCATCCCCCGGCGTGTATGACGTCAGGGTTGGGCTCATTGAGCACAGGAAAGCACTGCCTGAACCACTGGATGGAGCGCACAGTAAGCCTTCCCCGGATTGTGCCGCCGCCCGCGTCTGAACCACCGCCGTATCGACATTTTGCTGGATGTTGATCCGCGTGCCTGTGTCCGTCATCACGTTCAGTAGACCAGGTCCAGCAATGAAGTTCTGGGCTGCTTGGGTCCCGACCACAACCCCTGAATTCTGCACTGTCAAGGTGCTAAGGCCGCTCTGCATGCGCCAGACGCCATCGTTCGTGCACCCATAGATGTTGCTGCCCGGAGTCGCATCCGTCTTAAAGAACATCTCTCCGGCAAGGCAAGTGGCCGGCAGGGTGGTCCCGGTCTTCAACGGCCGCGTTGCCGCTGCCTCGGAGAAATCAACGCCTTTTGATTGTGTCCGTAGATCCACTTTCGTCTGCGCCGCAACCGGCAGGGCCGCGGCAATGAGTAACAGCACTGATGTGCGCATGTCCTCCCCCACCTACACGCTAACAGACCGCACAAAAGCGAACACGCTTCCACGCGCCGGTACGCCGACTGGTACAATTCCACTATCCCAGCCATATCAATGACTTAGCCGGGCATTGGGAGCGTCTGGATTTTTCAGCATCCAGTTGTGACCGTGCTGGGGTGCCATGTCCCGTTTCCTGCCCTACAAAGCGGGGCGCCTGGCCTGATATCGTCAAGGACTGGTCTTGTCTCTTCTCCCCCAAGCCCCTCAAATCCACCCGCGAGCGAAGTAGTAGCCGATTTTCGTGGTTTCCGTTACTAGGTCTAGAAACACCGGCCAGCGTTGGAGCCAGACTGTTGGCGCGCTTCAGCGCGTCCGGAAAGGGCCTCGGTTCAAGGGCGCCAGGCCTGCCTTGCGGAATGCTCTGGCCGCCCGAAACATGTGATAGTCGCTCGTGAGCAGGATCTTCCTTCCGGGGGTGTCGCGCAGCAGGCGCGTCGCCTCCAGCGCGCTCTCGCGAGTGCTTTTCGAGAGCGTTTCCGTGCGGATTACACCGGCCGGCACTCCGCCGGCCACCAGAAACCGCTGCACCGTCTCCGCGTACGGCGTCTCCTCTGCCCGCCTCCGCTCACCAGGATCTGCTGTACACCTCGACCTTCTTGATATACGTACACCGCGTAGACCGCCCGCCAGTAGGAGCTTTCCCCCAAAATGCCTGGGCTGGTCACCGAACCCGTGAGTACAACGACAATCTCACCTGCCGGGTCGTTCCAAGGGCCGGCCAACACCCGCGCCCACCAACTCACCAGCGGCGTGAATGTGACACGGCAACCATCAACAGCCCCAGCGCCGTAGATAACCTGACGGGCCAGCGCGAGCGCCTACCGCAAGAGCAGAGTCACAGCCGCCATCTTCTCACACGATCACCCGCCTGACGAGCAAGTCAAAACAGCGGCCGAGTACTAGCCGCAATCCTACGAAAAACGGCAAGTGATACCGACTGGCGACATGGGTGACAGTGGTAGTAGCCGACGCAGATCTCGGACACTGGGCAAATGCCCTGGCACGAGAGGAACGCTTTGGACCAACGCAATGAATTCATCGGGGAGTGGCTGGAGCGCTTCCGTCAGAGCGGACGAGCCGGGTTGGCCAACCGCAGCCGGGCGCCCCATCACAGCCGCAGGCAATCGATGAGGAAACAGCGGCCACGATCGTGGCCGAACGGCAGAACCATCCCACTTGGGGCGCGCGCAAGATGCTGCAGAGTTTGAAGCGACCGCTTCGCCTTTCCGTAGGTCCTCTCGATTTTGTCGAGGGACGCTCGCCAGCGCCACCACCACCTGCAAGCAATCCGGCCGCCGTCGCGGCTGTAGCCGCGCCTGGCCTTGGGGCTCTCTTCCATGGCGCCTTCGAAATGCGTGCTCGTTAGATCGTAGGCAGCACCTCGAAGTCGGCGTGAAACAGATCAGCCCACTTTCCTCGTAACCACACGAACAAATCTTGCTTGTGCTCCAGCACCGTCTCCAAACTTGCGGCCTCGCGGCCGTCCGGCAAGCGCTGCTGCCAGAACTCGTCCAGCCCAACTGGCGCCGGATTTCGCCAGCCAGCCAGCAGTTGCCGAACATGCGTTCCAGCCCGCTCAGTCTCACCTATAGGCTGTCGACGGCATCTTCGGGAATCTCGCGATCCTCGGGGAACAGGCTCAGGGTGCGCGAGCGGTGCTGCTGCTTGTCGTTGACTGCACCCCGGTACAGTACCGTGCGTTGCACCGTCTTACAAAAGCCCTATGCCCGACTCACCCGGCAAAACGGCCCTGATGTGCGAAAGTCGCCTTAGCGTGAGCGTGAGCGTCAGGCCTTGCCCTGGCCAAGGGGCCTCAGGTACGCTGAAAGCATGAAGATCGTCGTGCTCGTCCTGGCGCTGCTGCTGGAAGCCGTGGCCGCTCCTACGGCCGGGTTCTCGGTGGGCAAGGCGTCGGGCTTTCCCAACGCTCCCATCATGATCGAGGTCTTCTCCGACTTTCAGTGCCCCGCCGGTCAAGGTCCTCCACGACGAGGCGCTGCGCCCCTTGATGAAGGACTACGTCGGCAATGGCAAGGTGTACCTGATACAACGCAATTTCCCCCTCCCGATGCATGCCTACTCGCGGCAGGCGGCCTTGTACGCTACCGCGGCCGAACGGATTGGAAAGTATCAGCAGGTGGCGGACGCATTGTTTGCGAATCAGGCGGCGTGGTCGGCGAGCGGCAAGGTGGACGAGACCGCGTGCAGCGTCCTGACTCCGGCCGAAGCCAAACAGGTCCGGGCCTTGGTCTCGACTCCCGCCACCGTCGCCAGCATCGAGCAGGACATTGCGCTAGGAAAGAAGGTCCGACTGGACCAGACCCCTACCCTGATCGTCACCTATCGCCTGAAGCGGTTGTCCTTGGCGGGGGCCGTCGACTACGGCCTGCTGAGCCGCTTCCTCGATGACCTACTGGCGAAATAAGCTGCCCGGGCACTTGCTGCTGGCCCTCAGAGTGGCGCTGGGCATCGTGTTCGCGTACGCCGCCTGGACCAAGCTGCGGGATTCCTGGGTCTTGTTCGCCTTCCAGATCGACGCCTACAGATTGCTGCCCCAGTGGGCCGTAATGGCCGCGGCGCGCCCTGCCCCTGGGCGGAACTGCTGCTCGGAGTGCTATTGATCGTGGGGAAATGGCTCCGCCTGTCCGCCAGCCTGGTCTCGTTGATCCTGATTTCGTTCCTGGCGGCGATGGCGCGTTCCTACCTGAAGGGAATGCAGATCGACTGCGGGCTGCTCGGGAGCGGGGGACGTGATTTCGCCTTACACCCTGCTGCGCGACAGCGGTTTGCTGGCGGCGTCGCTGATTCTCACCTGGCTCGCTTTCCGGGCTGCTGCCACCAGCGGCGAAACACGCTAGACTTGCCGAATAGGCTGCCTTCTCGATGCTGGCGTTCCGATTGGTGTATCACGATGGTTACGATCTGCACATCGGCGAACACGTCTTCCCCGGGCAGAAGTACCGGCTGACCCGGGACAAGCTGCTTTCGGAAGGTCTCGCGGAACCCGGCGATTTCGTATCGCCCGAACCCGCCTCGGATGACGACCTCAGGCTGGCGCACGACCGCGAG
>CAVTHW010000021.1:0-13984 GCA_963734625.1 Bryobacterales bacterium | reverse complement strand
ATAACAGCGACGAAGGACAACCCGTTCAGCCCAAAACACCATGCGGCTCCCAGGCCGGTGAGCGCCAGCCCGCCCAGCACTGGGCCGATAATGCGCGCCAGGTTGAATTGAATCGAGTTGAGCGCGATGGCGTTGGGAATGTCTTCGGTCTTCACCAGGGACGGGATCAGCGCCTGATAGGCCGGCCCGCCAAAAGACTGCGCCAGCCCGACCAGGAACGAAAGCACCAGGATGTGCCAGACCCGCACCACGCCAAACGCAACCAGCGCCGTCAGAGTGAAGGCGCAGCTCATCTGCACGTATTGCGATGCCAGCAGCAGGCGCCGCCGGTCCATGCGGTCAGCGACCACGCCGCCCACCAGCGAAAACAGGAAAATGGGGATCTCACCCAGGAAAGAAGTCAGGCCCAACATGAAAGCGGAGCCGGAGATTTGCAGCACCAGCCAGCTCTGGGCCAGCGACTGCATCCAGGTGCCGATGCTGGAGGTGCAGGCTCCCGACCAGATGAGGCGGAAGTCGCGGTACTGAAACGCCTTGAAAGTGCGGTTAAGCAATCAGCATTTTACCAGTAGGGTTACCGGGCGGGCGCGGCGGAGATCAATACACCTGAAAACAGAAGACCTGGTTGGAGCCTGCCGGGCTGAGGCCGTACTCGCCGTTCTGCAGCGTCTCGTCGGCTTCAATATGGTAGAGATGGTCGCCGACCTTCTTGACGACGATGCGGACTGCCCGCGGAGAATTCTTACCAGGATTCTTCACCAGAAGGACTCGCGCCGGCCGCGCTTGACCTCGAACTTGTACAACTCGAGTTTCTCTGCCACCACTTTTTGCGTTTCGATGAGGAAGATGGGTTCGGCGAGCGGAGTGCGTACGGCTGAGCTGGCCCCCTCCACGGAGTAGAGTATTTCCTTGCCGCGGTCATCTTCCTTGGCCTGGGAGGCCTCCGTCTCCAACAGGTTGTCGGCGTGAACAAGATAAGGGACATCCGGCTTGGGCGGAACCGGCCCGGTGTATTTCTGGGCCGCGGCCGCGCTCGCAAAGAGCGCGGAGATCATAGCGATGCGCAACAACGAAGGGAGCGTCATAGCCTCTCTCCAGTAACACACGATTGACCGTGTTGCCACTTGTAATGCAGCAGGGCCGCTGCGCCAGAGGCGCCCAGCCGCCCTGCCAAGGGCTCTCAATATTGATTCTACCGTGAAGGCTTGCCGATCCGCGCCCCGATCTGTTCGAGCAGCCGCGTTAACTCATCCGGCTCCACCGGCTTGGCCAGCGCGTAAGCCACTCCCGGAGGCAAGGCGGCGGACAACGCCGGGTCGTGGCCGGGAGACAACACCACGAAGGCGTCCACATGGTTGCGCGCCCGGCTAAAGCAATCGATCCAGGACGCGCCCAGTCCCTGCGCCGAGCAGAAAAGGGCATTGAAGTGAATGCGTTTGACCAGCTCAATGGCTTCTTCCATGCTCGCAGCCGGTAGCGCACGCTGGCCCTTGTCGCCGAGAAGCGAGATGAGCGATTGCCGGGCCTGTGGATCGGTATCCTCGACCAGGACGAGCAGCGGCGTCAGGGCGCGAGCCGGCGAGGCAGTCTCGCTAGCCGGAGGAGGCGCGACCGTGGGTGCCAAGGGCAGTTCGATGTCGAAGCACCAGCCCCGGGCCAGATCCGAGACCAGGCTGAGTTCACCTCCGCAACTGCGGATCAGGCTGCGGCAGGCGGCCAGTCCGAGAACATCCTCGGCCGGACTGTGTTCTCGCTCCAGGAGGTCGCCTCCGTCGCTCTCGTGCGGAGGCCCCGGCCACCAGATGCCCACCTCGCCTCTCGAGGCCAGGCGGGCGACGCGCAGGGTAACAACCTTGTCCGTCTGGCCGGCCACCGCATCCCTGGCGTACCACAGCAGCGAGGAGAAGACTCGCTCCAGGTAGCTGGGCCGGGCGGCTACAATGACCGGCTCCTCTCCCAACAGATCCAGCGTCTGGCTCCCCGCTTCGTTACCTTCGGATTCACCCACTCTTGCCAGACCGCGGAGCAGCGAGACCAGGTCGGCCGAGCGGCTCTCCCGCTCCCGGCTCTTCAGGAAGTCCAACAACTGGGCGACATCCGCGATCCCCTTTTGGGCCTGGCCGGAAATCCTGGTCAGTTCGGCCTCGATCCGTCCTCCCCCGCCATGACTCAGCAGCCGCTTGGCGCTCGCCTCAACCTCGGACAGCCGCCTCTCCAGCTTTCCGGCGGCATCAGCCATGACCCGGCCCGTGGCCTCGGCCTCATCCCCTCCCGCCGTCCGTTCCCGCAAAGCTTTCTCTTCCCGAAGCCGCATGCCTATCGCAGCCTCATCGGCGATGTGCTGCGCGGCGGTCTGCTCGGGCTCGCTGAAGGCACGGATTCGCGTGGAGTGGCTTATTTCCAGGATTCCCACCAGGTCGTTCTGGGCCAGCATCGGCGCGAACAAGACGGAGCGGGGGGTTGCGCGCTCGCCGTCACGGAACGGGCTTCGGCGGGCGTCCTGAACCGCGACCATACTTCGATTTCGGAAGCACAGGGCCATTGTCTTTTCGCGAAATCCGACGGGGTCGTCCATCAAGATGGGCATCGCAGAAGATCCGGGGACTGAGCTGCCCTCTACGCGGCGAAGCGCATGGGAGGCATGGTCCACTAGATACATCTCCACGTCTGTGATCCGCAGCGCCCCCGGCAGCACCGCCCGCAGGCGGCGAAGAGTATCGACCGCGATCCCCGCCCCCAGATCCTCACCCAGCCGGGAAAGGCGCCGCATAGTCAGACGCCCGGCCGCCAGGTGGCGGTTCCACATCCACCAAGCCCCGGCGACCAGCGCTAGCAGCGCGGCCGCCCCAAAAGCCAGATGCGCAAGGTCCAGCGTGACGGTGGCTGCTATCAAAGCCATGGCTCTAATTCCGGGCTGAGGAAGTCGTCCACCATAAGATCCGCCTCGGGCAGCAAGGCGTGCGTCGTCCGGAGCGCCACAACGCGACAGCCGGCAGCCTTAGCCGCCGCAACCCCAGCCGAAGAATCCTCGAAAACCACGCACTCGCCGGGGGCCTTGCCGAGCAGCCCGGCGGCGCGGAAGTAGACCTCAGGGTCGGGCTTTGGCCTGGCGACCTGGTGGCCATCCACGATCACCGGAAAATACTTCGAGAGCCCGGATTCTCTCAGAATGAATTCGACGTTGGCCGGCTCGGCGTTGCTGGCCACCGCCATCGGCCACCCGGCGTGACGCTCCAGGAACCGAACAATACCCGGAACCAGACGCCGCGCGAGTTGGGGCCGCATTCGCCGCCGGTACAACTCCTCCTTGGCCGCGCCGTGCTGGGAGACTTCTTCCTCGGTAAAATCGCCGCCCATCAGCGTCCCGACGATCTGGTCATTTCGCAGGCCGTACATGCGCTCCGGCAGATCGGCGGGAATCTCGATCCCAAACCGCCCCAGGTACTCGCGCCACACTTCGACGTGCACTGGATTGGAATCGACAATCACGCCGTCGAGGTCAAATATCAGCGCCGGCCGGCCGGGTAAAGTAGCAGCACCTTCCACTGAAAGCGGAATATACCACAATGCGCCAGAATGAACATATGGCGGCAAAACCACGCCGGGCCGCGGCGGTCGCGGACATCGGCGGAGTCAAAATCGGCGGCAATCACCCCATCGTTGTTCAGTCCATGACCAATACGGACACGGCGGACGTGGCGGCGACGGTCAGCCAGGCGATCGCCCTGGTCCGGGCCGGCTCGGAACTGGTTCGGGTAACGGTGAACACGGAGCCGGCCGCCGCCGCGGTGCCGGAGATCGTCGAGCGCCTGGACCTCGCCGGCGCGCACGTGCCGATTATCGGCGACTTCCATTACAACGGCCACCTCCTGCTCAAAAAATTCCCCGCCTGCGCCCAAGCCCTGGCGAAGTACCGGATCAATCCTGGCAACGTGAACATCGGCAAGAAACACGACGACAACTTCCGGGCCATGATCGAGGCCGCCATCCGCTACGGCAAGCCCGTGCGGATCGGCGTGAACTGGGGTTCGCTCGATCAGAGCCTGCTCGCCCGGATGATGGACGAAAATTCACGAGAGCCCGAGCCGCGCGAGCCCTCCGCTGTGATGCTGGACGCCATGGTGGCCAGCGCCCTCGAGTCCGCCAGCAACGCCGAGCGCCACGGGCTGGCCCACGACCAGATCGTACTGAGCGCCAAGGTCAGCGGCGTCCAAGACCTGGTGGACGTGTACCGGAAGCTGGCGGAGGCCGGGGACTACCCGTTGCACCTCGGATTGACCGAGGCGGGTCTGGGCGCCAAGGGAATCGTCGCCTCCACGGCAGCGATTGCCATCCTGCTGCAGGAAGGCATTGGCGACACGATCCGGGTTTCGCTGACGCCCGCGCCGGGCGGGGACCGCACTGAGGAAGTCTTCGTCTCCCAGCAGATTCTGCAATCGCTGGGGCTGCGCAGTTTCAACCCGCAAGTCACCTCCTGTCCAGGCTGCGGGCGCACGGCCAGCGTGGTTTTTCAGGAGCTGGCCGGGCGGGTGCAAGACTACCTGCGCGAGCAGATGCCGGTCTGGAGGGAGCGCTACCCCGGTGTCGAGGAGTTGAAGGTGGCCGTCATGGGCTGCATCGTCAACGGCCCTGGGGAATCCAAGCACTCGCACATCGGAATCTCCTTGCCGGGCGCCTCCGAGGAGCCGGCCGCCCCGGTTTACGCGGACGGCTGCTTGTTGACCACGCTCCGGGGGGAGAACATCGCCGGGGAATTCGAGGAACTTCTCTCCCGGTACGTCGCGCGCCGCTTCGGACGATAAACTCGGGTGCCAGGGTGAAACTCCTGGTTAGCATCCGTTTCAGATTCGCCGGCGGAAGGTCTACGGAAGCTTGCTCACCTCGATGGCGGACCTCGCTGGCGTGGCAGCGGAAGAGCTGTCGAGGGGCGACCTGGATTGCGTGAATAGGGGATACCCCGTTGCGATGTGTCTTGTTACTGAGAAGTGCCGTTGAGGGGTCAACGGTCCCCGGCCACTTTGCGAGTGAGGGTGCCCAGGATCAGGGATCCCGTCCGACGCTTCCGCTGCAGTTTTCTCTTGACAAGCGTCCGCGATTGCGCTACATTTTATAACGCTACAATGTTTAGCGATAGAAAACCTCTTAGCCCCCTGGAGCACCTGGCCATGGAAGTCGTCTGGCGCCGCGGTTCCGCCTCGGCGGATGATGTGCGTACGGCGCTCGCTCGGCGGCATCCCATGAAAGAGTCCACCGCTCGCACCGTTCTCAAGCGTTTGGAAGAAAAGGGCTACGTGTTGCGCAGCGTCGAAGGGCGTACGTATATCTACCGTGGTGCGGAGGCCCCCGTTGGCGTGGCCGCCCGGGCGGTGCGCCAGGTCATCGACCGGTTCTGCGGCGGCTCCTTCGAAACTCTCCTCGTGGGCATGGTGGACCACCAAGTCGTTGACGAGGAGGAATTACAGCGCCTGGTGCGCCTCATCGCCAACCGGCGCGGGAAGGAGAAATAGGATGGACGCCGCCGCCCTCCTTCTAGGCTCCACGGCGCGTTCGCTTTGCTTGGCTGCGGCCGCCGGGCTCGTAATGCGGATTTTTCGCGTAGAGAGCGCAGCCGCGCGCCACGCGGTTTGGACGGCCGTAGTCGCGGGAATGCTGCTTTCCGCGCCATTGACCCCGCTTCTGCCTCCGTTGCCTTTGCGCGTCCTTCCCGCGACAGTGCAGCCATTCGCAGTGGGACCGGCCTCCCGGCCGATCGAGTGGACATTCGTTCAACAGTTGGCCCCCGCGCCCCACAGTCCGTCGAAGGGCTCGTCGCACCTCGATTGGCTCCAACTCGTCACCGGCGCATACGCGGCCGTTGCAGTCATCCTCCTTCTACGCCTCAGCTTCAGTTACCTTTTCACCCGACGGCTAGTCCGCGCCAGCCGGAGAGCGGATGAGTTTTTGGAGTCGGATTGGATCGCCGTGCCGATGACGGTGGGCTGGCTGCGTCCGAAGATCTTGCTGCCCGCCGGATGGCGCGACTGGGAGCCGTGCAAGCTTGAAGCCGCGCTGGCTCACGAGCGCGCACACATACATCGGGCCGATTGGGCGATTGCCGCGCTGGCCGCGCTGAACCGCTGCGTCTTCTGGTTCAACCCGATTGCTTGGTGGCTGGAGCGGCGACTGGCCGTACTCGCCGAACAGGCTTGCGACGATGCGGCGCTGCTTGCGACCGGCGCGCGCGAAGCCTATGCGCAGACGCTGTTGGAGATCGCGGCTGCGGTGCGCTCCACACAAGGCCGCCTGAATTGGGAGGCGCTGGCGATGACAAGGCCTTCGGAGGTGAGGGAGAGAATCGAGCGCATTCTGGACGAAGCCCGATGGATTCCGCGCGGATTGGTGGGGGGACAACGCGCGGCGATCGGGGCCGGCGCATTGGCAGCGGCTTTCCTGCTGGCTGCGCTGCAACTAGCTCCGGCGCGGACACAACAACAGGCGCAGCCAGCGCCAGCGCAGTCGCAGACGCCGGTCAGCCCTGCGGAGCTAGTTAAGGCCGGTAAGCTTTCGGCTGATGAGGTGGCGCAGGTAGAGCGGCCCCTGGCGGCAAACCCGGAGAAATTCGCCGCCCGCTCATGGTCGATTCTCGACAACCTCGCCAAGGGAGAAAACCAACGGCGCGCGGCTGATGCATGGTCGATTCTCGACAACCTCGTCAAGGGAGAAGACCAACGGCGCGCGGGGGATGTCCCCGATGCACAAATGGCCTCGTTGACCGAGCACGGCCCCGAACCCATCAAGCGCGTGGATCCCACCTACCTGCCGCTGGCAGCGCAAGCGCGACTCCAGGGGACGGTTCGCCTGCGGGTCCTGATAGCAATGGACGGGACCGTGAAGCAAGTCGAAGTCATCAACGGCCACCCGTTGCTGATCAACGCCGCGTGCGATGCGGTCAAGCAATGGGTCTATCCGCCGCAGGAGTTGGAAACGCTTGTCGAAGTGGAAGTGCCTTTCCGGTTGCCCAATGACAATCCGCCCATGACGTAAAAGGAGTTCAACATGACACGTTGGATTCTGTTTGCTGCTCTGCTCAGTACGGTCGGGATCCTCAATGAACCGCCTAGTTACGCACAATCGGCTGCGAAGCGGCCGGAGTTTGAAGTGGCTTCTATCAAGCTCAACAAGGGCTGCGATAGCCGGGCCGGAGGTGGCAGTAGCTCATCCAATAGCTGGGCTATGAAGTGTAGGCCGCTTCGGTGGTACATCGAAGGGGCATACGCCGCTTGGGACGGCCCACGTCAGAGGTGGCCACGCCCTGAGGTTTTGGGCGGGCCGAGATGGGTGGATACCGACATGTACGACATATCGGCGAAGGCCGAGCGCGCCACGCCCTATTGGCAGAAGGCGAGCGTAATGCTCCAAGCGCTCGTCGAAGAACGATTCAACGTTAGAGTACATAAGGAAGCTAAAGTTACCTCCGTCTATGCACTGACCGTCGTGAGGAACGACCCTAGATTGAAGCGTTCGGCGGAAGGCAGTTGTACTCCGATCGATATGGACAACCCGCAGCCATTGCCGGCGCCGGGCGCATCTACTCCAAACCAGCGGAATCTGCGCGCGCTGTTTGAGTCCGCGCAAAAACCATGTGGAAGCGGGAGCTTCAGGAATGACGGACCGAATATTATCGCTGACTGGTACGGGATGAGCATGTACAACTTTGCCGGCTTCGCACTCCCCGGGCGCGTACGTCGCCCTGTGGTCGACAAGACCGGGCTCACGGGGCTGTTCGATATCCACATGGAATATTCCGGTGACGATGCAATGAACGCCGTCGCTGGTCTTGATGGGCCAGCCGCTTCGGCCGTCGCAACAAAGCCGTCGATCTTCAGGGCGCTAGAGGAACAACTCGGATTGAAGCTCACGTCGGACCGGGCTCCGGTTGAGGTCATTGTGATCGATCACGTGGAGAGACCCTCCGAGAACTAATCCGAGCAGGCCTCAAGCTGGACTCGCGAAAAGCCCGGTCCTGGCGGGTCACAGCTCTGGACAAAGCGGAGACAACGAGCCATGGCAGGCAAGCGAAATCTCAAATTCATCCCTTACGCCGCCCTCGCTTGGCTGGCGGTTGGAGCGCTCCCGGCTTCGGAGCACTCGGGCGTCGTACGCTTCGGCGGCGTTCCGGTTCCCGGAGCCACGGTGACCGCCACACAGGGCGACCGGCGATTGGCCGCGGTCACCGGGTCGCAGGGCCGGTACGCGTTCCCCGATTTGCCGGACGGCGCCTGGACGATGCGGGTTGAGATGCTTTGCTTCCAGCCGTTGCAGCGCGAGGTCAGTGTTTCGGCGGAAGCGCCCGCCGTGGAATGGGAACTCAAACTGCTGCCCCGCGAGGAAGTGCAGGCGGAACGAGATGCTCCCGAAGTCCTTTCGGCGAATACTCTCGCCACTATCCGGCCGCCCACGGAGAATCCGGCCGAAGTCACGACACAGGACGCGGAGAGTGGCGTCGTTGAGGGGGCGCTGATTAACGGCAGCGTCAACAACGGAGCCAACTCCGTTTTCGCGCAATCAGCCGCCTTCGGCAACTCGCGCCGGAGACGGAGCCGCTACTCGGGGGCGGTGCAGGTTGTGGTGGACAACTCCGCGCTCAATGCACGCTCCTATTCGCTCACCGGCCGCGATGTTGCCAGCCCCGCTTACAGTCGCACCAACGGCTCGGTCACGCTCGGAGGCCCGTTGCAGATCCCAGGGTTGTGGCGCAGCGGGGGATACGGCAACTTCTTCAGCTTCAACTATGCCTGGACCCGCAATCGCAGTGCGCAAACGGCGGACGCGGTCGTGCCGGACCTCAACCAGCGCGCTGGGGATTTCTCAGGCCTTCGTGACTCGCTGGGGCGGGCAATCACGATCACCGATCCGACCACCGGCCTGCCGTTCGACGGCAACATCATCCCGGCCGCTCTCATCAGCGATCAGGCGAAACACCTGCTCTTGCTCTACCCCCTTCCCAGCTTCCAGACGGCTTCGGGATACAACTACCAGGTCCCGCTGGTCAGTTCGATTCATTCGGACGCCGTTGCGCTCAGGGGAACGAATTCTGCGGGCCGTTTGGGCAGCATCTCCGCTTCGTTCACGATGCAAAGCACGCGCGCGGATCATCCGAGCATTTTCGGGTTTCTGGACAAGAGCCGGATGCGGAACCTCGACGCTTCCGTCACGTGGAATCGTCGGTACTCCTTAGGAGCGCTCGGTACACTCGGGGTAAAGTTCAGCCGCTCCACTTCGCGCACGATTCCATACTTCGCCAACCGCGAGAACATTTCGGGAAATGCCGGAATCACGGGAAACAATCAGGAGGCGGAAAACTGGGGACCGCCCTCGCTCTCCTTTTCGAGCGGGATCACCGCGCTATCGGATGCCAACTCTTCATTGATCCGGACCCAGACTGCCGGCGTGACCTACGCCCTTCAGGTGACTGGTCTCCGCGAGCACAACTTGAAAGCGGGCGCCGGCTACGACCGCAGGCAATACAATTTATTCTCCCAAGAGAACCCGCGCGGAACTTTCGGCTTCACGGGCGCCGTCACCGGTTACGATTTCGCCAGTTTCCTGCTCGGCATTCCTGACACGATCTCGATCGCCACCGGTAACGCCGACAAGTACTTCCGGTCGGCGGCGATGTACGCCTATATCGGCGATGACTGGTGGGTTTCCTCCGGTCTCACCTTGAACACCGGCCTGCGCTGGGAATATGACACTCCGGTGGTGGAACGCTACGACCGCCTGGTCAACCTGGATTTCGTTTCCGCATTCTCCACCGCGGCGCCCGTGGTGGCGTCCAATCCCGTGGGATCGCTCAGCGGAACCCGTTATCCCGATTCGTTGCTCGGCTCCCGCAAGTTTTTGCCGCAACCGCGCGTGGGAGTGTCGTGGCGTCCTTTTGCGGCGTCCTCGCTGTTGATTCGCGCCGGCTACGGCGTGTACGTTGACACTTCCAGCTATCAGCAGATCGCGATGCGGATGGCGCAGCAGTGGCCGCTTTCGAGAAGCATCAGCGTGTCCAACAGCGGGTCCAACCTGTATACACTGGCCAACGGATTTCAGGCGTCCGGCAGCGCCGCCTCGACCAGCTTCGCCGTCGACCCGGCGTTCCGCGGCGGCTATGCACAGAACTGGGAACTCACGCTGCAGCGCGATTTACCGTTTGACTTGACGATGGCGGCCAGCTATCTGGGCATAAAGGGAACTCGCGCACTCCAGGCGTTTTACCCGAACACGTATCCGGCGGGCGCGGAGAACCCCTGCCCTTCTTGTCCCTCCGGGTTCGTATATCTGACTTCGGGCGGCAATTCGATACGGCACGCCGGCCAATTTCGCTTCCGGCGGAGACTCCGCGGCGGGCTCGCGGTCACCGCACAATACACCTGGGCCAAGTCCATCGACAACGCAGCCAGCCTGGGTGGCGGAACGGCCAGCGGTCAAGTGGCGCAGAACTGGCTCGACCTGCGGGCCGAACGCGGTCTCTCGAATTTCGATCAGCGGCACGTGCTGGACGTGCAGTTTCAGTACAGCACCGGTGTAGGCGTGGGGGGAGGCGCCTTCCTCGGCGGTTGGCGCGGCCGCGTTGTCAGGGAATGGACCCTGACGAGCCGCATGACAGCGGGCAGCGGCTTGCCCCTGACTCCTATCTACCCGCGGGCCGTGGCGGGTACCGGCTTTTCCGGGAGCTTGCGGCCGGACTATACCGGTGCGCTGCTCTACGACGCGCCGGCCGGTTTGCGCCTAAATCCTGCCGCCTACGCCGCGCCCAGCGCTGGAAGCTGGGGCAACGCCGGCCGGAACTCGATAACCGGCCCCTCACAGCTTTCTCTGGACGCCTCCCTGGCACGGACGTTCCGGCTTACGGACCGCTTCAGTTTCGACCTCCGCTTGGATGCCAGAACCTTCTGAATCACGTCACGTTTTCCAAGTGGGACACCACTTTCGGCAGCACGCTTTTTGGTCTTCCTGCCTCGGCCAATGCTATGCGAAGCGTGCAGACCAGCTTGCGGGTGAGGTTCTAAGCCATGCGAATGCGCGCTTCACTTTGCCTTGCTCTCGCCGCTTTGGCTGCCGCGCAAACGCCAACTGACGATGCCGGCATCGTCCGCTTCACTGCCAGCAGCCAGTTGGTGGTGCAGATGGTCAGCGTTCGGGATAAGAACGGCAATCCCATCGAAGGGCTCACCGCCCAGGACTTCGCCATCACGGAAAGCGGCGCGCCGCAAGCAGTGGCCTTCTGCGAATTCCAGAAGCTCGACGAGCCCGAGCCCGAAAGTGCCCCACCCGCTGCCGGCCAGCAGCAAGTTGCTGCCGCTCAGTCCGCTGAGGCGCGCTACCGCAACCGTCGCCTGCTTGCGCTGTACTTCGACCGCATGGGCAACGCAGAGAAATATCGCTCGCGCACCGCCGCCCGGCGATTCATCGATACTCAGATGTTGCCCGCCGATCTGGTGGCCATCATGCGATACGATTCCGGCGCCTATCGCCTGCTGGAAGATTTCACGGACGACCGGAACAAGCTCAAGGAGGCCGTGGATACGCTCATTGCCCTGGACGAAGGCAATGACGATGCCGCTACGGCTTTCGGGCAAGACGATGGCGAGTTCAACGTGTTCAATACGGACCGCCAGCTCTCGGCGCTGCAAACGGCGGTAGGCGCGCTGGGCCGCATCAACGTGAAGAAGTCGATGATCTACTTTGCGGCTGGTGCGGGATTCAACGGCATGCGAAACCTGGCGCAGATGCGCGCGCTGACCAACGCCGCCATTCGCGCCAATGTATCCATCTACACGGTGGATGCGCGCGGGTTGGAGGCCCAGGCGCCCATGGGCGACGCCAGCAGGGCTTCCTCCGGCGGCATCGGCATATACACGGGCGCGTCGGTCATGCAACTGACTACCGCGCGGGAGACATCGCAGGACGCGCTCTATGCGCTCGCCGCCGACACCGGGGGCAAGGCGCTGCTTAACAACAACGATCTTTCGCGCGGTATTGTTCAGGCGCAGAAAGATTATGCGAGCTACTACTCGGTCGGCTACTACACCACCAACACCGCGCTCGACGGCAAGTTCCGTCGCATTGTTGTCTCGCTGAAGGAGTATCCTTCGGCCAAGCTTGACTATCGCCAGGGGTACTTCGGCGGCAAGGAGTTCGCCAAGTATAACGCGGCCGAAAAGGAGCGCCAGCTCGAAGAGGCGCTGATGCTGGGCGACCCCGTCACCGACATCACCATTGCCATGGAGGTGAACTACTTCCAGCTTAACCGGGCCGAGTATTTCGTGCCAGTGATGCTGAAGATTCCAGGCAGCGAACTGGTGCGGGCGAAGAGCGGCGGCGCGGTTCGCACGGTCGTCGACTTCATCGGTGAGGTCAAGGACGAGAGCGGCAGAACCGTTCAGAACATGCGCGACAAAGTGGACATCAAGTTGAGTGACTCGACCGTCGCCGAGCTGTCGAAGCGCCCAATCCTTTTCGATACCGGCTTCACGCTATTGCCCGGCGCCTACTCGATCAAGGTGCTGGCGCGAAACAACGAAACCGGCCGCATCGGCACGTATATCGGTGAGTTCGTCATCCCCAATCTGAACAAGGTGGAGAAGACCATCGCGACGAGCTCGGTGGTCTTGAGCGGCCAGCGCGTGGACATGCGGGATGCGCTCTACACCGCGGGCAAGGACAAAGCGCAGCGCGCCAATCCGCTGGTTCAGGACGGCCAAAAACTGATTCCCAGCGTGACGCCGGTGTTCAGCAAGAGCCGGGAACTGTTGGTGTATTTGCAGGCGTATCAGCAGGCCATCGCACAGCCGCACCCGTTGGTGGCGTTTGTCAGCTTCTTCCGCAACCAGATTAAGGTGTTCGAAACTAAACCGATCGAGTTCAGTGAAGCATTGGATCGGAGATTGAACACCGTGCCGATTCAGATCAGCATCCCGCTTCAACCATTGCCATCCGGCGACTACGAATGCCAGGTGACCGTGATCGATTGGCTCGGCGAGCGAGTTGCCTTCTGGCAGAAACCCATTCTGCTGGTGCCGTAGGACTACCCTGTTGGTGCCGGACGACTGCCAGCCCGCAGTGCCAAAAGGGCTCCTCCACTCACCAATTCCCACATGCCGATCCCACCCTACTACGCGTTCCCCAACTCTCCGCCTAATCTGGGTTTCTGCGCTTTTATGGTGACAGCACTTATGTTGTTGAAAAAGAAGCTACTATCCCCGTTTCCCTACATCGTGTGAGTTATTCTTAAATCGAGGTACCATGTCGTCACTCAGACGCATTCTTTCGGCGCGGGCCAACGGGGCCCGCTCTCGCGGACCAGTCACGGCGGAGGGCAAGCGGCACTCGTCCCAGAACGCCATCACCCATGGATTGCTTGCCCGCACGACCCTAATGCAAGGAGAATCGCCCGAAGCTTTGGAGGCTCTTTTCAACCAGCATGTGGCGCGATTGGCGCCCGCCGACGGTGTGGAACTGGGCATGGTGCAGGAAATGGCCGCCGCCTACTGGCGTTTGCGCCGCGCCTGGGCCATCGAGACCCGCACTTTCGACAATGAGGTCACCGCTCAGACCGCCGATGACCAGTTGGACCGCATGGCCGCGGCGTTCGCGAATCTCGCTGCCAAGCCTTCCGCGGCCCTGCTGCACCGTTACGAGACGCGGCTCCATCTCATTTACCACCGAACGCTCCAGAACCTCCTTCTGCTGCGTCGCGCCATACCATGCGAAACGAAAGAGTATGACCGGGAAGTGGCCACCCCCGTTGATGAGAATGTGGGTGGGCCGGAGGCCAAGGGGATATGCAGGGAGAGTCTGATTCGGCGCCACATTCGAAGGTTCGGCAAACTCGGCGTCTGAGTTTGCTTCAACCGGCAGGCAGCGGCACGGGCAAGGGGCGGGTCTTGGGGCGGAACTCACCCTCCCCATACCAAACGAACCCAACAACCCGTTGATAACAAAGGATTGCCAC
>CAVTHW010000020.1:0-447749 GCA_963734625.1 Bryobacterales bacterium | reverse complement strand
GCAGGGGCCTTGGGCGCGGTCTTCGTGACCTTCTTCGTGGTTGCGGTCTTTTGGCTCTTAGCCGGAGTTGTTGGTGCCGGAAGCGTGACCGCCAGCAGCGCGGCTGCCCCCGCGAACAAGAAGCATCCGGCAATCTTCTCAAAATGCATTAGCACCTCAAACCCCGAAGTTCCATTGTGTGAGATTGTCACCACACAAGTCAAGGTTTATGTTCCATCACGCGCTTGCGGGTGAAGCTCTGACGAACCGTGCAACAATACGGCCAGATGCGCGGGAAACGCTTGGGCCTCACCTTCCTTTTGGCGATTGGCGCCGGTCTCGCCGCCGATCGAACCGACTCGGAACTGAAGTCGCTATTGGCCGCACATGACTGGTTCAAGCTTCGTGATGCGGTCGAGCGGTCAGCGGAGGCGCCAGTCTTTTATCGAGGCGCCATTGCGTCTGCGTTCAATAAGGTCGATGATGCGGAACGCTACTTTCGGTCAGTTATCAAAGCCCCAGGTGACGTGGAGCAGGCCGTCGAGGCCCACGGACTCCTGGCTCATGCATACATGCGATCAGGACGATACCGGCGGACCTATGCCCATCTCGCCGCCATGCAGAAACTGATCCCGGAGTTTTCGGGCCTCAAGAGCGCAGTGGCGTTGTTTTCGGCGTTGAGCCGTTACCCGGAATTGTCCGCGAAGGCTCGGCGTTCTTCAGACGTTCAGATGAGTGATGATTTCTTCATTCCCGTTGCCGTCGACGGGAAGCCTGCGCAGTACGGCTTCGACAGCGGTATGGATATTTCGGTGAACAGCGAGACCGAAGCGAATCGGCTCAGGCTGCCCATTCACGAAGTGAGCGCGTCCACATTCCGAGATGGCGCATCCGGCAACGACGTCCCTATTCGTTTCGTGGTCGCGGATCGGCTGACTGTTGGGGACTTTGAGCTTCGGCATGTCGTGTTTACGGTGATTCGGAATGACGCGATGCCGTTTGTCGAGTTGCCGCCGGACAAGCAGGGTATCCTCGGTATTCCCGTGCTTGTGACCTTCGGGGCCATGCGATGGACCAATGACCGCGTGCTTCAGATCGGCATGCAGCCCGATCACCGTGATGCGCAGCGTTCAAATATGTGCTTCCAAGGCGTTACGCCCATGGTAGAAGGCATGTTCCGTACCCAACGAATCAATGCGTGGCTGGATACTGGCAGCAGCAAGACGTACCTCACGCAGCGCTTTGCGCATCAGTTTCCAGACACTATCGAGGCCGGGGGGAAGGAGGCTTCCGTGCGTCTTCGCGGCGTAGGCGGTTCGACGGAGGTTCAGGTCATTGCGATCCCCGAGATCAAGTTCAGTGTAGGAGGCTCTGACCTCGTCATGCGTCCCGCTCAGGTGCTCCCCAAAGACGAGCGAGTTGATCGCGACTGGTACGGTGTTTGGCTCGGAATGGATCTCCTCGGTCAAGCGCGAGAAGTCAGCGTGGACTTCAAATCCCTGACGTTCTCTCTAAAGTAGTCTGCTTGATTGCGATCAGGCGTTAGCGGAGGGTAGCGATGGTGCGGCAGGCTGTCCTTGAGGTGCCAGGTCAAGAAGACCGGCAGGCCTTCAGGTTGCCAATGTGGCAGACGGCGGCGGTAGAACACATAGAAACAGTGCAAACTTCTGGAAGAATCTCTCCTTCTGCCGGCGAGACCGCCGACATTGCGGGCCTGGCGGCCCACTCCACAACCGACCCCCCGGCCTGAAACGTAGAAACTCCAGATGCAAGCTTAAGCTTGCGACTGACTTTCACCACGGGCTGTTAACGTCGCGCAGGACACCGCCGGCTTGCGGCGCGGGGGGGCGTGTGGTATCAATGGTGAAAAGTCGGAACCCTAGGGAACAAACACCCAGTCTTGAAAGCGCGGGAGTTTTGCAGGTTCCGACCCGCCATAGTCAGGAGCAACCGAGTGGAAACCGCCAATCGAAAACTGATCCGTCCGAGCTTGAACGGCGCGAAGGAACAAGCGATCGCACGCCGTGTCCAGAAGCCGAAGATCACGCCCCCGGACCAGACTCACGCCGAAAGCTTTTACTACCTGAAGCAGATGCAGGCGAAGACTCCGATGGTTGTCGTGCTGACTGACGGCGAGACGTTGCACGGCGTGATCGAGTGGTACGACAAGTGCTGCTTGAAGCTCAACCGCGAGGACGGTCCGAACCTGCTGCTCTACAAGCCCTGCATCAAGTACATGTACAAAGCTACCCCGTAGCCGGGTCTGGCGCGGGATGCAGGCGTCTTCCGCGAGCGCCTACAGCAGGTCGCGGTATTGTTCCAGGGCCACGCGCACCAATTGGCTGCGGGTGCGGACGCCAGTCTTAGAGAAGAGCTGCTGTAGAGTGGCTTTTACGGAACTCTCGGAAACCTGAAGGCGGACGCCGATTTCCTTGTTGGTCAGCCCTTGGAACACGCTCCGCAGCACCTCGAGTTCGCGCTCGCTCAGTCTTCGGACCCGCTCTTCAGCGCGAGCTGCCATGCTCTCCTGCAACAGGAGCTTCAAATAGCGCTGGTCGAGCCAGATTTCCCCTGCCATGACCTTGCGCACCGCCTTGGCCAACAACTCGGGCGAGTTGTGCTTCAGGAAAATGCCCGTAACGCCGCGGCGCAACAGGTCGGTAGCCTCGGCCTCGCTCAAACCGGCCGTAACCATCAGAACGCGTCCCTGAAATCCGGCTTCGGTTATTCGGTCGAGCAGCCGCGCGCCCGTCTCCAATCCAAGGTCGTGGTCGAGCAGAATCAGGTCAACCTTAGTGGTTGCCAGGATGCGCAGAGCTTCTTCCGCGTTGCTGCAAGGGACGGCCAACTCGAAGTCGGGCTCCAGGGCCAGCAGGCGGGCGAGCCCCTCGCGGAAGAGCGCATGGTCGTCCACCAGCAGCAAACGGATTCTCGGAAGAGGTTCTTGCATCATGCTCTGGCCGCGCCCACTACCTCCTGAAAGGCGGCCGGCAGTTGAACCGCGAAACAGGACCCAAGGGGCCGGGCTTCAAACAGCAGGTCTCCGGCGAAAGAACGGGCCAACGCCCGTGACAGATATAAGCCGATCCCCACGCCGCTGGAGGTGTTCCGGAAGGGTTGAAACAGCCGCTCCGGATTCTGAACGCCGGAACCCGAATCCACAAAACGCACCACTACTTTGTCCCCCTCGATGGATGCGGTGATCTCCAATTCCTTCCGCTCGGTCTGACGCAGAGCTCGCTGGCTGTTAGCTGCCAGGTTCATGAAGATGTGGAGCAAGCCTAGGGGATCGGCCGCCACTCGCGGCAGATCCTCCGGGATGGCCAGCTTCAACACCGCCCCCTCGTCGGTGAAGGAGGGCTCCATGATTATCCGCAACTCCTCCAATACCTCATGCAGGTCAACGCTGGCGGCCGTCTTCCGCGAAGCCGAGCGGAGCTCGCCCTCGACCAGCTTTCCCAGCCCTTCCACCAGCGTCCCCAACGCCTTGAAGTCCTCGCTCGCTTCGATTCCCGGCACCCGGCGCAAGTTGGCGTGCACCACCGCGATGCCGGCGCAAATGTTGCGGATCTCGTGCGAGACCGCGCGCACCAGGATGCGGGAGCTCTTCATGATCTGGTCGAAGCCCAGCGCCTCACGATCGCGGAGTTCCTCCGAGGTGTCCAGCACGATCGCGGCCAGCTTCGGCCCCGAGACCGTCGTGTAGGTTGACAACCACACGTGCGCCGGGAAGACCTCCCCGCTCTTGCGGCGGCCCTTGCACTCCAGCGTTGTCCGAAGGATTCGGCCGCCGCTTTCCGTCCGCGACACGTTGACCAAAGGCGGCAGAAACCGCGCAATGGATTCTCCCGTTAGCGACTCCGGCCCGAAGCCCAGCAACTGGCGGGCGGCCTCGTTCGCCAGCAGTATTCGGTCTTCGATGTTGACAATTAGGATTGCGGCCGGACTGGTCTCGATCAGCACGCGCAGTTGTTCCTCCGCGTCCTGCCGCAACTGGGCTTGTTCGTCGAACTGGCGCTGCTGTTCCAGCCGGCGCCGGTGCCGCTCCACCAGCTCAGCGGCGAACAGGCCACAGCCGCTGAAGGCCACGAAGCCGAGGAGGCCGGAGACGGCGGAGGCCGCATCCCAGGCGAACGGTCCCAGGGCCTGGCGCAAAAAAGTGCAAACCAGCGCCACACCAACCGTTTCCTTGCGCGTCAGGTGCAGTGCCGCGATAAGAATAGGGAAGAGGTACAAGGGGCCCAGCGGCATGCCCCGGCCGAGGCCGCGGAAATCGGCCAGGGCGATGGTCGCCACCAGGACCATAGTGGCGGCCCAAGCGGCCCGGCGTTCAGGCTGCGCGGAGACAATCGGGATACTGGGCAACGGCATACAAATCCGGTAGCGATCGGACCGCCGATCAGAACATAATCATAACCGACCAGCCCCGCATTTGGCGCTACTTTCGGGGCAGCCGCCCGAAAGATAGGATCAAACGCCTGAAAGATAGGCTTTCGAATTTGGTGTACGGTGCTAGTCTGAGAGTGTTAGTTCATATGGAATCAATTGGTTAATATTCACTCCTCCTGCCGGTGAGATCCGGTGAAAATGGCCTGACGCTTCCGATCGCCGAAAGCGCCAGGCCTTTTTTTTGCGAGAACAGTCCCATGTGTCCCGCACCTATCATTGGGGGGCTTCGGTCCAGGGAAAATGACCGGTGCGTAACCCGCCGACGAAACCGTCAGGGGAGGATCGCGGTGACGATAATCCACTTGCTTGTCGGATTTGGCTTGGCTGTGGCAGTCCTGTTGCCTCTGGAACACGCCCGCCGGAAGCGCCAGAAACGCGAGAAGGCGTTCAGGCGCCTGATGATTGTGATCGGCCCCAGCAGCGCCTAGGCGGGTGGGCGACACAAAAGTGGCCGCCAGCGTGATTCAGCGGCAAAGCCAGAGTGCCCACGTGGGGTCTGGCTTTCAGCCAGCCGCCGGCTTTTGAGCCGGCGTTTCTTCGGGCTGTCGCCAGACGCCGGGCCGAAGCCCGGCGGCAGCCAGAAATGGCTGCCCCACAAGCACGCCCGCGATTCCACTTCTATGTGGCACACCCAACTGGCATTGAGCGTGCAACACAAGAGTGGACGCCAGCGTGATTCAGCAGCAAGGACAGAGTGCCCACGTGGGGTCAGGCTTTCAGCCAGCCGCCGGCTTTTGAGACGCCGGGCCGAAGCCCGGCGGCAGCCAGAAATGGCTGCCCCACAAGCACGCCCGCGATTCCACAGTACAATCTGAAGATTACACCTCCACTGAACCTCGAAAGTTGTCATCCGGTTGCGCAGGAGATCCTGTGGGCCTGCCTCGAAGGCCGGCCCTGGTCTGACGCCGCTCTCCGGCGACTGCTGGACGCCGCCCTGGATGCCGACCCGGCCCGCGCCCGCTGGGCAAGCGTGGCCCTGTTTGGCATCCTGGCCGAGGGCCTGGCCGACCGCTTCGAGCCAAGTCTTGCGGACGACTACCTGGAAATCTTCTCCCAGGCCGTGGCCCTGGCGAATCCTGCCTATACACCGGAGGCGTTGATGGCGTGGCACAAGCGCGCCTGCGTCGTGCGCGCTTTCCGGGGCGACAGTGCCCGCGTTCACCGGGTATTCGTGCTGTCCCGAGTGACCTTGGGCGCCGATGTCGCCGTCACCAGCGTCATGCTCGACGCCGCCAAGCGCCGTTTCCCCGGCGCCGACATCATTCTGGCGGGTGCGGAGAAGAGCTGGCAACTCTTCGCTGCCGACCCTGGAATTCGTTGGCTGCCAATCTCTTACGGCCGCGGGGGTTCGCTGAGAGAGCGGCTGTCGATATGGCCGGAACTGGCGGCCTCTTTCTCTGCGCCCGAAAGCATCGTGATCGACCCGGACTCCCGGCTCACCCAGCTCGGCCTGCTGCCGGTGTGTCCGGAGGAGAACTACTTCTACTTCGACAGCCTCCGTTACGGCGCTGAAACCCAGGATTCGCTGACCACTCTGGCCCAGCGCTGGGCGGCGGAAGTCTTCGAGACGCCGGACGCGGCTCCCTACATCGCGCCGGCCGAGTCGGTGGACATCGGCGAAGGGCCGTTCATCACCCTCAACCTGGGCGTTGGGGAGAACCTCTCCAAGCGTCTGCCCGACCCATTCGAGGAAGAGTTGCTGCGGGCTCTCTCGCAAACCGACGCGCGCCTGGTAGTGGACCTTGGATCGGGCGAGGAGGAAGAAGCCCGAGTGCTGGCCGCCATTGCCCGTTCCGGCGCACCCCAGTCCCGGATCCGCACCTGGCGCGGTTCCTTCGCCGCGCTGGCCTCCATCATCGCTCGCGCCAGTCTGTATGTGGGCTATGATTCAGCGGGCCAGCACGCCGCCGCGGTGCTCGGAACGCCGCTGGTGACGGTCTTCGCCGGATTCGCTTCACAGCGGGCCTTCGACCGCTGGCGTCCCACGGGCCCCGGGCCAAAGGAAGTGATTCGCGTCGACCGCCCCGATCCGCAAGCGGTGCTCGCGCAAACGCTTGCCGCGATTCAGCGCCTCAGCATGTAGGGGCACGCCGCCGGCGTGCCCCTACATGTACATCCCGCCGTTGACGTTGACCACGTGCCCGGTGATGTAGGCGGCGTCGTCGCTGGCCAGGAAGTTCACCGCATTGGCCACGTCTTCGGGCTGGCCCGGCCGCCTTAAGGAGACAGTCGCCAGCATCCGGTCCCTGACCTCCTGCGGGAGCTTCGCCGTCATGTCGGTCTCGATGAAGCCCGGCGCCACGGCGTTGACTGTAATGTTGCGGCTTCCGACCTCCTGAGCCAGAGCTTTCGTCAGTCCGATAATGCCGGCCTTGGAGGTCACGTAGTTGGCCTGGCCGGGATTGCCGGACTGCCCTACCACGGAGGCGATGTTGATAATGCGGCCCCAGCGTTCACGCAGCATTCCCGGCAGGATCTGCTGGGTGGTGAAGAAGGCCCCGTTCAGATTGACATCGAGGACCAGACGCCAGTCTTCGGGCTTCATGCGCATGGCCAGGCCGTCGCGGGTGATGCCGGCGTTGTTGACCAGCACATCGATCTTGCCGAACTCCTTCAGCGCCGCCGCGACGCCCTGTTTGATGCTGTCGAGAGAAGCGACATTGAAATCCAGCGTGCTGGCCGTGCCCCCGGCGTCGCGGATCTGGCCAGCGACAAGCTCGTTGTTCTCCAGCTCCGGCGAGGCGACTACGATCTGAAAGCCCGAGCGGCACAGCCTCAGTGCAATGGATTTGCCGATACCGCGGCTGGCGCCGGTGACGAACGCAACGCGATTAGCCATGAATTCTCCTTGGAATTTGCCTTGAATCTCAATCATAGTAGAAAGGGAGTCCTCACATGGCCTATTCCGACCTGCGCGAGTTCATCGCCGCCCTGGAGAAGCGCGGCGAGCTGAAGCGGATCACCTTCGAGGTGGACCCGGTCCTGGAAATCACCGAGTTCGCCGACCGGGCGGTCAAGCGCGGAGGGCCTGCGCTGCTGTTCGAAAAGGCTAAGGGCTCGCGCGTGCCGGTGTTCATCAACGGCTTCGCCAGCGCCAGGAAGATGGAGATCGCCCTGGAGGTTCCCTCCATCGAGGTAATCGCCGGGCGCATTTCTTCGTACCTGGAGATGCGCGCGCCGGAAGGTTTGGTGGACAAGCTCAAGATGCTGCCCAAGCTGGCCGAGATGGGATCGTTCTTCCCTAAGACCGTTTCGAGCGCGCCCTGCAAGGAAGTGATCCGGCACGACGGCTTCAGTCTGCTGGACTACCCGATCCTGAAGTGCTGGCCCCAGGACGGCGGGCGCTTCATCACCCTGCCGCTGGTCTTCACTAAGAATCCCGAGACCGGCAAGCGGAACTGCGGCATGTACCGCATGCAGGTCTTCGACGAGCGCTCGACCGGCATGCACTGGCAAACCCACAAGCAGGGCGCCGAGCACTATCGCCGCATGCAGGCCAGCGGCTCGAAGCGCATGGACGTAGCTGTCGCCATCGGCTCCGACCCGGCTAGCATGTATTCGGCGATCCTGCCCCTTCCTCCGGACATCGACGAGATGATGATGGCCGGCTTCCTCCGCTGGCGGCCGGTGGAAATGATCCGCTGCGAGACGTCGGACCTGGAGGTGCCCGCCAACGCCGAGATCGTCCTGGAAGGCTACGTCGAGGCGGGCGAACTCCGCACCGAAGGCCCCTTTGGCGACCATACCGGCTTCTACTCTCTCGAAGATCAGTTCCCGGTGTTCCACGTGACCTGCATCACCCAGAGGAAGGATCCGATCTACGCGGCCACCATCGTGGGGCCTCCACCCATGGAGGACTACTACATGGGCCGTGCCATCGAGCGCATCTTCCTGCCGCTCATGCGCCTTCAGCTTCCGGAAGTCCGGGATATTTCGATGCCCGCCGAAGGCGTATTCCACAACCTGATTCTGGTGTCGATCCGGAAATCCTACCCGCTGCACGCGCGCAAGGTCATGCATGCCATTTGGGGCCTCGGTCAGGCCATGTTCTCCAAGTGCATAGTGGTGGTGGACGAGGATGTGGACGTTCAAGACCCGCGCGAAGTCGCATGGAAGGCGCTAAACAACATCGACCCGCAGCGCGACATCGAATTCGTGATGGGACCAGTCGATTCTCTGGACCACGCCAGCCGCCTGCCCGACTTCGGATCGAAGATGGGCATCGACGCCACGCGCAAGTGGCCGCAGGAAGGTTTCGTGCGTCCTTGGCCGGACGTGATCGAGATGCCGGCCGAGATTAAGCGCCGGGTGGACGATCTCTGGAAGAAGGCCGGGCTGTAACAGCTTGCGTCTGGAGTTTCTAGATTTCAGGGATGGGGGTTCCGTTGTGGAGTGGACCGCCAAGTCCGCCACGGCGGCAGTCCTGCCGGCGGATGCTGATCGAAGGGGCCGCGCTCGACCAGGGATAGCCTTCCGGCCGGCTGCCAGAATGCTTCTCCCGTCCGGCCCAGCAGCCGGTTGGCCTTTCGCGCCGTCGATTCACGTGGTTGGGCATGACCACAAACGCACCCAATTCGTAATGCTTCAGTGGGTCCTGACCGAACGCGATGCCGTCTACGACCAGGGCGACGACGGCGGAGGATAGCGATGTTGCGGCAGACGGCGGCGGTAGAACAAATAGAAACAGCGCGAACGACTGGAAGAACCTCTCCTACTGCCGTCGAGACCGCCGGCATTGCGGACCTGGCGGTCCACTCCACAACCGAGCCCCAGCCTGAAATGTGGACAGGCTGCGTCCACTACTTGTGCTAAGTTAGATGCCGATGTCTGAATTGAGCCGCATTGGTGTGGCAATCGCCACGGACCTTCTGAGCAAGTTCGACGATCTGATCGGAAAGCGCGGCTACACCAACCGCTCGGAGGCGTTTCGCGACCTGATTCGCGCCGAACTGGTGCGGGAAACCTCGGCGTCCAAGCCCGGCGGCCGCGTGGTCGGCACGCTGACCCTGGTCTATGACCATCACGTACGGCTGCTGGAAGAGAAGATGACCGACTTACAGCACGATCACAGCCGGCTGATCCTGTCGACGCTGCACGTTCATCTCGACCACGACCGCTGCATGGAGGCGCTCGCCCTGCGCGGTCCGTCCGCGGAAGTGCAGCGTTTCGCGAATCTGATCGGCAGCATCAAGGGCGTTCAGCAGGCACAGTTAGCCATAACGGCAGCCGCCGAGGCGCCACCCGGACCTTCACCACCGAAACCTAGGTGAACGACCAGCCCTTGCGGAACGTGGGCTTCAGGAACTCGTTGGCCGCCCTGCTGTTGGTGAAGGTCATCTTGGCGGCGTCCCAATTCAGCTTGCCTTCGACGCGCAGAGCGATGCAGCCCATCACGATCCACTCGGTGAAAGGCGCGGCGACTTCAAAGTTCGAGGCCGCCGGATCACCGCCCTTGCAGGCTCGCACCCAGTCGCTGTAGGTCTCCGGATGCCGGACCAGGACTTGGGGCGGCGCCTGGTAGTCCTTCATCTTCTCGTCCGGGACCAGACGCGGCCCTCCTCCGTACTCGCCAGTGGTCATGTAACCCTTATCGCCCACCCACAGGACTCCGCTGTCGGCTGGAGTGCTCCATTCTTTGGTTCGTGCGTTGAGGGCGGCGCTGTAGGCGGCATCCGGGCTCCTGGCAGCGCCGGCGGGAGCAGCACCAGCCCTGGCGGCGGCCGGCGCGGCAGGCGCACCCGCTCTGGCGGCGCCGGCTGCCGGAGGAGCGCCAAAGGCACCCCTGCCGGGCGCCGCGCCTTGCGCGTTTCGGCCAAGCATGTCCGCGGTGATCGCGCCACGGGCCGGGTTTCCCAACTTCACGTCGCGCGGAATCGCCGCCGGCCACGCCTCTTCCGGCAGTCCTTTCGCACCGTCATACCAGAAGAGTTTCAGCGGCGGCATGCCGCCCCGGGCGGGGAAGTCGAAACGGATAACCGACTTCGTGGGGAAGGTAAGGGAGTTCTTTCCCTCCTGCTTTATGCATTCCACGCTGACCGGCGCGGAGCCAGATAGGAGCGCCATGTTGGGAGCCCCCAGGACGTGGCAGGCCATGTCGCCCAGGGCCCCACAACCGAAGTCATAGAAGCCGCGCCAACTGAACGGTGCATACGCCGGGCTGTAACGCCGCATCTCGGAGATGCCGATCCAACTGTCCCAGTCCATGAAAGACGGGGTCGCCTGTTCATCGGGCACCACGGAGAAGCCCTGCGGCCATACGGGCCGGTTGGTCCAGCAGTGGCACTCGGTGACGTTTCCAACGGCGCCGGACCAGACCATCTCGGCGGCGACGCGGGTCCCCTCCTGGCAATAGCCCTGGTTGCCCATCTGGGTGGCGACCTTGTATTTGAGGGCCGCCGCCTTCAATTGGCGCGCCTCCCAAACCGTGCGGGTCATCGGCTTTTGCACGTAGACGTGTTTTCCGCGCTCCATCGACCACATGGCCTGGGTGCCGTGCATGAAGTCCGGAGTGGCTATGAGCACGGCGTCGATGTTCTTCTGCTCCGCGTCCAGCATCTTCCGGAAGTCGGTGTACTTGGGCACCTTGTCAAACTTGGCGAAGTTCGCCGCGGCGCGCATGGCGTCGGGGTCGCACAGCGCCACGATGTTCTCACCGAGGCGAGTGAGCCCGCTGATTCCCGATCCCGCCTGGCCGCCCGCGCCGATGGTTGCGATGTTCAGTTTCTCGTTGGGCGACCTGTAACCCAAGTGCGTCAACGAGGCCACGCTTCCGAAACCCGCCGCTGGGATCGCGCCCGCCAGCAGGCTGCCGAAGAAGAAATGCCTTCTTGAGAAGTCTTGTTCCGCCATGGTTATGCATTATATACCCCAGGCCCCGCGCCCTGGGAACCAGGCGACTTGTCCCCAGGTCGCGGGAGGGCTATATTTGGTGAGACCGGATGAACTATCCCAATCTCCTGACCATCTTGCGGATCTTCTTCGTGCCGCTCCTGGTGGGCGTTCTGGTGCAGGAGCACAGGCACGTGGAGTTTCTTGGAATTGTGCTCACCAACGATCTGCTGGCGCTGGCAATTTTCCTGACTGCCGCGGCTACGGATTTGCTGGATGGTTATCTGGCGCGGCGCTGGGGCCAGGTGACTACGGTGGGCACGCTGCTCGATCCGATCGCCGACAAACTGCTGATTTCGGCGGCAATGATCGCCATGGTGCAGGTGCGCCTGCTGCCAGCCTGGATGGTGATTCTGGTTGTCGGACGGGAGTTTGCCATCTCCGGCTTGCGCGCCATCGCCGCGGCGGAGGGTTACACGATCCGGGCGAGCGACCTGGGCAAGACGAAGATGCTCCTGGAGGTGGTCGCCGTCAGCCTGCTGCTGCTGAGCATACGCTACCCGCCGCTGCTGTGGTGGGGCATGCTGTGGATGTGGGGCGTGCTGGTCTTCTCGCTGGCTTCGGCCGCGGACTACTTTCGCAAGTTCTGGCGCAAAGTCGACGCCCGGGTGAAACTGCGGCGCCGGCGCGAACTTCTCATCATGGAGCGGCGGCAACGGAAGAAGAGCAGAGCCTCGGCCGCCGCCCAGAGCGCGGCCGACCAGGGCGTTTGATGGCGAACTTCGGGCCCCTGCGGGCCGCCTGGGATATACTGGACGCATGGTGAGGGCTGTTTTCGTGGCTCACGAGCAGCTACGGGTCGACGGCGCCGTGCGGCTCTCGACCGATAGAGCTTTCGGATTTGTTCTCAGTGGGTTTCTGGCGGCGATGGGGCTGCTGCCCTGGCTGTGGTCCCGGTCGGTGCGCTGGCCGTTTCTGATCGCGGCTTGCCTAGTTCTGGCGGTAGCAGTGGTGCGGGCTGAGCTGCTGGGGCCCGTGCATCGGCTCGCGTGGCGCGCGGCTATCGTGCTGCACCGTATTACGGCGCCCGTCCTGATGGCGATTTTGTTCTTCGGGCTGATGACGCCGGTGGCGGCGATGCTTCGGCTGACCCGTTCGCGATCGGTGGGCCTCCGGCTTGATCCGGCCCCGGAGGGTGGTGGCTACTGGCACCCGCGCAAGCCGGAAAGCGTATCGAATTCCATGGAGCTTCCTTTTTAAGTATGCGTTTCATGGCTGAATTCTGGGCCTTCCTGCGGGTTCGAAAGAAGCTGTGGCTGCTGCCCATACTCCTGGCTATGCTTGCGGTCGGCGGGCTCCTCCTGCTGGCGCAGTCCTCGGCCGTCGCGCCATTCATCTATTCGTTGTTCTAGAGTCCTGAATTGAAAACCCTGGGGATATCGGCCTTCTATCACGATAGTGCCGCCGCAATTGTGGACGGCGGGGTCGTCGTGGCCGCCGCTCAGGAGGAACGCTTCACCCGCGTTAAACATGACGCTTCGTTCCCACACGAGGCCGTCCGCTGGTGCATCCAGGAGGCCGGCCTCAAGCCGGAAGAAATCGATTTCGTGGCATTCTACGAGAAACCGTTCTTGAAGTTCGAGCGAATTCTCGAGACTTATCTTACATTCGCGCCTCGCGGATTTCGTTCTTTCCATCTCGCCATGCCGGTCTGGCTGCGGGAGAAGCTTTTCCAGCGGAGCGTGCTTGAACGCGAGCTGAGGAAGCATTCCGACAAGGCCGATTGGAGCGGGCGGCTCCTGTTCGGGGAGCATCACATGAGCCATGCCGCCTCGGCCTTTTACCCGTCGCCGTTTGAGGAGGCGGCTATTCTCACCGTGGACGGCGTCGGAGAGTGGGCCACCACGTCGATTGCCGCCGGCAGGGGGGATTCGATCGAGCTTTTGGAGGAAATCCGATTCCCGCACTCACTAGGCTTGCTCTATTCGGCGTTCACGTATTACACGGGTTTCAAGGTCAACTCGGGGGAGTACAAGCTTATGGGCCTGGCGCCGTACGGGGCGCCGCGATACAGCCAGACTATCCTGGACGAACTCCTCGACCTGAGGGACGACGGCAGCTTCCGGTTGAACCTGTCTTACTTCGATTTCTGCACCGGCCTCCGAATGACGAACGCCCGGTTTGCAAGTTTGTTTGGGCAGCCGCCGCGCGAGGCGGAAGCCGAGCTGACAACGTTCCACATGGACATGGCCGCCTCGATCCAGGCCGTGCTGGAGGAGGCGATGCTCAGGCTGACGCGGCGGGCCGCCCGCCAGACCGGCATGCGCCAATTGTGCCTGGCGGGAGGCGTGGCCCTGAACTGCGTGGCCAATGCGAAGGTGCTCAGCGACGGCCAGTTTGACCGGCTTTGGATTCAGCCCGCCGCGGGGGATGCCGGGGGCGCGCTGGGTGCGGCGCTGTGCGCTTATCATCAGCATGCTCGGAACCCGCGCCTGGCGCCGGTCGGCGGCGATGGCATGCGCGGGTCCTTCCTGGGCCCCGCCTGGCGTCAGGATGAGATCGAAACCATGCTCGGAGGCGCGGGCGCGGTATTTCACACCGTCTCGGACGAACAGTTGCTGGCAACCACGGTAGATGCCCTGGAGCGAGGCGAGGCAGCCGGCTGGTTTCAAGGGCGCATGGAGTTCGGGCCTCGCGCGCTGGGCGCCCGGTCGATTCTGGCGGACCCGCGTTCTCCTCAGATGCAGTCTGTTCTCAACCTCAAGATCAAGTTCCGGGAGAGCTTTCGACCCTTCGCGCCAGCGGTCATGGAGGAGTACGCTCGCGAGTATTTCGATCTCGACGTGGAGAGCCCCTACATGCTGCTGGTAGCCGGCGTGCGGCCGGAGTTGAGGTTCCCAGCCGACAGCAGCCTGGTGGGCCTGGAACGCCTGCACCAGGCGCGTTCCACCATTCCCGCCGTGACTCACCTGGACTACTCGGCGCGGGTCCAGACGGTTCGCCGCGAAACGAATCCGCGTTTCTACGATCTGCTCGCGGCATTCAGGGCGCGGACGGGCTGCGCCGTGCTCGTCAACACCAGTTTCAATGTGCGCGGAGAGCCCATCGTCTGCAGCCCGCTGGATGCCTTCCGCTGCTTCATGGCTACCGGATTGAGCCTGCTCGCCTGCGGCAACTGCATCCTGCGAAAAGAAGAACAGACTGAGAAAGGAACTCGAGTTCAATATGCCGGGCAGTTCGACCCCGACTGAGAGGCTGACGCCACGGCAGCGCAGCGTCATGTGGGGAGTCACTATACTCTTGGTCCTGACGCTTAGCTTTGGAGCCGCCGAGGCGATCGCCCGCTTAGCGCGCGTCCATCCATTTCGCGTCGAGCAGGCACAGTACTTGGGTTGGGCAAGTCCGGATCCGATTCTCGGCTGGCGAAACAATCCGGGAGTCCATCGAGCCAACGAAGGGGCCCACGAGCCGATGACGATTCTGCCGGACGGCTCCCGCGCAACCGGAGCGCCCGCAGGCGCGGGCGGCGCGCTGGTCATCGTGGGCTGCTCCAACGCTGAGGGGTACGCCGTCCGGGACGATCAGACCGTCGCCTCGCTCTTGCAGCGGCGCTTCCCGGATCTGGCCGTCCGCAATTTCGGCGTGCCCGGCTATGGAACCTACCAGTCCCTGCTGTTGCTCAGGGAACTGATCAAGAACCGCGGGGTCCGTCCGGCAGTCGTGGTCTATGGGTTCATCCCTTATCACGCCGAACGGAACGTGCTGACGTACTCCATGCTGGAGGCCTTTCGGGTTTTTGGCGGGGAGCGTTTGTCCCCTCCGCATGTCGAATTGCGCGGAGGCCGACTGGAGGTTTTTCCTCCCTTTGTGGTCTCGGACTGGCCGTTGGAGGAACACTCGGCTTTCGTGACCCTTCTGCATCGGACGGAGCTTCGGCTCAGGCTGGCCAACCGGGAGCGGGACCAGGAAGCGGCCACCGGTCTTCTGCTGCTTGAGATGAAGCGTCTGGTCGAGGGCGCCCATGGGCGCTTTCTGGTAGCAACCCTTTGGGACCAGACCTCGCCGGGGCCGGACGCATATCGGCGAATGCGCGACCAGATGCGGAGTTCCGGGATTGAGGAAATGGATATAACCTACCGTGGCCCTGAGACCAGAATTGAGAAGCTGCTGGTGGGCGGCAACGGCCATCCCAATGAGATCGTACATGCCTGGTGGGCCGACAAGCTGGCGGCGTGGCTGACCGCTCAGCGTATCGAGCGTTAGCTTTTCTAAGAAGCGGCGGCCCAGGAGCGCGGTCCGCCTCCGCGCTGGCCTATAATGTTCGTTTCGGTGAGCCTGAACGCCAGTAGCCGCAACCGCGCTGGTGAGGGAATGGACACTACGCTGCAGAATCCCTCTACGAACTCTGACAGAGCAGGCAGCATAGAAACGGATGAGCGGCAGGCCTGCCCGGCCTGCGGCTGCACACTGTTCGTTCCGCTGTTCTCCGCCAGCGATCGGCTGTACCGGACCACCGAGCGCGTATTTCAGATCGTCGAGTGCCGGCGGTGCCGCTTGATCCGTCTCTTCCCGCGGCCGGACGCTCGCGAGCTGGCGAAGTATTACCCTCCCGGTTATTGGTTCGTCGCCCAAGAGGCGGCAGCCGATCGCCTCGGTCAAATCTATCGGCGCTTCGTTTTGCAGGATCACGTTCGCTTCGTGAGGCGCGCCATTGAAGCCTCCGGCGAAACCGGCGTTGTTTTGGATGTGGGCTGCGGCGGGGGGCTGTTCCTCAACCTCCTCGCCGCGGGCGGAATGCCGGTGGTAGGTCTCGACTTCTCGCTGGACGCGGCCAAAATTGCGTGGCACGGCCAAGGCGTGCCGGCGATGTGCGCCATCCCGTCGCAGTCGCCGCTGGCCCCCGGATGCTGCGCGGCGGTCACCATGTTCCATGTGCTGGAGCATTTGTACGACCCCGCCCTGTGCCTCGATGAGGCGCGTGGTTTGCTCCGGCCGAATGGACGGCTCATCGTCCAAACGCCTGACGCGGCGTCGTGGCAGTTTCTGCTTCTGGGAGGGAATTGGAGGGGCGTCGAAGTTCCCAGGCATCTGACGCTGTTTCGGTCGCGCGATCTCGAGGCGCTGCTGGAAAGATGCGGATTCGAAGTGGTGCGGCGCAAGCATTTCTCTCTTCGCGACAATCCGGCGTGTCTCGCCACCAGCCTGGTGCCGTGGCTGGACCCGATGGTGCGGCGAGCCCGCGGAACAAGGGAAGGCCCGCGGCTGCGGTTGCTCCAGGATCTCCTCTACTTCGGCCTGGTGGCCGCCTCGGTCCCCTGGACTCTCTTGGAATCCGCCTGCGGCGCGGGAGCTACCATTATGTTGGAGGCTCGGAAGAGGGCGTGAAAGCTCGGGTACCTCAATGGCTGGCTCCCACTCCCTTCGGGCGCTATATTCTCCACTGGGAAGCCTCGATCGAGGGCGCAGTCGGGGCTTTTGCGGCCCGGCTTCTCGATGGCGCCAGAGTGCTGGATGCCGGCGCTGGCGAGGGCCAGTACGCAGGGCATTTCGGCCGGCAACGCTACGTGGGCGTGGATCTGGGCGTGGGCGATCCGGCGTGGGATTACCGGCGCCTGGGCGCGGTGGCCGACCTGACTTCGCTTCCCTTCCGCGAGGGAAGTTTTGACGCCTGCATAAACATCGTTACACTGGAGCACGTGAAGGAGCCCGGCCGGGCGCTAGGCGAAATTGCGCATTCCTTGAAGCCCGGCGGCAGCCTGCTGCTCGTGGTTCCGCAAGAGTGGGAGGTCCACCAGTCGCCGCACGACTACTGGCGCTTCACCCGGCACGGCGTGCAGCGCCTGCTCGAAGCGGCCGGCTTCGTAGATATCGCAATCGAGCCGGTGGGCGGCCTGTTCCGGCTGCTTTCCAGGCGTCTGCTCAACGGCGTGCAGGTGGTTCCGATCTTGCTTGTCCCTGTGGCGGCCCTGCTGCTGGGACCGCCGGCGCTGATCCTGCCGGTTTTCGATTTCCTCGACCGGCAACGCGATTTCACACTAGGCTATATATGTTCGGCAAGAAAATCCTCTTGATCCTCTGGGCGTCGGCCGCCCTGGCCGGCGATTTCAGCGGCGCTTCGGCGCTGAAATTCACCGGTAAGATTGTGTCGTTCGGCCCGAGACCGCCAGGTTCGGCCGCGATCCGCCAGCTCCAGAGCTACCTGCTCGCCGAGCTGAAGCAGTGCGGCTGCCACGTGTTGGAGGACAACTTCACCGCGCAGACGCCGCAAGGAGCGGTGGCGATGAAGAACATCATCGCCCGGTTCCCCGGCAAGTCGGGGCGCGCCGTGGCGTTCACGGGGCACTACGACACCAAAATCCTCCCCGGCATCAAGTTCGTGGGCGCTAACGACGGCGGCTCATCCGCCGGGCTTCTATTGGAGATGGCGCGGACGCTGGCCGGGAGACCCCGGAGGGACGACGTCTACCTGGTGTGGCTCGACGGGGAGGAAGCCTTTCGGGAGTGGTCCGCGACGGACAGTCTTTACGGCAGCCGCCACCTGGCCGGCAAGTGGTCGGCGGATGGGACTCTGCTCCGCCTCAAAGCGCTGATCAACGTGGACATGATCGGCGATCGGGATTTGAATATCGTGCAGGAGTCGTACTCATCTCCTGCGCTGCTCCGATTGGTTTGGCAGGTGGCACGAGACATCGGCTATGGCCGCTACTTCAACGGCGGCCAGTCCAGCATCGAGGACGACCACATGCCGTTCTTGCGCCTGGGCGCGCCCGCCCTGGACCTGATCGATTTCAGCTACGGCCCGAATCACGCCTGGTGGCACACCGCGCAGGACACCATGGACAAGCTCAGCGCGCAGAGTTTCCAGGTGGTGGGCGACGTCCTTATCGAGACGCTGCGCCGGCTGGAAACGCAATGAACAGATTCAGCGGGAAGGCCCGCGTGAGGCCGGCAGGCTATCAGGATTGAACTTCGGCTTGCTTCCCTCCCAATCTTCCAAATTGAACGAGCGGCCGTTACCGTAGGGGGGATCCAACTCCTTTACCGTGACGCGGACTTCGGACCCTTTCACCTGAACCAGCAGGTGGTGGTAGAAGGCGCCGTCGGCGAACGACGGCCTGAGCTTCGCGCCGGAGGAGCCGGCTTGCACGTAGTTGACGCCATCTCTGGCCATCCGAAACAGGAAGTGGCCGTGTCCGGTGACCACGTAGTTCACCCCGTATTCCCTGGCCAGCCGGTGCAGCGGAAACGCGCCGCTCTGGAACTTGAGGAAGACGATCCAGAAGCTCTGGTGGAAAAAGACGAACTTCGGAGAGCGCTGCCGGTTCTGTTGGAGATCCCGCTCCAGGTACTGCAACTGGTCCAGAGTCAGGTCCAGAGTCTGGCTGTTATCGAGCACGACGAAGTGCGCGTTCTGGTAATTGAAGCTGTAGAAAGTGGGCCGGCCGGTTTCTTTCTCGAAGAGCTTTCGGGAAAAGGCGCTCCAGACATCGTGGTTGCCGGCTACGTAATAGAACGGGAACCGCCTGTACTGGTTGAGAAAGTCACGGATGGTCCGCCATTCCGCCTGGGCGGTTTCGTCCGCCCCGCCTTCGATCGTGTCGCCGACGTTGATCACGAAGTCCGGGCGCAGGCGATTGATCTCGGCCCAGGCCTGGGCATAGACCTTCTGGTCCGGAGTGCCCGTCCTGTCGCCCAGGATTGAGAAGCGGAAGTCGTTGGCGGGCCCGGCGGCCAATGCCGCGAAATGCAGCGCCAGCAGCAGCGCGAGGGCCCGGAAGCGAGGCATGGGCACATTCTCTCACAGCGCGGCATAGCCGCAACCAAACCCGCCGGCGGAAGGAGAGATTCTTCCAGACCCGCGCACTGTTTCTATGTGTTCTACCGCCGCCGTCGCCCTCTGCCGGCAGAGCGCGGCCCCTTAGATCAGCATCCGCCGGCAGGACTGCCGCCGTGGCGGACCTGGCGGTCCACTCCACAACGGAACCCCATCCCTGGCGGGACCGCCGACATGGCAGGTCTGGCGACCTGCTCCACCGCCGGCGAATCACCGCGGTCCGCGAAGATTCGATCGCGATTTTTCCGGGCTGGCGGGCACTTAGTTTTCATGATGAGTTCCGCGGATGCACTGGTGGCGGCGTTTCTCGTGCCGCTGGCGGTGGTTTCCCTGCTCAGCGGGCTCGACGACCTGGTGCTGGATGTGGTCATGGTTTGGACCTGGCTGCGCCGGCGGCCGCGGGTTCCCGAGCCGCGGCCGCCGGCGAGCGGCGAGAAGCGCATTGCGGTGTTCGTGCCGCTCTGGCAGGAGCACGCCGTCATCGCCAAGATGCTCCAGCACAATCTGGACACGATCCGGCACTCGAACTACTTCTTTTTCGTCGGATGCTACCCCAACGACCGCCAGACGCTGGAGGAGGTCCGGCGGGCCGAAGGCCGGCTCCCCAACGTTTGCCTGGCGATCGTGCCCCACGACGGGCCCACCTCCAAGGCCGACTGCTTGAACTGGATCTATCAGGGCATGCTGGCTCATGAGGCCGCCTGCGGGGTGCGGTTCGAAGTGGTGGTGCTCCACGACGCCGAGGACGTCGTTCACCCCGAGTCTTTGCGGTGGATTGACCACTACACGGAAGACTACGACATGGTGCAAATCCCGGTGCTGCCCCTGGCCACTCCGGGACGCCTGCTCACTCACGGCGTATATTGCGACGAATTCGCCGAGTTCCAGACCAAGGACGTTCCGGCGCGCGAGGCCCTGGGCGGTTTCGTGCCTTCCAACGGGGTGGGCACCGGCTATACCAGGCGGGCGCTTGAGAAACTGGCCGAAGCCAACTCCAACCGGGTCTTTGATCCCGGTTGCCTGACCGAAGACTACGAGTGCGGCATCCGGCTCCATCGCCTGGGTTTCCGGCAGACATTCATTCCCATCCGGTACCTCGACGGGCGGCCGGTGGCGACGCGTGAGTACTTCCCGCAGCGCCTCCGGCAGGCCGTGAAACAACGCACGCGCTGGGTGACCGGGATCGCCTTGCAAGGCTGGGAGCGGTACGGCTGGAGCGGGGGGCCGGCCTCCGTGTATTGGTTCTGGCGGGATCGAAAGGGCCTTATCGGCAACCCGCTCAGCCTCCTGGCGAACCTCATCGGGCTGTACGGCCTGGTGACGTGGCTATCGAGCCGCTGGACCGCGAGCCCTTGGGGACTCCAGCAGGCGGTCCTCGGGCAAGCCGTGGTCTGGCTGTTTCCGGCAACCCTGGTGATGCAGGCCCACAGGCTCCTGGTACGGGCGGCGTGTTCCGCCCGAATCTACGGATGGGCTTTTGCCACGGGCGTGCCGCTTCGCGCTATTTGGGCAAACTGGATGAACGCTTCTGCCACCATCATTGCTGTCTTCAACTACGCGCGGGCTCGCCTGTTGCGGCAGCCGCAGGCTTGGTTGAAAACCGAACACACCTATCCGGTCGTGACCCGGCCGCAGATTCTAACGCCGGTGGACCTTGCTCCACAGACTGTGCGCCGCGAGACGGCGCGCTCGCTGCCCCTGCACGTCGTGCGCCGGTGGAATATTCTCCCGGTCGGGGTCGGCGCGGGCCAGATGACGCTGGCTACTCCGCAGCCCCCCTCCGAAACGCTTGAAGAGGAATTGCGGCGCTTCACGCGACTGACGGCCCGCTATCAACTAGTATCGCCGTCGAACTTCGAGCGGCTGACGCTGGAACTGCTGTAAAGAAGATTCACCACAAAGCCCTTGGCAGGGCGGCTGGGCGCCTCTGGCGCAGCGGCCCTGCTGCATTACGAGCGGTAACACGGTCAATCGCGTGTTACTGGATAAACACAGAGGGCACGGAGAAGATCCGAGCCCTCAAGCGCCGGTTATGGGCTAAGCTTGGGGTATGCTGCGCTACCATGTTGCTTTCTACCTTCCGCGGGCTGCGGACAGGATGGTTGTCGCCGAAGCCCTGGATTTCCCGGGAGCGGTCAGCCAGGGCTTCGATCTGGCCGACGCCCGGCTGATGGTATCGAGCGCCCTGGAAGACCTGGCGCAGATGCTCCTGGAGGAAGGGAAGCCTTTGCCACGCCCGAATCCTGACGCTTCCGCGCCTGAGGCCGATTTGGTGGAACTGGTACCCCTCTCGGTGGAAGTGGGTGCTTGGCGGCCGTGAAACGCCATGAACTGAATGATCATTTGCGGAGCCACGGGTGTCAACTGGAGCGCGAGGGTTCCCGACACTCCATTTACGGAAATCCATCCGCTGGAACGAAAGCGCCCGTCCCGCGTCATGCCGAAATCGACAACCGACTGGCGCAGAAGATATGCCGGCAACTGGCGATCCAGCCAATTCGCTGAAGAGTTCACCACAAAGGCACAGCGAACTGAATTGTCTTGGTTGTGATCGCGACGCGTTGTCTTCCTGACAGTGTCAGCGGAATCTGGCGGTTCACCAGTCTTGCTTCAAACAGGGATTTCCCCTAATTCATTGATTACAAACGAGCGTACAATGGACCCGGCTGTGGACTGGTAGTTGCCTATAGCGTCTCTGGAAGCGAAGCCCAAGATGGCAACTTCAGCAGGAGGATTTCTATGAACTTGCGGATTGTCGTTAGCATCATTCTGGCGGCGCCTTGGTTGGTTCACCCTTCGAAAGCCCAAGAGCCGTCTGCACCGGAATGGAAGTACACGGCGGAGGTCTTCGGCAACATCGCTCACGGGAGGTTCTACAACGGCAACCACGTTTGGGGCAGCGGCCTGGATTACGGTGGCGGTTTCGGTGTCCGCCCCTTCCCGGGAAAGCTCCACCGGCTAGGGTTTGAAGTTCAGATGGCCCGGTTGAAGACGAGCAAGGCGACCAGTGCATACCCATTTGTGAATCTGGATTCCCGGCTGGTCATGGCGAACGTTCTGTACCACTTCCGCAGCGGGGCCAAGACCCAACCATATTTATTCGGCGGACTCGGCCACGTGAAAGCGGATTACCACCGTCGATGTACGGCTTGCGTCTTCGATGTCGACCCGGTCACCGGCGAGTGGATCCCGCGGATTACCGACAGCATCGCCAGTGGCAGCCAGGTTGGCGTCACTCTTGGCGCGGGCCTGAAGATAGCGCTGTTTCGGCACCTGTCGATCCGGCCGGAGTTACTCCTGGTGAATACGACTCCGGGATCTGGGGGGAACTGGGCTTGGATCAGGCTCCAGATTGGGGTGGGGGCGCACTTCTAATTGCGGTAGCTGGCGTTGATTCGGATGTAGCTATGAAACAGACAATACAGGCTCTAAAGACCGCGATTGTACTTCTTCTTGTACAACTGCTTTGCTGGCAGACCTGCTTCGGTCAGGTGGATCAGTGGGAACAGGTCAAGCTGATTGGGGACGGCAAGAAAGTGAGCGTCAAGCTCCATTCGGGGGAGACCGTAAACGGGAGAGCGGAAGGCTGGACCGTGGACGGGCTTCGAGTGCGGCAGGGAAAGAACGAAATCACTGCGCTTGCGAAATCTGACATTGCTCAGGTCAGCGCAGTCACCGGCATGTCGCGCGGGCGCAAGGCTCTGATTGGTTTCATGGTGGGTGGCGTCGTCGGCGTGACGACGATGGCTATAGACTGTGCTGGTCACTCGCCTGGGTCGGTATGCGGGAAAGGTTCAGATAAGCCCGTCGTCTTCGCTCTTGTCGGGGCAATCGGGGCTCTCATCGCATTTCTGTTCCCCCAGCACAAGAGAGTGATCTATACCGCGCCGGCTCGCTGAGGTTGGATGACCGCGCTTTCCCCGGAGTAAGGACGACTTCCGCACCCGCGGCGCAACCCGTCGCCTTCGCCGCCGAGCCCTGGTTCATGGCGATTTCGAGGTAGCCGGAACTGCCGGCGATCACAAATAGTTCGCCCGGACGGCCTTCGGCATAGCTGTTCACGCCGCGGCGAATCTTGCGGCGCCCCAGGCGTATCTCGAACCGCTGGAGCATCGTGGCCGGGAAGTTCGTGATCAGGTTGCCGAACCGGTCGACCTTCAGAATCCGGCCGATCCAGGCGCCCTTGCCCGCGGGAACTGGCTCGGCGAATTCGCCCCTCTCATAGTCCGTAATCAGCTTGCCGAAACGGGACGCGGGAATCCCCCCGGCCAGATGCGCCGCCACCGGCGCGAACACGTCCCGCCCCTGGAAGGTCCGGCTCACCGGCCGCAGGAAGAACCGCTCGGCCGTGATCGCGCGTACCTTGTGTTTCTCCGCAGCGTAGATCAGGGAGAGGACGCCGTTATCCGGTGCCACGAAGTACTGCCCGGCGGCTTCGGCGAGAATCGGCCTGCGCGCGGTGCCCACGCCCGGGTCGACGACAATCAAATGCACCGTCTTTGCCGGAAAGAACCGGTAGGCCTGGGAGATTACGAAAGCGGCCTCCGCGATCGCGTAGGGCGCGATCGCGTGGCTCAGATCGACCAGCCGGGCGCGCGGCTCGATGCCCAGAATCACGCCTTTCAGCGTGCCTGCGAAGTGGTCCGACAAGCCGAAATCCGTGGTCAGCGTGATAATTGGTCCGGACATGCGTTGCTACAATGAATACAACATTTCGGGGCGGCGCTTCCAGTCTGCGTGTTGCATGTCTGAAACGATCATAGCGGTGGCGATGAGCGGCGGCGTGGACAGTTCCACGGCCGCGGGACTGCTGCGCCGCCAGGGCCACGCCGTCGTCGGGGTGACCATGCAGTTCTGGAACCAGAAGCGGCTGCCGGAACTCAATACCGGGGACTCCTCCCGGCGCTGCTGCATGCTGGACGATGTTTACGACGCCCGGCAAGTTGCCGAGTCCATCGGCATTCCCTACCACCTGGTGAACTTCGAGAAGCACTTCGAGAGGCAGGTGGTCCAGCCGTTCATCGAAGAGTATCTGGCGGGCCGCACGCCGATCCCTTGCACGCTCTGCAACACCTGCATCAAGTTCGACCAATTTCTCGCGCTGGCGGCCGGCTTCGGCGCGGAGCGGATCGCGACCGGGCATTACGCCCGTGTCTCCTATGACGCCGGCAGCGGGCGCTACCAACTGCATCGCGGCGTGGACTCCGGCAAGGACCAGACCTACTTCCTGTTCGGCCTGACCCAAGCGCAGCTCGCGCGGACGCTTTTCCCGCTGGGCGAATTCACAAAGACCCAGGTGCGCGCCATGGCGGCGGAGATGGGAATCCCCGTAGCCGGCAAGAGCGAAAGCCAGGAGATCTGCTTCGTCCCCAACGGCGACTACGGCGCCTTCATCGACGCCTACTTCCGGGAGCAGGGACTCGCCCAGCCGCGGGATCCAGGGAGAGATCGTGACCACCGAGGGACAAGTTCTGGGCGAGCACGCGGGCGTTCACCGTTTCACCGTCGGTCAGAGACAAGGGTCTGGGCATCGCCGTCGGCGAGCCGTTGTACGTGATCGCAACCGAGCCATCGACCGGCCGCGTCATCGTGGGAGGCCAGGAGGAGTTGATGCGATCGACGCTCGTGGCCGCCGGCGTGAACTGGATCGCCTGGGAGGCGCTCGCCGATCCCGTGCGCGCCCAGGTCAAGATCCGGAACAAGCACGAGGCGGCGCAGGCGACCGTATATCCCTCCACCCGGCCGGACCGCGTCGAGGTGCGTTTCGACCGGCCGCAGCGCGCCATTACCCCCGGCCAGGCGGCGGTGATGTACGACGGGGACCTCGTTGTCGGCGGCGGCTGGATAGAATAGTCCCTTGCGACGACATTCGCCCGCCCGCGACGCGCTGGAGTACTGGGGAGCCGCGCTGGTTCTCAAGACGCTCGAACACTCCCCCCGGCCTCTGGCCGAGCGGCTGGCGCGATTCTACGCCCGGCTCCTGGATCTCGGCGCGCCGCGCCTGCGCCGGACGGCCATGCGAAACCTCGAAATGGCCCTGCCGGAAACGACTCTGGCCCAGCGGCGCCGCATCGCCGACGGCGTGTTCCGGTCGATTGCGCGCCTGTTGATCTCATTCGCGCGGATCCCGCGGATTCGAAACGAAATGGACTCCTGGATCCGCCTCGAAGGAATCGAGAACTTTGAGGCCGGCCGGCGGCGCGGCAAGGGCGTCATTCTCTCGACCGCCCACCTGGGCAACTGGGAGATGGGCGCCTTGGCGCACGGCATTCTTTCGGCGCCAATGCACGTCGTGGTGCGCCCGCTCGATAATCCCCGCCTGGATGAACTGGTGGCCCGTCTCCGCGCGCTCTCACGGCAACCGCGTCATCGAGAAGAAGCGACTTTCGCCCGCGGCATCCTCAAGGCGCTGGCCGCCAACGAGGCCGTCGGAATCCTGATCGACCAGAATACCAGCGCCGACGAGGGCGTCTTCACTGACTTCTTCGGCATCCCGGCCTGCGTGAATCCTGGTATTGCCCGCATCGCCGCGCACAGCGGCGCCAGCGTGATTCCGGCCTTCGCGCTTTGGTCCGACGCCGAGCGGCGCTACGTCGTGCGCTACTATCCGCCGGTCGAGATCACGGGCGATGCGGTGGAAGACACCCGCGCGCCTGCAAAAGCAGTTGGAGGATGTGATCCGGGAGCATCCGGACCAGTGGCTCTGGATCCACCGGCGGTGGAAAACGCGGCCCCCGGGCGAGCCCCCGCTCTACTGATCACTCTCCGCGCGGATAGCAGCCCAGCACGCGCATGAAATCCGCCAGCTCCCCGAGATGGCCGAGGGCTTTCTGGCAGCGCTCCTCATCGGCGTGCTCCAGGAAGTCCAGGTAGAACAGATACTCCCACGGCTTCCCCCGCAGCGGGCGGGACTCGATCTTGGCCAGGTTGATGTCCCGCAGCGCGAAGACGCTCATGGCCCGGAACAATGATCCCGGAATGTTGCGGATGGTGAAGACCAGAGATGTCTTCCAGCCCTTGGGGGCGGCGATGGGGCGCTTGGCCTTCCAGTCCCGGCGCCGCAGAAGGACGAAACGGGTGAAGTTCTGCCGGTCGTCCTCGATGGACTTCTTAAGAATGCGGGCCCCGTAGATCTCCGCGGCCAGAGCGGAGGCGATGCCCGCGGCGTCCTTCAGCCCCTCTTCCATAATCATCTTCACGCTGCCGGCCGTGTCGTAGAACGGCACCCGCTCGACCTGCTGGTTCTGAGTAAAGAAGTCCAGGCACTGGTTGATGGCGACGGGGTGCGAATAAACTCGCCGGATCTGGCGGAAGCTGACCCCGGGGGCGGCGATCAGATTGTGTACGATCCGTACGCTGGTCTCTCCGACAATCTGAAAGTCGAAGTGCAGCAGATGATCGTAATTCTCGTGGACCGAGCCTGCCAGGGTGTTCTCCATCGGAATCACGGCGGCGTCAACGGCTCCCTGCTGCAGGCTCTGGAAAGCCTCCTCGAAGCGCTGGCAGGGCAGGACCTCGGCTTCGTCCCCCATCAGCCGCTTGACCCCCTCCTGGCTAAACGCTCCTCTTTCTCCTTGAAACGAAACCACTTCTCTGCGTCTCTTAGCCATACTGTTCAACTCCCCTCGGGCGGGCCTTCCCACCGTCGCGCATCAGGTTCCGGCAGACCGAGCAGATCCAGCACCCGGTCTACACTGTGGTCCACCAGGTCCGCAATGGTTTGCGGCTGGAGGTAAAAGGCCGGCACGGGCGGGGCGATGATCGCTCCCATCTGGGCCAGCAGGGTCATGTTCCTCAGATGTCCCAGGTGCAGGGGGCTCTCCCGGACCATCAGGATCAGCTTACGCCTTTCCTTTAGTGTGACGTCGGCCGCCCTGGTCAGCAAGTTGTCGGTCACCCCGCCGGCGATCGCCGACATGGTATGGATCGAACAGGGTGCAATCACCATCCCGCCCGTCACGAATGACCCGCTCGCGAGCGGTGACTCAATGTTTTCAATAGAATGCGTGCGCAGAACGAGGCCTTCCAGGTCCTTGGCGGACTTACCCGTCTCCATTGAGAGGGTCTTCTCGCCGGCCGAGGTCAGGACCAGATGGACTTCGGCTTCCGGGCGACAATGCAGTTTTTCGAGCAGACGGACCCCGTAGATTGCCCCGCTCGCCCCGCACATCCCCACAACAATTCTCACCGGCAGTACCTCCGTTCTAGACCTTTTGTTCTGAATTCAGAACAAAAATGCAAGAAAAGTGTTGTCCTGTCAATCCGTACCAGCTATAATCCCAGGCGGAGAGTAAATTTTGGCGCCAAGAACCCTGACGGCCGAAGTGCAAGGTAGCACCTTGGTACCATTTCAGGTCGACCGCACGGAGGAGGCCGGACAAAGACTCCGGCGCGTCCGCGAGCGGCTTGGCCTGCGCTACCGGGATGTCGAGGAGGCCAGCGTCCGCATCGCTGACCGGCGTAAGAATCCCGAGCACATTATTGCGCTTAGCCGGCTGGCTGACATCGAGAACAAGGGCACGCTGCCTACCCTGTACCGCTTGTATTCGCTCTGTGCAATCTATAGGTTGGATGTTTCGCTCGTCCTCAAGTGGTACGGCGTGGATCTGGCGGAACTCCCGGCCGACGCCCTGGAAGTGGATGTCGACAGAACCCACATGATTGAGTTCGGTCCGCCCGAGGAGGGGGAGGTCACCGCCCCCTTGACCTTGGACCCGGGCTTCGACATCAGCCGCACCACCTATCTCAGCCGTGAAATCCAGCGCTGGGGCAGGCTGCCGCTGGCCCTGCTTCGCCGACTTGAACTGAAGAACCATCGTTATGGCCTCATCGGGACGGAGGATCGCTCGATGTATCCTCTTCTCCAGCCCGGTGCGCTGGTTTTGATCGACGAAAGCCGGCGGAAGATCCTGGCCGGCGGCTGGAGCAACGAATTCGAGCGCCCCATTTACTTCTTCGAGCATCGAGACGGGTACGCCTGCGGGTGGTGCAACCTCTCCGAAGACCGTCTCGTCCTTCAGCCTCACCCCGCGTCCTTGTGCAACCCTGTAGTCTATCTTTACCCCTCGGAGATTGACGTCATCGGACAGGTGGTCGGCGTGGCTATGCGTCTGGGTCAGGGTCGCAGACGTCGTGCTGGCGCTTAAGCAACTCCAGCAGAGCCTCCAGGTCGGCCAGATACAGACGCCGCTCGGGGTCGCCAGCCGAGGTCGGCATCAGGTTCCGGTACGGGGCAAGCTTAATCCAAGTCTCTAGAATTGTCCTTCTATCAGATTGAAATGATGATAGATAGAGGTCCAAGTCGGCCTTCTGCTGCTCCAGGTTGAGGCACAGCCACTCGGCGAATGTCTGCACGTGACTCTCACGCAGCGCCTGGTCGGACTCGCCCGCTCCGAAGATCTGCGAGAGACCGTGGTGTTGATAGCCGCCGGTGTTCTGATCCCGCAGGGAAGCCAAGTACACCAGGCGGCCGAATGTCGACGGTATCTGCGCCAGCGTATGCCGCCACAAATCCGCCGCGGCAGCGCTCTCCATGCCTGCCCTCTTCCTCTGGTTTTCCATCGACTTGCGATTCTCGGAACGATTATACCCCGGATTGTCAGAATCCACACCTGTTCCTTGGCGGGCGCCTGTTCCGATTGCGGAACAATTTGTCATAAAACCAGGCATCCGACTCCCAATATAGTACTCTGACCTCCTAGATACTATTCGGCAGGAGGAGTAGCGAGATGTTGAAGAAAATGATCGTGTTGCTGTTCCTGGTCATGCAGGTTGCCGCTGTGGCGAACATCAACCCAAGTTGGGCTCCGCCGCCACGCTGCTTCCCCTGCGGCGGGACGAACTAATTCACCACCTAAAGTTAGCGCATACCTTGCTGGCCGACGGCCAGCAAGGTATATTTGTGTGAGGACACGGGCTGTGTTGCCGGCCCCGCTGCTCGCATGAGAGCTTTACACCAGACTCTCTGGTATCTGTCCCTGATCTTCACCGGGGCGCTCATAGCCAGTCTAGCCATGAAGAGGCTGGCTGGTGTCTATCATTGGTTCTTCGTTTACCTCTGCTTTCAACTCGCGCAGTCCATCCTGTTTATACCCATAAGCGTCACTTCGGATCTTTACGGTTGGGCCTATTTCACCACCCAGCCAGTCACTTGGGTACTGAATATCCTCGTCGTTCTCGAACTCTACTCTCTGGCCCTGGCAGACCACCCTGGTGTAGCCACGCTTAGCCGCTGGGCCATGCTGGCGGCTCTCGCCATCGCGGTTGGACTTTCGGCTATCACTCTGTCTGCCGACCTGGGCGGTCCTGTAGGGTCGTTCCCGATTCTGGTTTACACCCGGGTGATTGAGAGGGGTGTGTTGTCCAGCCTCTTCGCGTTTCTTGTTGCTGATCACGGCTTTCCTGGGCTGGTTTCCGCTCGGGGTCAAGCGCAACCTCATGCTGCACGCCGGCGTCTTCTCGGTCTATTCTCTGGCCACGGGGATGGTCTTCTTCATACTGAACGTCAAAGGCACGGGCGGTGAATGACGCGGTCAGCGCGGTTCTCAGGCTGATCGTGGACGTCTGCCTGCTGTCTGGCTCCTTTTCCTGAACAAGCAAGGGGAAGAGGCAGTCGTGGTTGTCCGCCGGAAATGGCACCCCGAGGACGAGGAGCGGCTCTCCGAGCAACTGGACTCATTGAACTCGCTTCTCCTGAAGCCGCCCCGGAAATAGCCCGATCTGGCCCTCGATAGCACCTCAGTACAATATGTACCAAAAGTACTATTGCCCCCGAGGCCCAGCGGGCAGTAGTCTGTAGTTGGGTACGTGGAGAAAGTGCTGATGAACATCCCCATAATGGTGGCGGTGCTGCTCGCGGGAGGCGGGGCGGCCGTCATGATTGTGCTGTTGCGAAGGCTGTCGTCTTCCCAACCCGCGCAGGCCTTCAACCCCGACTGGCTGAGCCGGTTCTCCATCGCGCGGTACCGCCCGATGGAGCGCATTCTCGCGGAGGATGATTACCGGTTTCTCGAAGCACAGGACTTTTATCATCCCTCTGTCGCCAGTGATCTGCGCCGGAAGCGCGTAGCGGCCTTTCGGAGTTATCTGGCGTGCCTGAAGGCCGATTTCGGCCGCCTCGATGCTGCGACCCGGCTTTACATGTCAGCCTGTACTCAGGACCGGCCCGATCTGGCGCAAGCCGTGATTAAGAGAAGGCTGGTGTTCGCGTATGCCGTGACCCTAACCGAGTGGCGCTTGCTCCTGTTCCGTTTCGGTCTGGGAACCGTCGACATCCAGGGTTTGCTTGGGTCGTTGGACGGTATGCGGCTGCAACTGGGCCAGATGGCGCTGGCTCGCCAGGCCGCGCTGCGTTAATAAAGAAGCGACTTGATCAGCCGCTTCGCCTCTTCAAATCCGGGAAACTCACGTTCGGCCTCGCGCAGTTGACGTCCATGCACGCTGCGGCGCGCACCATGGTGCTCGATCGGGAATCGCAAGTGCAGCATCTCATGGTAGACGACGTACTCCACCACGAGCCCCGGAACGGCGGCGGTATCTAGAATCCGGCTGATGACGATGGCGTTGTGAGAAGGGTCGTAGTGGCCGAGGATGGTCCGGGATCGCGTCCGGCTCCACCCCAACGCCGGCTGCGCCAGCAAGCCGTGGAAGAAACGGACGTTCAGCGCATCGAAGATCCCGCTCAGATCGTAGTGCTCGCCCTGGGGTCCGCTCAGCACCTTGCGGCCGCGAATCTGACGGATCAGGTGAATGCTCCGGCGCATATCCCGGCGGTTCAGGTACAAGCGATAACGGTAGGTGTAAGCCTTCGGCACCGCTCGCCGAAACAGCCGGCAAAGCAGGATTTGAGCCAGCGCTTCCAGTACCGGCGCCGGCGCCCCTTCCAGCAGATCGCTGATCCGCAGAGACAACCGGCGGTTCTCCAGGCGCACGAAGCTGTTGGCGTTGGCGAACTGGCAGAACTCGACCTGGATTTCCGGCAGCGGCGTGCGCGGCTTCAGCTCGCGGAAGACGCGCGCGCAAATCTGCTGCGGGCTTTCGAACAATAGGGCGCTCTCGACTTGCACCTCTCCCATATGTAACATAGCTAGAGTGAACTCATCTTCCTTTTCTTAAGAGCGCCGGCAATGCTGTGCGCCGGCCCAAGATCACCGCTCTCGGTTGCTACACTCCGCCGCGGCTCCTGACCAATCTCGACCTGGAGAAGATGGTGGAGACCAGCAACGAGTGGATTCTGGACCGCACCGGCATCCACACGCGCCACATCGCCGATCCCGAGATGGCGACCTCCGACATGGCCTCCGAAGCGGCCCGCGCCGCGCTGGCCCAGCGGGGCATCGAAGCTTCCGAACTGGACGCCATCATCGTCTGCACGGTCACTCCCGATATGTTCTTCCCCTCCACGGCGTGTCTGGTTCAGGACCGAATTGGAGCCAAGGGCGCCTGGGGCTTCGATCTGATCGCGGCCTGTTCGGGTTTCGTCTACGGGCTCACCACGGCGGCCCACCTGGTGGCGGCCGGCTCCCACCGGAAGGTGCTGGTGATCGGCGCCGACACAATGTCGCGCATCATCGACTACACCGACCGGGCCACCTGCATCCTGTTCGGCGACGGCGCCGGAGCGATGCTGGTCGAGCCCGGCGAGGACGAAGACACGGGCTTCATCGATTTCCTGGGCGAAATCGACGGATCGGGCGCGCCAGTACCTCAGAATGCCGGCCGGCGGCAGCCGCATGCCGGCCTCCGCCGAGACCGTCGAGAAGAGGCTGCATTATGTCCACCAGGAGGGCCAGCAGGTTTTCAAGTTCGCGGTCCGCAAGATGTACGACGTGAGCCAGGCCCTGCTCAAGAGAAACGGCTTCACCGGGAAGGACGTGCGAATGCTGATCCCGCACCAGGCCAACCGCCGGATCATCAGCGCCACCGCCGAGCGCCTCGAGCTGGAAGCGGACCGGGTGATGGTGAATATCGAGCGCTACGGCAACACCACCGCGGCGACGATTCCCCTGGCCACCAGGGACGCCGTGGAGTCAGGGAGGCTCAAGAAGGGCGACCTGGTGCTCTTCGCCGCCGTGGGCGCCGGCTACACCGTGGGCGCCGCCCTCTGGCGTTGGGCGTACTAGTGTCCCGGTGTCACTGCCCATCGATGCGCTGATCCCGGAGATCCTGCGCCTGCTCGGGCCGGGTCGCAACCTCGTGATCGAGGCGCCGCCGGGGGCGGGGAAGACCACCCGCGTCCCTCCCGCGCTGTTGCCGCACTGCGAGGGGCAGGTGCTGGTGCTGGAGCCGCGCCGGCTGGCCGCGCGGCTGGCGGCGCGCCGGGTCGCCTCCGAAATGGGCGAGCGGGTCGGCGAGACCGCCGGCTACCAGGTCCGCTTCGAAGAGGTGGCCGGCCCGCGCACCCGCCTGCGCTTCCTGACCGAAGGCGTCCTGACGCGGCGCCTGCTGGGGGATTCGAGCCTGGACGGCGTCGCGGCCGTGGTCCTCGACGAGTTCCACGAGCGCCACCTGGACGGCGACGTGGCGCTGGCCCTGCTTCGCCGCTTGCAGCGCACCAGCCGTCCTGACCTCCGCCTCGTGGTGATGTCCGCCACGCTCGACCCCGAGCCGGTCGCGCGCTTTCTCGGCGGCTGTCCCGTGGTTCGGAGCGCGGGCCGGCTGTTCCCGCTGTCGGTCTCCTACACGCCGTCCTCGCCTGGCACGCTTTCCGAACAGGTGGCCGGGGCGCTCGATCGCCTGGTCCGAGAGGATCTCAAAGGCGACATCCTGGTCTTCCTTCCCGGCGCGGCGGAAATCCGGGATGCCGCGCGGGCCTGCCGCGCCATCGCCGAGCGCGGGAACCTTTTGCTGCTGCCGCTGCACGGCGACCTCGCGCCCGAAGAGCAGGACCGGGCCGTCGGGCCCGCTGACCGCCGGAAAGTCATCCTCTCGACCAACGTCGCCGAGAGCAGTGTCACCATCGAGGGCGTCGCCGCCGTGATCGACAGCGGCCTGGCGCGCGTGGCGAGCTTCTCGCTCTGGTCCGGACTGCCGGCGCTGAGCGTTAGCCGGATCAGCCAGGCGTCGGCCAACCAGCGCGCGGGCCGGGCGGGCCGCACGGCGCCGGGGCGCGTGATCCGGCTCTATCCCGAGGAGGATTTCCGCCGGCGCGCGGCGTTCGATACCGCGGAGATCGCGCGCCGCGAACTTTCCGAAACCTGCCTCGAGACCCGCGCCCTGGGGCTCGATCCGCGCCAACTGGAATGGTTCGAAGCGCCGCCCCCGGGCGCTCTCGACGCGGCGGACCAGTTGCTCGGCGACCTCGGGGCCATTGACGCCGCCGGACAACTGACCGCCACCGGCCGCATGATGGCTCGCTATCCGCTGCATCCGCGTCTGGCGCGGCTGCTCATCGAGGCCGATCGAAGAGGCGCCGGGGAGGACGGATGCGCGCTGGCGGCCATTCTCAGTTCGGGGCGGCGGCCCGCTTCCGGGCCGTCGGACCTGCTGGCCCTGCTCGAATCCGATTGGGAGCCGAACGCGAGGCGGATTCATCGAGCAACTGCGCCGCGTGCGGCGGCTCTCGCGCCAAGCGCATTCCGGCGACGAGGCCCTCCTGATCTCCGTGCTGGCCGGTTTCCCGGACCGCGTGGCGCGGCGCCGGCAAGGGGACGAACTGCTGCTGGCCGGAGGCGGCTCCGCCGTGCTGGCGAAAACCAGCGTTGTGCGCGCCGGTGACTGGCTGGTTGCCGTGGACATCGAAGAGCGGCGCGAGCGCGGCCTGCCGCTGGTGCGTCTGGCGAGCGCCATCGAGCCGGGGTGGCTGGTCGACCTGTTCCCGCACCGGGTGAGCGAGCGCTCGACCGTGGAATGGAATCGCAAGGCCGAGCGCGTCGAGGCCTCGAGCGCGCTGCTGTTTGACGGCCTGGCGATCGAGGAGAGCCGCGGCGGCCCCCTGGATGCCAACCGCGCCGCCGAACTGCTGGCCGGGAAAGCGCGGGAAGCCGGGGTCGAGCGCTTCGCGGACAAGGATGAGTTGGAGGCGTTCCTGGCGCGCGTGTCGTTCGCCTCCCAGCACAGCGCGCTTCCGGAATTGAATGCGGCGGATGTGGAGACGGCGCTGGCGGCTCTCTGCCAGGGTCTGCGGAGCTTCGCCGAGGTCAAGGCAGCCGCCGGCCACGGCGGGATCGAGCGCGCCCTGCTGAGGCGCTTGCCGCCCGGCGCGGCGAGAGTGCTCGGTGAGGTGGCTCCCGAGCGCATTCGTCTGCCCGGCGGACGCCAGGCTCCGGTCCACTATGAGCGTAACCAGGCTCCCTGGGTGGCCTCCCGGCTTCAGGACTTCTTTGGGATGCGGGAAACTCCTCGCGTGGCGCGCGGGAAAGTGCCGTTAGTGGTCCACTTACTCGCGCCAAACCAGCGGCCGGTGCAGACCACGACTGACCTTTCCGGCTTCTGGGAGCGTCTATACCCCCAGGTGCGCCGCGAGCTCAGCCGCCGCTATCCGCGCCACAAGTGGCCGGAGCAGCCGGGGTAGGTGCGGGTGCGGTGACAAGACGGTCACTATAGCAAGATTGTGACATTCTTCGGTAATAAGTACTATTGACGGCTATGGCAAGGTCTAGTACTATCGATTGCAGAATGAAGAAAACGGCATGTGAATCGTTAAGCTTCGTAGCACTCCGGCGGGTATTAGCTGGAGCGGCACTGCTCACGATACCTGTTTTTTCGGCGTTCCCGCAATCGCCCTTTGCTCCTCCTCCCGGCGACCCGGAGGTGCTCTATATCTACCTCCAGCAGGCGCATCGCGCGATTACGAAGATGGGGCAATCTATATCCTCGAACCCCGATGCCGCCGATTCAATTGGGAAGAGCGCCGCGGCGCGAGTGCGAGTTAGCGCCAGCGATCTGAAGACGCTCGATCGGGTCTATCAGAACACGACGGCTTCAGTGGAAGCGCTGGATGCCGAAGGTAGAGCCTACGCCGAGGAGATGCGCGCCAAGAAGCTCCCGCAGGACAAAGCGCAGTTGCGTGCGCGGTACCAGCGGCGTTTGGAGGTCTTCCGGCAGGCTGCCAGCGAGTTGCGCAAAGGGCTGGGGGAGGCAAACTGGAAACAACTCAGCGCCTATATTGATGGGGAGTTCCGACAGCAAGTAAAGAGGAGGCCGCTTCAATGACAGGGATCAAAGCAGGAGGATGGGTCCAAAGAGCAGTCCTGCTGGCAGCCGCGCTGTGCGCTCTTGGCGCTGGATCGGGGCTGTCGGCGCAAGAGCTGCCATGCGTGTGGGTCGATACCTGGGATGACGTCGCCCGGGTAAGCGGCAACGCCATACAGGGATACGTTCAGACCTCCCTTTCGGGTCCTTGCATGTACGACTGGGCCCCCGGAGTGTGGGGCGAGATTTGGAAAGGCTTCCAAGACCAGTTCATAACCGACAGCGGCTCCGAGTTTTGGGGGTCCCCGGGCGGCGTAGTTTGGTACGAGTTCGAGACCACTGCTCTATCGCAATGGGGCTCTGGGACGTATACCGTCTGGGGGTTTCATAGGGCATACAATGAGGGACTTGGACAATGGGCTCCGCCTTATGTCGACAACTGGGATGGCTGGGACGGGTGGTCGATAGGGGTTACGCGGCCGACGATTGAGGGTTTGGGCTGCGGTGGATTGATGTGGTATTTGGGCTCAGGGACCACGGAAAGGGTGTTGGCGCAGGATAGCAACTACTATATCCAGGCGTACGACCTCACCTTTAATAACAACTGCAATGTTGGCGACAATTGCCCAGAGACGCCCCAATGGACGATCACGACAGACCAAGCGGTGCCCATACAAGCGACTTTGAGCGCCACTAGCGGCCAAACGGTAAAGATCTCAACCGGCCCGAATCCTGGCAACTGCCAGTGGAAGACTAGAATCAAGGCGAGTATTGGGGGGTTCGAAACAGACGAGTCCGCAGTTCTGGTCAACTCGCCAAAATATATGGTCAATCAAACGTGGCGGGGCCTTGGTAAAACTGAAGAATGGGGAATTGGGTACAAGAGCTTTGTGTATTGGTCGGTTATTGACGCCTGCGAGGTGCCAAACGCCATCATTGGTTTGCCGCTCCACGAGACTTTTGACTACGAGCACTTTGAGAACCCAGGTGTTGTCAGTGGTTGGCCGAACCCGGATGCCACGTCAGCACCGCATTTCAATTATCCGAATGACATCTACACATTCTACGACGAGATCGGTGCCAATAACTATTCATACGATCCGTTTCCCATCTTCACTGTGGAGTACGAGCCATTCACATACAACGTCGAACTGAAGTACGGGCCGCAAACGTGGCGCGTGGGCAGCGAGACTCAAGAGTCTGGGACACAGGTGTTCTCGGGCAAGATCAGCTATTATCGGGATCACGGCACATCATCTCAGTAGGAAGGAGGGAGCTTGATGCTACCAACGACACGAGTGTTCGTTCATCTCATAGTGGTTTGTGCAGCTTTTCGCGGTCTGCTGTGGGGAGCTTTTAACGTGCCGTTGTCCGTGACTGTGGCCCAGCAGCAGGCTGATGTGATCGCGTTCGCCACGCTCGAAGGCGGCAGCGCGGAAACAAAGTCGGTACTGCACCTGCAACTTCGCATTATCCGGACGATAAAGGGCGAGAGTGGACCTCTGCTTATAACAGCTGATCTTGTGCCCTCTGGGATGATGGTAAGGAGCGCTCCGGCGCCGAAAGATCTGGTCCCCACGTACTTGATAGGAACGATGGGATTATGGTTTTTGAAGGAAAATAGGGGTAGTTACAGGGTGATTCCTTTGGCATCAGGCGACTTTATTCAGGACGAGGCTTTTCTGCCGCTGTATTCCTCCGAGTTGCCGGATCCCGCAACGCCCATTCCCGGCCTGGCATCATCCGACTCCACAACGCGGGTTGTTTGGTCGGCTCTCATTAGTTCATACCTGTCCACGCCAAGCTCCAAGCGGACGATGGTTGATCACATCTTGGGCGCGAGTCTGTTCAGTGCCAAGCGCCAGGAGGCGCTTGCGGTTGTGGATGCGTTGATTGCATCCGGGTCGGCGGAGGCGGAAGTTGTGGGGCTGAGCGCCGCAATCGGTTTGGGATCTGACGACGCGCTCGCAGTGCTTGCTCGAGAAGCCCCCACGTTGCAGAGCGATCCGACGTTCCCTCGGATCACGGGCGCTCTGCTGATGAGCTACAAGCCCAACGGAGAGTCCTCGATCACCCCGTTGCGAAAGCTCACGGCTCTGCATCTGAACTCCATCCGTTTCGACGAGGCGGTAGCGTCGGCCCTGTCTAAGATTGGAACTAAGGCGGTTCTGCCGGCGATGGTCGAATTGCTGGACAGCCCGGATAAGAACGCTAGGCTTAGAGCGGCGCGGTTCTTCGGCGAGTACACGTTGTTCGCTGACGCGAAGGGCGACATGCCCGCTCCAAACCGCACGCCCACCATTGGGCCCTGGTGGAATTCAGCCACTGAGTTGCACATGTTGGGAAACGACCCGTCGATGACGGCGGATGAATACGCCTCGTTTTGGAAAGCCTGGTGGATCCAGAACAGGGCGAAGATAGGGTTCACTGAGGATTGACTCGGGTCGCTCAGCCGTGGATGAACGGTTCGCCCACGGACCTCACTGTCCGGCGGGCGATGCAGATTATCGATGGTTCCCTTGCCTCCGGCCTGCATCTTGCGGATCTGGCCCGAAGCGTGGACCTCTCCGCTTCTCGTTTGTGGCACATGTTCAGAACGCAAGCGGGAGTCAGCCCTGCGGCTTACGCCCGGCGCGCACGTATGCAGCGCGCGGCGGAACTCCTGGTTTTGAGCAAACACAGTGTCAAAGAGATCGCATTCACGGTCGGTTTTCGAAGCTCTAGCCACTTCGTCCGCGCATTCCGCCGAGCATACGGTATGCCACCCCGCCAGTACCGGGCTGATCCTAACAACTCGTGAGCGCTGGTGCGCCGCGAACTCAGCCGCCGCTATCCGCGCCACAACTGGCCGGAGCAGCCGCTGCCATGATGCGATCCAGTATCTCCGGGATCTCGAATACCGCCCGGTTCTGGATTGCCGCGGCGTTCGCACGGTAGCGGGCTAGCGCTGCGGGCTCGATGAGCCGCTCGACGGCCTCAACGATCGCCCGGAAATTCGGAACCACCAGTCCCACCTGCTTCTCCTCGACCCAGTCGGCGTTATAGCGTTCCTGGGGGAGCGTCCAGGCGTTCGAGGAAACGATGACCGGCAGCTTCATCGCCATGGACTCGCTGATGCTTCCGGGGCCGGGCTTGCCGATCATGAAATCGGCCAGGTGCATGTAGGACGGCACTTCGGTCGTGAAGCCTTCCACGTGTATGGGCATGCGGCAGCCGAGGCCCTGCAATTGCCCCGCCAGCTTCTGGTTGTGCCCGCAGATCAGGATCAGTTGCAGCGGCAGCCCCGAGCCATCCAACCGGCGCGCGATGTCCAACATCACCCTGGAGCCCTGGCCGCCGAACAACACGATGCCGGTTGCCAGCTTGGGATCCAGGCCCAGGCGCTTCCGCCCGGCTTCACGGTCCGCCGTTACGGGCTTATAGAAGCGGGGGTGGATGATCATGCCGGATGTCCGGAAGATGCGGTCTTCGGAATGCCCGAGCTCCCGGGCCTGGGTCACGGCGCGGCCGGAGCCGCATATCAGGTACTGCTCCTGGCGCTCGATCCAGAAATGCGGCGGGTAATCGGCGAGGTCGGTGAGCACGGTCACGAAAGGCGCCGCCGGGCGCACCGCGCGCAGGCTCTCACACAGCGCGGCGTTGAAGTGCGGCACGAGCGAAACCGCCAGGTCCGGCCCGCTGTCGCTCCAGTGGGCTTCCAGCAGCTTCACCGTCTGCGAATGGCGGTTGCGGATGGCCGCCTGCATCAGCCGGCAAAGCTGCAGAGAGCCGAGGGTCCAGCCCTTCTTCAGGAGAAGATTGTAAACATCTTGCATCCGGAGGCCGCTCAGCTTCCGGAAAATGTCGAGCGGATCGAGCAACTCCTGGAGGTTGACCAGGCGCGCATCCCAGGGACGCAACCTGCTCTTCAGCCGCCAGTTTCAAGGCGTTGGCCGCGGCATGATGGCCGCCGCCGGCGTCGAAGTAGATGAGGTCGATCCGCTTCACAGACTCTAATTCTTCCACAACGCGGCGCGGTTTTCGCGTCACGCAGGGACCGCGCGACCCTGGTAGAATGGACTTGAATCATCCCCTAGGAGAGAAGTATGGCTTATGTAATCGTGGATTCCTGCACGAAGGATATGGAGTGCGTCGCGGCTTGTCCGGTGGATTGCATTCATCCCAAAGACGACGAAGGCGGCTTCGCGGAAGCAGCTCAGCTCTACATTCATCCGACCGAGTGCATCGACTGCGGCGCCTGCGTGCCGGTCTGTCCGACCAACTCCATCTTCATCAAGGAAGAGTTGCCGGCTGAACAGACGGGTTTCGCGGAAAAGAACTCCGCTTTCTTCGGCGTATAGGCTTGTACCAGCCTGAGGTCCTTTGGTTCATAATTGACCAATGGACCTCAGGTTGCCAATCGCTGCCATAACCGACGAATTTTCCCCGGATCTAGAAACCGCCGCTCGAGCCATGTCCGCAATCGGCATGACCGGCGCCGAGCTGCGCGTGCTCTGGGGACGGAACATCATGGATTTGACCTCAGCCGAACTGGATCGCGCCAAGTCGATTCTGGACGATCACGGGCTGAGTGTGATCGGTCTTTCCTCGCCGCTTTTGAAATGCGTGCTGCCCGATTCGCCGCCGCTCGACAAACGTTTCGAGCATGACGTATTCGCCTCGGCGCACACCTATGCCGATCAGCCGCGCCTGCTGCGGCGCGCCATAGAAATTGCCCACCAGATGGGCGCGCCAGTCATCCGCGTCTTTTCCTTCTGGCGCACCATTGACCCGGTGCAATGCCTGGGCCGCATAGCGGAACAATTGCGCGCGACCGCCAGAGAAGCCGCCGCGGAGGGCGTGGTCATAGGTCTGGAGAACGAACACGCCTGCAACGCGGGCACGGCGGCCGAGACGGCGGCGCTGCTGGAGGCTGGCCGGAGAACCCAGTCTCAAGGTCGTCTGGGACGCGGCTAACGCCCACGTCGCCGGGGAAGTTCCGTTCCCCGATGGTTTTCGCCGGCTGCCGGCGGGAAGCGTGGTGCATGTGCATGCCAAGGACTGCCGCCTGGAGGGCGGCAAGCCGCACTGGTTGCCGCTAGGCGACGGGCGCGCTCGACTGGAAGGGGCAGTTCGCGGCGCTCGTCGAAGGGGGCTATCGAGGTTGCGTCAGTCTTGAAACACACTGGCCGGGCCCCGGCGGCGACAAACTCCAGGGCAGCATCATCTGCGGCTGGAATCTGCGGGGGCTGCTGACTTGGTAGAGCCCAAATCCTTTCACTTCACCCGCCGCCAGTCAACTGTCCTGGTGTTCTTGTGCACCGTCTTCGGCGCAGCGGCCCAGGTCTTGATCAAGGCCGGGGCCAACACGCTGACGAGCAACAACCCCCTGGCGATGCTCCACAGTGCACACCTGCTGGCCGGCTACTGCCTGTATGGGCTCAACACGGTGCTGCTTACGCTGGCGTTGAGGGACGGAGAACTCTCAATCCTTTACCCGGTCATCTCGCTGACCTTCATCTGGGTCATGTTCCTCTCTCTGGTTTTCTTCCGGGAGTCGATCAGTCTGCCCAAGGTTCTGGGGGTTTTGGTGATCGTCGTGGGCGTCGCCGTTTTGGGCAAAGGCGGGAAGAACTTGACCACGCCGATTTCCTCCATGCTGCTGGTTCTGGTCGCTTCCTTTATCGGCTCGTTCGGCGCGGTCTACCTGAAGCTGGGCTCCGGCCGGTTGCACCGGCAATGGAAAACGGTGGCCCTGAACTGGCGGCTGGCCGTGGGCGTGGCGCTGTATCTTCTCTCGTCCATCTTCTTCATCTGGGGCGTTCGCAGAGGCGAGCTCAGCGTTCTGTACCCGGTCGTCAGCCTGGGTTATATCTGGACGCTTTTTTGGTCCCGCCTTTTTTTCGGCGAACCGCTCACGCGCAATAAGTTTCTGGGGATCGGGCTGATTCTGTGTGGGATCTTCCTGCTGAAGCTGGGCAGCGGATAACTGAGAACAGAACCGCGACCGACAGGGAGCGGGGCTAGCGCCCGTAGCCACCTTTGGCGTGTGGCCTGGACCCAGGCGGCACTGGCTTGAGCAGGTGCCGATCTCAGAGTTGTGTGACAAACAGGGACTCCAGCCGACCGGGTTGGCCGCCCACACGCCCGGAGGTCGGAGTCAACCCTCGCGCTCTCCGTGATGTTGGATTGCCGCGGTCACCCATCTCGTCCGTTTCGAGCCCGTTAGCTACCTCCCGGCGGAAGAGTGCAGGTGCCCGGCCGATGGTGCACAGTGCTAGACTACACGCCTGAGAGGGTAGGCGACCCGCCGAGCCGAAAGCGTAGTTGTTTTTTCAGTAGAAGCGATCCACATCAAGTAAAGGCGGCCGCGTCGTCGCCCAAAGTAAACGTCAGCCGAAGGAGGTGCCGAGGTGGTTAGACAACGCCTGGCAGCCATATGCGTTTGGCTGCTGATTGCGTTGGCCGTCACGCCGCTGCTCCTGATCGCGCAGACAGGGCCGGTGAACCTGGACTTCCGACAAGGCGTAATTGGCAGCCTCGCCACGGGTTGGGACGCTCCGAACCCCAAACAGGGCTATGTCGCCCGCATCTCAGACGAGTGCGTGAAACCCGGCTCCCGTTGCGTAGTGATCGAGCATCAGGGCAGCGGTGCACCGACGGGCATGGGAAAGCTGATGCAATCGTTTAGCGCCGCCCCCTACCGCAATCGGAAGGCGCGCTTGAGCGCATCGGTTCGCGTGGTCCGTGACGCTCCCGCGGCCGGCGAGTGTAAGGCCCAGATGTGGTTTCGCGTGGACCTTCCCAACAAGGTCATGAGCTTCTTCGACGACATGGACAGCCGCCCAATCATTTCATCCGAGTGGAAGACCTACCAAATCGCCGGCGATATTGACGAAGAGGCCGAAGGAATCAATTTCGGGATCATGTTGTTTGGGTCGTGCAAGGCGTTCGTCGATGAAATGTCCTTTGAAGCGCTCGGCACTGTTCGGCCGCCGTTTCGCGATGTTGCGCCTCGCGCCGAGGACGCGCCCAAAGTCGAGTGGCTCTTGAAGAACGCGTTGCCGATTCGCTCCATCGATCCGGCGGACGATGATTTCTCTGACCTGATGCCGCTGAAGAAAATCATCGGCGACGCTCGCGTGGTTCAACTTGGCGAGCAGAGCCACGGCGACGGCGCCACGTTCTATGCCAAGACGCGGTTGATTCGCTTCCTGCACGAACACATGGGTTTCGACGTGCTGGCCTGGGAGTCGGGCTTCTTTGACTGCGAAGAAATGAATCGCACCCTCGCATCCGATCTGCCGGCGCTGGAAGCGGCCCAGCAGGGCATATACGGCCACTGGAGCCGCAGCGGCCTGCTTGTGCCGCTGTTCGAATACGCCCGCTCGACGCTGAAGACGAGCCGGCCGCTTCGCCAGACCGGCTTCGACATGCAGTTCTGGTGGTCGGGCGCCGGAGGCAGCCTGGAATCTTACCCGAAACGGCTTTTCGGGTTGTTCGATCGCCTGGACCCGGGACTCGCGTCGCCCGCCGACCGCAAAACCGTCGCGGATCTTCGTGCCGCACTTCGCGACGAGGGCACCTACAAGCCGACGAAAGAGGATCGAGAGAAAAACCGCGCGGCCATCGAGAGGCTTACCGCCGCTCTGCGGAACAAGGCAGCTTCCGTCAAAGATGCCGGCGAAATACGCTTCTTCCTCAAGACACTAGAGGATCTTTCGGCACTGGAGGAGCTGCGCGTGACATCCGATCCCGAGTTTCGCGACCGCAAGATGGGGGAGAACCTGCTGTGGCTCGCGAACGAGTGGTACGCCGGCCGCAAAATCATTGTCTGGGCCGCCAGCGTGCACCTGGCGCGGAACTACGGTAGCATCGCCAGGCTGACGCCGGAGCTCAGCTACAGCCACTTCGTTACTATGGGCCAGGTGGTACACGAGCAGCTCGGCAAGGCGGTTTATACAGTGGGCTTCACTGCTTATCGCGTCTGGGTGGCTAATCCGATGATGACGGCGCTGCGCAGGGTGGAACCGCCCCTCGCCGACAGCCTGGAGACGCTCTTCCATGCCACCGGCCGGCCTTACGCCTTTGTCGACTTTCGTGGGTTGCCGAACGACCACTGGTTGAGGAAGCCCATCATCTCACGTCCTTTCGGCTATTCCCAGAGGCTGTCGGACTGGACGGGCAACTTGGACGCCATGTTCTTCACCGACGTGATGTTTCCGAACACAACAGCCGGCATCGTTCCCGATGGCGTGATAACCAAAAAGAAGTGAAGCTCAAACGGGCCCCATGACTACCTGACGGCTCGCCCGCGATGACCTGGCCGACGACCTCATCGGATCGGTAGACCCTGATGCCTTGAAAATCCCCGCCCGCAGGGCGGAATACTAACGGAGAGCACCCTCTCTCCTTTTCAGGCTGAGCTAGCGCGCTAGCGCCCGTAGCCACCTTTGGCGTGTGGTCTGGACCCAGGCGGCACTGGCGCCGGCTCGGTTGGAATCTCGGACGCTTCCGGCACCGGCCGCTTCGGACGGCTGTCCAAGCGCGCCTTGATCATGTCCTCTTTCGCCTTCTTGAATTTAGGAGAGCCCGGCTCGTGGCCCAGAGCGGCGATGTCCCGATCGGTGATCTCCTGCGCCGCGGGGATGTACTTCTGGAAATAGTTACGGATCCTGTCCTGCACCAGGCGCTGGCTCGAAGTCAGGTACAGAAACATGATTTCCTCTCCCGCCGCTTGCGACAGGAGCGAGTAAAGCTGCGACGCCTTGGAGAGCTTGGCCGACCGCAGTTCCTTCTCGAGTTTCTTCGCGTTGGAGGCGAGCTTCAGCGGCAGATCCACCTCGGACTTCCGCATCTCCATGGCCCTTGCCAGCGCCGCTACCTCCTTCGGCGTGAGTTTCTCCAGAAGCAAAAAAAGGAACAACGCCAGGCTGTCGGCCTGGCGATCCACCCCGAACGGAACCAATTGCCGGGCCTTCAGCAGACGAGCGAAACCGGCCAGATTCAATTTAGGACCGGTGAGGAACGGCGCGAAAGGCGCCAGGAACTTCTCGTGCTCTAGCGCCTGCAGCACTTCGCCGGGATTTGGCTCGCGCGCGGTCAGTTGTAGCTCCTCGAATAGCCGCCGTCCCGTGATGTGCTTTTCCATCGCTTCCAGACGCGCGTTCTCGTACTGCAATTGAGTTCTGGCCTCGATCGTATAGCCCAGCCTCGCGCGGAAGCGGAACAGCCTCAGCAGCCGCCCCGGATCGTCCAGCAGAACACGATTGTGAACCGCGCGCAGTTCCTTGTGCTCGATGTCGGCCAGTCCGTTATTGGGATCCAGCAACAGCCCCAAGGAAGCCCGGTTCAACGACAGCGCGATCGCATTTACCGTGAAGTCGCGAGAAAGCAGATCCTCCTGGATCGAGGCGTGGTTAATGACCGGTTGCCCGCCGGGTTTCGGCCAGCGCTCCTGCCGGGCCATGGCGATCTCCGCCGTCACGCCTCCCGGCATAAGCAGGTCCACCGATCTGCGATGTTCGTCGGTAGCGACTACTTTGGCCCGGGCTTGCTCCGCGACGGTCTTGCCTACCTTTAGGGCGTTGCCCTCCACCGTGAAATCCAGGTCCCTGATACGAAACCCGCCCAGCATGTCGCGGACGGCGCCTCCCGTCAGGAACAGATTCACGTTGGCCCGAGCCGCGGCTGCCTGCACGACGGACACGGCCCGGTTCTGGTCCGCGCTTAAGTGGTTCTCCAACATGAACATGTAGTCGCTCATCGGACCTCTCATCTGCCCCGCTACGCGCGGGGATGATGCTCCTCCACCGTTTTCTTCAGCCGCGACCTTAACACGTGGGTGTAAATCTGGGTCGTGGAAATGTCCGCATGTCCCAGCATGATCTGCAGGCTGCGCAAATCGGACCCGCCTTCGAGCAGGTGCGTCGCGAAGGTGTGGCGCAGGACGTGGGGAGTCAAGCCGTGAAAGATCCCGGCTTGCTTGCCGCAGCCTGCCAGGAGCTTCCAGAAACCCTGCCGGGTCAGGCTGCCGCCCCGGGCCGTGACAAACAGGAACGGACTGCCTCGCTCCCTCAGTAGGCATGGGCGCGCGGTCTCCAGATAGGCGGAGACGGCGTTCAGCGCCTCCCGTCCCACCGGGACCAGCCGCTGCTTTCCGCCCTTTCCCATCACTCGCAAAACGCCCATCTCGAAGTTCAGGTCCGAAAGCTGCAATTGGCAAAGTTCGGAAACCCTGAGCCCGGCGGCGTATAGCAGCTCCAACATAGCCCTATTGCGGACGCCTGTCGCTTTGGTCTGGGCCGGAGCCCCAACCAGGCGGTTGATCTGCTCCAGATTCAAATACTTAGGCAGACTGTTCCATTGCTTTGGGGAGGGCAGAAAACTGGTGGGATCGCGCTCGATCGCTCCCTCTCGAATCAGGAATCCATAAAAACTGCGAAGCGTAGCTAAGTTCCTTGCTATAGAACAACTTGCGAGCCCGCGCCGGTACAGCGAGTCCAGGTACCGCCCCAGTTCCTCGGTGCCTGGGAGGCGCTCCGGGCACTCCAGCGCCGCGAACGAGCAGAAACTGTCCAGGTCGCGCTGGTATGCCTCGAGCGTATTCTTCGCCAAACCCTTCTCGATACGACAGTAATCGACGAAGGCCTGCACTTTTCCGCAAAAGCAGGCGACACTGGGCATCGTGCCAATGATACAATACCTCCGGAATTGTTTCCAGCCTTTAGGCTCAATAAATCTCAGAAGCCCGCGCTAAAAACAAAGAACTTATAGGCTCGGAGTTGGCGGGACAAATGCGGGAATTGTGCGGGAGGAAAACCGCATTCAAGCAGATCCAGTTCTCGGACCAGGCAGGGAGCCTATTCCTATCTGAGACTGCTGCCTGCTGCCCACTTGTTCATCCACTTCGGGTACTCTTCGCTCAACAAGTCCGCAGCCCAGGTTCCATACCACCCGTAGCCGGTGCGCCGCTCGTGCTCGATCTGGGTCACCGCGTACTTCAAGATGCCGTCGCGTCCCGAGAAAATGGGGCGGTCGGTGCCGGTCTCGTAAAAGCGGGCCCACAGGGGAGGCGCCTCGGGATCGGGGATCAGAAGCCGGTCGGTTCCTCCCGGCATCCCTGGGGCAGGGACGTCCCGGTAGCGGAAGCCGCTGATCTTGACCGCATTGAACCAGGCGACGGCGCTCACGACCGAGCGCACGATTCCGGGGGAGGGCGGCTCGATGCTCATGAGAAACCGGACCACGCCGACACTCTCGCTGCCGCTGAGGGAGGGTAACTCGTACGAGCGGCCCAGGGCCGGAGCGAGGGTGCGCTCGTCGTGCTGCGCGCACCAGACCGTGAGACGTCCAGCGCGCAACACCTGGCTCTTCAGGATGCATTCGAGCCCCTTCCCGACCGCCTCCCCGGCTCGCCGGCGATCCGCCTGGGAGACGAATGCGTAGTCGCCTTCCCCGGTGGAAACCGATTGGAGTAACTTCAATACTCCAACCATCGCGCTGTCGTTATATGTGATGCGGCTCCAGTAGCCGTCTCGCAGCGGAAAGTACTGCGGCCAGCCGCCGTTGGGGTACTGAGCGGCGAAAAGATACTGGAGGCCTCGGAGGAACGATTCCGCAAACCGCTTTTCCCTGGTGGCGGCGTGGACCTTGGCTAGGTACTGCATCTCGGTGTACGTAGCTCCGTTGTCGATTGTCAGTGCGCCCCAGCGGAGTGCCCTTCTCGCGCATCAGTTGTTCCTTCTGTTTGGCATCGAGCGGTGCGGCCCTGTCGATGTTCTTATCCCACCCTCCGTTGTCGAACTGGCAGAGCAGCAGATTGTCAGCGATGCGTATCGCTTCCGGCGTGCCATACCACGCCGCCGGTTGGCGCATCGCGTTGCTCCAACGCACCGTCCCGGGAGCGGAAGGTCCCGGCTGGCCGGCCATGCCGGCAACGAGCCAGAGGAATGCCATGAAAACGCGCATAGCTTAATCGCTAATTCGAGGTGAACACGTAGCTGCCGGACTTTAGATTGTAGACCGCCTTGCCGTTTTCATACCTGACAAAAGTGACACCGTTCGCCTCGGCGGCATCCTTTCCGCCTTCCTTCACAGCCTTTGGCGCAGTTGCGGGCAGATAGAGGGTGGCGGTCGTGTTGGCTGGAACGGTGGCCCGGTAGGTAAGAACCTTGCCGTCTACTTTCCAGGCGCTGCTGATCCTGCCGTACATGGAGTCGTAATAGCCCTCCGCCGACGTCATGACTCCCGTAGGATCGGGCTCCGGCTGAAGAATGAACTTCTTGAAGCCGGGTTCATCCCGCTGAATGCCAAGCGAGTAGGCCATCATCCATTGGCCGACGGCGCCGAAGGAATAGTGGTTGAACGAGTTCATGCTGTTGTTGCCGCCGAATCCATTTTCCACCGTGTATCCGTTGAGCCGTTCCCAGATCGAGGTCGCCCCCTGGTCGATTGCATAAAGCCACGACGGATACTGGTTGTTCTGCAGGATCCGGTACGCCAGTTCGCTAAGGCCGTTGTCGGACAGCGCCTTGCTGATCCAGGCGGTGCCGATGAACCCGGTCATCAGCGAATACTTCGGGCGTGCGACGCCGCCGTCGTCTTTGTTTTCCCGGGTCACGGTTTCCGCCAGGTTCTTGACCATGTAGGGGATGTTTTGGTCGTTGAACAGACCCATGGCCAGGCCGACCGCGTAGGAAGTCTGGGTGTCGGCCACTCTGAATTCCGGAGGCTGCCGCCGGCGCCGCTCCCCGGCCTCCTCCGCCGCCGAACCCGCCGCGTCCGCCGCCAACGCCGAGCGGTCTTTCTTTCGGTATTTACAAAAGTGGCATTGAAGAACGCCTTTCGCTTTTCATACATGCCCCTATACTTTGCCGCATCGCTCGATTTGCCGATTACTTCGGCTACCTTCGCCATGATATCGAGGTCATAGGCGTGATATGCGGTCACCAGGAAGGCCGATCCCAGCGCATTGTTCTGCGGCCCCAGCCAGTCGCCCAACTGCCCGTCCGAACTCAAGCCTGTCTTCGGATCGATGGTGGTCTCGAGATAGTCCATATAGGCGACCATCGCCGGATAGTGCCGCTCCAACAGGGCGACGTCCTTGTATTGCAGATAGGTTTCCCACGGAACCACAATTCCCGCGCTTCCCCAGAGGACGCCGCCGAAGCCTCCTCCGATTGGCGCGACATCCGCAAATCTCCCGGTAGCCGCCTGCGTGTCGCGCATGCCGTACATGTGACGGGTAAGGAATTGATCCGCATTCGATACATAGGTGGCGGTGCGGGAAAACACATTGATGTCACCGGACCAACCCATGCGCTCGTTGCGTTGCGGGCAGTCGGTCGGTATCGTGAGGAAGTTGTCGACGTTGGACCACACAAGATTCGACCACAGCCGGTTGACCTTCTGCGTTGGATGTCTTGTAATCGGCCGTCAACTCCCTGACGGAACTGATCGCCACGCCCTGAACGGCTGCCAGCGGAAGCGGCTTATCGATCCCGGTGATTTCGACGTATTGATATCCATGGGAGGTAAACCGGGGCTGGAAAACCTGGCTTCCCGCCTTCATCGTGTAGACGTCCTGGCTCAGCGCGGCACGATAGTTTTCCGTCATGAGCATGCCGACATTCTTCCCCGACTCTTTCAGATCGGGATACAGCATTTCGGAAAACCTGAGGGTGATTCTGCCGCCGGCGCGCCCGTTGGCGATGCTGATCCTCGGCACTCCCACCAGGTTCTGCCCCATGTTGTAGACATACACGCCGGGCCGCACTTCCTTGACGCTTTGCGCCGTAAGCGTCCGGAACACGCCGGCATTGTTGCCGATCTGGCCGATCAGGGACAGTTTGTCGATAGTTGAACGGCGTTCCCTGTCCGCCCCCCCGTCCGCCTTCCATGCCCGAAAATGCCGTACCTTCGAGCGGCACCACGACCGCGCTCTTCCATTTGCTGTCGTCATAGGCAGCAGTGGTCCAGCCTTCCACGGCGGGCTCCCTGGCGGCATCGTAAACCTCGCCAAAATCCAGGCTGCTGTATACCAGAGGTCCGTCGCCGTAGTACTTCCACGTCCGGTCGTTGGTGGTGATCGTGTCGGAGGTGCCATCCTTGTAAGTGACGACGAGTTTGGCCAGCAGCGACTGCCGGTCGCCGAAGTGATTCCAGATGTTGCCGAAGCTGAGCAGGCCGCTCCACCAGCCTTCCCCGAGCATCGCGCCCATGGCGTTTTCGCCGGCCTTGATCATGCCGGTGACATCATAGGTCTGATACATGTGGGTGATGTTGTACTGGGTCAACCCGGGATTGTAATAGTCGTCACCCACACGTTTGCCGTTCAGGAAGACCTCATAAATGCCGCGCGCGGTGACATAGAGGCGGGCGCCTTCGACGGCTTTGCCGGAGCGTCTTGAACGTGGTGCGCAGCATCGGGGCCGAGTTCCGGCTCGGATTCCTGACCAGAAAGACGCCATTGCCGCCGCCGGCGAGGACATAGCGTCCGTTGGCTACGGAGAAACCGGAGTTGGGCCTGACGAAGTCCGGCATAGATCCCTTTATAGGAGCCGCCGGCCAGACTCTCCTGGAAAAGGATATTGTTGGGGGCGCGGTTGTTGCGAACCGTGACATCGCGGAACGTGGCATTCTGGCCCGGCCCGACGGAAAAACCCGATATCGCAGAGCATTCCGAAAGGAATGTAATTGCCGCCCGAACCCACGGGATTCAGGTTCACCGAATTCGCAGCGCCGCCGCCGCGACCTCCGCCTCCGCCTCCGGCTGGGCTCCGCCTCGAGCTGCGCCAGCGCCCGCGGCTGGGGCTTCAGCTGCGCCGGCAGGCGGCTGCCCGGCAGGAGCAGCGCCCGCGATCGCGGTTTGCCCGTCGATCGAAATAGCGATCTGTCCAAAGGTGCTGCGGAATTCGATGACATGTTCCGCGTTCTTGTTGGCATTATTGATCAGTTCGGTTGTGACCTCGAAAGTCCGCAACGGTTGTGAGGGCGTATCGGTGTCCTTGTAGCCGGCGCGGTAGACATGGAGCTTCGCCTTGCCTTCCGGCGTGCCATTGACGGCGGAAATGTCGAGTTCCAGCTTGATGTAGCTCTGATCCTTGCCGCTCTCGACCTGGTAGATGTTCTTGTTCTTATCCATCAGCCGCGAGTCGTTGGCCCCATATACAAAGCTCGCGCGGGTGCTGCCCGGTGCGATCGTCAGGGCATACTTCACATCGAAGATCGCCAGATAAGGCGCATAGAGCACCAGATCCTCGTTTCCTCCGCCGATCCATTTGGCGCCGCCCCAGGCGCTCGAATCCGGCGCGGGATCCATCAGGCCGGTTTCAAACCAGGAACTGCCGGCGAGTCTCGCTCCCGCCTGGTTCCAAACGGTGACCGTCCACGAGTATCTGGTAGCGGCCTTGAGCGGACTTCCGGCATATTTTATGCCGAGCGAAGTTGAGTCTTCGACCCTCTTCGTATCCCAGACTACGTTGCCCTTGGGATCCTTGACTTGAATCTGGTACGCGGTCTGCGCATATCCGCGCTCGCCTGCCGTGGTGGCCATTTGCCAGCTGAAACGCGGCTGTGCCACATCGATACCCAGAGGGGTATTCCTGTACTCCACCTGCAGGTTCTTAATGACGGCAGCCGCGTTTGCCTGCAGGAGAGTGCAGAGCAGCACCAACGCCATAATCAGAATTCGTCTCACGGACAGCGAAACCCCAAATGTCTGCTTCATGGTTGACTCAACCTCCACCTTTAATGCCAGGATCGACAGATGAATTCATCCCGGTTTTCCATTTCGGATTCCAGGGTATTATTCAGTATAGACCCAGCCGGAGGGGAATCAAAAACATGCCTGCGTATAGTACAATACGTCCGAAATTGTTTGATGGCAAAACTCGAAGTAAAGGTGCTCTTTGACCGGCTCTACCAGCAAGAAAGTTGTTGTCCGGCGTTTTGAACGCGAATCCGTCACCGGCTTTGTGAATCCAAAGACCTGCTTTCAGGCCGGCGGAATCGAGGTTATGAGCCCCGGTGGAACGGTCGTGCTGCTGCCCTACGCGGACGTAAAAATTGTCTGTTTCGTTAAAGATTTCAGCTCGACTGGAACCGAAACCGAACCTCGGCTCTTTCACGCCCGCCCCCGGATGGAGGGCCTCTGGGTCCGCATGCTTTTCCGGGACGGCGAGCTGATGGATGGATTGCTTACCAACAACCTGCTTGAACTCGAGCCGTTCGGCTTCACCGTGGTCCCGCCCAACCCCTCATCCAACAACCAGAGAATGTTCGTTCCGAAGGACGCCTTGAAGGAATTCCACGTGTTGGGCGTCGTCGGCGGCCCCCTGCGGCCGCGCAAGGCCAAGCCCGTGCCGAAGACCCAGTTGGAGATGTTCGAGTAGGGTAGATCTCACGCCAAGCCGCAAAGACGCAAAGGAAAGCACTGAATCAATCGCTGAGTCCGTTAACAATCCGGGTGATGCCGTTCTTGATGAGCGCGACGTTGAAGTTGATCAGCAACCCGAGTCTCTTGTCCATCAGCCTGAGGTAGGTCAGGAGCTGTTTCTTGTGGACCTGCGCGATCGCCTCCACCGACTTTATCTCCACGACCAGCTTGTCCTCAACCACAATGTCGGCGCGGAACCCCAATTCCAGCCGCACGGATCCGTAGACGACTGGGACCGGCTGCTGGCGAACCTGCCGAAGTCCTCTTTCGGCAAGTTCCAGCGTCAATGTGGTCTCATAAACGGATTCGAGCAACCCGGGGCCCAAGGCGCAATGGACCCGGTAGGGCGAGTCCACCACGGCCCGAGCGATTTCGTTCTCAGTCACCTGGAAGAGTAGTCGCCTTTCTGGCGCCGATATCTCACGCAAAGCCGCAAAGCCGCGAAGATATATAGGCATTTCTTTGCGCCTTTGCGCCTTAGCGTGAGACTGTGGTGTATCCTGTTGACGGGAGCTGTCACCGATGCATGAGCTCGAATCGGTTACCGTCTTGGAAACCCATGATACCTTCGCCTTGGCTCTGGCTAAGGCGTCATTGGAGGAAGTCGGCATTGAGTTCCTGGTGAAGAGCCAGGATCTCTCAGACATGCGGATGCCTCAGGATGGCACTTCACTTGGGCTGACCCCGCTGTGCGGCTGCTATAGCCAGATCCAAGTGGCGCGTGAATTCGAAGATGAGGCTCGCGAGCTGCTGGAGCCATTGCAGAACCCGGAACCGGACAGCTAACCATTCCAGCCTTTGCGCCTTTGCGTCTTTGCGTGAGGCGTCTTAAGGAGTCGTCCCCTGGCCCAGGAAATCCTCATCCAGGTCGATCCAGGTGTTGTAGATGGTGGATTGCACGAATGTCGCGCGGTCAATCGGGAAGGTACGCTCATGCAGGAAGCCCGCCCAGCGGTAGCGGGCGAATTCGAAAACCGCCGGCACCTGCTCCGAGGTGATCTGCTGGGCCAGGGTCACGTGCGGATGGTATGGGAATGGCTCGTTGAAGTGGGCGGCGCCGGTGTTCAGCGCGTCGTGCAAGCGCTGCATCTGCTCGCGCCCCTGTTTGTTCAGAGCCAGATAGACCACCGAGGAAAGCGTGAATATCTCGACGTCTCTCAGCTTCAGCTCGAATGCTGCGCATTCGCGAAGGATGGAGCGGATGTGCGCCCAGGCAGCCTCCGGCGGCGCGGTGAGCGGGCGCGGCGGCAGGATGGTCACGTGCGCGCGCAGATTGCAGGCGGGCACAAGCTCCTGCCGCAGCCGGTCCACGAAACCACCCAGCGGTTCGGGGAGATAAGTCACCAGCGAGAAGAGGTTGATTCGCTGCTCAGGGTTGTTGTCCGCCGGCATCCCTAATATCCTTGTTCTCTCGGGGAGCCTCGGGCGCGGCCCACTGCGCCTCCTCGAAGCCCACGTACTTGCAGATCCAAAGCTTCCCGTCCTCGCTCTCGATAATGTCGCCTACTTCCAGGGCCGCGGCGGTGCCGCGCAGCGAAGTCCAGGCGGCGTAGGTGCCCGCCGCCTCGACGCGGTCGCCCTCCGCGTAGTCCCTGGGCTTCACCACGGCCGTCCCGCTGGTGTGCGGCGACCACCGGAACTGCAACCGTTGGGCTGGTTTCAGCCTGTGGATTCGGAACGCGGCCATAACTTTCCATTGTCGCTCAGAACACATGCGGCACGCCTTCTGGCACAATGAGAAGCGCGCGTCATGAAGAAACTGCTATTGCTTTTGCCGGTTCTGGCCCTCGCCCTGGCCGGGTGGATGTATTCGCGCCGGATCGCTCCTCTCCCGGTTCCCTTCGCCAAGGCCTCGCGGGAGACGCTGATCAGCACCCTGATCACCAACGGCAAAGTTGAGCCCCTCGAATGGGCGCCGGTTCTCGCCGAGCGCACTGGCGTCATAGAAACGCTCCGCGTTCATGTCGGAAGCCGGGTGGCGCGCGGGGACGTAGTGGCTGAGTTGAGCGCCCAGGACGCAAAGTCCGATCTCATCGCGGCGGAAGCCCGGCTTGGGCAGGCGCGCGCCGAGCTTCAAGTGCTGAATCAGGGCGGCCGTGCCTCCGACCTGGCGACTCTGGATGGCGACGTTGCCGTCGCGCGGGCGGAACTGGCGGCGGCAGAGAAGGATCGCGCGGCGCTTGACCGGCTCGCCGAGAAGCAGGCGGCGACGAAGCAGGAAGCGGCCGATGCCGCCCGCCGGGTCGAACGCGCGCAGCTTCAGATTCAGGTCCTGGAGAAGAAACGGGCGGCGCTGGTCGGGCAGGCGGACAAGGTTTCGGCTCAGGCCAAAGTCGTCGAGTCCGAAACCGCCGTCGAGGTGGCCCGGCGACGACTGGATCAGGCGGCGGTGCGGGCTCCGATCGGCGGCGTGGTCTACGACATCGGCGCGCGCGCCGGCGCCTACCTGAACCCGGGCGACCAGGTGGCCAAGGTCGGGCAGACGGATAAGGTCCGGGTGCGCGTGTATGTCGACGAGCCGGAGCTCGGCCGCGTGGCGGCGGGCATGCCGGTGGCCATCACCTGGGATGCGCTGCCGGGAAGGCAATGGCATGGCGTGGTGGAGCGGATGCCCTCCGAGATCGCCGCTCTCGGCTCCCGGCAGGTGGGCGAGGTCGCTTGCGTGATCGAGAATCCTGGCCGCGAATTGCCGCCCGGCGCCAACGTCAATGCGGAAATCCGTTCGCGCGTGGCCCAGGGCGCCCTCTCCATTCCCCGCGAGGCCCTGCACCGCCAGGGTAGCGAAGCCGGCGTGTTCCTGTTGCAGGGCCAGAGGATTGTCTGGCGCAAGGTGACGCTGGGGCTCTCCACCATCGACCGCGCGCAAGTGCTCGAAGGTCTCGCCGAAGGCGACGCCGTCGCCCTCCCCAGCGACGCCACGCTCACCAACGGCGCCGCGGTGAATCCGGTCCTGCGGTAGGTGGGATATGACAGTGCTCCTCGAGAATCCGATGATGATTAGTCGCATGACCGAGTTGTTGGTTGAAGCGGCTTGTCCGAAGCGCATCATCTTATTCGGTTCCCACGCCAGGGGCGATGCAACCGAGGAGAGTGATCTGGACGTGATGGTGGTCGAGGAGTCGGTCTCGGATCGATTGCGCGAGATGGTGCGGCTGAGCCGCTTGCTCCGTCCTCTGGGGCTGGCCTTGGATCTATTGGTCGTGAGCGAGGAGAAGTTCAGTTACTGGCGCGACACCCCCGGCAACGTATACTTCGAGGCCGCTTCCGAGGGCAAGGTTCTTTATGAAGCAGCGTGAGCAGGCGTTGCTATTGTCGCGGAAGGCCGCTCAGGATGAGGCCCTGCTGGACGAGGTCTTGAGTTCGGATAGGGTGAGCGACGAGATCGTAGGTTTCCACTGCCAGCAGGCCGCCGAGAAACTGCTCAAAGCCGCGCTATCCGATCTCAGCGTTCGGTTTCGGAAAACGCACGATCTGGGGGCGTTACTGTCGCTGCTGGCTGAAGCGGGGCAGCGTCTCCCGGCGGAACTCGAGGAGATTGAGTCCCTTACTCCCTTTAGCGCCGTTTACCGCTATGAGGACTATGAGCCTGAACCGCTCTTTGACCGCCAAAAAGCCCGCGAAATGCTGCGTTCCCTCCGGGCGTGGGTCGAAGGTCTTCTGCAGAGCCGCACGCCGGACACGCCAACGGCGCCGCAGTGAAGCCGGTCCTCCGCGGAACGCGCACACCCAGCGCGGATCGAAAACATCGAGCTGCTTCATGGAGAAGGACCGCGCGCGAAGAGCCAGCCGTAAAGACTTGCTTCAGCACCATGCCGGTTACTGCACATCGTCCGCTCCCTGCGCATAGAAGCAAACACCGATCAGCGACGCAAGCGGCCAGTCCGCGCGCCAGCATCATGTTCGAGACGTTCGCGCAGGCGATCAGCAGAATCAGCCCGAAGGCGGCGAAGACCGGCAGGAACAGCCTGATGCTGTCCCGGTTTAGCGGATAGACCGACGCGCTCGGCTGAAGCGTTGCGCTCTCCGGCCGCTTTCCGTACCGCCAGGTGGGATAGACCTGGCGGCCATAAGCCGCCAACGCCGCCTCCGCGCCTTCCCGCGTCATCCCGGGCCTGAGACGTCCCACCACGGATAACGGCGCGGGCTCCGTCCGCTGGGAAAAGTCGAATGCGCCGGAAAGCGGCAGCGAAACCCAGAAATCGATGCGCCTTTCCTCCAGACCGTTGAACTCCGGGCAAGCGACGCCGACCACCTCGATGAGCTTGTCGCCGAGCCGCACTGTACGTCCTACCGCGCCGGGGTCGGCGCCGAGCACGCCCTTCCAGGCGGCGTAGCTGGCCACGGCGACGCCGTCGCCTGGGACGTCGTCGCTTTCCAGGATCGGCCGGCCCATGCAGATGCGCCCGCCCAGCATCGTGAAATAGTTGCCCGTGACCGCCTGTACGGACCGTTGTAGTCCCCGTAGAGAAAGGCACGTTGGCGAAACCCAAAACATCGGAAAACGCCCCGTTCCGCTGGCGGAAATCCTTGAACGCGCTGCCAACTGAACGGCCGCGTCTGGTATTGGCCCTTCGTCTCGCCCCAGCCCAGGAGCGCGTACAGCGAGTACGGGTCCTTCACCGCGAAGGGCCGCAGCACCAGCGCGTTGAACACGCTGAATGCGGTCGCCAGCATTCCCAGCCCCAGGGCCAGCGTGCCGACTCACGGTCAGCGCGAAGCCCGGCGATCTGCGGAAGCCGCGCAGCGCGAAGCGCACGTCCTGCGCCACGGACTCGATCCAGGCGAAACGCCACACGGCGCGGCTGTCTTCGAGGGCGATCGCCTCGCTGCCAGAATGCCAGATTCGCTTCGCGCCTGGCGCCTCGCGCGTGGCGCCCGCGCGAGGGCGGCGTTCTCCGCCATTTCGCGGTGAAGCCGAAGCTCTAGGTTTTGTAGCGCACGCGCGCCGCTCAGAACCGAACCGCGACCGTCAGGGAGCGGAGAGGAGAACTTTGGCTGCAGCCTGCATCCGCCACTCCGACGCCGCGATGCGCCGTCTATTTGTGTAGACATGCTACGCATCCATATGGTAGACTGTCTACACAAACCAATGGAGAAGAGGACCGATTCACGCATCGAGCTCCTGCAGGGCACGCTCGACTTGATGATCCTTCGAACGCTGCTATTCGGGCCATCGCACGGCCATGCTATCGCTAAACATATCCGCGCGGCATCGGCGGACGTGTTGCAGGTGGAGACGGGGTCGTTGTACCCGGCGCTGCACCGCCTGGAGGCGCGCGGTTGGATCGAGGCCGAGTGGCGGCTTTCGGACAAGGGCAAGCAGGCCAGGTTTTACCGGCTGACCCGGCCGGGGCGGAAACAACTCGCCTCGGAGCAGTCGAAATGGGATGAGTTGTCGGCGGCGATCGCACGGGTGTTGCGGCCGGCTTGAGACGAATTGAAGGCAAGCACATGCAGACGTTGCGGCGGGTATTGCGCTGGCTGAACTTTGGCTGGAACCGCGAAGCGCGGGAGCGGGAGCTCGACGCCGAACTCCAGTTCCACTTGGATGAAGAGGCGGCGGAACGCGAAGCCGCTGGGCTGTTGCCTGAGGACGCGCGGCGTGCCGCCAGGCTGGACTTGGGAAACCCCGCCGTCGTGAAAGAGTTGACGCGAGAGGCGTGGGGCTGGAGGGCGATCGAGAGCTTGATGCAGGATCTGCGCTACGGGCTGCGCACCCTCGCCCGGAACCCGGCCCTCACCGTGACGGCGGTGGTGTCGCTGGCTTTGGGGATCGGTGCCAACACGGCGATGTTCAGCATCATCAACGCCGTAATGTTGCGGACGCTGCCGGTCAAGAATCCACAGGAACTGGTTGCGCTCGGGATCTCCGGCAAGGGCGGCAGTCCCTATTTCACCAATCCGATGTGGGAGGCGATTCGCGATTCCCAGGATGCGTTCGCGGGCACGCTGGCCTACTCGGACGAGCGCTTCGATCTTTCCGAGGGCGGCGAGAGCCGGTTCGCAAACGGGCTCTGGGTGAGCGGCGGCTACTTCGATGCGTTGGGCGTGCCGGCGCTGCGAGGGCGCGTGCTGACGAGCCGGGATGACCAGCGCGGCTGCGGCTCCGACGGACCGGTGGCGGTTATCGGTTACGATTTCTGGCGGAGCGAGTTCCAGGCCGACCCCAGCGTAGTTGGGCGGACCGTTCGGCTGAACCGGCAGACGTTCACCGTTGTCGGCGTGACACCGCCCTGGATGAAAGGGCTCAACCGGGACCGGCCCTACGACGTGGCGATTCCCATTGGATGCGCGACTTTGCTGCGGCAGGATGCCAGCGCGCTGAACCAACGCAGTTATTGGTGGCTGCGAATCGCGGGGCGGCTGAAACCGGGCGCAGGCGCGGAGGAGGCGCAAAGCCGAATGAGAGCGTTCGCGCCGGAGATCTTCCGCGCTACCGTGCCCCCGAATTACAGCCTCGCGGCCCAGCAGAGGTACAGGAGCTTAGGGCTCGAACTCAGCCCTGCCTCCACCGGGTTTTCCGAGACGGGAGAGCGCTATCGAACGGCGCTCGTTGCGCTCATGGCGATCGTGGGGCTGGTGCTGCTGATCGCCTGCGTGAATATCGCCAACCTGCTGCTGGCCCGCGCGGCGGCTCGCCAGCGGGAGCTTTCCATGCGCCTGGCCCTCGGGGCCAGCCGCTATCGCTTGGTCCGGCAACTTATCACCGAGAGCGCGCTGCTTTCGGGGTTGGGAGCGTGCGGCGGGCTCCTGCTGGCCATCTTGGGCGGCAAGCTGCTTGTCCAACTCATCTCGACGACGAGCAGCCCGCTGGAGATTGATCTGTCGCCCGATTTTCGAGTGCTGGGCTTCACCGCGGCGGTCGCCGCGATCACGGCCCTGGCATTCGGATTGGCGCCTGCCTTGCGAGCCACGCGTGTTGACATGTGCCACGCGTTGAAGGAGGGTGGGCGCGGGGCGGTGCGCGGATCGAGCCGCTTTCGTCTGGGAAAAGGGCTGGCGGCAGCACAGGTTGCGGCGTCGTTCATTCTGCTGCTGGCAGCTGGGCTTTTCGTGGGAACACTGCGGAACCTGCTCGACATGGACCTTGGCTTTCGGGCCGCGGGCGTGCTGTTGGTGAGTGTGAATGCTCAGCAATCGGCAAAGGAGCCGGCCAAGCGCACCGCGGCGTACACCGAGATCCTCGACCGCGTGCGGAAACTCCCCGGCGTCTCATCAGCGTCCAGTTCGTTCCTTACGCCGCTCGCGAGGGGCGCCTGGAACCAAAGGAGCGGACCCGACGGAGACGCCGCTGAGCCGCAACCGGAAGTGTTGCTGTGGATGAACGGAGTCTCGCCAGGGTATTTCCAGACGCTGGGAACGCCGTTTGTGGCGGGGCGCGACTTCAACGATCGCGACGGCCCGAGTGCGCCGCTGGTGATGGTAATCAACGAGTCGGCAGCGCGGCAGTTCTTCGGTTCCACCAATCCCCTGGAGAAGACGATCCGCGTAGGCAACGCCGCTTCCGGAAGGCGCTATCAGGTAATCGGTGTTGTTAAGGATGCCAAGTACGAAAGTGTCGATGAGAAGGCGCCGGTAACCGGTTTTGTGGCTATGGGTCAGGACTCGTCAGCTTGGCCCAGCCGGTACTACGAAGTGCGGTACGCAGGTCCCCTGAAGGTGCTGACACCGGCCGTGAGGGCGGCGATTGCGGAGGTGAGCCCGGCCATCTCTCTGGAGTTTCGCAGCTTCCAGACGCAGGTGGACGAATCCCTGCAGCAGCAGCGCTTAGTGGCGGCGCTCTCGAGCTTGTTCGGAGCGCTGGCCCTATTGCTGTCCATGGTGGGATTGTACGGCGTGACCTCCTATTCCGTCGCCAGGCGGAGAGGCGAAATTGGTCTCCGGATGGCGCTGGGCGCGAGCACGGGATCGGTATTGTGGCTGATTCTGCGGGACGTCGCCGTTCTGCTGGCGATAGGAACGGCGCTCGGCGTATTGGGAGCGCTCGCGGCAGGGAGGCTGCTAACCAGCCTGCTATATGGGGTTGAGCCCAACGATCCGGCGCTGATGTTCGCGGCCGCCGCCATCCTGGCCACGGCAACGACGCTGGCGGCCTGCCTCCCCGCCAGGCGTGCCGCGCGGCTCGACCCGATGCAGGTTCTGCGGGAGGAGTGATGGAGAAGCCAGGCCGCCGGTGGGTTCAGGTAGTATCGCGCCCGACGGCTATTTTCCGACATGCCCCATTCGGCTTCGACACACCCATCCACCGGCTGTCGTGGCAGCGCAGCGCGTCTTGGGAGACCTGCTGGATGTGCTGCCCTAGTCCCCAGCCGCGGTTGACACCGAGGCTGAGCTTCTTCCGCACGAGTATCTCGAGCGTACCCGGCAGAAAATCAAGCCTTGAGTTCTGATTCACTGCTCCCGTCGACCGTCGTGGGTTCACTTCTACGAGTGGGGCGTTAGAACCGGCGCCGGCTGCATCCGCCGAGCCATCGATTCGAACAGCTTGCCCCCCTGGTGTCGTAACATGTAGTGACTGCGCCTCGGACGGTGGAGTACGAGAACTGAGCATGCCGGAGATCGGTGAAGCGTTTTCTCATTACAGAATCGTGTCGAGGCTGGGCGGCGGGGGTATGGGTGTCGTCTACGAGGCGGAGGATATGCGGCTCGGCCGCCACGTGGCAATCAAGTTCCTGCCGGAGGAACTGGCAGCTAACCGCGAGGCGCTGGAGCGCTTCGCTCGGGAGGCCCGCACCGCCTCGGCGCTGAACCATCCTCACATCTGTACGATCCACGATATCGGTGAGGACCAGGGCAAGCCCTTCCTCGTCATGGAGTTGATGCACGGCCAGACGCTCCGCGAGGCGATCACGGGCAATCCTCTCCCGAGCGAGCGAACACTCACGCTGGGTCTGCAGATCGCCGACGCGCTCGAGGCGGCCCACGGCAAAGGTGTGGTGCACCGGGACATCAAGCCGGCGAACATCTTCGTCACCGAGCGGGGCGAGGCGAAGCTGCTCGACTTCGGACTGGCTAAGCCGGCGCGGGTCAGGGGCGCTCAGGCAGCCAGCGACCGGACGGTTACCCTGTCGCGCGTCGAAGAGGTCACCTCCCCGGGCACCACCATGGGAACGGTGTCGTATATGTCCCCCGAGCAGGCCCGCGGCGAGGAGGTCGACGCCCGCAGCGACCTTTTTTCATTCGGCGTCGTGCTGTACGAAATGGCCACAGGAGCCCTGCCTTATCGCGGTAAGAGCACGACCGAGATTATCGACGGTATTCTCCACCGTCAGCCGGTGCCCGCCGTGCGTCTCAATCCGGACGTGCCTGAGGAACTCGAGCGGATCATCGCCAAGGCTCTCGAGAAGGATCCGGCTCTGCGCTACCAGGGGGCCGCGGAAATGAAGGCGGATCTGAAGCGGGTGCTGCGAAACAGCAGCGGAGCCATGCCGGCCGCCGGGCAGACGTTGCCGGTGGGCAGGGGACATTCGCGGAGGAATTTTCTTATAGGCGCGGTTCTGGTTGCCGTGGGCTTGCTGGTAGCCGGAGGCGGGATGTGGTGGTGGATGTCCGCGCCCGGTGCTTCCCGTTCCGGCCCGGCGCGCATCGCCGTGCTGCCCTTCGAGAACCTGGGCCCGGCCGAAGAAGCCTACTTCACCGATGGCGTGACGGACGAAGTGCGCAGCAAGCTGGCCTCCCTGCCTCAACTGACGGTGATCTCGCGCAATAGCATGACCGGCTACAAGGGAACCTCAAAACCTCCCCAGGTCATCGCCAAGGAACTGGGCGTCAACTATCTCTTGTCGGGAACCGTCCGCTGGCAGAAGCAGGCCTCCGGGGCCAGCCGCATCCGGGTAATGCCGGAACTGGCGGAGATTAGTGGAGCGGGCACGCCCGTGACGCGCTGGCAGGATTCCTTTGACGCAGTCGTCGAGGACGTTTTCCGGGTCCAGGGCGAAATCGCATCGCGGGTAGCGGGGGCCCTGAAGGTGACTCTGGGTGTTCAGGAACAGCAGCAACTGGCGGCGCAGCCGACAACGAATCTGGCGGCCTATGATGCCTATCTCCGAGGGGCGGCGATGTGGGACCGCGCCGGTAACGACGCGGCAACGCTAGGTGATGCGATGGTCCAGTTCGAGCAGGCAGTGAAGCTCGATCCGACTTTCGCCCTCGCCTGGGCCAGTCTTTCCCAGATTCGTTCGCTCATTTATTACAACCTTGTACCGGACCCGGCGCTGGCAAAGGTCGCTCGTGAGGCGGCGGAGCGGTCGCTCCAGCTCTCACCCCGGCTGCCCGCTGGCCACGCGGCGAAGGCCAACTACTTCGTCATGGTGGAAAAGGACAATCGCCGCGCGTTGGAGGAGTGCAGCCGGGGGCTCGCCGTGAATCGCGGCAATGCGGAGCTTCTGATGGTCGCGGCCATGGCTGAGCAGGGTCTCGGCCGCTGGGACGAGGCGCTCGCCCACGCCCGGCAGGCCCGCTCGATGGACCCTCGATCGGTACGGACGATGAATCGAATCGGAATTATTCTGCTTTGGACTCGGCGCTATCAGGAGGCAACTGTGGTGTTTGACGATCTCCTGGCAGTTTCTCCAAAGAACGTGGCGGCTATCGAGTCGAAAGCAATGCTCCTTCTGGCGCAGGGCGACCTTGCTGCCGCGCGCGCACTGCTGCAAAAAGGGTTGCCGGAGACCCCCGCGGCGGATCTCTTGGCGACTTTCGGGTTGTACTGGGATCTGATGTGGCTATTCGACGACGCGCAACGGCAGGCATTTCTGCGCTTGCCGCTGGAATCCTTCGGTGGGTCCCGCGGGGGACGCGCTCTAGCCTTTGCGCAAACCTATGCGCTCGGCCGGATCCACCGCGGAGCTGCGCAAAGCCAGCGCAGAAGCGGAACGCGCATTTGCCGACGAGCTCGCTAGAACGCCCGACGAGGATCAGGCGCACGTGATGCACGGTCTCGCGCTTGCGTACCTTGGGCGGCGGGACGAGGCGATCCGGGAAGGGGAACGGGGCATAGCGCTATTGCCGATTTCCCGGGATGGCTATTCGGGACCGTACATTCAGCATCAGCTCGTGCGAATCTGCATGATCCTGGGCGAAAAGGAGAAGGCTCTCGACCTGCTCGAGCCACTGCTGAAGGTCCCCTATTTTCTGTCTCCTGCGTGGCTCGCGATCGATCCGAATTTCGCTCCCTTGAAGGGCCACCCACGCTTCGAAGCGCGGCCGCGCAAGGCCGAGTGACTGGACATATCTCGCTGTCCGGCTTGCGGATCGTAGAGTGTATCCAAGCAACGGCTCCCTGTAAACCCCGACTTCCGGTGTCTCCCCCGGCCGGTGACAGCCTTTTCGAAAATCTTTCCCCCCATCTTCCAACGACTTGCGCTCCCGCCCCCGTTGCCGCCCCGCTCTCGCGCGCTATCTTGATACCGGAAGAGTTGCTCGCCCGCCAAGATGCAACCGCGAAAACTGCGCAGGGCCCTACCCGGGAGGCTGTCTCTGAGTCACGCAGTTCAACGTTAAGGCGTCGCTCCCCTTCGGGGAAAGGGATCGGTCCCTTCTAAGTTGCGAGGATAAAGGCTTGACCGGAAGAGTTGCTCGCCCGCCAAGATGCAACCGCGAAAACTGCGCAGGGCCCTACCCGGGAGACTGTCCCTGAGTCACGCAATTCAACGTTTAGGCGTCGCTCCCCTTCGGGGGAAAGGGATCGGTCCCTTCTAAGTTGCGATTAAAGGTTTGCCGCGATAGACCCGCCGCGACCCTACGATCGCTGTATCTTGCCGCCGGAGTCCCGTTGAACCGTGTAAAGAACCTGTCCCGATAGGTCCCGCACCCGAGCCACCAGTGGCATGTCGCCGGGCAGGGCATGGGTCGCGCAGCCGAGGCAGGGATCGTAGGCCCGGAAGGCCATCTCCACCATGTTCAGCACGCCCTCGGACATGTTGTCGCGCGAAACCAGCCCCTTGGCCGCCTTCTCCACGCTCATGGCGATGCGCGCCGCGTTGTTCTGCGTGGCCACGATCAGGTTGGCCTTCCGCACCACGCCCCGCTCGTCGGTCGCGTAGTGATGGAATAGCGTGCCGCGCGGAGCTTCCACCACGCCCACGCCCTCGTTGGGCACCGCCGTGGGCAGCCTGCGGATGTCGGGATTGATGATCTCCGGGTCGTCGGCCAGCTCCTTCATCCGTTCGGCCGCGTACAGCATCTCCACCAGGCGCGCCCAGTGGTTGGCCAGGGTCTGATGGACCGGCTTGCCGCCCAGCACGTTCACATACTTCTCGTAAGCGCCCTGCGCCAGAGGCGTCGCCATCCCGTCGGAAACGTTGAGCCGCGCCAGCGGAGCGACACTGTACACGCCACTCTTGTCGCCCTCGGCAAAGCCAGTCCAGCCCGGATTCTTCAGGTAGCAGAACTTCATGTACGACCACGGCTCCACGTGCTCGCCGATGTAGTCGATGTACTTGGCCGGGTCGAACTTCGCCACTTCCTTGCCTTCCGGCGACACCACGCGCAGCCGGCCATCGTAGAAGTTCACGTGGTTGTTCTCGTCCACCATCCCCATGTAGTGGGTGCGATGGGTGAAGTTGTCCGAGAGGATCAGGTTCACGTAGTCCGAATTCTTCAGAACGATGTTGTCGAAAACGTCCAGCGTGAACTGGGCAAATTCGACGGCTTCGGCGGCCGCCTCCTGGAACAGAGGCTGCTCGTCCTTGGTGATGTGGCGCGCGACTCCGCCCGGCAGCCCCAGCACGGGGTGTCCCGGCTTGCCCGCCGCCAGCGCCACCAGGCTGCGCAGCTTGCGCCGCATGGCGATCACCTTCTTGCCGGTTTCCACGCCGACCTTGCCGATGACCCCGAGAATGTTCCGCTCGGCCGCCGGCGCGGTCGGTCCAACTACAAAGTCCGGACCGCCCAAAAAGTAGAAGTGGAGCGAGTGGTCCTCCACCATGAACGTGGAGTAAACCAGTTCGCGGATCTTCTTGGCGGTCGCCGTCGGCTCCACCTGGTAAACGGCGTCCAGCGCCTTGGTCGAAGCCATGTGGTGCGCCGTCGGGCAGACGCCGCAGATGCGCGAAGTGATCTGCGGCAGGTCCTCCACCAGCCGGCCTTGAGCGAACTTCTCGAAACCGCGAAGCTCCGGCACCTGGAAATAGGCGCGCTCCACCTGTCCCGCATCGTTCAGGAAAATGTCGATCTTGCCGTGACCCTCCAGGCGGGTGATGGGGTCGATTGTGATGTGGCGGACCGCCGCGCTCTCAACTGTCATGGGAAGTTGCCTCCATTATTCTTCTCACCAGCAAGGACGCCGGCAGACTGTAGCGATAGAACGTGCCGACCGGATCGGGAATAGACTCCATCGCCAGTTGGATCGGCTGGTCGTCCTTGGCCTCCAACAGCGAGGCCATGCCGGACATCGCCTTCGCGCCGTAATCCCTCACCCGGCTGGTGGGGCCGAAGCACCCGGTACAGGGCATGTTGCCCTGGATGCAGCGCGCCCCGCAGCTGCCGCGCGTGGCGGGCCCCAGGCACAGCAGGCCCTGCGCCAGCAGGCACAGTTCGTGATCGATCAGAATCTGGTGCGGGCGCTTGAATTCCTGGATGGCCAGTTTCTCCGGCTTGGATTCTTTGCGCGGGCACTCGTCGCACAGCGCCCGGTCCGGCGCCAGGACCGAGCCTTTGGGTGGAAGCTCTCCGCTGAGCAGCGCCGTGACTGCCTGCTTGAGCAGATCGGGCGTCGGAGGGCAGCCGGGGATGTAGTAATCGACGTCCACCACCTGGGCCAGCGTCTTCACCGTGTCGTAGAAGCCCGGCAGATGAACGGTGCGGCCGTTATCCTTGAAGGACTGCTGGGGACGCGTGCCGTCCGGGTTCACCGTGCTTGGGCTTTCGGAGTACACGTACTGGAAGACGCCCTCGCGGTTCGAGAGATTGGCCAGCCCCGGAATCCCGCCCATCTGCGCGCAGGCGCCGAAGGCGATCATGAACTGTGACTTCCGCCGCATCAGGCGCGCCATCTCCTCCTGCTCGGTGGTTCGAATGGCGCCGTTCAGGAAAGTGACCACGATGCCGCCGTCCGGAATCGCCTCGACGTCCTTGCGCTTGAAATCCAGGGCCACCGGCCACATCACGATGTCGACGGCCGCCACCACGCCGAGGATGTCTTCGGCCAGGTCCACCACGGCCTCTTCGCAGCCGCCGCAGGACGAACACCAATAAAACGCCACCTTCGGTTTGTCGCTCATGCGGCGGTCACCTCCTGGGCCACGGTCTCTTGCGGGGGCTTCACCTTCAACGGTCCGAGCGCCCGCACTTTCTCCACCATGTCATTGGTCACGATCTTGACCCGCTCGCCTTCTGCCGCGGAGATCCACTCCAGGCGCAGGCGATCATCCTCGATGCCCATCTCCTTCACCATCTTCTTCAGGAGATAGAACCGGCGCAGGGCCTTGTAGTTGCCCTCCTGGTAATGGCAGTCTCCCGGATGGCAGCCGCCGATCAGCACGCCGTCGGCGCCCTTGGCAAAAGCCTCCAGGACGAACTGCGGGTCCACGCGTCCGGAGCACATCACGCGGATTACGCGCGTATTGGGAGCGTACTTGATCCGCGACGTGCCCGCCAAATCGGCCGCCAGGTAAGTACACCAGTTGCAAAAGAACGCTACGATCTTCGGCTCGAACTTCCCGCCGATGCTAACTAGTTCAGGCATTGGCTAAGACTCCCCCAATCTCTTCGAAGATCTCCTCGTCCTCGAACAAATGCTGCCGAATCGACGCGGAGGGGCAGGCGGCGACGCAAGTCCCGCAGCCCTTACACAACACTTGCTGAATTTGCGCCCGGTTCGCCGCCAGGTCAAAGGTTATGGCGCCGTAGGGACAGAGCGGGACGCAGGTGCGGCAGCCCGAGCAAGCCTCCTCAACCACGTAGGCCGTGTTCGGTTCGGTCTCGATCGAGCCCTTGTCGATCAGCGCCAGGGCCTCGGCCGCGGCCGCTCCAGCCTGCGCCACGGTGTCGGGAATGTCGCGGGGCCCCTGACAGCAGCCCGCCAGGAAAATGCCGTCGGTGAAAGTGTTCACCGGCGCCAGCTTCGGATGGCGCTCCAGGAAGAAGCCCTCGCTGGCGCAGGAAATGTTGAATATGCGCCGCACTTCGTTGGCGTCCTGGCGCGGCTCGATGCCCACCGAGAGAACCACCATGTCCACCGGGATGCGGCGGACCACGCCCAGCAGCGTATCCTCGACGCGCAGCACGAGTCTGTCTTCCTCGGCGGGGTCGAGGGCCCAGTCGGTGACCTCGGCCACGCGCCCGCGGATGAAATGCACGCCCTCGTTGAGCAGCTTCTGGTAGAACTCCTCGAAGCCCTTGCCCGGCGTGCGCATGTCGATATAGAAGTTGAAGACCTCGGCGTCGGTGTGCTCTTTGAGCAGGTGCGCGAGTTTCAAGGAGTACATGCAGCACACGCGGCTGCACCAGCGGTTGGTGCCCTCATCGCGAGAGCCAACGCAGTGGATGATGCCGATCGCCTTCGGTTTGCGCCCGTCGCGCAAGACGACCTCGCCGCTGGTGGGCCCGGAGGCGTTCACCAGCCGCTCGATTTCGAGCGAGGTGTAGACGTTCGGATACACGCCGTAGCCGTAGTATGGGGTCCTGGCAGCGTCGAAGGGTTTGAAGCCGGTGGCCATGATAACCGTGCCGACTTGCACTTCTTCCACCTTCTCGGTCTGCTGGAAGTTGATCGCCTTGCGGTCCGCGCAGGCCGCCACGCAGGTCTTCTTGCACTTGCCCGACTTGAACTGGATGCAGGTCTCGGCGTCGATCACCGGCACCTGCGGGATGGCCTGCGGGAAGGGAATGTAGATCGGCTTCCGCTTGCTCAACCCCAGGTTGAACTCGTCCGGGAACTTGCCTTCCTTGTAGACGCAGGCGTTGATGCATTCCAGGCAGCCCGAGCAGAGGTCCTCGTCGATGTAGCGTGGCCAGCGCGTCACGTTCACCTTGAAATTGCCCACGTAGCCGTCGACCTTGGTGACCTCGGCGTTGGACCACAGCGTAATATTCGGGTGCGCCTTCACCGCCGACATCTTCGGCGTCAGAATGCAGGCCGCGCAGTCCAGCGTGGGGAAGGTCTTGTCGAACATGGCCATGTGGCCGCCAATCGAAGGCTGCTGCTCCACCAGGTAGACCTTCTTGCCGGCGTTGGCCAGGGTCAGGGCCGCGTGAATGCCCGCGATCCCGCCTCCCACCACCAGCACGTCGGGGTTAATGGGCACGCTGCCCCGTTCGAGCGCCTCGTGGTAGGCCACGCGCCGTACCGCCGCCCGTACCATGTCCTTGGCCTTAGCGGTCGCGCTGTCGTGGTCCTGATGCACCCAGGAGTCATGCTCCCGGATGTTCACCATTTGCATGAAGAACGGATTCAGCCCGCCCTGTTCCACCGCCGTGCGGAAAGTGTGCTCGTGCAGGTGCGGAGAGCAGGAGGCCACCACGATCCGGTTCAACTTGTGGTCCCGGATGTCCTGGCGAATCAGTTCCTGCCCTGGGTCGGAGCAAATGTACTTGTAGTCTCTCGAAACCGCGACATGAGGAAGGCCGGCGATATACTCCGCCACCGCCTTGCAATCCACCACAGCCGCGATGTTCGTCCCGCAGTGACAGACGTAAACCCCGATTCGGACGGCGCCGTTGTTCTCAGACATAAGCCTCAACCTCCTCGTGCGCCGCGAACCACCGGCGAATCAGGCCCTGGCCTGAAATCGACCGGTTCAGGCCGAGTTCCCGCTGCTCCGCACCGATCGCCCACCCTAGAACCTGGGTGAAATACAAAACCGGCATGTCGAACTTCTCGCCGCTCTGTTTGGCGATCTCCTTCTGATAAACGTCCAGATTGAACTGGCACAGCGGGCAAATCGTTACGATCGCCTCGGCGCCCTTGCGGGCCGCTTCTTTCAAGAGGATATAGTTGAGACGCAGACCGACTTCGCTCATCGTGCCGGTCAGCGAACCACCGCAGCACTTGGTTTTCAGGGAATAGTCGACCGTGGGTGCGCCGGCCGCCCGCATGAGCTCGTCCATGCGCATGGGGTTGTGCGCCTTGTCCACCTCGTCGTAAGGACGCACCGCCTGACAGCCGTAGTAGCAGGCGATCCGGCCGCCGCGCCACTTGCGCGTGACCAGTGATTTAATGCGTTCCACGCCGATGTCGTTGTAGAGAACCTCCAGCGGGTGCCGCACATGCACGGAGTTCAACGGCCCCAGTCCCGCGCGCTCCAGCGAGGCCCTGACCTTGGCGCCGACTTCCGGATGGTGATCGACGTAATCCTGGGTCTTCCGCAACACCAGGTAGCAGGCCGAGCAGGGAGCGACCAGCTCTCGCGCTCCCGTCTTGTGGGCGATCGACAGGTTCCGGGCCGACAGCAGAAACGCCGAGCCCTCGTCGATGCACATATAGGAAGTCGCGCCGCAGCAGTTCCAGTCGTCCAGTTCGTCGAGGGTGAGGTTCAAGGCCTTGAAAGTGGCCTTCATGCTCTCGTTGTAAGCCGCGCCGGTGGCGCTCAAGGAGCAGCCGGGAAAGTAAACGTACCCTTTGCGTTCAGCCGCGTCGCTCATTGGGAGACCTCCGAGGGCGCCGCCAGCTCACGCTGCAACTCCTGAATCCGCTTGATATGATCCTGCTTCAGCGACATCCGTCCGGTCCTCATCAGCCCGAAACCGTATTTCGCCATGCCCAGCAGGAGGAGCGGATTGGACTTGAGGGCCATCCGTACCACCAGCCAGATTTCGGAATTCCGCCCGTGCCTGCGGACCAGATCGTAGAACTCGCGGGCCAGCACCGGAATCGGGAAGCGCCGCGGGAACAGGCGATGCTTGATGGCCTCCCGCTTCAGGCTGTACATCAAGTCGGTGATGTGGACGTTCTGCGGGCAGTGAACCGTGCAGGAATAGCAGGAAGCGCACAGCCAGATGGTCTGGCTGCCTAGCGCGTCGCCGCGGAAACCCTCCCGCACCAAGGCGACGATGCGGCGAGGCGTAAAGTCCATGTAGATTGACAGGGGACATGTCCCCGAGCAGGTGCCGCACTGAATGCAGGACCAGATCCGGTCGCACCCAGGCTGCTTGCTGATCTCATCCGCCCATCCCGGATCAGCTTCCCGCTGGAACTTCATTTTTCGTCTTATGAGTGCCAGCAATGTAGACTCCCGATAACGCTTCTAGAAGATTGGTCGCGGCCTGACAAGCTGCGCCCGTATAAAAAGAACGGCATTTCATGTGCCATTTACAGAACAAAGGATAATCGGGTCTTTTACTTTATAATCAAGGCCTTTCGGAAACCTCAAGCTGTTTACATCACGGCGATTGGGCGATTTGCCCCAATCTTTGTGCGCGTTTACGCTCCCGCCAGCACACCTCCGATCTCTTCGAAAATTTGCTCGTCCTCGAAAAGGTTCTGTCCGATCGAGCCCGAGGGGCACGCGGCGACGCACGTGCCGCAGCCTTTGCACAGCACCTCCCGGATCGAGGCCCGGTTGGTGGCCGCATCGAACAAGATCGCGCTGTAAGGACACAGAGGCACGCAGGTGCGGCAACCGGAGCAGTCCTCTTCGCGCACATAGGCCGTATTTGGCTCCAAATCGATCGAGCCGGCGTCAATCAGCACCAGGGCTTCACAGGCCGCCGCGCCCGCCTGGGCCACGGTATCGGGAATGTCTTTGGGGCCCTGGCAGCAGCCGGCCAGGAAGATGCCGTCGGTAAAAGTATTCACCGGCGCCAGCTTCGGATGGCGCTCCAGGAAGAAGCCATCGCCGGCGCAAGTGATGTTGAACAGGCGCCGCACATCCTGCGCGTCGGGCTGCGCTTCTACACCCACCGCCAGCACCAGCATATCCACGGGTACTTTGCGGATCATGCTGAGCAGGGTATCTTCCGCCTGAAGAATCAGCCTTCCATCCCCGTCCGGCTCTGGATAGACATCAGCGACCTTGCCACGAATGAAGTAAACGCCCTCCTCGGCGACACGATTGTAGAATTCCTCGAAGCCCTTCCCCGGCGTGCGCATGTCGATGTAGAAGTTATAGACATCGGCTGATGTCTTTTCCTTCAGTAGATGCGCCAGTTTCAAGGAATACATGCAGCAGACCCTGGAACAGTACTTATTGGTGTGCTCGTCCCGGCTGCCGATGCAGTGTACGATCCCGATGGTCTGCGGCTTGCGCCCGTCCCGCAGTACTACTTCACCGCCGGTCGGCCCCGAGGCGTTGACCAGCCGCTCCACTTCGAGGGAGGTGTAGACGTTGGGATAGACCCCGTAGCCGTAGTAAGGGATCTTCTTGGAGTCGAAAACCTGGAACCCCGTGGCGAGGATGATGGCGCCGACATCGATGGTTTCGGTGCGTTCGGGCTGCTTGAAATCGATGGCATTCCGGTCGGCGCAGATCTCCACGCAGGTCTTCTTGCACTTGCCGCTCTTGAACTCGATGCAGGCTTCGGGATCGATGACCACCACCTGGGGCACGGCCTGCGGGAAGGAAATGTAGATCGGCTTGCGCTTGCTGAGGCCCAGGTTGAACTCGTCGGGTGTTTTCGCCTGCTTGTAGACGCAGGCCTCGATGCACTCCATGCAGCCGACGCAGGCCTCCTCGATGACGTAGCGGGGCTTGCGCTTAACGGTTACTTTGTAATTGCCGACGTAACCCTCCACGCCCGCGACCTCCGAAAGGGTCCACAAAGTGATATTCGGATGGGACCGGACGGCGGTCATCTTCGGGGTCAGGATGCAGGCCGCGCAATCGAGGGTGGGAAACGTTTTGTCGAACATGGCCATGTGACCGCCGATGGTGGGGGCCCGCTCGACGAGGTAGACGTGCTTGCCGGCGTTGGCCAGGCTGAGCGCCGCGTGAATTCCGGCGATGCCCCCGCCAACCACCAGCACATCCGGATGGATCGGCACGCTTCTCTTCTCCAGAGGCCTGGCCAGCTTGACCCTGGCGATGGCGGCGCGGATCAGGTCGAGGGCCTTCTCGGTGGCGCTCGACTTGTCCTGGTGCACCCAGGCGTCGTGCTCGCGGACATTCACCATCTGGAAGAAGTAGGGGTTGATACCGCCTTCCGCCACGGCGTTGCGGAACGTCTTCTCGTGCAACTGCGGCGAGCAGGCCGCCACCACGACGCGGTTCAGGCGGTGCTCGCGGATGTCCTGTTTGAGCAACTCCTGGCCGGGGTCCGAGCACATGTACTTGTAGTCCCGCGCCACGGCCACGCCGGGAATGGCGGCCGCGTGCTCAGCCAGGGCGCGCACGTCAATGACGCCCGCGATGTTGGTGCCGCAATGACAGATGTAAACGCCGATGCGTTGCGATCCGTTGGTTTCAAGCTGCATTTCCGCCGCCTCCCGCCAGTCGCTCCTCCACCAATTCCGCCAGGTCCCTGACGGCCAATTTGCCCTCCAGCCCGGTGTTCTTCAAAGCGTCCTGGAACATCACCAGGTCCTTGGGGCAGGTGACCACCAGGGTAGAGACGCCTTCCAGCGCGGCGGCCTCGCGCACGCGGACCTCCGCCGGCCGCTCCCCGATGCCGGGCGCGTCCTCCATCCAGATCCTTCCGCCGCCCGCGCCGCAACAGCTCGCCTGGGCGCGGTTCCTGGGCATCTCCTTCAACTTGATTCCCAGGGCGCTCAGGATGCCGCGCGGCGCGTCGTAAACGCCGTTATAGCGGCCGAGATAACACGGGTCGTGATAGGTGACGATGCCGTTGGGCTTGGGCTGCACCGCCAACCGTCCCGCCCGCAACAGCTCCATCAGCAACTCGGTGTAATGAACCACCTTTCCGTCGCCCGGGAAATACTCGTTCTTCAGCGCGTTGTAGGTGTGCGGATCGGTGGTGACGATCTTGTCGAACTTGGCTTTGCCCAAGGCGGCGAGGTTCTTCTCCCGCAGCACCTCAAACAGGCCCTCTTCCCCGACCCGCCGCACGTCGTTGCCGGAGTTCTGTTCGGACTCGTACAGGATGCCGAAGTCCAGCCCGGCGTGGCGGAAAACCTTAGCGGTAGCGCGCGTAGCCGGCTGCGGGCGCGGGTCGAAGGCGGCGTAATCGCCGGTGAACCAGAGATATTCGACCGGCTCCTTCCGCGCGTCCTTGGGCGTGAAGTCCAGCCCTTGCGTCCATTTGGGGCGCGCGCGGGGAGACGTGCCGAACGAGTTTCCGTAGCGCGAGAAGTTGGTCAGGGTCTCCTGCACCCGCGACTCGATTTCGCCCCGCGACACCAGATGGCGCCGCATCTCGACGATGAGCGGGATGTGCTCGTTGAAAACCGGGCACTCTTCCATGCACGATCCGCAGGTGGCGCAGGCCCAGATCTCCTCGGCCTTGACGCCGCCGCCCACGATTCCCTCGCCAGGATTCACGGCTCGCGCCAGCTCCTTAACGTGGTGGATCAGCATCTTCGGCGAGAGCGGGTAGCCGCTCGCAAAACACGGACAGGCGCGGTCGCAGCGGCCGCACTCGGCGCAGGCGAATCCGTTGAACAACTGCCTCCAGGTGAACTCGTTGCGCAGTGACGCGCCCTCCGAGGTAGCCGGCATCTTGCCGGGATCGAGCGACGCGAACAGCACGCCGAAAGGCGATGCCAGCAGGTGCAGGTGCTTGGAGTACGGCAGGTAAGCCAGGAACCCCAGCACCGTCGCCATGTGCGCCCACCACATCCCCAGGCGCAGGGATGGGTTGGAAGTGAACGAGCCGATCAACGAAGTGATCAGAACGATGGCGATCAGGGCCAGGATGAGAGTGGCGTCGCCGGACTGCTCCAGCCGGGGCGGCTTGAAGACATAGCGCCGGATCGCGGCCACCGCCAGCGCCGCCAGGCCCAGCACGCCGCAGATCTCCAGCGTCAGCGCCATCCACGGCACGCCGTCGGCGTAAGGGATCGGGAGGAAGGGCAGCAGCCCGCGGGCCAGATTCCAGAAGAACGAGGCGGCATAGAAGACGAAAGCCCAGAAGATCAGGAAATGCGCGGCGCCGATCGCGGGCTCATTCAGCAGCCGCCGCTGCCCCAACACTTGCGACAAGAACAGGCCGATACGCCGCGGCAGGCGATCCCAGCGTTTCTCGGGCCGGGCCCGGGACAGGGTCCGGACGTAGCGCGCCACGCGGCTTCCGAACAGAAAGAAAGACGCAGCGGTCAACACCCACAGCAACACGTATCCAGGAATCCCCAGGTACACCAGTCGGGTTGGATCGTCCATGCGAGATTATCCCTTCTTATCTCGCACTGCCTGGGTCAGCGCCGGAAGAAAATCGAGGGCGTCGGCGACCACGCCGTAGTGCGCCACGTTGAAGATGGGCGCTTGCGGATCGGTGTTGACCGCCACAATGATCCCCGCGTTTCGGATTCCCTCCGCATGCTCGGGCGCGCCGCTGATCCCCGCCGCGATGTACAGCTTGGACTTGACGCTGGCGCCCGACTTGCCCACCTGACGTGAAAGCGGCAGCCAGCCCTGATCGATCACCGGACGCGAACCGCAGACCGCGCCGTCGAGCGCCCCGGCCAGTTCCTCGGCCAGCTCCACGTTGTCCTTGCTCTGGATGCCGCGGCCGACCGCGACGAGCACATCCTGTTGCTTGATGTCCACGTCGCCGGGCTCCGGATCGATGTAGCGCGAGAACTTCACCCGAGTCGAATCGGGGAGGCTGACGGCGGTTTCCTGGACGGGCGGAGCCGAGGCCGCTTTGCCTTGATCCGCCGGGCGCACGCCGGGCCAGATCCCCAGCACGGCCGGCTGAAAGTTCACCGGCACGGTGGCATCCATCTTCCCGCCGTAGACCGTGCAGACCGCCTCAATACCTCCGTTGGCCGCCCGCAGATTCTTGCAGAAGTTGACGCCGGGCAGGCCAAAGCGGGCCGCGAGGAACGTACCTACTCCTAGCGTCACGTTGGTCAATGGAATGAGAATGGCGCGCGGTTGATTGGCCGTCACCATCTGAACCAGAGCCTCCGAATATGCCTCGTGCGACGGCTCGGCCAGCGTGGCGTGATCCGCGTAGAGAACCAGATCCGCCTTGCCGAGGCTCGCCGCCAGATCCTTGTTCTGGCTCCCCAGCAGCACGGCTTCCAGCTTCACGCCGAGACCGTCGGCCACCTCCCGGCCCAGGGCCAGCAGCTCATAGCTGATCTCGGAAACCTGACCGCGCCAATGCTCCACCAATACCCAAATATTTCCAGCCATTTCTATCTCCCTCTCCTAGAGCAGGCCCTTCTCAGCCAGGATTCTGGCCAGATTGCCGGCGATCTGCTCGGGCGAGCCGCTTAGCATCTCGGCGTGCCCGGTGCTCACCGGTTTCGCCATTTGCGAGATCTCCAGCAGCGGAACGCCGCTGTTCTGCAGCGCAGCGGAGGTAAGCGTCTCGATACGGCTGGATTTCATGACGGCCCTGACCTTCGCCACCGGGACATAGCGGGGGGGCTTCTGCGCGGCCTGGATTCCAAGCACTGCGGGCAGGGGAACCTCGAATTCGCCCCGCACGCTATTGGGGAACTCCCGGGTGACCTTGGCGGTATTCGACGCCTCATTGCAGGCGACTTCGGTTACGATGCCGACAAAGGGCAGCCCCAGATGATGGGAGACCAGCGGCGCGACCAATCCGTCCAGATCGTCGATTGCCTGCGTGCCCGCCAGAATCAGATCCGCGTTCGCGCAATCGGCGTCCAGCCGGACGACATCGGAGAGAATTCGGGCCGAAGCGTTGGTGCCCAGCCCGGCGTCCGCGCCGACGATCTTGACCGCCCGGTCCGCTCCCTTGGCCAGCGCGCTGAAGAGCGTGTCGTCCAGTTCCGGGGCCTCCAGCGCCATCGCCGTCACCTTGCCGCCGTAGCGCTCTTTCAAGATCAGCGCTTCCTCCAGGGCATGGTCGTCGGACTCGCTGACGATCATCCGCAAGTACTCGGTCTCGAGCGACTTGCCGTCCGCAGCCACTTCCAACTCCTCCACCACGTCGGGGACCATTTTGAGGAGCACGAGTATATTCATCCGTCATCCCTCCATCGATTCCGCCAGGAGTTCGGAAATGTCCCTGACGATCATCTTCTTATCGCCGCCAAGAACCTTCAGCGCGTCTTCAAAACGGCTGACCTCGTAGTCGCAAGAAACGGCCAGGACATCGGCCCCCGTGGCCAGCGCTTCCTTCACGCGCCGCTCGGAGAGCCGCTCCAGTCCCTTGGCCTTATAGAAAGTGTCCAGCCACATCCCTCCGCCGCCGCCCCCGCAGCAGATGGAGTTCACGCCGTTGTGCGCCATCTCGACGACCTTCACGCCCGGAATGGCCCGCAGCAGCTCGCGGGGCTCCTCGCAGAACTCGTTCTGCCTGCCCAGGCAGCAGGAATCGTGGTAGGTCACGGTGTAGTTCAGCTTCCGCGTGAGAAGCGGTTTCAAGCGCGGGAGCTGCATGGCGAAATAGGGAGTCGTGGGATGCACCTCATAGGCGAAGCCCACGCTAGGGTAGCGGATCTTGAATGCGTTATAAGCATGAGGACAGGAGGTGACGATGCGGTTGAACTGGTAGCGCTGGAAAATCGCCATGTTGTAGTCCATGAGAGTCTCGAACAAGCCCGGCTCCCAGGTGAGGCGGCCGCAGTCGCCGGCGCACTTCTCTTCGTTGCCGAGGATGGCGAAGTCGATCCCCAGGGCGTGGAAGATCTTGGCCGTGGCCCGCGCATTATCCTGGCCGCGCGGATAGTAGGACGGATAACATTCCACGAACCAAAGCACGTCGGCCGGCCGGGGGTCCTCCGCCAGGATCCGGATCGGCACCGGGGAAGTCTTCACCCAGGCCGTCCGCTTGCGCGACGACTCGCCCATCGGGTTGCCATAGCGCAGGGTGTTCTGGAGGGCCTTTTGGAGCTCGCCGGGCAGCTCCGGCATGTGCATCAGGGTCTGCTCCTTCATCAAGGGCAGCAGCACGTCGGTGAGCCGGATGCCCCGCGGACACTTGGCCATGCAGGCATAGCAGGCCACGCAATAGAGCAGGCTGTCGCTCTGAAAGACCTTCTCGAGAAGCCCTGCCCGCAGCATTCCAATGATGCGCCGCGGAGGGTAGTCCATGGCCTCGCCATAAGGACAGGTCCCGGCGCAGACGCCGCATTGAATGCAGGTGAGGATCTTCTTCTCCTCGGGAGACTCAAAAAGGTTCTCGAAGGAGATCTTCCGGCAGGAATCATCCAAGCCGGACATTGGAGCCGCCATAGCGCCCCCTCACTCGCGCCGCGGTTCGCGGCGGTTACCGCTCCCCAATTGCCCGACGCACGCCGGGCCCCTTGCGTTTCCGCACAACCCAAGCTGCCCGAAAAGAGTCACAGTATAACAGACTATATTCAGGTCTTAAAGTAGTTTTAGAGTATTTTACAGTGGGAGCGAACGATTCATCTCTTGTGGTTTCAGCACTGTAGGGAAACACTTCATTTGCTATGGAGATCTTCAACAATGAGGCTCTCCTCCGGTCTGACGGGCGCGGAATTTCGTCTTCCGGATGGGCGGCAACTTGATCGGAGCCATCGATAAACGCTGGACGACTACCCGCGGGAAACCGGGGACTTGCGTCGGCCGTCGATGGGCCTGCAAAGTTCGCTATTTCGGCTCTGCGCGGGAATTCGTAAAGAGTGGCATTCTACACGGCCTTCGCGGTTTTGGGGAGACGACGAACTCGGTATTGGTGACCGAGTGAAGCTCCGCACCCGTAGTTGCGTGGCAGTTGTCTCACATCACCGCGACATTAGCGCGAACACACCCCAGCCTAGGTATTGACGGGTGTATGTGGCGTAGCGTTCGGGCGCCGAGGTCAGTTCGGCTCGAACATCTTTCGCGAAGTCATCGTCGGGATTCGTTTCGAGCCATCGGCGCATCGTGAGCCACTTGGCTGCCTCGTACCTGTCCCAGCTGTCTTGGTCTGCCAGAACCATTTCCACGACGTCGTAGTCGAGGTTGCCGAAAGACGCGAGAAGTTCTGGAAGCAAGAGAAAGTCTGAGATGGAACCGGCGCGGCATCCCTTGGCGACCTCTTCTGTCGGCGGCAATTGCAGCCAGTATGGCTCGCCGATGAGGATGATCCCTCCCGTGCGGAGACTCTTAGCCAGGAGCTCGATGGTGCCGACGACTCCCCCACCGATCCAAGTGGCGCCGACACAGGCTGCCACACCGACCTTTTCGTCGGGGACGTAGCCGGCAGCGTCTCCGTGGATGAACTCGACCCGATCGGCGACGCCTAGTTCGTTAGCGCGGAGTTTCGCTTGTTCGGTGAACAGCTGGCTCATATCGATACCAGCGCCGCTGATTCCGTAATCGCGTGCCCAGGTACACAGCATCTCGCCCGAACCGCTGCCGAGGTCGAGCACACGGGTCCCCGGTTCCAAACGCAACGCCGCGCCGAGAGTGGCGACCTTTTCTGGTGTGAATGGATTATGGATGCGATGAGCACTTTCGGTAATGTTGAATATCCGTGGAATGTCCACTGCAGAAGCTCCTTTGTATGCATGGCATTGCGCCTCGGTTCCGCTGGAATGGGGCGCGGTGCGAAAGGCTTCGGTGACAAGTTTGCCGATTGCCGGGATGTCGCCAGGGTTCTCATCGCGTATCAGCATGTCAAGCTACCTTGGTTGTCAAATTGCGGGCGAACCGTCGCGCGGCCGAGTGTGGATATGCGATACGGGCTGCCCGAGCGGGATTCGATGAGCCGTTTGCGCCGCGGTCGGTTGAGTACCGCTAGATCGCAGTCCGCGAGTATCATCCCTTCTCGAGTGACGCAGGTGATGGCAGTGATTTTCGATCTGGATTGGAACGGAACTCCAGAAGCTCCACTGCGGCTCCGTCGGCGATGATCATTGCAGCGAAAACCCCATCCGACGGGCAGTTCGGCGCAACCAGAATCTCTCTTCCTTCCAGCGCAGTCAGAAGGGCATCCACTTCAAACGCGACGTGCGGTACGGTCTTGACAATTTCCGGGAGAGGGGAATCGGCCTCGAAGCGCATCCACTGAACGCCGTAGGGGCTGGTTTCGAACCCGGAAACGAACATCTTCAGTCCGGGTAGATATGTTTCTCCGCAACGCGCCGCTTGGGTAGGAATGCCGATATGGTGGTATCGCCAACCATCCTTCGCGACGACCCCCGGGGGTTCATGATCCCGCCGCGGACACTCAGGTGCTGCATTGATATCTGCCACTGTCTTGCTTACCGTTGTTCTTTCGTGACCGAAATTGCCAGCCTGAACGAAAATAACATATCGCCTTCACGGCAACAGTTGGCCCGAACCGTGGGCCACATTTCGCGGACGCCCGCCATCGCGTGATTCCCTCCTGACGCCGCAGCGTAGACCTGAAGCGTGCCACCTCCCGGGTGGTCGGTCATCCGGAAAGAGTCACGCTAAGAAAGTGGGGTTTCCGGAAACTGTGGGCGGACTGGGCGGGCGTAAGCGTCCGGTTGAGGCCGTTGACAGTTTTCATCAGGTTGTCTCCTTTGGTAACTGGATGATGGCTTCCCGACCTCGCCGGATGCACCACGACCACACACACTGCACGGGCCGCGCCGCCGGTAATAGTAGCCCAACGTCGCCACCGCAAGTGCTACACCCCAAACTGGGAACAGCAAGGTGGGGCCGACCTGGAAGATTATTGCCCCGATGAATCCTATACCCTCTATCCCACCGGCCGCCATCCGAGCGACCATCTGGCCTAAGCCGGACCATATCCCGATGCCACCCACGATCAGCAACACCGATACGAGCGAGGCCGGGACTACCGCCAGCGCGATGGGGACCCGGCGTCCAGCCAGGCCGATCATCCAGCGCGGGAATACCTCACCCCAGCGCTGCACCAATCCGAGCATGAGTACCGCTCCCACCAGGCCGAAGGTCGCCAGGAAGAGTCCCGAGATCCACGTCCCACTCTCTTGACCGCGACGCAGGTACTCCTCGCTCATCCCCAGCGGGAACCCCAGCGCCCAGGCGTAACGGGTGAGGGCGTAGAAGACTGGCGCCACCATCGCCACATACACGGCGATCCGGCCCCAGCGCGCGGCTTGGTTCGGTCTCTGCCACCCCTCCGGGCCGTCTCGGCGGCCACAATACAGGCAGGCGCCCCCGCTCCGGCGGCCATAGCAGACGGTAGCTGCCAGCCAGAGAAACCCGCCGATAAGACACAGCAATTGGTGGATCGTCGCCCATTGAGTCAAAGACTCCAGGTAGGTCTGGCCGAACTTCGCGCCAGTGAAGAGGCTGAGGACGGCATAGGGGATATAACCGAGCTTGACCAGCAGGTTGAGGGCGGTCATGAGCAGCAGGAGGACCCCGGCGAGCAGTGCTCCGGCAGTTATGAGGAGAGGCCGGAGCGCCCTGCTTCGCACCCCACGCAGCATCGCCGCTCCCACCGCCGCCGCAGGAATCCCTGCCATCATCACGACGATCCAGGCCACGCCCGGCCCGAACCGTCCAATCAGCGGCCCCATAGCGTCGGACACGGTTTCGGGGGTGTAAGGGAACCCGCGCCCGCTCACCGCCCAGTAGACCCCCAGCGCGGCGTAGACCAGTGACCACGCAACTGCCGCGTACGGCGCCCAGCGCTGCCAGTCGCGAACCCCTGCACCACGAGCGTGCACGACACTGGCCATGCCGCTCCCTTGTTGTTCGGGCATTACTCGCCTCCCTTTCGTTCCGCGAGGAGGATGCTAGGCAGCTCAAGCAGCGTGCCCGTCGTCCGTCCTACTGAGACGGCCAGAGTATCTCCTCAACCTCTAATACGTACACAGCTCGCAAATATTAACAAAAAGATCGCAACCGAACCAGGTAAGGGGCAGAAGTGTCCACATAACGTTTACGTGGACACTTCCGAATTAGAGCGGTTGGCCGATTGACGCCGCCAGGTGAAGACTTGGTTGGCGTTGAACAATCTGCCGCTTCTCTGCGATCGAATACCGTCGTCGCTTCGGTCTCTCCGGCGCCTTCTCCACCGTCGGCTCAATCGTAATTCGGGCAGCAGCGCGCATCTTGTCCGAGGTCTCCCACGTCAAGCATGAATTGCTACAGCGTGCCTGAGCAAGACGGTCAAGACCGGACGCTTACAAGCGGACCGGCATGGCACCTTCGGGTAACGCCGCATATCAGCCGGAACCGCGTTTGCCTTGCACCCGAACCGGTTCAATCCCTATTCTCGTCCTCGTTCTGTGGCGTCTCCAGAACCGACATGAGGTGGGGGATCCAGCCATCTGCGACAACTGTGGATTCGTGCAAGAGCTTGTTCATTTCGTCGAGCGCGGCCTTGCGGGCTGGAGAGCCTGCAAGTCCGAGCACACAATCGATATCAGTTACGCGGTGCGCCATTTCGCGTGCAGCCGCAGGCGTCCCCAGGAACCGCAGGGTCCTGATCGCGTTTCTGCCAGGCTCCGACACCCCGGAACCGAATGGCCAGGCCGGTGCGGATGCAGCCAATGCGGCGAGGGCCTTCTTCAGCGTTTCCTCTTGCCACTCAGGCGTTGGGTCAACAACGGTCAGCCACACTTGATTGGACACCACCGGCTCACCTCGTACACGGCTTGATTGCACTGTGATCCAGTATTCTCCGGCGTGTTCGAACCGCACCCACTCGTTCAGCTCTGCAATGATTAGGATCGGCTCGCTGGAAAGCGTGTAAATGGCGCCGGTGCCTCCGCGGATAAAGACCACTGTGCGGAAATAGAGGTCGAGCGGATCTTTCCATCCCGAACGCGGCTCCACAGTGTAGGTCTCAAAATCGAGCCTGCCGCTGCGGTCGCCGTTCCTGCCATCCATCTGATGCTGGACCGCGCTGCTGAATCGTAGTTCCAGTGGAATGATCTCGCCGATACGGAACGTCTTCTGGTTATCACGAGTGCGCACTTCAAGTTTGACGTTCGGAGAAGGTGACGGCGCGACGGGCTGCGCCTCACCTGCAATAGAACCGATTGAAAGAGGGCCAATCCGATTCCGAGTTGCCGCATCATGCCTCCTCAGCGCACATATTCCCAAATGACGCCGGCCTTTCACACTCTAGCGCGGCAAACGGTCGATATGTGGGGTTTGGGGAAAATGACCGCCAGCCGGGGGCGGGTCCGCCGTCATTTTCCACAATCGCCGTTTACCAAGCGCAGTTCGCCAATTTGAGGGAGAATAGCCTTGAATGTCCACGTCGTTGGCGCCGTGAAAGCAGCATCGAATTGTCTTGAATCGGGTCGGGAAGTAAAATTAGTCAGACTGCAATCTCAGAATTTCGGAGTCGGTTCTGTTGATTGGCCGGACGCTGCTACATTACGAGATCTCTTCGAAGCTCGGCGAGGGCGGAATGGGAGTGGTCTACAAGGCTCGCGATAGCCACCTCCACCGTTTCGTTGCCCTGAAAGTCCTGCCATCAGAGAAAACCACCGACCCCGAGCGCACGCGGCGCTTCGTGCAGGAGGCTCGGGCGGCTTCCGCTTTGAACCATCCCAACATCGTCACCGTCTACGATATCGACCAAACCGAGGGCGTGGATTTCATCGCCATGGAGTACGTCGAGGGCAAGACGCTAGAGAAGGCAATTGGCCGCAAAGGCCTCAATCTGAGCGAAGCCCTCAGGTATGCAATTCAAATCGCCGACGCGCTCAGCCGGGCTCACGCGGCAGGCATTGTTCATCGCGACCTGAAGCCGGGCAACATCATGGTGAATGACCACGGGCAGATCAAGGTGCTCGACTTCGGCCTGGCGAAGTTGACCGAGCGACTGGGAGTGGCCGACGACGACTCCACCCGCACGGAGCCGCAATCTACCGAAACGGGCGTCATCGTCGGTACGGCGGGCTACATGTCCCCGGAGCAGATTGAGGGCAAGAAGGTGGACGCCCGCAGCGACATCTTCAGCTTCGGGGCGGTTCTCTACGAGATGTTGGCCGGGCGGCGGGCGTTCAAACGAGATACGCCTGCTCTGACGATGGCGGCCGTTCTGAATATGGAGCCGCCGCCGCTGGGGGCGGACGTCCCGCGGGATCTCGCGAGGGTTCTGGACCGGTGTCTGCGCAAGGACGTTGACCGGCGCTACCAGCACATGGACGATGTCAGGATCGCCCTGGAGGAGCTTAAAGAGGAATCGGACTCGGGCAAACTGGCGCCTCAGGCCAGGCCGCGGCCGAAAGGCATAAACTGGAAATGGGCCGCGGGCGGATCGCTGACGCTGCTGCTCGCCGCGGGGGCCTGGATCTTTCGTGAGGCGCTGTTCCAGCCCGAGGCGCCGCTCGAGGCCGCACTCCTCACCAGCCTTCCAGGCGACACGCGCGACCCGGCTTTTTCTCCCGACGGCAGGCAGGTCGCATTCTCCTGGAACGGCGAGAAGCAGGATAAACAGGCGATCTACCTCAAGCTGATCGGTTCGCCAACGCCACGGCAACTTTCCAGTGGCCCGGGCAGCGATGACAGCCCGGCGTTCTCTCCCGACGGGCTGTCCATCGCCTTTTGCCGGTGGACGCCGGGGAAAATGGCCATCATGATCATGCCCGCCATCGGAGGCCCGGAGCGAACCCTCCGGGAATCTCCTATCCCCGCGCACGCCCGGTGGCTCTCCGCTCCCTACCTGGCGTGGTTTCCGGACGGTAAGAACCTCGCCACGTTTTACACGGGCGGCCTGGGCGTGGTTTCGGTGGAGACGGGGGACGTGCGGCCGCTGACGACGCGGGGGACTGGCCTGGACCTCAATCCCGCCGTCTCCCCGGACGGACAGCGGCTGGCGTTCGTGCGCACGGTCAACGCTGTGGCGGGTCCCATCTACGTCCTCGAACTGACGGAGGACCTGCGGCCCAAAGGGGAACCGCGCAGCGTGACGCCGGAGAATACGACCGGGCGGCAACCAGCCTGGACACCGGACGGCAAGCGCCTGGTGTTCACCAGCGACGGCCTTTGGGTGGCGGCGGCTTCCGGTTTGTCTCCACCGCGTCGACTGCCCTTCGCCGACGCCGGGATCTCCTCACCTGCCATGCCGAGGAGAGGCAGCCGCCTGGTTTATCGACGCCTGATTTCCAACACCAACATCTGGCGCAGCCCGCTGACGGGACCGGAAGCCGAGCGCGTCCCGCAGAGGCTGATCTCCTCCACGCGCACTGAGAGAGTTCCCGCCTTCTCGCCGGACGGCAAACGCATCGCGTTTTCTTCTTCCCGCACCGGGCGCGAGGGAATTTGGGTGAGCGATGCCGACGGGTCCAACGCTGTCGAGTTGTATGCGCCGCCCGATGGAGCGGCGTCCAATCCCTGCTGGTCTCCCGATGGCGCGCGCATCGCCTTTGACCTCCAGTCGGGTGGCCGGCTCGCGATCCACACGATACCGTCACGCGGCGGCAAGCCTGTGCGTCTGGAGGCCGCCGCCGACGGGTTCGTGCCGAAATGGTCCAGGGACGGCGCTTGGATCTACTTTTCGAGAGGTACCGCAAGCCTGCAACTCTGGACGGCCCCCGCGGACGGCGGCCCGGCGAAGCAGGTCACTACGAACGGCGGCCACGCGGCCTCGGAGTCCGTCGACGGGAAGTTCATCTACCGAACGAAATCCCCTACCGGGAGCGCATTGTGGAGGACTCCGGTAGAAGGAGGCGAGGAGACGCAGGTGCTGCCCGCGCTATTCAACTGGGCCTACCAGGTGACCGCCACTGGGATCTATTTTGCCGCACGGACGGAGTCCGGGGAGAACGCCATCCAGTTCCTGAGTTTCGCCACAGGCCGGACCGAGGCGCTGGCGCGCATCCCGAAACCGTTCGGTAACAGCTTCTCGGTTTCCCCGGACGGACGCTACGCGATCTATCCGCAAGTTGAGAGCAGCCGCAACGAGCTGATGCTGGTTGACAACTTTCGGTAAGTGAAGGAGCGAGACGGCGGCACGGGTGTCGTTCGAAAGTGGCTGCTGATCGGAAGCGACCGACCCGCGCCGGCGGAGCCTGACCAGCGGCAGAGTGGGCTGATGCCGGGGCGTTTCGGTAAGACCGTCTGAACTAGCGTCTTTCGGCCAGAACCGCCGCTTGGTCTCGCAGGCTCACGCTAAGACGCAGCCCATCGGCCCCCATATCGTTCGTCGCTGCTCTGGGCGAAAATAGTCTGGGAGGCTCCCTTTGCCGAAACTCTGTCTGGTCCTGCTGATCGTCGCCGGATTGTCCGCTCAGCCGAATGCCAGTCCCACTGAGCAGGTCCGTCGCGCTGAGACCGCGTTCGCTAAAACCATGGTGGATCGCGACCACGCCGCCTTCATCTCCTTTCTCGCCGAGGAGGCCATCTTCATCGGCACGAACCGCGTTCTTCGCGGCGCGAAGGAAGTGGCCGCCGGCTGGAAGGGCTTCTACGACGGCCCGCAGGCGCCGTTCTCGTGGGAGCCGGACCAGATACAGGTTCTGGATTCAGGCACTCTGGCGCTCTCTTCCGGTCCTGTGCGCGATTCATCCGGCAAACGGACCGGGACTTTCAACTCGATCTGGCGCCGCGAACCCGACGGAAAATGGAAAATTGTCATCGACCACGGCTGCCCGCCGTGCGATTGCGCCGCCCGCTGAGTAATGACGTTCGGAAGCGCTGTTTACCAACCTGAATGGTCGAATGAGTGCCAAAAGCGTCAAGTGGTGTATTATCGTGAGGAACGGAAGGATCGTATGAGAGCACCGTTTCGGAAGTGGCTTACTCTGCTGTGTTCTCTCCTGGTTGTGGGTGTGCTGGTCGCCTCCGGATCACGGGTCCTCGATAAATGGATTCTTATCCTGGTCTGGAGTGCGTTTCTGATCGGATCGGTCATTCTCATCGTCAAGAACGCTCGGCAGCCACCCGAGAATCGAGGATTCTACTTTGGGCAGTTGGCTTTGCTTCCCCGCAGTTGGCAGCGATGGATCGCGGGTGAAGAGGGGACGCCTAACACGGAGGATCACCGTTCTACCAGAAGACCGGATCGGGAGAGGCGATAGCGCACTTCAACTACGTGGCGGGTTCGAGCTGATCAGTACGAATGCTCGAGCTACTGAATCACGGTTGGTCGGCAAGTTCCCGAAACATCGAGGGTCGCCTTGCAGCCGAGCCCCAGGCACTCTTCTTGAGATTGATGTGTCTAAAGCACCGTCCCATCCGATATAATCAGCGCGATGGGGCCTCGCATCCTGCATCTGCACACGCACTTCCTCTTTCCCTTCTCGATCGACAAAGAGAAGGTCCTGGGGGCCCGCAAGACTCTGGGGGCGAAGGGGCGCCGCTGGATTGACTGTCTGGACGACTGGCTTGCCGTTCGGAGCGAGGCGCGCACCTTTACCATTCCCGCCCAGCTCGGGCCCTGGCGGCGGGCCGCCTACGCCCGCTTTGACATGGATTCGGCGGCCTACCAGGACATGGTCTTCTTCCATCCGATCGTGCGCCGGGTGTTCTTCGACACGGCCGATCCCTCCGGCGCCCAGGAGTCGCTCCTGCATTGCTACGAGATCCCGATTCCGGAGCGCACCAGGGTCTGGTACGAGGCGGAGGACTCCAAGGGACGGAAGGACAGCGTCGAGGTCACGGACCTGCGCCTGTTCCTGTTCGCCAACGGCATCGGCATCCTCTCGATCGGGGTGGAGGCGTTTCAACTGCCCGAGGCCGAAGCGCTCTGGATCAACGAAACGCTGCGCAAGGTTTATCCCTCCAGCGGGCGTCAGATTCGCGAAGGCCGCTTTCCGAGCCGGATGGCTCTGGTGCTGGAGCGCGGCGGCGTCCGCGAGGCCCTGATCGAGGAGAAGTTCAGGGAGGCCGCCATGACCGGCTTCCTGCCTCCTCTCTCGAAGATCGTCACCGAGCTGCTCTACTTTGCCGATTACACCCGGCAAGAGTACGAGCCGGTGCTCGACGAGCGGATGATCGTCTGCACCTATTTCACCGTGGACCCCGAGACCTCTCCGCCCGGCTTCCTTCAATCCGAGGACTATCAAGCCCTTCTGAGCCGATTCCTGTACGTGGACCGGGACGGCCAGGGCTTCCGCTACGATCCGGAGTTCACTCGCGCCCAGATGGACCGCCAGCTATACCGCCGCTGGGCGCATCAGGGAACCTACTACGGGTTCACCAGCTACAGCAGCATCACCGCCACCCTCGGCACGTTCGACTGCGACGAGCACCAGCTTCGCGAGGGTTTCCTGGTGCATCGCAGTTTCAACACCCGCTACTACCTGATGACGCTGGTGGCCCTCTTCTACCGGGCCACGCTGCTGGACTTCTCCGAGCGCACCGCCCTGGTATCCAAGCAACTGCACCAGGACCAGGAGGATCACCGTTTTTCGGTGGAGAACGTCAGCCTGGCGAGCGAACTGCGCGGGGACTTCCTCCACTTCTCCAATTACTGGCACTTCCAGGAGCTGGCCAACAAGGACGAAGAAAACGAGCATTTCAGCCTGCAGTGCCGGCAGTATCGCATCGAGCCTATGAAGAGCGAGATTGAGGAGGAGATCGAGAAGCTCAACGCCTCTCTGCACACCTACCACCAGTTCCGGAACACCGAGGCGGTGAACCGGCTGGCGGTGTTGAGCCTGATGCTCGGCGCAGGGGCGGTGACGACGGGTTTCTTCGGCATGAACTTCGGGCGCGATTTCGCCCGGCTCTTCTTCGAGCCGGTAGGCGCCTGGGCGCCCCTGCACTACGGGGCAATTCTGCTGGTGGCGCTGATGGCCTTTGGTGCGATCGGGTTTGGCTTCTACGTGGTTATCCGGAACTGGCGGGATTATCGCGGGGCCCTGGGCGCAGGTTCGCCGCGAGAGACGCCGCCGCGCTCCGGGCCTACTGCTTCTTCGCGGTGAAGGCGCCTTCGGCGTCGCCGACGCTGAAGCCGCCCTTCATCGCCGTATCCGAATCCAGCACCCCCCTGTAGATAAGGACGTAGTGGACGCCCTGGTAGTCGACCTCGTACTGGAAGGTTACCTTGTTGCCGTCCACCTGGCCGACGACAGCGGATTCCCCGGTCTGCACGGGTTTGCAGGTTCCGGTGAGCTTGGCGTCCGTGTGCTTGAAGGTGCAGACGGGGCTCACGTCGGTCTCGCCGATGTTGCCCTCCACCTTCCAGACGCCGGAAAGGTCGGCCGCGGCCAGCGGCCCAACCAAGAGAACCAAGAGCGCAAATGTTCTTAGCATCGTGCCCTCCATAGTATCCTAAAAGAATCCCCATGCAACTCGAAGCCGTCCGTCTCGAAATGCCCGAGGGAGGAAACCTGATCCTCGGGCAAACGCATTTCATCAAGACCGTGGAAGACCTCTACGAGGCCATCGTGAATACGGTCCCGCAGGCCAAGTTCGGCATCGCCTTCAACGAGGCCTCCGGCGCCTGCCTGACGCGGGTGGACGGCAACGACGAGGGGTTGAAGCAACTTGCCGCCGCCAACGCCACGGCCATTGGCGCCGGACACATCTTTGTGGTCACTCTGCGCGACTGCTACCCGATCAACTTGCTGGGACGCATCCAGGCCGTTCCCGAGGTCTGTTCAATTTTCTGCGCCACGGCCAACCCGGTGGAGGTCATCGTGGCCGTAACGGAGCAGGGCAGGGGAGTGCTGGGGGTGATCGACGGGTCCGCGCCGAAGGGCGTAGAGGGCGAGGCCGACGTCGAGTGGCGGCACGGGCTGCTGCGGAAGATCGGTTACAAACGCTAACTCTGGGGGAAAGAAATGACGGAGAAGGAAAAGACACAACGCAGCTTTGGATTCAACACCCGGGCGCTGCACGCGGGCTATGAACCGGACCCGACCACGGGGGCGAGGGCGGTGCCGATTTACCAGACGACTTCGTACGTCTTCGAGGATTCGGCGCACGCTGCCGCGCTGTTCGCGCTCCAGAAATTCGGCAACATCTACACCCGCATGATGAACCCGACCACGGCGGTGCTCGAGGAGCGGGTGGCCTCGCTAGAAAACGGCGCCGCGGGGCTGGCCGTGTCGAGCGGCCAGGCGGCGCAATTCATTGCCGTGACCAGCCTGATGGAGGCGGGCGATGAGATGGTCTCCGCCGGCACGCTCTACGGAGGCACTTACACCCAGTTCGACGTCACTTTCCGCAAGCTGGGCCTGAACGTGAAGTTCGTCGATCCGGACGACCCCGAGAATTTCCGTAAGGCGATCACGCCCCGGACAAAGTGCCTGTATGGGGAGACGGTCAGCAACCCGCGGGGCAACGTGCTCGATATCGAGGCGCTGGCCCGCATCGCGCACGAGCACAACCTGCCGCTGCTGATCGACAATACTTTCGCCACGCCCTACCTGTGCCGGCCGATTGATTTCGGCGCGGACATCGTGCTGCACTCGCTCACCAAGTTCATGGGCGGACATGGCAACAGCATCGGCGGCGTTATCGTGGACAGCGGCAAATTTCCCTGGGAAAAGGGCCCCTTCCCGCAGTTGACCGAGCCGTCCCGCTCCTACCACGGCATGAAATTCAGGGAGACGTTCGGCGATCTGGCCTTCATCATCAAAGCCCGGGTGGAGGGTCTGCGCGACATTGGCGTGTGCCTCAGCCCCTTCAACGCTTTCCTGCTGCTGCAAGGCGTCGAGACGCTGGGTCCGCGCATGGATCGCCACGTCGCCAACGCTTTGGCCGCGGCGAAATTCCTGGAGAGCCACAAGCTGGCGAGCTGGGTGAAGTACCCCTCGCTCGCCGCGAATCCCTACTACGCGCTGGCGAAGAAGTACCTTCCCAAGGGCGCGGGCGCCGTGTTCTCGTTCGGGATCAAGGGCGGCTACGAGGCGGGCCGAAAGTTCATCGACAGCGTGCAGCTCTTCTCGCACCTGGCGAACGTCGGCGACGCGCGCAGCCTGGTGATCCACCCGGCCTCCACCACGCACCAGCAGTTGAGCGCGCCGGAGCAAGTCGCCGCCGGCGTCACCGCCGACATGATCCGGCTCTCGATCGGCCTGGAAGACATCGACGACATCCTCTGGGACCTGGACCAGGCGCTGGGGGCGTCACAGAAGTAGGGGAAGAGCGCTTCAACTTCCGGGTGGGCCGATCCCGCCATCGCCCACTTACTCGGCGATTCGGTAGTGCGAGATGGAGCGGCCGGTCATCGCGTCACTCCGGCAGGTTCATGCGGCGCAGAATGTCCTGGAAGCGCGGGGTGTTACGTAAGGTCTCGAACTCTCGCCACACGCCGACATAGACCATGTTCCCATCGCGCGCCTCCAGACCTTTCTCAAGCCATGCGAGGGCTTGGGCTTGATCCCCGGCCATCGTATAAAGGGCCGCAATGTCACAGGGGATCACATACGTTTTGCGAGAGCGCTCCGCCAGTAGGTCCGCCGCACGCCTCAGCGCGCCCGAGTAGCCCGATTGCGCGTACGCCTGCGTCAAGGCTTCTCCGAGCTCAGGGATCCCGAGGTAGTTGAAGTACGCTTTAAACTCGGCCAAGGACTCTTCATACCGGGACTTGCGGAAGAGACTAAATGCGAGCGCCCAGTGCGCTGTCGGATCCTGTGGAGACGTCTTGAGCGCCTCGCGGCCCTGTACGATGGCCTCATCATAACGGCCTACCTTATTCAAAATCCCAGCATAAACGGCCAATATATGCCCGCCGACCGGATTCAATTGCAAGACTCGCTGCATCACTGCCATCGCTTCCTCCGGGCGTTTCATGACCATCAGGTAACTCGCGTAGAGTACGCCCGCTCCGTCAGGTCTGAGCTCGTTGACCCTCTCCCACTCTGCTCCAGCAGCAGCCCAGTTCCATTCATAGCTGAGGTAAACCTGAGCCAACCGCCCATGCCCCCCTGGAAATGTGTCGTCCAACTCTATGGCCTTTAGAGCGGCCGCCTTTGCCTTCGGACCCGCGTCACGCGGCGCCGTGTACCCGAAAGTACCGCGTATTAACCATACCCAGGAAACGCCTGCGTAAGCGGGGGCGTAATTCGGGTCCTTCTTCAGCGCCAGTTCGTAGTATCCGAGCGCAGCTCCGACCTCTTCAGGCGTGATTCTGCCCAGGTGCTGGTTGCCCCTGAGAACCGCTTGGTACGCCTCGGGGTTGACCGGTCGGGCGTTCGCCAGCTGGGCCTGTTCCCTCGGGAGCAACTTCAGCGCCAGAGAACCGGCCACCTTCTTCGCTACCTCGCTCTGCAGCACCAGGACGCCCGCCAGTTCGCGTTCAAAGCTCTGCGCCCAAAGGACCGTCTGAGTCCTCACCTGGATCAGTTCGGCCGTGATCCGGACCCGCTGTCCCTCCAGCCGCAGGCTGCTCTCCAGAAGGTAGTCTACGCCCAACTCGCGGCCCACCTGATCGATCGGCTTGTCGCTCTTCTTGTACCTCATGACGGAGGTCCGGGCGATAACGCTCAGGCTCGCGGGGTGCAGTCCCCCCAACTCCGCGATCATCTCCTCCGTCATCCCGTCGCTGAAGTACTCCTGCTCCGGGTCCCCGCTCAGGTTCGCGAACGGCAACACGGCCAGCCTGATGGAAGGCTCCGGCGTTTTCATCCAGGCGGCCAGCCTCGTTCGGAGTCCACGGACATCGAATCCCGCCACGACCGCAACGGTGATCACCAGCGCGGCTGCCACGGCGAGCCAGCGACGGCGCGACGCCAGGCCCGCCCCCGCGGCGGCGGCTTGCAGGTCTACCAGTATTGCCTCCGCGCTCTGGTAGCGGTCCTCGCGCTTCTTCGCCAGCATCTTGGCGACGATTCGGGCCACGTCCGCGGGCGCTTCCTTCAGCGGCGGAGGCTCGGAGGCGATCACCGCCCCCAGCGTCGCCCCCATCGTCTCCCGCCGGAAGGCCCGCCGCCCACTCAACAGTTCGTACAGCACCGCGCCGAAGCTGAAAACATCCGAGCGGGCATCCACGGGCTCCCCCTGGGCCTGCTCGGGAGACATGTACGACGCCGTCCCGGTGACGACACCCTGCTCGGTTATGTTAGTAAGTGTGGTTGCGTCCGGTGCGACGCTGGGCTGCAGCTTGGCGAGGCCAAAGTCCAGGACTTTAACGCTGCCTTCGCCGGTCAGCAGGATGTTGTCCGGCTTCAGGTCACGATGGACGATCCCGGCTTTGTGGGCGGCCGCCAGCGCCTGGGCGGTCTGGATGGCGTAACGCAGCGCGTCGCCGGCAGGCAGAGGCCCCTTCAACGGCTTCCCTTCGACGTACTCCATCACCAGGTAAGGAGCACCTTCGTGCTCGCCCACGTCATGGAGCGTGCAGATGTGGGGATGGTTGAGCGCCGAGATGGCCCTGGCCTCGCGCTCGAACCGTTGGGTGAACTCCGCGTTAACGACCTTGATAGCCACGCTGCGTCCTAGGCGGGTGTCGCGTGCCTTGTAGACCACTCCCATCCCGCCTTCGCCCAGCTTCTCGAGGACTTCGTAGTGCGAAATGGTCTTGCCAACCATAGCCGCCTCAAGGGCCGGAGAATCGGACCCTCTCGTCTGCTTTGTGGAACAATTGTACAGCAACGACGGGCAAGTTGAGTGTCAAGAATCAGAAAACTGCCTTCCGGTCGGCAGATTGTCCGCGTTTTGCGTCTGCCTAGTCGGCTTTGCTGCCGCTATCCGGGCCCGTGGGGCGATAAGTGATTAAGACAAATAACATTATGCGTTCGACCTAGATGTCCGCGGAACAGGAGGGCCTTATCAGCCTGACGATACCACTCGACCCGTGCCGTTCCTGAGGGCTTGGGGCGCGCTGAGCGGGATCAAAGCAGCGTCCTGCCTGTACCACGGCGTACTCGGGATTTAGAAACCTCCCCGGGCTGGTCCCGGGATGTTGACGATTTGGACTCCGATCGGATGGCAGCGCAACCGCAAACAATCTCAGCGAAAACAGCGGCGCCGGGCGCGGTGTTCTCATTCGGGATCAAGGGCGGCTACGAGGCAGGCCGGAAGTTCATCGACAGCGTGCAGCTCTTCTCGCACCTGGCGAACATTGGCGACGCGCGCAGCCTGGTGATCCACCCGGCTTCCACCACGCACCAGCAGTTGAGCGCCGCGGAGCAGGAAGCCGCCGGCGTCACCGCCGACATGATCCGGCTCTCGATCGGCCTGGAAGACATCGACGACATCCTCTGGGACCTGGACCAGGCGCTGGGGGCGTCACAGAAGTAAGGGGTGGGGCGCTTCAACTTCCGGGTGGGCGACGATCCAACCGAAATGTGCCGGGCCTGACTCGCTGAGTTCCAACCGCGCAGGGAATTTCAGGGGGCCCGCTGCTTCCGCCGGTAGCGAATGGATTCCAGGATCTGCCGGAAGCGTGGCTCGTCCCGAATCGTGGCCAGCAGGGGATCCCGCTGGAACCACTCCGCCCGCTCGTCGCCGGCCCGCACCGCCCGGTCCAGCCAATCCAGCGACCTGACCTTGTCTCCCAGGGTGGCGTAAATCTCAGCCACGATGAGCGCGCCGAACGGCAGTTCGCCCCACTTGAGCACTTCCTGATCCAGTTCCAGCCGCGCCTGCTGCCGCCTTCCCTCCAGCGCGAGTTGAAGCGCCCACATCAAACGCACCATGTAATTTCCCGGCTGGAGGGACCGGGCTCGTTCCAGTGTCTGGCGAGCTTTTGGCAGATCGCCGAGGGTCATGTGGGCATAGGCCAGGGCGGTAAGAGCATAAATGCTCTTGGCGTCCTGCTCGAGAACCTTCTCCTGCTCGCGGATCGAGCCCCGCGCGTCGCCCGTCTCTCGCAGGTTTTCGCCCAGATTCATCCGCGCCGGGAAGAAGAGCGGATCCGAGTCCAGCAGCTTCTTGATTAGTGCCTGCGACTGCTCGTATTCGCCATTGCTCTGGTGGTAGAGCGCCATTATCATGTAGCCTTCTCGTTCGTTCGGGTCAATTCTGATTGTCTTCCTGGCCTCCTCGATCGTCAGCTCCTTGCGGCCCTGGTAGAAATACACCATCGCCAAAGACGCATGCGCGCGGGCCGAATTGGGATCATCCTGCAGGGCGCGCCGCAGTTCTTCCTCCGCTTTGTACAACCAGCCGGTATCGTTGGACCGGCCTTGATCGAGGAGCAGCAAATGGGAGAACCCGTACCACGCCCGTGCATGCGCGAACTTGGGATCCAGTTCGAGCGCCTTCTCCAGTTGTTGCCGGGCCCGCGGGAGTTCCTGCTGCGTCGTGAGGAACATAATGGCCCTCTGGAGATACTCGTTGGCCTCCGCCACCTTCGACGGCAGCGGCGCATAGGTGCGCGGCTTGCGCTGCCACAGGACTCCGACCGCTCCGCCGGCCACCAGGGTGGCTGCTCCTGCGGTAATCCACAGCCATCTCCGCCGGCTAACCGGCCATTTGGCCACGGCCGGAATTGGCCGCGAGACGGACTCGATCGACTCAATCGCCGCCTGGACCTCGCCACCGCGCTGGTAGCGAGGCCCTGGTTCCCGCGTCAAACAGCGGGCGAGGATGGCTCGCACTCCCGCACCAGTCCGCTCGGGCAATTGCGGCACCGGCCCCCGCAACACCGCCGCGGTCAGTTCAAACAGGCTCTTCCCTTGGAAAGGCAGTGCCCCGGTCGTCATCTCATAAAGGAGCACCCCGAAGGACCAGATGTCACTGCGGGCGTCGGCCGGCTCTCCCCGCAACACCTCCGGTGACATATAGGAGAACGTCCCGGCCACGAATCCGGGCTGGGACAGCGCGGGCGCCTCGGTGCGCGTCGTGTCCTCGCCCGCGGGGGCCCCCGCCAGCCGCTTCGCCAAGCCGAAATCCAGCACCTTGATGCGACCCTCCGGCGTGACCATCACGTTCGAGCTTTTCAGGTCGCGATGCACGATGCCATGGTCATGGGAGTAGGCCAGCGCCTCAGCGATCTGCCTTCCGTAGCGCAGCATCTGGTCCGCCGGAAGTCCTTCGGCCGGAATCAGCTCGCTCAATGCGCGCCCTTCCACATACTCCATCGCAATGAAAGTCCGGCCACCGGCCTGTTCGACATCGTATACGGTACAGATGTTGGGATGATTCAACGCCGAGGCGGTGCGGGCTTCCCGCTGAAGGCGCTCCAGAGCCACGGGGTTGCGCGCAGACTCTTCGGGGAGGAACTTAAGCGCGACGGCGCGGCCCAGATTGGTGTCCTGGGCCTTGTACACCACACCCATCCCGCCCTCGCCGAGTTTGGCGACGACGCGGTATTGCAGAATGGTACGGCCAGTCATCGAGGGTTCTCCACCAGCATCAGGTCGGTCCCGCGAGTATCGGTCAACGAGATCAGCAGGGTGCCGCCGCCCTCGCCGGGCTTCACGAGGATGTCGCAGTGGCTCGTGGTCTTGCCCATCATGGCCGCCCTCCCGGCCGGAGAATCGGACCCTCTCGTCCGCCTTGTAGCTCAATTCTACAGCAAAGACCGGCGAACTGATTCTAGAGAATCAGGAAGCGGCCGCGGAGTCAGCAGATTACAGCCGATTCAGCCATGGTAGGTCCGGTTAGGTCGGCTTGGCTGGCGCTATCTGATCCTCAGAGCAGATAACCGAGTGAGACACACGGCATTATGCGTCTAAGCAGATGTCCGCGGAAGAGGATGGCTTTCTCAGCCTGACGATACCACTCGACCCGCGCCGGTCCTGAGGGCTTGGGGCGAGCTGAGCGGGATCAAAGCAGCGCCCTGCCTGTATCACGGCGTACTCGGAATTTAGAAACCTCCCCGGGCTGGTCCCGGGATGTTGACCATTCGGACCCCGGTCGGATGGCAGCGCACCCGCAAACAATCCATACTGAGCGCACAGCTCAATAGATGGGAGCTATTCTCGATCTCGCGTGCCCACCAGCATGTTCAGCGAAAACAGCGCCGCCGGGCGCGGTGTTCTCGTTCGGGATCAAGGGCGGCTACGAGGCGGGCCGAAAGTTCATCGACAGCGTGCAACTCTTCTCGCACCTGGCGAATGTTGGCGACGCGCGCAGCCTGGTGATCCACCCGGCCTCCACCACGCACCAGCAGTTGAGCGCGCCGGAGCAGGAAGCCGCCGGCGTCACTGCCGACATGATCCGGCTCTCAATAGGCCTGGAAGACATCGACGACATCCTCTGGGACCTGGACCAGGCGCTGGGGGCGTCACAGAAGTAGGGGGCAGGGCGCTTTGGGGAGCTTTCGCCTCACACATCCCGCCCCCGCCCAGCTTCTCGATGATCTGGTAATCCGGAATGGTCCGGGCGGTCATAGGATTACCTCAGCTTCGCGTACTCTGCTTTGGCTTCCTTCAGAATGGGGATGTCGGAATCGGCGTCCTTCCACAGAGCCAGGAAATTCTGGTAAGCCTTGCGCGCTTCGGAGGCGTTCCCGGCCAGTGCCTGGGCGCGGCCGAGGCCCAGATAGGCGAGCGAGTATGTGGTTGATCCCGGCACCTGTAGCGTTATCTGCAGCGTTGAACACGCCCCGATGGTCCAGGATCTTCCGAAACGCCGCGGCTGCCTCTTTCCCTGACGCCGGCCCGCAGGTGCGCTTGGCCGCGAAGATAGAGAACCTGACCGCAGCCCATGCTGAGTGCCAAACTCGTAGGGCGCCGCGGGTTCCAGCAGTGCGACGGCACGATCAGGATTCCCACGGGAAACCTCCAGGGTGGCTTGCACCACAGGGACGGTGACCTTGTTTACCAGCGTGGCCTGAGGATACATCTTGAGGAGTTCCTCCAACAGCTTCTGGGTGGGCCCGGTAGCCCCCCCGAAAGCTTCCACCAGGGCGGCGTTGTAAAGCACCCACCGGCCGCGAGCTAAGCCGAGTGCCTCCTTCACCGCTTCCCGAGCCTGCGGCAGGTTGCCCATGCGGGCCTCGAAGACCGCCCCTGAGGACAACACGTTGGCCCGCGATTCCTGCGCGCCGTCTCGCTCAAGGATCTCGAGCGCACGTCTTCGCAGGTTTCGGCTCTCTTGAAACTGGCCGCCGAAGGATGCCACCACCGCCTGCGCCCGTAGGATGCCGGAATCCTTGCCCGCGGACCATGCTACCTGTTGATCCATGCCGGCGGTGTCACCCTCGATCCAGGCCAGACGGAAGAGGTTGGTCATGCCCAGCATCGAACCTTTTTACCGCCTGGTCCAAGGTTGCCCGCGCTTCGGCGTAGCGGTTCTAGCGTCACGTACGACTCGCTGCCAGGTTCGAGATCGGGTATGAGCAAAAGCCCCTTCGCCGACGTCGATCCGCCTCGCGGAACAGTTCCACTGCCTTCTCCATACTGCCCCGTAGCCCGGTACACGAAGACCCCTGCATCGTTGAATGCGGCCCAATCACGGGGGTACGTCTGCATCCAGACGTCGTAAACCTCTTGGGCTTTCACCAGGTCCCATAACGACACTGGCGTAGTAAGAGGCCTCGAAGAAGAGCCTCTCCCGCTCACTGACGCGCTGGCGCAACTCGAATGCCCTGGTGAAGAACTCCCGGGAAGCGAGCACCTCGCCGAGATTCCGGTAGGTAAAGGCCAGCCATTCGAATGCCGACGCGAAGTTCGGGTCGAGTTCAATGGCCCGCAGGTAAAACGGCCTCGCTGCCAGCATGCGTCCGCTGCTATGCTGCCGCCTGCCGAGGCTGTATGCCTTAAGGGCCTCCAGCGAGGACGTCGTCGCTTCTCTGATCGGAACGTCCATCTTCTCGATGGAGGCCAGTGACTCGCCCAGCTTCCGCCGCATTCGGGATGCGGCCTGCCCCAGAGCGCCCAGCACCCGGTCCTTGTTCTCAGCTTCCACGTGTTCCTGCGCCAAGGTGTCCCCAGTGCTGCAATTCATCGCGTCCAGCCCGATGCTGTAGTGGCTCCCTACCGCGGCGATGGACCCGGCCAGCAACGCCTTGACGCCCGCCCGCACGCACAGCTCACGGGCCAACCGACCCATCACCCGCTCTTCGGTTGGCCGTTCCATCAGCCTCAGCGTCTCCGCCACTCGCTCCTCCGGAAACACGTTAAGGTAGGGAGACTGACTGAGAGAAGCGGACAGCGCCTGCTTCAGCGTCCCATCGAACACCGGGTCGCCGGTGGTATTGGTGAAGTCGGCCAACACAATCCAGTCGCGCTCGGTGAAGGGCTTGGCTTGCATGCGCTGCCAGACGAAAACTCCTGCCGCGGCCAGCACGATGACGGTAGCCGCAGCCAAGGCGGGCCACAGCAGACGACGGCTGCGCAGGCGAACCGCCACAGGGGGCTCCGCTGGGTGCTCCTCCCAGGACTCCGTCACGGGGGCCGCGAAGCGATAGCCCCGCCTTGAAACGGTCTCGATGTAGGGTCCTCCGTCGGGCCTCTCCCCCAGTACCTTCCGCAGATGCGAGATCTGCTGGACCAGACTGTCCTCCTCGACGAACGTGTCCGGCCAGAGCGTTCTTAAAAACTCATCTTTGTCCACGATGTGGCCGTGATGGCTCACTATCACGGACAGGGCGTCGAAGGCTTTCGGGGTCAGGAGGACCAACTCGCCTGCCCGAAATAGTTCCCGCTGTGCCAAGCCCAGCCGGAAGGCGTCGAAGCTGTAGAAGTGCCTTCGCTGCTTTGGGATAGGAACTTTCAATTCTTCCTCAGAATTCCATCGGAACTTCATCGGAACTTCATCGGAACTCCGTCGGGACTTCCGGGCTGGATGTGGGCTATCTTACCGGCTGCAATACGCCGGCCACAGGCTCCGCCATCCGGTTCAGCGAACCCGAGCCTGATTATAACCCCAAGCCTGGGCTCGCGGGAAGGAGGCTAGAGCTGGGAAGAATCCCTTTATGGCACTGGAGTTCTTCGCCGCCGTCTTCGGTTCTTCTAATGGAATCGCTGAAAGGAGGAACCGTACGGTAATCATTAGTACCCAGGAAGCCAACGGGGAAGTTCTGGGGAAGAACGTCACAGCCCAAACAGCGCAATTTCCGTCGGGGGCTTGCAGAAAAGAAAGGAGAGGTTATGCGTGGACGAACTGCCCAAGCAGCAGCAAGCCCAAGCCCTGAACCTTATGCGAGCCGCCTGAAAGGCGAAAAACGGCTGCAACAGTTGGCCCGTTTCCTGGAGCGGAACTACGAACCGGTGTCACTCAGCCCCCGGGAAGCACCGCCGGAGACGTTCACCTTGCAGCGCGGTCGAGCGGTGTCGAGCGCTGGGTGGCCTCAGCGTGGCTGCTATCCCGGAGATCCACGCGGGGAGGAGCCCCCGATGGCCTCACGGGCTCACGACATGATGGGGAGTTCTGTGGTCCGTGTATTAGAGCCTCAGTCCGAAAGCATAAGAGAGGACAATGATTACCATGTTATCCAAAATAGCGTTCAGCGTTTCGTGCATGTTGCTTGCTTCGGTGATTGCGGTTCAGGCTGCACCCGGGGCCAGAATCACCGCAAGCACTATGGATTCGAATGGCAATGTGTATGTGACGGGGTGGAGGGTACTCCCCACAACTCTTGTGGATATCGTCACCATAAAGTATGACAAGAACGGGAATATGAAATGGTCGCACAGCTTTCCAGATGACCCATCCAAACCTGATAGTGAGGGCTGGGGGATCGCCGCGGATCCATCCGGAAATGTCTATGTCGCAGGTCATTCGGGAACGGCTGGCAACGTCGATTGCCTGCTCATCAAATATCCCCATGATTATGAGCAGGGCAATGCCCCGGAGTGGGTCAGAACGTACGATGGTGGGTCATCCAGAAACGACCAGAATTGGTCTGTCGCAGTCGATTCGGATGGCTATATCTACGTGACGGGTTACAGCGTGCAGTCTCATGCCGGCGTTCTGACAGCTGATATTGTCACCATGAAGTACGACAGCTCCGGAAACGTAGTCTGGGCAAGTCTCTATAATGGGCCGCCACATCGAGGCGAACACGCTTTTGCGATAGTCGTCGATCCGGCGACAAAGAATGTCTATGTGACCGGGCTGAGTGATGGCGCTGGATCAGGTAGTAATGAGATGGTCACGATAATGTATAATCCTCTTGGCCAGGAGCAATGGGCGCAAAGGTACAGCGGGCCGGTTAACCTTCTAAACAGAGGTACGTCTTTGGCTCTTGATGCCGAGAGCAATGTATATGTGACGGGGTGGAGCCAGGGGACGGGAAGCATTGACTTTGTGACCATCAAGTATAGTGTCGGCGGGAATGAAATGTGGGTTTCCCGATACGACGGGCCCGCGGGATCGAATGATCAAGCGTCTCCTCCCGCCGGCTGGGGCGGAGGAAGCGCTTACTTCGGCAACTATCTTCAAAGCAATCAGGGGATCATCGTAACGACTGAGGTGTTGGATCCGGCTCCCGCAGTTGAGTATCTCATGGGAAGAGTGACAGGACTGAATGTGAACAGAGGCATTCAAGTCAGCCTTCTGGCGAAGCTAAATGTCTGTTTGGGATCGTTGCTTGCCAAGAATGCTGGTGTGCGGGAAAATGCACGGCGGGTGCTCAATGCATTCAGAAATCAGGTGCGGGACCTGGCTGTCGAGAATGTGATAACGGAGGCGGAAGAAAGGGAACTGACGGCAGTCGCAAACCAGATAGAAAAAGGCATTCTTGGGATTGAAACCAAGGTCGTGTATGTGGCTGGGCAGAGTACTGGTGTCGGCAACAACGTGGATTTCGCCGTTGTCAAGTACAATGCCGCTGATGGCAGCCCAATGTGGAATCTGCCCGGGCAACCCGGGGCCACACTTGGAAGCCCTGGAAATCCTCCGAATATAGCGCTTCGCTACGACGGCCCGGCAAATAGCACTGATAGAGCCTGGGCTATGGCCATGGATTTGGACGGGAATATCTATGTGACCGGGCCGAGTATCGAAGGAGACATCCTCAGGCGTCGATTATTTCACGATCAAATATTTCGTGAATACTTATAAGCCGGTGGCGCTAGGGGAAGGCCGCTACAATGGCCCGGGAAACGGGACCGACCGGTCTTGTGGATTCGCAACATGGAGAGATCCGGCCTCTGGCAGGCAGTACATCTTCAGAGATCCGACCAGTAAAGCGGATTATGTGGGCGTGACTGGGGACAGCATTGGAAGTGGGGACTTCCAAGCCGCAGGAATATGCCACTGTCATGTACAACGGCGATCTCGATGAACTGTGGGTTCAAAGGTATTTTCAGTAGGGTTTGTTTCTCGCCGGCAACTTGGACTCCGGCCTGCGGCAAGTTCACGAAGACCGGACCGCCGGTCCTGGCGCAGCGGGGAACGGGGAGGTGAATTAAGCCACGCCGAACCAAACTTTCGGACTGATCGGACACTTGAGTGGTCGGCAGGCGCGACGCGCCGGATGTGACGGAAAGGAGGACGTATGAAGAGATTCATCGGGTTAGTGGTTGTTGGGACATTATTGCTTCCGAGCCAGGCCGTTCAAGCTTGCGGTGACAAGCTTATGTCCTTGGCCCGGGCAACCCGCCTGTATGCCGCGTATAAAGCCTGGCGATCGGCCGCCATACTGATTGACGCGGTTCACAGCGCCACACTTAACACGGTCAGAGATCCGGAGCTTCTATTGAGCCTCAAGCAGGCTGGCCACAAGGTCCAGAGGGTGGAGGATCAGAGCCAGCTCGATCAGGCTCTGAGTTCCGGGCGATTTGACCTGGTTCTGGCTCGATGTCACCGATGTGGCCAGCCTGGTGCAGCGTGTAGCGCCTCAACGCTCCAGGCCCCTGGTGCTGCCTGTGGTCTACAAGCCAACCAAGGCCGAACTGGCCGCGGCAGAAAAGCAGTTCAGCTTCGTCATAAGCGCACCTGCCAGGTCCACGAAGCACCTTGAGGTGATTGACAAGGCCATGAAATCAAAGGTCAGGGGCACGTCCGGCGCTTAGCCGCTATGGGTCGAAGAAAGCGAGGAACGACATGCCGCTGTCGCATCGAGAAGTTATGAATGGCGGCGGAACTGTACTCCGGCCCCCCGGGAGTCAGGGAGGGGCTCCTTTGCCCCGAAGCAATGCGCTTACTTGCTCCAATTGTCTTCCTTGGGTGCTGCCTTCTGAACCCAGCCCACGGCTCTGCCCAGGCATGGCTGCCTTTGAAGGGTGAGGGGTCTGTTTCGATCACGTTCCAGCATGTGAGGTCCGCCGGTCATCTTCTGGAGGATGGATCTCGAGTTCCCCGGATATGAAACGCGCGCCAGCAACGTAAGTCTTTGACGTCGCCTACGGAGTCACAGAGCGGCTGGCGTTGGACGCCTCCCTGCCCTACACTGAGACACGAAATATGCGGGCAAGGAAGCGCCCAGTGTTTCCTAGACGCCATTCTTGACGACGGGAGCTACCACGGGAGCCCTTCAGGATTGGCGCTTTGGGCTTCGCTACAACGCGCTCGAGCGGCCTTTTGCGGCAACGCCTTTTTTCGCCTGCTGTCATTCCCAGCCATAGTTACGGCACTGTCGGCGAAGCCGCTGCTGGTCGAGGTCTGCGAGAGTACACTGCGGGCGTTTACATGGGGCGCCTGCTGCACCCGGTCCTGCGCAAGGCTTATGTTCACGGAATGTATTCGTACTCTTTTTGTCGAGAAAGTTCTCGATATTGGTCTCAACCGCAGCAACGTTGACGCGCAGATCGGCTACCTCATTACCCCCTCTCTTTCGCTCAGTTTTCTCTGGCGAAGGGTATGGACCCACGGAGGACTGGACTTCGGGCAACTCTATACGGCGCCGTCGGATGTTTTTGGGAACTTTGACCGCGTGACGCGACAGAACTTTCAGCACATCGGGGCCGGGGCCGAATTGCCGCTAAGCGAATCGGCGTCAGTGCATCTGAATGTGGTTAAGTTCGTCTCGGGGGTGAACTGGCCTGCACTTACGGCATGGGCGTCGCCGCCGGGGTGAGCTGGAGTTTCCAAACGCGTCGCGGGTCGCTGGTCAGCACCGCCGGCCAGCCGCCTGTCAGATACGCCGGTCTTCTGAAGGAGGGGGTGTCTGGTTCGCACCAGTGACTGCTCTAAACTACTTTATGTCGTGCTGGATTGGCAGGGGACCCATCTGAACAGTCTGGTTGCCTTGGATCCTGTTTCGACGTAGGACGCCGCTGCGAGTCGGCGATTTCCATGATTGGCCAGACGCTCGGCCACTACCGCATCGTTCAGAAACTGGGCGAAGGCGGGATGGGTGTGGTGTACAAGGCCCGGGACACGCAGCTCGAACGCGACGTGGCCCTGAAGGTTCTCCCCGCTGACGCAGTGACCGACCCCGCCGCCCGCGCGCGGCTGGTGCGCGAAGCACGCACCGCTTCGAAACTGAACCACCCGCACATCTGCACCATCCACGAAGTCGGCGAAGCCGACGGCCAGGTCTTCGTCGCGATGGAACTGGTGGAAGGCCAGTCGCTGAGCGCGCGGCTGGCGGCCGGCGCGTTGCCGGTCGAGACGTGCTGCGCTTCGGGCTTCAACTGACGGACGCGCTCGCGCACGCGCACGAGCACGGCATCATCCACCGCGACCTGAAGAGCGCCAACGTGGTCATCACCCGGACGGCCGCGCCAAGGTGCTCGACTTCGGGCTGGCCAAGCGGATCCCGCGGCGAGACGGCGGAGACGCCGCAACCCAGACCCTGGATACGCTACCGCCGCTGGGGTCGTCGCTGGCACCCCGGCCTACATGGCGCCGAGCAATTTCCGGGCAGCCCGCCGACGCACGCAGCGACATCTGGGCGCTGGGTGTGGTGCTCTATGAGATGGCCTCGGGGACGCGTCCATTTCGAGGCACGACCGCTTTCGAGTTGAGTTCCGCAATCCTGAACCAGCCGCCCCAGCCGCTGCCGCCGGGACCGGGAGGCGCTCCTCCGTTGTGGCTGCGGAGCGTGATCGAGCGTTGCCTGGAGAAGGACCCGGCCCGGCGGTACCAGAGCAGCGACGAAGTGCGGGCCGGCCTGGAGACCGTGCAGGCGGGGGCAACGCTCAAGGTCCGGCTGGCGTGGAAGTACGGATTGTCGCGCCACCGCTGGCTGGCGCTAACCGCCGTGGCGGTAGTTCTGATGGCAGTGACGGCGGGAATGAACTTGGGCACGCTGAGAAGATTGCTGGTGGGCGGGACGGACCGCCCCGCAGATTCAATCGCTGGCAGTCCTGCCTCTGCAGAATCTTTCAGGAGATCCCGCACAAGACTACTTTGCCGAGGGGATGACCGACGCCTTGATTACCGACCTATCCGGGATCAAGGGCCTGAAGCGCGTGACCGCTCGCAGCTCGGTGATGCGCTACAAGGGAACCAACAAGCCGCCGAAGGAGATCGCGCAGGAGTTGAAGGTAGACGCGTTGGTCGATGGGTCAGTGATACTCTCCGGCGGCCAGGTACGTGTCACCGTCCATCTGATCGATCCTGCGACGGGAGATCAACTGTGGGCCGATCGCTACGAGCGCGATCTGCGCGACGTGCTCGCGTTGCAGAACGAAATCCTTAGCAGCATCACCGGACAAATCAAGGTGAAGTTGACGCCGCAAGAGGAGGCGGGCTTGACTCGCGCCCGCCCCGTCAACCCCGAAGCTTATGAGGCCTATCTTAAGGGTCGCGTACACTGGTTTAAGCAAACCCCTCAAGAGGTTGACACTGCGCTCGAGTATTTCGAATTCGCCCTGGAGAAAGACCCGAATTTTGCGCTGGCCTGGCTAGGCAAGGCCTACGTTTGGGTCTACCGCGGAAGTTCCCTACTGCCAGCACGGGAGGCGTATCCCGTTACGAGAGAGATCTTTGATAAAAAGACGAGGGAACTCGATGGCATGGCCGAGTATCATGAGGCCAGGGGGGACGGCAAGTTCTATTTCGAGTGGGATTGGGCGGGTGCGGAGAAGGAGTACAAGCGCGCCATCGAGCTCAAACCCAACTCGGCTGAGATGCGTGTTTTTTATTGGGATTTCCTGAGGGCGATGAGACGCCCGCGGGAAGCGCAGGCGGAGGTAGAGCGATGTCTGGAATTGGACCCGCACAACTCGTTCGCACAGGTGAACTTCGGCTTGCTCTTGCTGTCCTCGCGCCGCTATGACGAAGCCATCGCGCAGTTCCGCAAGCTTATCACGACGGAATCAGACCCTGGCACAGCCCAACTGGGGCTCTGGAGCGCCTACCACTATAAGGGCATGTACCAACAGGCTTTGGCGGAAGCCAACACTTACTTTGCCAAAGCGGAGGACAGTGAAGTCGTGAAAGCCCTGGGGCGCGGCTCCGCGGAGGCCGGCTACCCGGGGGCGATGCGCCGGGTGGCGGAAGTGCTGGCGGCGCGCTCGAAGCAAATCTACATCCTGCCCACGGGCATTGCCAGACTCTATGCGTACGCTGGAGAGAAGAACCGGGCCCTGGAATGGCTGGAAAAAGCCTACCAGGACCGCGAGACCGGCCTTGTTCATCTCCAGGTCGATCCGGACTGGGACATCCTGCGGGACGACCCGCGCTTCCGGGAACTGGTCGGGCGAATGAAATTCCCGAAATGACAGCGTACGCCAACCTCAGTCCACGGTTGAGAGGGCGATGCGCCAGGCCGGAGAATGCTGCTCCCGCCGCGCAAGTCCCTTAGAGGCGAATTGATTCTCATTCAGCCCTGATAGATCCCAAAAGAGTCGGCTTTGCTGGCGCTATCCGGGCTCGTGAGGGGATAAGTGAGTAAGACAAATGATATTATGCGTTCGAGTAGATGTCCACGGTACAGGAGGGCCTTCTCAGCCTGACGATAGCACTCGACCCGTGCCGTTCCTGAGGGCTTGGGGCGAACTGACCGCGATCAAAGCAGCGTCCTGTCTATATCACGGCGTACTCGGAATCTAGAATCCTCCCCCGGCTGGTCCTGGGATGTTGACCATTCGGACTCCGATCGGATGATCGCGGACCCGAAAACAATCCCCGCTGAGGGCACAGCTCAATAGATGGGAGCTATTCTCGATCTCGCGTGTCCACCAGCATGTGCAGCGAAAACAGCGCCGGGTCTACCCGCGCGTGTTCTCGTTCGGGATCAAGGGCGGCTACGAGGCGGGCCGGAAGTTCATCGACAGCGTGCAGCTCTTCTCGCACCTGGCCAACGTCGGCGACGCGCGCAGCCTGGTGATCCACCCGGCCTCCACCACGCACCAGCAGTTGAGCGCGCCGGAGCAGGAAGCCGCCGGCGTCACCGCCGACATGATCCGGCTCTCGATAGGCCTGGAAGACATCGACGACATCCTCTGGGACCTGGACCAGGCGCTGGGGGCGTCGCAGAAGTAGGGGGCAGGGCGAGTCAACTCTCGGGAATCGCGGCCCCGGCCTGGCGTTCGCCCCAACCGTGAGGTTAGGGAGATCACCGGCCTGATGGCCCTCCGGGTTCTGCATGCCATGTTGCTTGTTCGCGGGCTGGGGTTTCCCAGTTCGGTTCCAGATCTGTCCTAATCAAACGCCGGATGGCAGTAAGGGAGCCGCCCGCGTCGGGAGCTTACGGAAGCACCCGCGCCACCATTCGCGTCAACCTGTCTCTTGAGGATAGGTGATGTGTGAGCCCGAGACCTTTGCGAAGGGAGTAAGCAAGTGCGGCTGTGTCCGGCTTGCGCTCATGATATTCTCGACCTGCACCCCACGCACCTCCAACGCATCCGCTATCAGGGAGCGATGACAGCGCCAGGGCACCGCTTCGGCGCACATGATTACGACTTGCTCGCGCGCCGCGAGTTGAATGAGCCTCTCCAGACCGGCTTCGAATTCGGGCATTTGCATGTAATCGGCAAAACCCCGGAACGAGGAATTGTGCCAGCCGGTGTTTGGGGAGTCCGGGCGTGCATGGCGCAGTCCGCCTAGCAGTTCCATGTGCGTGTAGGCAACTCCGGCGAGCCGCAGTGCTTCGGGCAGGGTGTCGCGATTGAACTGCGGGTTGTGGCCAGAGCGCGGGATGGTCCGCACATCCACCAGGTGCTTCACGCCGTGAACGCGGAGCAGTTCGATGAAGGCGTCAAGAGTTCTCGTCGAATGGCCGATGGTCAAGATCGTCGGATGGGTGACAGGCACGCTCTCCCCGCTCATCGTACTCCCAACGTTTCCGGACGCACGGTGACGGAATCCAGAACCCGGGGCGCTAGGGCATCCGCTTAAGGATGAGACTCAGCGTCGCGCCGGCTCGCTTCAAAGTTCCCGTGATCGCTGAATTTTCTTTGTTCATGGTGCCGTCATAAGAAGCTTGAATGGGGCGGCTTTCGAAATGCAGGATAGTTTCCTTATAAGTGATAGCGGTGATCAGGATACCCGAAGTGGATTCATCCGGGTAGTCGATCGTGCCACTTAGACTTCCGTCCGCCGCCGAGGAGATGTGCACCAGAATTCGTTTCTTAGGCTGGGCGCCTGGATCAAGAGTCCCTTCCCAGGCTCCGACGATAGGGGGTTCCGCCGCCATCACGAGAACGGGCACAATCCCCAATCCGAGGATCAGCGTTAACCCCAACCAAAGCCCTAAGCATGATGCGCGATGCCTCTTCATGGTCGATCTCCCATTGAGAGCCTATCTACTAATCGAGCTGTGGCCGCTGGTCCGAACCAAGCGAATTCGGCCCGAAACATCCCGACTACCACAAGCATACACCCGGCTCTGTTTCGTGACATCCCGAAATCTAAACCGTCGCCAACCCGAGCTGCTCAGCATGTTCCATTCCGCGTGATCAAAGTCACTGCCACGCAGACCTCCCAGGCTTAGGATGGGTACAGGGGGTAGAAATGCTGGAAACCCAAGACGTGACCGTGTCGCAAATCGCAGCCGGTTCTCTGGCCGCGGTGCGTGTTTTCGAGAGACTGGGGATCGACTACTGCTGTGGCGGCAAGCGCGCGCTGGCAGATGTCTGCCGGGAGAAGGGGCACGACCTGGCTTCGGTCCAGAGCGAACTGGAGTCGGCGATGAGCGCGGTGACTACTTCGGCGCGCAATTGGGGCACGGCCCCGCTGCGAGAACTTATCGAGCACATCGTCGGCACACACCACGAGTACCTGAGGCGCGAACTGGCTCCGCTTGGCGCCCGTCTTGAGAAGGTCTACCGGGTCTACAACGAGAAATATGGTGATACGTTGATCGGGCTTCCGGACGTCTTCGCCGGAGTGCGTTCCGAGCTGGAGATGCACATCCGCAAGGAGGAGGCGATCCTGTTTCCAGCGATCGCGGAATGCGAGGCGGCTTCTATCGCCGGTGCGCCCCAGCCAAGGGCCCCATTCGGTTCTGTCGGTAACCCGATCCGAATGATGGAAGCAGAGCACGACAGCGCCGGAAAGGCGCTCGCGGAAATCCGCACCATCACGGCGGACTATGCAATTCCGGACTATGCCTGCGTCACGTACCGGTCCCTGATGGCGGGGCTCCAGGAACTGGAGCGGGACCTGCACATGCATATCCATCTCGAGAACAACATCCTGTTTCCACGCGCGATCAGACTCGAGAACTCCGGGCGATGATCAGTAGTGGCAACCCCACGGGCCTGGCTGGCGACCAACTGGTCACGAAAAGCAGGGAGTCTCAAACTCCACGTCCGCGGTTCTCAGCGATCCAGCTCGCGGGCGGCGTCGAACGCCAAATCGGGCAGCACTAAGTCGTCCTGCATCGATGGCAAGAGCGTCTTCAACGTTGGGAGTATCCTCGTCTCGAATCCCTGCCGCGTGCGGGCGCGGTGTTCTCGTTCGGGATCAAGGGCGTTCAACTCTTCTCGCACCTGGCGAACGTCGGCGACGCGCGCAGCCTGGTGATCCACCTGGCCTCCACCTGGAAGACATCGACGCCATACTCTGGGACCTGGACCAGGCGCTGGGGGCGTCACAGAAATAGGGGGGCGGGAACATCGCATAGCCATCGCCCCTGCGGGATGGGTCAAAAGCGGTAACCGGCCCCGATGCTGGCATACACAACGACGGCCCCGATTCCCCCGGCGACCCTGAGTTGAGGACGCACGTAAAATCCCTTAGCGATTGAAATTGCCACGCCGCCTCCGAGCGTCACACCGCCCATGACGAAGAGCTCCGAACAATGGACGAAATCATGCGGCTTGCCGTCGTAGCGGCCGAGGGAGATGCCGGCATCGAAGAACGGCCGCACGTGCTGGGAAAACGCGTCGGGAAAACGCGTCAGCCTGAACTGAGCGATTTACGTGAAAAATCGCGCAGTTCAGGCTGACCGGTTTTTCACTCCAGGACGGCTAGGAAGTTCATTAGTTTCTTGCGGGCACGGTCGGCGGCGGCGGAGTTGGGAGCGACCACTAGAATGGTATCGTCGCCGGCGATGGTGCCCACAATTTCCGGCCAGCTTTCGCGGTCCAGCGCCACGGCCAGCGAGTTGGCGTGGCCCGGCGAGGTCTTTAAGACAACCAGGTTCTGAGCCGCGCGGGCGTCCTGCAGGAATTCCGAGGCCATGGTGGCCAGCGACGGGCCGCCGGGCTCGGGCGCCGCCTGAAAGTAACCCGTGGGCGATTTCGCCAGCCCGAGCTCGCGCAGATCGCGCGAAAGCGTGACCTGCGTGGCGTCGATGCCCAGGGCCTTGAGTTCCCTGGCGAGATCATCCTGGGTGCGAATCGACTTGGAACGCACCAATTTCAGAATCTGTCCTTGACGGTAACTCTTGTGCATGGGTCTACCTCATCAGCGTCAAACGCTTTTCGGCTTCATCCAGGGCGCGCGCGACCGACGCGGGGCCGGTGCCGCCGGGCAATTCTCTAGTCTTCATTCCCTCTTCCGGGCGGAGCAGGCGCGCCATCTCCGCGGTGAACTCCGGGGCGAATGCGGCCAGCGCCTCCGGCGACCAGTCGGAAGGCTGCTTGCCCTGCTGGACGCTCTCCAAGACCAGACGACCGACCAACTTGTGCGCCTGGTGGAATGGCGTGCCGGCGCGCGACAAGGCCTCGGCCAAATCCGTGGCGACCACCCAGCTTCGCTCGGCGGCGGCCAGCGTGCGAGCGGGATCGAGCCGCGCCGACTCCACCACCACCCGGGCCATTTCGAGCGAGCCGCTAACTTGATCGGCGGCGTCGAAGAGAGGTTCTTTGTCCTCCTGCATGTCGCGGTCGTAAGTTAGGGGCAGCCCTTTCATAGTCAGGAACAGCGAGTTGTAATCGCCGAATACACGGCCGCACTTACCGCGAATCAATTCGAGCGAATCCGGATTCTTCTTCTGCGGCATGAGGCTGGAACCGCTGGTTACTCCGTCGCCGAGTTCCAGCCAGCCGAATTCCTCGCTGGAGTACAGAATCCAGTCCTCCGACAGACGGCTCAGGTGCAGCATGGTCAGGGCCGCCGCGTGCAGGAAGTCGAGAACGAAGTCGCGGTCGGCGGCAACGTCCATGCTGTTGCGGGTGATTCCTTCGAAGCCCAGGTCGCGGGCGATCTCCTCCCGGTCGAAGGGGAAGCCGCTGCCCGCCAGCGCGCCAGAGCCCAGGGGCAGCAGATTGGCCGCTTTTCGCGCCTGACCGAATCGCTCCCAGTCTCGCGCGAACATCTCGAAATACGCGAGCAGATAGTGCGGCCACAGGACCGCTTGCGCGCGGCGCATGTGCGTGAACCCCGGCAGAATGGCGGCGGGATAGCGCCGCGCCAGGCCGAGCAGACTCTCCATCAGCGCGGCCAACCCAGCGCGGATTTCATCGATTGCGCCCCGGAGCCACAGCCGCGTGTCGAGCGAAACCTGCTCGTTGCGGCTGCGGCCGGTGTGGATCTTTTCGGCCAGGGCGCCCGCCTTCTCCGAGAGCTTGCGGATGACGAGGGTATGCACGTCCTCGTCCGTTGCTCCGGCGAAAAAGGCGGGCTGGCGCGACTCTTCGAGGATCTGGTCGAAGGCTTTCACGATGGCGACGCGCTCGGCGGCGCTCAGGATGCCCACGCGCTCGAGCGCCCGGGCGAAGGCCTGAGAGCCGAGAATGTCGGCGTCGATCAGCCTGCGGTCGAAGGCCAGCGAGTTGGAGAAACGCTCGAAGACCTCCGACGGGCCCTGCTCGAATCGTCCGCCCCAGAGTTTCATACGGTCATTTCTTCCCGGTCACCGCGGCGCGCATCAGGATCGGCAGCCCGATCAGGTTGATGAAGCCGAGGGCGTCCTTCTGGTCGTAGCCCGCGCCCATGGTGAAGCTGGCAATGTCGAGCGAGTAGAGCGAATAGGGCGACTTGCGGCTCACCGGCTCGAGGTTGCCCTTGTAGAGGCGCAAGGTCACTTCGCCGGTCGTGTTGCGGCCGGTCGCCTCGAAGAAGGCGTCCAGCCCCTCGCGCAGCGGCGTAAACCAGAAGCCGTTGTAGACCAGCTCCGCGTAATCCAGCGAGAGCTTCTGCTTGTAGTGCAGCGTGTTCTTGTCGAGGGTGAGCGCCTCCAGCTCGCGCAGCGCCGCCAGAATAAGCGTGCCGCCCGGAGTCTCATAGCAGCCGCGCGACTTCATGCCGACGAAGCGGTTCTCGACCAGGTCGATGCGTCCGATGCCGTGCTCGGCGCCGATGCGGTTCAGGGTCTCGAGCAGGCTGACCCCGGAAACGTGGTGCTGACCGTTGACCGAAACCGGCTTGCCGGCCTCGAAGCCGATGGAGACGTCGGCGGGCTTGTCGGGCGCCTGCCGGGGGCTCTTGGTGAGCATCCAGATTTCGTCCGGCGCGGCGTTGGCCGGGTCTTCCAGCGCGCCGCCTTCGTGCGAGATGTGCCAGATGTTGCGGTCGCGGCTGTAGATCTTTTTGGTGCTGGCGGAGATCGGAACGTTGTGGCTGGCGGCGTAGGCAATCGCGTCCTCGCGCGACTTGATGTCCCACTCGCGCCAGGGGGCGATCACCTGAAGCTGCGGCGCGAGGGCCTTGAAGGTCAGCTCGAAGCGCACCTGGTCGTTGCCCTTGCCGGTGCAGCCGTGGGCCAGCGCGTCGCAGCCGGTCTTCAGCGCGACCTCGACCTGGCGCTTGGCGAGCAGCGGGCGGGCGACCGAGGTGCCGAGCAGGTACTTGTGCTCGTAAACCGCGCCGGCGCGCACGATGCGCCACAGGTATTCCGTGACGAACTCCTCGCGCATGTCCTCGACGTAGACTTCCGAGGCGCCGGTCTTGAGGGCCTTCTCCTTCAGGCCCGCCAGTTCCTCCTCTCCCTGGCCGATGTCGCCGCACACGGCCACGACTTCGCACTGATAATTCTCCTTGAGCCAGGGGATGATGACCGAGGTGTCCAGCCCGCCGCTGTAGGCGAGCGCTACTTTCTTGGGTTTGCTCATATATCGTTAACCGTTCTCAGGCTAGCAACATCAGCAGCAACGCTTTCTGCGTGTGCAGCCGGTTTTCGGCCTGGTCGAACACCACCGAGCGGGGCGATTCTATCACCTCGTCGGTCACTTCCTCGCCGCGCCGCGCCGGCAGGCAATGCATGAACACGGCCGACGGCTTGGCCAGCGCCAGCAGGTGGCCGGTCACCTGGAAGGCGGCAAAATCCTTCATCCGCTGCGCCTTCTGGCCCTCCTGGCCCATGCTGGCCCAGACGTCGGTGTAGACCGCGTCGGCGCCGCGCAGCGCCTCGCGGGGGTCGTTCGTAATGGTGAGAGAGGCTCGCGAGGCCTCGGCCAGCGCCCGGGCGCGTCCGGCGATCTCGGCGTTGGGTCCATAGCCGGCCGGAGTGGCCACGGCCACGCTCGCGCCCAGCCGGGTCGCGGTCAGCATCAGCGAGTGGGCCACGTTGTTGCCGTCGCCGAGGAACGCCACTTTCAAACCGCGCAGCTCGCCGAAGTGCTCTTGCAGGGTGAAAACGTCCGCCAGCGCCTGGCAGGGGTGGTAAAGGTCGCTCAAGGCGTTGATGACCGGGACGCCGGACCACCGCGCCAGCTCGTCAACGGTCTTCTGGGAGAATGTCCGGGCCACGATGGCGTTAGTCCAGCGGTCCAGGTTGCGGGCGATGTCCTTGACCGGCTCGCGCTCGCCCACGGGGCCGGTGTTCAGAATCGAGCTTCCACCCAATTGCTGCATGGCCAACTCGAAGGTCAGCCGCGTGCGCAGCGACGGCTTCTCGAACAGCAGCGAAAGGTATTGGCCGGCGAGCGCGCCCATGTAGCGGGCGGGATTGCGCTTGACCTCGCCCGACAGGCTCAGCAGGTTCGAGAGGTCGCCGCTGGAGAGGTCCAGGTCGTTGGTCACGTGCTTGGCCTGGAGCTTCCGGACCACCTCGCTCGCCGCCGTCCGGACTGAATGTTTATTCACCACAATGAATAATCACACATTCGCCCGGCGGCGGTCAAGGGGGGGACTGGCGCCTCGCGGTACACTGTCAGGGAATGATCAAGGCGCTGGAGCGGGCAGGGGTGAAGGCGGTCGCGGATCTGGCCGAAGCGGCGGGAGTGCGCCAGTGCCTGGAGTGGTTCACCCGGGAAAAGCAGTGGGTCAACGAGCAGCACCTCCGGATCAGCCGGATTCCCGCGCCGACTTTCTTTGAGCGCGAGCGCGCGGAAGCGATGGCGTCGGCGTTGCGCGAGTTGGGCTGCGAGGCGCGCCTGGATGGCGCCGGCAATGTCGTGGCCCGGCCCCGAAAGACGCCGGGAGAGCCCTATATCGTGCTGTCGGCGCACCTGGACACGGTGCTCGCCGCGCGGACGCCGGAGGAGATCGTGGCCGAGCCCGGCGGGAGGCTGCGGGGGCCGGGCGTGGCGGACAACGGGTCGGGGCTGGCGGCGCTGCTGGCGATAGCGGGCGCGCTGGATGCGGCGCCCATGCTGGAGGGCCTGCACTGCGGGTTGCTGCTGCTGGCGAACGTTTGCGAAGAGGGTGAAGGGAACCTGAGCGGCATGCGCCACTTCTGCGAGGAGTCGCCGCTGGGCGAGCAAGCCAGGGCGTTCGTGGTGCTGGACGGCCCGGCGACCGATTACATTACGTGCTCCGCGCTGGAGAGCCGCCGCTATGAGGTTACCTTCAGCGGTCCAGGCGGGCACAGTTGGAGCGATTTCGGGGTAGGGAATCCGGCGCACGCCCTGAGCCGCGCGGTGGCCCATTTCCTGGATGGGCAGGATGGCTCGAGACCGGAGGCCGGCTCGCGCACCTCCTACAACTTCGGGGTGATTGAAGGCGGCACAAGCATCAATTCGATCCCGAATTCGGCGCGCGCCAAGGTCGATCTGCGGAGTGAGAGCAACCAGAGGATGGAGGAGTTGTGCTCACTCTTGGCCGACTCCGTGGACCGGGGCGTCGAACTGGAGAACGCCTCAGCCACGGCGGGCAAGGTAACGGCTAGGATCCGTTTGATCGGCAGCCGCCCCGGAGGGCGACTTCCCGAGCAGGCGCCCATCCTGGCCTTCCTGAAGGCCGTGGATTCCCACCTCGGCATACGGGCCCGGCAGGACTGCGCCTCGACCGACGCCAACATCCCGCTTTCCAAGGGACTGCAGGCGGTCTCGATCGGCGCGGGCGGGCAGGGCGGGGGCGCCCATACACCTCTGGAGTGGTTCCATTCGGGCGGCAGGGACCTGGGCCTCAAACGGATACTGCTCCTGATCAGCCTGCTCATGCGCGATCCCCTGCTGGCCAGGGGCGGGGAATGACGGCGAAGAGCGGGAGGCAGATCTGGCTCGCCCACGCCGGCTTGCTCTGCATTGTGTTGGTGTGGAGCAGCACGTTCGTCGTGGTGAAGAACGCTTTGCGGGATGCCTCCACGCTAACCTTCCTGGCGGTCCGCTTCACGTTGGCGTCGCTGGCGCTGGCGATCGTATTTCGAAAGGAGTGCACGTCATGGCCCTCCTTAAGGCAGGGGTTGAGAGGCGGCTCGATCGCGGGTCTCTTGCTGTTCTGCAGTTATTTCTTCCAGACGGTTGGGTTGCGGTACACCACGGCCTCCAAGTCGGCCTTCATCACAGCCTTGTCGATTGTCGCGGTGCCTTTGATCGCCGCGTTCGTCTATAAGAGTGTGCCGCAGGTCACGGAGGTGGCAGGCGTGGCCGTAGCGGCTGCTGGGCTGGGATTGATGACATTTGAAAGCGCGCGGTTTCAAATGAACCTTGGGGACTGGCTGACGGTCCTGTGCGCCTTGGCCTTTGGGGCGCATGTGGTGGTGATAGGCCACTATTCAACCGAGGTCAGCATAGGGGCTCTAAGCTTGATCCAGGTCGGCTTGGTCGCTCTGATCTCGTTGGGCTCATTTTCGTGGGCGGAAACGCCCCGGATTGTGTGGAGCCCGGGGTTGCTGGCCGCGTTGGTGGTGACAGCGTTGCTGGCTACGGCCCTGGCGTTCCCGGTTCAGGCTTGGGCTCAAAGATATGTCAGCCCCACCAGGACGGCGCTAATTCTGGCACTCGAGCCGGTTTTTGCGTATGTTGTCGCGTACGTCTGGGCCAGCGAAAGGCTATCGGGCAGGGGCATGGCCGGGGGCGCTTTGATTGTGGCCGGCGTTGTACTGGCCGAATTGAAACCGGCGCGCGGCGAAAAGCATCTATAGGGTCAGGGTGTGGAGTGTCTTGCCATATAATTAAGTCTGGAGATACGGAAGGAGCGATCCAATGAACCTATTGGAGATTGTCCGCAAACAGAAGTTTCTGTCGTTTACGTTGCTGCTGTTCACTTTGTCCATCGGGATCCTGATTGGGACCCTGATGAACACGGGCGTCAGGGCCGCGCGGGCCCAAGTCGCGCCGGATGCGACGCCGCTGACGATCCCCGATCCCGTGCAGCTCTCCACGGCCTTTTCGCAGCTTGCGAAGAAGCTGGAACCGTCGGTGGTGAACATCACGTCCGACTTCTTTCCGAGACAATCCGCGGCGCGCACGCCCCGCCGGCAAACCGCTCCTCAGGACCAGGGCGACCAGGGCAGCATGGACGAGTTCTTCCGCCGCTTTTTCGGCACTCCTTACGGGGGCGACAGCGGGCAATCGCAACGGCGCGCGGGCACCGGTTCAGGCGTAATTGTGGACGCTAACGGCTACATCCTGACCAATAACCACGTGGTAGATGGGGCCGACCGGCTCAAGGTCAAGCTGGATGGGGACGATACCGAGTATACGGCCAAGCTCATCGGAACCGATGTCGAGACGGACCTGGCGGTGATCAAGATCGATGTTCCGAGGAAACTTCCGGCCGCCAAGATCGGGAACTCGGACGCGGTGGAGGTGGGGGATTGGGCAGTGGCCATTGGCTCGCCCTTCGGTCTGGATGCCACCGTGACGGCCGGCATCATCAGCGCCAAGGGGCGGGACATTGGCGCCAATGCGTCGTTTCAGCATTTTCTGCAAACCGACGCCGCCATCAATCCCGGTAATAGCGGAGGGCCGCTGCTGAACATCAACGGCGAGGTCATTGGGATCAACACTGCGATTGCTACCAACTCCAACACCAACAGCTCTGCCGGCGTAGGCTTCGCGCTTCCCATAAACATGGCGGTCAACGTATACAACAAGATCATCAAGACCGGCCGGGTGACGCGCGGGTCCATCGGGGTCAGCCTCGATACCGCCTCCAAGGCCGCGTTGATGAAGGTTTACGGCGCGACCGAGGGGGCGTTTGTGAGTTCGGTGAGGCCCAACGGCCCAGCCGAGAAAGCGGGAGTCAAGGAAGGCGACGTTCTCGTCTCGCTGAACGGCAAAGCGCTGAAGACCGGCGACGATCTGGTGAACGCGGTGGCCGAGTCCGAAGTCGGCTCGCAGGCCAAGCTGGGATTGATGCGCGACGGCAAGAGAATGGATCTGCCGATCACCATCGCCGATCGCTCGCTAGTCTACCCTGAAATTGCAGGGAACAGCACTGGCGAGGAGCCCGCTGCCGAGACTGCGGGGAGCCAGGGGAAACTTGGAATATGGGCTAACAATATCGAGCAGAACGAGAGAGCGTCTCTTAACCTGTCCGAAAAGGGCGGCGTAAGGGTTACGCGGGTGGACGCGGGATCCTTCGCGGAGGATATCGGGCTGGGGCCCAATGACGTCATCACGGCGATCAACAAGCAGCCGGTCAACTCGACCGCTGACCTGCAGCGGATACTGGCCACAATCAAGCCTGGCGACGACGTGGCCTTCCGCGTCCTGACCCGTCCAAGGGGCAAGCACTCGCAGTGGACCAGCAGGTATCCGGCCGGCACGTTGCCGAAGAATCAGTAGGCATCCGGCATGGCCGGCCCATACTTACTGGCTGCACTGCTGATCTTGGGCGCCGGAATGGCGCAGGGGCAGACCGCTCCTAAGACGGCTCCCAAGAAGGCGGCCGCTCCAGCCGCGAAGGCGCCGGCGAAGAAGAAAGCAGCCACACCCGCCAAGAAGACAACGAAGAAGCGAGTTGTCAGGGGTCCGGTCCGGCAGACCGGGCCGACTGCCGAGCGGTACAGGCAGATTCAGCAAGCTCTCATCGACAAGGGCTACATGCAGAGTTCCGCCACGGGCGTCTGGGAGCAGGACTCCGTGGCGGCTTTGCGGCAATTCCAGACGGATCAAAAACTCGAGGCCAGCGGCAAGATCAATGCGCTGACGTTGATCCGGCTCGGCTTGGGGCCGAAGCGCGATCCCGCAGTTCAAAATGGCCAGCTTCCAGAGGCCGAGCCTAAGGCTGAACCATGATTGTAGGCGTTCCGAGAGAGGTCAAGGATCACGAGGCTCGAGTGGCTCTCGTGCCCAGCGGAGTAATCGCTTTGCGGGAGGCGGGGCACGAAGTGCTGGTCGAGGCGGGCGCCGGCCTGGGTAGCGCGATCTCCGACCGCGAGTACGCGGAAGCCGGAGCCAGCCTGACGCCCAACGCCGCGGAGGCCTGGAGGAAGGCGGACCTGGTGGTGAAGGTGAAAGAGCCGCAGGTCTCCGAGTACCCGCATTTTCGGCCGGGCCTGACGTTGTTCACCTATCTGCACCTGGCGCCGCTTCCGGAACTCACCGAACGGCTGTTGGCCGACGGCGTGAACTCGGTGGGTTATGAAACCATCCGCGAGGCGGACGGCTCTCTGCCCCTGTTGACGCCCATGAGCGAAGTGGCGGGGCGCATGGCCGTGCAGGTGGGCGCCCAGTATCTGGAAGCTCCCTACGGAGGCCGCGGCGTGCTGCTGGGGGGCGTGCCGGGCGTGGCGCCGGCCAACGTGGTGATCATCGGCGGCGGAGTAGTCGGACACAATGCCGCCAAGGTGGCGTACGGGATGGGCGCTCACGTCACAATCATCGACCGTAGTCTCGCCGGCTCCGCGAGATCGACGACATCTTCAACAGCCAGGTGGTGACGCTGGCTTCCAATGCGTGGACGATTCGGGAGGCGGTCCGCCAGGCCGACCTGGTGATTGGGGCGGTGCTCATCGCCGGCGCGGCCGCGCCCAGGCTGGTCACCCGGGAGATGGTCTCGGGGATGAAGCGCGGCGCGGTGGTGGTGGATGTCTGCATCGACCAGGGCGGGTGCCTGGAGACGTCCCGGCCCACGACCCATTCCAATCCGGTCTACGTAGTGGATGATGTCGTGCATTACTGCGTGTCCAACATGCCGGCGGCGGTGCCGCACACTTCGACCTTCGCGCTGACCAACGCGACCTTCCCGTACCTGCTCGATCTGGCCAACAAGGGGTTGCCGCGGGCCTGCGCCGAGAGTCCCGCCATCCGCGTGGGGGTGAACACCTACGCCGGTCACATCACGCACGCGGGCGTCGCCGAATCCCAGGGCAAACCATTTCGTGAGATCATGTCTTTGCTGTAACCTCTGGGAGGTCTCGAATGCGGCTAAAGGTTCTTGCGTTTGTGCTGGCCGGCGGTAGGGGAACCCGCCTCTACCCTCTGACGAAGGAACGCGCCAAGCCCGCGGTCCATTTCGGGGGCAAGTATCGAATCGTCGATTTCGTCCTCAGCAACCTGATTAATTCCGGCATCTACTCCATCTATGTTCTGATCCAGTTTAAGAGCCAGTCGCTGTTGCAGCACTTGAGCGACGGCTGGCAGTTCAGCGGCATTCTGAAGGATCACTTCATCATTCCGGTCCCGGCCCAGATGCGCACGGTCGGCGAAACCTGGTATCGCGGGACGGCCGACGCCATCTATCACAACATGAACCTGATCGAGCAATCGCGCCCCGATGTCGTGGCGGTGTTCGGCGCCGATCACGTCTACCGCATGAACATCCGTGAGATGCTCGAGTTCCACCAGCGCAAAGAAGCGGAAGTGACGGTGGCGGCCCTCCCTATCGAAAAGAAGTGGGCCTCGGAATTCGGCATGATCGAGACCGGCGCCGGACGGCAGGATTCTCGCGTTTCACGAGAAGGACCCCGACGCACCGACGATTCCGGGCAATCCGGGCTACGTCTACGCCTCGATGGGGAACTACCTCTTCTCGACGCCGGCGCTTCTGCGCGAACTGCACGACGACGAGGAAAACGAGTACAGCGGACACGACTTCGGAAAGGACATCTTTCCGTCCATGGTGAGCAGGGCGCCGATGTACGCTTACGACTTCCAGACGAATCACATTCCCGGCGATCCTCCGGAATTGCCGCCCTACTGGCGCGACGTGGGGACGCTGGGCGCCTACTACGAGTCCGCCATGGACGTCCGGGCGGTCGCGCCCGCGCTCAACTTGTACAACTCGCAGTGGCCCCTGCGGACGTCCAGCTATCCCGATCCGCCCGCCAAGTTCACTTTCGATGACGACGGCCGGCGCGGCGAGGCCATCGACTCGATCGTCTCGGGGGGCTGCATCCTCTCGGGCGGCCAGGTCCGGCGATCCGTCCTGGGCCGCAATGTCCGGGTTCACGCCGGCGCGGTGGTCGAAGACTCCATCATCTTCGACAACTGCGACATCGGCCGGCGCGTCAAGCTGCGCCGGGTGATTGTGGACAAGAACGTGAACATCCCACCCGACATGGTGATTGGTTACGATCTGGAGCGCGACCGGCTGCGCTATCACGTCAGCGAAGAGGGCATCGTGGTGGTCGAGGGCCGCCGCTCGCCGGTGCCGATCTCAAGCCTGATTGTGTAAGGGCCGGTCAGGGTTCGATCGGCACCGCTAAAGACCCGATACGGCCGGACGTGCGGTCGAAGGCCACGATCTTCACCTCGGCGACGGCGGCTGGTCTGGTTTGCAGCGTGAAAGGCACTGAGATACTCGGCTTGAGAAACGCTGTGATACTCCGCTTGAGAAACGCTTCAGAAATACTCTGCTTGAGAAACGCTTCATAGGCCGCCTGGTCGAAATCCAGGTCGACCGCGCGCGCGACCCGCTCCAATTCACCCCCGTTCGCAGTCCGTGCCACGATCATCAGGTCCACCGTCCCGGTTAGGCGGCCGTTGTTGCCCGCCAGCGAGATGTCGGCCGCTTCAATCGTGACCGCCAGCCGCAAGGCTGTCCCCTCTCTCTCAGCCCGCGCGCTGATCCCGATCTGTCTGGACTCGATCGCGCTGGCAATAGCGTCGGCGATCAACTCCTTCGACTCTCCCGGCCCGATAGGACGAAACGGCAGGTAGCCATTGCGGTAGCGAAGTTGCACGCCCTTGCGCTTCACCTCGACTTTCAAGGCGCGGGTAGGATGCGCGGCATCTCCACGTGACCTGGACTGCGGCGGCTTTTGAGCCAGTGCAGCCGATAATGCTTGGTCGGGATCCAAGTAGAAACCCAGAGTATAGGTGACATCGGCATCCGCGATGGCCTTATCGATAGCCTCGCGGATGCCTTTGGTGTTGAAGAAAGCCAGCCCGCCAGTCCTTGCGGCAATCCATTTCATGGTCTCCAGCGCCAGACGGGATGTTCGGCACTCGGCGTGGCACAACGCGGTTCTTCCGCCTGTGCCTTCGGAACGGCGATCAGGCCTCTGGCTTCTACCGGATAGATAGCGAAGTTCGCGTACTCCAGGAACGTAGGGGGAGTGTCAGCGATCCAAATGACGCTCCTGCGGCCGGGCACGTGCGCCATGTGGCCTTCGATCTCCCGCATGGCTCTGCCTGTGAGCTGAGATCGCGCCACGCAGGTCTCTTGACCAATCTCCCGGGTCTGAAATGCCTTGGGCTGGACCAGCACCTAGCAGGTCCGGCCGGGCCACGTACTTTTCCATCGCTGCGATCAGTTGTGAGGAATCGCTCGTGAAATCCTGGAGGACCTGCACGGACCAACCGAGGATGTACACGCCGACATGATCGCCTGGACGGATCGCGCTCAAGCTCTTCAGCACCTGTTCCTTGGCCCAAGGCTGATCGGCAAAGTCGGTGTTGAGCATGTCCCACACCACGAGGACCGCGTTGCCTTGTTCCCCCGTCCATGCGGGCCGGTTTGTGAATTCATTCGGCGCGCGCGGCGTGGCCGCTTGTTCGGCATTCTGCGGCCGCGCTCGCCGGGAATAGACCTCGAAAACGTCAATCTTCCGCTGCTGGCCGTTGTCGTAGAGAACGAAATCGTCCTTGTCGAGATTGGCGACCAGGCCGTTCTTGTCCCTGGCGATTACGTTCACTTCCACCAACCGCGGAGTGATCTTAACAACGGGGTGCGTAGTGGCCCTAAACACGGGGGGCTCGCCGGGTCGAGTCTGGCCCAGCAGAGCAGCTACGGCGAGAACAAATGCACTTAGGCGGAAGGCCATGGCGCCATTATGATGCAAACGCGCTACCGGCATCAGGGCTTGATCGGGATTGCGAGCGAGCCGATCCTCCCGGACGTGCGGTCGTAGGCCACGATCTTCACTTCTGCAACGGCGGCTGGTCTGGTTTGCAGCGTAAGAGGCACTGAGATGTTCCGCTTAAGAAACGCTTCGTAGCCCGCCTGGTCGAAATCCAGGTCGACCGCGCGCTCAACCCGCTCCAATTCACCCCCGTTCGCGGTCCGTGCCAGGATCGTCAGGTCCACCGTCCCGGTTCGGCGGCCGTCTGTTGCCCGCCAGCGAGATGTCCGCCGCTTCAATCGTGAGCGCCAGACGCACAGCCGTCCCGTCTCTCTCAGCCCGCGCGCTGATCCCGATCTGTCTGGACTCGATGGCGCTGGCAACGGCGTCGGCAACCAACTCCTGCTGGTCCGACGGCCCGATGGGACGAATCGGCCAGTAGCCGTTGCGGTAGCGTAGTTGCACGCCCTTGCGCTTCACCTCGACTTTCAGTGTGCGGGTGGAGGGCGCGGAACGTTCACCCGGCCTGAACGGCCGCGTCGGCGCCTGAGCCAGCGCCTCCGATAATACCTGGTCGGAGTCCAAGTAGAAACCCAGAGTATAGGTGACATCCGCATCCGCCATCACCTTGTCGATAGCCTGGCGGATGCCGTTGGTGTTGAAGAAAGCCAGCCCGCCAGTCCTTGCGGCAATTAGCTTCATGTTGTCCAAACCCGGCGGGTTTCTCTGGCCCTCGTTTTGACACGACGCGGTTCTCCGCCTGCATTCTCCGGGAAAGCCGACCAGGCCTCTGGCATCGATCGGATAGACGGCGAAGCTCGCATGGCCGTCAACGACGATGGGGGAGCCGCAGCAATCCAAATGACGCTCTTGCGGCCAGGTACGTGTGCCAAGTGGTCTTCGATCCCCCGCACGGCGCTGCTTGTAAGCCGTGCTCGCGCCAGAGCTTACGGCCGGATTAGAGCCTTGCTGACTTACCCGATCGCCGGGTCTGAGACGCTTTGGGGTGGACCGGTCCCCATCAGGTCCGGCCAGGTTGCGTACTTCTCTATTGCCCCGGTCAGTCTTGAGGAATCACTCGTGAAATCCTGGAGGATCTGCGGTGGACCAACCGAGGATGTACACGCCGACACGGTCACCTGGCGCGGATCGCCCTCAAGCTCTTGAGCACCTGTTCCTTGCCCAAGGCTGATCGGCAAAGGCGGTGTTGAGCATGTCCCACACCACCAGGACCGCGTTGACTTGTTCACCCTCGCCTGAGGGGCGGTTTGTGAACTCATTCGGTGCGCGCGGCGTGGCCGCTTGCCCGGCATTCTGCGGGCGCGCTTTCCGGGAATAGACCTCGAAAACATCAATCTTCTGCTGCTTGCCGTTGTCGTAAAGAACGAAATCATCCTTGGTGAGATTGTCGACCAGGCCGTTCTTGTCCTGGCGATCACGTTCACTTCCACCAACCGGGTGGTGACTGTGAACATGGGCGGCCCGCCGGGTTGAGGCTGTCCCAGCAGAGTAGTTATGGCGAGAACAAACGCACATAGGCGGGAGTTCATGGCGCTATTATGATGCAAACGCCGTTCCGGCGGTTACCTAATTACGTCAGCGAAGAGGGGGGCCGCTCCAGGCGGGAGATCAGAACTCCCGTGGCGACCACCACCAGGCAGCCGATCACGTTGTACCAAAGGAAGGCGTTAATGAAACGCGAGGCGGCGAAGATCGCGGCCTCGCCCGCCAGCACCCCGTAAAACGCGCCTCTCCCCCGCACGCGCGGGAAGAAGAAGGCGAGCACGAACACTCCCAGGAGCCCGCCGTAGAAGTAAGAGCCCAGCAGGTTGACGACCTCGACCAGCGAGCCCAAGCCCTTAAAGAAACTGGCTGACACAACCGCATAGCAGCCCCAAAACACAGTGGCCGCGCGCGACACGTTCAAGTAATGCCGGTCCGAGGCGTCGCGGCGGACGTGCCGCTTGTAGATGTCGATCACGGTCACCGTGGCCAGAGAGTTCATCTCTCCCGAGATGGACGACATGGTGGCGCCGAAGATCACCGCCAGAACCAGGCCGATCAGGCCCGCCGGCAGGTGACGCGTGACGAAGGTGAGGAAGATGTAGTTGGTGTCCACCAGGCCCTTGGGCCCGCCGGCCTTCTCGACCAGAACGGCGCTCTGGCGGCGCGCGGCGTCGAGATCGCGCTGAGCTTTCCCGTACTGGTCCAGCCCTTGCCGCCACAGCTGTGAATCGCCGCTATGGCGGGCCTCCACCAACTGGTTCGCGGCGGCCTTGCGGCTTTCGAAAGCCGCGTCGAAGCGCTGCTCGACCGGCGCGAACTCGGCCCGCATCGGGGCGGTCTGGATCCTGGCGAGTTCGGCGTTTTGAAACAGGACCGGCGGCTTCTCGTAAATGTAGAAGACGAACACCATGGCCCCGATGAACAGGATGAGGAACTGCATGGGGACCTTGGCCAGGCCGTTGAACAAGAGGCTGAGCCGGCTCTGGTCGACCGACTTCCCGGTGAGATAGCGCTGCACCTGCGACTGGTCGCAGCCGAAGTAGGCCAGCGCCAGGAACATGCCTCCGATCAAGCCGCTCCAGAGGTTGTAGCGATCGTTCCAGTCGAAGTTGAGCGTTACGGCGTTCAGCCGGCCCGCGGCGCCGGCCAGCGTGACGGCGTCGAGAAACGAGACGTGGCTGGGAAGCAGCAGCACCGCCGTCGCGAACGCGGCCGCAAGACCCGCAACCATCACCAGCATCTGCTGGAAGTGGGTCCAGGTGACCCCCTTGATCCCGCCCAGCGTAGTGTAGAGCAGAGCAACCACGCCCATGAGGAGCAGCGCCGCCTGGTCGGGCCACCCCAGAATCACGGTCAGCACCACGGCCGGCGCGTAGAGGGTGATGCCCAGCGCCAGGCCTCTTTCCAGCAGGAAGATCGCGCTCACCAGGGCCCTGGTGCGGGCGTCGAAGCGCTGCTCCAGATACTCGTAGGCCGTGTACACCTTGGCGCGGTGAAAGATGGGGACGGCGGTGACGGAGAGGATCACCATCGCCAGCGGCAGGCCGAAGTAGAACTGCACGAACCGCATGCCGTCCACGTAGGACTGGCCGGTGGTGGAAATGAAGGTGACCGCGCTCGCCTGCGTGGCCATGATCGAGAGCGCCATGGCGTACCAGGGCATGGTCTTGCCGGCGAGCAGGTACTTGTCGACGCTGTTGGTCCCCCGCGACTTCCAGAGTCCGTAAAGGACAACGAAGGCGAGCGACCCGCAGAGCACCAGCCAGTCGGCGAGCCTCATGGCGCGAACTTCCTGGTGAACCAGTAGAACAGCGCGATCAGGAACGCGAGCCAGAGTATGACAATCGCGTACAAGCGCCGCATTGGTGGCGGCGTTTTCACGGGGCGGATTTGCCGGCGCTTAAGAAGTTCGCAAAAATGCGAAACGCGCCAGGCACGCCGGCGGGCAACTGCCGGAACATCGAGAACGATGTGAAGACGTACGCGCCCTTACCGTAGCGCGTGTAGAGCGTGATTCCCCGCTGCGGGGACTCGTTGGGATCGTTGGACTCGAACAGCGGCTCGTAGCGCTGGTCCCATTGGGATGCGAAGTTCAGCCCGCGCTCCTGGATCCAGCCCGTGAAGTCCGCCGGGCCGATCTTGTTCGGCGCGTTCAGCAACGGGTGCGCCGGATTCAGGACGGTGATGGGCGCTTCCTCCACCGTCACGCGGGCGCTGCCGATCTGAATCGGGTAGGGGCCGAATCCCGCGAAGGGTCCGACGGTCAGGTACTGCACCAGCAGGGTTCCACCCGCCTGCACGTAGTCCAGCAGACGTTGCTGATTGGCCGCCAGGTCGGACCGAACGTTGTAGGCGCGTACGCCGGTGACGATCGCATCGAAGCGGCTCAGATCGCCGCGGGCCAGGTCGTCCGCGCTGAGCAGCGTCACCTCGCACCCCAACTGTTCGAGGGCCTGTGGCACTTGATCGCCGGCGCCCATCACGTAGCCCACCCTACGGGCCAGCGTGCGAACATCGGTGCGCACCAGCCGGGCGGTGGAAGGAGGGAAAATCGTCTGCGGCGGAATGCCGTCGTAGCCGATCACGCGCACGCCGTTCGAGATCTCCCGCCCGCCGACGCTGGCTACGGCGCGCAGTTCGGCTTTCACCGCAGCGGCCGGCGGAGTAACCGTGAACGACAGCGCCGATTCCTCTCCCGCTCCGGCGATCTTGAATGACGCGGAGCCGGGCTGCACGCGCCAACCCTGCGGCGCCTCCACACGGAGTTCCCCGGACGCGCCGGCGCCGTTGCTGCGCAGCAGCACCTCGACCTTCTTCGCCCCGGTGTCGGGGAACAGCACGACCGATTCCGGAATGCTGACCGCCACGAGCGGCGTCACCACCAGCGGCCGGGTCATCTCGCCTTCGGCCCGATCCACGTAGCGGCGAATCACCGGGCGGACGAACTCGATGGTTTGCGAGCCGGCCTGGACGCTGAACCGCGCGCTCAAAACCGGAGGCGACTCGGCGAGGCCGATCATCTGCTGATCGTCAATCGTGAAGACAAAACCGTTGTTGGGCTTCCGCAGCCAGTAGGGTTGGGAATAGGGCTGGTCTGGCGGAATCGTGATGTTCAGAGAGCGGCGGTCCGGCTGGTTGTAAGCCAGAGCGACGGGCGCGAAGTTCTGCGCCGGCGCTCCGGCCATGCCTTCCAGCTTGACGCCCGTGAGCGCCAGCGCGAACTGGGAACGGTTGGTGGCTTCGAGGCTCACTTGCAGCGATTCGCCGGGAGATACCGCGTAGCGATCCGCCGAGGCGTCCAGGAACAGGCCCGCGCACAGGGCGACGGCCTCGTCGAGTTCCTGCAGCTTAAGCGTGGCCCACGGGTCTTTGATGGACGCTATCAGCGGGCGCGCTTTCAGCAGCAGGGGAATCGTCTTCTCCGGCTGCTCCGGGATGAAAGTGTCGGAAGCCTCCTGGAGGATGCTCTTCACCGCCGCGCCGCCCGCCAGACGGCTCCAGGTCGTATCCACGCCCTCGAAAATGTCCTTGGTGGCCGGCTCGCCGGCTTGGACCGTAATCGTGGTCGAGGCCGATCCGCGGCGCTCCGGCAGCGCCCACGCCCTGCGTGCGGTGCATGCTGCGGCTCATGCCGGCAATCTCCGAGTATGAAAATCCGAGCAGCGGGCTGTATTCGCCGGTGTCGATTCGGAGGCCCGCACCCGGCGCGCCCCCGGGCTGAGGACCTCGGCTGCCGCCGCCCATTCCTCCGCCGATGAGCCGCTTGGGCTGCCACGGCTCGACCCAGCGCAACTGCTCGGGGAAGCGCGTCTTGTCGCCCGCCGCGGCAAATGCCTCCCGGGTCAGAATCCCGGCAGCCTGATGGTGCCCGTGCCCGCCGGTGACCGTCACTCCGATCACGTCGGGGCGAAAGCGCCGGATGTTCCAAACCACGTCGGCGAGGATGGTGTCATGGCCCCACTTATCGAAGGTCTCGTCGGCGGTCTTCGAGAAGCCGAAATCGATGGCCCTGGTGAAGAACTGCTCGGCGCCATCGATCTTGCGGGCCGCGAGAAGTTCCTGGGTCCGGATCAAACCCAGCAACTCACCCTGCTCGGAGCCGACCAGGTTTTGTCCGCCGTCGCCGCGGGTCAGGGCCAGATAGGCGGCCCGGCCGTGGCGGCCCTTGGCGATATAGGTCAGAAGCGCCGTGTTTTCGTCGTCCGGGTGGGCGCCGATCAGCATCAGGCTGCCCAGAACGTTGAGCTTCTCTAGTGCGAGCTTGGTTCGCTCCGCACCCGCGAGGTTGCGTTGAGCGGGCGCCGGCGCCTGAAAGAAACCGACCAGAAGGGCCGCGCCCAGGAGCGCTGCTCCAGCCTTTATAACGAATCTAGGACTCATCCTGAATCTCCCTCCCGGCGGAGCTTGTTTCTTGGAGTCTATCAATTCCTCAGGCCGGCTTCAGATTCCGAGTTCCGCCTTGGCTTGCGAGAACTGCTCCACGGCGAACTCCAGGTCGGCGCGCGAATGCGACGCTGAGAGCTGTACACGGATGCGAGCCTTCTCGCGCGGGACGACCGGATAGGAGAAGGCGGTCACATACACACCTTTCGCCAGGAGCAGGTCGGCCAACCGCACCGCCTGGGACGCGTCGCCGATCATGACCGGCACGATCGGATGCTCCCCGGGGGGAATGCTGAAACCGGCGGCGCTCATCCGCTGGCGGAAGAAGGCCGTGTTTTCCCTGAGCTGCCGGCGGAGGTCGTCGGAAGCCGCCAGAAGATCGAGCACTTTGAGCGAGGCCGCCGCAATCGCCGGAGGAAGCGAGTTCGAAAACAGATACGGCCGCGAACGCTGGCGGAGCAGCGCGACCACCTCGCGGCGGGCGGCCGTGTATCCTCCGCAGGCGCCGCCCAGGGCCTTCCCGAGCGTGCCGGTGATGATGTCGACGCGGCCCATGACGTGGTGATGTTCGGGCGTGCCGCGGCCGTGATCGCCCATGAACCCCACGGCGTGCGAATCGTCCACCATCAGCATGGCGTCGAATTGCTCGGCCAGGCCGCAGATGCGCGGCAAATTGGCGATGTAGCCTTCCATGGAGAAGACGCCATCCGTGGCGACGAGGACTTGCCGCGCACCGGACGCCTCCTTCAGCTTGGCTTCCAGATCCTCCATGTCCGAATTGCGGTAGCGGAACCGCTGCGCCTTCGAGAGCCGGATTCCATCGATGATGCTGGCGTGGTTGAGTTCGTCCGAGATCACCGCGTCGCGCTCGTCGAGCAGTGTCTCGAACAGGCCGCCGTTGGCGTCGAAGCAGGAGGTGTAAAGGATGGCGTCCTCGGTCCCGAGAAACTCGCTGAGCCGCCGCTCGAGCTCCTTGTGAACGGTCTGCGTGCCGCAGATGAAGCGCACCGAGGCCATGCCGAAGCCCCATTTCGACAGGGCTTCCCGCGCCGCTTCGACCACTTCCGGGTGGTTGGCCAGGCCGAGGTAGTTGTTGGCGCAGAGGTTCAGCACCTGGCGCTCGGAGACGCCGACATGGGGCTGCTGCGGCGTGTCGAGCACGCGCTCGCGCTTGAACAGGCCTGCGTGCTCGATTTCGTTAAGAGTCGCTTCCAGTGTCTGTTGGAACTTTCCGAACATGACTGCCGCGCCTCCGGCGCTATACTCGCCAGTCCAGAACCACTTTGCCGGCTTGTCCGGCGCGCATGGCTTCCAGACCCTTCTCGTACTCGTGCCACGCCAAACGGTGGGTGATCACGGGCGCTACATCGAGTCCCGATTCGAGCATCACGGTCATCATGTACCAGGTCTCGTACATTTCGCGCCCGTAGATGCCCTTAATCGTGAGCATGTTGAAGATGACCGCGTTCCAGTCGATGGCCACCACGCCGGACGGCAGCCCGAGCATGGCGATCCGCCCGCCGTGGCACATGTTGGCCAGCATCTCCCGAAATGCATCGGGGTTGCCGGACATCTCCAGACCCACATCGAAGCCTTCCGACATGTTCAAACGTTTCTGCACGTCTCGGAGCGGCTCCTGGCGGGTGTCGACGGCCGTCGTCACACCCAGCTTGCGGGCGAGCTCCAAACGATAGGGATTGACGTCGGTGATCACCACATGCCGCGCACCCGCGTGGCGGACCACCGCCGCAGCCATAATGCCGATGGGGCCGGCGCCGGTGATCAGGACGTCCTCTCCCAGGACTTTGAAGGTCAAGGCGGTGTGCACCGCGTTGCCGAATGGATCGAAGATGGCCGCGACTTCGAGCGGCACCGTGGGCCTGTGCTTCCAGACGTTGGTCATCGGCAGCACGACGTACTCGGCGAAAGCGCCCGGCCTCTGCACCCCCAGGCCGAGCGAGTGAGCGCACAGGTGCCGCCGGCCGGCCAGGCAATTCCGGCAGCGTCCGCACACCACATGCCCTTCGCCGCTGACAATCTCGCCGGGGTGGAAATCGGTGACGTTGGAGCCGGTCTCGACGACTTCACCGACGAACTCGTGTCCGATGACAAGGGGCGTGCGAATGGCGCCGCGCGCCCAGTCGTTCCATTCGTAGATGTGCAGATCCGTGCCGCAAATGCCCGTGAGCAGGACCTTGATCAGGACATCGTTGATTCCGGGTTTAGGTATTGGAACTTCTTCAAGCCAGAGTCCCTTTTCCGGCCGGCTCTTGACTAGTGCGCGCAATGTCCCCTCCACCGAGTATTATCGAACACTCGGATTGACCGGCGATACGGCTGTAAACTGGAAAGTAGGGAGACGGTTTGCACTCGCATCGACACGGCGCGGAAATGGGCAAGGTCCTGAAGTGGTCGCTGGCCGCTACGGTGCTGTTCGTCCTGATCGAAGCGGCAGCGGGGATCGAGGCCCGCAGCCTGGCGCTGCTGTCGGACGCGGGACACAACTTCACCGATGCGCTGGCGTTGCTGCTGGCGTGGTTCGCCGTCTACCTGGAGAGCAAGCCGGCGGACGAGGTGAAAACCTACGGCTACCGGCGCGCGGGCGTGCTGGCAGCCTTTGTCAACGCGCTGACGCTCGTCGTCCTTTCCGGTTTCATCTTCCACGCCAGCTACCTCCGCCTGAAGACGCCCGCCAAGGTCGACGAGATGACCATGCTGGTGGTTGCCGGGCTGGGAGTGATCCTCAACGGCGCCATCATGTGGAGCATGCGCCGCGGCCATCAGCACGACCTGAACATCCGTAGCGCCTACCTGCACATGCTGGGCGACGCGCTGGGGAGCATCGGGATTATCGCCGGCGCAATCGTGATCCGCTACACGGGCTGGCAGCGCGTAGACCCGCTGCTGTCGATCCTGATTGGCGCGCTGATCGTCTGGACCGCGTGGGACGTCATCAAGGAATCGCTCAACATCCTTCTGGAGGGGCTGCCGCGCGGGATGAAGCTCGATGCCGTCAGCGCTTCCATGCGGCAGGTGGAGGGTGTGCTCGACGTACACGACCTTCACATCTGGAGCCTGGGGTCAAGAGCGCATGCGCTGAGCTGTCACGTGCTGATCGAAGACGCGCCGCCCTCGGTGAGCGAAGCTGTCCTGAAGCGGCTGTGCGGCATGCTCTGTGAACGCTACCAGATCGACCACACGACAATCCAGTTCGAGCACGCCAACTGCGCCCTGGCCGAGAACGGCTGTCCGGCGCAGGGCAATCCGGGCGCGACGCGGTAACGCGCGCGACCAACGCGATCCCGAAACGCATGCGAAGTTCGGCGGCGGTGCAGCTCAGGTTATACTGGTTGCGATGACGGTTCAGCTCTCACCTCACGGGCAGCAGCTGCTCGAAGCGGCGCTCGCCCGCGGTGTGGGCCGCTCGCCTGAGGAAGTCGTCGAATGGGCTCTAGAAGCTGCGAGCGGCGTGGCTGACGCTCTTTCCGATGAAGAGCGGGAGCGGCGCCGCCAGGCCGTTGCCAGCATGCTTGCTTTCCGGGAAGAATACCATCTCGCCCTAGGTCCCGGCGAGCGCATCCAGGACCTGATCCACGAGGGCCGCAAGTATTGACCGGTCCCTTCGTTATCGATGCTTCGATGACCCTGAGTTGGGTCTTTGAAGGCGAGTCCACGCCGTTCACGGTGGCGGTCCTCAAATCCCTGGAAACGGTTCACGCTCTCGCGCTCGCACTGTGGGCCTTTGAGGTCGCAAGTGTCTTGAGCACCGCCGAACGCCGTGGCCGAATGAATGCGGAGGCGCAGGCCGCATTCCTGGAGCGGCTGCGGCAGTTGCCGATCGCGATCGAGCACCGTCCCGCCGCCTGGCTGGCTCAGCAGATTCTGCCGCTGGCGCGGACTTACAGCCTCAGCGCTTACGATGCAGCCTACCTCGAACTGGCAATTCGAGAAGAGTTGCCGCTCGCCACGCTCGATGACGACCTCCGCCGAGCCGCATCCGCCGCCGGAGTAACACTTGTGGATCCAGCCGAGCGCCGAACCTGAGCGGTTCTGACCTATCAGCGCCGCTACACAAATGTCCTGCCTGCCTCCGCCAGCCGGCGCAGCAAGGGCGCGGGAGTCCACAGGCCGGGGCCGCGTTTTGCCTGGAACTCTTCGATCCGCTTCAGGACTTGCGGCAAGCCGATGGTGTTGGCGTAGAACATCGGTCCACCGCGCCAGACCGGGAAGCCGAATCCTGTCAGATAGACAACGTCGATGTCGGAGGCGCGCAGCGCGATCCCTTCCTCCAGCAGGCGCGCGCCTTCGTTGACCAGGCCGTAGACGCAACGGTCAACAATCTCCTGCGCCGAAATGCGTCGGCGTTCGATCCCAGCTTCGCGCGCTAGCTGTTCGGCCAGAGCAGCGGTCTCCGGATCAGCGGAGGGCTTGCGCGCCGCGTCATAGCTGGACCAGCCGCGTCCAGTCTTCTGCCCAAATCGGCCCATCCGATAGAGACGATCGATGACCTGCGGTTGCCGTACGTCCGGCGGCGCCACTTCCCGAAAAACCTGCCGGATACGCCAGGCAATATCGAGGCCCACCAGATCGGCCATCGCCAGCGGCCCCATGGCCATCCCAAAGTCATAGAGCGCCTGGTTGACCTCTTCCACCGATGCCCCTTCCTCCACCAGGAACTCCGCTTCCCGCCAGTACGGCTCCATCATCCGGCTCCCGATGAAACCGCGGCAGCTTCGTGCCAGCACCCCGACTTTGCCCAGCCTTCGGGCCAGCGCCATAGAAGTCGCGATCACTTCCTTGCTGGTTGCCACGCCGCGTATGATCTCCAGCAAGCGCATCACGTGCGCCGGGCTGAAGAAGTGCAGGCCGATGACCGCCTCGGCCCGTTTGGTCGCGGATGCCAGTTGATCGATGTCGAGGGTGGAGGTGTTGGAGGCCAGAACACAGGAGGGCTTGGCGATGGCGTCGATCTGGGCGAACACCTCTTTCTTGACGGCTATGTCCTCGAACACAGCTTCGACGATGAGGTCCACCGTTTCAAAACCGGCGTAGGTGAGCTGCGGGGTGATGAGTGCCAGCCGCTGGTCCATAGCTGCTTGCGGAAGCGCGCCCTTCTTCACGGAACCCGCGTAGTTCCTGGTGATCGAGGCCATGCCGCGATCCAGTGCCTCCTGACTCGCGTCCTTCAACAACGCGGGAATGCCGGCGCTGGCGAAGGTCATGGCGATGCCGCCGCCCATTGTGCCGGCGCCGATGATCGCCACGCGCTGGATGTCGAAGGACCGCGTTTCCGGGGGAACATCCGGCACCTTCGAAACCGCTCGCTCGGCGAAGAAGGCGTGGATCATGGCCTGGGATTGGGTCGAGCGGAGGCAGCCGTCGAAGAGCTCCGTCTCGCGCCGGCATCCGTCTTCGAAGGAGAGCTTTATCGCCGCCTCCACGGCGTCGATCGCTGCCAGCGGAGCCTGTTGCCCACGCCTGGTCTTGCGGGCGCGTTCTCGCGCGATTTCGAAAAAGGCCGGTTCAGGGCCGCGCAATTTCTCGTCGCGCTCACGAGTACGGGGTATTGGCTTGCCGATCGCCTCGCGGGCAAAGGTGACGGCACCCTCCAGGAGGTCGTCCGCTACGATTCGGTCGACCAGGCCAACCCGCAGGGCCTCTTGGGCTGAGATGGGCTCGCCGAAGGCGCACATTTCGACGGCCTGGGCCACGCCTGCCAGGCGCGGCAGCCGCTGAGTGCCCCCTGCGCCGGGGATCAGCCCGACTTTCACCTCGGTCTGTCCCAACCGTGCTGACGGGGAGCTTACGCGGTAGTGCGCACTCATCGCCAGCTCGAGACCACCGCCGAGGGCCATCCCGTGAATGGCCGCCACGACGGGTTTCGGACAGTTCTCGATTTCCTGAAGAAAGGCCAGAGGCAGCAGGCAGGCTCGCGGACGCTCGCCGCCGATAATCTGCTGGATCTCCCGCAGATCAGCGCCGCCGCAGAAGGCCGTGCCGGCCCCCACGATGACCACCGCATGGACATGGGGATCGGCGCCGGCTGTGCGAATCGCAGCTTGAATGCCCTGGTGAACTTCTTCGGTGAGAGCGTTCACGGGCGGGTTCGCGAGACTGATGACAGCTACTTCTTCGTGCAGCGTGAGATTCACTAGCGGGCTCATGAGTCCCCCTGCGTTTGCTTCCGGATCTCCTCGGCCAGCGCAGGGACCACCTCGAACAGGTCGCCGACGATGCCGTAATCGGCAATCTCGAAAATGGGAGCGGTGCCGTCTTTATTGACTGCCACGATGGTCTTGGATCCTTTCATGCCGACCAGGTGCTGAATGGCGCCCGACACCCCCACGGCGATGTACAACTTCGGCGCCACGGTCTGGCCGGAACTGCCCACCTGGCGCTCGGCCGGCAGCCAGCCGCTGTCGCAGACCGGACGCGAGGCGGCCAGTTCCGCTCCCAGCGCGTCGGCCAGCCGCTGCAACAGCGGGATGTTCTCCGCTCCCTGGATGCCGCGCCCGGCGCAAACGATGCGCTCGGCAGACGCCAGATCAACCGCGCGCTGGCTTTCCCGAAACGGCTGCGCGGGGCGCGTTCTAATCTGTTCCGGCGCGAGCTGGGGCGTGAAGGTCTCGACCTGGCAGAGGCCGGCTTCAACCTGGTCCGCTGCGTGCGCACCCGCCTGGAGCGATGCCAGGTGCGGGGGCGCGCCGGAGAAGCCGATGTCCACATTCAGCCGGCCCTGAAAGAGCTGCCGGGTCAAGATGAGTTGCCCGTTCTCCACCCGATGGGAAACCACGTCGCTGACCAGCACGCTCCCCAGCGCCGTCGCCAGCTTGGGGGCGAAGTCGCGCACCTGATAGGTGTGCGGAAACAAAACGACGAGCGGCTTGACCTGCTCGATGAGCTGCCGCAACGCAATGCTGTAGCCATCAGCGGTGTAGTCCCGCAGCAGGGGATGGTCCACTGCGTAGGCTCGCTCCAGCCGCTGGGAAGCGAGTTCGCGCCCCTCGCCGATGACCGCCGCTTGGGGTTGCACGCCCATCTCCGCGGCGATCTGCTGTGCCGCGGCGAGCGTCTCCCACGACATACGGTGCCACTCTCCGTGCTGCTGCTCGAGTATCGCCAGAACGCTCATAGGACGCGCGCCTCCCGCCTGAGCCGCTCGACGAGCTTGGCGGCGGCTTCCTTCGGGTTGCCGGAAAAGAGCTGGGCCAGCTTGGTCCGTTCGGGCGCATACACTCGCCGCACTTGCATGCGGCCGCCGTCCGGCGATTTTCCGGCCACGTGGCGGACCTCTTTGGTCTTCGCCTGCTTGATCCCCATGAGCGTGGCGTAGCGCAGCCGCTTGATGCCGGACTGCACGGTCACGAGCGCGGGAAGGGGCATCTCGACCTGCTGGAACCAGCCGTTCTCAAGTTCGCGCTTGACGCGGATGCCGGAGTCAATCTTTTCCACTCCCATGACAATGGTGGCGTGCGGAAGGCCCAAAAGTTCCGCCAGGATGACCCCGGTTTGCCCGTAGCCCAGGTCGTCGGATTGCAGTCCAGCCAGAATCAGGTCGGGCGCTTCCGGCCTGACAGCGCCGGCCAGCAGGCCCGCCACCTGGAGCGGATCGAGGGTCTCCAGGCGGTCGTGCTCCACGTGGATGGCGCGGTCCGCGCCCTTGGCCAGCGCCTCGCGGATGGCCTGCCCGGCGCGAGCCGGACCGGCGCAGAGCACGACGACTTCGCCGCCGTGCTTCGCCTTCAGATCCAAACCCTCTTCCAGCGCGTAGGCGTCCGGTTCATTAACTTCGAAGCTGAGGCCGTCTTCACTGATCCAACTTGCCGATTCGTCCACCTGCCAGACGGAATCGCGAGCGGGGACTTGCTTCAACGCAATTACGATCTTCATGTGGTTGTCAGGAACTCAGGATTTCCAATTTGATTGTACGGCGATTATGATGGCCAGGGGATGGCGATGACGACATTTAACGCGTTTCTTGTAACAAAAGAGCGGGGCGAGTTCGCGGCTTCCTTCCAGCAGATCGACAGAAGCGCTCTACCGCCGGGCGAGGTGCTGGTGCGCGTGGCCTATTCCAGCCTGAACTACAAGGATGGACTGGCCGTGACGGGAAGACCGGGCGTGATTCGCAAGTACCCGATGGTGCCGGGGATCGATCTGGCGGGAGTGGTGGAAGAATCCAGATCGCCCGAATTCAAGCCCGGCGACAAGGTAGTGGTCACGGGCTGCGGAACCTCGGAGACCATGTGGGGCGGCTACGCCGAGCTGGCGCGCCTTGACGCCGAGTTCCTCGTTCCCTTGCCTGAGTCCATGACGCTGAAACAGGCGGCGGGTGTTGGCACGGCGGGATTCGCGGCCATGCAGAGCATCATGGCGCTGGAGAACCACGGTCTGAAACCGGGCGGAATGGAAGTCCTGGTGACGGGAGCCTCGGGCGGCGTCGGCAGCATCGCGATTGCGGTCTTTGCGAATCTGGGATACCAGGTGGCAGCGGCCACCGGCCGGGCTGAACTTCACCCCTACCTGAGAAGTTTGGGCGCCAGTGCGATGCTGGACCGCGCGGACCTTGCTGCGCCCTCCGGCCGCCTTCTGGAAACGCAGCGCTGGAGTGGGGCGATCGACAACGTCGGCGGCCATACGCTGGCCGGGCTCCTGCGGTCGGTTGCCATCGGGGGAAGCGTTGCGTCGGTAGGCCTGGCGGGAGGTGCGGAGTTCAGCACGACCGTGTTTCCGTTCATTCTGCGCGGCGTCAATCTGCTGGGGATCGATTCCTCGCGGTTGAACAACCAGCAGCGGCGCGAGGTGTGGGCGCGGCTGGCGCGCGATCTTCCCTTGAGCCTGCTCGACCGGATGTTCAGCGTGGAACCCTTGAAGAAGATCCGCGAGTTGGGCGAACAGATTCTGGCAGGGAAGATCTGGGGACGCACGGTCATCGCGGTGAACGCACAGCTCTGCTAATTCTGCTTGTTTTTGTGGGGCGGGCAATCCTGCCCGCGGCCGGCCTTCCGGCCGGCTGGACCCGCTGGAAAGCGGGTCCGCAGGCTGAACAGCCTGCCCTACTAAACCACGTAGCGCTCTCGCGCCAGTAAGCGGGCGGCGATTTCCCGGCGCAGACGGACCCCGTTCACTGGATCGTGCTCGGCCAGGCGGCGCAGCGCCATCATTTGCGCGTGCAGGGCATCCCCCTCCAGGCAAGCGCCCAGAACGCGGCGTGCCGATACCTCGACCCGCGTCAGGGCGTCGCGCAGGAGAACCGCACACATGCCTGTGGCGAACTTGCGGCTTCTCAGCAGGCTCGACTCCATCGCGAAGACTTCCATGACGATGTCCGCGATGTTCATGAGGACTTCCTGGTGCTCCTCCGTCCGCGCCAGGTCCAGCGTCAGGAGGGCGATCTGTTTGGCGCGGCGCACCAGGGATGACTCTTCATCCTCTCCAACTTGCGGCGCTTGCAGCGGGGGGTGTGAGAGTCAGCCGCCCCCTGGCCGCGCGCTTCAGCAGCATCCCCGGTATGATCAGGCGGTTGATCTCGTTGGTGCCTTCGTAGATGCGGTTGATTCGCGAGTCCCGGTAGGCGCGTTCGACATCGTAGTCCTGGTGGTAACCGTAGCCGCCATGGATCTGCACTCCTTCGTCGGCCACGAAATCGTACACTTCCGAGCAATAGACCTTGAGGATCGAGCACTCGACGGCGTACTCTTCCAGCGCCTTCAGCTCCCCGGATCCGTCCGCCAACCGGCTCTCGACGAGCCCCGCGACGCGCCAGAGCATCGATTCCGCGGCATAGATGCGGATCGCCATCTCGGCCAGCTTGTGCTGTATGGCCCCAAACTCCGCGATCGAAGAGCCGAAAGCCTTGCGCTCTTTGGCGTACTTCAGAGAGACGCCCAGCACGTGCTTCGCTCCGCCCAGCGTCAGCACGCCGATCTTCATCCGCCCGCTGTTGAGGATGTTGAAGGCGATGAGGTGCCCCCGTCCGACCTCGCCGAGGACGTTCTCGACCGGCACCGGCACGTTGTCCAGATACAGCGCCGTGGTGGAACTGCCCTTGATCCCCATCTTCCGCTCTTCCGCCCCGACGGCCACCCCCGGAAAACCGCGCTCGACCAGAAACGCGGTGAACTGCTCCCCGCCTACTTTGGCGAAGACCGTGAACAGGTCAGCGATGCCTCCGTTGGTGATCCACATCTTCTGCCCGTTCAGGATGTAATGCTTGCCGTCCGGACTGAGGTCGGCGCGGGTGCGCACGGCCAGCGCATCGGAGCCTGACTGCGGCCTCGCTCAGCGCATAGGCGGCCACCATTTCGGCCGTTGCCAGTTTCGGAAGATATCTGCGCTTCTGCTCCTCGGAACCGAAGTAGAGGATGGGCAGCGTCCCGATGCCGGTGTGGACTTCGTGGCAGATGGCGTAGGACCCATCCCGCGCCAGGTGTTCGGCGACAACGATGGCCGAGGCGAGATCCATCCCCATCCCGCCATACTCCTCCGGGATTGCGACGCCGGTGAGACCCAGTTCCGCTGATTTTCGCAGCACCTCCAGAGCCGCGCCCGGCTCCTGGCGGCGGATTGCTTCCAGCCGCGGCTCCACGTCCCGCGCCCAAAAATCATCCACGGTGCGGGCGATGGCCAGGTGCTCTTCGCCCAGGTCCTCCGCAGTGAAGATTCCATCCGGCGCGAGATCCTCGATCAGAAACGCGCCCCCGCTAATCTTTGGAAGCATGATCTCTCCTCAGGCTTTCAGCCGCGATTTGTGCAATGTCGAGCAGCCGGGGCGGGGCCGGCGACGCCGTGGCCAGCGCCTCCCGCAGCATCGAATGGCAGAACGGACAGGCCGCGCCAATTGCGTCCACTCCGGTCGCGAGAAGTTCCTCGGCGCGCTCAGCGCTCACCCGCTTTCCGGTTTCTTCTCCCAGAAAGTACCTGCCGCCGCCCGCCCCGCAGCAGAAGCCGCGCTGACGCGTTCGCGGCGGGTTCACCAACGTGCCCAATTTGGAAACGACCGCGCGCGGCTGGTCGAATATGCCTCGGTAGCGGCCCAGGTAGCAGGCGTCATGAAAGACCACCCGTGACCGTTCGCCGTCGGGCTCCGGAAGCCGCGCGGCGAAGCGCGCCAGCAATTCGCTGTGGTGCTCGATCTCCAGATCCGCACCGAACTCCTTCCAGTCTTCTTTCATCGTGCGGACGCAGTGCGGACAGATAGACAGCATCTTCTTGACCCCGCTGCGGCGGATCTCTTCCAGGTTCTCCTCGGCCAGCGTGCTGAAAAGCAGGTCGTTGCCGAGCCGCCGCGCAGGGTCCCCGTTGCATTTCTCCTTGCGCAGCACGCCGAAACTGATTCCCAGAAACCGCAACACCTCGGCGAGCGCCAGCACAATCTCGCGGCCCTGGGGATCGTAGGAGCCCATGCACCCCAGCCACAGGCAGTAATCCTGCCCCCCATCGAAGATAGGCAGCGCATTCTTTTGGATGAACTGGTCGCGCTCGCTGCGGGGGAACCCAAGAGCGTTGCCGCTGCGCTCCAGGTTGAGGAACAACTTGGTGCCGTGCGTATCGTCCCACTGGCCCGTGTTCACCGCGCCCCGCCGCAGCCCGACGATCACCGGCAGGTGCTGGATCCCCACCGGGCACTGGTATTCACAGGCGCCGCAGGTGGTGCACTGAAATGCCGCCTCCATGGACACGTGCTTCACCAGGAGCGGCTGGCTGCCCTGAGGCCCGATGTCCTCCAAATAGCGGCGCGTGCCGAGGACGATTTCCTTCGGGTCGAGAATCTTGCCGGTTAAGTTTGCCGGACAGTGCTCGGTGCAGCGCCCGCATTCGACGCAGGTGTAGACCTGCAGGCTGGCGATACGAGTGACATCTTTACCGGTGATGAGGCCGAAATCCTCGTCGCCCACGAGCGGCGGGATGCGGCTGAAGCCAGGCCGGTCCAGGAACACCGTAATCGGGCTCAGTAGCAAGTGGAGGTGCTTGGTGCGCGGGATGACCGGCAGAAAGATCAACAGGGCCAAGGTGTGGAGCCACCAGTTGGCCAGGGCGGATCGCCGAACCTTCCGCCAGCCCGAACTCGGCCAGGTAGGTCGCCATCAGCGCGAAGATCAGGAAGGCGATCAGCCCCGATTCATACGAGACTTCTCCGAGCCACTTGGGCCGGACCAGGAAGCGCCTAGCAGCCAGCCCCACGATCGACACCGCAACGGCCACCGCGAACACCGCCGCCGCGCCGCGGTAGAACCTGCCGAAGCCGTTCGGGGAGAGCAACCCCCAGCCGAATGCCTCGGAGACGTGGTTGACCGTGACCAGCGCGAACGCGCAGAATCCCCAGAAGACGAACGCGTGCGCCAGGCCGGGCCAGGGCCGCTCCCGTATGACCTTCGCCTGAAGCAGGACTTCCCAGACGAACCTGCTCGCTCGGGGTAGGATCGGCCGCAGTTTGAAATCGGCGTCCGGCTTGGACCGCCGGATCCGGCGCAGCACGCCAACCAGCCGCCACCCAAACAGAATGAGCGAGACGGCCAGCAGGACCGCGAATACGACAGCCTCCAGACCCGTCAGCGGCATAGAGATCCCGCCCAGAATATAGCACTTTCGCTTGCGACTCCAGGCGGAGGGGGCTTACCTTGGAATCAGGGACTATTCATGCACCGGCCGGTTCGGCTGCTTAGCGCTGTTCCCATATGCGATGGCCACGACAGCGCCATCAACACCCTGAACATCGAGTTCATTCATCACGGCATCGAGGTGGTGTATCTCGGCTTCCATCGCTCGGTTAGCGACATTGCGAGGGCTGCGATTCAGGAGGACGTCGCGGCCGTCGGCATCTCCTCCTACAACGGGGGCCACATCGAATTCTTCCGCGATGTGCGCCGGGACCTGGATCGCCGCGGCGGCAGTCACATCGGCTTGTTTGGCGGAGGCGGGGGCACGATTTCGCAGGCTGATGCGCGCCGAATGCGGCGGCAGGGCACCGACGAAATCTTCTTCGCCGGCACACCCCTGGAGACGATTGTCAGGTTCGTGTTGAAGACCTACGGCAAAACGCGGCGCCGGCGCGAGGTGAAACCACCGCGCCGCCGGGCGTCGGCCCTGGTCTTTGGTTTCACCGGGCCGGGAGGCTCGGGGAAGACTACCCTCATCGACGAACTAGTGCTGCGGCATCTGCACGCGAAGGCCCGCGGCCGCATCGCCATTCTGTCCCACGACCCCAGCCTGATGGGCAACGGCGCGCTGCTGGGCGATCGCGCCATGATGATTCACTCCCAGCACGACCGGGTGTTCATGCGCAGCCTGGCCACACGGGGGCACCCAGGCGGCCTGTCCGCCGAAACCGAGCCCTACCTCGACTTACTCCGCCATCAGGAGTTCGATTTCATTCTGGTGGAAACGGTCGGGACCGGCCAGGAGGCCATGCCTTTCCGTGACGGCCTGTTCGACCGGAAGATCCTGGTGATGCCTCCCGACTACGGCTCGCGCCTGCAACTACAGAAGGTGGTCATGCTGGATGCCGCCGACATCGTTGTGGTCAACAAGTCGGATCAACCGCGGGCCAAAGCGGCCCAGGCGGAAATCGGCGAGCGGCTCATGGAGAACGGGCGCGGCCAGAAATTGGTCTCGACGGAAGCGCGGCGCCACCGCGACCCCGGCGTGGACGAGTTGTTCCAACTCCTGGCGGAGGTGAGCCGATGACCTCCCTGTCGAGAGTTTGTGCGGCCATTGAAAGCTTCAACGGGCATGTGGCGCGGCAAGTGGAACTCGCCCGTCAGGACGATAAGACGCGTTCTGCTTTTAAGCGGCGCTGGGCCAGGATCCGGCGGTCCGTTTCCGAGGTCGAACTCCCCACGGGATTGAAGGTTCCCCGCTTTGCGCTGCCGGAGACAGACGAGCCTGGGGAGATCGCCCGATACCTGGTAGGGGAGGGTCTGCCAGGCGAGTTTCCCTATGTAAACTCCGCCTATGCCGAGATGTACCTCGATCCACTCGCTCCCGAGCAAGCGAAGTCCGAGGAGCCTACACGGTTGTTCGCGGGTCTGGGGCTGGCCGAAGATACTAATAAGCGGTTCCGTTACTTAGGCCGTCATCAGCGCAGTTACCGTCTCTCCACTGCTTTCGACGGCCCCACGCTGTACGGCCTGGACAGCGACGCCGATGGCGTGTTCGGAAAAGTGGGCGAGGGCGGGGTAGCCATCGACACCGTCGAGGACATGGTCCGCCTCTATGCCGGATTCCCGCTGGGCGAGCCCAACTGCTCCGTCTCGATGACGATCTCCGGACCGGCGCCGATCCTGATGGCCATGTATGTCGCGGCGGCGAAGCGGCGCTTTGGGGCCCGGGTTGTTCCGAAGCTGCGGGGCACGGTGCAGGCCGACATCCTCAAGGAAGTACAGGCCCAGAACGAGACGATCTTCCCCCTGGAACCTTCGCTCCGCTTCCTGGCGGACATGATTGAGTGGACCAGCCGGGAGATGCCACGGTGGTACCCGATCTCCATTTCCGGCTACCACATGGCGGAGGCGGGAGCCACGCCGGTCCAGCAGGCAGCTTACACCCTCTCCAACGCCTTCACCTATGTGGAGTTACTCCTCAGCCGAGGGCTGGACGTGAATCAGTTCGGACCGCGGCTGTCGTTTTTCCTCGACTGTGGGCTGGACCTGGAATACCTGGCGCTCACTCGCGTCTGCCGGAAGATCTTCGCCGTGGCCATGCGCGACGTCTTTGGCGCCGGCCCGAAAGCTCAACTGTTCAAGGTCCACACGCAGACCAGCGGGCGATCGCTAATCGCGGCCGAGTTCCGGAATAACCTCACCCGCACCGCCATCGAGTTGCTGCTGGCCTATATCAACGCCACCAACTCCTGCCATTCCAACAGCGCCGATGAGCCCTTCACGACGCCCAGCGAGGAATGGAGCAGGCTGGCGTCGCATGCGCAGTCCGTCATCCTCGAGGAGTCCGGACTGTTCCGGCACACGATGAATGCGCTGGCCGGGTCGCCGGGGATGAAGGCGATGGAGCGCATCCTGGAAAAGGCAATTCTTCAGGAGTTCAGGACCATCGAGAGCCTGGGCGGCGTTCTGGAAGCTGTCGAGAATCGATATCAGAGAACCCAGATTCAGGCCAGCGCGCACCTGATGGAGCGGCAGATCAACTCGGGTGTTCGTCCCCTGATCGGCCTTACGCGCTACGGCAGTGGGGAAAAGCCGGAGCAGGAGTTTGCCCTGGCGCGGACGCCGGCCGCGAAGAAGCGGCTTCAAGTGTCGCGGTTGAAGGAGTTCAAACGGCGCAATGCCGCCAAGGCCCAGCGCGCTCTGGATCGCCTCGGAGAGGTGGTCGAAGGCGGCGGCAACGTGTTTGGCGAGTTACTAAAAACCGTTGAGGTGTGCTCGCTGGGCCAGATCACCGACCGGCTCCAGGAGCACGCCGGCAGGTTCCGGCCTCTGATGTAAGGTCCTTCCAAGACTCTCGCCGTTCCGGGACGTGAGCAGGGACGCGCGTTCCTAGGGGCGTGTAGAATGGAAAAGGAGTGAGCGCGATGCCAGACTGGCAACCAGCGGCCTACAAAGGCTATCAATGGATCGTAGCCGATCCACAACTCCTGGGCGGAAAACTGGCTGTTCGCGGTACCCGGCTAGCTGTCTCTCTGATCCTAGAATGCTTGGCCGGCGGTATGTCTCTCGAAGAGATCAATGACTCGTTCGATTCCGCCTTTCCGCCCGAGGCTTTGCCTGAAGTCTTGAAGGTCGCATCCGAGCTCACCGGCTCATTCCATGTGGCTGCTTGATGCCAACATGGACGTGCATCTCGCATCCGTCCTGATCGGTCTGGGAATTCACTGCGACACCGCAGGGAATCGCGGCTGGAAAGCCCTGTCGAACGGCGATCTGGTGAAGGCGGCGGTGGGCGCTGGCTTCCGGTGCCTGCTCACTCGGGATCATCTGTTCGGCGAATCGGCTTCCCGCGCGCTCAAATCATTTCCGCAGTTCGCTGTCGTGGTGGTGAATATCCCCAGCGGCGTTGGCCTGAATATCGAGAACAATTCGTCGCCCGATGGACAGAACTTCCGATTGAGCCCATTGCTGGCCGTTTGATTGAGTGGCCGTAGGGTGACGGGATAGATCTTGTGATACGACGTTCACCGCAGTGATCAAGCAGCGGTTAGCGGCCGGTCGCATTTGGTTCAACGTGTGTGGGCTTCTGGCGGGGCTCGGCCTGGGGCAGCACGCCGGCAAGTTCCGGCCTCTGATCTAAGATAAAGATAGAGATGGGATTTAGCCGGGTCGGGACGGTCGATGGAGAAAATCACCTCAAGACGCTTGTCGACGAACTGCGCCGGCTCGAGTTTCGGCTGCGCCTCGGCGGAGGTCCGGCCAAGATTGATAAGCAGCACCACGCCGGCAAACTGACCGCGCGGGAGAGATTGGAGCAGTTGCTGGATACCGGCTCCCGATTCTTCGAGGTCGGGCTGCTCATCGCCTGGGACAAGTACGATGGCCAGGCGCCTTCGGCGGGCGTGGTCACTGGCGTGGGAAGAATCGAGGGGCGCTCTGCGGTGGTGGTGGCTAACGATGCCACGGTGAAAGCCGGCGCGTGGTGGCCCGAGACCATCGCCAAGATCCTGCGTGCTCAGGAAATCGCGATGCGTAACCGCATCCCAATCGTCTACCTTGTCGACTCAGCCGGCGTGAACCTGCCGCTTCAGGACGGTATCTTCCCCGGCCAGTACGGGGCGGCCCGCATCTTCTACTACAACTCGCTGATGCGGCGGAAACTGCGCGTGCCGCAAATCGCGGCCGTCATGGGCCCCTGCATCGCCGGCGGCGCCTATCTGCCCGCGTTGAGCGACGTCATCGTCATGGTGAAAGGCACCAGCTTTATGGGGCTGGGCGGGCCCAACCTGGTGCGCGGGGCCACCGGTGAAGAGGTAGACGCCGAGACCCTGGGCGGAGCCGGATTACATACTCGAACCAGCGGAGTCGCGCACTATACCGCCGACGATGACCCCGGCTGCCTGGGCCTCATCCGGCGCCTGTTCCGCGACTTTCCGCAGCCTTCCGCGCGTCACTCGGGGAGCCCTTCGGCGCGTCCATCTGAGAATCTCTACTCCGTCCTGCCGGCGGACCACCGTCTGCCGTACGAAATGGAGACCATTGCGGCCTCCATCTTCGATGCGGAAGACTACCTGGAGTTCCAGCCGGAATACGCGCGGGAGATGCTTTGCGCCACCGCGCGGCTCGATGGAATTCCGGTGGCGCTAGTGGCCAACCGCCGCGGCTTCGTCAAGACCGCTCGGGGGCCGCGGGTGGGCGGCATCATCTACCCCGAATCGGCACGGAAGGTCGCGTACTTCGTCGAGAGCGCCGAACGGCACGGACTGCCGCTGGTCTACCTTCAGGACACATCCGGTTTCATGGTGGGCGCCGCGGCCGAGAGCGAAGGCATCATTCGCGCCGGCGCGGAGATGGTGGAGAGCATGGCTTGCGCGACCGTGCCGAAGATCGTCCTCACCATCAACCATGCCAGCGGCGCGGGCTATTACGCCTTGGCCGGACAGGGCTTCGATCCGGATTTCACTTTGGGCTGGCCGACGGCCCGCATCGGAGTCATGGAGAGCGATACCGCCACCCAGGCGATGCATGGCCCCGAGATCGAGAGGCAGAGGGCCGCCGGTCAACCGCTTTCTCCGGATCTGGAACGCTCCATCGATCAGACTAAAGCCGATTACGAGCGCTGGCTGGACGCCACCTACGCGGCGGCGCGCGGGCACGTGGATGCGATCATCGATCCGCTGGAGACACGCCCGATCCTGTCATTTCTGCTCGAAGTCGTAACCACTAATCCCAAGCGCGGGCATCTGGCGCTGGATCTTATGCCATGATTCGAATCGCAAACGGCCAGGGCTTTTGGGGGGATTGGCTGGAAGCGCCGGTCCGGCTGGTGGAGCAAGGGCCGATTGACTTCCTGACGCTCGACTACCTGGCCGAAGTCACCATGGCGATTCTTCAGAAACAGCGGCGCCGCGACCCTGCCCTCGGCTATGCGCGCGACTTTCCCCCTCTGATGGCCCGCATCGCCCCGAAGCTGCGGGAAGGCCGGATCAAGGTGCTGGCCAACGCGGGTGGGCTGAATCCCCTGGCTTGCGCGCGGGAGGTCCGGCGCGTGGCGCCTGATCTGAAAGTGGCGGTGGTGCTGGGTGACGACGTCACCGAACGGATTGACGAGCTCCTCGAAAAAGGCAATCCGATGACCAACATGGACACCGGCGAGCCGCTCTCCTCCATCCGCGAGCGAATCTTGAGCGCGAACGCTTACCTGGGGGCGTTTCCGCTCGCGGATGCTCTGCGAACGGGCGCCGACGTGGTGCTGTCGGGAAGGTGCGCGGACGCCGCTCTGGCGCTCGCCCCGGCCATCCATAGCTACGGATGGCGGCCCGAGGACTACAACTTGCTGGCCTCGCGGTATGGTGGCGGGGCACATCATCGAGTGCGGCGCTCACGTTACCGGCGGCAACTCGCTGGCGGATTGGCGAAGTCTCGCTAACCTCGAGGAGATTGGCTATCCCATCGTCGAGATGGAGCCTGACGGAAGTTTCGTGGTCACCAAGCATCCTGGGTCAGGCGGGCGCGTGGATTCCCACGGAGTCAAGGAGCAGTTACTCTATGAGATTGGAGATCCCCGCACTTACTACGGGCCGGACTGTGTGACCGATTTCACCAGTGTCAGGGTGGAAGACGAAGGGCCGGACCGTGTGCGCGTAACGCACGCGAGCGGCGCGGCTCCGACCGACTTTCTGAAACTCTCCATTAACTATTCAGCCGGCTGGAAGGCCGTTGGAACCTTGGTCTACACCTGGCCCGACGCACGGGAGAAGGCCATTGAAGCGGATCGCATCGTCCGCCGGCGGATCGAGCGGCTGGGGCTGGTGTTCGACGAGATCTACACGGAGTTCTTCGGCGTTGACGCTTGCCACGGTGGGGCAGCGCCGCCAGTGGAGGACGTTCCGGAGTTGCAGTTGCGAATTGGCGTTCGGGGCCGGGACCGCAACGCGGTGGAGAGATTCACGCGGGAGTTGATCCCGCTTGTGTTGAGCGGCCCGCCTGGAGCCACGGGTTACGGCGAGGGCCGCCCGCCGGTGCGCGAGGTCGTGTCCTACTGGCCCGCGCTGATCCCGCGATCCGAGATCCGGCCGAGGGTGGAGGTGGTCGAATGACCGTGCCGCTCTCGCGCCTGGCTCACGCCAGATCCGGCGACAAGGGGGACATCGCCAACATCGGAGTGATCGCCTGGCGCCCCGAGCACTATCCGATTCTCGTTCGCGAAGTAACTGCGGAGCGCGTGCTGTGCTTCTTCTCGGATCATGTGAAGGGCACGGTGGAGCGGTACGAGTTGCCCAATCTCGGGGCGCTGAATTTCGTCCTCCATCGAGCCCTCGGCGGCGGCGGCACGGTATCACTGCGGACGGATGCGCAAGGCAAGACGCTGGCCTCCGCGTTGCTCGGCATGGAGATCGAACTGGATGAACGAGAGCTTGCTGATTAGCAGCCATGGGCGGCTGCGGCGATTGACGCTCAATCGCCCCGACAAGCGCAACGCGCTGGATGTGGCCTTGTGCCGGAGTTTGCTCGATGCCATCCGCGAGGCGGCAACGGACCGGGCGGTGGGCGCGATTCTGCTCGACGCCGAGGGCAAGGATTTCTGCTCCGGCATGGATCTCAGCGAGGCGCTCGAGACGGACCTGGACGCTATGCTTGCCCTGCATCAGGAGCTGTTCTCTATTGGCGCGGGGCTCCGTAAGCCCATGGTGTCGGCGGTGCAAGGGGCAGCGCTGGCGGGAGGATTGGGCCTGGCGCTAAATGCGCACATCGTCATCGCCTCGACCGGCGCGCGATTCGGGCTGACCGAAGTGCGCATCGGTCTGTGGCCTTACATGATCTTTCCAGTCGTGGCGGCGGCGGTCGGCGCGAGAAAGGCAACGGAGTTGGCCTTGACGGCGCGTATCGTGGACGCGGAAGAGGCCTGTCGTATTGGGATCGTGGATGTAGTGACGGAGCCTGGGACGCTGCACGAGCGGGCTGAGCGGATCGCCCTGGATTTGGCGGACGTGAGCGCCACGGCGATCGAACAGGGGCTGTCCTTCGTCCAGCAGATTGCGGGTCTGGATCCCGAGGCGGTGGCCAGGCTGGCGGAGAGGTTCCGGCGCGAGGCGCACGCCTCGGCGGGTTTTCGGGAGGGTGTCCTGGGCTTTCGACGGAGGAGCGGATGATGAGCGAGTACCCCTACTTCACCGAAGAACACGAACTGTTCCGCGCGACCATCAAGCGGTTCTGCCGGGATGAGATCGCCCGCCACGCCAAGGACTGGGAGGACGCGCACGCCTACCCGCGGGAGCTCTTCAAGAAGGCGGCGGAGTTGGGTCTGTTCGGCATTCGCATCGCGCCGGAGTGGGGCGGGGCAGCGATGGACTGGTGGGCCAGCGCCGCGGCCTACGATGCTTTGGGCTACACGGACTTTCCCAGCCTCAACATCGGCCTCATGGTGCAGGCCGATCTCACCATCCCGCTGATCGACAAGCTGGGCCGCGCCGATCAGAAGCGCGAGTTTCTCCAGCCGGCGGTGTTGGGGGATCGCATCGCGGCGCTCGGGATCAGCGAGCCGGAGTGCGGATCGGACGTGGCGGCGATGCGCACCTCCGCGCAAGAGGCCGGCGACGAACTGGTGATCAACGGCCAGAAGCTCTGGATCACGAACGGCGCCATCGCCGATTTCATCGTGCTGGCGGCGCGCACCTCCAAGAGCCGGCACCGGGGCATCTCGCTCATCCTGTTTCCGACCGACGTGAAGGGCTTTTCCGTGGGCGGAAGAATCAGCAAGGTGGGGCACGTCGCTTCCGACACTGCTCACCTGTTCTTCGACGACTGCCATATCCCCAAACGCTACCTGCTGGGCCGGCGGAACCGCGGCTTCTATTACCTGATGGAGCACCTTCAGGGCGAGCGTCTGGCGACCTCGCTGCTGGTGCTGTCGTTCATGGACCGGGCACTGGAACTGGCCATCGAATACGGCAAGCAACGGATGGTCTTCGGGCGGCGCGTCCTCGACAACCAGGTCTGGAGGCACAAGATCGCCGAGCACCGCGCCGGCGTCGAAGCCGCCCGCTGGCTGGTCTATCGCGCCCTCGATCTGGTGAATCGCGGCAGGCCGGCGGTGGAAGAGGTGACGATGGCCAAGCTCTTCACCTCCGAGTTGGCACAGCGTGTCACCTACGATTGCATGCAGATCTTCGGTGGTTTCGGCTACACCACCGAGTACCCCATCGGGCGGATTTGGAGAGACCTGCGGCTCTACACGATCGGCGCCGGCACGTCGGAGATCATGCGGGAGATCCTCATGCCGATTTCCGAAAGTAAGGGACGCCGCCGCGATATTCCGCGAAGGTGACTGGGTCCCCAATATGCACGCGGTCCCCGAGGATGCGGGCCGTGACCCGTCCGCCGGCCTCCAGCAGCACGATGGCCATCTGGTAAGGCGCGTCCTTCAGGTGGGCTTCGGGCGCGGACCACACCACCGTTTCCGTGTAGATTTCACCCGAACCGAGCGGCTTGTCCGTCATCACGCTGCCCTCAAGATCGTCACCACCGCCGTGGCGCCCGAACCGCCCAGGTTCTGCGCCAGGCCCAGGTCGTGATTCCTCACCTGGCGCTCGCCCGCTGCCCCGCGGATCTGCTCGACCACGTCGCAGATCTGCGCCACGCCGGTCGCACCCACCGGGTGGCCCTTGGCCTTCAGCCCGCCGCTGGCGTTGACCGGCCGCTCGCCCCCGAGGGTCGTAGCGCCCTGCTCGACGTAAGGCCCACCCTCGCCCGGCTGGACGAAACCGACGTCCTCCATCGCCATAATCTCGGCGATGGTGAAGCAGTCATGCAGTTCGGCAAACTGGATCTCCGCCGCGGTAACGCCCGCCATCCTGTACGCCTTTTCCGCGGCCTTCCTCACCGCCGCGAAGGTGGTGATGTCCTCCCGGCGATCCAGCGCCACGGGACCGGATGTTTGCGCGATGCCGGCGACCAGAACCCGGCTAGTGGCGAATTCCGGCGCGCGCTCCAGCGGCGCGAGCAGCACCGAAGCGGCTCCATCGCTGATGAGCGAGCAGTCGTAAATGGTCAGCGGCTCGGCGACGGGCTTGCCGGCGAGCGCCTGCTCCAGCGTGATCAACTTGCGCAAGTGCGCGTACGGGTTCTTGAAAGCGTTGGCGTGGTTCTTGACTGCCACTGCCGCCATCTGTTCCCTGGTCGTCCCATACTGGTGCATGTGGCGGCGCGCAATCATAGCGAACAGCGCGGCAAAGGTTGCGCCGGCCTTGATTTCGCCCGCCAGATCTCCGGCGCCCGCCAGAATCTCGGACACTCGCGGCGTCGGCTGCGAGGTCATCTTCTCGACTCCGGTGACCAGCACAATGTCGTACAGCCCGGCAGCGACGCTGGAATACGCATGGAAGAACGCGGAACCGCCCGAGGCACAGGCGTCCTCGAGGTGCGTGGCGGGAACACCCTCGATTCCCATCGCGCCGGCGATATACGGCGCGAGATGGTTCTGCCCGGTGAACGAAGCCCCGGCGAAGTTGCCCAGGTAGAATGCTTCAACCTGCGAGGGATTGGCGCCCGCGTCTTCCAGGCACTTCCGGCCAGCTTCCACGCCGAGGCTCCGCAGGTCGCGGTCGCGGAATGCGCCGAACGGCGTCTTTCCGATACCCACGATCGCGACAGGCCGCATGGAGGCGCTCCTCTCTTTTCAGCGTACCGCACCGGCTCGCCAAGCATATAATGAAGGCAAAACACATGCCAGCACAATCCAATTCAACCGGTAGCCCTGGAGCCGCACTCCGAGCCGCAATGGAGGCGGAGCGGCCGCTGCAATTGGCCGGGACCATCAACGCCTATTGCGCCCTGCTCGCCGAGCGGGCCGGTTTCCGGGCGCTGTATCTCTCAGGTGCGGGCGTAGCCAACGCTTCCTTCGGATTGCCGGATCTGGGTCTGACCTCGCTGACCGAAGTCTGCGAGGACGTGCGACGCATAACCGGCGCCACCCGGCTGCCGCTGCTGGTCGATGCCGATACGGGCTGGGGGCCTGCCGCTCCCATGATCGCGCATGCCATTCGAGAACTGGAACGCGCCGGCGCCGCCGGGTGCCATATCGAGGACCAGGCACAGGCCAAGCGCTGCGGCCATCGCCGGGGCAAGCAGTTGGTCTCCGCCGAGGAAATGTCGGGCCGGGTAAGAGCCGCAGTGCATGGCCGGACCGACCCGGCGTTCGTCATCGCCGCCCGCACCGACGCTCTTGCCGCTGAAGGGATGGAAGCGGCCCTCGAACGGGCCCACCGATACATCCAGGCCGGCGCCGACGCCATCTTTCTGGAGGCCGCGACCGCCCTCGATCAATATCGAATCTTCGCCGCGGAATTGGAAGTCCCGGTGCTGGCCAATATCACCGAGTTCGGGGTGACGCCGCTTTTCACGGTGAGTGAGCTTCGGGAGGCAGGCGTGCGCATGGTGGTCTACCCTCTGACTGCGTTTCGAGCCATGAGCGCAGCCGCCCGAAAAGTCTACGATGCGCTGCGGGCCGACGGCACGCAGAAGGGCCTGATTGGCTCCATGCAGACCCGGGCGGAACTCTACGAGGTGTTGCGCTATCTCGACTACGAGCACCAGTTCGACGAAGTGTCAGCCAGAAAGGAGCGGCCATGAGCTTGGAGGATCCAGCTGTCAAGACATCCGGGGGCAAGGCCACGGGCGCGGGGCTGCGGGGCCAGGCGGTGGGCGAAACCGCGATCGCCACGGTCGGCAAGGCGGGTGTTGGGCTGACCTATCGCGGCTATTCCATCGAGGCGCTCGCCGAGCACGCGCGGTTTGAAGAAGTGGCGTACCTGCTGATCCACGGCAAGCTGCCCAGCCGCGCCGAGCTCGATGCCTACCTTTTGGGGCTTTCGAGATTGCGCGGCCTGCCGCAGGCGCTCAAGGAGACACTCGAACGAATTCCAGGGGACGCCCATCCCATGGATGTTTTGCGCACGGGGTGTTCCATGCTCGGCGCCCTGGAGCCGGAGGGGGATTTCAGCCGCGGGCGAGAGGTGGCCGATCGACTCCTGGCAGTTCTCCCGTCGATGCTCTGCTATTGGTACAGGTTCGCGACAGACGGCACGCGCATCGAAACCGAGACGGCCGACAATTTCATCGGCGAACATTTTTTGCACCTGCTTCACGGCCGAAAGCCGAGTGACCTTCACCGCCGGGCTATGAACGCCTCGCTCATCCTCTACGCCGAGCATGAGTTCAATGCCTCGACCTTCGCCTGCCGGGTCTGCGCCTCGACGCTTTCGGACTTCTACTCCGCTGTCTGTGCGGGGATCGGCACTCTTCGCGGACCGCTGCACGGCGGCGCCAACGAGGCCGCTATGGAGTTGATCCGGCGTTTCCAGACACCGGAGCAGGCGCGCACCGCCTTGAAGGAGATGCTCGCCCGGAAGGTGAAGATCATGGGCTTCGGGCACGCCGTCTACCGGGAGCGCGACCCGCGCAACGCGATTATCAAGGATTGGTCCAGGCGCCTCTCGGAGGCGGCCGGGGACACGCTGCTGTACGAAGTCTCGGCGGCCGTCGAAGCGGTGATGTGGGACGAGAAGCGGCTCTTCGCGAACCTGGACTTCTTCAGCGCCTCGGCCTATCACGCGATGGGGATTCCCACGCGGCTGTTCACGCCCATTTTCGTTCTGAGCCGCATCACCGGCTGGTCCGCGCATATCCTGGAGCAGCGCACCAAGAACGTGCTGATCCGGCCGGCCGCGGATTATGCCGGACCGGAAAAGCGCGAGTGGCAGCCGATCGAGACGCGTACCTGACGCGATGACGGACCCCCTGCTGACCACGATTGCGGATTACGTGCTCGCATTCGAAGCGGCCGACGGCAGCGAGGCGATGGAAACCGCGCGGCTCTGCCTCATGGATTCCCTGGGCTGCGCCATGCTGGCGCTTCAATTCCCGGCATGCACGAAGTTGCTCGGGCCGGTCGTGCCGGGCGCCAATATGCCCGGAGGGGCGCGCGTGCCTGGCACTGCATACGAACTTGACCCGGTACGCGCCGCGTTCAACAGCGGTGCGATGATCCGCTGGCTGGACTATAACGACACCTGGCTGGCGGCCGAATGGGGCCATCCCTCGGACAACTTGGGAGGAATTCTGGCCGTAGCCGATTACCTGAGCCGCCAGGGACGCGACATCCGCATTCGGGACGTTCTGAGGCGGATGATTCAGGCTTACGAGATCCAGGGAGTGCTGGCGCTCGACAACAGCTTCAACCGCGTGGGGCTCGATCACGTGTTGCTGGTACGCATCGCCACGGCGGCGGTTGCAACTGCCATGCTCGGCGGAGGGCGCGACGAGGTCGTTAACGCTCTCGCCAACGCGTGGATCGACGGCGGTGCATTGCGCACCTACCGCCACGCCCCCAACACGGGCTCGAGGAAGAGTTGGGCGGCCGGCGACGCTACCAGCCGCGGCGTCTGGCTGGCGCTTCAAAGTTCGCGAGGAGAGATGGGCTATCCATCGGCGCTCTCGGCCAAGGTCTGGGGGTTTCAGGACGTTCTATTCCGCGGCCGCGAGGTGACGCTGGGCCGGCCTCTGGGAAGCTACGTCATGGAGCACATTCTATTCAAGGTCTCCTATCCGGCCGAGTTCCACGCCCAAACCGCCGTGGAAGCTGCCGTTCAGTTGCATCCACTGATAAAGGACCGGCTGGAGACTGTGGAACGGATCGAGATCGAGACCCAGGAGGCCGGCGTACGGATCATAGACAAGACCGGGCCCCTGGCCAATCCGGCCGATCGCGACCATTGCCTCCAGTACATGGCAGCGGTAGCACTCCTCAAGGGCGGCCTCGCCGAGGGAGATTACGAAGACGCAGCCGCCTCCGACCCGCGCATCGATGAGCTTCGCGAGAAAATGCGCGTCGTTGAGAACGGCCGCTTCACGCGGGATTATCTGGATCCCGAGAAGCGCTCGATCGCTAACTCCGTGCGCGTGTTCTTTTGCGGCGGCGCCTCCACGGAGCGGATCGAAGTTGAGTACCCCCTGGGCCACCACCGCCGGCGGGCGGAAGGCGTTCCACTGTTGCGTGCGAAGTTCGAGCGAGCGGTGGCCACCCGATTTGCCCCGCGCGAGGTGGAGCAGATCCTCGGCTTGTTCGACAATCCTATTGGGCTTGCCGCGACGCCGGTCTGCGAGTTCATGGACGCTTGGATTCGCCCGGTTTACACTTGAATTGGGAGGCTTCGCGGTGAGCGTTGCGCGCAGCAGGAGCCAGACTGAGACGGAGGCTTTGGTGTTGCCAGCCGGCGGACTTGATCCGGAGGCCCTCCTGCGCGCCTTCCGGATCATGCTTCTTTCGCGGCGCCTGGACGACCGCGAGATTCTGCTCAAGCGGCAGAACCGGATCTACTTTCAGATCAGCGGCGCGGGCCATGAGGCGATTGGGATTGCGGCCGGGCTGGTCCTCCGGCCGCCCCATGACTGGTTCTACCTTTACTACCGCGACCGCGCCCTGTGTCTGACGCTGGGCGTGACCCCGGAAGAAATGCTGCTTTCCGCCGTGGGCGCCGCCGCCGACCCGGCCTCGGGTGGGCGGCAAATGCCCTCGCATTGGGGCTCGCGCGATCTCAACATCGTCACCAGTTCCTCCCCCACGGGCACCCAGTTCCTTCAGGCCGTGGGCTGCGCCAACGCGGCGCGCTACCTGGACAAGGCGAGCGGCGAGGTTACGCTGGTCACCTCCGGCGAAGGCGCCACCAGCGAAGGCGAATTCTGGGAGGCCATGAATATCGCCTGCCTCGAACGCCTGCCGCTGCTGTTCTTGGTTGAAGACAACGAGTACGCGATCTCCGTGCCTGTCGAGAAACAGACGGCGGGCGGCAGCATTTCGCGGCTCCTGGAAGGTTTTCCAGGCCTGCTGCGGCTGGAGGTCGAGGGGACCGACTTTGTGGCCTCCCACCGCGCGATGACCGAGGCCGCCGCCTGGTGCCGCGAGGGCAAGGGCCCCGCGCTGGTACACGCCCACGTCATCCGGCCTTACTCGCACTCGCTCTCCGACGACGAGCGGCTTTACCGGACCGAAGCGGAACGCACGGCTGAAGCGGCGCGCGATCCCATATTGACCTTCCCCCAATGGCTGGTCGCCGAGGGCGTCGCCGACCCGCACACGCTCCAGCGCATTGGGCACGAGATCGACCAGGAGGTCCGGGAGGCCGCCGAGAAGGCGCTCAAAGCGGCCTCGCCCGAGCGTGGCTCGGTCTACCGGCATCTGTATTCCGGCGCTGTCGATCCCTGCTCCAGCCAGTTCTCCACCGAGCCGCGTTTCTCGGGCGGACCGAGAACCATGGTGGACGAAATCAACCTGACCCTGGCCGAGGAGATGCGGCGCGATGCGCGCATCGTGGTCTTCGGCGAGGATGTGGCCGACTGCGGGCGCGAGCCGTGCCTTTCCCAAGTCAAGGGCAAGGGCGGCGTCTTCAAGGCGACTGCCGGACTCCAGACCGAATTCGGCAGTCCGCGCTGTTTCGACACGCCCCTCGCCGAAGCCGCCATAGTGGGCCGCGCCATCGGCATGGCCACGCGCGGACTGAAGCCCGTCGTCGAGATCCAGTTTTTCGACTACATCTGGCCGGCGATGATGCAGATCCGCGACGAACTGGCCACCATCCGTTGGCGCTCCAACGGCAGCTTCTCGTGTCCATTAGTTATCCGGGTGGCCATCGGCGGCTACCTGGGCGGCGGAGCGATGTATCACAGCCAGTGCGGCGAAGTTGAATTCACGCACATCCCAGGGCTGCGTGTGGTCATGCCTTCCAACGCCCTGGACGCTTGCGGCCTCCTGCGGACCGCTATCCGCTGCGACGACCCGGTGCTTTTTCTGGAGCACAAGAAGCTATACCGCGAGGCCTACAACCGCTTCCCGCACCCCGGCGATGACTTCCTGATCCCGTTCGGCAAGGCCCGCATAGCCAAGGGAGGACGCAATCTAACTATCCTCACTTACGGCGCGCTGGTGCAGAAGGCGCTGCTGGCCGCGGCCGAGATCGAGCGGACGAGCCCCGAGCGGAGCGTGGAGGTGATCGATCTGCGCACGCTGGCGCCCTACGACTGGGACGCGATCCGCGCTTCGGTCGAAAAGACCAGCCGCGTGCTGGTGGCGTACGAGGATGTGCTGTCGTGGGGCTACGGCGCCGAGATCGCGGCGCGCATCGCGGACGAGTTGTTCGACAGTCTGGACGCGCCCGTGGGACGCGTCGCGGCTAAGGACGCCTGGGTGATTTATAACCCCGAGATCGAACAGGTCGTGCTGCCCCAGGTGGACGATCTGGTCCGCGAGGCTCAGCGCCTGCTGAAGTACTGACCGGATATTCCCGGGCTCAGGAGACGGCGCCGGCAATCCTCCGGAATTCGCCCTCGTTGAATGCGCGGAGTGTCTCGGTTCGGATGTTACCGAGCGAGCCGAGATTGAGTGCCACCTTCGCGGCCGCTTCATCGTCCGGCAACTCGTAGGTCAACACGATGTCGTATTTCCCCATCGTGAGATAGAAGCTGGTGAGCGAACCGCCGGCTTTCTTCAGCGCGTCCTTGAACGCGTCAAGCCGCTTCGGGCTGTCTTTGATGGTCTCGGCTCCCTTTTGGGTATAGGTCGCCAGGGAGATATAGGTTGGCATTGGGTTCCCTCCTTTGCGTTAATTATACGCCGCCTACTGGAGGGGTGCTGAGGCGCTGGCGCGCTTCAAATCACCGTTTTCGAATTCATACCGGGCGGCCACGTTGCCAGCCGGATCGTAGGCGATCGCTTCGCCGACAGAGAGCCCGTCGCGCCAGTGCGACACGTGCTTGCGGTTTCCGTTCGGCCAGTACTGGATCCAGGTGTCGTCAGCGCCAGCCTGGCGCTGCCATTCCCAAAGCTTGCGCCCGTCCTCGCTCCAGTAGATCTCCGCGCCGGTCTTGACCCCGTTCCGCCAAACGACTTCGTACTGCCTGGCGCCGCCCGGGTAGGACAAGATTTCCGGGCCATTTAGCAGGTATCGCCCCGAACCGTTGCTGACAGCCGGCGTCTCAGCCTGAAGAATCCAGGCTTCATTCATCTCGAATTCCTGGGCGGGATGATTCATGCTCGTGATGAGGTGGACCAATCCGTCCGGCCCCTGCGCGGCGACAGCGTACCCGAGCGTTCCGTAGCCGTGATAATCGACCGCCCAACCCGTTCTCTTCGGCAATACGTGCGCCTCGTGGGGCAGGGCCCCGGGGACCGACTTGATGCGCCAGGTGACACCCTCGTCGTCCGAGAGCGCCACGAAGGCGTCGCGTTGGGTGATCCCCGCCGGCTGATTTCCCCTCCGGTCCTGCCAGTCCGAAGCGAAGAATATGCGGCCGCTCGCCAGCCGCATCATGAACGGCCGCTGGTTACTGCCCAGCGCGGGAAACGGGCTCTTGGTGACTGTCCAGGACTTGCCGCCATCACGGGAAAGCGATTGCGGCATGAATCCGCCGATGTTCGTGTTCTTTCCACCGAGTCCCAGAATCGCGCCGTCTTTCCGGACGACAAAGGTAGTGTGCCGTCCGCCCGTCCGGCCGCCGGTGTCCATCCAGGTTCTGCCCTCGTCGTCGCTCAGCCACAGCAAGGATTCCCCACCGATGCCATCCATGGCGACATACATGCGCCCTGCCGCGTCACGGAAAGCATTAGTTATCGGCTGTGGCGTCAATCCGCCCACAGGGCCACCGCAGGAGCGGAAACTCGGGAAGGGTCCACCGAGCGCCGTTATCCCGGGAGACTTGCATGCGAAACGGCACGCCATCCAGGCCGATCCCACCGCCGAAGAAGCGCAGCGTGCCGCCGTCGTTCCACAACATCGGCGACTGATCGTTGACGTCCGCGAAATCATAGAAGAGGTCCGGCATCTCCCATTCTTCACTTCCGAATCTGCGCCGCAGCGCGATGAACGAAGTATTCGGAAGGTATTCGGTGGAGCTGGAGGAGGCCGAAAACTCGATTACGAACACGTCGCCGTTTGGCGTCACGGCGATGGCCGGCGAGTGATTATGCCCCAGGACACCGGGGCCGAAGCCTGCCGCGGCAATAACGTCGGGCTCCGCGTCTTCCGGCGGGACCGGCAGCATCCGGCGCTGACGGAACCAGGGTCGTCCCGGGTCGGGTCCGGCCTTCACCGGGGCGCCGCTCTGCCTTACTGACTGTCCCCAGCGGGGCGGCGCGACCACGGCGGAAGGCGTTCGGGTAGCGGGAGCTTGGACGATTCGGAACCCGATAGCGTGCCGGCCGCGGAAGGTCGGGGTGACACTCGCCCGGTTCGCGTCGCGCCGGTATCTTGGCGTGAAGCCCGAGGGCCCCCTGTCGTACGGCCCCATGATCCCGCCGCCCCGGATTACGCGCGCGGTTCCGCCCGCGGGTCCGGCCGGGTCCACTTGTGCTTCGCCCGGATAGGGTCCGTACCAGTCCAACACCCATTCGGGAGCGTCGGACTCCATGTTCTTAACCCCAAACCTGTTCGCCTGGCCGCCGGCGAGCGGGGCATCGCCCGCTGCGAAGGCCGCGGTGGAACCGGCACGCGCCACGTACTCCCACTCAGCTTCCGTCGGTAACCGGTAATTCCGCTTCTCCTTCCTGCTCAGCCAATCGCAGAATGCGACGGCGTCTTCCCAGCTCATGCCGCCCGCATAACCGGGAAACGGGCCCGCGTCCTGGTAGTCGGTACGAAACTGCTGAAACTGCTCCACCGTGATCTCAGTTTCGGAAATCAGGAATTCGCGGGTGATGCTCACTTCGCGGACCGGGCGCTCATCGGGATCGCCATCGCCGGACAGGTCGCCCATCCGGAACGCGCCGGCGGGGATGCGCACCATGCGGACGCCGATGGAATTCGTATCCTGGGCTGAAATCAGCAGACCAACTGAAACCAGCAGTGACAGAAGGGAAGCCACCCCGATTCTGCCCAGGCTGAAACGGCTGCTCATCGCGCCTTCAGCAGGAGGTCCCGCTCCCGCTCGGTGATCTTGAGAAAGCTCCCGTGTTTGCAGGCTTCCGGAAAGCGCATCCGGTCAGTTACCGGTGTCCACTGCTTCAGGTCCGGCGAGCGGACAGCCTCATAACGTCTAGGGTCCCGATAGTGATCGTAGTAGACGATGTAGTCTCCTCCCACCTGTGCGATCGACGGGCCCTCCGACCAGGAGACGGTGAACTCCTCGCTGATGTTCCCCCAAGGCCCTTCCAGGGTCGGGCCGTCGGCGATCTTCATGAATTTGCGCACGGGCTCCGCGCGCTCGTCCTTGAATACCATGTAGTGCCGGCCCCGCGTGAATATCAGGGTGGCGTCGATGACTTCGTAGCCTGGGTCGAAAAAGATCCGCGGCTGGCTGACGGTCTTGAAGTCGGCCGTTTCAGCGCTGTAGATCCGGTTGCCGGCGTGCTTACCGTCGACCGTGCTCGACCAAATGATGAGCCACTTCGATTTCGTGGCGTTCCAGTAGATCTCCGGCGCCCAGGTGTTCCGCGTGCCTGGAGTATCCGTCATGAGAGGAATCTCGCGCTGTTCGGACCAGGTCACCAAGTCGCGGGAATGGGCGTAGCCGATAGACTGGCCGCGCCAGGCCCACGTCCAGACCATATGAAATTCCTGGTCAGGACCTCGGGTTATGAACGGGTCCCGGATCAACTCGCCCTGATGCTCGATCCCGATCCAAGGCTTGTCGTTGTTTAGCGTCCTCCAGTTGTACCCGTCGTCGCTGATCGCGTAGAACACGCCCATGTTCGCGGGTTCCTTGAAATAGACAAAGAGCATGGGCTGCGCGGCTTGAGCGAGTGGCAATAGGAACAACACCGCCAGTCCGGATAGCCAGTGCCGCATCGCGCGTCTCCTCCCGCTCACGGGCAGTATACTAAGTCTCGGACTCCTTAAAAAGCCGGTCGCCGATGACGAGGAAGACCTTTCTAGGCTGCATGGCCGCAGTCGCTGTGAACCCAGCGCACGCCGCGGCGCCGCGCCGCCCGCCGGTGCTCGATCCCGAGAGCTTCCGTCACTACATCGAAGAATTCAATCGGATGGTGAACGAGGACGTTGCGAACTTCGTGCCCGACCGGGAGTCGTGGGCATGGCTGAAGCGGAACATCCCATTGTTCACTTGCCCCGATCCGGATGTGGAGCGGACCTACTACTTCCGCTGGTGGACTTTCCGCAAGCATATCAAGCAGACTCCTGCCGGGTTCATCATCACCGAGTTCCTCAAGCCGGTGAGTCACGCCGGAGAGTACAATTCGCTCAGTTGCGCCTTCGGGCATCACGTAGAAGAGGGCCGCTGGCTGCACGACCGCGAGTTCCTTGAACAGGACATTCACTTCTGGCTGCGCTCGGGCGAGAACGGTGGACTGAGAAAGAACTTTCACCAGTTCAGCGGCTGGGCGGCAGCGGCGATTTACGACCGCTGGCTGGCGGACGGGAATCGCGACTCGCTCGTCGCCTACCTTGACTCCCTGCTTCTGGACTATGTGACCTGGGAGCGTGAGCGCCTGACCCCGAGCGGCCTGTTTTGGCAGCGGGATGTATCCGACGGGATGGAGGAGTCGGCCAGCGGCGGGCGTGCCGTTCGGAACCTGCGGCCGAGCATCAACAGTTACATGTACGGCAACGCGAAGGCCATTGCAGCCATCGCGGCGCTAGCCAGCAGGGGAGCGGTAGCTCGAGAGTTTCGGGAGAAGGCCGCCCGACTGAAGGCGCTGGTTCAGGAGCGTCTGTGGAACAGGAACGCGGCCTTTTTCGAGACCGTGCTGGAATCCGGCGCGTCCGCGGGAGAGCGGGAGAACATCGGGTATACGCCGTGGTATTTTAATCTTCCGGACGACCGTGCGGGATACGAAGCAGCGTGGAAGCAGTTGACCGACCCGAGTGGCTTCTACGCTCCCTTCGGACCGACTACAGCCGAGCGGCGCAGCCGGAAGTTCCAGATCGCCGAACAGGGCGACGACTGCCAGTGGAACGGGCCGAGTTGGCCGTTCGCGACCACCATAACCCTCCGGGCTCTGGCCAACGTCCTGACCGGGTTCCGTCAGGACGCCATAGGAAAGAAGGACTACTTCGAAACGTTTCTGACGTACACTCACAGCCAGCGTCTGAAATTGCCCGATGGGCAGGTGATTCCTTGGATCGATGAGAACCTGAATCCGCTTACTGGAGAATGGCTGGCGCGCGCGAGGAAGATCGCGAAGAAGACTTTCTACGGGCGTGGCGACCATTACAATCACTCCGGCTATGCGGATATTGTGATCACCGGCCTCGCCGGCTTGCGGCCCCGCGCGGACGACGTTGTCGAAGTCAATCCTCTCGTCCCCGCCGGCAGATGGGATTGGTTTTGCCTTGACCGAGTGCCGTACCACGGCCGAATCCTGACCATCTTCTGGGATAAGACGGGCAGCAAGTTCGGCAATGGAAAGGGGCTGCGCGTCTTCGCCGGCGGCAAGGAAATCGCCCGGTCGGTGAATCTAGCGCGGATCACAGGGCGGCTGGCGTGAAGGCCGCTACGAAGCCCGAGTTCCCCGTTTCATGCGCTGTACGAGCAGGATAAGCTCACGGTCCCGCGCGTTGGTGCAGGGCGCGTCGCACGCTTCCAGGTCCTCCAAGTGGAGACAGTGCTTCCGGCACTGGTCAGTGCCCCGCAGCCTGGCAGGTGGGTCTCCCGGTTCCGGTTCAGGTAGAAGATGGCGCAGCCGCGGGGTGAGGATCGAGATTGAGCTGCCGCAACCGTGCTCGAAGACCAGCACGTTGAAATCCCGGTCGGTGAACACCGCCTGCAGCCCCAGCAGCCGCACGGCCGGATCCAGGACAAAGCTGTCCCACGATAACCAGGCCCGTTTGCAGGACCCGCAGATCTGGAAAGGATTGGCTTCGTTGTCGGCGGTCATAATCGGCAATGGAACAGTCCGCTCCTAAAGGTGAAACTCGAGGACGTCGCCGTCCCTGACTAGGTGGCTCCGCTCCACCATCATCCCCTGCGGCGAGGGGCCCTGCTCCGCGCGGTACAACCTGGCGAATTTAAGGTTCTCCGCGAAGTCCTTGTGGACCAAGCGCGCCGCGTCGATCACGGTTTGGCCGCGATGCAACACGTAGGGCCGATCCAGATCGGTCTTCTTGCCGGGCCGCTTGGTGTACACGCGCACCAACTCGAGCATGTCGACCACTTCGCGCCGGAAAGCGTCCAGGTTGCGCCCTTCAGCGGCCGAGATCCCGAGTACACGGTACCGGCCGCCGTACAACTCCGCCATGGCGGTGAGAACCTCCGCGGCGCCGTCCAGATCGAGCTTATTGGCGACCAGCAATTTCGGCGGTCTTAGCCGCCGATCTTCGAACAGCGTTTCGACAAACCCGATCTCGTCCAGCACGTCTGCCTCGCTCAGGTCCACCACCAGTACACTGGCGGTTGACCCGCGAATCACCTGGGGGAGCCACGGCTCCGTGAATTCCCGGCTTAACGGCGGCAAGTCCAGGAGCTGGATCTGGATATCCTCGAAGGGCATCATGCCCGGGATGGGTACGCGCGTGGTGAAAGGGTAATCCGCCACCTCCGGCCGGGCGTGGGTCAGCGCCGCGAGGAGCCGCGATTTGCCTGAGTTCGGCGGGCCGGCAAGCGCCACCTGCGCGGCGCCTTCCTTCTCGACGAGGTAGAAGGGGACCGAGTGCGGCGCCCCCTTACTGTGCGCTTCCTTGCGCTCCTGCGACAGCCGGTGCTTGATGTCGGCCTGGAGCTTTTCCGTGCCCTTGTGCTTGGGCACGGTGGCCAGCATGCGTTCCAGCGCCGCGATCTTCTCTTGATGAGTCGACGCGCTCTTGTAGTCTCGCTCAGCGCTGAGGTAGTCGGGGGTTAGGTTCGCCGACATGGTCCCTTCGCCAGCCAGAATAGCGCTACCCGCGGGTCGCCGGGAACAGGCGGTGCCCGCGGTCCGGCGGGAACCACCGCTCCATTAATTCCAGGCGCCGCCGCAACGGCTGCGCCGGCAGGTAGTCCGGACCGGTTCGAACGGTGACTTCGTGCCAGAGGCAGTGAACGTACTCGGCCGCCGTTCCAGCGAAGGAAGCACGGCTGTAACGCATGAGGCGCCCGGTGCTGTTCGCATGGGACCGGCGTTCGAACAGGGAGCGCTTTTCCTCAAGCGCCTGCTCGTCGATCTCGCCCTCGATCCCCGCGCTGATCTCGTCGCACAGCAGCACCCAATACGCACGCAGTTCCGCGTCCGACAGTCTCTCCCAGAGTGCCTGGCCGAGGCACAGAAGTAGTTCCATCGCGACGTCATGCTCTTCAAACCCCTTGGTCGTAACCGATACTTCCAGCCCGCTATCGGTTATGGTCCATTGGGAGGCCGCGCCGGCTGCCGCTTCCGCCAGGAACGAAATCCGGCAAGAACCCAACCGCCGCGCCAACGAGGAGGGTACGGCGCGAACGGCCGGGCGAATGAACTCGCGCACCAGCGATCGGGACATGCCCGGGCCGCGGTTCAACGTCCATCCGTGCGCGAGGCGTAGCGGGCCGGATTGCATCGCATTTCACTGTAGGCCCAGTGGAAGCGGATTATCGCCTATTTAAGATTCCTTTCGCTATAGTTAATACGAACGCCGTAAGCTGAAACGATTAGACTCCCGGCCCCCCTGCCGCCTGTCTCACCCTTGACCTTGCCGGCTAAGACATCCTTGCTGAGAGTCACCATATCATCCACCCGCTGCTTCGTTTCTACGTTCTTGCCCATAAAGTGCCCCGGATAAAGAGACTTAATCCCGGCTTTCTCCATCAGTGCGCTCATCTTCTGGCAGGTTTCCACGAGCGTGGAGAAGGTGCCGGACAAAAGCAGATTTCCAGAGCCGAAGGAATCGCCGCTGAAGCCGTAACCGGCTTTCCTGTCGATCAGGGTGGTGGAGCCAGGCGTGTGCGCCGGCGTATAGACCACTTCCAGACTCCTCCCCCCCAGGTCGATAATCTGCCCGTCCTTCAACTCCTGGATCTTGCCTTTGTAATTCGCCAATAACGGCGATCCCGCGTCGGCTGGGTTAATGTATAGTTCGGGAAAGTAGTTAATTGCCGAACCGGTGTGATCCGGATGGGCATGGGTGGCAACCAGCATGATCGGTTTCTTTGTTATAGAAGCGGCAGCCTTGTCCAAATCGGCAATCCTGGTGCCGGCGTCAATCAGAACAGCTTTGTCGTTTCCTTCCACAAGATACAAGCTCTCGCTGGCCATCAGATGCCCTGAACCCACCCAGGTGTGTTCATCGATCTGACGGAAAACGACATCGTCACTCTTGAAAACTTCTTTCCCCTCAAACTGCATGGGTCGCACTTGAGCGAAGGATGCAACCTGAAGACAAGCGGCAAGCACAATAGATGCCAGTAGTTCTTTCATAGCGTTCTCTCTTTACAAAAAAGCCGGCCTGGACAGGGTATTCTACCACCAGCCCCAGGCCACGCGGCCAGGGGGCCCACTTCAGCGCAGCAGGTTGGTCATCACCGTGATGATCAGCGCGTTGGTGAAGTCTATCAGGAACGCTCCGACGAGCGGCACGACAATGAACGCCCGCGGAGCGGGGCCGAACTTCTTCGAAAGCACGTCCATGCAGGCCAGCGCGTTTGCGGTGGTGCCCAGCATGAATCCGCAGAATCCGCCGGCCATCACGGCGGACTCGTAGTCCCGGCCCATCAACCGGAACGAGGCTGTGTTGCAAAGTATCCAGATCAGCATGACCTGCGCCGCCAGAATCACCGCCATGGGGGCCGCCAGGTGCACCAACTCCCAGAGCCGCAACGTCAGGAGGGCCATGACGATGAAGAGGTAAAGCGAGATGTTGCCGATGGTGTCGAGGTGATGCTGGGAAATCTTGAGGAAGTGAGAACGGTCGTCGACGTTCCGCAGCACACCCGCGGCGATCATCGCGCCGACGTAGGCCGGCAGTACCACGCCCGCTCTCTCGATCGCGGTGCTCAGCAGCGTCCCCAAACCCATGGCGATAGACACCGCTACCAGGTTGTTCAGCAGCGGCGATCGCTCTGCGTCCCGTTCTTCGTCGAGCGCGCTGGAGGCGGCCTCAGGTGAATCCCCGGCATAGACAATTGCCTCGGCTGCCGCGCGCTGGTCGCCGGGCCGGCCTGAGGAGGCATGCAATCGGTGCCGGCGGATCAGCCCTCCGCCGATGTAACCGCCCAGCAGGCCCCCTGCGGTGATGCCAAAGGTAGCCGAAGCGATGCCCACCGTCGTGGCTCCGGAGACGCCAAGACTCTCGAAAGTCCGGCCGAAGGCGAGCGCTGTCGCGGGTCCCCCCGTTAGCGCGACCGAGCCGGAAATAATCCCGAGCAGCGGGTTCAGCCCGAAGACCTTGGCCAGCCCGACGCCCAGAAGGTTCTGTAGTACAGCGGCGACGGTTGCCAGGCCGAAGAAGGTCAGGACCTGCGCCCCGCCCGCCCGGACCAGTTGCAGGCTCGCGCTCATACCCACCGTGGTGAAGAAGGCGACCATCAGGATGTCACGTAAGACGAGGTCCATTTCGAAGTTGAGCCAACGGTCGCGCACGGCAAGGGTGAACAGGGCGTAGCACAGCCCTGCCACCACGGGGGCGGGAATGTTCAGGCGGTCGAGAAGCGGGATCTTCCTCTTCAGCCACGCACCCATGGCGACGCCGAAGGCAGACAGCGCGAGCACCTGGATGGCGTTGAGCCTGACAATGACGGGGCTCACAGTCCGACCTGCTTCCAGCGTTCGTCCACTGGAGCGGCGAAGTATTCTTTCAACGCGCCGACTGCCCTACGTCGTTGTTCATCACGGAGAACGGTGTTCATGACCATCTCCACTGGGGGCATTGCGTGCAACATCCTGATCAAGAGCAAGCACTCCGTATTCTATCTCCCGCTGGCGACGAGCCTGCTGCTCCCGCTATTTCAGCCTGCGGATCTTGATGTTGCGGAACCAGGCCTCGCTGTTGTGGTTTTGGAGCGAGATCTGGCAATCGCGGCGGGGCTGTCTCGCCAGGAGTTCATAGACCGGCGAACCCACGCCCCAGCGGCGGGCGGCGCTGGCGGCCGCTTCGGGGCCGGACAGGCTGCCGGCCACCACCTTCACACCATTCAACCAGTGTTCGTAGCGATCGCCCTCGACCACAAGACGGGAGTGATTGAACTCACCCACGGGCCGCGTGGCGTCCTTCGAGGGCGCTGCCACGTCATACAGTGCGCCTGCCTGGTGGGTCGTGCCGTTCTTCGCGTCGGGATTCAAGGCATTGTCGAGCAACTGAAACTCGAATCCGATTACGTATTCCTGCCCTTTCGCCGCGCGGCCCGCAGGCCGCTTCTTCAAAGACGCGTTTACCAAGTCCTCGAACTTGGGGAAGTCCCCTTCGAGCAGAAAGACGCGGTCCTGGATGCGGTACTTGATACCGCTGTTGCCGGCCGGCGCGATCTTCCACACAAACTCGAGTTCGAAGTCGCGGTAAGTATCCGTAGTAAAGAGGTCTTCCGAAATCCGAGGGCGAGCCGTCGCCTTCAGACAGCCGTCGACGATGATGAACGAGTCGCCGGGCGGGGATTTCTTCGACGGATCCTCCCATCCGGCGAATGTCCGGCCATCGAAAAGGAGCTGCCAGCCTGAGGCTTTCTCCTGGGCGGAAAGTTGATTGTCCGCCGCGCGTCCGCTGCCGCACATCAGGGCGAGGCAAGCGAGCGCGGCCGCCCTTCCAAGATTCGAAGTGCGTTGGCTCATGTGGCGTTCCAATTACCGGGAGTATACCAGACCCGCCAACCTTAGAACTTCTCGCGCAGCGCGTCCATCGATTACACTTCCCGTATGCCCTTTTCGCGCGGCGCGCGGTTGAGCTTCATGATGTTCCTGAATTATGTCGTCTGGGGGGCCTGGTACGTGACACTCGGGACGTATCTGACGGCGACCCTGCATTTCTCGGGGACAGAGGCGGGGGCGGTCTTCGGCACGACGGCGCTGGCCAGCATGATCTCACCGTTCTTCGTGGGCATGATCGCGGACCGGTTCTTCTCCACGGAAAAGGTGCTCGCGGCGCTACACTTCGCCGGCGCCGTGCTGTTGTACGCTGTGACACGGGTGACGAGCTTCGGGGCGGTGTACGGCCTGATGCTCACGTACTGCCTGTGCTATTTCCCTACGATCGCGTTGACGAATTCGCTCGCGATGAAGCAGATCAAGGACGCTGGCGGGCAATTCCCGCTGATCCGCGTGTTCGGAACGGTCGGCCATATCTTCATTGGGCAGATTGTCGGATGGCTGGCGGTGGAGAAGTCACCGACGATGTTCCTGCTAGCGGCGGGGGCGTCGGTGGCGATGGGACTGTACAGCTTGACCCTGCCCCACACGCCGCCGGCGGGCGCGGGTGAACCGATCACGGCGCGCAGCCTGCTCGGCCTCGATGCGCTTATGATGCTGAAGCGGCGCTCGTACCGGGTGTTCATCATCGCCATGATCCTCGGCTGCATTCCGCTGACGTTCTACTTTTCGTTCACGAACGCGTACCTGAATGAGGCCGGGGTGCGGAACGCGGCGGGAAAGATGACCCTGGGGCAGGCGTCCGAAATCCTGGCGATGCTGCTGATGCCCTGGATATTCCGGAAGATGAGCGTACGGGCGATCATCATGCTCGGGCTGCTCGCATGGTCGTTGCGCTATGGCCTTCTGGCATATGGGAATGCGGGAACGGGGATGTGGATGTTCTACCTCGCCATCCTGCTGCACGGAGTCTGTTTCGATTTCTTCTTCATGACGGGTCAGTTGTATGCCGACCAGGAAGCTCCTGGTAACTTGAGGGTAACGGCTCAGGGTTTTCTGACCTTTGTAACCTATGGCGTGGGGATGTTCACTGGCTCACTGCTCTCGGGCGTCGCGCTCGATTCGTTCACCACCGTGGTGAACGGGAAGGAAGTGCGTCAGTGGACGAGCTTTTGGCTTAGTTCAGCCATCGGTTCGGCGGCGATTCTGCTGATGGTGGCGCTGTTCTTCCGGAGCCGGACACGGATCCACACCAGAGCGCAACAGGCGAATTGAGATCAGTATCCACGCCCTTTGTCGACCACGTTCATCAAGGGCAAGCCGTTGGCGTACCGCCGTACGTTTTCCGCAAGCAGTCCCATCAGGCGAATGCGGCGCTCGGGCGCGTAGCCGGCAGTATGACAGGTGAGGATCAAGTTCGGGCAATCCCACAATGACGATGTCGCCGGTAAAGGCTCCGGAGTCACGACGTCCAGCCCCGCCCCTGCGATAGAGCCCTCTTTCAGGGCCGTGGCCAGAGCCGCCTGATCCACCAGGCCGCCGCGGGAAATGTTGATGAAGTACGCCGTCTTCTTCATCGCCCGAAATACCTTCTCATTGAAAATCCCCGCGGTCTCCTTGGTCAGAGGCGCCGCACTCACCAGGATGTCCACCTGCGGAACCATTTCCATGAGCCAGCCCGGTTCACGCAGCGTGTCGACGAATATCGGTTTGACCATCGGTTTGGCGTCGGTTGCCAGGATCCGCATGTTGAACCCGTAGTGGGCCCGCATGGCGGTAGCCGAACCCAGGCCTCCCATGCCCACGATCCCCATGGTCATGCCATCCACCTCGACCAGGCTGCGCTCAGCTTGGAATCTCCGCTGCTGGAACTGCGGAATGTAGTATTTGTTGAGGCCGCGGGTCAGCGCCAGCAGCATCGCGATGGCTGTCTCCGAAATGGCCGGAGCGAACATCCGGGCCATGTTGGTCACCACCACCGGACTCTTTACCAGTTCTGGAAACAGCACCGATTCCATCCCCGCCTCGGTGGCCTGGAACCAACTCAGGTTCTTGGCCCTGGCGAGAATGTCCGCGTTGATCGATCCGAAAATGACGTCTACCTCCGGCAGGAGGCGGTTCAGGTCCTCGGCGGTCTTGGTAATGGTCATCTCCACGTTCTTGCCCTGCGAACGAATCTGTTGAATCTCCTCTGTCGAGTACGCCGGCGGCGGAACCACGTAGGAGACCGCCGAGGTCGCGATTCGAATTCGGGCCGGTGGCGGGCTGAAGATCGCGATCCTATCGGATGTGATCAATGCTGGCACGGCGGGGGCCGCCCCCGCGGCTGACAGGAATAATCGACGAGATACAGAATTGTCGGTCATGTCGCCTCCATTCGGGAACATTCTCCCTCCGGGATGGGCCGCAACACAAACGCACACTCGCCGGGTGTATACTTTTCCGGGGCCGCTAATTGTCAGGGCGCCAGTGAGTTGGTTTCAAGGAGGTCACGGCAACGATGAGCTCGTCACTGATGCTGGTTCACTCGCTTCTGGGCATCGCGCTTCTGGGCATCCCCGCCACCGCACAGGGGGGCCAGAGCGCGGCGAAGCCCAAGCTGTATAACACGGCCAAGCAAAAGCTCCTGGAAGGCAGGCAGGTCTTCAGCTTCACCCAGTCGAAACTGGATATCCCGGGCTATTGCGAGGCGGCGAAGCACTACGACTACGTTTGGTTTGAGATGCAGCACAGCACGCTGGAGTTCGCGGACGTGGAGAAGATGATCGCCGCTTGCCCGCGTGCCGGCGCCATTCCCATGGTCCGCCTGCCGGACGCGCAGGAATGGCACATTCAGCATGCCACCGACCTCGGCGCTCTAGGCATCGTGGTGCCGACAGTTGACGATGCGGACCGGGCTCGCGAGGCCGTCAAATGGGCAAAGTACCCGCCAAACGGACGCCGCAGCGCGGGCTCCGGTCAGGCCGGGAGCATCTGGGGGATCAAGGGCGTCAACTACCGTCAGACCATCAATGACAACATGCTGGTGGTGGTGATGATCGAGACGCCCACGGGGGTCGCCAATGCCTATGACATCGCGTCGGTGCCCGGTGTGGATGTAGTCATCATTGGGAACAACGATTTGAGTTCGTTCTCGGGATTCGCGCAGACCGACGACCGGTACCAGCAGATGGTCACCAAGATCCACGATGACACCTTGAAGGCGGGCAAGATCTTCGGGCAAGCTAACGCGATGTATGCGTCGGGGCATCCGCTCAGCAAGGATTCAAAGTTCTTCCAGAACGGTCCGTCGAATGATGGCTGGCGGCCCTTAGGTGTCAGCAACCCCAGCGCCCCGCCGCCGGAAGAGAAGTAGCTGCCAATATGCATCGGTTCGACAAAGCAAGAAAGCTGATCGCCCGGTTCAAGGGCGACAGCTACGTGCATGGGATGGGCGTGCTCCCGCAGGCCGGAACCGTAGCCGCGGGCCTCGGCCGGCAAGCGGTCCTGGTGCGAGACGCCTTCCCAGGCTCGGAAGCCCATGAGAGGACGATCCGCGAGGCACTCGCGGCCGCCGGCGTCGAATTACTCGGCGTGGTGGGCGGAGCTGCTCCGAACGCACCCCGGGAGGACGTCATCCGAATCCGCGCCAGCCTGGCGGAGCTGAATCCCGAAGTTATTCTGAGCTTCGGCGGCGGCAGCACCATCGACGCCGCCAAGGCGGCTGAAGCCCTGGACACTCTGGGCGGCGACTGCGACGCTTACTTCGGAGTTGGCCTTGTCGCCAAGGCGCTGCAAGCCTCCGGCAAGAGACTCAAGCCCCACCTGGCCATCCAGACCGCTAGCAGTTCCGGCGCCCATCTGACGAAGTACTCGAACATCACTGATGTCAAGACGGGCCAGAAGAAGCTGATCGTCGACAATGCCATCGTGCCAAACCGCGCGATCTTCGACTACGGTGTGACGGCCGGGGCCCCCGCCTCGCTCACTGCCGACGGCGGGCTGGACGGCATTTCCCATTGCCTGGAAGTGCTTTACAGCGCGGCCAACAAGCCGGACTATCCGGCTGTGGCGGAAGTGGCGGGCGAAGGGATCGGCCTGGTGCTCGAGTACCTGCCCAGGGCGCTCACAAATCCCCTGGATTTGGAAGCCCGGGAGGCACTGGGCCTGGCCACCGATCTGGGCGGTTACGCCATCATGATCGGCGGCACCAACGGCGCCCACCTCACCAGCTTCAGCCTTGTCGATATCCTGAGTCACGGGCGCGCCTGCGGCTTGATGAACCCGTACTACACGGTCCTTTTCGCTCCGGCGATCCAGGGCCCGCTGAAACTCCTGGCCCGCGTCACCAGGCAGGCCGGGTGCGCGGAGCCGGGCATCGAAAACCTCGAAGGCCGCGCATTGGGCGAGGCCGTGGCCCGGGCGCTCATGGATTTCATGAAGAAAGCCGGGATGCCCGTCAGGCTGGCCGACGTGCCCGGGTTCACCGATGAGCACATCCATCGCGCCTTGGCCGCCGCGAAGAACCCGCAGCTCAGGATGAAGCTGGAGAATATGCCCGTTCCGCTGAGCCCTGAGATGGTGGACGACTACATGGGGCCGGTGCTGTGGGCCGCCAAGACCGGCGACCTGAGCCGAATCCGGAACGTACCCTGTGCATAGTCTGGAACTCTGGCAGGATGGTAAGGCTTGGCACTGCACTACAAGATTCTGATCGGCATGGCGCTGGGTGCCATAGCGGGCGGGACAGCGAACCTCGGCGACATCGGATGGCTCCGCTCCAGTTTGATCAGCGTCGAGCCCGTAGGCACGGCCTTCATCCGCCTGATCACAATGATCGTGGTTCCGCTCATTGTGGCCAGCGTCGTGGTCGGCGCCGCTTCTCTCGGCGACGTACGCCGGCTCGGCCGCATCGGCGGCAAGACGGTGGTCTACTTCGTGCTCACCACGGTGGCCGCCGTTACGTTGGGATTGGTTCTCTCCAACCTGGTCAAGCCGGGCAACCGCATTGATGTCTCCACCCGCGACGCACTGGCATCCCAGCTTTCCCCGGGGACGGCCACATTGGTCAAGATGACCCAGACGGAGCTCTCGATCAAGGACATTTTGCTGGGCATCATACCTCGCAATCCAGTGCGGGCCGCGGCTGATTTCGAACTGCTGCCCCTGATCTTCTTCTCGGTGATCTTCGGCGCTGCCATGAGCACGCTTCACGGGGAGGCCAGCACAGCCGTACTCCGATTCTTCGAGGGGGTTAACAAGGCCTGCACGGTAATCATCCTGTGGGTTATGAAGTTGGCCCCGTACGCCGTCTTTGCCCTGATTGCCGCCGTCGTCGCGCGCTTCGGCCTCGATCTCTTGCGCAGCCTTCTCATCTACGCGCTGGTGGTCCTCGTTGGGCTGGTGTTACACACGCTCGTTACGTTGTCGCTGCTGGTGCGCTTCGGCGCGCGCCTCAGCCCGCTGGAGTTCTTTCGAAAGATCGCGGCGGTTCAACTGTTTGCTTTTTCGACGTCGTCTGCCAGCGCAACTCTGCCGCTCACCATGGAGACGGCCGAGCACAAACTGGGCATTTCAAGGAGCATCTCCAGCTTCGTGCTGCCGCTCGGCGCGACTACTAACAAGGGCGGTACCGCTCTCTATCAGGCCGTGGCCGTCATGTTCATTGCTCAGCTCTACGGTATGCCGTTGGACATAGGGCGTCAGTTGATCGTGCTGCTGACAGCCACGCTCGCCTCGATCGGGACAGTGGGCGTTCCCAGCGCCGGCATCATCACCCTGATCATGGTGCTGCAATCAGCAGGGCTCGGCGCCCAGGTGGAGTCCGGCATCGCTCTTATCCTGGGCGCCGATCGCGTTCTGGACATGGCTCGCACCACTGTCAACGTCACCGGCGATTTGGCTTGCGCAGCGTGCGTTGCCCGTACTGAAGGCGAGATGCATTTCCCGGATGCCCCCAGCGGGAGCGGGTTGAGATGGGCAGAGCCTCACCAGACGGCGCTGGAGTAGTGCCGGCGGATGCGTTCATCCTTGGTGACGAGCGGAGCGTTCCGTGCCTTGGCATTTGCCACGATTAAGCGGTCGAAGGGGTCGCTCAACCCGCCAATGTCCCCAAGGTAGAGCCGGACGAGGACATGCGTGTCCAGGTAGATCACTTCAGCTCGCTCCACTCCTTCAGCCAATCCATTTCCAGAATGCCGTAAGGATCGCCCTCGAACCCGGATCTTTTCTTCAAGCGGCTGAGCTTGGAAGCGCGCTGCTCGGGAACGATTCGCAGAACGACACCCTTCCTGATAACTTCCACAGGAATACCGGTCTGGATGGCTTCGTCCAGGATCCGGTAGTCGTTCTCCCGCAGTTTCGACGCTGTCACTCGCATGTGATGCCCCTCTTGAATCGAATTACACGAACGTACCATTGTCAAACACGTACGTTCGTATGGGCATCGCCGGCGTGCTCGTGGGGCAGCCATTTCTGGCTGCCGCCGGGCTTCCGCCCGGCGTCTCGCAACAACCCGAACCAGGCTCAAGCGCCTGACCCCACGTGGGCACGCCGCCAGACAACTGAGAGTATCCGGTATTTATTGGTTACGGTCTGGCAAAAACAATAATTCCTTTAATCTGATCTAATCTATTGACAACGCACCCCTAATACCCGAAACTCAGGAGACCTGGGCATGCGAGATTCTTACCGATCCTGCCGAGCTGCGTTCAGAGCCCAAGAAGGAGATTTTCTGATGCTCTTGAAAAACAGTGGGAGCGCGCGAGTGCGCCGCGCCAGAACGTTCCGATCCAAGCCCCTATTCCGGCTGAGCCTCCTGGCTCTCAGTCTGGTTGCCAGTTCGGTGCAATCCCACGCACAGGGGACCGCCGCCCCGAAGCAAACGCCGAAAGCCAAACCGGCAGCGACGCGCGGGCCGCAGGCGGCGGCGCCCAAACCGGCTGCCGGCCGCAGCTCGGAGCCAGAGGTCCTCACTAACGAATCCATTATGAAGATGGTGTCCGGCGGCGTGAGTGAAGCGGCCGTGATCGCGAAGATCAACTCCTCGGCCGCGGCATTTACTTTGGATGCGGACGGCTTGGTTCGCCTCAAGAGTGCGAATGTTCCGCCGGCGGTGGTGCGCGCCATGCTGAATTGGAAGGTGCCTGTGACCGCCGCTCCCGCGGCTGCCGCCGCTCCTGCCGTCCCCCCTGCACCGGTCGTCCCGGCTGCCCCGGTCGTCGCTCCCCCCACTCCTCCGGAAGCTCCGTTGACCACCGTGACCGCGCGTCAGGGTGCGAGCACATTCCCGCTAAGCGACAAGCCGCAGTCGGTGTTGTTCGTCAAAAGCGAGGCTGGGACAGCTAAGGAAGCGGTCGTAAACGTCGTTCTGGGCGATGTAGGGACCAAGCTGATCACCATGGGCCTCTCGCCGATGCTCGGGTGGAATCCATACATGGGCGACGTGATCAATAAAGCGGCGAAAATCGGCAAGGGCCTGCTGCTGAATCAGAATGGGACGACCAAGGGATTCGAGATCGAGACCCTCACTGGATCGACGGCGGAGGCGACGCTGAAAGAAGGCAAGGTCGAACTGCTCATTCCGCTGAACCAATATATTTCGAGCGCGGAGATGGACCCGAGCAGCATCGAGCCGGTGGTGTTGAGATTGCAGCCGAGTGACAACGAACAAAGACGGGTGCTCTCCAGCCGGAAGGTGGTTCTCAAACAGGTGAAGAAGGGGCGGCTCGATCTGAAGCCGACCACTGAGCGGGAGGAAAGCGATGTGGAGCAGTCCCTTGTACCAATCAACGTTGAGCGGATGCCCAACGGGATCATCAGGATCACGACTGGCGAGGACCTTCGACGCGGCGAGTATGCGCTGGTGTTCCGGAAGAAGGAAGCGTCGAATACCTATACGGCGAACGTGCCGCTGAAATCGACGCCCAGGCCAGCGAGCGCCCCCGCGGGGGCTTACCCTGGAATGACTCCGGAAATGATGGGCCAGATGACCCCGGAACAGATGGCTGCCATGCAGCAGATGCAGCAGGGCCAGGCGCAGCCAGCTCAGCCGCGAGGCGGAATGTTTGGCGGCCTGGGCCTGGGCCGCCGTGCTCCGGCCGCCCCGCCAACTCAGGCGCCCTTTGCCGATGCGGGAGGGACTGGGTTTTTGGCGTGGGATTTCCGCGTGCTGCCGTAGCAGTTAAACCTCAACTCCGCCGGTGCGGTGGCTCCAACAGTGAGAACTGGAGCTTATGCGCGACTGGGTCCACGCGGTCCAGGCGAACTTGGACGGTATCACCGATCGAGTAAGTTCGCCGGGAGCGCTCACCGACGATCTTGCGGCTGTTCTCCTGATAAGAGTAGCGGTCTCCGGTAAGGGTGTCGATAGGCACCAAGCCTTCGACGAATAAGTCAGTCAGTTCCACTCGGGCTTGCCCTCGATCTTACCCACCAGGTTCTGATAGTCGCGGGGCGAGATCGGGAGGCGCTCGTCGGTTCTCTTCCGAGCCCAGGTTCACGGTGTCCGCACGGACCAGACGCCATTCAGCTTTGTATTGGCTGGAAGGTCCCGTTGGCGGGAGCGGGCGACGCAGCCAGTAAGAGGGCGCCGCGAAGAGAAAAGCCCGCATGGGGACTTGAGTTTCGCAGAGCGACGCCGCGGGCCCCAAGCGGACTGGTCAGGGCCACTTGTTGCGCTAGTGGGGAACGCAGCAACACCGTCCTGGCGGCGCTGGAGGTCGGCGAGTTCCGGCAAGCGGCATCACATGCACTGCGCCTCACTCCGGCTTGAGACCAAGCATGTTCTCCGAGAAGGCCTCGGGAGTCGGGCTATGGAGGATGTACCCTTGCGGATTGTCTTCGTACGGATTGTCGATGCACCCCGCCTGGACCTCAACCCCTCTTGGGTCGTTGCGCGCCCATGTGCCGTTCTTGAGTCCCGAATCTACGGTATAGCGAACTCTCACAACCCCGCCGGGCGCGAGCACCATGAACGAGCCGGGGACGTCTGTGGAACTGTACGTCATCGATCCTGGAAGTACCGGCTCCTTCTCTTTCGGAGCCTTGAGACTGAACCAGAGTTCATGACGATCCCGGTTGCCGGGCTTCAGAGTAAGATCGGCATCCCGGCCGACTGGAAGGCGAAAAGGACCCTCTCCAGTGTTCCGCACCAGAATCTGGACAATCTTGGTTACCGGGTTCCCCTGGCTTTGCCAGATCGACTCCAATTCGATCTTGAGCGGCAGCTTCCGAACTTGCAACCTCTGCTCCGAGAGCACTCCCCCAAACGTAACCGTCACGCGCCGGTCCTGCCAGTGCCCAAGGTCAGACGGTTTCTCGACGAGGTCGATCAGCGGCACCGCTTCCTGCGCGACGACGATGCCGCACGAGAGAAAAGCACCGATGATGAGTACGCGTCCGGCAAACCCATCTTCCGTGTTTTGAGATAAGCGGTCATACTCCCTTGTGCCGGTGCATGTGCGCCCGGAGTGCGTGCGCGGGCACGAGGAGGAGCAGGAGTGAGCCAGAAACACGATATGGAGAAGGCGCGGTACTGGCAGGCGGTCATTCGGGATGCTGCCCGGAGCGGCCTGTCGACGCGAGTCTTCTGCCGACAGCGGAAGCTGCATGAGAGTCAGTTCTATTGGTGGCAGCGCAGATTGAAGGAGAAGCGTCCGCCCGCTTCGGCACCGCGGGGCCCAGCGACCAAGCCGGCCAGCTTCGCCCTGGTCAGCGACGAGCCGGGTACGGCCGAGGCCGGCATCGAACTCGTGCTGGCCGGCGGGCGCCGGCTGCGCATCGCCAAAGGCGTCGATGAGCCGACCCTGCGATCGGTGCTGGCCGCGCTGGAACAGCCGGGATGCTGAGCTTCCCGGCGGCCATCAAGGTGTATCTATGCACGGTGGCCTGCGATATGCGGCGCAGCTTCGACGGTCTGTCGATGATGGCCGAGCACATCATCCGCTGCAATCCCTTCTCGGGCCACCTGCTGGTGTTCTGCAACAAGCGCAGCGACCGGCTGAAGATCCTGTACTGGGACCGGGACGGGTGGGTGATCTGGTACAAGCGGCTGGAAGAGGGCACGTTCGAGTTTCCGTTCGCCGCAACGGGGCGGCGGGAGATCGCGGCCTGGGAACTGGGCGTGCTCCTGGAGGGCATCGACCTGAGCAAAGGACGGCGGCGGAAACGCTACGCGCTGCCGACGGCGCTGGCCGAGGCCCGCGCGGAGTTGGAAGCACCGAAACAATATACGGACGCGCATAAGTAAACAGACATACGCGCTCGGAGTGTGGCATACTTCTCGTAGGAGGAGTGGCCATGCTTGCTCGACTGCTACGTTTGCATCCGAAGACGCAAAGCCGGCTGGTTCGCCTCAGCAAGGAAGCGGAACGGGACGGCGTCTACCGGGTGGCGAAGCGTTTGCAGGCCGTGGTCCTGAACTCCGAAGGGCGCACCAGCGGGGAACTGGCGGGGATTCTGAAGGCGCCGCGATCCAGTGTCTCCGAATGGTTGTCCCTCTATCAGAGGCACGGAGTGGAGGGACTCCTAGAAGGATACCGGTCCGGACGGCCGCCGCTGTTGACGGCCGAGCAACGCACCCAACTCGGCGACATTCTCGACAGTGGTCCGGTAGCGTACGGTTTGGACACCGGCCTGTGGACGTCCCCTATGCTGGCCTGGGTGATCGAGGAAGAGTTCGGCGTGGCCTACCATCCGGGGCATGTGCGGAAGCTGCTCCACAACCTGGGCTTCTCCGTGCAACGGCCCCGTCGCGTGCTGGCGCGCGCCAATGCCAGCGCGCAGGATCGTTGGCACCGACGCACCTATCCGAACCTTAAAAAAAAGCCCAAACTAAAGGCTGGGCGCTGATCTTCACCGACGAAGCCAGCTTCCGTCAGGACTCCACGCTGCATGCCACCTGGAGCCGCGTCGGCCACCCGCCCGAAGTCCCGGTCACAGGGGAACGCAAGAGCGTGAAGATCCTGGGCGCCATCGAACTGTGGGACACTCGCTTCCATTACCGGCAGGACACCGTCTTCAACGCCACCACCTACTTCGTTTTCTTGGAACAACTGGCGCGGCGCTATCGCCGGCATGGAGCCATTCTGATTCAGGACAACGCCTCCTACCACAAGGACGCAAACGTATGGAAGTGGTTCGCCGCCAATCGACACTGGCTGGAGGTGCATCAACTGCCGCCGTACTCGCCCGAGTTCAACCCGGTCGAACGGCTCTGGCAGCACACACGGAAGAACGGGACCCATAATCGGTACTTCGCCACCGAAGCAGAGCTGGTGGGTACCCTGTCGAGGGTCTTCGGAGAGATGCAATCACACTCGCAATTGATCCGCTCGTATCTCCTCCCTTTTTGCTGAGCTGTATGTCCGTTTCTTTATGCGCGGCTGTATAGCGGGCTCCTCTGTTTTCCGTTGACTTTTACGAGTAAGTGTAGTAAGTTAGTCTTTAGGATACTTACTCCCCCATTCGTGCGATGGCGACAGAACTTCCAGACCTGCCCAGCGACCCAGCTGCCCTGCAGCAGATGCTGTTGCGGACCCTGGCGCAACTGGACGCCACCCAGGCGGCACTGGCGGCCAAGGAGTACGAACTGGAGCGCGTGCGGCACTGGCTCCAGCAGATGCTGCGTCACCGCTACGGACAGAAGCGCGAGCGGGTCGACGAGAACCAGTTGTTTTTATTTGCCGCCGAGATTGCCAGCCGGGGGGAGGAGCCGCCTGAGCCGAAACCGGCCACGAGCGAACCACGGCCCGCTCCGCCCGGACACGGGCGGCAGCGGTTGCCGCAGTCGCTGGAGCGGCGGCGCGTGGTCTACGACCTGGCCGACAACGAGCGGCAGTGCCCCGAGTGCCAGATGGAACTGCGGCACATCGGCGAGGAGATCAGCGAGCAACTCGAGTACGTGCCGGCCTCGCTGCACGTCGTTCAGCAAGCCTGCCAGAAGTACGCCTGCCCCCAGGGCTGCACCGTGGTCACGGCCGCCAAGCCGCTGGCGCCGGTGGAGAAGGGACTGGCCGGGCCGGGACTGCTGGCGCACGTGGCGGTGAGCAAGTTCGGAGACCATCTTCCTTTGCACCGCCAGGAGGCGATCTTCGCCCGGCAGGGCGTGGATCTATCTCGCCAGACCATGTGCGATTGGATGCGGCAGTGCGCGGAGTTGGTCAGTCCACTAGCCGACCTGATGAAAGTGCGGGTACTGAGTTCCAAAGTCGTGCAGACCGACGACACGCCGGTGCCGGTGTTGGACCCGGAGTTGCCGCGCACGCGCACCGGGCGGATCTGGACCTACGTCGGGGACGCGCAGCATCCCTACACGGTGTACGACTACACCCCGAATCGCTGCCGCGAAGGGCCGGATGAGTTTCTGAAGGACTTCCACGGATACTTGCAGGCAGACGCCTACTCGGGCTACGACCAGATCTACAAGGAAGCCGAGCGCGGCATCACGGAGGTGGCCTGCATGGCGCACGCGCGCCGAAAGTACTTCGAGGCGCAGTCGAGCGACATCATGCGTTCGACGGTGATGCTGGCTTACTTTCATCTGCTGTACGACGTCGAGCGCGAGGCGCGGGAAAAGCAGTTGGACGCCGCCGGACGTCTGGCGTTGCGTGGGGAGCGGAGCCAGCCGATGCTGGACGATATCAAGGCGTATCTGGAACGCGAGCGGCCGCGGGTATTGCCGAAGAGCCCGATCGGCCAAGCCATGGCCTACACTTTGTCCAACTGGGACGCGCTGGTGCGCTACGCGAAGGACGGCGATCTGGAAATCGACAACAACGGTGCCGAGCGCAGCCTGCGCGGAGTGGCAGTGGGACGGCGTAACTGGACCTTCTTCGGCAGCGACAACGGCGGACGTACGGCGGCGGTGCTGAGCAGCCTCATCGCCACGTGCAAGCGCCATCACATGGATCCGTTCGCCTACCTGCGCGACGTGTTCACTCGCATCGGCGCTCACCCGCAAAACCGACTCGAGGAGTTCCTGCCCGACCACTGGCTCGCGGCACGGGCGGCCAGCAAGGCCTGAACCCACACCCAGCCTTCAACCATACACGCGTCTGGCCCTACATGTGTTCGCCGGACGGATACCAACGCCGGGCTGAAGACGGCCGCCTGGGAACTGCCGGCGAGCAGCCTGGATGATGGTTCGGGCGCGTTGGTCCAGGGGCGCGACGCGCTCTTTCATGCGAGCCGCCACACGGCTCATGACCTCCGCTTCGGCGTCGTTCAGGCCGGCCTTAGCCGCAAAAGCCCGGCCGAGCGAACTGCCCGGACGGCCCTCGCGTTCGAACTTCTCGACTTGCGCCTGCAAGGCAACCGTCATCTGGAGCGCCATGGCCTTTGGCCCGAGCCAGGTCCATCGGAGGGACCGGGTCCGCGGCCTGGGCCGAACTGGACGACGTCCGTGTGCTAAATCGTGATCACTTCTCGTAATCCTTGAAGGCGGTCCAGGGAGGGTCGGGCGGCGGGCCGGAGGGCGGACCGTAGAAGACCCAGTGGACATCGGCGATGACGTCGCGCTCGATGAGCTTGCGCTTGTCCTTCAGGCTTGTACCTTCGATGCGTGCCTCGTACAGGATCCGGTCGCAGCGGTATAGTATGCGGTCATCCTTAACCCACAGGACTTCCGTATCTCCCTGCCCCGTCTCCTCCACAATCCGCCGCCGGGAGGGAACGTGGTAAAGGAAGAGAAGCCCAGGCTGAAAAAGACTAAATCCTTCGGCTACGCTGTCGTACGCCGGGCCGGTGGTGGATCTTTGCTGGCGGCGGACGTTTTGCCCGGGACTTGGGGTGTACTCCTCACGCAGTTCTCTCGCTTGGGCGACCAGCCATGGGCCAAATGCGCGAGCCAGAGACGCCCCGCCTGGGAAATCGATAGAATGCCAACTGCCAGCGCCCCGGTCCAGTACTTGATAGGGCGTGGTTGCTCCCGGGCTAGTCCGCAAGCGCATTTTTCCGGCGGTGAATGCCAGCATCTCTTGGTTTGCGGCAAACAAGCCGATGTTCTCGCCCGGCGGGAACGTGAGGTCCGGCGGTAGTGTCACCGAAGATGGAAGCCTAGGCATGGCCTCGGCTACAACAAGGTTGCGGGAACCCACAGGCTGTTCGAAGGACGCGAAGTCGTTGTTGGAGATCAGACCGCCGGGGAAGCCGTCAATCGCGAACTGCTGGTACAGTTCCTTTGGTTGGGCCTCACGAACATCCAGGGTATCGAGCCGGATTGCAAGGTAACGGAACTTGCCGTCGCGAAAGAGCTTTAAGGCGAGGTGAAGGCGTCCTTCGAGCCAGACGAAATGCCGGCCAACCACGGACATCCCCTGTAAGTCCAACTTTGCGGTTCTCGGTCGCCCTGGGGAGTCGAAGGAAACGACCACGATTTCATTGGCGATGTCTCTTGGCGCCGCTAAGACTGCCAGCCTTCCCTCGAAGGAGTAGAGCAGATAATGCACGCCTTGCTCCTTCGTGGCCAACTGGCTGGCCCACGAAACTTGTTTTCCATCTGCACCCAGGCAGAACAGGACTCCCGGGAACTTCAGTTCCCCTTGGGGTTGCGGGCAGGCAGTGATGGCGTAAAGGCCATTCTTGTCCTGAGCGCCTGCACTACGGCTCAGTGCTCCCGCCGCAAAGAGTCCAGCGAAGCTTCGGCGTGTTAGCATCACGGCGCCTGGGAGCACACGGCGTTCACGTAGCCAGCGCTGTCATTGTATGTCCAGTGCTCATCGTTCGGGTCTCCCGTATCCCAGATGATGTAGTCCTGGGTCGCCCCATTGTACCGCTTGATCCAGCAGGCGTCCTTGAAGCCCTTGACGGCTTCACTGCCATAGTTGCCGTTGTTCCACTTGAACGTACACTGGCTACCCTCGGTCCTGTCGACCGGCGGTCCCACCTGTTGGCCGGGATGGTTAGCGTTCCACGTATTCCACTCGTTGAGTCGAGTTGTCCATGTAGAATCCAACTCACTCTGCTTGGTGTTCACCAACGCCTTGCCTCCGTCCGCATTGTCCCACCAACTCCAGATCTCTTGTGGCCCAGGCGGCGGATCAAGCTGCATCATCCCCCAGCCGTTGGGAGAGCCGAATTTTGGATCCGAACTTGAGAATTGCTGGATGCCGGACTCCTGGCGAGCGATCCGCTTCAGGAACCACGGGCTGGAGCCCAGGTAGCTCTTCGCGTTTGCTTCCGACGGGTTTGTGCCGCCGATGTGGAGCACGAAAGAGCGCCAGGGATAGCTGTTGTACTTGTACTGAATCGTCGCTGTCCCGCCGCGATGATTCGAACCAAAGTCGGACTGAGTGTTCCAGGTTGAGGTGGAGGAGAGGGTTGAGCCGGAGGAGTTCGGGTACGTGTCGTCGTCGGAGCGGCCGTTGTCGTAGTAGGAGACGTTGATCTTCCAGGTGGTGTTGCCGGTGAGCGACGCACCGGTCAAGTAGGCGGTCAGCGGCGGCATCTGGGGCGGCGAGGAACTGCTGCCGGCCGTGATGAAGGCGTACGCCCCCCCAGAGATCTCCTCAACACCGTTCTTCACGTGAAGCAAAGGAATCGGCTCAATCAGGTCCTGCTCGTTCATGCCCATGTACTGATTTGCCAGATAAACCAGCGCCAGGGTGAATGATGGATACCAGATCAGATCGGGGACCTCGCCTATGGTCGTGAGAGCCAGGCTGTAGCCGTAGGCGTCATACCAGTCGTAGCAACTGTAGGAACACCAGGGATCGATGTCGTAGTAAGAGTAATATACGTCGACGGAGTGGTAGCTCTTGACGGTGTAGGTGACGCCGGGTTCGGCGGGGGCGACGACGCCGACGCTCGCGTAGCCGTCGACGCCCCCGAAGCCGAACTCGATTTCGTCAAAGCCGTTGTCCGAGTAAAGGCCGACGTCCACTCTGGGATCGTAGTAGTAATCGGTGCTGTAGTCGGGCCAGGTCACGCCGAAGCCGATTACCACGTCGTAGACCTCGTCGTAGTAGACGCCGGCGTGGCCTTCGCTGTACTGGCCCCAGGCGCAAGCGCCGGCGCCGAGCAGGAGGAATGCCGCCAGGGTGATCCTGGTGAGCGCCCGAAGATGACCGTTCATCGGGTTGCCTCCTTCCGGGAAGAAGCAGGACGCGCGGTCTGGCCGGGAGGGCCGATATCTTTAGGCCCGGTAATCGTCAGGCTGGGGGGCTTCTTCTGGAGCATGGTCTGATTGAGGTGGCTCTCGAGTTTCGTCAGGCCGGAAGGGCCCAGTTCCTGCTCCAGATCCCGGACGGCCTGGGCGACGACGGCGTCGCGCTGGCGCTGGAGATCGGCTAGTTCGGCGGAGGGCGGAGGCGGCACCACGCCGGGCTGAAGACGGCCGCCTGGGAACTGCCTGCGGGCGGCCTGGATGATGGCCTGGGCGCGTTGGTCCAGGGGCGCGACGCGTTCTTTCATGCGAGCCGCAACCCGGCCCATGACCTCCGCTTCGGCGTCGTTCAGGCCGGCCTTAGCCGCAAAAGCCCGGCCGAGCGAACTGCCCGGACGGCCCTCGCGTTAGAACTTCTCGACTTGCGCCTGCAAGGCAACCGTCATCTGGAGCGCCATGGCCTTGGCCCGAGCCAGGTCCATCGGAGGGACCGGGTCCGCGGCCTGGGCGGCGCGAGGCGTCACAAACGGCAGAGTCGCGATTGCAAGGACGAGCGTGAGCACAGTTTTGGAGCGCATTCCGTTTACCTCCCCTCCATTTGGGATTCGAGCCGCAACAAGGCGTGCGCCTTCACCGCCACAGGAGCGGAGTCGTTGCCGACGACGGTTTCCAGCAGGGCATAGGCTTCAGGGAGCATATGCTGTAGAATCAGCAGATCGGCGCCATAGGCCGCCCGGAAGTTGGCGTCCGCCACGGCTTTCAGAAAGCGATCCAGGAACGCCTTGCCCCCGCCGCCGTCCTGGGCCAGCTTGATGCCGGCCTTGTGGAGGGCGGTGGCCAGGGTCCGAAGCGCCGGGATCGCGGTGGCGTCCCAGGTCCCGCCGGCCTCCAGAAGGCGCAATCCGGCGTCGATGGAATCCTCCAGCCGGCCCGACTCCAGCCAGGCTGATTGAAGCTCCAGCATGGCCTCCTGCCAGACAAGCTCGGCCGGGACTGATGCCGCAACGAGTTGTTGCAGCCTCTCGATGGCGGCGGTCGTGTTGCCGGTCCGCGCCAGTTCGCGGGCCAGCGACACCTCCTCACAGCCCACGCAGTATTCCTGGTCCAGTGGCAGGGGTTTCCGGGCGTACACCGAAAGCTGGGGACCGGGGCTGACCGGCAGCGGGCTCAAAGAAGCGGCCAGCGCCTGGACGGGAGAAGCCGATGACCCGGATATGACCCGATCCAAGGCGACGGCCCGGGCGGGGTCCGGGGGCTCGAACCAGCTTGCGGCGGCCCCGTGGCTATACAGCACCCCGTTCCTCTGGACGCGCACATCCAAGAGAACGCCGTCCGGGCACAAGCCGGCTAGGCTTGACAGCGGGACGCTCAAACTCACGAGGGTTCCCTGGGAATCCCAGGCCGCGGAGGCACTGGCCCCGAGCTTTTGCCAGGTTCCGCCCGAGCGCACCAGACGGGGGCCGCCCAGCGAGGCGTCCAGAAAGATCCTGCCGGCGAGCGAGGCGTCTTCCCCTGGCGCCGACTTCACAAAAAGGACGCTCGGGGGCGCAACCGCCGGCGCGCCACGATTCCAGAGCATCACGGCCAGCCGCAGAGAAGGCGAGGCAACCGCCGCGCCGCCGGTTTCCGGAGTGCGGACGCGAAAGAGCATCTGGCCGCCGGCGGTTTCGATGGTGACCGTCGCCGGCGGCTCCGCCAGGTCGGCGCTTCCGGAGCGGTCACGCTGCGGCAGCCGGAGCATCTGGGCGCCGGACTGGAGGGAAAGGGCCGCTGCCGGGAGAGGCGGAATGCAGGCCGCGGCGATCAGTACAACGACAACAACGGTTCGTGAGAGCATAGCCTCCGTCACCTTATGGGTTCACTGTGAGGCAGATTGGCTGGGAGCGCAAGCAACTACAGCAAGACGGTTCTTGACAAAGTGCAAGATGGCCGGCGCTACTGCCGGGGAGAGTCAGCAACCGCGGCGGAGCGATCCAGAAGATAGATCCAGCCTTTCTGTCGCTGGACGATGCCTTCCTCCTCCAGTTCCCTCCACAGCCTGGAAACATAGGAGGGCGAAACGGACAGGTACTCGGCCAGTTCCCACTGCATCAACGGTAGGCGCACTCTTGCCGATGGTGAGTGGACGCCGCCGGTCTGGCCGTCAGAACAGGCGGCGAGGAACTCCTCGAGTCTCTGACGGGCGCCGCACAGACCCACACTGGCCAGCCGGCGATACAGGGCGAGCGTCTGCCGGCTGAGAAGCCGGCAGACGCTCGCGCCTGGAGTTTCTACATTTTCAGGCGGCTGCGGCGGCGACGAGCCCGCGATCCGAGGGTTGGAGGGCGTAGGAGGCCAGGATTTCAGGGTGTTCGGCCATTTCCTTGCGCAGCAGGGTGATCAGATCCAGGCAGGAGGGGCGTTTGGCATGCCGTCTCCACTTCGGCAACAGTGCGTAGGCCTCTCCGCGCCCGGTTCCGAAGGCGATCAGCGAGGCCAGCAGCAGGGCGCTGTAGGCGGCCACGACCAGCACGGGTTGTTTGGGCACGGCCGTCTCATTCCACAACTGAGCCTGGCCGACGCCGAGCGTATCCTTTTCCTCGCGATGATTCACCTCGATTTGCCAGCGGTCGAAGTAGATCTGCAGTAACGCTTTGGCGGAACTGGTCAGATCGGTGGTCAGCAGGTAGGCGGGCCGCCGGTAGTACAGCCGGCCACTCTTGCGCTTGCGATACGGGGTGGGTGCGACGACGAACAGCCGCAGCGGTCGCTGCCGGGCGCCGCCTTGCCAGTAGACCGAACCGATCTCTTTGTAGCGAATCCGGCGCCGCTTGCCCCCGTAGAAGAGCTTGGTGGTCTGCCAGGGGATCGCTTCATCCTGGCGCACCTGTTCGGGGGTGAACTTGTCCGGAGCATAGAACCGCCGGGAAGGCTGCGGCGCGCGAAAGCACAGCACCGCGTCCTTGCGTGCGCGGGCGATGATCTCGGTGCGGTCGCGCGGGGAGGTAAAGACGGTTCGATTGCAGAAGCTGCCATCGGCGGCCAGCACCAGGAGCTTGTTCGCGGCGCCCGCCGCATCCAACATCTGCCGCAGTTGGCCCATCATCTGGCGGAAGCGCTGGGAGAGATTGTGTTGTTTGACCAGGTCCCGGTACCCCTGCCACTCCTCCAGCGGAGCGTTGCGCCGCGGGCGTTTCACGGCCGGCGCGTCTTGAAATCGGATCGGCAGAGCGCGGCTGCCCACGGGGGCGCGCCGGTGCAGCGGCAGCAGCAGCGAAGCCTGTAAGAAGCGCAGCCCCCGCATCAGGTTCCAATGAAACGGCGGCGAAAGCGGATCGCGCTGGTAGAAGGCCTGGGGGATGCACAGCCCCGTCTTGCGCAGCCGCGTGTCGTCCACCGCCACGCCGACCAGGCGGCCTGGACACCAGGCCAGGGCGCGCTCCAGGATGGGGACAAACAACTGCTGCGGGTCCCACGCCGACGCGCGAGTGCAGAAAGTACTCGGCGCTCCAACTGCGTTGTTCGCCCCCGTTGGTCCAGATTACGCGCGACAGCGTGCGGCGGCCCAGGCAAACCAGCGAGCCCAAGGCCTGGCGGACAGCGCGGCGCGACGAGCGGAGTTGCGGGAACACGCTGCGCCAGTCGGCGGCGATCTCCAGGAAGTTCTCCAGCAGGGTCATCGGCCCTCCGGACGCAGGCCGAAGGTGTTCTTGGCGGTGCGCACAAAACGGTCCCCGCGGACCACCTTCTTGGCCAGCGAGGAGACCAGGCTTTCGCGGTCGACAGCGACACCGAAGCTGGTCTGAATGCGAGCCAGCAGTTCGGAGATGTGCAGGGGCTGGCGGGCCTTTCTGAGTAGGTCATATGCCATGTCAACCTGGGACATACTCTTTTTTCGGCGCGGCTGCGCTCCCCCGGGGGAACCTTGACGGAGGCGGCGGACAGCGCGAAGCTGAGCCTCCAGGGAAGCTTCAAAGGCACCTAGAACTACCTCTTTGAGATCCTCGTTCATGGCGGACTCCTGAGCATAGGCTCAAGGGTAGGATCTCACATTTGCGTCGGTCTGTCAATACAATAATGACAGAACAGACGCAAAAGCCGGCAGACGCTCGCGCTGGAATTCGCGCACGGACCAACGGGCAAGCAAGGAACTCGTCAGGGTGGTGGAGGTTCCAAAGCACGGCTGCCCGAGAACGGAGGCCCCCACCCCTACCAGTTCGCCGGAAAACCTCAAGTCCACGAGCATCTGGCGGCCTTCCGGAGCGGCGTAGGTCAGTTTGACGATCCCCTGCTGAATGAGGTAGACGTAGGCGGGCGGCAACGCTTGAGAGGTCAACTCCACGCCCGGCGGATACTGCTCGGCTTGAGGTGAGTGAATGCCAGCCATCATAGAGACAACCCGGTACGAGACGGTAGAACCCGTCTTCCGCTCCCGACCGGCGAGAGTGAGCAGATCACCGGGATCAGTGGATGCGCGGCAGCAGATTAAACGTATCACATGTGGCGAGGCGATTACAATAAAAAACTTAATTCCGCCGGCGCGGGGGCTCCAACAGTGAGAATTGGAGCTTATGCTCGACGGGGTCCACGCGGTCCAGGCGCACCTGGACGGTATCGCCGATCGAGTAAGTTCGCCGGGAGCGCTCGCCGACGATCTTGCGGGTGTTCTCTTGAAAGGTGTAGCGGTCGCCGGTAAGGGTGTCGATAGGCACCAGGCCTTCGACGAATAAGTCAGTCAGTTCCACAAATAAGCCGAACTTAGTCGTGCTGATGACCAGGGCGGGGAAGTCGTCGCCGAGTTTCTCCTGCATGAACTTACTCTTCTTCCACTCGACCAGCTCGCGCTCGGCTTCGGCCGCGCGCCTTTCGGTAAATGAGGTGTCGTGGGCAATCGCCCCGAGTTCCATCGCGGGCGGGGTCTTGGCGTCCAGCGTCGCCGCCAGAATGCGATGCACTATCAAGTCCGGATAGCGGCGGATGGGCGAGGTGAAGTGGGTGTAGGTCTTCGCCGCCAGCGCGAAGTGGCCTTCGTTCACGGCGCTGTAGCGGGCCTGCTTCAGCGAGCGGAGCATAAGGAAACTGAGAATACGCTCCTCGGGCTTGCCCTCGATCTTCTTCACCAGGTTCTGATAGTGGCGGGGCGAGATCGGGAGGCGCTCGTCGGCCCGCACCAGGTCCCGGCGGACCTTGCGGCCGTCGCGCTTGCGATCCACCATGGGGAAGCGCTTCACCGGCAGCGCGCCGAGGCCCAGCGAGTAGCCGAAGCCGGCGGCGATATCCTCGAAGTCCATCACGCGCTGGGGGTCGGGCGGCTCATGGATGCGGAACAGCGAGGGAATGCCCTCCGTTTCCAGGTGCCCGGCCACGGCCTCGTTAGCCGCCAGCATAAGCTCTTCGATGATGCGGTGGGCGATGTTGCGCGGGGCGCGCTTGACGCCGGTCATCTCGCCCCACTCGTCGAACTCGATGAGCGGCTCGGGCAAGTCGAAATCGATGGCGCCGCGCTTGACCCGCTTGCGGTTCAGGACGAGGGCCAGCTCGCGCATGAGTTCGAGGCGGGAGACGAGGCCGCCGTAACGCTCCCGCAGGCCCGGATCGCCCTCCAGTAAGAGGTGCACGCTGGTGTAGGTCAGCCGCTCGGCGCTGCGGATCACTCCGCGCGTGAAGCGCTGGGAGACGATGTCGCCGCGATGGTCGATTTCAAGCAGGATGGAGAGCACCAGGCGGTCCGCGTGGGGCCGCAGGGAGCAGATGTCGGTGGAAAGCTCCAGCGGCAGCATGGGGACGGCGCGATCGGGGAAGTAGACGCTGGTGCCGCGCAGGGCCGCTTCCCGGTCGATGGGCGCGCCCGGCTGCACGTAGTGGCTGACGTCGGCGATGTGCACCTGGAGCGCGTAGTTGCCGTCGGGCGCCTTGTCCACCCAGACGGCGTCGTCGAAATCGCGCGCGGTTTCGCCGTCGATGGTTACTATGTCCAGGCTGCGGAAATCTTCGCGGCGCGCGAGCTCGGCGGCCGGGATGGCCGCCGTCAAACTTCGGGCCTGTTCCAGGACGTCGGGCGGGAAGCGGTGGGGCAGGTGGTGCTTACGGATGACGATTTCGACGTCCACGCCGAAGTCGGTGGGCTTCCCCAGCACCTCGACGATGCGGCCCACTGCCCGCGCGCCGCCGTGTGGGAATTCGAGCAATTCGACGTCCACGATCATGCCGTCGAGCTTGTCGGGTGAGGAGATGTCGAGCTCCACGGCGCCGACGCGGTCTACGGCGGCAGCGGCCGGCTTTTCCAGCCCCGCGGGGATTTCGATCCAGCCGGATATGCGGTCGTCGTGGGGGATGACGATGTTGCCGTCGCGGCGGATACGGAATTCGCCGACCACGGTGGGGTGGGCTCGCTTGAGGATCCGCAGAATCTCGCCTTCGGCGCGCCCGGTCGAATCGACGCGGGCGATGCGGACCAGGACGCGGTCGCCGTGCATGGCCTCGGCGGCGGAAGCGCGGGCGATGTAGATGTCGCCGGCGACGCCCTCGAGGCGGCGATCCGGGACGAGAAAGCCGTAGCCGTCGCGATGCATGCTGAGGCGGCCGGAGGCGAACTCGCGGGTGTCGGCGGCCGAGACGAAGAAACCGGTCTTGTATTCGATCAGGTCGCCGCGGGCAGCGAGCCGATCGAGCAGGTTCTCCAACTCCACCCGCGGCGCGCCGCGGGCGCCGAGTTCCCGCACCAACTGCTTGAAGCTCGCCCGCGCGTGCGGCAGGCGCCGGACGTGCTCGAGCAGCGCGGCTTCCGAGAGCGGACGTGGGAGCTTCATGCTTTTTCTATTGGATCACGAGTCGCCGAACCCAGACGATCTCGCAGGCGCCGTTGCCCGTGTCGGTGCGGCTGAGCGAGGTCGGCCATTTCCAGCCGCTGGAGGATTCGACGTCGACCAGGTAGCCGGTCAGGGAGACGAGGTCGCCGCGGCGCACGTTCCGGAGCGCTTTGAGCACGTTGTCGTCGGCGGGGATCATGTGCATATTGGCGCTGTGCGAGGTGATCTCGGAAGCCGGGATGGGAAACTGGGGCCCCTTGGGCCAGTAGCGCCACCACCGGCCGGTTTGGCCAAAGCCGATCTGATCGATGGTGCGCTGGTCGGACATGGGGCCCCAGCCGACGGCAAAATCAATGGGAGAAACGGCGGCGGCGCCGTCCAGCCAATACCGCTCGGCGCTCAGAATCCGCGCGCGAATGGAGAAGTCCGCGCGCGCGCTGAATCGATACTTCCCCTTCTGCCAGGAAGGACCGCCGGAAAGCGGGCTCTGCGAAGGCTCCTCGGGGACGAGCACGCCCGGCGGGAAAGTGGAGTGGCCCCAGTCCTCAAGGAGATAAACAACCAGCACCACTGCCGCCAAGGACAGTAGAAGCCATTTCATTCCGTTGCTTATCTGGCCACTACGCCGATCCGGATCACCCACATTTTGTCGGCGCCCTCCTGATTGGCCTGAAACTTACGGAGGTGACCGCGGAATTCGGTCAGAATCCCAATGGATTGCGTGCTCCACACAGTGACTCCGCCGCCGAAGTTGCCCCAGTCACCTCCCATGCGATTCAGGAATGTCCGCGTGTAGCCTCCGGTAACGAACGGTTCGACCTTCTCCGCTGGAAGCTTGAACACGTAGTATCCGTTAAACGAGCCGGTGCCGGCCTGGAAAGAGCTGAACTTCTCCTTGGGCGCGCTCAAGGCGATCTCGGCGCCCACCCCCAGTCCGGTCGAAGTGATGTACTTGGGCCCGCCCCCGAACTGAAACCCGAATTCGCCTTTGCCCGCGGTGCTAAAGCGGCCCGGAGCGACGAAACCAACAACCTGCAGCGACTGGCCGAACGCCAGCGCGGACAGGCCGATCATGATCAGCGGCAAAAACAGCAGTCGTTTCATATAGCAATACCCTCTCAGTAAAGAATCAGAATCAGACCCCAGTGTCAAGTACGTGAGCCGGCCTCCGCCGGTTTCATCACGGCGATGTAACCCAGATTGCGGTACAACTGCCGGTAGTCCAGGCCGAAGCCGACCACAAAGCGATCCGGTATCTCGAAACAGCGAAACTCGACCGGGACCTGCACGATCCGGCTGGTGGTGCGGTCCAGCAGGGTGCAGATGGCGAGCGAATTCGGGCCGCGGCCGGCGAGAGTCTGGAGCAGATAACGCGCCGTGAAGCCGGTGTCCACGATGTCCTCCACCAGAAGGACGTCCTCGCCTTCGATGCTTTCATCCAGATCCTTGGCGATGCGCACCAGGCCGGGAGCACCGGCCTTGCTCGAGAAGCTGGAGATCGCCAGGAAGTCGATTGTGACGGGGATCTCGAGCTCGCGCGCCAGCGCGGTCAGAAAGAAAATCGAGCCCTTCAGCACTCCGATCAGTTTCAGGTTGCCTCCGCGATACTTCGCGGAGATTTCGGCGGCCACTTCACGGATGCGCTCGCGGATCTGCTCTTCCGTGAAGAGAATACGTTCCAGGCCGGGCGGCTGGGCATCGCTCATACGCTCGCCATGGGGCCCGCCAGGCCGTGCTTAAAGATCAGGTTCTGGAAGTCCTTCTGATAGAACACCTGGATATTCACGTGCGGATAAATTTCGCGGAGTAACTTCACTTTTCGGTTCTTCTTCGTGACCAGAGACTGTTTCATTGTAGTCAGTTCGACATACAGGTCGAACTCGGGCAGATAGAAATCCGGGGTGAACGCTTCCTGCACCTTTCCGTCCTTGTCCCACTGGAGAGGGAAACTGCGCGGCTCGAATTCCCAGGAGATCCGGTAGAAGTCGAGCAGGCGGGCGAAAACCTCTTCACTGGGATGGGAGAAGTTGACGCGCTTCAGCGCGGCGGCGCCGGGGGGCATGATCCCGTGCTTGGAGAGCTGGAGGCGGGCCTGGAACTGGAGCTGGGCGTCGGCTTCGGCGCTCAGCAACCCCTGCTCCGCGAGATTCTTCACGGCGGCGGCGGATTGGATCAGTTGTGCGATCTGGCCGGCGTCCAGAAACCCGGCGTTCACCACCAGGTCGAACAGTGAAGGCGTGGCCGTGGCCCTGCCAAATTTCCTGACTCGTTCACTCTTCTCTTTGCGTTCCAACTCGCGCAGGAGCCGCTTGGCGGAGGCGCGGTCCACGCGGTGTTCCAGCATGAAGGCGCCGATGCGCCAGGATTCGGGCGCTACGATCCCGACTCGCAGCACTCCCAGGAAGTTGGTAAAGACGAGCTCGACGCCGCCGGCGCAGACCACCAGGTGACGCTCCGTGGCCAGCCGCGCCAGGACGCTGAGCAGCGCCGGACGGATGGCCTTGCCGGAGAGCTTGGCCTCCTCGCCGAATTCCTGAGCGAGAAGGCTCTGCAGGCGGGTGTGGGTGATTAGCTCAAAGCCGAGCCGCTGGGCGGTCAGGCGCGCCACCTCCTCGGCGGGGCAGCCCGGCTCTCCCGAAATCGTAATGAACGCCATGTTGCGAAAACGGCGGGCTTGGGGGCACAACAACCCCCTGCCCATGCTCATAATAGCGTACCCTATGGGCAGAATGAGCCTGCGGCTGCCCGTCGAACGGGTGGCTATATATGGTGGCCATATAAAAATGGCCCCATGCGGCTGTATGGCACTTTACTTTTGTTCGGACTGGGCTTAAGATTGAGGCATCCCCCGAGCCGCCGCCTAGGCGTGCGGAGACTCCGAACAAGAAGAGAGGGCAAGCGCCTTGCTTAGACTGAAGCGGTTGGAGTTGCAGGGGTTTAAGTCGTTTTGCGACCGCACCGAGTTGAAGTTCAACGGCAGCGGGATCATCGCGGTGGTTGGACCCAACGGATGCGGCAAGTCGAACTTGAGCGACGCCATCAGTTGGGTGCTCGGCGAGCAGTCGGTTAAGTCCTTACGCGGCAGCCGGATGGAGGACGTGATCTTCGCCGGCACGCGGGAGCGCAAGCCGGTTGGGATGGCCTCGGTGACGCTGAGCTTGGTGGACCCCGCCTTCAGCGCCCACGAGATCCATGTGCCCCTCAATGGCAGCGCCGGACTCAACGGCGGCACAAACGGCCACAGCGCGCCGGTCGGTCCAATCCTGGCTGAAGCCCGGCAGAAACCCGGCGAGATCGTCGTCACCCGCCGCCTGTACCGCTCCGGCGAGAGCGAGTATCTGATCGACGGCCGCACGGCGCGTCTGCGGGACATCCAGGACATCTTCATGGGGACCGGCCTGGGACCGGAGAGCTACGCCATTATCGAGCAAGGGCGCATTGGGCAGATCCTGAGCTCCCGCCCGCAGGACCGGCGCGCCGTGATCGAAGAGGCGGCAGGGGTCACCCGGTTCAAGACGAGGAAGCGGCTGGCGGAAGCGCGGCTGGAGGGCGCCAAGCAGAACCTGGCCCGGGTGTTCGACATTCTGGAGGAAGTCAGCCGTCAGGCGAACTCGCTCAAGCGCCAGGCCGCCAAGGCCCGCCGTTACGGGGAGTTGAAGACGGAGATGGAAGCGCAGTTGCGCCGGCTGCTCTCGGGCCGCTACCGGCTTCTGGAAAGGGACGCGGCCAAGACCGCCCTGGATCTGAACCTGGCGGCTGAAGAAGCGCGGCGCCTTTCCGCTGAAGTGGCCGAGAAGGACGCCGAATACAGCCGTCTTCAAGCTGAAGGCTATCGCCAGGAGAGCGAGCTGACCCAGGCTCGCCAGCGCCTGGCTGACCTGAATCTGGAAGCGGAGCGGACTAGGGGACGTCTGGCGAGTCAGGCCCAGCAGATCGCCGCCATCGAGCAGCGGCTGACCCAGGGAGAAAGCGAATTGGCCGAGCTGGCGACGCGCCTGGCGGCCCTGGAAGTCGAACTGGAGGCCCAGGCTGGACGCGTGCGCGAGCTGGAGCGGGAGGTGGAGACCGCCCGGCAGCATCTGGCCGCGAAGACCGCCGAGCGGGAACAGGTTCAACAAGATCTGCGCGAGCGGGAGCGGAAGATCGAGTCCTGCCGGCAGGCGGTGCTGCGGCTGTTGGGCGAGGCGTCCTCGCTGAAGAACCAGTTGGCGCAGATCAACGAGTTCCTCGCCGGAGTCGATCGGGAAACCGCCAGGATTCAGAAGGAAGAACAGGCGGCGCTGGCCGACCTGGAGTGGCTGGCCGCTTCCAATGACGACGTCTCGCGGCGAATGGCCGCGCGGCAGGCCGAGATCCAGGCGGTCATCTCCGAAAAGGGGCGGCAGGAGAGCGAGTATGCCAGCCGGCGCGCGGAAGCGGCCGAGGCCAGGCGGCGCCTGGAGGTGCTGCGCTCGGAGTTCTCGACGGTCAAAGCGCGCCGGGATTCCCTGGAAGAGATTCTCTCGCACCGGGCCTATACCGCCGAGGCGGTCAAGCGTCTGTTCACGGCGACCGAGCACGGCCGGGCCGGGGGCCTGAAGCCGCTCGGCGTGCTGGCGGACTTCGTCGAAGTGGACCCGGCGCACGAACGGGCGGCCGAGGAGTTCCTCCACGACGAACTCGAGTACGTGGTTGTCGACACCTGGGAACAGGCCGAGCAGGGCGTGGGCCTGCTGCGCTCGGACCTGGAGGGACGCGCCACTTTCCTGGTGCATCCGGACCAGAACGCGGACTTCGGCGAGTCCCGGCGCGCGGAACCGTCGATTGGCCCCGAGACCGGTATCGTGGCCCGGTTAAGCGACGTACTGCGCCTCGGCAACGGTCTCACGCACGCGCCGTCCGAACTGCTGCCGAGGCTGGCTCGGTGTTTTCTGGCCGAGGATCGCTCGGCCGCACAGCGGCTGGCCCTCCAGTATCCGGCCCTCTACTTTCTGGCGCCCGATGGGGTGTGCTACTCGGGCTTCGCCGTCAGCGGCGGCAAGAAGACCGGCAGCGGCCCGCTGGCGTTGAAGCGCGAACTGCGCGGGCTGGCTGGCGTGGTCGAAGCCCGGCAGAAGGAGATCGATTCGACTGCCTCGCGCCTGGAGGCACTGGAAAGCGAAATCGCGCTGATCGAGAAGGATCTGGAACGGCTGCGCGCCCTGCAACAAGATCAAGAGAAGGAGTCTCTGGCGCTCGAGCTCGAGAGCCGCAAGCTGGCCGGAGAAAAGGCCAAGGCGGACTCCTCTCTCTCAGTGGCGCGCGCGGAGTTCGGCCGTCTGACGCATGAGAGGGAGCGCGCGCTGGCCCGGCGCGCGGAAGTTGAGAAGCAGGCCGAGGAGAAAGAGCAGGCGCGCCTGAGCGAGCAAAGCGGCCTGGAAGCGGCGCGGGAGGAACTGGAGCGCTTGCGGACGGAAACCGCGCGGATCGGCGAAGAGCACTCGGCTTTGCGCGCGGCGGTGGCAGGGTTGGAGGAACGGAACCGCGGCGAGCAGGAGGCGCGCGCACGCATCGAGGCGCAGCGCCGGGAGGTCGGCCGGCGGCAGCAGGAGCTGGCGGGCGAGCTGGAGCGCCGCGGCGTGGAGCGCGCCCGTTTGCTGGCGAACAATATCGAGCTCGACGGGCGGGCGGCCGAAGTGGCGGACCAGATTTCCGAGGCGTCAGCAAGCGTTGAAACGCTGGCCGCCGCGGAGGTCGCGGCGCGAGAGGCGCTGGCGGGGCTCGACGAGTCGCTGCGGATGATGCGCACCCAAATGCAGGAGGCGCTGGCCAGGCGCGGCGAGATCGAACTGGTTCTGGTGCAACGCCAGGCTGAGTTGAAGTACCTGGACGAAACCAGCCGCAAGGAGTTGAACGTTTCCATCGCCGAGGTGGCCGAGGCGGACCAGACGGTTCCCGACGAGATCGGGCTGGCGGAGATCGAACAGAGATACGACGAGATCAAGGCGCGGATCGAGGCGCTAGGGCCAGTGAACCCGCAGGCGCTCGAAGAGTATCAGGAGGCCCAGCAGAGGTACGACTTCTTGAACACCCAGAGGCAGGATCTTCTGGATTCCATTCGGGACACCGAGAAGGCCATCCACGAGATCGATGCCGAGAGCCGCAAGCGCTTCTCGGAGGCATTCACGGCGATCAATGCTAACTTCCAGGAGATGTTCCGGACCCTGTTCGGCGGGGGCACAGGGGAGATGCGTCTCACTGACGAGGCCAATGCCGCCGAGTCGGGCATCGAGATCGTGGCTTCGCCTCCGGGCAAGCGGCTGCAGAATGTCCTGCTGCTTTCCGGCGGCGAGAAGGCGCTGACGGCACTGGCGCTGCTGATGGGAATCTTCAAATACCAGCCCAGCCCGTTCTGCATCCTTGACGAAGTGGATGCGCCGCTCGACGAGCCGAACATCCAGCGCCTGAACAAGCTGCTCATGGAGATGTCGTCGCAGACGCAGTTTATCGTGATCACGCACGCCAAGCGCACCATGGAAGTAGCCCAGGCGCTTTACGGAGTAACCATGCAGGAGCCCGGCGTCTCGCGGCTGGTCTCGGTACACCTCGGCCGCAAGGCCGAGACGCCTCCGCCGCCGCCCGCCGAGCCGGTCGAAACGGCGCTGCCGGCGTAGGGCTAGCCCGGATACTGGTCACATAACGCACAACCACTCGCTGCCGCTCGTGGTTCGGTGCACTGAACCGCGACCGAAAGGGAGCGGTCTCTGGCTTAAGTGAACAGTATTGAGACTAGCCCGGGTGTTTCACACGGAAGGCAGATTGGCGCGGCGCCCTGGGCAAAACGGCGCGGCCCTGTCTCTCTAGACAATTGCAGAGACACCTCTCGGCCAGTATCAACCAGTAATAGCGGACCAGCTTTATCAGCCTGTCGCCGGTCTTCAACGGCCGTTGCTGCAAAATCGGGCCCAGAGGGCCCCCCACCACAGGTTCCCCAGGTTGTAGGCGATCAAGCTCAGCCACAGCCGCACTAACGGTTGGTTCCGTTTTTCAATTGTAGGGTGTTGACCTCCATCGCGTCGTCATTGCCGCCTCCAAACCCATATGAATAGCGGTGGCGGAGGGCTTGAAGAAGGTATCTGTAAGGGGTCAGAGCGGAAATATGGGGTAAAATTGAGACTATGGTGGAAACACGCAAGTTGGGGAAATTCCTGTCCGTTCCGGCCCTGGGTCTGGGCTGCATGGGTATGTCGGAGTTCTACGGACCTGGGGACGACGCCGAGTCTATCGCGACCATCCACCGTGCCATCGATGTCGGGATGAACTTTCTTGACACTGCCGACATGTACGGGACCGGACGCAACGAGGAACTGGTCGGACGCGCTCTCCGGGGGCGCCGGAAAGAGGTGGTTCTGGCTACCAAGTTCGGCAATGTGCGCGGACCCAACGGCGAGTTTCTCGCGGTTAACGGGCGGCCCGACTACGTGGGCCGGGCCTGCGATGCCAGCCTCGCACGCTTGGGGACCGAAGTCATCGACCTCTACTATCAGCACCGCGTGGACCCGGCCACCCCAATCGAGGACACCGTCGGCGCCATGGCGGAGCTGGTGAAGGCCGGCAAGGTGCGCTACCTGGGGCTATCGGAAGCCGCACCAGCGACGTTGCGGCGCGCCTGCGCCGTCCACCCCATCGCGGCGCTCCAGACTGAGTATTCGCTGTGGACCCGCGACCCCGAGGGCGGCATACTCGCGGCCTGCCGCGAATTGAACGTGGGCTTCGTCGCCTATAGCCCGCTGGGCCGCGGCTTCCTGACGGGGCGGTTCAAGGGACCCGGCGATTTCTCGCCCGACGACATCCGCCACCGGAGCCACCCGCGCTTTTCGGCCGAGAACCTTGAGCGCAACCAGCGCCTCGCCGCGGCCGTGGCCAGCTTGGCTGCGGAGAAAGGCTGCACTCCGGCCCAACTGGCGCTGGCCTGGGTACTGGCCCAAGGTGAAGACATTGTAACTATTCCCGGGACCAAGCGCGTTCGCTATCTTGAAGAGAATTTTGGGGCCTTGGAAGTCCGATTGAGCGATGGCGACCGGCGCCGCCTGGAGGAGGTTTTTCCGCAAGGCGCGGCGGCGGGTGAGCGCTTCCATCCCCAGGCGATGCGAGCGATTGATCGCTGATTGACGGAGTTTACACGGTCGCGGGCCTGTTCCGGTGTAGAATTGAGTCAATTGCTGCTTAGGGGCGAGGCTACAAAATTGATTTCAGCGGCGGTCGGCCAGACAACCGGGGACGATCTCAGCCTGTTGAGCGCGGTATTCGAGACTCTGGCAGTGGGCGTGGCGGTGTGCAACGCTGACGGCATCCTGACCTATTTCAGCCCGGAGGCCGAGCGGATTCTGGGCGGCGGCGTGGGGGATGCGGCCACTGGCGATTGGGCTTCCGTTTACGGCTGTTTCCTCCCCGACAAAGTGACGCCTTACCCTTCCGACGCGCTGCCCCTGTCGCGCGCCGCGCGAGGAGAAGAGGTGCGGCACGAGCTGGTCTTTATCAGGAATCCCAAGCAGCCCGACGGGGTTTGGATCGAAGTCAGCGGTCGGCCGCTGTTTGACAGCGACGGAGCACCCCGGGGCGGGGTGGTGGTCTTCGCCGACGTCACGGAGTCTCAGAATGGCTTGCGCGGAAGGATTTCCGTCGTCGATGGCCAGGGGAACAGCTTCCTTCCCTTTCGGCGGGTCTACGACCAGTTGGCGCTGGCTGTCGAGCACACCGGCGACGCCGTGGTCATTACCGACCGCAGAGGTGTGATCGAGTACGTGAATCCGGCTTTCGAGGAGAGCACCGGCTACAGCGCGCTTGAAGTTCTCGGGCATACCCCCAGTATGCTGAAGTCCGGCAAGCACGACGAGCAGTTCTATCGGAAGCTCTGGAGCCTGCTTATGGCGGGTAAGACCTTCCGTGGGACCATCGTCAACCGCAAGAAGTCGGGCGAGCTCTACTGGGCCGAGCAGACCATCAGCCCCATAAAGGACGCGAACCAGCGGATCACTCATTTTGTTTCCTTGCTGAAGGACATTACCGCGTTGCTGGCCAAGCAAGAACACGAGTTCTCGATGCAAGTGGCCCGCGAGGTCCAGCAGCGCTATTACAACACCACGGCCTCGCTCGCGGGTTTCGACATAGCCGGCGCCGCATATCCGGCCGACCAGACCGGCGGAGACTACTTCGATTTCCTCCCCAGGCCTGACGGCGCTCTGGACCTGATCGTCGGCGACGTAACCGGTCACGGCCTGGGCAGCGCCCTGCTGATGGCTGAGACCCGCGCGTGTCTGCGCGCTTACGCCACGGTGTCCAACGGTATCGCGCCTTTGCTCACCAGCCTGAATCAAACGCTCGCTTCGGACGTCGGCGAGGCCCAGTTCGTGACGCTGCTGCTGGCCCGGATTGACCCACGGGAGCGGACGCTCGAGTACTTGGGCGCCGGGCACGAGCCCTGCTACCTGCTGCGTCGTTCAGGCGAGACTATCGTCATGAGCAGCACGGCTCCTCCGCTGGGCGTGTTCGCAGCCACGGAGTTCGGTCCGTCCCAGACCGTCAGTCTGGAGCATGGCGATACGATCGTGCTCCTTACAGACGGAGTCGCGGAGATGCTCAGCGCCGATGGAGACCAGTTCGAAGCCGATCGGGCGCTGGAATACGTCCGCAGTCACACCGCCGACAGCGCCGCGGCGATCTTGCGGGGCGTATACGAGAGCGCCAGGGCCTTCGCCAACGGCGAGCCCCAAAGAGACGACTTGACCCTGGTGGTCTGCAAAGTCGAGTAGGGGCACGGCGGCGCCGTGCCTCTAGCTGGTAGGCAATCCGTAAAAACAGGGTAAGATAATAGCTCGGAGTTGTGATTTACGTTGGACGAGCCGGCGAATGTCTGTGCCCTTTTTTCCGATCGATTCGTCGCTGCCGAGACTCACCATCGGGACCGCCGTGGACATTCTCCTGGTCGCGATCCTGGTCTACGAATTCATACTTCTGGTCAGGGGCAGACGCGCGGCGCAGATCCTGATCGGCCTCGGCGTGCTGGTCGCCATTTACGCGGTAGCGGTTGTGGCCGGGCTGGAATTGCTGCGCTCCGTCATCGGCCTCATTCTTCCTTACACGGCCTTCGCGTTGATTGTGCTCTTCCAGTCGGAGATTCGCCGGGCGTTGATCCACCTCGGAAGGCGGCGCTGGCTGGGCTTCGGAGGGCGGCTGCAGCGGCTGGAGTCGGCCGATGAAATTCTGCTCGCGGTAGGCAAACTAGCGCAACAGCAGATCGGCGCCCTGATTGTTCTGGAGCGCGACACGGGCTTGAGGACTTTCATCGAGAGCGGCGTGAAGCTGGACGCGAACCTTTCCCGGGATTTGCTGCTCTCGATCTTCCAGCCGGGTGGCGAGCTTCACGACGGTGCGGTGATTGTGCAGAAAGACAAGATCGCGGCGGCAGCGTGTTTCCTGCCCCTGAGCCTGAACCCGGCGCTGGCCCGAACCATGGGCACGCGGCACCGCGCGGCGATCGGCATCACGGAGGAAACCGATTGCCTCGCCATCGTGGTTTCCGAGCAGACCGGGCGCATCTCGGTCGCCGCCTATGGCGATATTGATTTGGACGTCGTCTTGCGCAAGGTTGACGAAGTGATGGCGAAGCATTTCGGACGAAGAGGGGCCAGTCCGGTGCTTCCGGAGGAGAGCTGCGGACGCTACCTCAGCGGGTGCGCCGGGCGGCCGTTCGGAGGGTGCTGGAAAGTCATGAAGGCCCTGTTTCTGCACAACCTCGGCTGGAAGCTCCTGAGTCTGGCGATTGCCGTCGGGCTCTGGTTCGTCATGTTCGGCGGGCCCCGTTACGACGCCACCGTGTCGGCGCCCCTTCAGTTCGAGCAAGCGCCGGCTGCGCTTGAAATGAACGCGGACAGGCCGCAATTCGTCAGCGTCGAGGTGCGGGGGCCGGCCCGTCAGTTGGACCCGTCTGCTCTTTCGGGAGTTGTCGTGGCGCTGGACCTGTCCTCGGTCGACAAGCCGGGCGATCGCGCGTTCAGTGTCACGCAGGAAAACGTGAACCTGCCCGCTGGCGTGGAATTCGTCCGCGCCACGCCGGCCAGGATTCAATTGCGGTTCCAGCCCGTTGGCGGCCCCTCGAGGGTCCCCTAGGTGGCGAGGCAACTGTTCGGCACCGATGGCATTCGCGGCGTGGCTGGCCGGTTTCCGCTTGATCCGGCGACCCTTCACGTGGCGGGCGTGGCTCTGGGCAGGCTGGCGAAGCGGCTTGACGAGAAATCACTCATCGTCCTGGGGATGGACACCAGGGAATCGGGGCCTTGGATTACGCGGCAAGTCGCCGGTGGGCTGGCCCAAGCCGGCGCAGTTCCTTGTTTCGCCGGGGTAGTCACAACGCCGGGGATCGCCTACCTTACGCGAACGGATTCTTTTGTAGCCGGGGTAATGGTCTCGGCCTCTCACAACCCCTACCAGGACAACGGCATCAAGATCTTTGGTCATACCGGCTACAAGCTCCCCGATGACCGGGAACATGAACTGGAATCCGGGATCTTCGCCCTACTGGAGTCGCGCCTCGATCCGCCAGTGGAGGCCGCTCTGGAGGAGGACCCGGAACTCAGCCGGCGCTATCTGGACTACCTGTCATCCACCTTTTCAGGATCGTTGCAGGGCGTCCACCTGGTGGTGGATTGCGGCAACGGCGCGGCGCACCGGCTGGCGCCGGAGTTGTTCGTTCGGCTGGGGGCGAGGGTGGAAGTGGCCTTCGCCTCTCCGGATGGACGCAATATCAATCTGAATTGCGGAGCGCTGCACGCGGAGTCGCTGCGGGACGCGGTCCAGAAGACGGGCGCGGACCTGGGCGTAGCCCTCGACGGCGACGCCGATCGGGCTATCTTCGTGTCCTCCAGCGGCAAGATCGTAGACGGCGACGGCGTCATGCTGCTGGCCGCGCGCTTTCTGCAGGAGCGCGGCGAGCTCACCAGCGCCGGCGGACGGCCGTTGGTGGTTGCCACGGTGATGTCCAATCTGGGACTGGAGAAGGCGCTTTCCAGGCACGGGATCAGCATGCTGCGGGCTCAGGTCGGCGACAAGTACGTGCTGGAGGAGATGCTCCGCACGGGTGCGGTGCTGGGCGGCGAGCAGTCGGGCCACATCATCTTCCACAACTACGCCACCACGGGGGACGGCCTGCTGACGACGCTGCGCGTGCTCGAGGTAATGCGCTCCACGGGCGCGAGCCTGGACGAACTGACCGCGGAGCTGGAGCGCTATCCCCAGCGCCTGGTTAACATCCGCGTGACGTCCAGAATGCCGCTGGAAGAATTGCCCGAAGTCAGCCATGAAATTCGCGCCGCCGAACTGGCATTCGGCGCCACGGGCCGGATTCTGGTCCGGTTCTCCGGTACCGAACTGCTGGCGCGGGTGATGATCGAGGGCGCCGACGGCGGGATGGTTGACCGGCACGCCGGCCGGATCGCGGATGCCATCCGGCGAGCCATCGGAGCGGATCAAAGCTAGACAGGTTGCAGAATAGGCCACTGGGACCGGGTACGCAAAGACAGAGTGCCCGCGTGGGGTCTGGCTTTCAGCCAGCCGCCGGCTTTTGAGCCGGCGTTTCTTCGGGCTGTCGCCAGACGCCGGGCAGAAGACCGGCGGCAGCCAGAAATGGCTGCCCCACAAGCACGCCGGCACACCCTTACCCCACGAGGGGCCCTATGCCGCTGATGGACGGGGTTGGGCAAGCTTCAGCTTGTTCTCTTCGAGCGTTCGGGATCGCCTCTTCCGCAGCCTGTAAAGCTCGCGCTACTCTTGTGTCACTCGTTTGGCTTTCGCATGCGATAGCCGGCGCCGCGCACGGTCTCGATGAAGCGTGGCGCGCGGGGATCGTCTCCCAGCTTGCGGCGCAAAGACGAGATATGCACGTCGATAGCGCGGTCAAACGCCTCGAAGTCGCGATCCGCGGCCTCCAGCAGCAGTTGCTCGCGCGTCCGGACGCGTCCCGCCGAGCGGGCCAGTGCGAGCAGCAGCTCATACTCGACAGGCGTGAGCGTTAGCGCCTGGCCGTCCAGCGTCGCGCTTCGCGCCTCGATCTCGATGCGGAGGCCGCCCACCACCACCGTTGAATCCTGCGCCGCTTCGGCGGCCCTAGCCGTCACCGCCGAGCGCCGCAGCACGGCCCTCAGCCGCGCCAGCAACTCGCGCGTAGAAAACGTCTTCGGAAGGTAATCGTCGGCGCCCATCTCCAGCCCGACGATACGGTCCGGTTCATCGCCTAGGGCGGTCAGCATCAGGACCGGGACCTGGGAGTGCGCCCGCAGTTCGCGCAGCAGATCGAAGCCGTTCAGCCCCGGCAGCATGACGTCCAGAATCACCGCCGCGAAAGGCTCTTCGGTGGCCCGCTTCAAACCCTCCGGCCCAGTGTGCGCGGCGGCGACTGCGTATCCTAATGGTCCGAGGTAGTCGGCCACCAGCCTGCAGAGCTTGGTGTCGTCATCGATGATCAACAGGCGCGTCGGGCTGTCGGAGGGGGCGGCCATGCTTCAACATACATCGCGGGATGAGGGCGGGTCTACGCCGGCTTCAGGCGGATCTCTACTTCCAGGCCCGAGGGCTTGCGGTTGCGGCACTGGACAGTCCCCTGGCAGGCGCCGACGCAGGTCTTCACGATGGCCAGCCCCAAGCCCACCCCTCCGGTCTCGCGCTCCCGTGCTTCCGAGGGGCGGTAGAACGGATCGAAGACCGCGTCGAGGTCCTTCTCCGACAGGCCAGGCCCCGAGTCGGCAACGCGGATCACGACGTTCCCGTCCGCGGCCTCGGCCGAAACCTCAATGGGTCCCGTCCTTCCCGGCGTAGCGGATGGCGTTCCGGACCAGGTTGGAAAGGGCTCGGGAGAGCAGGTCCGGCTCGGCGAGAACGCGAATCCCCTCGCCAATCGAGGTGACAACCTGAACTCCTTCCGCCGCTTCCCGTGCCACCACTCGTGCGACGCTCTCGGTCAGATCAACCGGTTCCAGTTTCACCTCCGATGGCCGCATGGCCGCCTTCGAAAACGAAAGCAGCTCATTCACCAACGCGCTCATATGTTGCACGTCGTCCCGCAAATCAGTGACCGCGTTCTGCTGCTCCGGGCCCGCAGACCGCTCCAGGATGCCGAGCGCGACCTGGATACGCGCGATCGGCGAGCACAACTCGTGCGCGGTGTCGCCGAGGAACCGTTTCTGCCCTTTGACGAATCCATCCAGCCGCGAGGCCATGCGATTGATGGACGCGCTGAGCTGGCCGATCTCGTCCTCGCGCGTGACGGGAAGCTGGACCTCGAACTGCCCCTCGGCGATCTGGGCGGTGGCGCGAGTCATGTGCGATACGGACCTGGTCAGCCCGCGAACCAGAGGCAGCCAGCACAATACCGAGATCAGGATCACCGCTCCCCCTACCGCCAGCCAGGGCTTGGGGTCGAAGAAAAACATGTTCCCCGACCATGAAGATGACGCCACCACCAGCACGCCGGGCATGGCGCGAAAGCCGCCGCCCGGCAGTGGAATCTGAACTCCCACCCAGTGACGGGTCGGGTTTCGAGTGGTCCCGAGAGAAATCAGTTGCGATTCATCACTGCCTCGCCGCCCGTGGCGATCGCGGCCAAATGAGTCCTGCAATCGCGGGGTCAACGGCATCTTCGGCCCGGCGACCTGAGCGCCGTGGAAGTCAAACAACCCAAGCTCCAGGTTGTGCGTCTTCGCGTATTGCGCCAGCAACTCGTTCCAGCCGGACGGCTCCGTTTCCCGAAGGTCCAGCGCCAACTGGCGGCTCGCCGCCAGAATCCGATCCTGGGCGGGGGAGAGCAGGAATGATTGGAAATCGACCCGGAACTGAAAGTGCATGAAGAGCAGGAAAATCAGGCCCAGCAGAGCCAGGTTCAAAAAGGCCAGGAAGAAGATCTTCGACGATAGCCTCAGGCGCGGCGCGTTGGTGGGCACATGGTACTCCTCACTTATACTCATAACCCATCCCGCCACGCAGAGAACTTACTTTTACCATACTTTTACACTCTAGCCGCTGCGCTACACGACTCCTTAACAATTCTTTGGTGAACTGATTGAGGAGGGGTGACATGAAGCGTACCGCGCTGATTGCAGGGATTTGCGGCTTGGCGCTCTGGACGGTCTTCATGGCGCTGGGCCAGCGTCGCGTGGGCCGGGGTTCATCCGCGAGCAGCCTGCCTGCCGCCAACTCAGAGATGGAGAAGAAGGTGCTCTCGGTCATTGACGAGGTTCAAAGAACGGGAGGGACCTACCTGAGCGTGGATGTCAGCGACGGCCGGATGCTGCGGTTACTGACGGAGGCAGCCGACGCAAAGAACGTGGTCGAGATCGGAACATCCACCGGCTTCTCCGGCCTTTGGCTGTGTCTCGCCCTGCAAAGGACGGGCGGAAAGCTGACGACGTTCGAGTACGACGCCGGGCGCGCCGCGACGGCTCGGGCGAACTTCAAGAAGGCGGGCGTCGATCAAGTGGCGACGGTGGTGCAGGGCGACGCGCATAAGACCATCGCCCAACTGAAGGCCCCATCGATGTTCTTTTCATCGACGCGGACAAGGAAGGCTATACTGACTATCTGACTAAACTGCAGCCGCTGGTGCGCCCTGGCGGATTGATCCTGGCGCACAACGTGGGCTCGTCCGATGCTTACGTGAAGGCGGTGACCAGCAACCCGGCGCTCGAGACTCTGTTCTACTCCGAGGGCGGCGGCCTCGGAATCACTCTGAAGAAACGGTAGAGGATCTTCAATTTCATGGTCTGTCAATCACGCAATCTCATTCGCGGCCTTCTTACATTGGCCGCTGGTGTCACTATTCTTTCGCCCCTGTGGGGCGCCGACGTTCCCGAGGTGGCCGCGCGCCGCCTTGACGGCAAGATCCAGGTCGACGGCGTTCTGAATGAGGCTGCGTGGCGCGGAAATCCCGACATCGGCAATTTCGTCCAGGTCGAGCCGAAGCAGGGAGAGCTGCCAACCGAAGCCACAAAAGTCTGGCTGGCCTACAGCAAGGACGCCCTATACATAGCCGTACGCTGCGAAGACAGCAACCCCAGGCAGATCGTTGCCACCGAGATGAGCCGTGACGCGGAGTTGGAGGAGAACGACAACATCGAGATCGTGATCGACACCTACCACGACCATCGCAACTCCTACTACTTCGCCACCAACGCCGTGGGCGCGCTGGTGGACGGGCGCGTGACGGAGAATCAAGGCCCCGCCACGGAATGGGACGGCATCTGGAACGTGCGCACGCGGATTGACGACCAGGGCTGGACCGCGGAATTCGAGATCCCCTTCAAGACCATCGGCTTCAATCCCAGCCTCCGGGATTGGGGCTTCAACGTTTCCCGGTACCTGGCGCGAGGACGGGAGATGTCGCGCTGGGCCTCGCCGTCGCTCGACGTGCAGCTTTCGCAGGTGGTCAAGGCCGGGAACCTCACCGGGCTGGAGGGCATCTCGCAAGGCGTCGGCCTGGACATCAAGCCCTACGGGATCGCCGGCTTCAATCGGGACATCGAAGCCACGAAATTGTGGGAGGCGAAGGGCAATGGCGGAGCCGACGTCTTCTACCGCATCACCTCCAACTTGATGTCCAGCACCACTTTCAACACCGACTTTGCTGAAACCGAGGTGGACGCACGGCAGGTCAACCTGACGCGGTTCCCCCTGTTCTTCCCCGAGAAGCGGTCCTTCTTCCTGGAGGACGCCGGAATCTTCCAGTTCGCCCAGGGCGGAGAAGGGGGTCATGGAGGCGGCGGCGACCTGATGCCGTTCTTCTCGCGGCGTATCGGGCTCTTGGAGGGCGGTGAAGTGCCCATCCGGGTCGGCGAGAAATTGACCGGCAAACTCGGGCGATTTGATCTCGGGTTGTTGGACGTTCAGACTGGTGATCTCACGCGGGATGACGTTCGCATCGCCCCTGGCAAGAATCTCGCCGTGGGGCGGGTGAAAGCGAACTTCGGCAGCCAATCCTATATCGGCGCCCTGTTCACCAACGGAGATCCCACAGGGGAAACCAGCAACCAGGTGGGCGGAATCGACTTGAAGCTGGCCACCTCGAACTTCCTCGGGCGGGAGAAGAACCTGAGCCTGATGATGTTCGGATCGAAGACGCGCACGAATGGCCTTGAAGGGGGCGACACCTCCTTTGGCGGAGAAATCGCTTTTCCGAACGATCTACTGTCGCTTTCTCAGAAATGGATCAAGATCGGCGAGAACTATAACCCGGCGCTTGGCTTCGTGCCGCGCAGGGGCGTCAGAATAGCTTCTACCAGCGCTGAACTCAGTCCCAGGCCCAAGTTCTGGGGTCTCCGGCAGATGTCGTTTGAGCTCGAGTACTCCGACTACTACAGCCTGGCGCAGCGGGCCTCGGAGACCAAAGAACTTCAACTGACGCCCTTCCAATGGATGTTCAACTCGGGCGAGATGATCAGCTACGAATGGGGATGGAACCGGGAGCAGCTCTTTGAGCCGTGGGATATCGTTGAAGGAGTAATTCTCCCCGTCGGCGCATATAAGTTCAATACCCACTCAGTCCGAGCGAACACCTCGCAGGGCAGACCAGTCTCTGCGGAATTCGAGTTCGCTACGGGTTCCTTCTTCTCGGGAACCCGGCGGCAGGCCAACTTCGCTCTCACCTGGAGAAAGGACCGTCACCTCACGACTTCGTTTCAGATGGAGCGGAACTGGCTCTCGTTGAAGGAGGGGGACTTCAACACGAGCGTGGTGATGTACCGCCTGGACTATGCCTTCACCCCGTTCATCTCCCTGGCGAACTTCGTGCAATATGACACCGAGTCCCAGAATGTCGGGCTGCAAAGCCGCCTGCGCTGGATTCTCACGCCGGGTAACGAGTTCTTCGTTGTCCTGAATCACGCCTGGCAGGAGAACCAGTTCGATCGCTTCGAGGCCGCCCAGACGCGTTTCCGGGTGAAGCTCAACTATACGTTCCGGTTCTGAACCTCCCTCAGAAGGGGCGCCGAACTGGAGGTGCCTGTCAGCTGCCCGTCGACGTACAACTCCACCTTCGTCACGCCAACGTTGTCGCGTGCGCTGCATGTGACGGATACGTTCCCCGACACGGTAGCTTTGTTGGCCGGGGAGTTGATGGAAACGGTGGGCGGCACGGTGTCAGCAGCAGCATTGCTGACGGTCACCGAGCCCGACCAACTCGACAAATACCCGGCGGCGTCGCTGGCCTCGGCCCTGAGCTGATGAGCGCCGTTACCGATTTTCGTCGTGTCCCATGCAAAGCTGTAAGGCTGGGTGGGTGTATACTGTGGCGAAACCCGAAGGACATATCCTATGCAGCGAAGAGCGTTTCTGCAATCCGTTTCGGCGCTCGCGGCGGCCTCTGCCGCCCAAGCAGCCAGCCTCCAGATCCCACTTGGATTCGACAGCTATTCACTCAATAGGTCGGGCTGGAAGGCTATCCAGTTGCTGGACTATGCGGCCAGCCAGAAGCTCGACGCGATCCAGATCTCCAGCCTCGGCGACTTCGAGAGCCTGGATGCGGCGCACCTCCAGAAAGTAAAGGACCACGCCTCCCGCCTCGGCATCCTGGTACAGACCGGCATGGGTTCGATCTGCCCCAGTTCGGCCAGTTTCGATAGGAACGCGAAGGACCCAATTGCGCACGTTCTTCAGGGGCTCCAGGTGTCGAAAGCGGTAGGCTCGACCGTCATGCGCTGCTTCCTCGGCAGCAGCCAGGACCGCCGGGGGACGATCCCCATCGAGGGGCACATGACGAATACCGTCAAGCTCCTGAAGTCGCTGCGGAACCAGGCGCTCGACCTGGGAGTCAAGTTCGCCATCGAGAACCACTCCGGCGACCTGCTGGCACGGGAACTGAAGACGCTCATCTCCGAGGCGGGAACCGATTTCGTGGGCGCCTGCCTGGATACCGGCAACCCGGTGTGGGTGATCGAGGACCCGCTGCTGACCATGGAGGTGCTCGGGCCTTTGGCGATCACCACCCACATGCGCGATTCGGTGATCTACGAGCACCCGCGGGGCGCGGCGGTGCAGTGGGTGGCCATGGGCGACGGCTCCATCGATTTCAAGCCCATAATGACTCTCTACCGGCAGTTGTGCCCGCGAGCGGTCTTCCACTTCGAGGTGATCACCGGCAGCGGACCCCGGGTGATGCCCTACTTCGAGCGGGATTTCTGGACGGCCTATCCCAAGATGCCCGCGGCCGACTTCGCGCGCTTCGTGGACCTGGCAAAGAAGGGCCACCCCCTGATGGCGCCAATGCTCATCGCAGGCGGCAGCGGCGGGAGTCAGCCACCGGAGTACCAGGCGGCCCTGCGGGCGCAACAACGCGTCGATCTGGAGCGGAGCTTCGAGTACGCGCGCAAGGTTCTGGACGTCGGCATCCGCTGGCGCGGCTAGGTCAGACCTGTTACGGCTTTGGCTTGGGAAGGCGGAAGCCCACCCGGGTAGGTTTGCCGGGTGGCTGCACCTTCATGACCTTGCAGACCAGTTGAACGGACTCAGGCGTCGAGACTACTCGCGTGGTGTTCTTTGCCTCGTCCACCCCGGCCATCACCAGCACTGTCCACGATGGCACGATGAACTCCAGTACCCGGATCGTCTCCGGTCCGGAGCGGAACAGGACCACCAGTTCATCGTCCTCTTTACAGGCCTTCTGCATGGCCTGGATCTGCCCCAGCATAATGGCGCCGGCGCTGTCCGGCTGTGCCGGCGGGGAGGGCTTGGGCGCAATCTGATCCACCAGCGCCTGCTGAGCCAACTGCTTCGCTATCTCGCCGAAAGCCATCTGCTCGATGGTATCAAGTTAGGACGGCACTGTATTCGATCGATCCGTCAGGCTCCGGTCACTTCCTTGAGAAGAGCGAAGAATGCTTTCTTCCGCTCGGTGTTGATTCCCCAGTTCACCGGTGGACACTGGTAACCGTCCACGTAGTTGCTCTTGCCCGGCTCGAAGTAGCCCCACGAAGCGTAGGCCTTCACCGCGGCCATCATGTTGTTCAACGGTTTGTCGAAATCGAAGTGGTCGTCCTCGTTGAACAGAATGGGCATGGGACGATAGCCGGCGACCTTGCGCGCCTGCTCCACCATCTGCGTGATGCGGTTCGGGTCGCTCACGCCGTTGCCGTGCATCAGCAGGAAATCCGACGACCGGACGACGTTTTCCAGCGGCACGAAGCCGCCGCCGTAACTGGTTCCCACGAGTAAGCGCCTGCCGCCCGCGGTGATGCCCTTGGCCATCTCGATCAACTCGTGTACCCGCGGGGGCTTGAGGATAGCGTGATCGTAGGCGTTGACGTTGCTCTCGTTGCAGATTTCAAGCAGCACATTCCCGTAACCCTTGTCGAGAAGCCACTGCACCGTATTCCGCACCGCCGTCTTCACCGCCTCCTCATCCTTGACCCGCTGGTCCTGGCCGAAGTAGAAGATTCCGACAATCGGCGCCATGCCCAACTCGTCGGCGCGGTTCAGGATGCGCTCGAGCCGTCCCATGTAGTCGGGGCGCAGAGAACCATCGGCCTCGATGGCCGAGTTGTGCCAAGGCTGCCCTTTCGAGTAGCCTTCCGGACTCCCGCCCTGAAGGTTGACGGTGAAGCCGAGCAGGCCGCTACGGCGCCATTCGGGCATTGCCGCGATGAACTCGCGCGTGTTGCGCTCCGGGTCCCATTTGCCGGTATCCGGATAGTTCCACCTGGAGCGCGTTTCCGGGTTCCGGTCGTCGAAGATACCCTGCACCACGCGGATATTCATGAGCAGGCCTTCGATCTTCGCGCCCTGGTACCGGCGGCCCCTGTAAGTCGGCTGACCGTTAATGTAAAAGGCGTCGCCGCGAACGGAAATAGTCGTCCTTCGCTTGCGCTGGGCCAGCGCAGTCGTCGCCAGCGCCGGCGCCAATGTGAGAAATGCTCGTCGGTTCATGAAAGTTGGGTTTCCTTACTTCCCGGTTCTCGCTTTGGTCAGCGCCAGAAGTTCGATGCCGCCGCCTCGCTTCAGGTTCCGGGAGTACTGCTTATCGGTGGGGTTGTTCCAGTGCTCATGCACGCCCAGGCTGGCCAGAGCCGTCCCGTCCTTCTCGGGGTCGTACACGGTCCCGGAGGGAGGCTTGGCTGCCAGCGCGGCCTCGTGCAAGTAATTGTCCACGAAGCCGCGGACATTGGTCGCCTTGGGCTCGTTCCGCAGGAAATCCAACGCTACCGAGTCAATGGCCACGGGGTCTTGCGACGCAAACAAGCTGGCGGACCAGTCGTCGCCAAACGAAGTGAAGCGGGTTACGTTCCCCTCGTTGTGCTCGGCCGAGTACAGCCCGTCGATCAGGTACAGCAACGTCTTGGCTCCGAGGTGCCGGTGGCCAATGAGATCGACCAGAGGGTTGTAAGCCCCCATGGGGTTCGTCCGCGTGATGAAGTTGTGCAGCGGGCTTGGCGTCCACCCTCCGTTATCGGGGAAATACAGCGACCCGAAATGGTTCTTGGCGCACAAGGTCACGCCGGCCATGGTGTGCGCCCGGAACAGCGCCATGTTGATCAGGTACTTCGACTCCGTGACGCTTTGCGGCAGGTAGGCCGTGGGCACGTCAGGTTTGCCGAAGCGGATCGGATTCGCCATATCCGGCTTGAGCGCGAGGCGTCCGCCCAGCCCGAAGTCGGTGTTGGTAACGAACCGCACGGCTTGAAATTCGGGGTTCTTTCCGGCCTGGATCTTGGCGTAGATTGGAGCGCCGATCGTCCGTCCGCCGGCCGCCTCATAAATCGAGATGTCCTCGCCCGGGACTCCCGCCACGGTGATGAGTTGATTCACCAGCGCCCACACGGCCTGGGGGCTGGGCATCCCATTCAAGGGCCTCCGCCCTGTGCCCCATTCCGCGGATCGGTCCTGGTTGGAGTTGATCTTGATCGCGATCTTCTCCCCCTTCTGATAACCGCGGCCGGGCTGGTTGTGAGTCTGGTTGAAGTAGCGGAACAGCGCGTCCCACGCCTGCTTGTCGGCTTTCTCGCCCGTGAGATTCAGGAGGGTCTTGGACAGCATGCCATTGACCAGGGTCTGGTCGGTATTGGCGTCGTCCCACCAGTTGCCGGTTTTCCCGTCCCAGTTGGTGGCGTCCGGCTCGCGGACCCACACCACTCTCCCAGGATGGACGCCTTTGCCCGTCCCCATCGGAGCGTTCGGCGGTTCGCTGGGGGCGAACGGCTCGCCCTGTACCTGGCCGCGCCCCTGCGCCGTAGCGTCGTCGGTCACGCCCAGAGGCAGCCACGCCAGACACAGAGCCAGGGTCAGGACTGCTGCGACGGCCGCCAGGCGGGAACCTCGCGACAACTGATGAGCCTTCTGGTGCAGTGCCTTCGCGCCGGCCAACCCGGCCAGCCAGACGATAAAACCGCTCGCTAACGGCACCGCCGCCCTCTGGCACGGATACGCCGCCCGTGAGGGCTTCGGGATCACCCGCACCAGAAACCAGAGGAGCGAGCAGAAGCCCGCCGCCACCCACAACCATGCCTTGCGTCTGACGCTCATGTAGAGGGTATACACCGCTTCGCCCCCAGATGCAACTGAATCCCGCCCGGGCAATTGCCCTATTTGCGGTGGAAGACGAGAGTGAGCGGCTTGCGCTCCGGCCTTACCACGCTGACCAGCATGCTGCCATCCGCGGCAAGGGCGTAGCGTTCGAGAGTAACCGCGCCGGCTTGCGTGGTGGTCACCTTCAGGACATCGTGATCCCAAGTGGACTTGCTCTTGAGGTCTTTGCCGCTGTGAATCGTGGCGTTATGCTCGCTGTCGGTGACGTCGCTGTAGAAGAAGGTCTCGGTGGCGGCTTGATACACGAAACTGCGAGAGACGATGATGATGCCCTCCCGATCGGCGATCGTCACGGTGCCGGTTTGAACGACCGACTGGCCGGCAAAGTCGCTTTTGGCGGGTACCAGGGTCCAGGTGCCATTCAAGGCGCTATGCTCGGCGGCGAAAGCGGAGAACGCGAATAGGAGGGTCGTCAAGACGGCTCCCGTAACTGCAGCAGTCGAGTGTGTCCTCCTGGTTTCTTTTACGTAGCGTTAAGGATGTTAGAGCACGCCGGGCGCCGAACGGGCGAAAACCATCATGCAGGCGGGATCTGAGGATCTGGCAGAGGTTGTCTGAGCAAAGACTGCACTCGTTCTGGCGGATTCTGCACGCGGCCCCGTTGTACACTGCAAAGAGATGCTGGGGCTGGGGGATAAATGGGGGCTGCTGCGCGGACTCTGGAGCGGGAAGACCGCTTACGCGGGTCCTTTCGCCGTCACCGTGGATGTCACCCGGCGCTGCAACCTCCGCTGCGTCGGCTGCCCGAGCCATTCGCCGTACCTGAATCCTCCTGCCGGACTCCCGGCCGCCGTCGACGACCTGGATGCCGGCATGTTCGCGGGCTTGTGCCGGGAGCTTAAGTCCATAGGGACCGGCACTCTGGTTTTCTGCGGCGAAGGCGAACCGATGCTTCACCCCCGCCTGTTCGAGATGATCGCGCTGGCCAAGGCAACCGGGGCGCGCGTGGTGCTCATCACCAACGGCACCCTGCTCGATCAGGCGAAGATGCAGAGCCTGGTGGCCAGCCGGCTGGATGTGCTGCGCGTCAGCCTCTGGGGAAGCTCGGCCGAGGAATTTGCGAACAACTACCCCGGCACTAATCCCGAGCACCTGAACCGAATCGGAGACCGGTTGCGTGAGTTTGCCGCGGTCAAAGACGCCCAGCGAAGCCTGTTGCCGCGCATTGGGCTGCACCTGGTGATCAACCGCCATAATTACCGGAGGATCGAATCCTTCGCCGGTCTGGCGATTGAGACGCGCGTGAATGCGGTCTCCTTTTCGCCGCTGCGTAGCAACTTCGGCAGCCTGGCTTCCATTGCGCTTTCCAAGGAAGAGGAGAGCTGGCTGAGAGTCAGCCTGCGGCTGGCCGGACGCAAGCTTCGTTCCTCCGGCGTGGATCACAACATCGAGGAGACCATCCAGCGCTACGACATCGGGGAAGAGGTGCGCCGGAAGGTGCCTTGTTACGTGGCCTGGACCCATCCGCGAATCCGGGTCGACGGCACGGTTCAGCCTTGCTGCCCGTGCAACATTGTGGTGGGTAGCCTTCGCGAGCAGAGTCTTCGCGAGATCTGGAACGGGCCCGGCTACCAGTCGTTCCGGAAGAAAGCGCTCTCGCCATCGGCCTCCGGCTTCCTCGACAAGAGCTGCGACTGCAGTTACTGCTGCCACGTCGCCGATAATGTGCGCATTCATCAGTTCTACAAGTGGCTGGCGCCGCTCGGCAGCCGGAAGGAGGCTTAACAATGCCTCGTAACACCGGAGCGGCCGCAGGGCTGATCGGCAACGCGGCGACGGCGCTGAAGGCGCTGGCGACGCGCCGGGTCGAATTTGGCTGCGATCGCATCCCGTACCGGTTCGACGGGGTGCCGCTGAAGAAGCTGCTGAACTGGATCCTGGTGGAGGCGTCGGCTCGCGTCAGGGCGCCCAAGCCATGGGGGTTCCCCACCATTCTGCAAGTGGAGCCGACCAACCGCTGCAACTTGCGCTGCACTCTCTGTCCCGTGGCCGAGGGACTGGAGCGCCCGTCCGGCCACATGGAACTGGACTTGTTCAAGAGCCTCATCGATCAGGTCGGAGAATACGTCTTCCTAATCCTCCTGTGGGAGTGGGGCGAGCCGTTCATCAATCCCCGGATCTACGAGATGATCGCCTACGCGAAACAGCGCGGCATCAAACTCGTGACCAGCACCAACGGTCATCTGTTCGCCCGCAAGGAGAACGCGGAGAAGGTGGTCCGGTCGGGACTGGACACGCTGATCTTCGCTCTGGACGGCATCAGCCAGGAGACCTATGAGCGCTACCGGCGGGACGGAAAACTGGAGACGATTCTTCAGGGAATTCGGAACGTGGTGGAGGCCAAGAAGGCCCTGGGCTCCAAGACGCCGCTCATCAACCTCCGCTTCATCGTTATGCGACACAATGAGCACGAGGTGGGCCAGTTGCGCGAACTGGCCGAGTCGCTGGGCGTCGATGCCCTTACGCTGAAGACCCTTTTCCCGGGCCATGGGACCGACCCCACGAAGGACGGCGAAAACCCGTTCATTCCCAGCGATCCCCGCTACCGCCGTTTCAGTTACAGGGAAGAGGACTCCTCCCGAATTCGCGTGCGGCGCAACCCCTGCCGCGTCCTGTGGATTTCTCCGGCCGTCCATTGGAATGGTGTGGTCTGCCCATGCTCGTTTGACGTGGAAGAGAAGGTGCCTTTCGGCGATCTGAAGACTGCCAGCTTCAAAGACATCTGGTTCGGAGACGTATTGACCGGCATGCGCCGGCGGTTCCGTGACGACTGGAATTCGATCCCTCTCTGCAGCGGATGCAGCTATGCTTACGAAGGCGGAGATTGCAGCCGGGACACGATCGTCGCGGCAACCACGCTGCAGGGCTCCTGACCATTCCCATGGCAGCCAAACCCGAGCTGTCCATCATCATCGCGTCCTATAACTCAAGCAGGACGATCGGGGACTGTCTCCAGTCCCTGCGAAGCCAGACCACGACCGCGGCATTCGAAGTGATCGTCGCCGACAGCTCCACCGACGGCACTGCCGATTTCGTGGCCCAGCGCTTTCCGGAAGTGGAACTGCTGAGGCTCGCCGGGCGCAAGTTCCCCGGCACCGCGCGAAACGCCGCCATCGACGTTGCCAAGGCGGACGTCTTCGCGTTTACCGACGCCGATTGCGTGGCCAGTACGGATTACGTGGATGAGGTTCTGAGGGCGCACAGGAACCCCAGCCTGGCCATCGGCGGCACGATCGCGAACCTCGAGCCCGCGAACATCGTCGCCTGGGCGGCGTATCTGTGCGAATTCAGCGAGTGGATGCCGGGATCGCCGCGGCAAACCGTGGGGAACATCGCCACCGCCAACGCCTCCTACAAGCGGCGGGCTTTCGACGACTATGGGCGATTCATCGAGGGGACCTACGGCTCCGACACGGAATTCAACTGGAGGCTGGGCCGCGACGGGCACCGGCCGCTGCGGGTCCCCTCCATTGTCGTGTTCCACCGGAGCGTCGACGCCTTGGGGAAGTTCCTGCGGCACGAATTCGCTCATGGCCAGGATTGCGCTCGCATGCGCATCCGCAGCCAGGGATTCTCAAGGTTGCGAAGGTGGCTCTACGCCGCCTGCTTCTGGCTGATTCCGGTGAAGCTGTGGCTGGTGATCGCAATCCGAAACCGTGAAGAACGGAACCTACCTGCGGCATTTCGTGAAAGCCTCTCCCCTGGTGGCCCTGGGCCTCATCTGCTGGTGCTTGGGCGAGTTGGTCGCCTATCTCAAGCCCCGCTACGGCCAAGACCGGGCTCACGCCTGACGGCCGCCGGTATGCCAGTCGAGGCGGCGTCGAAGCACGGCGTTCGCTGTGGCCGCCACCGTAGCCGCGATATCCACAACGAACATGGGACCGGCCCAGAACAGAATGTAGACCGAGAGCCTCGCGCCCGCGCCCGCCCGCCACAGCGCGGTCGCGACGGCCAGGGCGGGCGCCAAAAGGTAAAGGGCGGGCCAAAGGAAACGGATCTGCCCGGCGGCGGCCAGTGCCAGCGCGGCCAGAAACAGGAGCCGGTCGGAGTAGCCTGCCGCCACCAGCCAGCTTTCGGGCCGGCGCGCTTTCCTGGCCGAGCTGTAGATCCCGCGCGTCCAGCGGGCGTGCTGGTTCCAGTATCGGCGCAGCGACATTCACCAGTGCGCTCTCGGCGAGGGCGTCCCGGCAGAAGCGCGTGCGCCAGCCGGCGGCCACCAGCGCCAAGGACGTTTCGATGTCTTCGCTGAAAGCGCCGGGCCGGAACCCTCCGACGCCGGTCAACGCGGAGCGGCGGTACACGCAGTTGCCTCCGAGCGTCGTCGGATTCAGGCCCAGCCGCTCCTTGCCGGCTTGCGTGACCAACTGGTGGACGAACGACTCCAGCGCCCCGTAGGCGGTGATCGGGTTCGTCCCCGCATTGGAGGGCCGGCGAAAGCCTGCCGCGGCCGCGACGCGTGGGTCTTGAAACACGGCGGCCAGGATTCCCAACGACGCGGGGTGCGGGGTCAGGTCGGCATCATAAACCGCCACCAGTTCGGTCTGGGGAGCGGCGTCGAGAGCCCGGTCTAACGCCAGGGCCTTCCCCTGGCTCACGGCAACCTCCAGCAGTTGGGCGTTGGAGTGGAGCCGGGTCCAGTCGCGCAGGATCGAGCTAGTGGCGTCGCCCGATCCATCGTTGACGAAGACGAAGTGGAGCTTCTCGCGGGGGTATTCCAGCCGGTCGAAGGCCGCGAGCAGCCGGGGCAAGTTAGCTTCCTCGTTGCGGACAGCGACGATTGCCGCCACCGAAGGCGCGTACCCGGCGATGGAGGCCCGCGCCGGGAGCGCCGCGGCGGCGACCAAAATGAGGCGTCGAAGCGTGAACACCGCCAACGGGACAAGGACCACGTAGCCCAGCGCCGTCGGCAGGTTGGAGTGCCAAACGATCATCCTAACAGGTCGAATCACGGTGTATACTGGCCTCAAGCTTGGCTCCAAAATGGGAAAGCTAACGAATATTGGGGTTCTGGTCTTGGTGTTCTTGCCGGCTTGGGCACAAGCTCAAGGGCAACCAGCGGCGAAAACCTCCCCGCTCGTGGACGTCTCCCGTCAGCTTGGACCGTTCGAGCTGAGGGGGCAGCGGTTCACCGTGGTCCTGCACAAGAAGCGCATCGCAGGCTCAACGGATGCGGACTTTGGAGAGACGCTCGCCCTCATGGAGATCAAGGACGGGGGCGGCGCGGTCCATTATCGGAGGACCTTTCCGTACGAGCTTGATGGAAATCGGTTCTTCGAGACTACAGATGCCTCCGCGCAGCTTCTGCAAGGCAAGCAAGGCAGCGGGTTGCTGCTCACTTACGGCATGCTGCCTTCGACGCCGCTCGGAGGCGAGTCCTGGCAGGTGTTTGGCCTCTTCAGCGGACCGGCTTCATCGCCTCTGAACGGCAAGCTCGTTCCCTTCAGTAAGCCGATTTTTGTCGAAGGGCAACTGATCAACGGGAAGCCGGGCGAGGAGATCGTTCAAACATCGGAGGAACCGAATCTCCAAGGCGACGTGCTGAACGTCCGCGTCTGGACGAGCCGTTTCTTCGTTATCATTCCGCTGCGGATCACCTGGTTCCAAAACACAATCGGACCGGCCTGGCGCTGCCAGAAGATGACCCAGCGCGGCCCGCGCCCTGTCTGCGAGCTGCGCCTGGAGGCCGATCGCCTCCCCGCCGAGGATGAACTCACCTTCGTGCGGCTTTTCCCGGAGCCGGAAGAAGGTTTCACGCCGGCGCATGTCGTGGTGAAGAAGGACTCCAAAGTCGAATTCCTCGCGGTCGAGGTCGAAACGGTATGGAGCGAGGACGCGGACGGCATCAGCCTAAGCACCGCCGAGGACCCCTGGCTGAAGGTCCGCATCGATGGCAAGGAAGGCTGGGTCCACACCCCGGAAGATCTTATGGCCATCGGCCTGCCGCAGGCTGGCTGAGGCACAAGCCAGGTGGGCTAATCGGCAACCCTATCTGGTCTCGATTTGTGCCGAGCGGACCTGCCCGGTGTCAAAATTGACCGAACAAGAGAAGCGGTAGGTCTCAGCCCGGCCAAAGAACCAGCGCTGAAAGTCAAACGTGCCCGTCACCCAATCCTGGCGGCCCGGATTGTTATCCAGGGAGGTTCCGCTGAACCTGATATTGCTGGTGCCGAAGCGCTGCTGGGCCTGTTGCCGAATGGAAGACTCGCACACCTGAACTGCCTGCTGCGTGGTGAATCGCCGCCCGGGTCCGCCGCCGCCGGAGCGATCTATGGCTCCGATCTGTGCGGAGCGAACCTGTCCGGTGTCAAAATTGACTGAACAAGAAAAGCCGTAGGTCTCAGCCCGGCCGGACATGCGCTGAACGTCGAACGTGCCCATCACCCAATCCTGGCGACCCGGATTGTCATCCAGGGAAGTTCCTATGAAATTGATATTGCTGTTACGGAAGCGTTGCTCGGCCTGTTGCCGAATGGAGGACTCGCACACCTGAACTGCCTGCTGCGTGGTGAAGCGTTGCCCCCGCCCGCCGCGGGCGGAGCGCTCTAAGGCTCCGATTTGTGCGGAGCGGACCTGCCCGGTGTCGAAATTGACGGAACAAGAGAAGCTGTAGGTCTCACTCCGGCCGGGCGTGCGCTGAACGTCGAATCTCCCCATCACCCAATCCTGGCGACCCGGATTGTCGTCCAGAGCGGTTCCTCTGAAACTGATACTGCGGTTGCGGAAGCGTTGCTCGGCCTGCTGCTGAATGGAGGACTCGCACACCCGAATTGCCTGCTGCGTGGTGAAGCGCTGCCCCGGCCCGCCGCCAAAGCGCCTGCCGCCCTGGCCGCCCTGGTCATAACGGCCTTGCCCTTGCGCATATCCAATCCCCCACGTGACCTCGAAGGTATACCCCGCTGCACCGTCGGATGAATCTTCAATGCGAATGACCGCCGCCCCGCCGTTATTTCGGGGATCGCTAACCAGAATCTGCCTGCCGCGGCCGTTGATTCCTGCAAACCGGAAATCAGCCGGATTCGCAGGCATCGCCCCGGTGCACGCGAACTGCCGCCATTGCGGCGGCTGCCCGGCTAGATTACTCAGAATTGCACGATTGCCCCGAATCTCTACCTCGGCGGCTGCATCCACCGTTAAGCCGACCGTGCATCTTCCACGGTCGGCAGAGCCACCATTCAGAAACGACGCTGTGCGCTCAAGGGTTTGCGCCTGAACAGCTCCGGCAATTGCCGCCCAGCCCGCCACCGCCAACAGAATCTGCCTGTGCATATCCGCCACCTCAGGAATATGCTAGCAATTCAATGGCCTCTGCTCTACTTGCCTTTCATCCTGGCCCGAATCCCTGCTCCGCGGCCGGGAGCTGGCGATTCAAGCAGATTCAGAGCGGTTGCCGCCCTGATGGCCGCCTGCGCCTTCGCCGACCCAGTAAGGGCCTGCTGGAGGTTGTCCAATTTGGCCTTCTGAGTTGCGTCGAGCAGTGCCAGGGCCCGGTCATGGTAGGACTTGTTGCTCTGCTGGACCTGTTCACGTAGTCCGCGCGCCTGCAAGGTCAACTTCCCCACTGCGGCTGGGTCGGGGTTGGCGGCAGCCATTGCGTCCCTCAATGCTCTGGCTGCAGCCTGCATTTGTTGGCGGATCGGCTGGAGCGCTTGTCTCTCGTCTTTCCGCAGTTGAATGAGCTGGCTAATCTGCTGGTCGCCGAGACCCAACGCCGTCTTCAGCGCGGTCTGGGCTCGGCCGGCCGGCGCAACCGCCCTGGGTCTCACGGGTGTCTGACCAAACAGGACCACCGCGGTTGTCAATGCAGCGAGTACTTTCAGCATCCTCATTGCTTCACTCTCCTCACTTCTGACTGACGCGAAAACCACCCGGAGGTTTACGTGTACGTCGACGGCGCAAACTTCCTGTTGGCGTTCTCTACCCGCGTTGCGCGGGCCTGGATGTGCATAAAGAGACGGCCGCGGCGTGCACCCACGCGGCCCTGGAATCGACCGGGGTGTACTGGAAGCCGGTGTTCAACATTCTGGAAAGCACCTGCGCGTTGATCCTGTTCAATGCCCGGCATATTGCGCCTGGATCGCCTCGTTGCTGCGCCATGGACTGCTCACGGCCAGCTTCGGGCCCGAGCCCACGGTTCGCGAGTGCGTGCAGGTGGGCAACCGCCTCCGCAAGGTGCTGGAGGATGCCAATATCAAGCTGGACAGCGTGGCGAACTGGCCCAACTGGCGCGCGAGCGCTTGCGGACGAAGCTGCCGGAACTGGCCTCGACGCTGGGGGGGCGGGCCCCCGTTTTTTGTTGCGCGAACTCACGCCGCAACTGGACTCTCTGGGACAACAAGTGGCGGTTTTTGAGCCGGAGATCGAACGGCACATGCCCCCTTTTGAATGGACGGCCAGTCTGCTGATGACCATGCCCGGCGTAGACCGCACGGCCGCCTGCGCGCCCCTGGCGGAGATTGGCGCCGGCATGAGCCGCTTCGCCAGTTCCCGGCATCTGGCCTCCTGGGCAGGACTGTGCCCGGGCAACAACGAGAGTGCGGGCAAGCGGCGTTCGGGCAAGAGCCACCCCGGCAGCCGGTGGATCAAAGGCGGCATGACCGAGATCGCCTGGGCAGGCAGCCGCACCAACAACGGCGCCGACTACTATGAGCGCCTCAATCGAAAGGACTTGGAGCGGTCACTTCGCCGGGATGTGCGCCCTCGCCCGCCCGGTCGTTCGCCGAAACTGACAGACGTAGCGCTCTCCGCAATGGGGTAATTTGGTACTGTCCCCATTTAATGCGGTCACGATCGCGGCGAGCGCCACAGCAAGCGCACAGCCCAGATGCAGAGAACTGCGGCGGCGATGGTCAGGAGAACGTACCAAGGGTCCCTCGCCAGTTGCGGCCCTTCCTCGATGACCCGCCAGATATGGGCCAAAGTGATCAGCCCAAAAATCACGCCGGTGGTCACGACATAGGTCTTCATAGAAGCGCTCCCGCCGTACCTACCGATCCGCGTACCGCCTGGCCGCCGCGAGGTCTCTGCGCAGCTCCTCCGCCGTGCGGCGGGGACCGTACCCGGGAGTGTCTCGCTGGATGCGCCACCCTTCTTTTAACGGGCCTGCGTCCACCGTGTCGAAGCCGAACTGATCGAGCAGACGGGTGACCGCGGCCTTCGCCCCCTGGTCATCACCGGCGATCACCAGCGCGCGTCGATTCTTCGTCCCGGCCGGTTGCCCGTCGGTGGTGAGTGCGGCCGCGTAGATATGGTTGAAGGCCTTCACGACCTTCGAATTCGGCAGGTGTGCCTGCAGGAGCTCGGACGTCGTGGTCGATTCATTGTCGAGCTCGGGAATGTGGCCGTCACGTTCAGGGTAGTAGTTGTTCGTGTCGATCACGATCTTGCCCGCGAGCGGCTCGACGGGCACCGCGCGGTAGTTCTTCAACGGAACCGTGACCACGACGATGTCTCCGGATTGTGCCGCTTCGACGGCAGTTGCCGCGCGGGCGTTGGGTCCGAGCTCCGCGACGAGCCCCGACAAGCTCTCCGGCCCGCGGGAATTGCTGATCACGACGTTGTAGCCGTTTGCGACGGCAAGTCGTGCGATCTGGCTTCCGATGTGCCCGGCACCGATGAGACCGATGGTTGCCATGACCGCATCTTCCCACATTCCACGGGAGCTCACGCGCGACTTATCCACAGTGCGGATCTGATCGGGCGCCGCCTGCCCCATTTTGCCTCGGAACCGAATGTTGACGGGGGCGGGGCAGGCTCGGGTTGTGGTAATCAGCGGGATCGCTATCACCGTGGCGAGATAACGATTCATTTCGTCCGGCGATACGGCCAGGCAGGGCCGGGTTTTGCGGATCTCGGAGCCCCGCACCGGATCGAGAACGACAAGCGCCGCTTCTCCCTCCCTGTACCCTCCGATCATGCTGTCACGCTTCGGTGGGTTCCGCCAGGTCGTCCGCAGCCGGTTTCCGATAGTCGCGTTTCGTAGCAGCGTTCGGCTGCGAACAGCCATTAAGAATTTAATTGACAAACCGTACAAGCCGCCTTAAGATCAATTTATCTATTAAGCTTTTAATTGTCAGGAGGTAGCCGATTGTCCAGGAAAGCCAGTCCAGGGCTCACAGACGCCGAGCTTCGGCTGATTGAAGTGCTCTGGGAGAAGGCGGAGGGAACGGTCTCGGAAGTGGTTGAGGCGTTGCCTAAGAGCGTTCCCCTGGCGTACTCCACGGTTCTCACCACGCTCCGCATTCTTGAGAACAAGGGCTATTTGACGCATCGCCAGGAAGGCAGGGCGTTCGTTTACCGGCCGGTGATCGGGCGCGATCAAGCCCGCCAGAGCGCCGTCTCGCACCTTGTGAGGCGGTTCTTCGACGGGTCACGCGACCAGTTGATGCTGAGACTGCTGGAAGACAAGGGAATCGACGCGCGTGAGTTGAAGCGCCTGCGCCGGCTGATCGAGGAGGACAAGTCATGAATTCGCTGCTTGCAGCCCTGATCAATGGAACCATTCTGAGTGGCGTGGCAGCGGCGGTTTTGTGGGCCGCTCTGCGACTCGCTCCGCGGCGCGTTCTGAACGCAGCCACGCGCTATGTGGCGTGGTGGGCCGCATTGATAGTGGCGGCGGTTCTCCCGGCGCTGTTCCTGGCAGGGAGTTCGCGTCCGGTGCCTGCGGCGCCGCCTGCCGCTTTGACGGCGTTCCAAACTTCTCCTGCAGTGGCTAGTACGGAAGTGGTAGAAGGTTCCGGTCTGGCTAGCGGCGGTGGGCAGGAGGAGGACCTGCCACCGGTTGCGGCGAGCACGGAGATGATTGCGGGGTCCGTTTCTACGCCGCGCTTTCCGGTCGAAATTCCGGCCGGCGAGTGGACCCGCTGGCTCGCGATAGTGTGGCTGGCGGCGAGCGCGGCGATGCTCCTCCGGCTCGCGTTCAGTTGGCTCTCGCTCCAGCGCACTAGCGCGCGGGCTTCGGATGCACCGGCGGCATTCGGTGGGTTGGCGGACCGCTGGCTGGCGCGGTGCGGGTCAAGACGGCGCGGCGTGCGCCTGGCGTCCTCCACGGAGATCGGCATCCCGGCGGCAGTCGGCCCGCTGCGGCCTTCCATCCTGTTTCCGGCGCGGCTGTTCGAGGAGATGGACGAGCACGCCGTGGAGCAGATCGGGTTGCACGAGGCCGCACATCTCGCGCGTTACGACGACTACGCCGTGTGCGCCCAGAGGGCGCTCGAAGCCCTGCTGGCGCTGCATCCCGTAGCGTGGTGGATCGGCCGGCGAATCGACCTGGAGCGCGAGATCGCCTGCGACGATTTCGTGCTGGCGGCCACGGGTCAATCGCGAGGCTACGCAGCGTGCCTCACCCGCATGGTGGAATTGAACCGCGGCAAGAGACCGTCCCCGGCGATGGCTGCCGCGGTGGGCCGGTCGCAACTGGCGCGCCGGGTCGAGACGCTTCTGGACCGGACGCGCCACACCGGCACGCGCCTGCTTCGGGCGCGGCTCGCCGCGGTGGTCGTGGCGCTGGCGCTCCTGGCGTGGATGGGCGGACGCTCGCCCGGACTCCTGGCTTTCGTCGCACCGCCCGGATTGCCCGCTGCGCTGACACGCATCCCCGGGTTAGCGGCGGCGGCGCTGGCTCAAACGCAGATCATCTCAATCCCGGATCCGGCGCGGCCGGCTGCTAACGCTCCGCCGTCGCAGGCTCCGGCCACCGCAGTTCGGCCAGAAGATCTTTGCACGTTCGGAGGCAAGGTCACGAACGCCGCGACAGGCGAACCGGTAGGCAAGTACACGATTTACATTCGCAGCCAAGGCGCCGCCCCGGCTGGGCAGAGAGTGTACAGAACCGTTACGGACGAAACGGGCAAGTACGAAGCCAAGGGCGTGGACCCGGGACAGTACCAGGTTTACGCCTCGAATTCCCGTTTCGTGAGTTCCAGCTATTGGCCGAGCGCCGCGAGGGTCCTGACTCTCACTGCCGGACAGAAGGCGGCCGGCATCGACCTCACGCTGATGCCGCGCGGCTTCATCGAGGGCCGGGTGGTCAACCGCAACGGCGGACCCATGGCGGGCTATAACGTCACTCCGCTCGTGTTCAAGTACGTGGGTGGACGGCGGGTCATGGTGGAGGCGCAAGGCTCGCCCGTGAGCAACGATGCCGGAGAATACAGGCTCTCCGGACTGCCGCCGGGGCGCTACTACATCCAGGTCGCCGCCGCGCGTAGCGCCGGTGATGCCGAGCAGGACCGCTCCGCCAAGCCGCGCCAGGAGGACTACGTCACCTCGTACTACCCTGGAACCGCCGACCCGAACGCCGCCATCCCGGTGGAAGTGGCGGCCGGGCAGACGATCGGCGGCGTAAACATTACGGTGGTCAAATCGCGCGTCACGCGCGTGAGCGGGCGCATTGTGAACCAAACCGGCGTGCCGGCGCGGGCGACGATGGCGGTTCTGACTTCATCGGGTGTCGCCGGGGTTTTCGGCGCGAACGCGACGGCTGGCCCGCAGGGCGAATTCGAATTTCGCGGCGTGCCGCAGGGCCCCTATACGATAGATGTGCGTTTGTTGCTCCAGACTTCACGATGGTGCTACGTGCGGCAAGCGATTACCGTCGGGCAGGCGCCCGTCGACAACCTGAGCATCCTGGTTCCCGGTGCGTACGAAATTCCCGGAGCGGTGCGAGTGGAAGGCGACAAGAAACTGGACGTCCGATCCCTCAAGGTCGGACTTCGCACGCCCTGGCGGCAGATTTTCGGTTTCACGGTGAACCCCGCGGCTCCCGAAGAGAACGGCGCTTTCCGGCTCACCGAGGTCAACCCGGAGCGGTACGTTCTGGAGATTCAGAACCTGCCCGAGGAGTTCTACGTCAAATCGGCGCGGTTTGGAGACGTGGACGCGCTGGAGAATGGAATCGATCTGACCGGCGGCGCACCCGCCCCGCTGCAAATCGTATTAGGCGGCACGGCGGCCGCCATCGTGGGGTCGGTGAAAGATGGCAATGGCGCTGCCGTGGCGGAGGCCACCGTGGCGCTCGTGCCCCAGGAAGCGGGGAGACAGAGGCAGCCGCTGTTCTACCGGTCGTCGAGAACCGATCCATCCGGTAATTTCAAATTGACTGGTCTGATCCCCGGCGAGTACAAGGTTTACGCGTGGACGCGAGTGGATGGGGAGCCGTGGGTTAGCGCCGAGTTTCTCAAGCCGCTCGAAAGCAAGGGCAAGAGCGTCACTCTGCGTGACGGCGGTTCGCAGATGGTGGAACTTCGGGTTATCCCCGCGGAGCAATAAGCTATGAGAACCCTGAGCCTGTGCCTGTTCTGCGGAGCGCTGGCCGCGCAGAACATCCCCGTAAAGCCGGACGCCCTCTGCTCGGTGGAGGGCAGGGTGGTCAGCGCGGCGGGGGAGCCGCTCCCGGATGCCAAGTTGAAGCTTATGCCGGCGGCGCCAGGGGCGGCGCAAGCGGCGCGCATTTCCTTCGTGACCATGACCGACGAATCGGGCGAATTCGCCTTCGCGGGATCGAACCCGGCGCGTACACATTCAGCGCTGAACTCCCGGGGTACTTGAAAGCCGTCTACGGCGCGCGGCGCTCCAGCCCGGCCGGCGCGCCCCTGCGTCTCGCTCCAGGGGAAAGGAAGGCCGGGATGGAGTTCAGGCTGCAACCGCAGGGAGTGATCACGGGACGTGTCGTACAGCCGAATGGGGAACTCGGCGGAGATTTCATGGTGTATGCGGCGCGAGTGGTGTACGTGAATGGCAAGAAGCAGCTCAAACGTAGCCTCGGCAGCGGCATGCCCAACGACCTGGGCGAGTTCCGGTTGTCCGGCCTGGAGCCGGGTCGCTACTACGTAGTGGCGATGCCGTTGTCCCTGAACGTGACTCTGCGAGACCTCTCGGGGAGTGCACCCGAACCATTTCAGACGACCTTCTATCCCTCCACCTTGGATGCGCGCGAGGCGGAGGTCCTGGAGGTGGCCGCCGGCGCGACGGTCTCTGGAGTGGAGGTTCGGGCAATTCAGAGTGCCGCCTTCGGGATTCGCGGGCGCGTCGTGAACCGCAGCGGACAAGATCTTCGGGACCTCATCGGTTACGCGCCCTCCGGCCAGCGGCATGAGTGGCGAAGTGCCAATGACTCTCATACTTCGTCCGGAAGGGGGAGGGCAGTTTGGACTCGGGGCCGTGCCGCGCGGGCGCTTGTCGGTGATCGCGACGGGGATCAATCCTGCAGGGCGCGCCGTGGCGGCCAGGCATGTGGTCGAGGTGGACGGCCCAGTGGAGGATCTGGAGCTGGCGATCAATCCACCGTTTTCGGTGCAGGGCCGCTTAAGTGTGGAGGATGGCGCGATTCCGCCAGGGCTCAAGGTGTCCCTGGCGATGCAGGACGCCCTGCCGGACGTGAGATTGGCGCGCAGCGCCGACGTGGGCGAGGATGGCGGCTTCTCGCTCCCCGACGTCAACGCCGACCGGTACTTCGTTTCCGTCACTGGACTGCCGGAAGGCTACTATGTGAAATCCATCCGGCTCGGTAAGGGAGATGTGCTCGAAGACGGCGTCGAGTTCACGCAAGAGCCGGAGCAGTCGCTGGTAGTCGTCTTGAGCACGAAGGCGGCGACGATCCGCGGTTCCGTGGCAGGCGCCGGCGCGGGCGTGACGATTGCGCTGGTCCCGCAGAATCAGAAGCTGTTTGAGCGGCCGGAGTTCTACCGGACCGCCCTGACGGATCAGCGCGGCCGGTTCACCCTGGCGAACCTTCCCCCGGGCGAGTTCAAGGTCTTTGCTTGGGATGACGTGGAGAACGGGGCGTGGATGGACCCGGACTTTCTGAAGCCGGTGGAGGAGCAAGGCATGCCAATCACGATGCGCGAAGGCGCGGCGGCAGACCTCGAGTTGAAGGCAATACCGTAGGCGGATGCGTGCCGTGACCCGGATCTGAATCCGCCTCAGATCAGATCCGGCGGGTCTGGACGGAACTCGCCGCGCTGGTACTGCTCCCACATCTCCAGAGCCTGAACGCAGAAAGCGGTGGAGGCCGGATTGGCGAACGGCATGAGAGCGCTCCCTTTCCGCCCGAAACAAAATGCGCCGTCGACGCGCGGGTCGTCGGAGTCGAGCTGAAAGCCGCGGATGAGGCTGGCTTCCGCCTCGGCCGCATCCGGATCCAGGGGGAGGATGCGCTCAGCGGCGGCGTACAGCCGCAACCGGAAGAGTTGGGCGCGAACGTCGGAGCGCTCGAAGCCGGGCGCGATCCGCCGCAGCAGAGTCTCAACCCGCAGAATCCCGTTTTTGAGCGCCCGGGAGCACTCGGGCCGCGAAGCGCGGGGCAGCAAACCCTCTAGAAAATAGCAGTACGCATGCAAACGGTCCATGACGCGTCCCTGATCCGGATCCGCCTCGGGAAAAGACGAGTGATCTGGCAGAAATCCGTCCAGGGCGGCATCATAGAGCGGCGTGTAGTCCGGGTCGCCGAGTTCGGCCCAAATCATGGCGGGCTTTAACTGGTAGCAGCCCGGCTGGCCCGACCAGCGGCCGCCGGCTGGGACCTGTACCTTTCCGGGAAGGTGCAGCGCGGTGCAGTAACCCGATGGCTGCCGGAAGTCGCGCGCCATGGAGCGGGCGCACGCTCGCGCGGTAACCAGAAACTCTGCATCCTGCGTATGCCGCCAGAGGGTCGTGAGGCCGCGGGCGATGATCCCCAGATCGAAGAAGTAGGCCGGAGCCGTGCCGTGTCCCCATTCGAAGGGGATTGTACCGAATTCGTCGCTCCATGCCGCGCGCGTGAGGAACAGACCCGCGCGCCTGGCTGCCTCCAGGCACTGGACGTCGCCTGTCCGGCGGTGCAGATAGGCCAGTGTGGCGGCTGCGTAGCCGGTGATTTCGGTGGAAATGGCAGGCATCTCCCGGGTATCGAAGCGGTAGTAGCGGGCCACGCCCCCCGAAGAGTCCTGGATGCCGGATTCCAGAAACCACTTTGAAACTCGCGACGTCGAACCGAGTGCTGCACTCCCTACATTCATGCTTCTAAACTCCGGAAAGGAATCGCTCTCCCGGGAAGGATTTGCTAATTTTAGCATTGATAGGGGCTCCTGCTATACTGAGAGGTCGGTTTTCCCATATTTAACCATGAAGTTCTTTGCCATCTTCCTTTTAGCTGTGTCTGCGGGTTTTTCCGCCGACTTCATGACCGGTCAGGGCGCGAGGTTTGTGTTTGGCCAAACCGCCTTCAGCGCGCAAGAATCGGGCGCCAGTTCCTCGCGACTCGGCGCTGTGGGCGGAGTGGCCTACGCCAACAATATGCTGATCGTGGCCGACTCCAACCGCATCGGCGCCGATCCGTTCAACCATCGCGTGCTGATCTTTGGCGACCTTGCCGCCAGTATGCCCAGGCCGACCGATGTGCTACCGGACGTAAGTATCTGCAACGTTTGCGGAGGGACGGCCACCGTTGTTCTGGGTCAGCCGGACTTCGACACCACGGGCTACAAACTGCCTCCCACGAGTACTACGTTGCATTCTCCCACCGCGGTGGCCAGCGACGGTGTCAGGCTCGCCGTGGCGGATTCGGACAATAACCGGGTGCTGATTTGGAACAAGATTCCAACGGTAAGCCAGACGGCGCCGGATGTGGTTCTGGGTCAGCCGGACTTCACCAGTGCGGCGGGCATGCGGCCGCCGACCGCCAGCAGCCTGAGCGGTCCCCAAGGGGTGTGGATACAAGACGGGAAGCTGTTTGTCGCCGACACGTACAACAACCGGGTCTTGATCTGGAACTCGATTCCCACCTCGAATGGGACGCCAGCCGACCTGGTTCTGGGCCAGCCGGGTTTCGACACTCTGGTGCAGCCGGACCTGACCAAGGTGCAGGAGAACGTCACCGCGCAAACCCTGACCAGCCCGGTGTCGGTCACCTCCGACGGCCTGAGGGTTTACGTGGCCGACCTCGGGTCCAGCCGCGTCCTCATATGGAACTCTATTCCCACCTTCAACCGGCAGCCGGCGGATGTGGTGGTCGGCCAGTCGGACATGACCGGCTCCATAGCCAACAACTCCGCCGCGGTTTGCGAGAGTACCGGCAGCACGCTTTCCGTCAGCGCCGCCACAAATGGGGTATTTGCGACTTTTACTGTCACCGACCACCAGCTGAGCTCGGGCCAGGCGGTCACGATTTCCGGAGCCACGGGCAATTGGGCTGCGGTAAACGGGCGCTTCATCGTCACGGCGATAAGCGCGGACACCTTTTCGATCGGCGTGAATTCTCTGAACTTCGGCCCGCTGAGCGGCACGCTAACCGTACAGTCCTACCCCACCCGGTGCTCCGCCACCATGGATTTCCCCCGTTACGCGCTTTCCGACGGGAAGTGGCTGTTCATCGCCGACGGAGGCAACGATCGCATCCTGGTCTACAGGCAGGTCCCAACCGCGAACGGCCAGGCGGCCGACATCATTCTGGGCCAGCCTTCCGGCAGGGTGAACATGGTCTCCGAGCAGAGCAGTATTTATGACCAGAAGAGCATTGACATCGTCAACTCCGTTCGGGCGGCGGCCGATGTGGTGCGAACCCCCCTGTCACTGGCTTGGGACGGCCTGAACCTGTACGTGGCTGACCCGTTCAACCGCCGCGTCATGGTGTTCACGATGGGAGAGATCGGTATCCCCTACGCCGGGGTCCGAAATAGCGCCAGCCGGAGGATCCACTCCTCGGGATTCTTCGACTTCGTTGGGACTCCCAAGCAAGGCGACAAAGTCACGCTCACCATCGCCGGCACGGATTACGCCTACACCGCCGTTAGCGGGGACACGACAAACAAGTTATTCAGGCGCTCCTCGACCTGATCAACGCCGGCTCCGGAGATCCTTTCGTCCTCTCTACTCCGAACTTCGATCTGGGGCGAATCGTTTTGACCGCCAGAGTCGAAGGAGACCTTGGGAACCAGATTCCGATTGCGGTCGAGAACTCAACGGATACAGGGCTTACTGTGACCGCGTCCAGTACGGTGCTGCAGTACGGTGACAGCGCGGTTAGAATCGCCCCAGGCACGCTGGTCATGATCTTGGGGCAGAACCTCGCGGACCAGGTGGCCGTTCCGACTCCGGGCGCCGATCCTCTTCCCACCACGCTGGGCGGCGTTCAGGTCTACTTCGATGGCGTCCGCGCGCCTTTGCTGTACGTCTCGCCGACGCAGATCAACGCACAAATCCCGTTTGAAACGTATGGCCGCAGGAGCTTGAGCGCCTACGTCAGGATTGAGCGGTCCGACGGCAGCGTGGTTGCCACGAATGCCGTAGCCGTGCCCGTCGTCAACCAGAATCCCGGCATTTTTGCGTTTGAAGGGGACGAGCCCCGCGCCGCGGTCGCTCTGCATTACAGCAGCTATGCTACCGGCACGGTCTCAGTGGATGGCACTGTAACTGCCGGAAACGTCGTCAGCGTCACCATTGAGGATCGCACCTACAGTTACGTAGTGCAGACCGACGATACTCTCGTGTCAATCCGGGACGCGCTGGTGGCCCTGATCAACCAGGATGATCCAGTCGTAGAGGCTTCGCCATCCATGTATTACTCGCGTGTCCGGCTCAGGGCGCGCGTTCCTGGTCCGGCGGGCAACGGGATTCCGGTCGCCGGTGGCTACTCATCCGGGTCCGACGTGATTATTGCGGCCTTCAGACCCACGCTCTGTTGCGCCAACGAGGCCGGCAGCTTGGTCACCCCGGACAACCCGGCCCTGCCCGGTGAGACGATTGTCATCTACGCCACGGGTCTGGGCCTGGTAACGCCGGATGCGGCCCGCCTCTCGATCCAAACCGGCGCGGCCTACCAGGGACCGGTGTTCAACGATCCCGTGAGCGCGGTAGCTTCGACAGCGACGGCCCAGTCCAATCAGATCTTGGCCGCGGGCTTGAAACCGGGGTGGGTGGGCGTCTATGAAATTCAAATGGAGCTAAACGTCAACTTGCAGACGGACGCCCAGACGCAACTCCTGATTTTCCAGGCATCCTACATCAGTAACCCCGTCTCCATCCCGGTCTACCGGCCCAGCCAATAGAAGCCTAAAAGGGGACAGACGCATTTTCCACGCCGTCGCCCGTCACATCACACGGCGCGGAAACAACCGCCAGCCCCTTTGTCGGGAGCGGATAGGATCGAAAATGCGTCTGTCCCCTTTTTACGCAAGCTGAAGCTTGCGCTACACGCGCAAGCAACGTTTTGCGTCCGGTCTCACTGAGGACGATAACCGTTGGCCAGAAGGATTTGGCGCGCCGGCTCCGAGGAGGGCTTGGCTACGTAGAAGAAAGCTCCGACGCGCACGTTCCGGAAGACAACGCCGCCCAGATACTCGTCAGTTTCCACGGCGTAGTCCACTCCGGCCGCGGTCAGCAACTCCTCCAGCTTCAGCGCCTCCCCCAGTTTCTTCGCAATGTAGACCAGATCGAGCTCCTCCTGCTGGAAGAATTCCGGCTCCTGGCGCATCGCCTCAAATGCCCCGGACTCTGGCCGCGTAAGCCGCGTACGCCTCCGGGGCCTGCTTGTTCATGCGCTTGATGGCGGCATTCGCCACCGTCTCGAAGTTCAGGTAGAGGGTTGGGTTCTTGTATGCTTCGCGGGTCAGCGGGACCAGGCCCTTAAATCTCTCCCAGACGAACAGCAGTTCGCCGCCGCTCTGGAAGAAGAGTTCCTGGTTCAACACGCCACCGGTGACGAAGGAAGCGACCATTTCCCAATAACTGACCACCATGCGGAAGAAGGCCGATTCCTTGGAGCCCGGCGGACAGAGCGCGGCAAGCTCGTCCAGATTGTTGGCTTTGAAATTCGTGGCGAACCACTCCCGGGCCTCGCGCATTTTCTGCTCCCGCCGCAGGTCGTACAGGCGCAAGATCAGGTTTACGTCGTCGTAGGTCGGTTGCATATCCATGGAGAGTCTCCGTCCACCCCAGGGTAACAGATGCCCATTCAGTCTCGAAACAGCGGCGTTCGGAGCCGAAAACGAGCGTTTCGCCGCCGCAGCGCAGCCTGGCCCGCCAAGCTCAGGTATCATTGAAAGAATGGGCGTTAACATCGGCCTCGACATCGGCGCCATCAGTCTGAAGCTGGCCGCTCTAGGTCAGCCCGAGGACCGGCCGCTGCTCGAGAGCCTCTGCGCCGGTAAGACCTCCTTCAGGCTCTTGGACTGGGACGCGCCTGGCGGCCGCCGCCTCCCGCTGGTCATCTCCGATTACCGGCGGATTGCGGGCAGTCCGATTCAGTCCACATTCGACCTGCTGCGGGAGTTCTACGAAGCCGTGCCCGAGAAGCGGATCGAGGGCATCCGGGTGACGGGCTCGGGGAGCCGGACCATTGCCAGGATTCTCGGCATCTACTTCGAGAACGAGTTCAAGGCGATCGCCCGGATGATCGGGACGTTCTATCCGCAAGTCCGGACGGTCTTCGAAATCGGTGGCGAGAGTTCGAAATACATCCGCCTTGAGCCGCGGGAGGACGGTGCTCATACCGGCATCGTGGACTACGACCGGAGCGGCGAGTGCGCCGCCGGAACTGGTTCGTTTCTGGATCAGCAGGCGCTGCGAATGAACTACTCGACCGAGGAGATCGGCTCGATAGTTGCCGGGGCGTCCTGCGCCGCCCGGATCGCGGGCCGCTGCTCGGTCTTCGCCAAGTCCGACATGATCCACGCCCAGCAGAAGGGCTACGGGCCCCCCGAGATTCTGCGGGGCTTGTGCGACGCGGTGGCGCGCAATTTTAAGAGCAGTATCGTCAGGGGCAGAAAGGTCGCGGCCCCGGTCGCTCTGATAGGAGCGGTCTCCCAGAACCAGGGTGTGACCGCCGCGCTGCGCGAGGCTTTCGGGCTGAAGGAAGACGAGTTGCTCGTGCCGGATTTGTTCGCCTGGTGTGGCGCCGTGGGGACGGCCATGCTCGAGACCGAAGAGCGCCGTAAGCGAACCTTCCGCGACATCCACCGCTTGGATCAGCACGAGTCGGATGTCCGCGTGCAAGATACGACGCCCCTTTCGATGGAGAACGTGGTCCTGCTGCGCGATAGCGTCCGCGCGTACGCTCCGCCGCCGGGCGATGAGCCTATTCCGGCCTTCCTGGGCATCGACATAGGGTCGGTCTCAACCAATGTCGTCGCAATGGACGAGTGGGGTACGGTGATCCATGACGTCTACCTTCGCACGGCCGGACGTCCGATAGAAGCTGTGCAGCAGGGCTTGAGCGAAATCCAGCGGGAGTGGGGCAAGCGCCTCGCCATCCAGGGCGTGGGCGCCACCGGCTCGGGACGTGAACTGATTGCGGAACTGGTTGGAGCCGACGTCGTCAACGACGAGATCACGGCCCACAAGACCGGCGCGCTGCACGTTAGCACGTCTCAGGGCGCCGCCCCGGTGGACACGATCTTCGAAATCGGCGGCCAGGATTCGAAGTTTATCTCCATAGAGAACGGCGTGGTCGTGGACTTCGCCATGAACGAAGCCTGCGCGGCGGGCACCGGCTCGTTCCTGGAGGAGCAGGCCGAGAAGCTTGGAATCAGCATCAAGGGCGAATTCGCGCAACTGGCCTTGTCCTCGACCAACCCCACGCGCCTCGGAGAGCGCTGCACCGTGTTTATGGAACACGATGTGACCGGCTGGATGCACAAGGCCGAGTCGATCCCCAACCTGGTCGCGGGTCTGGCGTATTCCATTGCGCTCAACTACCTGAATCGCGTCGTGCGGGGAAGGCGGATCGGCGACGTGATCTACTTCCAGGGCGGCACGGCCTATAACGATTCTGTGGCGGCGGCTTTCGCCGGCCTGCTCGGCAAGAAGATAACGGTGCCCCCATATAACGGCGTCATGGGCGCCATCGGCATGGCCCTGATCGCCCGCCAGTGGCGCAAGGCGACTCGCGCCGCCAGCCATTTCCGCGGCTACGATCTGTCCCGCCTCTCCATGTCCAGCCGCGACTTCGTGTGCAAGGCCTGCTCCAATTATTGCGACATCAAAGAGTTCACCATCGAAGGCCAGAAGAGCTACTGGGGCGACAAGTGTTCGGACAAGTTCCGCAAGCCATCGGCCACCGGCCGCAAACCGGTGATCGACGACCTGTTCGCTTATCGCGAGTCGATCATCGAGGAGCTGACCGCGAAGACGGCGTCGAAGAGCGCCGGCGCCCGGCTGAGCGTCGGCATCCCGCGGGCGATGTTTACCTATGACCGCTATCCGTTCTGGCACAGGTACTTTACCGAGCTCGGCATCGAGATCGTGCTCTCGCCGCCGACCGACCACAAGATAGCCTCGGATGGCGTGGAATTGGCGCTGGCGCAGCCCTGCTACCCGGTTCAGGTGGCCCATGGGCACGCTCTCTGGTTGCTGAATCAGGGCGTCGACTATGTGCTGCTGCCCAACATGCTCAATGCGGAGTCGGATGAAGAGTCCACCTGTATCGCCCACTTCTGTCCGTGGAGCCAGACCCTGCCGTACGTCTTGCGGTCGGCGCCGAAGCTGGATGAGCATGCGCACAAGTTCCTGATCCCGACCCTGCATTTCCAGTTGGGTCGAGAGGCCGTCAAGAAGGGCCTCGCCGAATCCGTGCGCAAGTTGGGAGTGTCGCGGAAGGCCAGCGACCGGGCTGCGGATGCGGCCTACACAGTGCAACGGGAGTTTCAGGAACGCCTGCTCCAGGCGGGCCGGGCGGCGATGGCGAAACTGGACGAGACCGGAGAGCCGGGCCTGGTCCTGGTGGGCCGCACCTACAACATTTACGACCGCAACGTGAACTGCGACATCCCCCGCAAGCTGCGCCACCGTTACGGGGCCAACGTGATTCCGATCGACTTCCTGGTGACCGGCCGCGAGCACATCGCGGACTTGCATCCGAACATGTACTGGACCAGCGGCCAGAAGATCCTGGCGGCGTCGCGCATGATCATAACCCGCCCCAACCTGCACCTGATCTACATCTCGAACTTCAAGTGCGGCCCCGACTCCTATATCAAGCACTTCACCCGCGAAGCGGCGGGAGCGCCGCTGTTGGTGCTGCAATTCGACGGGCACGGCAACGATGCGGGCTACATGACGCGTTGCGAAGCCTACCTCGACAGTAAAGGGATTCTGCGATGTTATCAATCGGGGCAGGAAGCCCGGACAACCGCGGCGAGCGTCCACTAAAGGGCAAGAAAGCCTACATTCCCCCCATGGCGTACGGCAGCGGCAGGGCCTTTGCCGCTGTCTTCCGTGCTTTGGGAGTGGACGCCGACATCGTTCCGCCGTCGGACGATCACACCCGCGAGCTGGGCGCGCGCTACACCTCGGGCGACGAGTGCTACCCGGCCAAGGTCACGGTCGGTGACTTCATGAAGCTGCTGGAGCGGCCTGACGTTGACCCGTCCAAGGTGATGTTGTTCATGCCGACCGCCGACGGGCCCTGCCGCTTCGGGCAGTACGCCCCCTATCTGAAGCAGATTCTGACGGCCAACGGCTACGACCAGACCGAGATCCTCTCGCCGACCAGCGACAACGCCTATGGCGGGCTGGGAGAATTGGCCGGACCTTTCGTGCGCACGGCCTGGCGCGGGCTGCTCGCCGCCGACATCCTGCAGAAGATGCTGCTGCATTACCGGCCGCATGAAGCCCACAAGGGCGACATCGACGCGATTTACGAAGAATGTCTGGACGACCTCTGCTCGGCCATCGAGAAGTCCCCGACCGCGCCGCCCGTGCAGCTTCGCGCCGTCCGCGACAGTCTGGTGCGCTGCCGCGATCGTTTTCACACCGTGCCCATTCACCGGGACCCGTCCATCCCGGTCATCGGCGTTGTCGGTGAGATCTTCTGCCGCCTGAATACTTTTTCCAACGATGACCTGGTGCGGCGCCTGGAGGAGTATGGCGGCGAGGCCTGGATCAGCGACCTCACCGAATGGGTCTGGTACACCAACTCCGAGCATTTCCGGAAGCTGAAGTTGCGCGGTCGCCAGATTTCCACGGAGAGTCTTGGCGCCTGGATCCGGGAGCGGGTGCAGCACCGGGACGAGCGCGGTGTTGCTCGAACCTTTCCGCGAGGAGTTCGCCGGCCTCGAAGAGCCCGACATCTACGAAGTGCTGGAGTACGCCAAACCCTACCTGCCGCGGGACGGCGCCCTCGGCGAGATGGTGCTGAACGTCGGCAAGGCCGTCTACCTGGCGAAGAAGGGCGTGGACGGAATCATCGATATCAGCCCCTTCACCTGCATGAACGGCATCGTCAGCGAAGCCATCTACCCGCGCGTGAGCCGCGATTTGGGCGGCATTCCCATCCGCAACTTCTACTTCGACGGTACCCAGTCCGACCTCGACCGCGACCTGGGCGTCTACATCGAACTCGCCCGCGGCTACCAGCGGCGGAAGAAGACGCAGAAGCAGTAAGGCGGAGGCAGATCCGGCCCCCACATGCTATGATTCGATCATCGCGAACGGGGATCCGCGCCGGGGAACCGGCGTCCAAGAGAGGATGGCAGAATGACTAATTCCGTTCGCTTTCTTTTCCTCACGGCTGCAATTGCCGTCGGGGCTTCCAGCGGGTTCCACGTTACCGATCGAATCAAAGCCGGCGGCGAGGGCGGCTGGGACTACCTCACGGTGGATAGCGCGGCTCACCGGCTATATGTTTCTCACTCGACGCATGTGGTCGTCATCGATACCGAGGCGAACAAGGTCGTCGGCGATATCCCCGATACCAGAGGCGTTCACGGCATCGCCGTGGCTCCGGAGTTGGGCCGCGGATACACCAGCAATGGCGGTTCCAACAACGTCACCATCTTCGACTTGAAGACGCTAAAGATGATCGGTCAGGTGGCCACCGGCCAGAATCCGGATTCCATTCGCTACGACTCCGTCTCCGGCCGGGTGTTCACCTTCAACGGCCGCTCGAACGACTCCACGGCCATTGATGCGAAGGCCGGCACGGTACTTGGCACCATCCCGATGGGCGGCAAGCCGGAATTCTCGGTGGCCGACGGGAAGGGCAGGATCTACGTGAATATCGAGGATACCAGCGAGATCGCCGAGATAGACACCCGTGCGCTCAAGGTCACCAAACGCTATTCCCTGGCGCCTTGCGACGGCCCTAGCGGGCTGGCAATCGATACGGCGAATCGGCGGCTTTTCTCCGTCTGCGGCAACAAGGTCATGGTGGTGAGCGACCCCGATACCGGCAAGGTGATCGCGACACCTACCATCGGCGCGGGCTCTGACGGCGCCGGATTCGATCCGGGCCTCGGCCTCGCTTTCAGCTCTAATGGCGGCGACGGGACTCTCACCGTGGTGCGCGAAACCGGAGGTAAATACGAAGTGCAGGAGAATGTGCCGACCCAGCGTGGCTCGCGAACCATGACCGTCGATCCAGCCACGCACAAGGTCTACCTGTCGGCTGCCGAGTATGGCGCGGCGTCCGGCGGCGGCCGCGCGCCGATGACCCCGGGCAGCTTCATGGTGCTCGTGTTGTCGCAGTAACGGTTTCTGTGAATCGTCGCGCGTTTCTTTCTCTCTCGACGGCGTGGGGGGCCAGTGCTTCCACGGCGCTGGCCCGCCTGCCTATCAAGAAAGCGCTGTACATCGGCATGCTGCCGGGCAAGCTAAGCTATGCCGAGCGCTTTAAGATCGCGCGCGATGCCGGCTTCGATGGAGTCGAATGCGCCACCACCCCCGAGCAGAGCACGGCGGACGAGATTAAGCAGGCCGCCGAATCCGCCGGCATCCGAATTCATTCCGTGATGAATGAGGCGCACTGGAAGTTCCCGCTGTCTTCGGACGACCCCGCGGTGGTTGCCACCAGCCTCAAGGGCTTGGAGACCAGCCTGCGAAACGCCAGCTTCTGGGGCGCCGACACGGTGCTGCTCGTGCCCGCCGTGGTCAACGCCGGGACCGGCTACCGGGAGGCCTACGAGCGCTCCCGTAAGAACATCGCCACGCTGCTCCCCCTTGCCGGGCAGCTCAAGGTGATCATCGCCATCGAGAACGTTTGGAACAAGTTCCTGCTCAGCCCGATCGAGTTCGCCGCTTACGTGGACAGTTTCAACAGCCCCTGGGTGCGGGCCTACTTCGATGTCGGCAACATCGTGCTTTACGGCTTTCCGCAGGATTGGATTCGCGTCCTCAACCGGCGCATCGTGAAGCTGCACCTGAAGGACTTCAGCTACCGTAAGAGCGTGACTTCTTTTGTGGCCCTGCGCGAGGGCGATATCAACTGGCCCGCGGTATACCAGGCGCTGGTGGACATCGGCTACTCTGGCTTCGCCACCTGCGAGCTTTCCGGCGGCGACGAAGCCTACTTGACCGAGGTCGGCCGCCGCGTCGACCTGATCCTCTCGGGAGCATAAGGAGGACATTCATGGACGAAGACCGTGGCGTCGATCTCAACCGGCGCGGTTTCCTCTCCGCGGCGGGCGCGGGCTTGCTGATTGTGAAGCCGCAAGCCGTGCGTGGCACGCAAGCCAATTCCGCCGTCGCCGTCGGGCTGCTGGGTTGCGGCGGGCGGGGAAGCGCAGTCACTTCCAGCTTCGTCACCAACACCACCACCCGCGTGGTCGCTCTGGCCGACATCTTTAAGGACCAGCTCGACGCCGCGGTCGCCCGTTTCAGCAAGACCGGACCGGCAGTCGCCGAGTCTCAGGTGTTTCTAGGACCGAAGGCCTTCCAGGAGATCGCCAACTCCAAGTCGGTCGACCTGGTGGTCATCACTTCGCCGCCCTATTTCCACCCCGAGCACCTGGAGGCGGTGGTGGCGGCCGGTAAGCACGTCTACGTCGAGAAGCCCGTAGCGGTCGATGTGCCGGGCTGCAAGCGCGTGCTGGCCGCCGGCAAGAAGGCCGAAGGCAAGCTCAGTCTCGATGTCGGCTTCCAGCTTCGCATGGCTCCGCCGTTTGTCGAGCTGGTGAAGCGGGTCCACGGCGGCGCGCTCGGCGAGATCGCCTGTGGGGAAGCGCATTACTACACCGGTTACCTCAATGTGCGCCAGATGCCGGACGCATCCCCCGCCGAGCGGCGTTTGCGCCAGTGGGTGCACGACCGCGTCCTGTCCGGCGACATCCTGGTAGAGCAGAACATCCACGCTATCGACATCTGCAACTGGATCCTGAAATCCCATCCGGTGAGGGCCGCCGGCTCGGGCGGGCGCAAGGGCCGCAGCGATCAGGGGGACGCCTGGTCGCACTTCTCGCTCACTTACGATTACCCCGGCGGCGTGCACGTCAATTTCAGCTCGACGCAGTTCGGCAACAAGGTCGGCTCCGATGTTATGGAGCGCTTTTTCGGCACGCGCGGCAAGTGCCAGACTCCTTACAGCGGGCCGGTGAGGATCGAGGGCGAGGAAGCCTGGACCTGGGCCCCCGCCGCCAACAGCAACATCGACTCCGCCGTCGGCGAGAAGCAGAAAGCGTTCATCGAAAGCATTACCAGCGGCCAGTTCCACAACCAGGCCGTCGACGCGGTCGATACGACCCTGACCTGCATCCTGGGCCGCACCGCCGCCTACACCGGCAAGCCGGTCACCTGGGACCAGCTCCTCAAGTCCAGAGAAACCTGGGACCCCAAACTCAACCTCGAGAAGTTGTAGGCGGTTCGGCAGTGGTATCTCGCTGAGCCAGAAGCACCGAACCGCGACCGGGAGGGAGCGGTTAACGGGCGTTGCCGCAGACCACTAGCGCATGTTTGCCATGATTTCGGCCGCAGGGCCTTCTAAGCTATTGAATCATATGGGAGCGGTTGCCCGTTTCGAAAAAAGTGTAGTGCCAAACATTCTGCTGTAGGTTGACAGTTGTCTATTGATAATCTGCCTCTGGTGATGTATATGTAGTGTCAGAGGCTAGCTTTCGTGTTTCTTCGCTCCGTCAAGGCCCCCAACGGCCGGCATGAGTACCTCCGCCTGGTGGAGTCTTTCCGCGATGGCGACAAGGTCAAGCAGCCAGTTGCGGCAAGGCTATCTGGTGGGCCTGCAGAGACGGAACCGGAAAGACACGGCTGACTACATCGCCTTGGCCGAGACGCGCAGCGACTGGCAGCCATGCCCGATGGGGATCACGGCGGCGGAGAAGTCGGCGCCGCCACGGACGCGCGTGGTGGAGGTCGCCGGCAAGGAGCCTGGGGTGCGGGTTTTCGTCGTGCACAGCGACGAGCGAGAAGAGTACGAACGGAGCATGCGCGAGTTGTCGATGCAGCGGGCACGCAAAGACCTGGAGGCGCTACGGGCGCAGGTGGACAAGGGTGAGCTGAAAGAGCCAGACAAAATCGGCGCGGCGGCGGCCACCAAACTGCACCGCAATCACGGCCATCGGTATTTCGCCTGGGATCTGCGCAAAGGCAAGTTCGAGTTCTTCGAGCACCCGTTGAATCTGGCGCGCGAGAAGGCGCTCGAAGGCAAATACGTCATCCAGACCGAAGAGCCGAACCTGTCCGCCGTCGAGGCGGTGACGGCCTACAAGCAACTGAATGAGGTCGAGCGCGGCTTCTCCCACTTGAAGGATCTGCTGGAACTGCGCCCGGTGTATCACCGCCGCGACGAGCGGGTGGAGGCTCACGTGTTCGTAGCGGCGTTGGCACTGCTGCTGGACCGGGCGCTGGAGAAAACCTTGCGAGCGGCGGGCAGCCAGCTATCGTCGCCGTTTGCGTGGCGGGCGCTGGAGATGATGCGCTGCGTCGAAGTAGAACTCGGCACGCGCCGCAAGCGGTGCGTGACGCGCGGTAACCAGCATGTCGCCGAAGTGCTGAAGGCCACCGGCCTCACTGAACTGGACCCGCCCGCGCCGCCGGAGGACCGGCCATGCCTCATGTAGTGACCAAACTCAAAAACCGCCTGCCTGTTTTCTGGGTTTACAGGGGGCTATGGCAAGCATGCGCTAGGTGCATAATCCGCTAGAAGCCCGGCGAGAGCTTCAGCGTCTTGCCGCTCAACACGTAAACGCGTTCGGCGTACTTCGGATGGCCCGCAGCCTGGACCTCGATGTTGTGAGCGCCTGCCCTCAGTAACATGTCCTTGGTCTGGCTCGTGGTTCCGGCATAGGCGCCGTCAATGTACACACCCGCATCCTTGAGCTTCGTTTCGATCTTTACCTTGCCCATACCGGCCGGCATCGAATAGCCGTACCCCAAGTAAGGCCCGCCGTAACCGTAGGGGCCCCAATACCACGGGCTATAGAATCCGTAGGGCGCGAAGGGGCGCACGACGACGCCTCCGCCGAACCCTCCCCGGAATCCTCCTCCGCCGAAAACCACCCCGAGCCGCCGCTGGGGCCGCTGTAAGGCAAAGCCCCATGACGGCGACCCCCAATCCCTTACCCAACTGTTTCATCATCATACTGGTCACCGTTTCCTGCCATTCACTAAGCAATTCCAGTGCCAAATGCTATTTGATTGTTGGTAAGTCACTTAGGCGGAGGATCTTACACTTCCGGTGGCCGAAAACCACCGCCTAAGCCTGAAACGCTTGTTCGGGGGTAAACAATATCGCCGAACGGGCCGAAGTTCTAGCTCAGGACTTAACCACCCGCCTGCGCTAAGAGCCCGCCGTGTACAGCCTGACGTCGACTCGCCGGTTTTCCTTGCGGCCATCGCGGGTCTTGTTGTCACCGCTCGGATTCTCCTCGCCGTAGCCCAGCGTCTGCACGCGGAACAGCGGGATCTTCTTATCCAGGGTCAGGTAGCGAACCACCGCGGCCGCCCGTTTGCGGCTCAGCTCCAGGTTGAATTGGGGATCGCCCGTCGAATCGGTGAATCCCTGCACCTCGATGGCGAAATTCTTCTCCGAGCCCACCTTGGCAGCGAACCCGTCGAGTTCCTGTTTGGCTTCGTCGCTCAGATTGCTCATGCCCAGAGCGAACAACGCCGTCGCGGTGGAAGCCAGTTTGAAACTGTTCAGGTTCTCGACCCTGGTATTGAGGCTGGTCTCCACTTCCCCGGCCCTGGCGATGCCCTTTTCGCCCACGGTGTGCGCCTGAACGGCGGCGGTGTTGGCGGCAGCGGCTTGCTCGTTGGCGCCAGCGGCCTCTCTAGCCGCGGCTCCAGCCCGGCTGTCGGCGCCTTGGGCGCGCTCGTCGGCCACGGAAACGGCTTTATCCAGCTTGGCCAGTGAGCCGTCCTGGTCAACGTTCTTCTTCTCTACGTCCTGGACCTTCTGCTGCACAGGCGCTACGGTTTCACGGACGTATTTCTTGGTGGCGCACCCCACGCTGACGATAGCGGAAAGCGCCACAGCGAGCATGAGTAGGAGACCCGTTTTGCGGTTCATGGTGAAGTCTCTCCCTTCTTCTTTAAGGCTTCTTCCGCTCCATTCAGAAGTGGATAATCTCGTAGTGCTGGGATATCAATTGGGCCAGCCTGGCGCCGCCGTCGGGTATGACCTCGTCTGGCGTCGGATCAAGTTCGGTCTTGGCCATGTCCACTTGCCTCAGTCCACTTTCGGTGATGACGAAGCGAACTCCGGCGGCCTTGGCCTGCTTTGCCAGTCGTGCGGTCTCGACCGGCCTCGCCCCCATGCGGGCCGCAAGAATCTCCACCCCGCGCCCATCCGCCAAAATCACCACTTCGGAGAGGCGCCCGGACTTTCGAGCGGCCATTGCGTACTCAAGCACCGTATTGAGGGACTGCGGGTCCTCAAGACCGGTGGTCAAGAGAAGTGCCAACTTGTCCGGGGAACCAGTTGCCGCAGCTTTCGATTGGGCCCGGACCGATGGGGAGACCGTCAGCGCCAGCGCAAGTACCGCTGCCAGTGAAGCCGCCCACACCCACGCACTCTTCTGGAACTTCCACTTTCTGTCTATGTTGAAACTCATCTTGATTTGGCTCCTCTGTTGTATTTCCACCGATTCACACCTTAGCCCGCCTGCACGACAACGTATGTCGTCGAGCCGTTACGGCTGATTAGCAGGAGCACGGGCTGACTGCCGGCCTGGCGTACCGCACGGTCAAACCCCGAAACAGTACTCACTGGCTGGCGGTTCACCTGCTCGATGACGTCTCCCCGCTGCAAGCCGGAGTCCGCCGCCATGCTGGCCTGATTCACGTCGTCTACGACGACTCCCTTGGTGGCGGCCGGCAGCTTAAGTTGCCGGGCGATCTCGGGGGTGAGTTGCTCAACCGACAGACCTTCCAGTGCGCCCTTCGTCTGGCTGGACGCAGAGCTTCCTTCTCCTGGTGTGGACGGCATGTCACCGAGCACGACGGAGAGGTCGCGTTTCGAGCCGCCGCGGTAGATGACGAGCTTCGCGGTGGAACCTGGAGGCAGCGTGGCAACCTTCAATTGCAATTCGCGGCTCGAGGCGACCGGTTGAGCGTTGAGTTGCAGAATGATGTCCCCTTTCTCGAGGCCCGCTTTAGAGGCCGGGCTGTTGGGGGTTATGTCGCCGACCAGCGCCCCCTCCGAACCGGTATAGCCGAACGCCTTGGCGATCTCCGGAGTAACCGGCTGGATCACCACACCCAGCCATGCACGAACCACCTTTCCGTGCTGGAGAATCTGATCCATAACTTGGTGTGCCATGTTGATTGGAATGGCGAAGCCAACACCTTCATTGCCGCCGCCTCCCGAAAGGATGGCAGTGTTGATTCCAATCAGGTCGCCCCGCTCATTGATCAAAGCCCCGCCGGAGTTGCCGGGATTGATGGAGGCGTCCGTCTGGATGAAATCCTCGTAGTCTTCAATTCCCAGGCCGCCTCGGCCCGTTGCGCTTACGATGCCCATGGTGACCGTCTGGTTTAGTCCAAAGGGGTTGCCTATCGCCAGAACGAAATCGCCCGGAGCCATCTTCGAGGAGTCTCCGAAGGCCAGCACGGGCAGGCCTTGGCCGGCGATCTTCAGTACCGCGATATCGGTTTTTGCGTCAGTGCCCACGATCTTGGCGCTGAACTCCCGTTTGTCTCCGAGCGAGACTTTGACGTCGCTGGCGCCGTCGACGACGTGATTGTTCGTCAGAATGTACCCGTCCGGGCTCACGATCACGCCCGATCCGAGACTATGCTCCCGCTGCTCCTGCGGCACATTGAACTGCTGCGAGAAGTTGTCTCCGAAAAAGTTCCGGAAGAACGGGTCCGAGGAGAACGGCGATGAGGCGCCTTGCGGCGACTTTACGACCTTCGAAGATGAGACGTTCACCACCGCCGGGAGGTCCTTCTTGACGACAGGCGCGAAGCCCGCCTCGAAAGAGACGCGCGCCGGGGGCTGGGCGGCATCCGTCGCCATGAGAATCGACACTTTCTGGCCCGCCCGGGACGCGGCCATAGAGCCGCCGATCGCTCCGACACCCACCGCGAGCGACAACAGGACAATCACGACCCAACGTGGAATTGGCACGCGTTTGGTAATCACAGCAAACCTCCTTTTTATTGCGGAATGATCCGGTCTCAGGCTACGAATCATCGTGCTCCTCAACCCAGCCTTCAGTAGTAATGGAAGCAAGCCTAGGGCCAATGCGCAGCGCCCCCCAGGACAAGGGAAAGGGCTAGGCCTGGGCGCTGACGATGCCGCATGATCGGCGGCAACACCGCCTTTCTCCAGGAACCTGGAGTTTGCCACTCGAGTGTTCGTATTTGCGACAGGGTGATTCGAAACTGTTCTTTGGAATCCGTGAGAATAGTGACGACGACAGGCAGGCCCGAAGAACGTCTTGGCGGTGCGGGCGCTACTCGGTCTACAATACGATTGGTCCGGTTTTGCCCCCGGCCTAGGAGGCAAGGCACTTGCGCGGAAGACGCTGGCTTCTAATCGGTTTCACATTCGCGGTACTCATTTTCGCCGGCATGCGGATCCTGGCCCACCGGAGCACACTGGCCTTGATCCAAACCTGGGACAACGTAACGGACAGCGAATCCCAGATCACGAAGCTGGACGAACTCCTTTTGCAGCTTGCCGAAACGGAGAGCGCGGCACGCGGCTACGCCATAACCGGCGAGAAGTTCTTTCTGGCTCCTTATGAGCCCGCTGTCAGGCAAATGTCCGACGCGTTGGCGACGCTCGATCAGTCGCTTGCTCTGGACAACCCGAACCAGAAGGACCAGATCAGCCGCTTGAAACCCCTCATCGAGGAGAAACTCAGCATTCAGCGACAGTATATTGACCTGCGTGCTAGCCAAGGCTTTGAGGCTGCGTCGCGGGTGTTCCAAGCGGGCAGAGGTCACGAGCTGATGGATGAGATCCGGGGTATCGTCACCCAAATGAAGGCGGAGCAATGGCGGCTGCTGAGAGAGCGGTCTTTGCTCGCGCGGCAGGACGAGAGGCGCTCCACGATGATCCTGTGGCTGGGCTCGGCATTTGGATTCGCAATTCTGGCCACCGTTTTCTACAGCCTATACCGGGAGATCGGAAGGCGCACGCGCAGCCAAGACCGGCTAAAGGTACTGAACCGGCTTCACGCTGCGTTGAGCCAAACCAATGAGGCCATCGTTCGGATTCGCGACCGGAGTACCTTGTTTCAGGAGGTCTGCCGTATCGCCGTCGAACACGGGTTGCTGCGGATGGCGTGGGTAGGCTTGATCGACGCTGCCACCGGTCTGGTCAAGCCGGCTGCTAGTTATGGGGTCGAGCAAGGCTATCTGGACGATTTGCGGATATCGGTTTCCGATGACTCGGACGGCCGCGGCCCGACAGGCAGCGCCCTGCGAGAGGCCACTCACTTTGTGTGTAACGACATCGAGGCCGACCCCAGAATGCTGCCTTGGCGGGATGAGGCCATCAAGCGCGGCTATCGATCTTCGGCTGCATTCCCAATGCGGGTGCGGGGGCAAGTTGTCGGAGCCCTCACGGTTTACGCCGCGGAGGGGAATTTCTTCCAGGAGGAGATAGTCAAGCTCCTGGACGAAATGACCGAAGATCTATCTTTCGCGCTGGAGGCTATCGACCAAGAAGAGAAGCGCAGGCATGCTGAAGCAGAGGTAAGAAGCCTGAATGAAGCGCTGGAGCGCCGCATCGAGGAGCGGACCGCGGAACTCGCGGACGCCAACCGGAGTCTTGAACAGCACAACGTGGAGTTGGCCCGGGTGAGCCGGATGAAGAGCGACTTCCTGGCCGGCATGAGCCACGAACTGCGAACTCCTTTGAACTCGATCACGGGCTTCTCCGAACTCCTGGCGGAGGAAAGAGCGGGGCTGCTCAACGACAAGCAAAGAAAGTTTGTGACCCACGTCCGAACAGCCTCCCAGCACTTGCTCGAGCTGATCAACGACGTTCTCGATCTGTCCAAGATCGAGGCCGGCCGCGCCGACCTGCGCCAGGAGGTTTTCCTGGTGGCCACCGCCGTCGAGGAGGTGCTCTCAACGGCGCATCCGCTGGCTGCGGCAAAGGGGATTGACGCCGGGAATAGAGTCGACGCGAATTTGACGGTCTTCGCGGACAGTGTGCGTTTCAAGCAGATCCTCCTCAACCTGGTCAGTAACGCGATAAAATTCACCCCCGAGCAGGGGAAGGTTTGGGTGGAGGCCGACGTGCACGGCGGGTTCGTAGGTGTCTCCGTTTGTGATAACGGCATTGGAATTGCAAGCGTAGACAAGGAGACGATCTTCCAGGAGTTTTATCAGGTGCGGATAACGGGCAAAACGGAGAAAGAGGAGGGCACGGGGCTGGGACTGGCAATTGCGAAGCGGCTCGTGGAACAGCACGGGGGAAGCATTCGCGTTGAGAGCGAACTGGGTATGGGGAGCCGGTTCACCTTTAGCCTGCCCTCAGAGAACCCTGCCGTGGTAAAGGAGGTGGGGGAATGATCAAAGTGCTTATCGCCGATGACAATCCAGACGGGCGGGAGTTGCTTCGCGAGGTGCTTCAGTCCGGAGACTGCCAAGTGCTGGAAGCTGCAGACGGCAAAGAGGCCCTGGAGAGAACCCGGCTGAACCATCCCGACGTCGTCCTGCTTGACCTTCAGATGCCGGTGATGGACGGTTTTTCGGTCATTCGGCAACTCAAGCAAGACCCCCGCTATGCGACTATCCCCGTGGCGGCGCTCACCGCTTATGCGATGCGCGGTGACCGCGAAAGAGCGCTCGCGGCAGGGTTCGACGACTATATCACCAAGCCAATCCATCCAGCCGGCCTTCGCCACAGCATCGAAAAGCTGCTCAACAGAAGATCCTAGCAGCCCTCAGCGACGCAAGCTTCAGCTTGCGAGAGGTGGCTGTTCCAGCGACAAGTGTGCATTCTAGCAACACCCCCAAGGCTGGCCCTTGCTACTCCTTTGCCTAAATGCCCCTTTTCGAGCGCCTTTGGAACCGCTTTGGGGTGGAACTCGAAATGCTAGTCATCGAGTTTACATTTGCGGTCTTGCGGAGGGTGGCGAAATGACGATGGCAGTCTTCCCGAGCACACTGACGCCGGTTTATCACCCGGGAAGGCTGCCGGGGATCACGATCCTGGCAGTGACTCCGCATGCTGGTGATCGTATTTCCCTGGAAGGCATACTGGGGTCGCGTTGGTGGCAGTTGGTTGCCGTCTCGAACCTCAAAGATGCCTTGGCCTGTGTTAAGGAGCATGGCGCTTCAGTCGTCATCTGCGAACGCGATCTGCCGGACGGAACCTGGCACGCCCTACTGGAGGCGTTGGCCGAAATCCCGAACCAGCCGAAGCTGATTGTCTGCTCTCGCCTGGCTGACCACGGCCTGTGGGCCGAGGTTCTCAATCTGGGCGGGTACGATGTTCTCATGGCGCCTTTTGACCAAGAGGAAGTCCTGCGTGTGGTGAGCCTCGCTGCAGGCCGGAGTCCGTCTGGTTGTGTTCTGGTATGATGGCTCTGCGCCATGGCAGGCCCCCCAGAATCCACTGTAAAACTCGGGGCGATTGACGACGACCCCCAAAACCTCGAACTCATTAAAGAGGCCTTGGCCCAGAAAGGGCTGGAGATCCTCACGGCCGGTGACGCTGACAGCGGCCTAGAACTCGTCACCAGGCATCGCCCTCACATCGTGCTGCTGGATCTGATCCTGCCCAACGTGAACGGGATGGAGTTGCTGGAACGCATCCTGAACATCTCTCCGGACACGGATGTCATCCTCCTCACGGGTCACTACTCCACGGATTCGGCGGTAGAAGCCATCAAGAAGGGTGCCAGCGATTACTTGACGAAGCCCTTCTCCATTGCGGAATTGCGCCAGAGGATCGACAGGCTGATTGTCGAAGTGCGGCGGCGCCAGCTCGCCCTGCAGCTTGGCGGGGAACTCATGCGGGCCTCCGAGTTCGAGGGGATGGTGGGCCAAAGTCCCTGCATGCTCCAGGTCTTTGCCAAGATTCGCCGCATTGCTCCCCACTTCCGCACGGTCCTGATCACGGGGGCGACGGGGACCGGCAAGGAACTGGTGGCCCGTGCCCTGCATAGACTAAGTCCAGGTTCCGCCAACCGGTTCGTCGTATGGAACTCGACCGCCGTGGTCGAGACTCTTTTCGAGAGTGAACTCTTCGGCCACGTCAAAGGTGCGTTCACCGGCGCCTTGCGCGACAAGATGGGCCTGTTCGAATTCGCGGATGGAGGCTGCATTCTTTTGGATGAGATTGGCGACATGCCAGCTTCCACCCAGGCGAAGATCCTCCGCGTGCTACAGCATCAGGAAGTCCAGCGCATCGGCGCATTAACGCCCAAGAAAGTCGATGTAAGGGTGATCGCAGCCACCAATTGCGATTTGAACGCCATGATGGCCGAGAAGAAGTTCCGCGACGATCTCTACTACCGGCTCTCGATGGTCGAAATCAAGCTTCCCTCGCTGGCGGAGCGAAAGGAAGATCTGCCGCTGCTCGAGCGCTGCTTCATCGAAAAATTCGCCGCCCTGTACGGCAAGCCGATCCCGGAAATCACTCCCCGAGCCCAGGTCGTCCTGAGCGGCTACAATTGGCCTGGCAACGTGCGGGAACTGGAAAACGTGGTCGGGAACGCCTGCATGATGACCGAAGGAGATACGATTGACGTTCGGGATCTTCCGGAGTCTTTGCGAGCTACGGCCTCTCACCAGTTCACCTTCGATGGCGAACTGCTGCCCCTGGCGGAAGTGGAACGCCTGCATGCGCATCGCGTTCTGGAGAGCGTAGGCGGGAACAAAGTGCGCGCCGCAAAGATCCTGGGCATCAATCGGGCCACGTTGTATCGACTCATCGACCGCGACGCCAAGTCGGAAGAGGACGTCAATTCCACTTGAAACCGCTGGGCCGGGGTTCCCAGGCGCGAAGCCTCACGCGAAGCATCTTCCGGGCGCGATGTACCCTGCTTTTGACGGTGCTGGCAGTGATGCCCAGGCGCTCCACGATTTCCGCCACACTGAGTTCCTCGACCTCTTTAAGGACAAAGACCGTGCGGTAAAGCGGGGGCAGGCCGCCGACCGCCTCGCGCAGAGACTGACGCAATTCCTGGCGCATCGCCTGTCGCTCCGGGCTAGGAGCTGCGGACGGGGTGCGGGCGATCAAGTCGTCACTCTCGTCTGCGACCTGCAATGCTTCCACCGGCCGTGACCGCTGGCGCAGGCGGTTTAGCGCCTCGTTCAGCGCGATACGGGTCAGCCAGCTTGAAAAGCTCGAGAGCCCCTTGAAATCCGCGAGGTGCGTAAACGCCCGGAAGTGGGTCTCCTGCAGCACGTCGGGCACATCCTCAGCGCCGCGGAAGATCCTGCCGGCGGCGCTATGCAGCAGTCGATCATAGCGGTGGACGAATACGCTGTAGAGCGCCGTGTTACCGGCAAGTATGCTCGCAATAACGTCGGCGTCCGGCATCGCTTGTTCAGCAGATCTGATGTCAAGCATTTCGAGGCTCCCTCTGAGATACCTTACTTCTCATTGCCCTATCGAAGGCAGTTGTGTTACCAAACTCCGCGCGCACCGCAAACTGATGATATTCAAGGCCGGATTCGTCGGCTCGACCCTGATTCAAAGGCCGCCACGCTGTCGCGGGAATGAACACGCGAGACTTTCCGCGAACTCGACGGCCCACGGGCCGCCACGGGCAATCGGCTGAATTGAAGCGGCTTACTAGCAGAGCGCCCCTTTGGCACGTAACATGCCTTAAGTCGGAGCAGACGGAGGCGAAGGTTATGAGGGCGCCCAAAAGAAAGGTCTTGCTGGGAGTGGCAGGCGCTGTAGCCATCGTTCTGGCTGGCGGTTGGACGGTGTTACACGGACATTCCGGGATTCAGTACCGCACTGTGACGGCTGACCGGGGAAGCGTGGCTTACACCATCTCCGCCACTGGGAGTCCCGACGCGGTAGTAACCGTACAAGTGGGGTCGCAGGTTTCGGGCAACATCCTGGAGTTGGACGCGGATTTCAACTCGCACGTGAAAAAGGGGCAACTGGTTGCGCGCATCGACCCCCAGGTCTTCCAGGCCCGGCTCACCCAGGCCAGCGCCGGCCTGGAGGTGGCTAAGTCGGCTGTCGTGAACGGAGGCGCCGTGGTCCAACGGTGCTCTGGCCGATCTGGCTAGCGCCAAGGCCGGGGTGGCCGACGCGGCCGCCTCGGTGCTCAAGGCCAAGGTTGGCGTCGCGGACGCCAAGAGCAAGCTCGACCGCGCGGTCCTGCTCTACCAGCACAGCGTGCTGGATGTGCAAGACAAGGAAACCGCCCAGGCGACCTATGACACCGCCCTGGCTATGGAGCAGGCGGCCGAGGCCGAGAAGGTTGCGGCCGATCAGAAAGTGCTGTCCGCGCAAGCCGACGTCGAAGTGGCCCGAACCCAACTGGCCAGCGCTCAAGCCCAGGTCGAACAGGCCAAGGCGGCGCTGGAGCAGGCTCAATTAGACCTGAGCCACACTTACATCACGGCGCCGGTGGACGGCATTGTCGTGGCCCGCCACGTGGATGTGGGACAGACCGTTGCCGCCAGCCTGCAAGCTCCGACACTTTTCGAGATTGCCCAGGATCTCACCAAGATGCAAGTCGACACCAACGTGAGCGAGGCCGACGTGGGCCGGCTGCGCGTGGGCCAGTCCGCTAGCTTCACGGTGGACGCCTACCCCGGACAGGTGTTCCACGGACAGGTCACGCAGATCCGGAAGGCGCCGATCAGCGTCCAGAACGTGGTGACCTACGATGTGGTCATCGGGGTCTCGAACCCGGATCTGAAGCTCTTCCCTGGAATGACGGCTACCGTGAGAATCTTGGTGGACCGGCACAACAATGTCCTGCGAGTGCCGAACACCGCTCTCCGGTTTCGTCCCGCGGAGGCTGCCTCCAGCCAGTCCGGGAGGCCGGGCGGTCGGCGGGGTGCGTCGGAATCGACCCTGTGGGTGTTAGGCGATAAGGGCCGGCCAAGGTCCGAGGTCGTGCAAACCGGGCTGAGCGACGGCGTATATACGGAGATTTCCAGCGGCGCCCTCGAGCCTGGAGACCGGGTGATCATCGCGGAGGTCGGTAAGTCCGGGATGCCGGCCTCCTCAATGAACGCCGGCGGGCAATCCGGTCCAAAACGCGGAATGGGATTCTAGACTTGGAGGGGCCATGCCACTCTTCTCTAACGTCGCAATCGCCCTCGAAGCCCTGCGGGTCAACCGCCTGCGCTCCAGCCTGACCATGCTGGGCATCATCATCGGGGTGGCGGCGGTGATCGCCATGGTCGCGGTCGGCAGCGGAGCCACAGCCAGGATCGATGAGCAGATCCAGAGCATCGGCAGCAACATCATTATGGTTCTGCCGGGCAGCTTGACCACCGGCGGGATGCGCTTGGGCAGCGGTGCTACAGTCACGCTTACCGAGGATGATGCCAACGCTATCGCCACCGAGTGCCCGGCGGTCTCGGCGGCAGCTCCCGTGGTGCGGAGCGGGGCCCAGGTGATGTACGGGAATAACAACTGGGCTACCTCGATCCAGGGAACTACGCCGGATTATCTTATCATCCGCGACGCGTCCCTAAGCTCCGGACGTCCGTTTACGAATCAGGACGTGGATTCCGCGGCTAAGGTAGCTGTTCTCGGACAAACCGTCGTTCAGAACCTGTTCGACGGTGGCGACCCGGTAGATCAAGTGATTCGCATCAAGAACGTGCCATTCACCGTGGTGGGTGTGCTGGCTCCCAAGGGCCAGTCGCCGGGCGGGCAGGATCAGGACGACGTGATCCTGGTTCCGATTTCGACGGCCAAGCGGACCCTCACCGGTTTCAGCCACGCCAACGCGCGTTCGGTCGGCACGATCATGGTACAGGCCTTCGCCCCCGGCGCGATGGGAGAGGCGCTGCGCCAGATTGAGGTCCTGTTGCGGCAGCGGCACCGATTGCAGCCCGATCAGGAGGACGACTTCACCGTCCGGAACTTGTCGGAGGTGTTCGACGCCCGGGAAAGCAGCGCCCGGGTGATGTCGCTGCTGCTGGGGGCGATCGCATCGGTATCGCTCATCGTGGGAGGCATCGGGATCATGAACATCATGCTGGTCTCGGTCACCGAGCGGACTCGCGAGATCGGGCTGCGGGCCGCGCTGGGAGCCAGGATGCGCGATATCCTGACCCAGTTCCTGGTGGAAGCGGCAACGCTCGCGGCGCTGGGCGGCGTGGTGGGAATCCTGCTCGGGGTGACAGCTTCGGTGCTCATCTCGCACTTCGCCGGCTGGAGTACGCTGATCAGTCCGGGCGCGGTCCTGCTGGCCTTTCTGTTCTCCGCGCTGGTAGGCATATCGTTCGGCTACTATCCGGCGCGGAAAGCGGCCATGCTGGATCCGGTGGTCGCGCTGCGCTACGAGTGAGCAGCCGGTCGCGGCGGGTCGGTGCGAAATCAGAATATTTCGCCGGCCGCCTCGAGTTTTAAGCGCAATGCCGACAACTCCTTCTCGATGAACTGGAGTTCCTCATCGGTGGTTGTGAGCCGCGGCAATAAGTGAACGACCGCATCATGCGCTTTTCGCGCATTTTTCCAATTCCGCTGCGTCGTTTCAAGATTTACCGAGGTGGACGCGATATTCAAAAACGTCAACGCCAGACCGAGATCGATCAAGAGGAACTGGACACCAAGCCTGTTCGCGTCGCTAAGAATACGCCGCGTGCCGTGCATCGGCTCTCACAACAGGGCCATCGTAACGTCTCCCGCTAAAAGCGAACTCCTACCGTGACCGGTACGAAACTCGCACCCGAACCGTGGGTGAACATGTGGTGGTAACGGGCCTCGATAAAGACCTTCATGTTGTTGCGGCCGCCGAGACTGTATGCGAAGCCGGCGCCCCCATTCACCCCCGGGTCGTGGATTGTCTCCGAGCTGGTCAGATCATACCGGCCCGAGTACGGCGTGTTGAGGTCGACTGACGTTCTGTACTTCGTCATCTGACCGTAGATCCCGGCGCCGCCCGTTATGTAGAAATCCACAGGACCTCTTTCATTCACGTGGAAAACCGGATTGACGGTCAAAGCCCAGTATTTTTGACTTCCTACCCGGGCCCCCGCCTGCATCAGAGCGGCGGCGGTAATCCCGAAATCGGTGAACAAGCCGTCCAACATGATGCCGACGGATCCACGCGTTACCCCGATCCCGGCGGCCAGATTCCACCCGGCATCGAGGCGGGCGGCCACTGGATTAGCGGGTACCGAGAAGCCCATCCCGACATAGCCTGTCGGACGCGCCGGTCTATCTCCGAAACGGCGCCACTGGGCTGACGCGGGCAGCACTGCCGCGATCACGATTATGGATAGTAATAGTCGTCTCATTGGTATGGACTCCTGACCTTGAATCTCCATCACCGGGTACGGCTGTTGCGCGAATTCCCTCCACCGCCGCCGCTGGAACTCGGGGCTGATCGGCTGGAGTTGCCACCGCCACCACTTGGCGCGGGACGACTATAGCTGCCGCCGCCACCGCCACCGCCGCTGGGTGCCGGGCGACTATAGCTGCCGCCCCCACCGCTAGGAGCGGGTCGGCTGTAGCTGCCGCCGCCACCGGAACTCGGAGCCGGCCGGCTATAGCTGCCGCTGCTGCTAGGTGCCGGGCGACTATAGCTGCCGCCCCCACCGCTAGGAGCGGGTCGGCTGTAGCTGCCGCCGCCACCGGAACTCGGAGCCGGCCGGCTATAGCTGCCGCTGCTGCTCGGAGCCGGCCGGCTATAGCTGCCGCTGCTGCTCGGAGCCGGCCGGCTGTAGCTGCCGCTGCTGCTCGGAGCCGGCCGGCTGTAGCTGCTGCCTCCCCCGGAACTCGGGGCTCGCTCCCGCACGATCGGCGGGTTGACTGTGACCGGCGCCCTGCCTGTACCTCTATTCACTTGCGGCGAAGATGTTCCCGGCGATTGATACGCCGGACTCGTGGCGCGCGGAGCGACATTGCCGCTATTGCCGGAACCTGTCCCGAACCTGTTCCAGCCGTCTCTGGAACTATTGCTCACGGCCCCGCCTTGAGGGCTCGGCTGGCTGGACTGTGGAGCCCGCACGCTGCCGCCACTAGACCGGGTCTGGGGCGTTGCCGCCGTGCTCTGCCCGGAAGTCCGGGGAGCCGAGAACGTGCGCCATCCGCTGTTGCCGGCGCCCGCGGAGTTCACCGCCGGGGCGGACCCGCCGCCCTGACTCCGGACATTGGCTCCCGCCGCACTTCGGTTTCCCGCCGGTGCGCCGTTTCCGGCCTGGACGTTAACGGGAGCGGCCCCGCGCTGGACACCGCTCGTCGCCTGGTTACGGCTGGCAGGGCCCGTGGCACTAACCCCGGAAGTCCGGGGAGCCGAGAACGTGCGCCATCCACTGTTGCCGGTGCCAGCGGAGTTCACCGCCGGGGCGGTTCCGCCGCCCTGACTCCGGACATTGGCTCCGGTCGCATTTCGATTTCCCGCCGGTGCGCCGTTTCCGGCCTGGCCGTTAACGGGAGCGGCCCCGCGTTGGACACCGCTCGTCGCCTGGTTACGTCCCGCAGGACCACCGGCATTCACTGCTGGGGATGACTGCTGGCCGCCGAAGGTTTGACGCGCCATCCGATCTATCCCGCTGCGCTGCTGCTCGAAAGGAACCCTGTCGACACGCGCCGGTTGTTGGTTGCTGAAGAAGCGCCCCGTATTCTGGCTCTGGGGCAGACTGTTGGTCCTGACCGCACGGTCAGAGAGCCGCAAGCTCTCGCGGCCCGGCGTCACCGGCAACGCGCCGCGCACGAGGCTGGCGCGCCCAAGTTGGCCGTCATTCAGTTGGACGGCGGAGCCCCTGCGGCCGCTGACGAAGCCCTGGCCATCCAGGCCAGTGATTGCATTGCGGACACGCGCGTTCCGATAATCGCCGTTGAAGTTGAAGTTGTTGACAATGACCGAGTTGTTTCTGTAATTGCCGCCGTTCCGGTAGCTCGCGTAGTAGCGGTTTCCGTACCAGGGATAGTAACGCTCGTGCGGGGCCAAGGGGATCCAGCCGATCCCTCCGAAGCCCAGGCCTCCGCGAATCCCGCCCCAGCTATCCCAGCCGACGAAAGCCACCAGCCCTGGGGACCAGTATTGACGCCCGTATCGGTCGCCTGGCCACCAGCCCCAGCCCCGATTAGAGGAGTAGTACCAACGGCCGTAATGATAGGGCGCCCAACCCCAGGGGTCGTAGCTCACCCAACTCCAGCCATACCAATCCACCCACGCCCAGCGGCCGTCGCGGTACGGCGCCCAATCGTCCGCCACGCGCGGGTACCAGGTATTGCCGTAAGTGGGGTCGTTCTGCCAGGTGCCGTAACTGTCAAGGTCTTCCGCGCCGTAGACGTCAGGGCTCACATAGTTGTAGGCACGGCTCTGTTGGAGTTGGCTGTCCCGGTTCTGGTTCCAGCGGTCCCAGTCATCGTAGGCCGCGGCCTGGACCACTTGGTACTCGGGGTCCGACGCCGTGCCGCGAGCCAGCATGGTTCGGCCGGCGCCCAACCGCTCGGAGCCGCGCGGGGTGAAGATCTCCACCTCGCCAGAGCGCACGCTGACCTCCACAGTGCCGTCCTCGCGAACCGTCACGCGGTAGCTTCCCCTGTTTATCGGGCGCACGGAGACGATCGGTGTGCCGATCTCAACTTGCGCGTTGCTGTCGCGCAGCACGCTGAAAGTCACCATGCCGCGGGCCAACTGGAGCTGGAAGCGCTGGTTCTCCAAATCGGCGAACCGGACCTCGCTGTTGGCGGCCAGGCGCACCATATTGGCCGAATCGAACTGCACCTCGGCGCGGGCGTCGGGCCCCGTAAGGAGCTGATCCTCGACCACCAGCGGCGCGTTGAGGGCCGCTGCCACCACTTCGCCAGAGTCCGCGCGACGAACCGAGACGTCTCCGTTCATTACGCTGATGCGCGCCACGCCGCGGCCGGGACCCTCGACTTGGTCTGGTTGGTCTTGCCCCCAGGCCGTGCCGGCGATTCCAGTGGCGACGATCAGTAGCCCTAACAATGTCCGTTTCATGGCAAACCTCCTCAGACTGAACCCTTTCCAGTGCAAGCCAATGCCCATATGCAAACTATTGATAATAGGTTAGTTATGACTGGTATAAAGTCCGCCCTCCTGGCTGAAAACCACCGCTTCGGTTGGTATGGACCAGGAACCTGAATGCGACCTTCTGTCGCGACGTGCATCAGAAGAGTCAAGACGTGCCGGGACTCCAATGGGGGGATTGAAATGCATGACACGGTCACTTCTTCTGTCAGAGCCAGTCGAAAGAACCTGGTCTGGGCTGCGGCGCTAGCTACCGCCGCACTGGGATCCTCCGCGGTCGGACAAGTTCCGCCCGCTTCTGCCGGCCTGCAGTACCCGCTGGCGATCAACACGCGCTGGAATTACCAGATGCGGCAGGAGTTCGCCCCCGGTGTTCAACCGGATTCGCCGGAAGATGCACGGCTGATAAAAGGGAATGTTCTGGAGACGACCATTATCAGCGAAGTGGCCGGATTTGACGTCATCGGCGGGGCGAAGTACGCACGTGTGGAATCCCGCACTAACGGGAGGCTCACCAATACGTATTGGTACCGGCTCACGCCGGAGGGGCTTTTCGTGGGCAAGACCAACGAGGAGGGACGTGTGCAGGTCATGACGCCGCCGCAAAAGCTCCTCAGTCCGACTTTGGCGCCCGGTGAGTCATGGAACTGGAAAGCGCCGGACGCGCCGGTCACGATTGCCGTCCGCGTGGTTGGCAGGGAGACTACGGAAGTGCCCGCAGGCAAGTTCGAGACAACGAAGACGGCTGCTGAGGTCACCATGGCGCTGCCGGAAGCAACCGTCCACGCCTCCCAGTCGCGCTGGTATTCCCCAGGTGTGGGGTATGTCCGCCTGGAGACGGAAACGCGTGCAGGCGACCGGTTTCTCTACCGCACTACGCAGACGCTGGTAGGCCTTGAATCGGGCCAGCCAGGACAACAGGTGAGCCAATCGCGCGGCGGCGCGCCCTCCCCGGCGGGCACTGCTACAGTGCGCTACGAGGCGCGATGGGATCCTCAAACCAGCGGCGTTACGGATCAACTGAACTCAGTGTATTTCGTCGACGTCAACACCGGCTGGGCGGCCGGCAAGAACAACACCATACTCAAGACCGTCGACGGTGGCAAGATCTGGAGCCGTGAACTGGAACGCGAGGAGGGGGGGAACGATTTCTCCTCGATTCTATTCACCAATGCCAAAGAAGGCTGGGCCCAGGGCCACGTCCTGCTCCATTCTTCCGACGGTGGGGAAACCTGGCGTCCGGCGTCGCCCTTGCCCGGGCACAAGAACCTCGGCGATGGCAGCGCGGTTGGAACCATCCGTCTGCAGACCGGGATGTTCTCCACCAGCGACCGTCTTTTCAAGAGCGAGGATGGCGGCACGACCTGGACCGATAGTTCAAAACTGCCGCGGAACTCTTTCAGGGCGATTTTCGCCCTGGATCCCCAGCACGTCTGGATGGTCGGCGACTATGGCCTCTACGCGCTCACGACGGATGGCGGCGCCACCTGGCAGGAACCACCGATGCCGGTTAAGTGCAGGCTGAAGCAAGTCTACTTTGTCTCGCCCAAGATCGGTTGGATACTGCCTGTCGATCACAATGGCGGCCCGCTCGCCACTACCGACGGAGGGCTCACCTGGGCTTCGCAGTACGCCGGCGCGGGCCAGAACCGTCCGCTTCGCGACATTCATTTCGTGGATGGGCGCAGTGGCTTTCTCCTGGTGGGGAGCAACGGCCCCGACGTCGTCTACCGGACGTCGGACGGTGGCGCCAAATGGGCCACAATCGGGCAACTTCCGGCAGGCCGCTCCGCGTTGAGCTTTCCGGCGCTGGACAATGGCTGGGTAGTCGGACCGGGCGGCTATATCGTTCACTACCACCTTGTGCCGGTGCCCGCCGCGGCAAAGTAGCTTCGGGTGCGAATCTGGTAGGATTGCAGCGTGCGGGCTAGTGCTGCCCGGCTGGAGACTGACCATGCCTTGCTTCCTGCTGCTCGTCATTCTGCTGTTTCCGCGCGTCGCGCTGGTGTTGATGTGGTTCTTCTCGACCTACCTGCAGCGCGCATACCACGGTAATTTCGTGTTGCCGGTGCTCGGCTTCATTTTCTTGCCGCTCACCACGATCGTGTATGCCTGGGAACTGAACAGCGGCATGCCGACGGCGGGAATCAATCTATTGTGGCTGCTGCTCGCGGTGGTGATCGATCTGGGCGGGCTGGGCGGCGGCGCGCATCGCCGCTCGAAGAGCTGATCCGCGGAACGCTACCGCATGACTATCTTATGCACCGCTTTGGCGAGTTTCTTGAACTCCATGCCAGCAACTGAATCGGGCGCGTACTCCGCGACCGTGAGGCCGCTCATCACCGCCTCGGCCACCGCTATTCGCTGACCGATGGGGGGCAGTACCTTCTTCCCCATCTTTTCCAGCGACGAAGAAAGGTCACGCCCAAGGTTCGTGTTCATCAGGACTTTAGAGGGGACGAACCGGATGCGCGGTCTCTTTGAGCGCCTTGCGGCGCGTGCCTTGAGGGCCAGGGACAGCGCCTCCTTCAGGGAAAACAGATCCAATGGAGAAGGGCCGCACGGCAACAGAAAAAGGTCGGCAACCAGCGCGGCCTGGTAGGCGGTTTCAGGCATCCCCGGCGGCGTGTCTATCAGGACGACGTCGGCGGCCTTCTCCGCCGAGCGCGCCTTGGCCCGCAGACTCTCCGCGTCGCCGCCCTTCACTTTCTCGACACAACGCGAAAGCATTCCATCGCCTTGGGCCGCCCACGCCGCCAGGCTGTGCTGCGGGTCGGCATCCAGCACGATTACAGTCCGTCCCAGGGCGGCTAGTTCGGCTGCCAGGTTCCCCACGATTGTCGATTTCCCAACGCCGCCTTTTCGTCCCGCAACCGCGATGATCGCCATAGACAGTACTATAGTGCGAAATCACGATCATCGCTTACCGCCGGTTGAGGCGGATGCTGGGTTCAGGATTTCTTGATGGCGTAGTTCGCCATGCCGGTAATATCGATAGCGACAACCGGCTCGTCTCCAACCACCCAGGCATCGTGCCCCGGCGGCACCAGCGTCAGATCGCCCGGACCAGTTTCCTGCTCGCTGCCGTCGTCCATAACGATGTGCAGACGGCCGGAAATCTGGTACATCAGGTGAGGAGATTCGCAGCTCTTCGTCTTGGCGATGGGTTGAATCGACGTCTTCCACTTCCAGCCCGGCTGGAAGGTCGCACGCCCGAAGGTAACGCCTCCCAAAGTGATCACCTGTACTTGCCCTTTGTCGAACCCGCGTGTCTCATCCGGTTTGGAGAAGCTCATTTTCTGGATCTTTGGCATTGGATCACCCCGTTCTAATTCATTCAGATGGGCACGACTTTGTCCCCGATTCCGCCCGGGCTGAAATTTACAGTTGATTGGGGTGGTAGCCCGTGAGGTGCTTGTAGCGTTCGAGCGCGTTATAGATGATTGGACAAAGCGCTGCCCAGTGGCCGAGTGACGAGGGCCGGCCGCCCAGCGAGTGGGCGCCGACTGCGACGTGGGGGAAGTTGCGGCAGGTCATTGGGCGGGCTTCGTAGATTACGCACAGGCTGCCGTCCAAGAACACGCACCCTGCTCGCGAATTCAGCAGAATTCGTGAGGCGGGCGCCTCGGGGTCGGGGACGGTGTAGAGGCTGGCGACTGCCTCCGGCGTGACACCGAGATGCGCTCCGATGTTCTCGATCTCCGTCTTGCTGACGGGCACCACCGAGTGGCGACAGCAATTAGCGCAAGCGGTGCAGTCCACTTGCCGCTGGACTTCGCTAGCCAGGATTTGGAACGGCGTGTCGGGGTAGTGGCGGGCGCAGAGGTAGCGGCGAAAGGCCAGGTTCTCTTTCGCCTTGGCGGTTCCGAGCCGAAATAGTTCAGCCAGGTCGGTAACCACGCCTAAGACTACTCTTGCGCTTCGGGGAAGGCAACCGGGATCGCGGCTTTAATCTGCCTGGCTAAGCCAGTGCGGCCTTCGCGAATTCGAAAGACCGCTTTACATCGGCCGGCCGGTCGGCGGTCTTGTAATCGCAATCCACGTAGCAGCGGATGGGGTACTTTCGGTCTCTGATCAGCCGGAGAATTTCCCTGAGGGGCGTATCGCCCTCGCCCCACGGCACGCTCAGCCGGTCTTTGCGGCGGTCTTTGAGATAGATCAGGGCAATGCGGTCGTGGTGCTCCGCAACGAACTTCAGGGAATCGTAGCCGCCGCCGGTGGCGTCGCCAACATCGAGACTCATCCAGTAGCTCTTGGAGAGCGACATCGCCTCTTCGTAGTTCTCGGGTTTGGCAATCACGTCAGGATTGGTGACGCTCATGTCTGGACGGCCCTGAATCCCCACCCTGAAGTTGCGCTTCTCGGCGAACGGGATGACGCGCTTCGCCGCCGAGAGCGTAACCCCGAGCGTCACGAGCCGGGCGCCGAACGCCTCGGCGATCTCGAAAGTCCGATTGAGTTCCTCTTCGGTGGAGCCGGGGAATCCGCTGAGCCCGTAGATCTCGATCCCGGCGTCGTTGAACTTCTTGCGGATAGCCCGGAAATAGTCGAGTGAGACCGACATGCGCCATTTGGCGATTTCCTCACGAGCCGGAGTCCGGGCCGAGATCTCGGCCGGCGTCACCAGCGGCGCGAACAAGTCGCACTCGCCCAAGCCGGACTCGACCATGGACTTGACGACCACGTCGAGGATGCTCTCCTGGGGCAGGCCGATCCCCGAGAATACGTAGGTCTGGAGCCCGAACTGCACCCCGCGGACGACGGAATCCATCTTCTTCGCCGCGAATGCGGTCATAGGCAACGCCCCCCAAGCCAGTCTTCCAAGGTCGCGTCTCGAGAACATGTACCGTACCTACTGAGAAAACTACCACAACCGGCCTCTGTTGGCCTAGCCAGGCGAGTGGGGGCGGCGATACACTGGGAATCTCCAGAAGGCGAGGCGCCGATGAGACTGTTGTCTAGGATCGCGGGTGTATTTCCCTTGTTGCTGCTGGTTATCCTGCTCGTGCGGGGCGAGCTGTTTTCGCGGTCCCCGCTGGTTATCCTGGGGCAGGCCGCGGCGCTGGCGTTACTGGTGTGGGCCCGAACCACCTTCAACCCAGGACAGTTTCGGGTGGTGCCCGCGCCGGCAGGGGGGCCGCTGCTGATCCGGGGACCCTATCGTTTTCTCCGGCATCCGATGTACGCAGGGACGATGCTCCTCCTTTGGTCTAGCGTTCTGGGGCACTGGTCCACGGTCTGCGGAGCTCTAGCGCTTATGGCTTCAGCCGCAGTGGCCGCCCGCATCATAGACGAGGAACGCGCTCTTCGTGAGCGCTTTCCTGAGTACTCCGAGTACTCGCGGAAGACAAGACGCTTGATCCCGTACCTGTTCTGAAATTGAGCTTCGAATTCTACCGGTTGCGATTTCGGTTCCGCTCCGCGGGCTCGATCTACTTTCCCGCATACAAGTCCGGCAACATCCTGCGGGGGGCGTTCGGCGGCATCTTCCGCAAGCTGGTGTGCGTCCCGGGCTGCCAGGACGCTAAAACCTGTGCAGTGCGCGCGACCTGCCCGTATGCGCGGGTGTTCGAGCCTCGGGCGGCGCGCGGCGAGGGCCCGAGCGGCCTGGCGGACTGGCCGCGTCCCTTTGTCTTCCGCGCCTCCCATCTGGATGGGCGGACTATTCATGAGGGCGAGCCGTTCCACTTCGACGTCCATCTTTTCGACGTGGGCGACCCCGCGCTTTCCTACTTCGTGCAGGCCTTCGCCGAGCTTGCCCGAGAGGGTTTGGGGCCGGGCCGGGGGCGGGCTGAACTGGTGTCGGTGGATCAACTGGATTTGAGCGGAGCGAAGATCGGCCAAGCCGGCGAACTGGCGGCGCCGAGCTCCGTGGACCTGAGCTGGGCAGGGGAGCGAGCGGAGCGGGTGCGGGTGCGTTTTCTCTCGCCCACGGAGCTGAAAACCAAGAGCGGCGTGGCGGAACGACCCGAGTTTGGAGTGCTGTTGGGGCGGCTGCGCGACCGGATCAGCACGCTGCGGGCGCTGTACGGGCCGGGTCCGCTCGACATTGATTTCCGGGCGATGGGCGAGCGGGCGGCGCTGGTGCGCCTGACGCGGTGCGAATTAGAGTGGGCGGAGGCCGACCGGCTCTCGTCGCGGACGGGCCAGCGGCATCCGCTAGGCGGGTTTGTAGGGGAGGCAGAATACGAAGGTGAGTTGGGCGAGTTTCTGCCGTACTTACGGTTAGGTCAATGGGTAGGAGTAGGCCGGCAAACGGTTTGGGGTAAGGGGCAAATGGGGGTGGAGGTGGCTGGATAGGAGGAAGGTCCCAGATCATCTCTGACAACGGCCCGCAGTTCATAGCCGGGGACTTCAAGGCGTTCATTCGGATCTCGGGCATGACGCAAGTCAGGACTTCGCCGTATCGGCTACATCACGCCGAAGGACATGCTGGCGGACCGGCAGCAGGAGATCCACGCGGAACGCGGCCGCAATCTGGTAGCGGCGTGGCAGCAACCGCAAATTCGTCGCCAGGAAGCCGCGTGATACTGATAGCGACCGACCCGCTGCAACCTCGCCCAATCGGGCGCGGAATCTCGACTTTCGTATGACCGGCGACTCGATCGGAATCGTTAAGTCGCAGCTTGCACCCGGACGGTTTTTCCTCCACTACTTGTTCTTCAGGATTTCACTCAGTTCCACCACGCGCAGTTCGATCCGCTTGAGGTCCCTTCTGATGCCGCTTCGGTGAAGCATCTCCCATGCGAAGATCTTCACCAGACCAACGCCGTGCACGCCTATAACAAAAAGGGCAGCGTACATGATCTGTCCTTGGGTCTGGTCCGCCTTGAAAAACCGGGTAGCGCTGTAGACGGCTAGGGCAATGAAGATAATCACCCACCCATACACAAGAATGGCGGTGGACAGGAGCTTTCGGCTGTAAAAGTCCCGGGCCATCGCGCGAAGCGTCTCTTCTTTGGAGTCATCGTAACTGTCTTCGATGATTCTCCTGATCTGTTCTTGGCTCATCTCATCATTCCTTTCTACCCAGTGCCTCCCAATGCTATCTGAACTCGATGCGGGCCGCATGCAGGCGGGATTTCACCGTGCCTTCGGGCGTTCCGAGAATGCTGGCGATTTCAGCCAAACTGAAACCCTCCAGGTAATAGAGATTCAAAACCACCTGCGCGGGGACCGACAACCGGCGCAGCATGTGGTGGACAGGCCATGGCGCTGGACCTGCTGCGCACCATGATCCGGGAACACATCCGCATGGGCGAGGATATTCCACGCCCCAGGGCGCGCCGCGGCGCACGCTACCGTCTCATCGCCCTTCCCGCCCTGGAAGCAGCCAAGGTTGAACTGTACCGGGTATTTCGGGCTTCCGGCATCCGCAAGGCTGAACTGGCCCGGCGGATGGGGATTCCCAAGACCACGGTGGACCGGCTGTTCGACTTGAAGCATCATTCGCGCCTGGACCAGATTGAAGCCGCATTCTCCGCTCTCGGCAAGGAACTCACCATCGAGGTGCGGAGCTAGCTCGCGCTCAGCCAGACGACTCCGGCGGCGATGGTCAGGGCGGTCAGCGGCGCGCCTACTTTGAAGTACTCCCAGAAGCCGATTCGCACTTCGTGGCGCGCTCTCTGGACCACGATCAGATTCGCGACGGACCCCAGAATGGTCAGATTGCCGGCCAGCGTGGTCGACATCGCCAGCGTGAGCCAGGCGCGTGCCGGGTCGCTCATGTGAGCGATGAAGGGCTTGAAAACCAGCACCGCCGGCACGTTGCTCACGATGTTCGAGAGCAGGGCGGCGAACGCGCTCAGCACCGCCACCCGCTCCAGGTGAAACCGCTGCACGGCGCGAAACAGGTCGCCGGGCAGAGAGGAGTTCTTCTCCACTCCCGCCACCACGATGAAGAGCCCGATAAAGAGCACCAGCAGCGACCAGTCAATCTCGCGGTAAACCCTCTCCGGTTTTACTCGCCGCGTAACCAGCAGCAGCGCACCGGCCACCAGCGCGACCTTCGGGACCGGCCAGCCGGCAAAGAAGAAAACGATCATGCCCGCCGACACGGCCAGAGACTTCCACATCAGCACGCGGTTGACGCGCACGCGGCGCCGCTCGAGCGCAACCACTTCCTGAAACCGGAACTCTCTATGGTAGATGGCGGCGATCACCAAGACCGTCAATACGAGCCCGACTGCCGCGACAGGGGACAGCGCCGCCGCAAAAGTCCGATAGGGGATACCCGAGAAGCTGCCGATCATCATGTTCTGCGGGTTGCCCGTGATGGTGGCCACGCTACCGATGTTTGCCGCCATCGCCACGGCCAGCAGGTAAGGCACGGCATTGCGGCGCAACTGCAGGGCGATTTCGAGCACCAAGGGTGTGAGCACCAGGCACATCGTGTCGTTGACGAAGAAAGCCGAGAAGAACCCGGCCACGAACACAATCGCAGCCAACAGAACGATGGGCCGGTGCGCGTGTTCCACCACCCACTCCGCAACCGCACTGAAAAAACCGGAAAGCCGCAGGTTGGCAACCACAATCATCACGCCAAACAACAAGATGATCGTGTCGAAATTGACCGCGGCGTAGGCCTCGCCGAGATCCAGGACGCCGAAGGCGATCATGAGGCTCGCGCCGATGATGCACGCGCCCGTCCGATCCACGCGAAACCCCGGCAATCGGCCGATTGCCAGCACCAGATAGACCGCGAGGAAGATGAGAATCGCGGCCAATCGCGCCTCAGAGCCCCCCGATGAGGTGCCCCATCTTCTCCTTCTTCGTGCGCAGATAGGCTTCGGTCGACTCGAGCGGCGGAATCTCGCAGGGGATGCGTTCGACGACGCGCACGCCGGCGCGCTCCAGGGCCTGGATCTTCTTCGGATTGTTCGATAGCAGACGCACTTCGCGCACGCCGAAATACAACAGAATCTCGGCTGGCAGCCGGTAGTCGCGCAGGTCGGCTTCGAAACCGAGCTTCTCGTTGGCTTCCACGGTGTCCGAGCCGCTGTCCTGCAGTTCGTAGGCGCGCAACTTGTTCAGCAGCCCGATGCCGCGGCCCTCTTTGTGCTCGTAGATGACCAGACCGCGCTCTTCGCCGGCAATCCGCTCGAGCGAAAGTTCGAGCTGGCCGCGGCAGTCGCAACGTAAGCTGTGGAACACGTCGCCGGTCAGGCACTCGGAGTGAATCCGCACCAGTGGCGGGGGGCCGGAAGCGATCTCGCCCATCTTAAGAACCACCGCTTCCTCGCGGCGTCCAGAATACACTCCCTCGAACCCGAAGATTCGAAAGTCTCCGAATCGGGATGGGAAATCAGCTTCGGCCGCCTTACGGAGCCGGAGGGCCGTGGGTGTCTTGTCCATGAAAACTAAGGAGCGTGAGCGGAAAAACTGCCGCTAACTTAAGATTATAGAATGATCCGCGGGTCCGCATGCTGGAACAGCATCTGATCAGGCTTCTGCTGAAGCTCGGAGTGGTCGCCGTGCTGGCGAGTTTCATGGTGCGCTCGGGCGCCTTCAAACGGATGCTCATGCGCGAGGACCGCACCCTCAACCAGCGGCTGATGCTGGCGCTGTCCTTCGCCGCCATTTTCGGAACGGGCGTCGCGATCCGGGTAATCCGCTCCTATCAGGAGGTTGACCTTGGGCTGGAGGCGAGCCTGGTGGCCGGCCTGCTGTCCGGTTATGTGACGGGCCTGTTCTCGGGCGTGCTGATCTCAATCCCGGCGATGTTCGCTGGAGAATACATAACGATGCCGTTGCTCGCCGGCGTGGGCGTGCTGGGAGGCCTGTTGCGCGACTGCGCGCCCGATACCGACGACATCTGGCGCTTCTCGCCGTTCTTCGACCTGGGCATATTCAGGATGTTTCAAAAGGGCCGTGATCACCGCCGCGGCGCCTTCCATCTGTTCTTCCTGCTGGCCATCATCTTCGCCGAGTTTCTGCGCGCCACCCTGGGAGGGTTGTTTCCGGGTCTGGTGTTCTACATCCATCCCGACTGGCCATCGCCGCACCCGCTGGCGACCGTGATCGTCTACATCACGACCCTGTTCGCCGTGGCGCTGCCTCTCAAGATCTGGAGAAGCGCCCGGAACGAGACCAAACTGGTGGAGCAGGAACAGTTGTTGATGAAGGCCAGGCTGGAGGCGCTCTCCAGCCAAATCAACCCCCACTTCCTCTTCAATACGCTGAACTCCGTCTCCTCCCTCATCCGGACCGATCCGGGCCAGGCGCGCGCGGTGGTCTACAAGCTCTCGAACATCCTGCGCCGTCTGCTGCGGAAGCACGAGAACTTCAGCCCGCTGCGCGACGAGCTGAGCTTCATCGACGATTATCTGGCAATCGAGATGGTGCGCTTCGGCGACAAGCTGCGCTTCGAGAGAGACATCGGCCCGGAGACGCTCGACCTGCCCGTCCCAAGCATGTTGCTGCAACCGCTGGTGGAGAACTCCATCCGCCACGGGCTTAGCGGGAAGGTGGACGGCGGCACTATCCGGATCCGATGTCATGCCGAGGCAGGCCGCATCCGCCTGGCGGTGGAAGACAACGGTGTGGGCATTCCGGAAGCGCGGCTGGCCACGCTGCTCGAGCAGGGAATCGGGGTCAGCAACGTCAATGAGCGGCTGAAGGTGCTGTTCGGCAGCGACTACCGGATGTATGTGGACAGCCGGCCGGATGGGGGCACCAGCATCGAAATCGAGATTCCCGAACTGCAGGTCAGCGCCCCCGCCGCGACCTGAAGCGCGCTCCATCCGGACCAACGCACTAAAGGGCAGGCATCCTTGTCCCGATAGCTTAGCAGGTGAATGGCGCGTCATATCCTCCTCTATTGGCCGCCGACAATGTGCTCGGCGGCGAGCTTCGAGCCACGGTAAGGCGCCTGGCCGGCGAGCTTGACCCGCATGTGCGCCGGCTGGAGGGGCAGTACCTGACGAGGTTGCGCCGCTCGGGCTACAGTCCTCCGCAAAGAAAAGCGCTGGCCGCGATCACCCCGGGAGCCATGGCGGTCTCCGGGAGCCCGCCCCGGGACTTTGTCGAGCAGGCTGAATACAACGGACGGCGGCTGGCGAAACTCAAGCTGGACCCGGTGAGAGTGATGCTGGCGCTCCGCGAATACGAGTCTCTGCTCGCCCCCGTGGAGGCCTCGCTCGACGCCGATCGGAGAGCCGGCCTTAGGGCCGCGCTGGAAAACTGGCGGGTCTGTGTCGCGCTCACGCTGAACAACGCCTTCTACCGGGTGGCTGAAGCCGAAACCTGGGCTTGTCTCGAGCTCTTCCGTATTGAGTTGGAATCCAGGAGCCTGGAGGAACTGCTGGTTCGCATGCTTGAACCGCTCTCCCAGTTCTGCCGCGCGGATGCCGCGGCGCTCTACCTGTTGGACCAGGCTGGCTCGGCATGGTGCCTGAAGGCAGCGATCACGCAAAGAATCACGGAAAGCGGTCTGATGGAATGCGTCCCGGCCGACCGAGGGTCGATGCGCCGGCTGAAACACGCCCGGTGCGGGAGCGCGGCCAGCCCGCCGCTGGTTCTGGCCTTGCGCCCGGAATGGCGGGACAAGCACCGGACCTGCTGGTCGGTTCCCCTGGCTCGGGACGGCCAGCTCGCCGGCGTGATGCAGTTCGGTTTCACCAAGCCCTACGAGTGGCTCCCCAGAGAGTCGGAACTCCTGTCGGCTGCGGCCGAACGGTGTCTGCTGGCGGCCCAGAAGGCCCGCCTGATGGAAGATCTGGCGAGAAGGGAAGAGCAGGTTCGGGAGTTGGCCGAGCGCGTCTTGCACGTCGAGGAGCGCGAAAGGCGGCGCATCAGCGCCGAACTACACGACGAAGCCGGGCAGTCGCTGTTATGCATCCGGCTTGAATTGGAGATGCTGGAGAAATCCCTTCCCGACTCGGATGTGAAGTTGCGGTCCAGTTTAGGCGAACTGCGGGTCATGGCCGAGCGGACCATTATCGAGATCCGGCGCCTGCTGTCCGACCTGAGTCCGGCGGTGCTGGAGGAACTGGGCCTGGCGCCGGCGCTGCGGCAACTGGCGAACCGGCTGCGCCAAATTCAGAAGATCGAAGTAAAGCTGCGGCTGGGGCGGCTGAAGGACCTTCCCAAGCGCACCGCCGGCGCGGTCTACCGTCTGGTGCAGGAGTGTTTGAACAACGTGGTCAGACACTCGGGCGCCTCGAAGGTAATGATTAGTGCAACTTCCGCCGATGGAGAACTGAGACTGCGAGTGGAAGACAATGGCGCCGGTTTCGACATGGAGGAGGCACTGGCCAAGCGCCGGAGCTTCGGCCTGGCGGGCATGCGCGAACGCGTGACCCTGCTGGGCGGCCGATTCAACGCCAGCAGTCAGCACGGACGTGGAACCAGGATCTTGATCGAGCTGCCGCTATCGGCGAGGAGGGAAGAACAAGATCTGGGGAGTTGAGTGGGACTTATGGCCAAGATAAGAGTATTGCTGGCGGACGACCATACGCTCTTCCGTCAGGGAGTTCGGACCCTGCTGTCGGCGGAATCGGACATGGAAGTGGTCGATGAAGCCGCCGATGGAATTAGTGCGGTCGAAAAGGCCGCCGAGGCGAAGCCGGATGTGGTGCTGATGGACATTGGCATGCCCGGCCCCAGCAGCTTTGAGACGACCCGCCAAATCCGGCGGAGCCGCCCCGAAACCAAGGTGCTCTTTCTCACCATGTATGACGACGAAGACTACCTGGTCGAGGCCATGCAGGTCGGAGGCAGCGGCTATGTGCTCAAAGACAGCCCCGCGGCGCAACTCGTCGCCGCCGTGCGCGATGTCCACCGCGGCGGCAGTTACCTGAGCCCGCGCATGCTGTCGCAGCTGGTGGACGACTTTCGCACGCGGGTGAACACCACTGACCGGGTGCCGCGCTTCTCCACGCTCACCCCCCGCGAGAAGGAAGTTCTAAAAATGCTCGCGGAAGGTAATTCCGTCAAGGAAATCGCCGGTCAACTGAACCTGAGCGTCAAAACCGTGGAAGCCCACAAGTTCAACCTGATGCGCAAGCTGGACATCCACAACAAGGCCCAACTCGTGCAGTACGCCATCCAAAAGAAAGTCATCAAACTGGCCATCCCCGCCTAAAACGGGTTAAAACGGTTAAAACGGGTCAGCCTGAACTGCGCGCTTTTTCCGCCTCTCACGTTGACTCCGCGTCACGTGGCAGAGGACTTCAGCCACGATCCAGCATATACCTGATGGTGTCAGCACCCATCCGAGGCTCTTAAATAAATCGCTCAGTTCAGGCTGAGCGGTTTCCGAGCGGTTTCCGACCGAGCGCGTTCGTGTAGAATCGTTTCTACAGGTATGGTCAAGTTCCTGTTCGGGTTGTTTGCAGGCGTCGCGCTGGCGATCCTGCTGGCTATCGGCATCCTCCTGGCTGCTGTTCGACTGGGTGAGCGTCCTCCGCAAATTGCGCAAAACAGCGTGCTGGTCCTGAACCTGGATGGAGACGTGGTCGAAAGACCCCCGCTAAGCATCCCCCTGCCGTTCTTCGAAGCCAGAACCTCGCTGACGACAACCGACGTGTGGCGCGTGCTGCGGGCCGCCGAAACCGATCCCCGGATTAAGGCGGTATTGCTGATGCCCGACGGAGTCGGCGCCGGCTGGGGAATCATGCAGGAGATCCGGGAGGACCTCCAACGCGTCCGGGATTCCGGCAAGCCGGTCTGGGCGTATCTGCGGGCGCCGTCCACGCGCGAGTACTACCTGGCGGCGGCCGCGGGCAGGGTCGCCATGTCGCCCCAGGACATGCTGGACTTGAAAGGCCTGAGAGCCGAGGTGATGTACTTCCGGGGCGCACTGGACAAGCTGGGGATCCAGGTGGAGATCGAACACGCCGGCAAGTACAAGGACTACGGCGACATGTTCACCCGGACGGACATGAGTCCGGAAACGCGCGAGGTGCTCAACTCGGTCCTCGACGATCTCTATGGACAGCTCATCTCTGGGATAGCGACCGGACGGAAAAAGACTCCCGAGCAAGTGCGCGCCATTATCGACGAAGGGCCGTTCCTTTCCAGGGAGGCGCTATCCGGAGGACTGGTCGACGCCCTGGAGTATGAGGGGCAAATGTTCAGCGCTTTGGAGAAGCAGACCGGCGGGCCGTCGCTTGCTCGAATCAACTCCAGGGACTATTTGCGAGCGATTGCGGCCGACAGCCCCCCGGCAACCCGGAACCGCGTGGCCCTGGTGGTCGGCGAGGGATCGATCGTACGCGGCCAGATGACGACTTTGGACGGCGACACCGGTATCCAGGCCGGCGAGTTCGTCAAGCTGCTGGAGCAGGTCGCCGGGGACAGCGGCATCCGCGCCGCGATTGTGCGCATCAACTCGCCCGGCGGTGACTCGTTCGCCTCCGACGAAATCTGGCAGGCGATGCGCGCGTTGAGCCGGCGTAAACCGGTGGTAATCTCCATGTCGGACGAGGCCGCCAGCGGCGGCTATTACATCTCCATGACCGGCGACCCGGTCGTGGCCTATCCCGGCACCTACACCGGCTCGGTGGGAGTCTTCTTCGGCAAAATCAACCTGCGCGGCCTGTACGAGAAGCTGGGCATACGGAAAGAATTGCTGACCCGCGGACGGTTCGCCGCGATTGACTCGGACTGGGAGCCTTTGAGCGAAGCCGCGCGGCGAAAGCTCCAGGAAGGAGTGGACGACAACTACCGGGTCTTCGTCGAAAAAGTGGCCGAGGCGCGCAAGCGCAAATTCGAAGAAGTGGAACCCCTGGCGCAAGGCCGCGTGTGGCTGGGGACGCAAGCCCGGCGGAACGGGTTGGTGGATGAGCTGGGCGGCCTGAACCGGGCTGTCGAACTGATCCGCGAGAAGGCGCGAATTCCCCGCGGCGAGAAGATCGCCCTGACCGTCTATCCTCCCCGGCGCAGCCTGTGGGAAAGGCTCATGCGCCGTCCCAGCCAGAGCCTGGCTCCACCTTGGCTCAGCGCATTTTTGAAGAGGTGGCCAGCCTCCGACCTGATGCACGGCGGCTTCATGCGTCTCGCGCCCTATTCGATCGAAGTGAAGTAGGGGCCGGGAAAGTCAGAACGCCCGGCTGGAGGCGATGCCGGCGGCCTGCAGCGCCATGGCCATTTTCTGCAAGGCGGATTTGTGGATCTGCGAGACACGGCTCTCGTTGATGCCCATCTTGTCGCCGATTTCCCGCATGGTCAGCTCCTGGCTGTAGTAGAGTTGCACCACCTGGCGATAGCGATCCGGCAGCCCATCCAGAGCGATTCGGAGGTACATGCACATCTCGTCGCGGGCGCAGATGTGATCGGGCCGCGTGTCGAGATCGGCCGGGTAATCCGGCGCGGGCGCATCCTCGCCATCCTGACCGCGCCCGGAGGTAGAGACCAGCCCCCCGTTGCGCAGCTCCAGCATTATCCGGCGCCACCGTTCTTCTCCGACCCCCAGTTTCTCGGCGACCTCGGCCTGCGTGGGATTGCGCTGCAGTATGGCGGCCAGATCCCGCGTCGCGGCCTCGATCTGTTTGTGGCGGCGGCGCAGGTCGCGCGAAGCCCAATCGAGTTGGCGCAGACTGTCCAGAATCGCGCCTTTGATGCGGTGCTTGGCGTAGCTTGAAAACGCCACCTTCTTGCTCGGGTCATAGCGCGTGGCAGCGTCAAACAGGCCGATGATGCCGGCATGAACCAGATCGTCGATGTCCACGTGCACCGGCAGATTTTCGTGAACCCTGACCGCGATGGCTCGCACCAGGGGCAAGTGCTCCAGGACAACCGCGTCTCGGCTCCGAGCTTCTTCAACTTGCGACACACCTGTAGCGACCATCTGGACTTCCTCATTTCCTCAGATCGGCTGACTTGTCACCGGTGAGAAGCCCGGCAAGGATGAAGAGAGCAAGCGAGCAGCCATAACGGCTAGGGTGACTTACTTAGTGTGAGGAAAGGAGTTACCCGTGTTCAGGCCGAGCAGGCGAAAGCGAATGCGTCAGCTAAGGTTAGCAAACGTTCCAAGTCGAGGCCCAAGACGGCTGGAGCGTTTCACTTTGGAACGGCCGGGGGCCGAGCCGCGACCGTGAGGGAGCGGTAATCAATCAAATGCACTCCCGCCGCCTGGATGGCCGCCTTGGCCTCGGGTGACGTCAGGGCCTCCAACTCCCGCTGGCGGCTCGCCTTGAGGCGGGTTCTGGCCGCCTCAAGGCTGACACCGAGATAGCCGGGGTGGCACATCAGTTCGGTCGTCCCGTCCGGCAAGCCTCGAATCAGGCTGGTCAGCGAGGCTTGGTCCAGGCGGCCGGTCAGACGAAAGCCGGCGAAGTGATCGGTCAGGCGGCAGCCGCCGCGGCGGAGGCGCGCCGCCAGGTAAGCGCCGGCCAGGGGAAAATCGAGCGGCCGGCGAACCCACTCTATTCCGATATTCCCCCGAGACCCGGGCCAGGGCCCGAGCCACCGCCGGCAGCATATGGGCGTGTTTGTGCGTGTCCAGGTGTGTAGGAGAAAGACCTGCCCCCAAGATTCTTTCCACCTGCGCCACGAGTTCGTCATAGACCGAAATCCGGCGCAGCGCCACGGCGCTGAACAGTTCCGGAATGCCGGCCGGCAGGCTGCGTCCCGGCGCCGCCAAAGACACGCCGCCTACCAGCACCAGGTGACACCCGACATCGAGGGTGGGCGTCTCGCGCGCCAAAGCCACCGCGTCATCGAAGGCCGCACCGCCGGCCATCAGGGTGGTGGCCGTAACGATCCCGTTGCGGTGCGCCTCCACGATCCCCTGGTTGACGTCGGGCGTGAAGCCGAAGTCGTCAGCGTTGACGATAAGCAGCTTCGAGCGGCTCAAAACAGTCCCAGCTTGATTCTCAGAAACTTCTTCGGGTTGGCGCGGAAGTCCTTCATGAGGGCCTGGAGCTCCTGGGTCGAGCCGGTGAGGGAATCGTACAGGCTGGGGTTGACCAACAACTGGCCGATCGTTCCCTGGCCGCTGTTGATCTTGTCCAAAGTAGTTTCCAGCTTGGTGATGGTGCTCTGAATCTGGCGGTGCAGTTCGTCGTCTTTCAGCAGCTTGCCCGCGGTGCCCTTGCCCGCGTTGAGGTCCTCGGTCAGACGCTGCAGTTCGGCCACCGTCTTTCTGGCGTCGTCGTACAGGGCGGGATCCTTGATAAGCTTACCCGCCGTACCCTGTCCATCCTGGATGCCGGTCACGATGTCGTCCAGCTTGCGCACGGTGCCCTGCAATTCCGTGTAGAGGCTGGGGTCGTATAACAACTTGCCCACGGTCCCCTGTCCGCTGCTGAGGGCTGAGGTGACTTTCCGCGCCTCTTCGACGGTATTGGTGAGGCCGGTATACAGCTTCTCGTCCACCAGCAGCTTGCCGATCGTACCCTGGCCATTCTCGACGTCGGCAACCAGGCGGTCGATTCGCGATAGAAGCGTGCGGGCCACCACCGTCAGGTCGTAGCCAGACTGCACGACTTCCTCGAGTCCGCTCACGTCCAGGCTCGGGATCTCGCCCTGGTCCTTGACCGTCTGGGGACTCTTGCCTCTTCGGATGTTAATGAACTTAGTGCCGAGTACGTTTTCCGAGCTGATAGCGGCCTGCGAATCAGCGGGAATCCGGCTCAACTCGCTAGATCCCACTCGCATGGTGATGCGCACGATCCGGCGCGGAACGCTCTCGCCCGACAATCCCACCTGCGTGACGCTTCCAATCAAAATCCCGTTGAGACGCACCGGCGAACCGACGCCCAGCGCGGCCGAATCCTCCATGAAGGTGTAGATCGTCGACTTGCTGGCGAATAGTTTCTTGTCGGCCGTGAGCAGGAAGATAAGCACCGCCAGGACCGCCATGGAGGCGACGGCCATCAACCCCACCCGCAACTGCGCCCACCTGACCTTCTTTGCCGATGGCATAATTCCCTGTCTAGTGCTTCACAAACTTCGACACGTACGGATCTCTGGAAGCTTCCAGTTCGTCGCGATCTCCAACGAACACCAGCTTGCCGGCCTGCATTACCATGAACTTAGTCCTCGAGGCCCGCGCCCGCCCGCCGTCTGCCGCAGCTTCCAAAACCCCACTCTTGGGATTGTATCGGAAATGATCGAGCCAGGTCCCGTCCTGGTACCGCTGCGTCACCATGACGGTAGCGGTGTTCTTCAAATCGCGCTCCTTGATGATCAGGGAGATGATGGTGTAAGCCGTGATGGGATCGAGCCCCGCCGTGGGTGAGTCGTATAGAACCAGGGGTGGCGCGGAGACGACGGCCCGTGCGATCCCCACGCGCCGGCGCATGCCGCCCGACAGTTCACTGGGGAACTTGTCGAGCGTGGACTCCAATTCGACGAACCGCAGGGCCTCTTCCACGCGCGGATGAGCTTCGTCGGCGGGGATGCGCAGCAGCCGCTGATTCAATAGCGGGTAGGCCACGTTCTCCTCGATGGTCAGCGAATCGAAAAGTCCCCCTTCCTGGAAAAGGACGCCGATCCGGGCGCGAAGGTCAGAGAGCGCCGATTCCTGCATGCCCGTGACGTCCTGGCCGAAGAGGAAGACGCGGCCAGCGTCCGGCTTCAGCAGGCCCAGCGCGGTCTTGAGCAAGACGGTCTTGCCGCTGCCCGCGCCGCCCAGGATAATGTGGGTCTCGCCCTGATGGACGTTGAAGGAAACATGGTCCAGAACGGGCGTATCGTCGAAGCCGAGAGATACGTCCTCGAACCGCAATACCGAATGGTTCCCTTCGTCCCCCATCGGCCCCTCAGAGACTCACAAAGAACTGCGTGATGAAAGCGTTTAGAACGAAGATCCAAACCGAAGCAACGACCATGGCCCGGGTGGTGGCGCGGCCCACACCCTGCGTTCCGCCGCTGGTCTGCATGCCGTAAAAGCAACCGACCAGGGCCACCACAAAAGCATAAATGAAAGGTTTCAACAACCCTTGCGCGACATCGCTATAGTCCAGGGCGTGCCAGGCGCTGGACCAGTACTGGGAGGCCGTCATGTTCAGCCGGGCCCAGGCAATCACGAACCCGCCGAGCAAGCCCAGAAAATCCGCAATGACGGTCAGCAGGGGCAGCACCATGCAGGTAGCGATCAGGCGCGGTGTCACCAGCTTTTGAATCGGGTCCGTCCCCAAGGCGCGCATGGCGTCAATCTGCTCGGTGACCTTCATCGAGCCGAGTTCGCTGGCCATCCCGGAAGAGTTGCGCCCAGCCACCATCAGCGATGTGAGCACCGGCCCCATCTCCCGTACCAGGGTGACGCAGACGATCATGCCGGTTTGCCCCACCGCTCCGTACTGGTTGAGCGCCTTGGACATCTGCAGCGCCATCACCACGCCGCTGAAGAAGCCCATCAGGGCCACGATCGGAACGCTGCCCACGCCGATCACGTCCATCTGCAAAAAAATATCGTCGTTGTAGTGCGGACGCCGGAATATGTTGCCAACCGCTCTCCACGACAAAGCGAGAAAGTCCTGAGTAGAGAGGATCGGCGTCTTTAGGAGATCAAACAAGATTCGAGCTTCCTAAACTCCCGATGCTACCATGCGGACCAGTCCGTGATCCGCCCGCCGGTCAAGAGCCCGGCGGAGTCGATCGCGGGCGCGGCGACGGCCGCCGGGACCGCGGCTTGCGGGCCCCGCCTGACGGGCCAGAGGCCTTGGGGCGGCGCGTCTGACGGCGAGGCTTGGGCGGCGGCTCGGGTTCGGCGAAAGCCGAGGGTTGTCCCGCCACGATGGGCTGAGGCTCGTCGACCTCCTCCTCCTCTTCAGCTTCGGTGGCGGCGGGCTCTGGCTCCGGCGCAGGCGCAGCGGGCGGATAGAACTCGGCGCCGAGAAACACGTGCAGGCCCTGTTCGGCGGCCGGCTCCACTCGCACCAGGAGCTTGTCCTGGGCGAAGTTGAGCAGCTCGGCGAATTCCTGGAAGCCGAAAGCGGCCGTGGTGAAGTCGGGGTGCTCGGCCTGTACCCACGCCTCCATCTGGTCGGCCGGGCAGCCATTCTCCATTTCGACGCGGTGCGTCTCCAGCACGTCGCGAAGCAGGGGCAAAGCCTCCTCTGGCTTGGGAGCGGGCCGCTCCGGCTGAGAAGTGGTCTTGCGCTCGATGAAGTACCGCCCTTCGCTGCCGCTCAGATTGACGTAGCCGGCGTTCTTCAGCTTCTCCACGAAATCGGAGAAGCTGCTGCAACCGTAAGCCCTCTCGCTGAAGGTGGCGTCGAGCTGGAGCATGGTGGACTTGAGCAGACCGAGCTGCGGCTGCACCTCGCGGCGCTCCAGAACCTGAAGCGCGCGCTCCACCAGCGGCATGGACTGAGCGATGTCCAGGGGAGCCGCCCTGCGCCGCGGCTGGTGCTGCTGCTGCGCCTGCTGGGAGGGCTGCTGCTGCGGCTGTTGCTGCTGCTGCTGCTGACGCTGCCCGCCCCTTTGAGGCTCATCCAGCAGCGATTCGTAGCTGATGAACTCGTGGCAGTTCTGCTGCAGGATCGTGCTGGTGAACGCCTTGCCACCCAGAACGTAGACCGTCTTGCCGAATTCCTTGAGCTTGTTGACCAGGGGGATGAAATCGCTGTCGCCGCTCACGATGGCGAAAGCGTTGACGTGGCTGTGAGTGAACGCCATCTCGAGCGCGTCCAGGGCCAGGTTGATGTCGGCGCCGTTCTTGTCGCCGCGCGGAGAAGGAATCCGCTGCACCATCTGAACCGCGTTGGCGGCCATCTGCCGCGTGGCGCCTTCCTGGCGCGCCCAGTTGGCATAGGCGAACTTGGCGACGATATCCCCGCGTTCCTTGAGCGCGTTGAGCGCTACCGAAACGTCGAATTCCCGCTGCAGCGTCGATTTGACGCCGATTTCGATGTTGTCGTAATCGACGAACACCGCGATGTTGAGCTTGTCTTGCATGATATGGTTGTTCTGCCTCTGTGCTTCTCGAATGCCGGCGTCCTAGACGGCGCGGGCAATCGGCTTGGCATCTGCTAATATTCTATCTCGCAATGGCGACGAGTGTTCAGATGGACGACGCGTTCTTCATGGGGGAGGCGCTCCGGCTCGCCCGGCTGGCCGAGCGGGAGGGGGAGGTGCCGGTCGGAGCGGTGGTGGTGCGGGAAGGGCAGATTATCGGCCGGGGCTACAACTCGCCGATCTCCCGATCCGACCCTACCGCCCACGCCGAGATCCTGGCCCTGCGGGAAGCCTCCGCCGCTGCCGGCAACTACCGGCTGGCCGGAGCCGATCTCTACGCGACCGTCGAACCTTGCGCCATGTGCGCCGGCGCCCTGGTCGCGGCGCGCATCCGCCGGCTGATCTTCGGCGCCCGGGACCTGCGCTTCGGAGCGGTGCGCAGCAAGTTCCGCATCGCCGACTCGGACCTCCTCAACCACCGCGTCGAAGTCGTCGAGGGCGTGCTGGGCGAAGAATGCACCCGTCTCCTGCGGGCTTTCTTCGAGCGGCAACGAACGCCGCCGCAGGAGACGGGAAGCCAGCCGTGAGCACCGTCAGGCGACTCGCTGCAGCAGTTGAGCCGGGAGGGCGACAGGCGGCCGGATCGGGACTGGCGGCGACGCCAGGGAGGCCCAGCGTAGAGCGCTGTGCCGGACAGTGCGCGCCCCGAAAGTACTCTTCCAGGGGGAACAGACCGTAAGGTTTCAGCTCGCGGAAGATACGGCCCAACTTCTGCTCGATCCGGTAAACGGAATGAAAGAAATTCCCCCGGTCAATATTCAGCCTTCGCGTGCAGAGCCTCCAGTCGGCGCCCAGCAGGAAATGAAACTTGAAAATCTGGTGCTCGGATTCGTCTAGCGCCCGCCGGCTCACCAGACAGAAATCAGCCATGTACTCCTCATCCTTTCGGCCCCAGACCAGCTTGCCATCACGGTCCGGATATGAACTCCAATGACGCCCTGCTCAGGTGCTTCTCCTTGGTGGCACAGTAGCGAAACCGCACGTAGCAGGCGCGGAAAATCGCCCTGTAAACGCAATTGCACGGCTCCGGGTCCCCATCCAGACCATTCCGAAGCCCCAAGCCGTGGCAGGTTAGTGCAGGACTGCTTGCCCAACGCGATTGTATCCGATCGAGTCCACTCCATCTATTCCCCTCTCCATTGGGCGCCTCTCCTTGCTTGCTGGGGCGTCTCTCCCTCTCGCGTTTAACTTTAGTACTAGGACTAAAGACTGTCAATTAAATCTTAATAGGAAATTAACGGATTTGGCTTCCGAAAGCCGCTGTTAGCATAAGATGCTGTGTTTATAGCTTTATACGTGGCAAATAAAGGAGTGAAAGACGAAGTGAGTTCTAATTAAAAGTGTGATATGATTTCATAGGCCATTCCTCCTATTTCAGAGAGAAATAGCCGGTACTGGTAGATCTTATGTATTTCGGCGAATTGCACGACCGGCTGGTCGCCGCCCTGCGCACCCGCGTCAGAAACGGGGACCTCAGCGAGCGCCGCCTCGCGCACATCACCGGGGTTTCACAGCCGCATATTCATAATGTGCTGAAAGGAGTCAGAACTCTCTCACCACATATGGCCGATCGGATTCTTCGGCGCCTGGATCTCGATCTCCTCGACCTGGTTGGCCAGGAGCGCCCTTATGTGGAGGTCCCTGTCCTTGAAGGTTGGCTGGGTCCCGGTCTTCCATTGCCCCGAATCCCGAGCCCGGTGGAGCGCTACCCTTTTCCAAGGTCGTACGTCGCCTCGCTGCATGACGCCGTGGCCGCCCGACTGGCAGCCGATCCTAAGATGGCGGGACTGTTCCGCGAGAACGATCTGGTTTTGCTCGACCGGTCTTTGAAAGACCGCACCGGGTTTGGCGAGGATGTTTTCTACGTGGTGAACTACCTCGGAGAGGGCCTGATCCGCCGCGTTCGCCGCGAGGGCGCATACCTGCTGTTGCTGAGTAGCGGCGCCGAGCCCGATCGTCTGGACGGTGTCCACCTGCGCGACGTGATCGCCGCCAGGGTGAGATGGATCGGACGCTCCCTGGATCCGGCCCCTCCTCGCGGGTTGGGACTATCTGAATTTCACTGACGCCAGGTGGGTGTAAATCACCTCGAAGCGCAGGAAATAGGAGTGCGTGCCCAGGGAATAGAAGTTGCCCGGCGCAAGGTATTCGTAGACCACGTGACCTTTCCAGCTCTTGTTCGGAGCGTAGTCCACGCGTATTTGCGGCATATCGCCGCGCAGCGTGCCCTTGCCAAAAGTCCGCGGATCTCCGGCGAAGGGATGGGACGCGCCCATGTGGTAGTACGTGATTCGTCCGGTCACCGGTTTCCAGGGTGAATAGCCGGCCTCCGCCATCCACATTCGCAGGTTGGTCCAGTAGCCTGCCCCGCGCTCCTTGGCTTGGCTGTAGATGTACAACTCGCTGTACTTCGGCCAGCGCGAAAACAACGGGTCCCAGCCCTCGTTCTTTCGGGGGGTGGAGGGATCGTCGCCGGACATGCCTACGTACCCCCCTTGAACGTAAGCCCGGTTGCTCTTGCCGAGCGTCTTCTTCAGGTATGCGTAGCCGCCCTGGCCAGTCACTGAGATGTTGGGGTGCTGGGCGCCCCATTGCAACGCAAGTTCTCCGGTGAAGCTTAATCCCGGACCCAGGTTCTGAACCACGCGGCCGCCGGCTGTCGAAATGTGACGGTCCCCTTGAAACTGCAGGTTAGTAGGCGCGCGCGGGTCTCCCGTCTCCTTCTTGTAGAAGTAATAGCCCTCTATCGCGCTGTTCGTGAAACTGTTGTCCGTGTAGTAGGCGCCGATGGCCTGCTCGTTCCAGTCCACCAGCGCGCGTCCGAGATTGTGGATTCTCGGCAGGTAGCGGTCTGTGCGAGGGTTGGAAATGGCGATCGCTTCCAGCTTGGATTTCTTCCACGAGTACCCGAGGACCGCCGCGTTGAGGTAGAGGGAACGCGATCCGTCGAGCGGCGTGCCATCCAGGAGCAGGAACCCTTCCCCTTTAATCAAATTCTGCCGGCCCACCCGCAAGGACAGCCCTTTGATGAAGAGCTTCTTCACGTCTATGTAGGCGGATTCGAACACGATCTCGTCGAATTTGAACGGGCGATCCGGGGTGATGATTTCATTGGTCTCCTGGTTCAGGCCCACGTTGAAACGGATGTTCGAGTTCAAAGGCGCGTTCACCCAGAGCCGCGTCCGGTATCGCACCTGGACCCGCTGGTCATCGACAGTCTCGTTGAAGTCGGTAAAGTTATCCGCGTTCTCGTTGCGTACCCGCTGCTCGACGCCCAACTCGAGGACTCTAGGCTCGGGCGTCTGCGAACAAACCTTGAATGCCGCGCACAGGATGAGGACAATAATTCGTTTCATATGATTTCCTCGGTATCAAGCGCCTTGGCGCGTTGGAACGCGCGCTCGAAGGCGGGAAGTGATTTCTCGATGGTGCTCCGCGGAACGGTGAGAGAAAGCCGGATGTAGCCGCCGCGGCCGAAGCCCACGCCCGGGACACCGAGAACCCCTTCGGCTGCCAGCATGCGAACAAACGCGCTGTCGTCGGGCATAGGGGTTCGGGGAAAAACATAGAAGGCGCCCTCCGGCCTGAGCATTTGATAACCGATCCGCTCCAGACCGTCGCACAGCAGGTCTCGCCTCTGCTGGTAGCTGCCGATGTCGATTACAGTGTCGATAGTTTCCGTCACCACTCTTTGCCAGAGCGCTGGCGCGTTGACGAATCCAAGAATCCGGTTGGCCAAAGAACAGGCGTTGAGCAGCGCGCCGGCTTCCGGCAGGCGCGGCGAGATCGCCAGGTAGCCGATACGCTCGCCGGGCAGGGCGAAGGTTTTCGACCAGGAGTCGGCGACCACGGTCCGGGTGATGATGGAAGCCACCTCGGGCTGCCGGCGGCCGTCGAAGACGATGGACTTGTATGGCTCGTCGCTGATCACCGTCACGGGATGATCGAGGCTGGAGATCAGGCGCTCCAGTTCCTGAAGGACCTCCGCCGGATAGACCCTGCCCGTCGGGTTGTTGGGCGAATTGATGATGATGGCCTTGGTGCGCGGCGTGATGGCGGCGGCAATCCGGCCCGCGTCCGGGAGAAAGTTCTCGTCCGTCTCCACCGGGACCATCCGGCCGGCGTGGTTCAGAATGTAGAACGGGTACTCGGAGAAGCAGGGCATCAGCACGATAACTTCATCCCCTGGATCCAGCACCGACTTGAGATAGATGTTGCAGGCGCCCGCCGAGCCTACCGTCATCAGGATGTGGCCGGCCGTAAATGGCAGCCCCGTCCTGTCCGCCATACGCCGCGCCACCGCCGTGCGCGCCTCGGCAAATCCGGCGTTGGGCATATAGCCGTGAACCCTCGGTGGGTTCTCCGACGCCAGTCGAGCCAGGGCCGCCAGGACTTCGCCAGGGGGGTCTACATCCGGGTTGCCCAGCGTGAAGTCGAAGACGTTCTCGGCGCCCCGCTCCGCCTTCATCCGGGCGCCCTCCTCGAACATCCTGCGGATCCAGGAGGCCCGCTTGAGTTGCTCGGCGATGTTCTGCGAGACGCTCATTCCAGGGTCCCGCGGCTGTAAACGTCCACGCTATCGAGGACGTTGATGCCGGCGCCCTGGAGCTTCCGTATCGCTTCATCCGGCTGGTCGAAGCGAAAGATCAGGACCGCCTTGTCCTGCCGGCCGAAAGTGAAGGCGTACATGTACTCGATGTTGACGCCGCTGTTCTCGAAGAGCTCCAGGACCTCCGCCAGCCCGCCCGGACGGTCCGGCACTTCGACGGCGAGCACCTCGGTAACCTTGAACACGCATCCGGCCCCTTTCAGCACCGCCGAGGCCTTCTGCCAGTCCGACACGATCATCCTCAAGATGCCGAATTGTTGCGTGTCCGCGACCGACAAGGTCCGGATGTTGATGCCCGCGCCGGACAGCAGCCGGCAGGGCTCGATGAGCCGTCCCGGTTTGTTTTCGAGGAATAGCGACAACTGATGGATCTTCATGGCTGCCTCATTACTCCGCCAGGTTTCTGCGGTCGACAATTCTCTTGGCTTTCCCTTCGCTGCGCTGAATGCTGTGCGGTTCGACCAGCCGCACATCCACCCTTATTCCCAACACATGGTCCAACGCGTGAACCAGCCGCGCCTGCAACTCCTCCAGAGCGCCTATCTTGTCGCTGAAGACCTCGGGCGTGACCTCGAGTTGCACCTCCATGCAGTCGAGCCCCTTCTCGCGGGTGAGGATGATCAGGTAGTGGGGCAGTACGCCCTCCACCTCCAGCAGCGCCGTCTCCACCTGCGAGGGGAAGACGTTCACGCCGCGGATGATGAACATATCGTCGCTGCGGCGCGTGATGCGATGCATGCGCCGGAGGGTGCGTCCACAGGCGCACTGGCCCGGGATGAAGGCGGTGATGTCGCGCGTGCGGTAACGCAGAATGGGCATGGCCCGCTTGCTCAACGTGGTGAGAACCAGTTCGCCTTCCTCGCCCTCGGCGAGCGGCTCGCCGGTTTGCGGATTGACGATCTCCGGATAGAAATGATCTTCGAAGATGTGAAGGCCCTGCTGGCAGGCGCACTCGCTCGCCACTCCGGGACCCGTGATCTCCGACAATCCGTAGATGTCGTAGGCCTTGATCCGGCTGCGGGATTCGATGTGGCGGCGCATCGACTCGCTCCAGGGCTCCGCCCCGAAAACGCCCACCCGCAAAGGAAGTTCGCGGATGTCCACGCCCATCTCCGCCGCCCGCTCAACCAGGTGGACGAAGTAGCTGGGGGTGCAGCAGATCGCCGTTACGCCGAAGTCCCGCATCACCATGATCTGCCGGTCGGTGTTGCCTCCCGAGATTGGGATCACCGTGGCGCCCAGCCCCTCGGCCCCGTAGTGGGCCCCCAGGCCGCCGGTGAACAGACCGTAGCCGTAAGCGTTCTGGATCGTGTCGGCCTGGCTCAGCCCGCAGGCCGCCAGGGTCCGCACCATGGCGTTGGTCCAGACGTCCACGTCTTCCTTGGTATAGGCGACCACAATCGGCTTCCCGGTGGTGCCGCTGGAGGCGTGCAGCCGGACCACTTCCTGCATCGGGCTGGCGAACAGGCCGAATGGGTAGGTGTCCCGCAGGTCATTCTTGACGGTGAAGGGCAGCCGTGAAATGTCCTCCAGAGAATGAATATCCCCGGGCCCCATCCGGCGCTCGTCCAGGCGCGTGCGAAAAAGTTCGATCTTGTCGTAGGCGCGGCCGACCACGCTCTGCAAACGCTCCAATTGGAGCTTTCGCAGGAGCGGCGCTGGAATGTAGTCCGGCGCGCTGGCCGGATGAAAGCAGGTCTCGACAGCTTCGCGGGTTTCCGTCATCTCTGTTCTTCTATGCTCCCTTCGGTTGGTTTCGTGCCGCGGCGCGGCCGGCCCGAAACGCCGCTTCGTTCGCCTCGTGCAGGCGCTTGCCGAAACTGGCGCGGATGGCGTTTAGCCAGACTTCTTCCGGGATGTCGAGCGCCGCGCTCAGGACCCCGATCAGGGCTACGTTCAAGCTCTTTCTGGAGGCCAGCGCCGCGGGGTCGATCGAGCCCGGATGGATCAGCATGCCGCCCTGTCGCAGCAACCCGCGGTTCGGTTCCAGTTGACCGGCGTCGAGCAGCACCAGGTAGTCCGCCTCCCCCGGCGGCGTCATGGGGCTCCAGACCTGGCGGCCGAACCGGATGTCGCTGCTCACCGAACCCCCGCGCTGGCTCATGCCGTGGACCTCGCTCTTCTTCACGTCGAGTCCGGCGCGGAAGGCCGCTTCCGCCACGATGTCGGACGCCTTGAGCACCCCTTGCCCGCCCAGGCCCGCAATCACGACACTGGTGACGTCTTTGCTATTTCCTGTGGCCATCGCACTTCTCGTATGCCTTGATTTTGCCGGTCGCCAGCAGGCAATCCCGGCGCGCCACAATGAGAGCCAGTTCGCCCGAATCCAGGCATTCCTTGGTCAGGCGCCGGAATCCCGGCGGGTCCAGGGTCGGATCCACGACGTGAATGCGGATGATTCCCATCGCTCGAGCGAGTTCCTCGAATCGGACCTTGCCCGTGGGCTGATGGTCGAGCGTGCGGCCCGTACCCGGGTGTTCCTGCAGGCCGGTCATGGCCGTAGTTCCATTGTCGAGAATGATAAGCAGGTGCCCCGAAGGCGGCGGGTTATAGACCATCTCCACCAGGCCGGTGATGCCGCTGTGGACGAACGTGCTGTCGCCGATAACGCTCACCACGCGCCGGGCCTCCTCCGCAGGCAGCGAATGCCGCAGGCCGAGTCCGACGCCGATTGCGGCGCCCATGCACACCAGCGTGTCCATCGCTTCGAATGGCGGCAGCACACCCAGCGAATAACAGCCGATGTCGCCCGAGACTATGCAATCCAGATCGCGCAGCGCCTGGAACACAATCCGGTGCGGACAGCCCTGGCACAGCGCCGGCGGTGTGCCAGGTGGCGAGCTAGGCTTCGGGCGAGACATCGCCCGCCAGAATGCGGCGCACGCGGCCGACGTTCAGCTCGCCGAATCGGTACATCTCGGGCTTCGACTCCACTTTGATGCCCGCCGCCCGGAGCGCATCCGCCAGATACGGATCGCCCTCTTCGATCACCACGCAGCGGCGGACCGCGGCGGCGAAGGCGCGGACGGCTTCCAGCGGCAGCGGGTGAGTCATTCCGAGTTTGAGCATCGCCGCTTCGGGCGTCGCCTCCCGCGCATGCATGTAGGCGACGCCGGAGGCGATGATGCCCAGCTCGGCGCCGCCCTCGACGCGGCGATTCGGTCCGGAAGCCTCGTTCCATGCGGCGATCTCGCCGAGTTTCTCTCGCAGTCGCCGGTGCGCGGGGCGCGCATTCGCCGGAATCATCACCCGGCCCCGGATATCGCGCTGGAACTTCGGGACCGGCGCTTCCGCCCGTCGCCCGGCCGAATGCAAGACGGTCTTCGAATGGCACACCCGGGTGGTCATGCGCAGCAGGACCGGAATGCTCCAGCGCTCCGAGATCTCGATGGCCAGCAGCGTGAAGTCGTAGGCTTCCTGCGAATCGGAGGGCTCCAGCATCGGCACGCCGGCGGCTACGGCATAGTGGCGGTTATCCTGCTCATTCTGGCTGGAGGCCATGCCCGGGTCGTCGGCCGAGACTACCACCAGCGCTCCTGTTACGCCGGTATAGGCCACCGTGAACAGTGGATCGGCCGCGACGTTCAGGCCCACGTGTTTCATGGTCACCAGTGCCCGGGCCCCCGAATAGGCGGCGCCGATGGCGACCTCTAATGCAACTTTCTCGTTGGGCGACCACTGCGCCTTCCCGCCCAAGACCGAGAAGGCTTCCAGAATCTCAGTGGACGGAGTGCCGGGGTAGCCTGTCCCCAGCCTGACGCCGGCTTCCCACGCGGCCAGGGCCACGGCCTCGTCTCCGCTGAGCAGCAGGCGATTTGGCGAAAAAAGAGTCAAAGGTCATTTTAACCACAATTCCCTGTAGCGCACGCGCCTACAAGTTCGCTTGTGGGGCAGCCATTTCTGGCTGCCGCCGGGCTTCGGCCCGGCGTCTTACGACAGCCCGAAGAAACGCCGGCTCAAAAGCCGGCTGCTGGCTGAAAGCCAGACCCCACGCGGGCACTCTGTTTGTGTCGCGCACCCACTTCATGGCCTTACCTCCGCCGCACTACACTAGAATGATTCCTAGATGACCCGCACCGATTTGATCAACGAGGGGTTCGCGAAGTGGCGCTCCGACTTCGCCTATGTCCGCGAGCTGTTCTGCCGGGTAATCGAAGAAGAAGGGGCGGCGGAACTGGCCACCTTTCTGCGCGAGTGCTTTAACGGCGGCAAGCCGGAGGCGACGCCGCTGACCGAACGGGATTGCCAGGCGCTGTCGATTGCCTTTCAGCTTCTGAACATCGTCGAGGAGAACACGGCCAACGACACGCGGCGCCGGGCGGAAGGCGCCTGGCAGCAGGAGAGCGAGCCGGGATCGTGGCGCTACAGCTTGGGAGACCTCAAGCAGCGCGGGTTCACCGAAGACACCGTGAGGCAGGGCTTGGAGTGGGTCTCGGTGGAGCCGGTGCTTACGGCGCACCCCACCGAGGCCAAGCGCGCCACGGTGCTGGAGCACCATCGAAACATCTACCGGCTGCTGGCGGAGCGCGACCACCGGACGTCCACCGAGGCCGAGAGAGCCATCTTCGATCGCAGGCTCAAGGCCGCCTTTGAACGGCTGTGGCTCACCGGTGAGATTCTAGCCGAGCGTCCGGAAGTGGAGGAAGAAGTTCGCGGCACCCTGTACTATTTGCGGTCGGTTTTTCCGGACGTGGTGGAACTGCTCGAGTTGCGCTTTCAGCAGTCCTGGCGCGAGGCCTTTGGAACTGAGCCGCCGCCTATGCCGCGGCTGAGGTTCGGGAGCTGGGTGGGTGGGGACAGGGACGGCCACCCGCTGGTTTCTCCGGAAGTGACCTCGTCGACGCTCGATCTTCTCCGCCGGACCGCGATTTCCGTGCTCGAAGACAGGTTGCGGCAAGCGGGCGCCAGGCTAAGCCTGGCCGAGCCGGCCGGCGGCGCGCCGGCGGTGCTGGCAAATCGCATCCGCGAGTTGAGCGTGCAACTGGGAGAAGCTTCTCGCACCGCGCTGGAGCGGAACCCGGCCGAGCCATGGCGGCAACTGATCAACCTGATGCTGCTGCGCCTGGCGCGCGCCGACGGGGCCGCCTCCCAACCCGGCGGCTATATAACTCCCGACGACCTGCTGGCGGACATCGAAGCGCTCGAAATGTCGCTCAACGAAGCCGGCGCACGGCAGATCGCGGAACTGGACGTCCGTCCGCTGGCGGCGCAGGTGCGCGTGTTCGGCTTTCACCTGGCGACGCTCGACATCCGGCAAAACAGCGCTTTTCACGATCGCGCCGTGGCCGGGCTGCTGCGGGCGGCCGGGTTCTCGCGCACCGACTATCCCGACTGGAGCGAGCCGGAGAAGCTGGAATTCCTCAACCGCGAACTTCAGAGCCCGCGCCCGTTCACCGGTCCGCACACGCGGCTGGAGGGCGAGGCCGGGCGCGCCGTGGGGCTCTTCCGCCTGTTGCGCGAAAACTTTACCCGCTACGGCCCCCGGGGCATCGGCCCGCTGATTGTCAGCTTCACCCGCAGCGCGGCCGACCTGCTGGCGGTCTATCTCCTGGCGCGGGAGGGCGGTCTGCTGGTGGAGACCGCGGACGGACTGACCTCCGAGCTTCCCGTAACGCCCCTGTTTGAGACCATCACCGACCTGGAGCGGAGCGCGGAGATTCTGGATGCGTTTCTCTCCCACCCGATGACCCGGCGGACCCTGGCCTATCAGCAGCGGCGCGACGGCAAGGCGGAGCGTGAAATCGTGGTCATGCTGGGCTACAGCGACAGTAACAAGGACGGCGGCATTCTGGCGAGCCATTGGGGCCTGCACCGGGCCCAGGAACGCCTGGTCTGCGTGGCTCGCGAGCGGGATGTGCGGCTGGCTTTCTTCCATGGACGCGGAGGGACCATCGGACGCGGAGCGGGGCCGGTTCACGTCTTCCTCGAAGCCTTGCCGGCCGGATCGCTGATGGGCCGGATGCGGGTGACCGAGCAGGGGGAAGTGGTCGCTCAGAAGTACGCGAACAAGGTCACGGCGACCTATCAACTGGAGAGGCTGCTGGCCGGGGTCGCGCGCACGTCTTTGCTGCACCAGGGCGCGCAGCCGGGCGCCCATCCTCTGGAGAGTTTCTGGCCGAAGGTGGTTGAGCAAAGCTTCCAAGCCTATCGCCGGCTGGTCGACCGCGACGGGTTCGTGACGTTCTTCCAGCAGGCCACGCCCATCGACGTCATCGAGCAGTCGCGAATCGGCTCGCGCCCGGCCCGCCGGGGTGAGGAACAAACAATCGAGGACTTGCGGTCCATCCCCTGGGTCTTTAGCTGGAGCCAGGCGCGGTTCCACCTGCCCGGCTGGTACGGCGTGGGCACGGCGCTGGAGTGGGTGCGCAAGGAAAACCCGGCCTACTGGCGGGAACTGTGCGAAGGCATCGCGGATTGGCCGTTCCTTTCCTACCAACTGCATAACGTCGAAGCGGCGCTCATGATGGCCGACCCCGGGTTCATGGAGATGTACGTCTCCCTGGTCGAAGATGCCGAACTCGGCCGCTCTATGCTGGACGCCATTCTGGGAGAGTACCGGCTAGCAACGGCGTCTATCAACGAATTGTTCGGCGGGATGCCCGAAGAGCGGCGCCCACGCCTGGCCCTGGCCATCCGCTTCCGCCGGCGCGCGCTCACCCAGCTTCACGCCGAGCAGGTGCGCCTGCTGGCGAGTTGGAGACGCAACCCCACCGAGGACGCCCTGCGCGGCCTGCTGCTCACGGTCAACGCCATCGCCATGGGCCAGAAAATGACCGGCTAAAAACTGGCGCTCACCGCCTGCGAACTGCCTGACGAGTTCTGCAACGTCACCGACACCGAGGTGATCGCACTGATGTCCCCCTGGATCGTGAACGGCTGGGTGTAAAGGAACTGGCTGCCGAACGAGGTGGACGACGTACCGGCGTACCAGGCGCCGAAGGGGATGTCCACCTGAATGACGGCCGAAGCCCCTTGCAAGTTGGTCCCCGTGAATATGAACGTAGCCTGGGTCATCTGCCGGGGCGTCGAGTAGCCGCGGATCAGCACGCTGAAGCCGGGCGATACCTTCGAGACCTGAACCGACGTGATGACCGGAGCCGAACGCGCGACGGTGATTGTCTGGATTGGGGCGGGCGAGGGGAGAACGCTCTGTCCGCCCGCCACGAGCTGGGTGATTGTCAGGGTGATCGATCCCGCCACGGTGCCGGTTTGCAGCGTCGGTAGAGTCGAGAAGGCGCTGGTCTGGCCCGCCGGGATGGTGAAGGGCAGCGTTCTTCCCCCGCTCGAGAACTGGATTGCAGGGTCGTCGGCCGACGCCACGGCATCCGGTGCGAAGGTGAGCGTCAGGACGCCGGTCATCTGCAAGGTATAAGGCGCGCCGAGTTGAACATTGACAGTCGGCTGTTGAGCCGGCCCCGGACTACTGCTAGACACGGCGACTGATGGCGCAGTCGCCGGCGGGAGGGCCACTATCAGCGTAAACTGCTTGGACGCCGTGCTTCCGGCATTGTCTGTCACAGTCACGGTGAACGTGGAAGTCCCCGCTTGGGTTGGCGTGCCGCTCAGCACGCCTGCCGTGCTGACCGTGAGGCCGGGAGGAAGCGCGCTGGTCTGGGGGGTCCAGCTGTAGGCCGGGGTCCCTGCCGTTGCCGCGAATGTCAGCTGCGAATAGGCCGTACCGACTGTGCCGCCTGGCAAGGGTGAGGCAGTCGTAATCGAGAGCGGGGGGTCCACGGTGAGCGAGAACTGCTTGGCTGCCGTGCTCTGGGCGCTGTCGGTCACCGTGACGGTGAAGGTGAAAGTTCCTGCTTGGGTTGGCGTGCCGCTCAGCACGCCTGCCGCGCTCGCGGTGAGACCGGGAGGAAGCGCGCTGGTCGGAGACGTCCAGGTGTACGGCAAAGTCCCTCCCTCAGCCGTGAATGTCTGCTGCGAATAGGCCGTGCCGACTGTGCCATTAGGCAAGGGTGAGACAGTCGTAATCGAGAGCGCCGGGTTCACGGTGAGCGAGAACTGCTTGGCCGCGGTGCCCTGGGCGCTGTCGGTCACCGTCACGGTGAAGGTGAAAGTCCCTGCTTGCGAAGGCGTTCCGCTCAGCACGCCCGCCGTGCTGACCGTGAGGCCGGGAGGAAGCGCGCTGGTCTGGGCGGTCCAGGTATAGGCCGGGGTCCCTCCCGTAGCCGCGAAAGCCTGCGAATAGGCCAGGCCTACAATTCCGTTCGGCAGCGGCGAGCCCGTCGTAATTGCGGGCGCCGCAATCACCGTCAGCGTGATATCTGCCGACGCGAGGACTCCTGCGCCATCGGTCACACCAACCGTGAACGTGTATGCGCCCGCCCGAGTCGGCGTGCCGATCACGGATCCATCGGCATTCAGGTCCATGCCGGGGGGCATCGTACCGGAAGGTATAGACCAGGCACACGGGCCATTCGGGCAGGTGTATTGGATCGGCTCCGAGTAGGGCGCTCCCACTTCCCCGTCAGGCAAAGTCGTCGAAGTGATGGCCGGTCGCGCCCAGACCCTGAAGATCACCGAGTTCGAACTCCGCTGCATCTCCAGGTCGACCACTTGAACCGTTGCGGACCCCGGCTGGCTGATTAAGGACGCAGGGACGTCGGCTCTCAACTGAGTGGCGATGTCAAAGGTCGTCGCAAGTTCGGATCCGTTCCAGTACACCATTGAGGTCTGGGCAAAGAAGCCCGAGCCAGTTACGATCAGAGTGAACGTCCCGGTACCTGCCGTGGTGTGATTGGGGCTGATACTGGCGATCGTCAGCGGCGCAGGCGGGTTGATGATCAGTTGGAACGTCTTGTCAACCTGATTCTCATACCCGTCCAACAGTGTCACCACGACCGAATAGGTCCCCGCCGCGCTGGGAATGCCGGAGATCACTCCGGTGTAATAATCTAGGCTCAGACCCGGCGGCAATGACCCTATGTCTGAGGCTGGATTCCAGTACCACGAGTATGGCTGCGTGCCTCCGACCCCCGCCAACTGCCGGCTGTAGTTGACGCCCACGGTGGCAGTAGGAAGCGGCGAGTTTGTGGTTATGGCCAACGGAGTGAGGATCGTGAATACCATTGAATTCGATGGCGGCCCGCTGGGGTTTACTACATCCACCGCTGCGGTTCCTGGGCTCGCCACGAGCGACGCGTCCACGGTCGCCACCCGTGTCGTGGGAGTGTCGTAGGTAGTGGGAATATTGACACCGTTCCACCGCACTTGTGAAAGACTCAAGAACCCGGAGCCGACGGCAATGGCCTGGAAACCAGTGCCTGTCACCGTCAGTGTAAACGTCGGCGAGCCCGCGAAGGCCCTGTCCGGGCTGATGCTAGTGATCGCCAACGGTACCTGGGCGAAGAGCGCGCTCGTGAGCGCAAGCAACAGGACAACGAGAATTGATATATGCCGTCTCATCGCTTATCTCTCCGAGGCTCGCGGTGCGCTGCCGTTTCGCACTGGCTGGCGGGCGGGCAAGCTTCGCCTCACAGCCGGCGCGGGCGCCGCTTCATTAGGCACAAAGACGATCCGGGGCGGGGAACTGGCGCCGTCCAGGATCCAGACGGGGCCGCCGCCCGCCTCCGTCAGCCGGAAGGCCAGGCTACCCGAGAGCCGTTCCAGGCCGGTGGGTACGCACGCGCATGAGAGCGAGGCAGAGTCCTCGCCCGCCAGGCTCAGGCTGACTGCTCCGCCCGGCTCCCCATTGGCCGCAAAGACCCGCCTGTTGTCCGGGGCCGCGGCGACCGCGACCGGCCGCGAGACGCCCTGAGCAGCATCCCCGATCAGGGAGACCTGTGCGTCGCCCTGGGGATCGCGCACCAACATTACGCGGCTGAGTTCGCCGTCGGCAACTACTGCGTCCAGGCTGCCCGACAGGAACGCCATGCTCGGCAATCCGCCGACACCGAGCAAGTAGCGCGCCCCGAGGTCGGGGGCCAGCAAGTAGACCTGCGCGCCACCGGCGAGAAGAACCGCGCCGCCTCCATCGCTCACGGCCAGGGCGCCCACGCCGCCGGGCAACTCCGGCGCTTCAAGGTTCCAGGAGGCCGCCGGCGCGCCGGGCAAACCCGTCACTACTTGTACCGTGCGCGAGCCGGGGTAGTACAAAGCCGCCGCATCGCCCGCGGGACTGGTCGCGACCCGCTCCGCGCCGGGCGGAAGGCCCAGGAGACCGGTGCGCGGCTGCTGCGCCAGGTTCTGAAGCAGGACAACCTGCCCGCCGTCCCTGGTGATCCCCACCGCATATTCCCGCTGCTGCGCGAATGCCATGGCGCTGTAGCCGGCGTCGCGCGCCAGAGATGGGCCCAATGTCGCCGCTCCCGGCATGCCACGGAGCGGGCGGACGCCCACGGACTTCTCCAGAACGAAGCCCATTACGGGGCCGCTGACACTTTGTGCGTTCAGCGAGCCGGTCATACACGCGACCAGCGCAAAAACCCAAATTCGAGATATCTTCATGTTGGCCATGTTGTTTCTCCTGGATCGCGGCTAGGGCGCCCCGACGCCCGGCGCTCCGGGGGTAATGGTCGCGGACGGTGTCGAAGTGCCGCCGCCTCTTGTAGCGAGTACAGCACCGGCAGCCACGGCGCCGCCAGCCACCGCCAGAATCGCGATCAGCTTCGCGGCGGATAGGCCCCCGCCGCCGGCAGCCGCGCCCGTAATGACGGCATTCACTTGCGTGACCGCCGTTGTGGCGGTGAGGCCCTGATAAGTCGCCTCCACCTGGATCTGGAACTTGCCGGATTGATTGTTCGGGCGCAGGCCCTTGGCGGCGGCCCGGCCCTGGCTGTCCGTGGTTACCTGTAGGGTTCGCGCGCCGTTGGCCCAGACCCCGCCCGGGCCGTTGCCGGGCAGCAGGAATACGACGGCGGCTCCGGCGACGGGCTTGTGGTTCTCATCCTCGACCTGGACGATCGTCTCCCGCGCCGTGCGCTGGCGCACATTGTTAATAGCGCCGTCGCCTTCCACAATGACGATATTGAGGGCCGATGTATTGGCGCCTGACATTCCCGGAGAACGGGCCGGCGTTTGGGACCCCAGGGCGGCCTGAGGCGCGGAAGGACCGCAGTTCCGTGCAATCCGCCGGAACCGGCTCACTCGTATGACCTCCCGGGCCCCCGAGACCGGCTGGGCCCCCGGGACCAGCACGGCGCTGACCTCGATCGTGTTGCCAGCCTCCGTCTCGATGCCTACACCTAAGACCTCTTCCGTCATGCCGGAAACAGGATCCCTCAACAGAAGGTGTCCGTTCACATTGATGAGGCAACCGGTCATTTCGAATGGAGACTGGGCGCCGGTGGGCTTCGCCGGCGGCGGCGCCTGCAATGGCGCGGCGCCGGCCAGCTCGGGAAAAGCGAGCAGGCACGACAGGCTCACCGAAACCGCGCCGCGCAACAGAGCGCCAAAAAACGGACTGGGCATAATCGCTCCTCCAGGATCGTCTTTATTATGGGCGATAGAGGCCAAAAGTCAAAGCGCTTTCTTCGCACCACGCCTGCTGGTATCCTGTAAACAAAAGGAGGGCCCCCATGCGACGATGTAAAATGCACGGCGTAGTCGGCGCTCTGTGGGCTGCCGCTTTCTTGTTTCCGCAAGCGGCCGCCCCGCAGGCAGAAAAGAGACTGAGCGCGCGGGAAATCTTCTACTCCGCGCCAGCGGAAGCGGCGCCTGCCAAGAAACCGGCGGCGGCCAATCCCCAGAAGAAAGCTCCCCAGGAGACCGCCAAGGCCAAGCCGGCCACTCCGGCGCCTTCGCCCACCGTCAGCCCCACCGCAGTTTCGCCCGGGGCCAAGGTGGTTCCGGTGGCATACTCTCCCGCCGACACGACTCCCTTGGGCATTCGCTATAGCATCCTTAAGCGCGACGGCGCGGATTGGACCGAAACCGGCTCGGACTCGGTGTTCCGCTCGGGCGACAGAATCAGGCTGCGGGTCGAGGTCAACGCTCCTGGCTATCTCTACGTAATTAGCCGCGGATCAAGCGGAACCTGGAAGCCGCTGTTCCCTTCGGCGGAGGTGGCGCAGGGCGACAACCACGCCGAGAAGGGACGGACCTATGACATTCCGCCTGGGTACGTGTTCACGTTCGACGACCAGGCGGGGCAGGAGAAGCTGTTCATCGTTTTTTCCCGCCAGCCGGAAGCGAACCTGGAGGGGCTCATCTATTCCCTGAGCAGCGGGCGGAAGCCGGCCGATTCGGTCGAGCCTTCGGGCGGCAAGGTCCTGCTGGCGTCGAACATGGTGAACATCAACGACGGGCTCATTCAGAAGATGCGCAATGTGTACGCGCGGGATCTGATCATCGAAAAGGTGGACGAATCCTCACCGGCTCAGGCTCAGGCGAAGCCGAAGGAGAAGGCTGTGTATGTGGTTAATCCGGCGCGTTCGGGGGATTCGAGGGTCGTGGCGGACGTGACGCTCGATCACAAATGATATGAAGACATTCCTGGCCGCGCTCTGTCTGGCAGGCTGTCTGGCCGCCCAGCAGCGCATGGAGGTCACGCTGGAGCGCCAGCAGGCGAGCGAGTGGAAGGCGGTCGATCCGGGCCTGGTCTTCGACAGCGGAGACCGCGTGCGGTTCCGCTTTCGCGCGAACTTCGACGGCTACCTGTATGTGATGAACGCCGGGACCAGCGGCAGCTATAGCCTGCTTTTCCCGCGAGACGAGACTGGCCGTGACAACCGCATAGAATCCTCCAAAGAGTACTTAATTCCGGCCACGCAGTCGTGGTTCCGCATCGGCGGCCCGCCGGGCCAGGATGTGGTCTATTGGCTGGTGAGCCCGGTCCCGCTGGCCAGCGGCGGCGCCGGATTCGTCCCCACGCCGCCCAAACCCGGGCCGCCCAAGACCCTGCTGCCGCGCTGCGACGACTCGATCCTGCGGGCCAGGGGACTGTGTATCGACTCCAGCGCCGGCCTGCGAGGCATCTCAGAGAGCGAGGAGCTGCCCGCGAACCTGAAAGGCGTGCCCCGCGCCGGATCGCGCGAACTGATTATCATGAGCCAGCAGGCGAGCTCGCAGATATCGTCTCCGGTTCCCCTGAAGGGCCCCGTGTTGTATGAGTTTCGGCTGGCGCATAGGTGATGCCATGCTTAAGAAGCTAGCTGCTTTGGCGTGTATGTCGGTGATGCTGGCGCTCGGCCAGCAGGGGCAGCGCGATCTGCGGGTGGAAAAGGATGTCACGCCCCCCGCGCCCGCTCAACCCGCGGCCGTGCAGATTCCGCGCAGCTACGCCCTGGTGATCGGCGTCGCCAACTACAAGAATCTGTCGGCCGGCCAGCAACTGCTGTACTCCGAGCGCGACGCCGAGTCCATCTACTCCGTCCTGATTAGCCCGGAAGGCGGCAATTTCCGCGCCGAGAACGTGCATACGCTGATCGGTCCCAAGGCGACGCTCGCCGCCATCCGCAATGAACTGGAGAACTGGCTGACCTCCGTTGCCAAGGAAGACGACCGCGTGCTGGTCTACTTCGCGGGCCACGGATTCGTGTCGCGGGGACAGGCCTACCTGGCGCCGTACGACATCGTGCTCGACCAGATCGCGACAACGGCCTATCCCATGGCGACGCTCGGCTCCGTCTTCGGGAAGGTCAAGGCCAAATGGAAAGTGCTGCTCACGGATTCCTGCCATAGCGGCGCGGTGGCCCCGGACGCGGATGTGCAAACCATCAACCGGTCGCTGATCGACCTCACACAGACGGTGTTTTCGCTGACGGCGAGCCGGGACCGCGAGCGCTCCTTCGAGAGTCCCGACTGGGGCGGAGGGCACGGCATCTTTACGTACTATGTGGTGCGGGGAATGGAGGGCGCCGCCGACACGAATCACGATGGCATCGTCAGCGCCGACGAGCTCGCAGAGTACGTGCGCGTCAATGTCCGCGAGGCGACCGACGCCAAGCAGAATCCGACCTCCGATCGCAGCAGCTTCGACCCCGACATGCTGCTGGCCTACGTGCCCTCGAACCGGGCCGCGGACGCGCCGCCGCCCCCCAAATTCGGTGTGCTGATCTTCGAGTCCAACATGGACGGCGTAGAGGTGTTTCTGGATGGAAAGTCCGTGGGGACCGTCGGTAAGAGCCAGCCCTTGCGGCTGCCGGGACTCGCCCCGGGCGCCCACACGATTCAGGGCGTCAAAATGGGGTACGAGCCGGATGGGCCGCGCGAGGAAACTGTCTACCCAGGGCAGGAGAAGACCGTGAGCATCCGGATCCTGATCCTGCGCCGGCGCAGCAAAGCGGCCGAGGATCTCTTCAACAACGGGCTCGAATCCTACAACAAGGGTTACGAGGCCAACTATAAGAAGGCCGCCGGGAGCTTCGAGAAGGCCTTGGCCGCGGATGCCAAGTACAGCCAGGCGGCCTTGTACCTGGGCCGGACCTACAACGCGCTGTTCGACGAGAAGAAGGCGCAGGAGTACTTCAAGCGGGCCATCGAAATCGATCCGGACTACCTCGAGGCGCGCGCCAGCTACGCCGGGATGCTGCTGGACGTGGGCGACGCCGACGAGGCCATTCGGCAGTTGACCGTGGTCACCCGGCGCGATCCCAAGAACGCCATGGCTCAATATCTGCTCGCCCAGGCGTTTCGGATGAAGGATCAGTACAAGCCCTCAATCGAAGCCGCGCAGGCGGCGATCCGCCTGACCCCGGGCAACCCGGAGGCGCATTTCTGGCTGGCGGAGAGCCTTCGGCTGAGCGGAACTTACGACCAGGCCTCGGCTGAATACACCGAATATCTGCGTCTGAGCGATTTCGACAGCAAGCTGGCCGGCAAGATGAATTACTACGTGCTCGGATACCTGATAGGTTTCGGAAAGAAGAAGCGGGCGGCGCAGCAGGACATCTGGAAGGACCTCCGCAGCCTGGCCTATTTCGGCATCTGCGACTGCCAGCGCAAATTATCCAACTGGGATGCCGCCATCACCAACTGCCAGAAGTCGCTCTCCTACGACGCTGACGACCCTTACGTTCACTACGCGCTAGGCCTGGTCTACGCGCGCAAGGCCCAGTCGACCGGCAGCATTGAGACCCTCCCCGCTGCGCGGCAGCACTTCCAGGCGATGCTGAAGATCAATGACGCAATGGCCGAAGCCGATTACGCCCGCAAGAACATCTCCAGCATCGACGCCGCCCTGAAAGCCCAGTAGCCCAGTCGATCCCGCTGTTGTCGTCTCCCGTTGGCGACGCCGCAGACCACTGACCCAGTGGAATCGCCGGCGTGCTTGTGGGGCAGCCATTTCTGGCTGCCGCCGGGCTTCTGCCCGGCGTCTCACTCTTAGGTTGTGCACCCCCTGCCATTGCCCTCTCGCCGGGCGTGGTGTCATCATCACATTCATGGGGAAGCCGGCTGCCAGGTCCACGTTGGCCCTGAGCGCGACGATCACCGTGTGGGTCATCGTTCTGATTCTGGCGATCCTCCAATATCGCTGGACCAGCCAGATCAGCCAGGCCGAGGAAGACAGAATCAAGGCGACGCTGACCACCGGGGCCAAGCAGTTCGGCGCGGAATTCCTGGCCGCGCTGACGCGCATGGCTTCCTTCCTGCTGGTGGACCCGGCCGCGCCGGCTGCCGATCTGGAGCGGAACCTCTCCGAGCAGTACTTCAACTGGGAGTCCGCGAGCACCCATCAGAAGCTGGTCGCGGCCTTGTATCTCTACGTCACGGGCCCTTCGCGTGCACCTGAATTGCGGAAGCTGAATCTGAAGACCGGCCGCTTCGAGGTAAGCGACTGGCCCGGACGGCTGGAACCGCTCCGGCGGCAGTTGGATTGGCAGCAGGGGGCGGACCTGGCTAGGATCTCGGAGCGGGAGGCTTACCGCTTTCCATGGACCTTCTATGACGATCCGCCGGCGGTCGCTCGCCCCTTCTTTCAGTTCTCCCAGGAGTACAGCGTGCGGGCGACCGAGGCCCAGCAAACCGGGTTTCTGGTAGTGGAGCTTAACCTCCCGTTCTTGCAGCAGGAGTTCTTGCCCGAATTGGCGGCGCGGTACTTCGGCAGAGGGCAGGCCGAGGGCTTTGACGTGCTGGTGCAAAGCGCGGGGCCGCCAAACCGGGTGATCTATCCGGCCGGCGCGCCAGCGCCTGACGCCGGTTCCCCGCCCGACGCATTCGCCAACCTGCTCGATCCGGGAAACACTCCGCCAGGCCGCCGCGCGGGTCCTATGGTGATGCCAGCCAGCGAGAATCGGCAATGGCAGGTCGTGGTTCGCCACGCTTCGGGCACGCTGGAAGCCGCGGTGGCGTCGGTTCGCTGGAAGAACCTGGCCATCAGCTTTGGGCTGCTGTTCGCTCTGGCCGCATGCACTGCCTTGATTCTCGAACTCTCCCGGCGCACCCACCGGCTGGCGGAGCTTCAGATGGAGTTTGTGGCCGGTGTATCCCACGAGCTTTGCACGCCGCTGGCCGTCATCAATTCGGCCGCCGACAACCTGGCGGATGGCGTCATGGACAATCCGGAACAGACGCGGGAGTACGGCGGCATGATCCGGGATGAGAGCCGCCGGCTGGCGAAGATGGTGGACGAGGTATTGCTGTTCGCCGCCGGACAGGCCGGCCGGCTCGAGTACGGCCTGCAACCCGTCGAAGTCGGCCCGGTGATAGAACGCGCGCTGGAAGCCGCCGCACCGCTGCTGGCGGAAGCGGGCTTCGCCGTCGATAAGAAGATCGCGGAAGACCTGCCGCCGGTCATGGGCGACGCGGGCGCTTTGGGCCAATGTTTGGAGAACCTCTTGAGCAACGCGGTCAAGTACGGCCGGGCCGGCCGCTGGGTCGCCGTGCGGGCGCGCTCCACCCCTGGGTCGGAGCCGGCGATGGTCGAGATCAGTGTTGAGGATAAGGGGCCGGGGATCCCTCCGGAGGACATACCCCGGGTGTTCGAGCCGTTCTTTCGGACTAAGGCGGCCCGGGACGCTCAGATTCGTGGTGTCGGATTGGGGCTTCACCTCGTCCAAAGAATGATGGAGGCGATGGGCGGGCGGGTTGACGTTTCCAGCCGGCTCGGGTGGGGGGCGGCGTTCACGCTGCACCTTGCGGCGGCTCCGGTTGAGGCCCCAGCCGAACGGACGGTATAGATGAACGAGAGAATCCTTATCGTAGAGGACGATGCCAGCCTGGTCAGGATCTTGAGCGACCGGCTAAAAAAGGAAGGCTATCAAGTCGCCGCTGCCCGCGACGGGACCTCGGGGTACCGCCAGGCCGTCGAACAGGCGGTTGAGTTGATCATTCTGGACCTGATGCTGCCGGGCGAGAGCGGTCTCGAAGTCTGCCGCAAGCTCAGACAGGAAGGCCTCACGACGCCTATCTTGATGCTGACCGCCAAGCGGCAAACGCTCGACAAGGTGGTCGGTCTGAAGACCGGCGGGGACGACTATCTGACCAAGCCCTTCGTCATGGACGAGTTGCTGGCGCGGGTCGAGGCGCTGTTGCGGCGCACCTCCCGCACGAAAGAGGTGGCGGGCAACGTCCACCAATTCGGGGCGGTGAAGGTGGATTTGCGGCGCACCGAAGTGACCCGCGACGGACAGCCGGTTCCTCTGTCAGCCAAGGAGTTTCAGCTGCTTCAGTATTTCATCGAGCATCCGGGGGAAACGCTTTCGCGTGACGAACTGCTGCGCAAGGTCTGGGGCTACGAGGCTATGCCCAACACGCGCACCGTGGACGTGCATGTGGCCTGGCTGCGGCAGAAGCTGGAGACCGATCCCAAGCGGCCGCAGCTCATTCTCACGGCCGTCGGCCTGGGCTACAAATTCGCCGGCTGACACCGACGGGCTACAGATCAATCTCTATTTCGGCACAATGGTAACAATCACTCGCTTGTATCGCGTCAGGGGTGGGGTGCCCTTGTCCGTGACTTTGAGAATGAAGTGAACGGTCTGTGAGCTGGTCACTTCTGGGGCCCGAATGGTGTGCACGTTATAGAGATTTGGCGCAAAGGAGCCGAAACTCACTCTCTCTTTGTAGGTTCCAACCTCCGGATACTGAAACCAGAAGTAGCTCAGAGAGTCGCCATCGGGATCAGTGGTGCCGTCGGCATCCAGCCTGAAAAACTCGCCGGACTTGACGCTGAACTCCTCCGGATGGTTGACCTTGACAACAGGCGGATGGTTGGCCTCGTTGAAGGGCTTGGTAGTCCAATCCATGCGGGCGGCAAAGTCGCTCTGATACTCCGTGCGCCAACGCCAGACGGTGACCTGATTGTTGGTAACGACGGTATTGTCGGTCTCCGGGCCGCGCCTTCTCGTCATGCTGGCCGGAGAGAACGTATCGTTGGCGGTGGCCCAGATGGGACGGGTTTCGGGCTCACGGGCAGGGCCGCGGCCAGCGCCGGCGCCTGCGGCTTGAACGCCTCCGGGCACCGCGCCAGGCGGCTGGGGAGTAGGAAGGTAGAATTCATAGCGGCCGCCCCAACCACCCCAATTGGGATGCTCCATTTCATTGAGGCCGTTGCGGATGAGGCCGAGGTACGAAGGGGTATCACCTTCCATCGAATAGGAGATGTCCGGGTACTGCGCACCAAGCGGGCCATGTCCTTGTTGAATATTGGCGGCGAGCCAAGCTGGGCTCACTACCTCCGTATTCGAGCCGGCGGCAGCGGCCGCGATTCCATTCCAGCTATTGGAAGGGATATAGAAGATGCTGGGGAAGGTCCTGCGGATCCACGGCCCTGAGTCATCCTGGTCGCTAATTGTATAGACCCGAAGCTTGCTATAGAGCTTCTCGGCCTCTGCGGCTGGCTTGGTCTTCTGGATCTTCCAGAGGGCCTGGGCAAGGCAGTTGGGCCCGCCCCACACGCTGACCCAGACCGGCCGGGGATCGGGCTTCTCGAGGACCTTGATGATGAAGTCCGAGCCTTCCGAATCCTGACCGTCACCGACACCCTCCAAGCCATAGACGGCCTTACCTTGTCTAATGATCGCCAGAAGGGTTTGGGCGGCGGGGTACTCCTTATCATGCTTCAGAAGGTTGGGCTGCACCTTGCCGTATGCATTGACGATCTTGCGGATGCTCTCCGGGGCGACACGGTACTTCTGATGGGTAGAGGTAGTAGCGATGAGGGCTTCGATGTCTATGTCGTTCGCGTAGAGAAGAAGTCGCACCAGGGTTTGCGCATCATCCGGATCGGCTTCGATGTCGGTAAGCACAACAAGGCGCTTCTTCGGTTGCACCGTTTGGGTTGCAGGAGCTTTCTGTGCGATGCGGACGCCGTTAGCGGGAAAGCCCGATTGGCCCTGGAGAGCGGCCGGCATCGTCCACAGCAGGCCGCACAGAATCGGGAGCGTGTGCTTTGCAAATAATCTCATTAGTTATCGACCTGCTGCTTAACTACTTCGTCCTCTTCGCCGTAACCTCCTGCGGACCGCCCCTGCCCCCGCCAGTGGCCTGGACGCCGCCACGGGCTTGGCCACCGCTTGCCTGGGCCGCCTGGCTGCTGGTCACTGTGAAGGTGATTGTGTCTTCGCCGGACATCGTGCCTTTGTAGTACGTCCTGATAGGCTGGTCACGGCCGCTCCACACATAGAAGGAGATGGTGTCTCCCTCCACCGTCCCAGCGAGAACTTCGGTGCCGACCGGCGTGCCGGCGCCCGCGTCGACCCTCGCCCCAAGGGTCCCGGTCACTTCTTTCCCGACCTGGTTCAGGACCAGGATGGTCTGACCGCCACGGCCGGCGCCCTGAATCGCCCATTTCCCCGAGTAGTTGACACCCGAGGCCGCAAACGTAATTGCACCCAACAATACACCTAGTAGCAGCGTTCTCATGGCTCTGACCTCGTATCCTAATTCGCTCGCACCGTCACAATCACACGCGCATAGCGAGTGAGCGGCGGCTTTCCGGCGTCCGTAACTTCCGCAATGAGATGAATCGTATCCCCCGGCTTGGCGTCGGCGGGGACCTGCACCGAAGCCAGCCCCTTGTCCGCGTCCTTGATCGCTACCACTCCCTTGTAGGTGCCCGGTTCTCGGTACTGCCACCACGAGTAATGCAGCCTGTCCCCATCCGGATCGCCCGAACCGCTTACGTCCAGAGCTACCGTAGCTCCTGGGGCAGCTCCGATGTCCTCCGGCCCGGCCAGACTGACGATCGGAGCGTGATTCGCTTCGCTATAAGGCTTCACGCACCAGGCCGCCCGGGCGGCCCAATCGTTCTGGAAGGCGCTAGCCCAACGCCAGATCGGTTTGTTCATGTTGCCGTCATCCGCCGCATTCGTCCACACATTCGTGGTCCCAGGCTTCTCCAGAACGAACCGTCCGCCCCATCCTCCATAGCTCGGATTCTCCAGGCTCCGCAACCCGACCTCGATTTGGTGCATGTAGGAGGGTGAGTCTCCCTCGGAGCGGAAGGCGCCGTTGTTTGACTCGTAAGCGCCGGCCAGCGGGCCGCGATCCATGGTGATGTATCCTTCCATCCACGGCCGCTCGAACAGAGCCTTGTGAGGATATGGAATCGCGTTCGCCCACCCATAGGCAAGCACGCTGAATTGGCGGAAGCTTCCGAGGACCTGCAGTTTGGGCCAATTTGGCTCGATGTACTTCCGAAAAGTATCGTCCTGATCCAGAATGATGTAGACGATCGCCTTTTGGCTGACCCTGTCCATCTGGCCGGGGTGTTCCTTCTGGATTGTCTGGAGCGCCTTGGCGATGGTGTTGGTGCCTCCCCACGCTTGGAGATAGACGGGCCCCGGTCGTTCGTCCAACAGGAGGCTTACGATCCGGTCCGCTCCGGGTGTGTCCTTCTCCATTTCCCCCACATTGGTGATATTTCCAACGTAGACCTTGCTTTTCAGTTCCGCGGCCGTGGGATACCCATTGGCATGCTTGCGAAGGTTACTGTAAACCCTGTCGTACAGTTCGAGCTGACCGTTGATCCATTCAACGCCCGACCAGGTCTGTCCCAGCCAATGGAATCTCGAACTGCTGTGGATCAGAGCCTCCACGTCCCATTCGTTGGCATACATCAGGAACCGGATCATTGAGCAGCGGTCGTCAATCTCGCCGTCGGTCGTGACGACAACCCGCGGCCGGACTCTGGCCGCCACCGCCCCGCGGCCTGCCCCTGCCGCTTGCGCGCCTGCTCCGCCCGCCGCGGGCTTCGCCGGCGCCGCCGGCGGTTGGGCATTGACACCATTTGTGGACAATGCGAAAGCCGTCATCAAGAATGCCAGGCCGAGGCATGTCCAAGTCAACAACTTGCGATCACATCCGGAAAGCAGGCGCGTCCACGCTGCTTTCTCTTTCCGCCAACTAGGTTGCATATTCTTGCACCATTTGTCAGTCATTCGAAATTGTTTCACGCTATCACCCGGGCTCCGTCGAGTCAACGGCGCCGGAATACTGGGACGGCGAGACCGTTCATCCTGCACCCCTGAGAAGCCGGCGCGGCGCGGATTGCGACCGCCGCGCTGAAGCCTGGCAGAGCTCCCACTCCTACTTATACAGCATAAATATGCGCAAGGGCGCATTTATTCTCAAAAATAATAGCATCGATCTTTTCTGCAGTCAATAGGCTTGACCAACTTTGTCACCGGTGCATAACTATGCGGTAGCCTGTTCACGCGTTCGAGTCCATCATGATCGCCAGTCCGATCAGGTTGCCCATGTTAACCGAAACGAACTCCTTGTCGGTCGCCTTAACCGCTACTCCGAAGAAGAAGGCGATGGTGCGTCCTGAAGAACGGGTTGTTCTATCAGGTGGAAGTCCGGCCCGGGTACCATTTTGCCGAAGTCGGGATGTACCCCCAATACCACAGCCACTTGGGCAGTCACGCCTGGTTCTGGGGAAGGTCGGGGAGAGGCATTCCAGTCGAACCTTGACCTGCGCTGCGTTCTTCGTTGACACGGTCGGGCCGGGGTGGTAAATTCGGATGTGCATGAGTGAGCGTTGACGCATGGATATGCAGATGGACTCCCGCCGGCAGGCCAACTTGATCCGCCGCCGTTGCCTGCAAATGGTGCACCGCGCTGGGCTCGGTCACCCCGGCGGCGACCTGTCGTCGGCGGACATCCTGGCTGTGCTCTATTTCGGCGTCCTCCGCGTTGACCCCAAGAATCCCGCCGCCGCTGGCCGCGACCGCTTCATCATGAGTAAGGGCCATTGTTCCGGCGCGTTCTACGCAACCCTCGCTGCCGCGGGCTTCTTCCCCCTGAAGGACCTGGACACCTACATGCAGCCCAACTCCCCGCTCAGTGGGCATCCCGATCGCAACAGTGTGCCGGGAGTCGAGGCCAATACCGGCCCCTTGGGGCACGGGCTTCCCATCGGCGCGGGAGCGGCGCTGGCGGCGAAGATGGACGGGGCCGCCTGGCGCACCTACGTTCTGGTTGGCGACGGCGAGCTTCAAGAGGGCAGCAACTGGGAAGCGGCCATGATGGCTGCGCACCAGGGGCTCGACAACCTCACGGTCATTGTAGACCGCAACCGCTTCCAGCAAGGCGACTCCACCGAGAGCACCAACCGGCTGGAGCCCCTGGCGGAGAAATGGAAGGCCTTCGGCTGGGCCGTCGTGGAAATCGACGGGCACGATCACGAGGCGCTGCTGTCGATGTTCCGCCGGTTGCCCGTCGAGAGCGGTAAGCCCACCTGTGTAATAGCCCGCACTCGCAAGGGCAAAGGAGTCTCCTTCATGGAGGACCGCGTGGAATGGCACCACCGCGTTCCTTCGAGCCAGGAACTGGAACGGGCGCTCGAGGAATTGGAGACGGCCGCGCCATGAGCCAACTCTTCGATTGCCGCAAGGCCTTCGCCAAAGCGCTGGAGGAAGTGGCCCAGTCGGATCCGCGCGTTGTGGTCGTCACCAACGATTCCGTCGGCTCCTCCAACCTCACGGCGTTCCGAAAGCGTTGGCCGGAGCGGTTCGTGAACGTCGGCATCGCCGAGCAAGACCTCATCGGCGTCAGCGCCGGGCTGGCCAATGGAGGTAAGCTTCCATTCGTCTGCGGCGCGTCCTGCTTCTTGACTGCGCGCGCTCTGGAACAAGTGAAAGTCGATCTCGGTTACAGCCGCGCCAACGTCAAGCTGTGCGGCATGTCGAGCGGCTTGGCCTACGGCGCTCTGGGCCCGACCCATCATTCGATCGAGGACCTGGCCTGGACCCGGGTGATTCCGAATCTCACGATCGTCGTGCCCGCTGATCCCGCCGAAACCAGGCAGGCCGTGCATGCGATTGCAGGCACGGAAGGCCCGGTTTTCCTGAGGCTCAGCCGCATGCCCGTGCCGGAGGTGCATCCGCCGGACTACCGGCTTCAGATCGGCCGTGCCGTAAAGCTTCGGGATGGCAGCGACGTCACGCTGATCGCCAACGGGACGATGGTTTCGCGCGCGCTGGAAGCCGCCAGGTTGCTCGCGGCGGAGGGCGTCTCGGCGCGCGTGCTCAACATGTCAACGCTCGCGCCGATTGATCGGGAGGCCATCGTCGACGCGGCCGAGCAGACCTCGGCCATCGTGACGGTCGAGGAACACTCAATTCACGGAGGCCTCGGGGGCGCCGTCGCCGAGGTCGTCGTAGGCGCCAAACCGGTCCCCATGCGGATTCTCGGCGTGCCTGGGGTATTCGCGCCCACGGGGTCCACGGCCTGGCTGCTGGAGCATTTCGGATTGACGGCGGAGGGCATTCGCGCCGCCGCGCGGGAATTGGTGTATGGGAGAGTTCGTGATGAAGCGGAAGCTGATACTGGCCATTGACCAGGGCACGACCAACACCAAGGTCCTTCTGATTGACGGCGGCGGCAGTGTAGCGGCGAGGGCGTCTCGTCCGCTCTCGATCAGCTTTCCCCAACCCGGGTGGGTGGAGCAGGATGCGGTGACGCTTTGGAGCAGCGTGGTCGAGGCGATCGGCGCGTGTCTGGAGCAAGCCGGCGATGCGGAGTTAGCTGCCATCGGCATCACCAACCAGCGCGAGTCTGTAGTCGTGTGGGACAGGAAGTCCGGCGAGCCGGCGGCCCCGTGCATCGTCTGGCAGTGCCGCCGCTCGGCGGGTTTATGCGATGACCTGCGCCGCCGCGGGCTGGAGCCTCTCCTGTGTGAGCGAACCGGACTGGCGATCGATCCGCTGTTTTCCGCGAGCAAGCTGCGCTGGCTTCTGGACAACATTCCGGACGGCCAGAGCCGGGCCGAGGCGGGCGACCTCCTCGCCGGCACCGTCGATAGCTGGGTCTTGTGGAACCTGACCGGAGGCAAAGTGCATGCGTGCGACGCGACCAACGCATCCCGCACCCAACTCCTCAACCTGCGGGCTCTCGACTGGGATGACGAATTGCTCGGCATCTTCGGTGTTCCACGCCGGGCTCTGCCGCAAGTCAAGCGCTCGAGCGCCTTGCTCGGCGAATCGGCCGGCATAGGGAGGCTTCCGGCTGGAGTGCCCATCGCCGCCCTGATTGGAGATTCCCACGCCGCGCTCTTTGGCCACGCCGCTTTCCAGCCGGGTTCGGTGAAGGCAACCTACGGGACCGGATCGTCGCTGATGACCCTGACCGACCAGCCGGAGTTTTCCAACGGTGGTTTGTCGACGACCATCGCCTGGTGGCGAGGACCGTCAGCAACCTACGCCCTGGAAGGCAACATCTTCATGACCGGCGGAGCGGTCCAGTGGTTGGGAGAATTCTTGCGGCTGGCGGACCCGGCGCGAGCCGTCGCGGAACTTGCTCGCGAGGCGCCAGACACTGGCGGCGTCTACCTGGTGCCGGCGTTCGCTGGCCTGGGCGCTCCTTACTGGAACGCCTCGGCCCGGGGACTCATCACGGGGCTCACTCGCGGAACCTCGGCGGCCCAGGTCGCCAGGGCAACCCTCGAATCGATCGCATATCAGGTGCGCGACGTCTTCGAGGCGATGCGGCGGGACGTGCCGGTCGAGTTGCCGGAACTGATGGCCGATGGCGGCGCGAGCCAAAACGATTCTCTGATGCAGTTCCAGGCGGACATCCTGGGGCGGCCGGTGATCCGCAATCTGTCGACGGACCTCTCCGCTGTTGGAGCCGCCTGGCTGGCGGGACTGGCAGTGGGTTTCTGGCTATCGACTGAAGAGCTGTCGGCGCTGCCGCGTCCGGAAGACCGCTTCGAGCCTCGCCTGCCCGAGTCCGAGCGGAAGTCGCGATGCGACGGTTGGAGCGAGGCCGTGGCCCGAGCCATGCTGCGCGCTCCCGCGGCCGCTGGAACCGTACAATCGTAGACTATGGCGCGCATCGACGAATTGCGATTGATGGCCAAGGTGGCCCGGATGTACCACCAGCAGGGCCTGACCCAAGTCGAGATCATGGAGCGCCTCAATATCCACCAGTCCACTGTCTCCCGAGTTCTGAAGCGCGCCGAGCGAGAGGGCATCGTCCGGGTCATTGTCAGCGCGCCCTCCGGGACACACCCGGAATTGGAGGAGGCGCTCCAATCCGCTTACGGGCTGGACGATGCTGTCGTCGTCGATTGCGTGGATGACGAGGATCAGATTGCGCGCGACCTCGGCGCGGCTGCCGCCTTCTACCTCGAGCAACGCTGAAGCCGAGTGACGTCGTCGGCATTTCTGCCTGGAGCGCCTCACTGCTGGCAATGGTGAATGCGATGCGCCCCAGCCAGCGGTTCAAGAGTACGCGGGTGATTCAGATCCTGGGCGGCGTGGGCAGCCCGAACGCGGAGGTGCACGCAACGCAGGTCACCCGCCGGCTCGCCGACCTCATCGGGGGCAAGGCGACGCTGCTGCCTGCGCCCGGGGTGGTCGGTTCCAGGAGCGCCCGCGACGTGCTGATGAAGGACCGGTTCGTGCGCGAGGCGCTGCAACTCTTCCCGAAGGTCACCCTGGCGCTGGTCGGCATCGGCGCGACGGAGCCGTCCCGCGCTCTGGCGTCCAGCGGCAACGTGTTCTCGCCGCAGGAAATCAAGATTCTGGCAAGCAAGGGAGCGGTCGGCGATATCTGCCTGCGCTTCTTCGACGCGGCCGGCCGGGAAGTCATCACCGAACTGAACGACCGGGTCATCAGCATGGAACTGGCCCAACTGTGCGCCGTCCGGCGCGTGGTTGGAGTCGCGGGCGGACGCAGAAAGATCTGTGCGATTCGAGGCGCGCTGGCGGGCAAGCTGGTGAAAGTTCTGATCACCGATCTCGCCTCCGCGCAAGAATTGCTGGCGGAAGGCGTGGCGGTCGAAGCCGGTGCGAATCACCGCGCGGCGCCGCAAAGGAGCGGTCAGGGCGCGATGAGGTTGTGGCGCTTCAGTTCGCCAGTCTTGCTGTTCTGCTTGGCGCTCGGATCGTGCGTGCCCTGGACGGTGCGGCCGATCGAGAGCGGAACCGACGCTGCGTCGGGCTCGGCAGCGCTCACTCCCGCGGCGTACGTGGACTCCATTTGGACCGCCAAACTCGTCCCGGCGGTAATGGCTGCGGCCGTGGACGCTCGAACCCTGCTGGACGCGCTGGCGGCGTCGCCGGCGGAGGCATCCGCGCGGTATGGCCACAAAGAGTCGGGCGCCGCAGCCTACTTCATCGTCAAGGGACGAGGACTTGTCGTCGGCGTCGATACCAGGTCGCGCAACGGGTTGGCCTTGGTGGATGTGGCCCCTTTCGACGGGCGGCCTGATGTATCCATCCAGATCGGCCCCGTGCTGCGCGGCACCTCGCTGCGGGATGCGACCGGGATCGTGCGCTTCTCGGACTTCGTCAACCAGCTCCAATTCGCCGACGTGGGCAACGAACTGAACGACCGTGTCCTGAAGACGGTTCTGGCGCCAATCGACAGGACCGCGCTGGACGGGCGCGTAGTTTCATTCGCGGGAACGCTGGCCGCAGAGGAAGACAAGGCGGAGCCCCCTCTTCGCGAGCTTGTACCGGTGAAGCTGGTGGTGGAGGAGCAGCGGTGAAGGCTCCGATGGCCGCTTCGCCGGAGAACGCGGACGTCATCCTCGAGGCGCGCGGCGTCTCCATGCAGTACCCCGGAACGCTGGCGCTCGACGACGTCACTTTCCGCTTGCGCCGGGGCAGAGTCAGCGCGCTGATCGGCGAGAACGGCGCGGGCAAATCCACGCTGGTGAAGATTCTCGCCGGCATCGTGCAGCCGACGCGGGGACGGCTTCTGCTGGACGGGACGGAGATCTCGCTCGAATCCGTCCGGGACGCCGACGCGCTCGGAATCGGCATCATCCACCAGGAACTGAACCTCTGCCCGAACCTCAGCGTCGCCGAGAACATCTTCCTCGGCGCGCGAGTTGACGGTGCGCGGAGTGCTCGACAAGCGCCGCGAAGAGGATCGCACGCGCGAGCTGCTGGCCCGGATGCGAACAGCCCATCGACGCCGGGACGCTCGTCGGAGAGCTGCCGCTTGGACAGCAGCAGATCGTCGAGATCGCCAAAGCCCTGGCGCGCGATGTCCGCGTCCTGATGATGGACGAACCGACCTCGGCGTTAAGCGCCGGCGGAAATCGCCGTCCTCTTCCGCATCATCCGCGATCTGACGTCGCGGGGCGTCGCGATCGTTTACATCTCGCACCGTCTGGAGGAACTGCTGGGAATCGCGGACTATGTGTCCGTGCTGCGCGACGGCCGGATGGTGGCGGAAGCCGCGGCCGGCGATGTGGACACGCACTGGATCGTCGAGCAGATGACTGGCGGGCCCGCTGGCGCGGCTGAGGCGCCGGGCGCCGCGCATGGCGGACCGGAACTGCTGCGCGCCGAGGCTCTTTCCTTGACGAATCAGGGCGGGCGGCCCGTGCTGCGCGACGTCTCGCTGAGCGTGCGCGCGGGCGAGGTGGTGGCGATCTACGGCTTGATGGGAGCGGGCCGGACCGAACTGCTGGAGTGCCTGATGGGGCTGCATCCCGAAGCCGCCGGCAGCGTCTTCCTGGACTCCAAACGGGTCGACCACATGCCCGCCTGCGGACGCATTTCGTCCGGGCTGGCCATGGTTCCGGAAGACCGCCAGGCTGCCGGACTCGTGCAGAGCCTCTCCGTCCTGGCCAACATGACGCTTGTCCAGCCTCGACAGGTTCGCGCGCGGGCCGTGGCTTTCGCCTGTCCGCAGAGCGCGCCGCGGCCGAAGAGATGGCGGCCGATCTTCGCATCAAGGCTCCTGGACTGGGACGCAACATCGAATCGCTTGAGCGGCGGCAACCAGCAGAAGGTAGTGATCGCCAAGTGCCTGCTGACCGGGCCCCGCGTCCTGCTTGCTGGACGAGCCGACCCGGGGCGTGGACGTCGCCGCCAAGCGCGAGATCCACGCGATTGTCAGGCGCCTGGCGGCGTCCGGCATGGGCGTCATTCTGGTGTCATCGGAGTTGGAAGAAGTGCGCGCGGCCGCCCATCGCATCGTTGTCATGTCGCGGGGCGCGATCACCGTCGAGTTCGATGCGGCGGAAGCAACGGACGAGCTCTGGCCGTCGCGGCGTCTGCCTGTCCGGACGGGACGGAGGCAACCTCGTGACCGATACGCGAACTGGCCGGAAAGTTGTGTCGCACCCGCGCCGCTTGCTTGCCGCTGGCTTGTTGTTCCGGCTGCGCGCCCTGATCGTTCTGTTCGCGCTGGTGTCCGTCTTTGCCTGGATGTCGCCGGCGTTCCTGACCACCGGCAATCTCACGATCCTGGTGAAACACGTGGCGATCAACGCCATTCTGGCCGTGGGAATGACCTTCGTCATCCTGAGCGGCGGCATCGATCTTTCGGTGGGATCGATTGCGGGTCTGGCGGGGATCGTCGCGGGCGGTCTCATCCATAGCGGGCTTGTGTTGCGCCCATTCGGCGTGGTGGTCTACTTCCATACCTGGCTGGTGGTTGCGACTGGCGCTGCTCGCCGGGGCTCTGGTGGGGGCGATCAACGGGGCCCTGGTTTCGCATCTGCGCGTGGCGCCTTTCATCGCCACCCTGGGATCTCTTTACGTCGCGCGAGGCGCGGCTCTGCTGATTTCGAACGGCGCCACGTTTCCGAATCTTGCCGGCAAGCCGGAACTGGGCAATACCGGATTCCTGTCGCTCGGGGCGGGCGCGTTTCTCGGGTTGCCAGTGCCGATCTGGCTGATGCTGGCGTTTGCCGCCGCCGGCGTCTTCGTCGCCGAACGCACGCCCTTCGGGCGGCGCGTCTACGCCGTGGGCGGCAACGAGCGCGCGGCCGAACTCTCCGGCGTGCGGGTGAAGCGAATCAAGTTCGCCGTGTACGTGATTTCCGGAGTCTGCGCGGCCATGGTCGGGCTGATCATCGCCGCGCAACTGGAGTCGGCGCACCCCGCCACCGGAGAGACTTTCGAGTTGAACGCGATCGCCGCGGTCGTGCTGGGCGGAACCTCGCTGATGGGCGGCCGCGGCAGCGTCGGCGGCACCATCATCGGCGCGTTCGTGATCGGCGTGCTGGCGGACGGGCTGATCCTGCATGGGCGTCTCGGAGTTCTGGCAGATCGTCATCAAGGGACTGGTGATCGTGCTCGCGGTCATTCTCGATCAGATGCAGCAGCAGTACACGCGGCGCGCTGCCGCCGCATTGAGGAGCTGAAATGAACTGCCGAACTGTCGCAACGTTCGCCGTAGCTGCCGCCTGTGTCTTGCTCGCCGGATGCGGTTCCGGAAGCCAGACGGCGCCGGGAAGGAAACTCATCGCCATCATCACCCCTTCTCACGACAATCCGTTCTTCAAGGCGGAGGCCGACACCGCCGCGGCGCGGGCGCGGGAACTCGGCTACGAGGTTTCGGTGAACTCGCACGATGACGACGCGCACAAGCAGGACCAGCTGATCGATGTGGCGATCGCCAACAAGGCCGCGGCGATCGTGCTGGACAACGCCGGCGCGGACGCTTCCGTGGCGGCGGTGCGGAAGGCCAAGGCGGCCGGCATTCCCGCCTTCCTGATCGACCGCGAGATCAATGCCAACGGCGTCGCGGTGTCGCAGATCGTTTCGAACAACTACCAGGGCGCCACCATCGGCGCGCAGGAATTCGTGCGGCTGATGGGTGAGAAGGGCAACTACATCGAGCTGGTGGGGCGTGAGTCCGACACCAACGCGGCGATTCGCACGCGTGGCTATCACGATGTGCTCGAACAAGTACGACGGCCTCAAGCTGGTGGGCCGGCAGAGCGCGAACTGGAGCCAGACGGAAGCGTTTCAGAAAGTCGAAACCATGATTCAGGGCAATCGCGACATCAAGGGAGTCATCGCCGGGAACGACACCATGGCGCTCGGCGCCGCCGCGGCGCTGAAGAATGCCGGCCTGGAGAAGGTGATCGTGGTTGGCTTCGACGGTAGCCCGGATGCGATCGCATCCATCAAGAGCGGCGGGATCAAGGCCACCGTGCTGCAACCCGCCGCCACCATTTCGCGCATGGCCGTCGATCAGGCGCACAAGTACCTGACCACTGGCTCGACCGGCGCGCCGGAGAAGCAGTCCATCGACTGCGAACTGGTAACGCCGGCGAACGCGGATCAATACGGACTGTTCGGAAGACTCAAACGGGAAAGTGAGGGTGAGAGCGAAATGGCCGGAACGACCCTTGGAGTGATCATCGGAAATCGCGATTTCTTCCCCGATGTGCTTGTCGGCGAAGCCCGCCGCGATCTGTTGAAGCTGTTCGGCGAACTGGGGATCGAGGCAGTCCTGCTTGACGATCAAGCGACCAAGCTCGGCGCGGTCGAAACCTGGGAACACGCCAAGCGTTGCGCGGACCTGTTCCGCGCCAACCGCGACCGAATCGACGGCGTGCTGGTCACGCTGCCGAATTTCGGCGACGAAAAGGGCGTGGCCGACACGCTGAAGCTCGCCGGGCTGAACGTGCCGATGCTGGTTCAGGCCTATCCGGACGACCTCGAGCCAGCTCACCGTCGAGCGCAGGCGCGACGCGTTCTGCGGCAAGATCTCGGTCTGCAACAATCTGCGCCAGTACGGTTTCCCCTATTCGCTGACCAGCCTGCACACCGACGAACTCCTGAGCCCCACGCTTCCGCAAGGATTTGGCGAATTTTCTGGCCGTCTGCCGCGTGGTTCGGCGGCATCCGCCAGGCGCGCATCGGGGCCGTCGGCGCGCGTCCCAACGCGTTCAATACAACCCGCTACAGCGAAAAACTGCTGCAAGCCTCCGGGATCAGCGTCAGCACGATGGACCTTTCGGAGGTGCTCGGCAACGCCAACCGAATCCCCGATGACGACGCCCGGGTCAAGAGCAAGGTCGGAGAAATCGGGGTCTACGCCGACGCCTCTGCGGTACCTCCGGATTCTCTGGCGCGCATGGCCAAGCTGGCGATCGTGCTGGAAGACTGGATGGCTCAATACGACTTGCACGCGACCGCCCTCCAGTGCTGGAGTTCGATCCAGCAGAATTACGGCGTCAACTGTCTGCACCATCATGAGCATGATGAGCGAGAAACTGATGCCAAGCGCGTGCGAAGTGGACATCGCCGGTGTCGTCGCGATGTACGCGCTGCAACTGGCTTCGGGGCGTCCGAGCGCGTTGGTGGACTGGAACAACAACTACGGAAAAGACCCCAACAAGTGTGTCTTCTTCCATTGCGGCAACTGGGCAAAGAGTTATCTGCCCGGCGTGTCCATTGGAACGGCCCCGATACTGGGCACAACACTTGGCGAGCAGAACACGTACGGCGCCTTATACGGCCGCACACCCGCGGGACCGGTTACATTCGCCCGCATCAGCACGGACGACCAGGGCGGGCGGATAGTCACCTACACTGGCGAAGGCCGTTTCACGGACGACCCGCTTGCTACCTTCGGCTCCCGAGCGGTAGTGGAAGTGCCGGGTCTCCAGCGGCTGATGCGCCACATCTGCAAGAACGGCTTCGAGCACCACGTGGCGATGAACGGATCGCAGTGCGCCGGCGAGCTGGCCGAAGCCTTCCAGAGCTACCTCGGCTGGGAGACGTATCTGCACAACGGGCGGGCGGACTGAGCTCGCCCGTCGCCTGCCGGCTGAATTCGTGTTAAGCCGGTGTTAACTAGCTTTTACTCCGATTTAATCGCCATAAAACCGTGGTTGTGCCAAGCTGATCATGTCCCCATTGGGACGGAGGATTCGCACACATGGCAAGGCGCGTGACATTCTGGCTGGCGGCCCTGGCGGTATTTGCGTCATTGCTGCCGGGCCAAACGCCCCCGCAGCGGCGCATCCGGCCTACGACCTGGTCAGAGTGGCGGGTGCAAGGGCTGACCGCGCGACTCAACCTGTCCGACTCGCAGAAACAGCAGGTGCTGGCGCTGTATCAGGGCGTGGAGCAGGCGACCCAGCCGCTCGAGGACAAGCTCGGACTAGCACGCAAGGCGATGCGTGACGCTTCAAAGAACAACGCCATGACTGAGATCGAGCGAATTTCGGCCCAGATCGGCGTTCTCTCGGGTCAGATTGCGGCCATCGAGGCCAAGTGCGACGCAAGCCTGTACGGCATGCTGACCGCTGAGCAGAAGCAGAAATGGGATCAGCCGTTCGGCGGACGCGGCGGCGGCCCAGGAGGCGGGCGCGGCCCCGCGTCAGGACCAGGAAAGGAAGGCCACCAGTGAGCTGCGCGGCAATTCAGATAACACCCTCGTATAAGGTGACGGCTCCGCTGTTGGAACCGGAGGTCATCACCCAGGCCGTTCAGGGGGACAGCGGCGCCTTCAGCCGGATTGTGCTGGCGTACCGTAAGCGGGTGATGGGCGTTATCGCCCGGCTCATCAACCGTCCCGAGGATGTCGAAGATGTGGCCCAAGAAGTTTTCGTGCGGCTGCACCGGTCGCTCGGGCAGTTGCACACCCCGGAGAACTTCGAAGCCTGGCTTTATAAGGTCACCCGCAACGTGACTTGCGATTACCTTCGCCGCCGGAAGCGCTCTCACGAGGTGCGCCTGTCGGACATGGAAGAAGAGCGCGCGGAGCTGGTTATGTTCGCGGCCGCAACCTCCAAAGCCTCCGACGATCGCCATCAGGGAAACGTCCGCGAATGCGTCGACGCCTTGCTCAGCCGGATTCCTCCCAAGGACCGTGTGCTGCTCATGCTCAAAGAAGTCGAAGGCCTCTCACTGGAAGAGATGGAGGGTATCTACGGCGTCGAATCCAACGTTCTAAAGGTGCGGCTCTTCCGCGCCCGCCAGCGAACGCTCAAGGCCCTGCAGAACCTCACCAACCCCGTTTCAATGATGCGAGTTCGCGGCTTCACCCCGCAGAGCGTTACGCAATAGGGCCAGCTCAGAAGCCGGGCCTCCGCAATCGACCTTCTGGCGCTTTCTGGTCGCACTGCACCTGGCGGCAACCCCGGCTGGCCAGACGCTTCAAACCGCTAGAGCGATAGCCACAAGGCAGCAATGGCGTCCCACAATCGATGTGTCCTGGAGTCGTCGCCTCCAACTTGGGAAGCCTGCGGCGGCTGATGTTGCCGGGGACGTTGCACGGGACGTGATCTGGATGTATGGACTGCCTGACAGTGTCAGCGGAATCTGGCGGTTCTCCAGCCTTGCTTCACACAGGCGCCTTCCCTAATCCATTGATTATGGACGAGTATATGCTGAATCCAGCCATGGACTGGTGGTTGCTCATGGTGTCTTAGGAGGCGAGATCATGTTGCGACCAGCGCTTTGCTGTTTTCTGTCGACGATGATGTCCGTATTGCTGCCGTTTGAGGCCCAGTGCGCTCCCGCGCAGCAGGCCGCCGGCGGGATCACCGGGGTGGTCCGCGACGAGAGAGGGGCAGTCGTGCCGGAGGCCCGCGTCACACTGACGTGGCAGGACTCCCAGAGACAGGAACTCGTCCTGAGCGGTGCGGACGGCGAGTTCACCCTTCAGCCCCTTCCGGAGGGCGGCTACACCATCACGGTAGCCAAGGCGGGCTTCGCGCCGCTGCGGTTGAAAGGAATCGTAGTCAAGCCGGGCCAGTCAACGCAGATTCAGCCCGTGCTCAGTACAAGTGACCTCAGGCAACAACTGCTCTTGATTCCGGCGGGCACAGTTGTCGTAGTTCTGGTGCAGCAGAAAGGCATTAAGAAGATAACAGGCAAGCTCGGCCTGATCACGGACGAAGGCTTCGAGGTGCAGACCGTCAAGTCGGGGAAGGTCTCCTTCGAGAAGATCGCATTCGCCGATGTCGAATCGATGGAGAAGAGGGGAATGAGTGGGGCGACCAGGTGGTTGCTCGGGGTTGCCACCGTCTTTGGAATTCTCGTTATCGCCATGGTCGCGAGATGCAGAACGGCTGCAGCTAATGGCAACTCCACCAGGAGGTTCTCTATGACCTTGCGGATTGTCGTTGGCATCATTCTGGCGGCGCCTTGGCTGGTTCACCCTTCGAGAGCCCAAGAGCCGCCTGCACCGGAATGGAATTACACGGCGGAGGCCTTTGGGAACTTCGCTCTCGGGCGGTTCTACCACGGCGACCACGTTTGGGGCAGCGGCCTGGATTACGGTGGAGGCTTCGGTGTCCGCCCCTTCCCGGGAAAGCTCCACCGGCTCGGGTTTGAAGTTCAGTTGGCCCGGCTGAAGACGAGCGGGACACGGGGCTCCAGTTTTTCACAGGAACTGGATTCCCGGCTGGTCATGGGGAACGTTCTCTACCACTTCCGCAACGGGGCCAAGACCCAACCATACGTGTTCGGCGGACTTGGCCACGTGAAGGTGAACTATGCCAGTTCGTCTTGTGGAGGCTGCGTCTACTATGTCCCCGACCCGGTCACCGGTGAGGTGGTCCCGCGAGTTGACGAGGAGAGGATCATTGATAGCAAGATCGGAATCACCTTTGGCGTCGGGGTGAAGGCCTCTTTGTTTCGGCACGTGTCGATACGGCCGGAGCTACTATTTGTGGACACGACCCCGGGATCGGGGTGGAACTGGGGTTGGGTGAGGCTCCAGCTTGGGGTGGGGGCACACTTCTAAGTGCGGTAGCTGGCGTTGATGCGGATGTAGCCTTCGGTGAGGTCGCAGGTCCAAAAGCAGGCCTGGCCTTTGCCGCTGCCCCGGATCACAAAGCGGATAACGCAGTTGGGGGAGTCGAGCTCGTGCTTGAGTTCGCTCTCGGCGAAATCCGCCGCGACGCCCCGGCGGCACACGGGCACGCCCTGGAGGCAGATATCCACGCTCGAGGGATCGAACTTCACGCCAGCGTTGCCGGCCGCCGACAGAATGCGGCCCCAGTTGGGGTCCGAGCCCGCGATGGCCGTCTTTACAAGCGGGGAATTGGCGATGGCCCGAGCGATCTGGACCGCGCGCTGATCGTCGGCCGCGCCCCGCACGTGGATCGTGATCTTTTTGCGCGCTCCCTCGCCGTCCCTCGCAATCATTTCCGCCAGATCCTGCAAGACCCAGCTCAGCACTTCCTGAAAGACCAGGGCCTCGTTCGGGCTGAGCTGGACGCCGCAGGCGCCGTTGGCCAGCAGCAGGAGAGTGTCGTTGGTGGAGGTGTCACCGTCGATGGAAAGCCGGTGGAAGCTGCGCTCGGCCCCTTGGACCAACGCTCTACGCAAAGCAGCGGGCGCGATGGCGGCGTCCGTCATCAGGAAGCACAGCGTTGTGGCCATGCGCGGGTGGATCATGCCGGCGCCCTTCGCCATGCCGGCGATCCGGACCAGGCCGCGGTTCAACGGCACTTCTCCAAAGGCTACTTTGGGGATGCGGTCCGTGGTCATGATGGCGCGGGAAGCAGCATCGAAGCGCGACCGATCGAGGCCCTCGACCATTTCCGGTATCGCCGTGACGATCAGCCTGGGGTCGAGTTCGACGCCGATGACTCCGGTGGAGGCCGGGATCACCCGGTCGATAGGAGTCTTCAGGGCCCTGGCCACGGCGCGGCAACTGGCCAGCGCTACCTTCTTCCCGGTCCGCGTGGCGCAGTTGGCGTTGCCGGCGTTAACCAGGATCGCGCTCACCTTTCCCCGGCTGGATTGAAGATGGGCCTTCGCCAGGCGCACCGGCGCGGCCTGAACCAGATTCGTCGTGAACATCCCGACCGCCTCGGCCGGAGCGTCGGAGACGATCAGCGCCAGGTCGTCCCTCTCTTCCTTCCGGATTCCAGCGTAGGTGGAAGCGTAACGGTAGCCTTGCGGCAGTCTCACGATTTCATCTCTCCCAAGATTTCCGTCCGTTCGATGTGCTGGCCATTTATGAACTCACCCGCGGCCACCCGTTTTCTGCCTTCGAGTTGGATTTCAAGCAACTCAAGAGTCGAGTCCTCGCCACAACTCACCAGCAACCGGCGCCCGTAAACCATGAGCGACCCAGGCGCGCCAAACGCCGCCCGTTCCGCCGGGCGAGCGTTCCACAACTGCAATTGCCCGCCTCGGAACCGGGTGTAAGCGCCGGGCCACGGGACAAACCCGCGAATTCTATTGTAGACTTCCCGGGCCGTCAGATTCCAATCGATCAGGCCGTCTTCCTTTCGCAGGATGGGCGCATGGCTGGCGAGCGAGTTGTCCTGAGGATGGGGCGAGATGGCGCCGGCGCGGATGCCCGCCAGCGTCTGGGCCAGCAGATCCGCGCCCGTGGCCGACAGACGTACGGCCAATTCAGTAGCGGTCTCTTCGGGCCCGATGGGCGTGGGCCGGGCCAGCAGAATGTCTCCCGTGTCCAAACCCGCGTCGATCTTCATCGTCGTAACGCCAGTTACGGACTCGCCCCGGGCGATCGCCCACTGCACGGGCGCCGCGCCGCGGTATTTCGGAAGCAGCGACGCATGCACGTTGACGATGCCGAGCGGGGGGATGTCGAGAATACTTTGGGGAATGATCTGGCCGTAACCCACCACGACCATGACTTCCGGCGCCAGGGCGGCGAGTTCCTGCACCACTTCCGGCCTGCGGACGCGTTCCGGTTGGCGCACGGCGAGTCCCCGGGCAAGTGCGAACTGCTTGACGGGAGAAGCGCTCAGATCCCGGCCGCGGCCCTTGGGCCGGTCCGGCTGCGTGTATACCGCCTGAACTTCGTGCCCCTCGGTTAGAATCCGCTCCAGCGAGGGAACGGCGAATTGCGGCGTGCCGAGGAAGACCAGGCGCATCGCCGGCTAGCCCCCTCTCACGCAAAGACGCAAAGCCGCAAAGGGATTCCTAGGTTTCTTTGCGTCTTTGCGACTTGGCGTGAAAGGCTTCATCCTATATCCACTCGCCCGCCTTCTGAAGCTTACGGACCCGCCTTCGGATCAGGTCCCGTTTCAATCCGCTCAAGTGGCTGAGATAGAGCTTCCCGTCGAGATGGTCCGTCTCATGCTGGAGCGCGCGTGCCAGCAGGTCCTCGCCCGTGATTTCGAAATGCTCGCCTTTGACGTTTTGCGCTCGCGCGGTGATCTTCGCGCCGCGCTTGACCGGCTCGCGGAAACCCGGGACGCTGAGGCAGCCCTCCTCTGTAACCATCCTGCCCTCGTTGTGTATGATCTCCGGATTGATGAGAACGAGGCGCTGCGCGGGGTCCTCGCCGGCCGATACGTCGATCACCGCGATCCGCCGCGGAATCCCGATCTGCGTCGCCGCCAGACCCACCCCCCGGGCGGCGTACATCGTTTCGAACATGTCCTCGATGAGCTTGTGGAGCTGCGGCGTGTCGAACTCCACCACCGGCTCCGTTTTCTTTTCGAGAACGGGATCGCCGTATTTAACGATCGGGTAAATCATCAGTAGCTTCTCACCTGCTGAATGTAAGCGTCGAAGTTGCGTTTCGTCTCGGTCAGCGAATCGCCGCCGAATTTTTCCAGCATCGCCTGTGCCAGCACCAGCGCCACCATAGCCTCACCGACCACGCCCGCCGCCGGCGCCACGCACACATCGCTGCGCTCGTAAGCCGCCGGCGAGGTTTCCTTGGTAACCAGATCGGCCGATTCGAGAGGCCGCCGTAGGGTTGAGATCGGCTTCAGGAGACCCCGCACCACGACGTCCTCGCCGTTGGTGATTCCCCCTTCCAGCCCTCCAGCGCGGTTAGAGCCTCTGGTGAACCGGCCTTGCTCCTGGTCGTAGTGAATTGTGTCCTGGACCGCGGAGCCGAAGCCTGCGGAGCCTTCCAGCGCCAGGCCGATCTCCACGCCCTTCACCGCCTGGATGGAAACCATCGCCTGCGCCAGACGCCCGTCCAGCCGGGAGTCCCAGGTGATGTGGGATCCGAGCCCGGGCGGTACGTTGTGGGCCACCACTTCGAATACTCCTCCCACCGTGTCGCCGGTTCGATATGCCTCGTCCACGACGCCTTTCATCTTCTGCTCGGTATCGGGATCCACGCACCCCAGCAGGATCTCCGGCCGCCGGCCGAGAGCGGCGATTTCGTCCCACGCCACGCGGCGCTCGAGCCGGACCGGCCCAAGGGCCACGATGTGGCTGAGGACCTCGATCCCGAACTCGCCCAGAAACGCCTTGGCGATGGCGCCCACGGCCACGCGCGCCGCGGTTTCACGCGCGCTGGCGCGCTCCAGGATGTAGCGGGCGTCGTGCAGGCCGTACTTGATCGCTCCCGCCAGGTCGGCGTGCCCCGGACGCGGGCGCGTGACGGGCTTGTGCTTGCCGGCCGCCGCCTCGCTATCCTCGACCGGGAGGGCCTCGCTCCAGTTCTGCCAGTCCTGGTTGCGGATCAGCACGGCGACGGGCGCGCCGGTCGTGCGCGAGCGCCTCACGCCGGCCACAATCTCGGCTGCGTCGGTCTCGATCTTCATCCGCCCGCCGCGGCCGAAGCCCTGCTGGCGGCGCCATAGCTCGCGATTCACGGCGTCGAGCGAAATCGGTATCCCGGCGGGCAAGCCGGCGAGGGTGGCCACCAGGCACTGCCCGTGAGACTCACCGGCGGTTTCAAAACGGAGCATGTGAAGCCCTTATCCTACACCCGCGTTTTCGAGCCGCGGGCTACTTCCCCGCCTGCATCCTCTGAAGGATGCCGGTAGAGTAGTAGTTCACCACCTTAGCCTCATTGCGCGCCATTTCATAGTAGGCGGCCCTGAGGATCTGGTCCTTCCGGTTCTGCAACGTCTCGCGAATGGTCTGGCTCACGCGGGGATCGTTCAGGTCGCGCTGTCCTGCTGGCTCCTTGGAAATGACCTTCAGAATCCGGTAGCCCTCCGGCGTCTCGATGATCTGGGAACACTGTCCCGGCTGAAGCTGCATGACTATCTTGCGCAATTCGACGTTGGCCCGTTCCAACGCCGATTCCGGGATGAAACCCATGTCCCCGCCGTTGGGGGTGCTTTCGGGGTCCTCGGAGTAGTTTTGCGCCAGCATGGCGAAATCCTCGCCCTTCTTAATGCGCGCTTCCAGCATCTGTATCTTCTTCTTGGCCTGGTCCTTGGTCTGCGCCTTGTCGGCCTGCAGATTCCGAACCGCTGCATCCGGACGCGGGGTAACCAGGAGTTGGGCCACGTGTACTTGGGGCTCGGCCAGGTTGAAGCTGTCCTTGTTGGCGGCGTAGAAATCCGACACGTCCTTCTCGGAAATGCTTATATGCGAGGTGAGTTCCTTGTTAAACAGCCTCTCGACGCTGAGCTCGCGCCGCAGCTGGTTTCTCAACTCGGCGGCGGTCAGTTTGCGCGAGCTGAGCCACTTGTCGAATTCTTCCTGGGTATAGGCTGCCTTAAGCTCGTTGAACTTGGCTTCGACATCCGCATCCACGGCCATGAGGCCCAGTTTCTCGGCGCGCTGCAACATGATCTCGCTGTCGATCATGGTGCGCAGGATCTCGATCCGTTGGATGGCCACCAGGTCTTCGCTGGTCCCGCCGGCGCCGGCGGGGAACTGGGAAGCATATTGCTTGTCGAGATCGGCGTAGGTGATAGGCCGGTTATTGACGGTGGCGGCCACGTTGGCCGGAGGGGACTGCTTGCACGCCGTGAGGGCCACCAGCCCACACACCAGCGCGGCGAGTGCTAAAGAACGTGAATGCATAGCTGAAACTGTTATTCTAGCGGACCGGAAGGTCAGTTAGCAGCCTCACCGCTCGCCCCACTTCAGCTTGTCACGAAGCACGTCGAAAAAACGCATCCGCGGAGGACGGGCCAGCCGTATCGAATGGGCGGAGCTGCGGCAGAGCACCATATCGTCCCGCCGCAACGGTTCGCCGACCTGACCGTCGATCGTCAGAAAGGCTTCCCCGTCGTCGGCCCGGTTCCAAACCCGGATCACGCTGGAGTCGGGCACGATCACCGGCCGGTTGGTCAGCATGTGCGGACAGATGGGCGTCAGGCACAGGCAAGCCACGGTGGGGAAGACAATCGGCCCTCCCGCCGACAGAGAGTAAGCGGTGGAGCCCGTAGGGGTAGCGATAACCAGCCCGTCAGCCTTATAGGAGCAGACGAAATGAGCGTCGATGTGCGTTTCCAGATCGATCATGCGCGCGATGGAAGCCTTGGTCAGAACGACGTCGTTCAATGCCTCGTAAGTGGAAACCGTTTGGTCGTCGCGAACCAGTTCGCAAGTCAGCATGCGCCGCGCCGTGATGCGCAACTCGCCTCGGAGCGCGCGCTCCAGCTCGGGATACATCTCATCCACTGTGATCGTCGTCAGGAAGCCCAAGCCGCCCAGATTGACGGCAAACAACGGTACGTCACGGCCGCCGACGGCGCGGGCCGCGGCGAGCAGCGTTCCGTCACCGCCCAGAACGATAAGAAGATCGCAGCCCGCAGGCGTCTCTTCTCTGGAAAGGCAGCCGCTGAGGCCAGCGTAAGAGGCGCTGGCCTCGTCCATCTTCAAGCTGATGCCTCGCGACCCCAGCCACTCGGCCAGACCGCGTGCGACCGCGGCCGCTCGGGGCGTGTTCGGCTTGGAAATCAAACCGACAGTCTTAATGACTGGCATACAGGAGGAACTCCTTGTTTCCTTCAGCGCCCAAAATCGGGCTTTCCATCAATTTGGTGCGGAAGCCGAGCTGCCGCGCGGCTTCTTCCACCCGGGCGCACGCCGAGTGGTGAAGCAGCGAATCGCGCACAATGCCGCCTTTGCCGACTTGGCCGCGTCCCACTTCAAACTGGGGCTTGACGAGTATAACCATTTCCCCGGCCGGCCGTAACAGGGCGGCGGCCGGAGGCATGATCAGAGTCGCCGAAATGAAGCTCACGTCACAGACCGCCAGGTCAACCGGCTCCCCAATATTCTCGGGGCGGAGGTAGCGGGCGTTGAGGCCCTCGCGAACCACGACCCGGGGATCGTTGCGCAGCTTCCAGTCGAGCTGGCCCGATCCCACGTCCACCGCGTAGACGCGCCGCGCTCCTCTCTGGAGAAGACAATCCGTGAATCCGCCGGTCGACGCTCCGGTATCGAGGCACGTCTTGTCCCGAACGTCGATGGCGAACGCGGCCAGCGCCGCTTCGAGCTTCGGGCCGGCCCGGCTGACGTATGGGAGCTTCGACAGCAGTTCGATCCGGCTGTCGATCGAGACCGTGTGGCCGGGCTTGTCGGCCCTCTGGCCGTCCAGACGCACTTCACCCGCCAGGATCAGGGCGCGGGCCTTCTCCCGGGAGTCGACCAGGCCCCGATCCACCAGCAGCACGTCCAGACGTTGTTTGCCCGCGGGTTTCATGCGCGGCGATGAACAATCAAATCGGCCAGCTCTCGCAGCCGGCCGGCTCTGTCTCCGAAAACCTCGAGCGCCTGCTGCGCCAGCGCCCGTTCGCGCTCGGCCATGCGGCGCGATTCCTCCAGGCCATAGACGGCGGGAAAAGTGATCTTCTGCTGGGCCGCGTCCTTGCCGGCGGTCTTGCCCAGCGCGGCGCTCGACTCCTCGACGTCGAGCAGGTCATCGACGATCTGAAAGGCCAGACCAGTGTGCTCGCCGTATCGGGACAGCGCTTCCAGCCGCTCTTCGTCCGCCCCCGCGCAAATGGCGCCGAGCCGCACGCTGGCCCGCAGCAGGGCGCCGGTCTTGGCGCGATGAATCGTCCCGAGCAGAACCGGGTCCGGAGTCTTCCCCTCGCCCTCCAGGTCGCTGACCTGTCCGGCGATCATGCCGCCCGGCGTGCCCGCCGCCGAGGCCAGTTCCGATATCATCCGCACCTTCGAGGCGTCAGCGACGGCCTTGATCTCTCCCAATACCCGAAACGACAGGGTGAGCAGCGCGTCTCCGGCAAGGATGGCCATGGCCTCGCCGAAGACCTTGTGGCAGGTCGGCTTGCCGCGGCGCAGATCGTCGTTGTCGAGCGCCGGCAGGTCGTCATGGATCAATGAGTAAGTGTGGACCATCTCCAGCGCGCAAGCGGCCGCCGTTGCACCCGGAGTGTCATCCGACACGGCGTGAGCGGCTTCCAGGCACAGGATAGGGCGGATGCGTTTGCCGCCCGCGAACAGGCTGTAGCGCATAGCGCGGTGGATGGTCTCGGGAGGCGTGGTCTCGGAAGGAGTCAGGCGGTCCAGTTCGGTATCAACCTGTTGCTGCTGTCGGGCAAGGTAGTCGCGGAGGTTCATTCCTGGTTGGGCGGGAAAGGCTCGGCCTGCACTTTATCGTTCTTCTTGAGGAGGATTTCGACGCGCGTCTCCGCCTCCTGGAGTTGCTTGCGGCAGGTCTCGCTGAGCGCGGTCCCCTTTTCGAAAAGCTCCAGGGCGCGTTCGAGCGGCAGGTCGCCGCTCTCCAACTCCTTAACGACTTTCTCGAGCTCCGCCATGCCGGCCTCGAACGTCGCCAAGGACCTGTCGTCGCTTGCCTGCTCGGGCATTGCCCTATTCTAGCCCAGCTCGGCGGGAAAACTCACGCAAAGCCGCCAAGCCGCGACGAGTCGGTGGTAGGCGAAATCGTGGGGCGGTTCTTGTCGGTGGCGAACCCGGGCAGGATCATTCTGTTCGGTTCGGCGGCGACCGGCTAGATGACAAAGGACAGTACTATCGACCTCTTGATCATCGAGCCGGCGCCCGGCGAGAGGTTCCCACGAGGCGAGGTTGGAATGGTCGCGGCCCAAATCGGGCAGTCTCTTGGCGTGATCGGGGCGCACGTGTACGCAGTCGTCGTTCTGATGTCAGTGGCAACGACTCTCTCTGCTCCTCCACTACTCAAGCTGGCGTATCGCGGTCTCGAAAAGCCCTCTGCGTCGGAGGAGTTTCGGATCGGTTGAGTTCGCGTCACTAGCGAAGACCGCCACTTCTTCCCTCGGCCTGCCCGTCAGTGCGAGGCGGTCGCCAGGTTAGGCACCCGGCTAGGGCGCTTCCCGAGCGAATCTAACCCCTTGGCGGTATTCTGTGTCGGGCTCACTCCTGCTACTCTCAGGCTTGAGGCAACGACGAGCGTCTCGAATTGAAGGTGCGCCCGCTCTTCTGTTTTTGGAGAGAACTGCATGAATCGCACAGATCCCTTTCGCTTTTGCACAGAGCGGCGTCTCGTCCAGTTGACTGGGCAAACCGCACGCACGCTATCCGAGCTGCTTTCGGTATTGCGCGAGATTTCCGGTTCGTGCATCTTCTACCACACCCACCACCAGTTCCTCTCGCATCACTTTGAGAAACCGGTGGTGTACAACGATTTCGCTGACTGGGTTTCCGAAGCCATACAGGAGGATGTGCTGGCGGAGCAATTGTCGGCCATCGACCTTCTGGACTTCACCTCTATCCGGCAGCTTCGCGAGGCGATCATTGCAGTCATCGAAGCCCACCTGGAAAAGGTCGGCGGGGGCCTCCGGGAGTGCCCGCCCGGAGATGAGTTCCATTTCTGCAAGTCGATGAGCTTCATTATGCCGACGGGCATCGTGGCCAGCGACGTTCCCGACTTCTTCGCGAAGCTGCGGGGAATCACCAATGTCTCCCTCTATTTCCACTTCCTGGAAGCCCGTCTACGGTTGGAGCGTCGAACCAATGACTTTTCCCAATGGCTCCGTTGGCGCGGCGAAGGGGAACTGGCGGATTCCGTTGACCGCCTCGATCCCTATGTGGTCACACTGGATGAACTCAAGGATCAGATCGTGGAATTGGGGCACAGCCATGGAGTCAACTAGAGCAGGAATCCATCTCGCTGACTACGAGAGCATCGTCGGCGCCGAAGTTCTCGACGAACTGCGCGTCGTGGCTGGTCGTGTCCAGGGCCGCCGCTTGCAGAACATCAATTCCACGGCCGTGGGAGGAGGCGTCGCGGAGATTCTCACGCGGATGGTGCCCCTGCTGCGTGAACTGGGGGTTAACGCCACGTGGGACGTCATGAAGGGAGGTGAGGCGTTCTTCGATGTGACCAAGGCTTTCCACAATGCTCTCCATGGCAAGCCGGAGACGATCACCGAGGCGATGTTGGAGTGCTACCGGGAGACGACCGAGGCGAACCTCAGCCAATTGGACTTCACGGGCGATGTGATCTGGGTTCATGACCCGCAGCCAGCCGGCCTGGTCGCGCGCAAGAGAGATATAGGTCGCGCGTGGGTTTGGCGTTGCCACATTGACGTTTCGACGCCGGATGCCCGCGCATGGAAATTCCTCACCCCATACGTGGAACAGTACGATGCTTCCATTTTCTCCATGCCGGATTTCGCGCAACGAATGTCTATTCCCCAGTTCATGGTCGCGCCATCGATTGATCCACTCAGCGACAAGAACCGCGAACTGGAGAAGGGCTACGTCACCCGAGTGTTGGAGAAATACGGGCTGGATCCAGAGCGGCCCATTCTGACCCAGATCTCTCGTTTCGACCGCCTGAAAGATCCCTTGGGCGTGATCGCGGCCTACAAGCTGGTCAAGAAGCGCCACGACTGTCAGCTTGTTCTTGCCGGGGGCGGTGCGCCGGACGATCCCGAAGGCAGCGAAGTGCTTCGCGAAGTGCAGGAAGCCGCCGGCTCCGATGCCGACATTCATGTGCTTCTTCTGCCGGCGTACAGCGATTTGGAGATTAACGCCCTGGTGCGCGGATCGACGATCGTTTTCCAGAAATCGATCAAAGAAGGCTTCGGGTTGACTGTCAGCGAGGCTCTTTGGAAGCGCAAGCCTGTCATCGGAGGAGCTGTCGGCGGAATCAAGCTGCAAATCATAAACGGGGTAACAGGTTTCCTCGTGCACTCACCGGAAGGTGCAGCGCAACGCGCGGCGCAACTCCTCGTCGACGCGACGCTGCGGGAGCGAATGGGAGAAAGCGGACACCAGCACGTCAAGCAGAACTTTCTTCTCACCCGGCACGTGAAGGACTACATGCTTGTGATGCTTGCTTTGGAACACCCGGCCGAGGATGTCGTGCATCTATGCTGAGATAGCTGGAGATTCGTGTTCCCATGAAGATCGCGGTGCCTCGTCTGGTTCAATTCGTGTTGGCCATGATCGTCGGTCTGGCCGTGCTGGCTTTGGGGGTAGCCGGGTTTGTGCAGGAAACGGCCCGCCGGTGGTTCGAGCGCGACTTGAGCCTGCGGGCCCGGCTCGTGGTGACGGGCTCGCGGGCTTCTCTCGCGGCTGACTGGCCCAAGGATCGGCAGCGGGAATTGCAGGCCCAGTTGATCGAGATCGCGCGTGACGAACGGATACTGGCGGTTGCCGCTTGTGGGACGGACTTCTCAATGCTCGCTAGCACGCCCGGATTCCCCAATGAGTTTGGCTGCCGGGAAATCGGCGCCCGCGCCAGTTCATCCGAGAGCTCGTCCCAGGATTCCCTTAGGGAATGGAACACCGTGAGCCGTTTGCCCGGGGGCAGCATTCACGTCAGCGCGCTGCCGCTCTGGAACGGCAACGGCGGGCAAACCGGGTTCCTGCTGCTGCTCCAGGACATGAGTTATGCGGAGCGCCGGGAGGCCCGCACGCGGCTCTTCCTGCTGGCGGCATTCGCGATCCTGGGAATGCTCGCTTCCGCCCTTACCGTCTTCGTGGCGCGTTTCAGCCGGCGAAGCTGGAGCGCTGAACTGCGCGGCATTCTGCACGGCGGCCCGCCACCGCGCCCTGAGTTCCAGCCCATCCTCCGCGACGTGCGCGATCTGATCGAGAAGGTGATGGATGAAAGCGAGGATGCCCCTGGAGTGTGGACGGCCGACAGACTGAAGCGGACTCTGGGCCGCCACCTCCACGGCGAACGCGTGGTCATCGTCGCCAACCGGGAGCCGTACGTTCATGAACGGATGGCCGGAGGTGACGTTCGCGTGCTGCATCCGGCCAGCGGTCTGGTGACCGCGCTCGAACCCGTGATGCGCGCCTGCTCGGGCGTCTGGATCGCGCACGGGAGCGGCTCGGCCGATCGTGACACTGTGGACCGGAACGATCATGTGCGAGTCCCCCCGGGCGAGGAGTCGTATCACATTCGCCGCGTCTGGCTCACTCCCGAGGAAGAAACCGGCTACTACTACGGTTTTGCGAATGAGGGCTTGTGGCCCCTCTGCCACCTTGCGCACACGCGCCCGGCGTTCCGAAGCGAAGATTGGGCCCACTATCGCCGAGTCAACGAGCGGTTTGCCGAAGCCGTCTGCTCCGAGGTGGATTCCGACGACCCCATCGTGCTGGTGCAAGACTACCACTTCGCCCTGGTGCCATTGCTGATTCGCAAGCGGCTGCCGGCCGCCACGGTGATCATGTTCTGGCACATCCCCTGGCCGAACTCGGAGCGTATCGGTATCTGTCCTTGGCGGCAGGAAATCCTCGAAGGATTGCTCGGAAGCAGCATCCTGGGTTTCCACACACAGTTTCACTGCAACAACTTCCTGGATTCCGTGGACTGTTACCTCGAAGCCCGCATCGACCGTGAGCAACACGGAGTAGTGATGCGCGGCCACCGCACTCTGGTGCGGCCATACCCGATCTCGCTAGAGTGGCCGGTCCGTTGGCTCAGCACAGCGCCCAGTCCGACCGAGTGCAGAGAACAGGTGTGGTGTGACCTTGGCTTAAAGCCGGACGCCTTGCTCGGCGTTGGGGTAGACCGTCTGGACTACACCAAGGGCGTGGAAGAGCGGTTGCTGGCCGTGGAGCGCCTTCTGGAACGTTTCCCCGAGTTCCGCGGACGGTTTAGCTTCCTCCAGGTTGCGGCTCCCAGCCGGACGAAAGTCGAGCGTTATCGCCAGCTGAACGAAGCAGTCGAACAATTGGCTGGCCGAATCAACGAGCGCTTCGGGCACACCGATTACCGCCCGATCATTCTGCGGCGGTCCCATCACGAACCGCCGGACGTCTTTCAGTACTACCGAGCGGCACATCTCTGTTATGTGAGCAGCCTCCATGACGGGATGAACCTTGTGGCCAAGGAATTCGTCGCCGCCCGGGACGATCAGCAGGGTGTTCTGCTGCTGAGCCAATTCACCGGAGCCGCGCGCGAGCTGACTGAAGCGTTGATCGTCAACCCGTATGACCTGGAGGAAGCCAGCGCGGCCTTGGCCACGGCACTCGCCATGCCTCCGGCCGAGCAGCAGGTTCGTATGCGGTCCATGCGCTCGCTGATTGCCCACTTCAACGTCTACCGATGGGCCGGAGAGATGCTCGTCGATGCCGCGCGGCTCCGGAGCCGGGAACGTCTTTCTGGGCGGCTCACGGAGCGCTCCAATCTGCACGCGGCGACATAAGATGCGGTATGTCCTGTCACCTCGTTCCCGTGAGATTCTGCGGCAGTTTGCCGTCTTGAGGGTCGTTCTTGTTTTTGACTTCGACGGGACGTTGGCTCCGATCGTGAACGACCCGGATTGTGCCCGCATGCGGAGAACGACGCGCGTTCTTCTAAGCAAGCTGGCGAGTGTCCGCACCTGTGTAGCGCTATCAGGACGATCACGAGTAGATCTCAAGAACAAGCTTGCCGGAACCGGCATTCATCATCTCATTGGAAACCACGGAGCAGAACCTTGGGAAGGAGCGTCCCGGATTCGCAAAGAAGTGCCGCAATGGCGGCGAGCGCTCGCGAGGGAACTGCCGGACCTTCCCGGTCTGTGGATCGAGAACAAGACCCTGTCATTGACGATTCATTATCGCCAGTGCCGGCGGAAAGCTGAGGCCCGCTCGGCTATTGTGAAGGCGGCTCGCTCACTTCCCGAAGTTCGTCTCATTGGAGGGAAGGAAGCCGTGAGCATCGTCTCGCAGAGAGCCCCGCACAAGGGTATCGCACTGAGGGCGGAATTGGTTCGCTTAAAGTGTGACCGGGCCGTCTATGTGGGAGACGACGAGACTGACGAAGATGTGTTCAGCCTCACAGATGACGGGTTGTCCCTCTTCGCGATCCGGGTTGGGCGAAAGAATCACTCCCGGGCAGGTTATTTTTTGCGCAACCAGGAGGAGATTGACGAGCTATTGCGCCTCCTTCTCCGGTTGCCTTCCAATTCATAACCGAAGGTGCCTGAGGCACTCTACCTGGGATCAGTTCATTCGGCGGGCCCGTCACTGTGCAAGTTTCACGATCACCAGCGCGAGTGGCTCGTCTGCTTCGGCGGGGGCCTGTTTGCATTGCTTCTGGCCCGCCTGCCACAACTGTTCGGCAAGTTCGAGATTTGTTTCGGTAACCTCCTCTTGCCGCGAAGAACCCACGCGCCGCTTCAGCGCCTGTCCGGCCTCTTCGGCAAGATCATGCGCGGTTCCCGGCGGAGGTGCTCCCACACATCGATTCATCGCATCTGAGGTAAGTTCGATGAGCCTGAGACTGCGGCGATACTGTTCCGCACCACTTAACCCCCGTTGCGTCGGGTCGAGAGCAAGCACCGTCTCACAGACGCCTAATCGCTTCTGGATCTCCTCGTCCTTCGGGTTCAGGCGCAAGGCGGCTCTGAAATCTGTCCGCGCGGTGCGGTAATTCCCTCGTGCGAACTCGGCCTGGCCCAGGCCGGCGTAGGCATCGAAATCCTGGGGCTGCTGGCGCAGGATACCTTTGAAAAGTTCGAGAGCCCGCGACGGTGAACCTGCGGACAGGTACAGACGGGCAATGCGCTTGCGCGTCTGGAAATCTTTGGGCGCCTCGTCCTGAAGCGGCAGTAGTTCGGCCAACACCTCCCGGTCGGCGTTCTGCCGGACCAACACGTCGATCAGTTCGAAGCGGACTTTGACTCGGTTTGCCTGAGCATCCTGCATCCACCGGCCGTAGATCGCCTGATGATAGTACGACGTGGCCTCGACGCTTCTCCCTTCCTTCACCATGACTCGCGCCATCGTCAGGTTCGTAGCGCCATCCGTGGCGCTACGCTGCAGCATTTCTTGGAGCAGGGTCTCCGCGTCCGTGAGTCTCCCAACTGCCAGTAAGGCTCGCGCAAGTCCCAGTTGAGCCTCCTGGTTTCCGCGCGAGACCGAAAGGGCGCTTCGAAACTTGTCGACGGCTTCGGCATCACGCCCCTGCTGCACCAGCCGTTGTCCTTCTATAAGGAGCCGTCGGGCCTCGGCCTGGCCCTCGGCCCTTTCTACCTTCGCCAGGAAAGTGTCGACTGCAGCCAGGGCGGCTATCGCGAGAAAGACCAGGACAAAAGTCCCCGTCAAGGATGGCCCGGATGATTGGCTCTGGTCCGTGGCCACTCGCTCACTCCTCCAAGCCGGACGGTTTGGCGATGCCATAGGTCTTCAAAATGTCGTCCAGTGTCACCACTCCGACAAGTTGGCGCACATTGGCGCGGCTCACGACGGGCAGGGCGTTGCACCCGCTCTTGCCCATACGTTCCAACACAACGCTCAAGCTGTCATCGGGATACGCGTAGACCAGTTCCCCAGCATCCGGATGATGGTCCAGGGGGGCGGCCTTCAGAAGATCGGCCAGGCGCTTCCTCTCCGCCCCATTCGCCACAGCAGTCTCGAGATCCGCGTTGCGGATCATCCCCCAGAGTCCAGCGGCATCGGCCACCGGCCAGGCGTCCAGCGGCCCCCTCCGCGCACGCACCACCGCTGCCGCAACCTCCGTGTCCGGCGAGAACACCTCGGGAGCAGGCCGCATCGCCTGGAGCACCTGCATGCGTCCGGCCTGTGCTCGGGACTCAACAGTCGGCAGATGCACCCCATCCTGGCGGGCGAGCGCTTCGTAGATGGGCTCCTTTTGGAGCTTGTGGGAGATGTAGAAAGCGATCAGGTTGGAGATCATCAAGGGGACGATGATGGTGTAGTCTCTGGTCACTTCGAAGATCATGATCACCGAGGTGAGCGGCGTGCGCACAATGCCGGCGAACGCTGTCCCCATTCCGACCAGGGCGTAAGCGCCGGGTTCAGCCGTGTAGCCCGGCAGCAAGGCATGTGCCACGCTGCCTACCGAGCCACCGATCATGGCCCCGACGAACAAGCTTGGCCCGAAGATGCCACCCGCATTACCTGAGCCGTAGCAGAGTGCCGTTGCCACAATCTTGAGCACAGCTAGCAGCACGAGCAACTTCAGCACCAGATCGCCGTTCAGGGCCTTATCCACGACGTCGTAACCCACCCCCAGGACCTCGGGAATGAAGAACCCCATCAGCCCCACTCCCAGGCCCCCAGCGACCGGTTGAAACCAGAGGGTCCATTTCGGCAGCTTCATGAATCTCGTGCGGATTCCCAGTAAAAGCTTCACGAAGGCCACCGAGCCGAGTCCGCCCACGACACCCAGTGCCGCGTAAACGGCGAATTCCAGCGGATGCTCCAGGTGATAACCCGCCACATGGAACAGCGGTTCGTCGCCCAGCACCAGATGCAGGACCATCCAGGAGGTTGCGGAACTCAGCACCACTGAGCCCAGTACGGGAGCGTGCAGGTCCCCCATGATCTCTTCGAGCGAAAACAGCACGGCGGCAATGGGAGTGTTGAACGCGGCCGCAAGCGCCGCCGAGCAACCCACAGGCACAAGCGACTTTACCTGCTCTTTGCTGAGCCCGAGCCGCCGGGAAATCACTGAGCTGAGTCCGGCGCCCACCTGGACCGAAGGGCCTTCGCGTCCGAGGGCGATGCCGCTGGCAAGGGAAGCCGAGCAACAGAAGAACTTTCCCAAGGCCGTGCGAAACGAGATGTATCCGTCGTTGATGAAGAGAGCGAACTTCGTCTGGGGAATGCCGCTACCGCGCGCGTAAGGGAAATAGCGCGACAGCAGCCAGCCCGTTCCAAGAGAGCCCAATGTTGGAACCAGAATACGGCGCCAGCCGGCCCCACCCGCGGGATACATTCGCACCGCCAGCCGTCCCGTGAGGAGGATGAAGGCAACCACGACAAGCCCGACCAACGCACCAATCACCAAGCTAAGAACGAGGGAGAGTTGATTTTCGCGTTTCCGAAACGCCTCTACCTGTTCTCCCAGTTTGACTTTCCATCTACGGCTCATCTTCGTGTGGGTGGAGCGCTGTTGGAATGTCTTGCCGCACTACTTCATTATGCCCTCTCTCAATCGGCCCTTGGCTCACAATCTCCTTCCTGCTGTTGAGAGAATGATTACGAGCCAAGGATTCTTGAAGCGTGACCTCCAACAGATGATGCACGGCATGCACGGCCATTCGATCGCACAAAGGCTCACCCTCGCGATTGTCTTGGGCGCTTGGGTCTTCCTGGCGATCCGGGTCCTGCTTGGCGGCGGCATGATGACCGTCGGAGAATGGTTCGGCAGAAAATGGACTCCCTGAGACTTGATCCGGCGTGCGATCCTCTCCGCCGCCTTCTCGGTCTACTATGCTCGGTTCTTGTTGATTGTCTTCCGCTTCTTGCACTCATCATCCCAGCGCTGATGCTGGCGGGCTTTGTCTTTGTCAACATCCCAAGTGTTTGTAATCGGACCTGAGCGAGTCCGGTGCGAACTCGTCCGCCAGTGGGCGACAAAGGCGGATGGCGACCGGGCAATCCGCAGCCCAGAACCTTCCCGCCGAAAGCCATTGCGTCTTTGCGCCTTGGCGTGAAAGCTACACTCCCTTGGCCAGCCCGCCGCCTGCCTGCCCGCGGGATATGCGGAGGATCTCGTCCGCCACCTGGTCGGGGTTGTCCACATTCCGCATCGTAAGCTGGCTGGTCTCGCCAGCGGTCTCAATCGAAAGGTTTCCCATGCGGAACATGCGCTGGAACAGGGTTTGGTCGACTCGCACATCCTGCACCTTCGAGATCTGGATATTGCGCTTGGAGCGGCTGAGCACGCCGGTCTCATAGCGCAGCGTGTCGCCCGCGAGCGTCATCCGGGTGAAGCGCCGCAGCACGTCGTAGCGCAAGGGCCACAACAACAGTAGAGCCGGAATCACCAGCACCCATGGCGACATCTCCCGAAGCGAGGGAATGTTCACGTATAGCAGGATGCAAACGAAGATCACAACGAAAATAAACGTATAAGCTATCTGGACCAGCTTCGCGCTGGGCCGAATGACAATTTCCCCCATAAGGTCTCCTGTCTCGGCTATTGTACAGCAGGCGCTATGATGGAAGTCATGAGGAAGAGAGCGCTACAACTGGGATTCCTGGTGGTCTTCGCGGCCGCCAGCCTTTTTGCGGATTTCGGCTACGAGCAGACGTCGAAGATGACCGGCGGCATGCTGATGGGCGCAATGAAGGTCGTGGGGGTGTTCTCCAAGAAGGCCACTGAGCCCATTAAGACGTCGGTGCTGATACGCGGCGACCAAATGGCCACGGTGGGCGCAGACTCGGCGCAGGTGACCGACCTCGCCAAGGAAACCATCACCGAGATCAACTTCAAGAACAAGACCTACTCCGTAATCACCTTCGCCCAGATGGCGCAGGCCATGGAGCAGATGTCGAAGAAAGCCTCTCAGGCGCAGGACGGCAAGGCGGACGTTCAGTTCAAGGCCTCCGTCAATGAGACGGGTAAGACCCAGCAGCTTGCGGGGCTGGCGACGCGCGAGGTAATACTGACGCTGGAGATGCAGGGGACCGACAAGGAATCCGGTTCGAGCGGCGCCCTGACGGTCACCTCCGATATGTGGCTGGCCAGGGATGTTCCCGGCTACGCCGAAGTGCGGGCCTTCCACCAGCGGATGGCGCAAAAGATCGCCTGGGCGCCCGGCAGCGGCGCCTTCACGCAAGGGCGCTCCGACATGGCCAAGGCGTATGCGGATCTCTACAAGGAATCAGCCAAGCTGGACGGTGTCCCCGTGCTGACAGTGATCTCGATGGGGGGAAGCCAGGCCGAAGGCCAGCCGGCGCAGAAGCAGGAGCAGCCTTCGATCGGCGGCACTTTGGGAAGGTTGAGCGGCCTGGGCGGTCTCGGGCGATCCAAGAAGAAAGAAGAGCCCAAGCAGGAGCAGTCTTCCGCCCAGGGCGTGCTCATGGAGATGACCACCGAAATGTCGGGCTTCAGCTCCGGCCCGGTCGATTCTTCGAAATTCCAGGCCCCGGCGGGGTTCAAGCAAGTTGAAAGTGAGATGTTGAAGGGACTGCGGTAGGGGCACGCCGGCGGCGTGCCCCGGGGCTTGGCATCGGGTAGTGGGCACGCCGGCCGGCGTGCCCTGTCTTACTCGATGTCGCGGGGTCGCTTCTTGCGGTTGCGCTTGCGGGCGAGGGCTGCCTTGACCCGCTGTCTTCTCGCCGGGCTTCAGGTAGTAGGAGTGACGCTTGATCTCCTTGATGATGTCATCCTGCTGCACCTTCCGCTTGAAGCGGCGCAGTGCGCTCTCCAGGACTCTCGCCATCCTGGATCGTGACTTCAGCCAAGCTGTCTCACCCCCTTCCGCGGTTCTGCTATAACTCGTATAAGGACGCCATGGAAAGTGTACTTGCGATCTTGCTGGCCGGCGGAGCGGGTGAAAGGCTTTACCCGCTCACCGAGCACACCGCCAAGCCCGCCGTCCCCTTCGGCGGAGCCTACCGCATCATCGACGTCACGCTGTCGAACTGCATCAACTCCAACCTCCGGCGCATTTTCATCCTAACACAGTACAAAGCGCTGGAATTGAACCGGCACATCCGCGAAGGCTGGAGGATTCTGTCGCCCGAATTGGGGGAGTTCATCGAGCTGATCCCGCCCATGAAGCAGATGCGCGACGACTGGTATCTGGGGACGGCGGACGCCGTGTTCCAGAACATCCCGAGCATCGTCGCCGAGGGCCGCGAGTACACCCTGATCCTGTCCGGCGATCACATCTACAAGATGGACTACGCGCGAGATGCTGGAGTGGCACCTGTGCCCAGGACGCCGACGTCACCATCGCCACCATCCAGGTGCCGCCGGAACGAGGCGCCGCGCTTCGGAGTCGCCGAGATCGACGAGGATTGCCGGGTGGTCGGCTTCGAGGAGAAGCCCCAGCACGACCACCCGGCCCGCTCGGTCTTCAATCCCGGACATGGTCAGCGCCTCCATGGGCGTCTACCTCTTCAACACTTCCGTCCTGGTGCAGGCCCTGATGGAGGACGCCGAGGACCCGGCCTCCTCGCACGACTTCGGCAAGGACGTCATTCCAAGTGGCTGAACCGGGCCCGCGTGATCGCCTACGATTTTCGCGATCTGAACGACAAGACCGTCCGCTACTGGCGGGACGTGGGAACGCTGGACGCCTACTACGAAGCCAACATGGACCTGGTGGCGGTGACGCCCGAGTTCAACCTCTACGACCGCAATTGGCCCATCCGCACCCGGCAACTCCAGAACCCTCCGGCGAAGTTCGTCTTCGCGCAGGAGGGCCGCCGCATGGGCATCGCCCTGGACTCGATCGTGTCGGCGGGATGCATCGTCTCGGGCGGCCGCGTCATCCGCAGCGTGCTCTCGCCGGGAGTGCGCGTCAACAGCTACTGCGAGGTGGACAGCTCCATCCTGATGCATGACGTCGAAATCGGCCGCCACAGCCGCATCCGGAACGCCATCATCTGCGAGACGTGAAGATCCCGGACAGACAGCCTGATCGGCTACGACCCGGAGCAGGACCGGGCCAGGGGCTACCACATCACCGAGGGCGGCATCGTGGTCGTCCCATCCGAGCAGGAGACTTACGCTACCATAGCAATTTAGGCCTTTTTAGCACTCACTCAAAGGAACCCCAAATATGGAAATCGTAAAAATCATCGGAAGAGAAATTCTGGATTCGCGCGGCAATCCGACCGTGGAAGCGGATGTTTGGCTGGCCGACGGCAGCATGGGCCGGGCGGCGGTTCCCTCGGGCGCCTCGACCGGCGAGCATGAGGCCGTCGAGCTGCGCGACGGCGACAAGTCGCGCTACCTCGGCAAGGGCACGCTCAAGGCCGTCGAGAACATCCGCGGCGAAATTGCCGAGGCGCTGATCGGCATGGACGCAGCCCGCCAGGAAGAGATCGACCGGAAGATGATCGCCCTCGACGGGACGCCCAACAAGGGACGCCTCGGGCGCCAACGCCATCCTGGCGGTCTCCATGGCCGCGGCGCGCGCCTCGGCGCAGTCCGCAGGACACGCCGCTCTACCGCTATCTGGGCGGTGTCGCGGCCTCCGTGCTGCCGGTGCCGATGATGAACATCCTCAACGGCGGCGCGCACGCCGACAACTCCGTGGATGTGCAGGAATTCATGGTGGCCCCCTACGGCGCTCCGTACTTCGCCGAAGCCCTCCGCATGGGCGCCGAGGTGTTCCACAGCCTCAAGGCCGTGCTGAAGAAGAAGGGCTACTCGACCGCGGTCGGCGACGAGGGCGGCTTCGCCCCCAATCTGAAGTCCAACGACGAAGCGCTCGAAGTCATCCTCGAAGCCATCACCAAGGCCGGCTACAAGCCGGGCGTGGACATCGGCCTGGCCCTCGACCCGGCCGCCAGCGAGTTCTTCGATGCCGGCAAGGACAAGTACGTTTTCAAGAAGTCCGACAAGAGCGAGAAGACGCCCCAGCAGATGGTCGAATTCTGGGCCGGTTGGGTGAAGCAGTATCCGATCATCTCCATCGAAGACGGCATGGCGGAAGACGACTGGGCCGGCTGGAAGCTGATGACCGACTCGCTGGGCAGCAAGATCCAGCTCGTGGGCGACGACCTGTTCGTCACCAACGTCGAGCGGCTCTCCCGCGGCATCGAGGAAGGCGTCGCCAATTCGATCCTCATCAAGGTCAACCAGATCGGCACCCTGACCGAGACCCTCGATTCCATGCGGATGGCGGCCGAGGCCGGCTACACCGCCGTGGTGTCGCACCGCTCCGGCGAGACCGAGGACACCTTCATCGCCGACCTGGTGGTGGCCACCGGCGCGGGCCAGATCAAGACCGGCTCGGCCAGCCGCACGGACCGCATCTGCAAGTACAACCAGTTGCTGCGCATCGAAGAAGAACTCGGGGCTTCGGCCAAGTACGCGGGCCGCAAGGCGTTCCGGCAATAGGGGGCGCCAATGTACAAGCTCGTATTGCTCAGACACGGAGAGAGCGCCTGGAACAAGGAGAACCGCTTCACCGGCTGGACCGACGTGGACCTGTCCGAGAAGGGCCTGCAAGAAGCCCAGGAAGGCGGCCGCGTACTGAAGGCGGAGGGGTACACCTTCGACCTGGCTTACACCTCGGTGCTGAAGCGCGCCATCCGGACCCTGTGGCTGACGCTCGATGAGATGGACCTGATGTGGATCCCGGTCATTCGCGACTGGCGCCTGAACGAGCGCCACTACGGCGCGCTGCAGGGCCTGAACAAGTCGGAGACGGCGGCGAAGTTCGGCGAGGACCAGGTCAAGATCTGGCGGCGGAGCTACGACATTCCGCCGCCGGTTCTGGAGAAGACCGACCCGCGGTATCCCGGCCACGATCGCCGTTATGCCGGCCTGAGCGCGAAGGAACTCCCGCTGACGGAGTGCCTGAAGGACACCGTGGCGCGGTTTCTGCCCTGCTGGCACGAGTGTCTCGCTCCCCAGATCAGGGCCGGGAAGCGGGTCCTGGTCGCGGCGCACGGCAACAGCCTGCGCGCGCTGGTGAAGTACCTCGACAACGTATCCGGAAGACGCTATCGTCAACCTTAACATTCCGACCGGCATGCCCCTGGTCTACGAGCTGGACGGCGATCTGAAGCCGATTAGGAGCTACTACCTGGGCGATCCCGAGAAGGTGAAGGCCGCCATGGAAGCCGTCGCCGCCCAGGGTAAGGCGAAGAAGTAGACTGGCTCAGCGAGACACCACTGAACCACGACCGGGAGGGAGTGGTCAGCATTTGCTAGTAGCGCAAGCTTCAGCTTGCGAGGCCCAGCGCCGCTCCCTTTCGGTCGCAGCGAGATACCACCACTCGCGGAAGCCCGGCGTGCTAGCATAAAGGTAATGCTGCGCTGGGCTTCTAGCCTGTTGCTTTCCGTTTTGCTGGCGTGGACCGTGGTGTGCGGCCAGTGTGTTCTGTGCCCGGACACGCAGAGAACCGGGAATTCCGCGCACAACTGTTGTCCTCCGCCCGATTGCAAGCAGCACCACTCCAGCGCCAAAGCCTGCCCCGCGCACAAGCCGGTCTTCGAGGCCAGCGCCAAGGCCGAAATCCATGCGCCGCTGGCCGTCGAGCCCGTCCCGGATGTCTGAGGTTCTGCTGGCGGCGGCGTTCGCCGATCTAGCGCACCCGCTCCCGCTGCTGCATTCACCGCCCGAGCGGTATCTGCTGAACTCCGTCCTTCTAATCTGATCCTCTACTTTCCCGAGGTCGATAATTGGGAAAAGGAGGAAAGGTGTGCGATTCAAGCCATTTCTTGCGGCAATAGCCGCCATTGTGTCCATACGGGCGGCTCAGGCTCAGGACGCCGGCCTGAAACTAGACGACTTACTGGCCGAGGCTCTACAGAACAACCGCGAGATCCTCGCCGCCCAAAAACGATATGAGGCGGCCCGGCAACGGCCCAGTCAGGCCAGCAGCCTGCCGGACCCCATGTTTTCGCCGGGTTACACCAGCAATGGGAACCCGCTTCCAGGGGCGCAACTGGGGGTCAGCCCCACTTCGTCGATTGGCTTCATGCTGTCCCAGGAGTTCCCATATCCGGGGAAGCGGAAGCTGCGCGGCGACATGGCCACCAAGGAAGCCGAGGCGGAGTTTCAGGACTACCAGAGCGTCCAACTGAAAGTGCTCTCGCAGCTCAAGCAAGCCTATTACAGGCTTGACTATTCCTACGCAGCGCGGGACGTCCTCGAGAAGAACCGCGAGCTGCTGCGCAAGCTGCTGCGCATTACCGAGGCACGTTACTCCGTTGGGCGAGCCGCACAGCAGGACGTGTTCAAGACCCAGACGCAGTTGTCGATTCTGGAGATCAGACTGGTGGATCTTCAGCGCGAGCACAGTGCGCGGGAAGCCGAGATCAACAGTTTACTGAACCGTGGCCCTGGGGCGCCTATGGGGCGGCCTCCCGACATGCAGCCTCGGGAATTCACAAGCTCAATCGAGGAGTTGTATGCGGGAGCCAGCCGGAACGCGCCCGTGCTGCTTCGCGACGAGAAGATGATACAGCGCGCGGAGCTTGCCGTGAACATGGCCCGCAAGGAATACTACCCCGATTACACGGTCTCCTTCGGGTACTTCAACCAGGGCAGCATGCCGCCAATGTACCAGGCGCGCGTGGACTTCAAGCTGCCGGCCTATTTCTGGCGCAAGCAGCGAGCGGGCCTCACCGAACAGGCGCAGAGCCTGGCAGAGTCCCGGCACACTTACGAAGCGACGAATCAGTCGCTGCAGTTTCGCATCAAGGACGACTATTTGATGGCGACCACCTCCTCGCAGTTGATGAAGCTCTACGGGCAGACGGTGGTGCCGCAGGCGACCTTGGCGCTGGAGTCTTCTTTATCCTCCTATGAGACGGGGGCCGTCGATTTTCTGTCAGTGCTCACCAACTACATCGCCGTCGTCGAGTACGAGATGAACTACTACGAAGAACTGCAGAACTTCTACCTGGCGCTGAGCCGCCTGGAAGAGATGACCGCCATGCCGCTCATCAAGTGAGGCAAGCACCATGAAAATCGTTCGAATTCTTCTAATGATTCTGCTGGTTGCTGCCGTGTTCGTGGCCGGCTTCGGCTACGGCCGTTGGTATGGCAAGAATGCGGGCGGCGCCGCCCAGAAAGGCGGCCGGAAGATCCTCTACTGGGTCGACCCGATGCACCCGGCCTACAAGTCGGACAAGCCGGGCATCGCGCCTGATTGCGGGATGAAGCTGGAACCCGTCTATGAAGATGGCGGGGCTGCGTCCCCGGCCGCAGCCGGCCAAGAGGCTGCCATGCCCATGGGCACCATCAAGGTCAGCCCTGAGAAGCAGCAGTTGATCGGCGTGAGTTACGGCGAAGTTGAATCCGGGGCCGGAGTCCATACCTTCCGGGCCGTTGGCAAGGTCGCCTTCGACGAAACCCGCATGGCCCGCGTTCACGCCAGAGTCGAGGGCTGGATCGATCAGGTCTTCGTCGATTTCACCGGCGAGCTGGTTACTAAAGGACAACGCCTGCTGACGCTCTACAGTCCTGAGATGCTGGCTAGCCAGCAGGAATACCTCCTGGCCTTGAAGAGCAAAGACATGCTGAAGAACAGCACGTTCGCCGACGCCCTCAGCCAGAGCGACTCGCTGACGGCGGCGTCCCGCAAGCGGTTGGAGCTCTGGGACTTGAGCGATGCCCAGATCGAGGAGATCGCCCGGACAGGCAAGCCGGTCACCAACATTACTCTCAACTCCCCGATCAGCGGATATGTGATCACCCGCAACGCCTTCCCCAAACAGAAAATCACGCCCGAGACGGAGTTGTACAACATTGTGGATCTCAGCAAGGTCTGGATCATGGCCGATGTGTTCGAGAACGAGGCGCCCATGATCCGGCTGGATCAACAGGCGAACGTCTCGCTCTCCAACGGTCGAGGAAAGTCCTTTCGCGCCAAGGTGAATTACATCCAGCCGCAGGTGGACCCGGTGACGCGCACGCTGAAGGTTCGCCTCGAAGCGGAGAATCCGGAAATGCTGCTGAAGCCCGACATGTACGCCGACGTGGAATTCCGCGTCGAGATGCCGCGGCGCATCACCGTCCCATCCGCAGCCGTTCTGAATTCGGGCGAGCGCAAGACGGTCTTCGTGGATCGCGGCAACGGCTACCTCGAGCCTCGGGAAGTGGAAATCGGGGAGCGCATCGGAGACCGGCTGGAAATCCTGAAGGGCTTGAAGCCGGGCGAGCGTATCGTCATCTCCGGAAACTTCCTGATCGATTCGGAAAGCCAACTGAAGTCGGCGGCAGCGGGCATGGCGGATATGCCCGGAATGCCGGGAACGCCGGAGCCCAAAAAATGATCAACCGGATCATTGAATTCGCGGGCCACAACAAGTTCCTGGTCTTCATTCTGGTCGGCTTCGCGGTGGTCGCCGGCATCTGGTCGATGCTCAACGTGCCGCTGGATGCGATTCCGGACTTGAGCGACACCCAGGTCATCGTCTACTCGCGTTGGGACCGCAGCCCGGACATCATGGAGGACCAGGTCACCTACCCCATCGTCAGCGCGATGCTGGGCGCGCCCAAGGTGAAAGACATCCGCGGGTTCTCCGACTTCGGCTACTCCTTCGTCTACATCATTTTCGAAGAAGGCACGGACATCTACTGGGCCCGCTCGCGCACTCTCGAATACCTCTCCAGCGTGCTCCCACGCCTGCCGCAGGGCGTGACCACCGAACTGGGCCCCGACGCCACCGGCGTGGGATGGGTCTTCCAGTACGCGCTGGTAGACAAAACCGGAAAGCGCAGTCTGGCGGAGCTTCGTTCCGTCCAGGACTGGTTCCTGCGTTACCAATTGCGCTCCGTGCCGGGTGTTGCCGAGGTGGCGCCCCTGGGCGGTTTCGTCAGGCAGTACCAGGTGAATGTGGATCCGAACCGGCTCCAGACCTACAACATCCCCATCGCGAAGGTGGTCGAGGCAGTCAGGAACGGGAACAGCGATGTAGGCGGCCGCCTGGTGGAGTTCAGCGGAGCCGAGTACATGGTTCGCGGGAGGGGCTACGCGAAGTCCGTCGACGACATCGGCAACATCGTGCTGGCCAGCAGCCCGAGCGGCGTCCCCATCCGTATCTGGGACGTGGGCGACGTCGTTCTGGGTCCCGATATCCGCCGCGGCATCGCCGACCTGAACGGCGAAGGCGATGTGGTCGCGGGCATCGTCGTCATGCGCCAGGGGCAGAACGCGCTGGACGTCATCGAGCGAGTGAAGGCGAAGCTCAAAGAGATCGAACCCGGGCTGCCGCCAGGGGTGAAGATTGTCAGCACCTACGATCGCTCGGACCTGATCCTGCGTTCCATCGAGAACCTGAAAGGCACGCTGATCGAAGAAATCACGATCGTCTCCATCATCATCCTGATCTTCCTGTGGCACATTCCCAGCGCCATCATCCCCGTCATCACCATCCCCGTCGCCATCATCATCGCCTTCATCCCCATGAAGGCGATGGGGCTGACGTCGAACATCATGTCGCTCGGCGGGATTGCCATCGCCATCGGAGCGATGGTGGACGCCGCGATCGTGGTGGTGGAGCAGACGCACAAGAAACTGGAGGAATGGGAGAGAACCGGGAAGAAGGAGGACTATCACCGCGTGGTGATTGACGCGGTTAAGGAAGTCGGCGGACCGAGCTTCTTCGCGTTGCTCGTGATCGCGGTGTCTTTCCTGCCCGTGCTTACCCTGGAGGCCCAGGAAGGGCGGCTGTTCAAGCCGCTCGCTTACACCAAAAACTTCTCCATGATCGTCGCCGCTGTGCTGGCCATTACCCTCGACCCGGCCATGCGGCTGCTGTTCACCCACATGCAGAATTTCGAGTTTCGGCCGCGCTGGCTGGCGCGAGCGACCAACGCGGTCCTGGTGGGAAAGATCCACTCGGAAGAGAACCATCCCATCAGCAAGATTTTGATTCGCCTGTACGAGCCGGTTTGCGCCTGGAGCTTGCGCTGGAAGTACCTGGTGATCGCCGGCGCGATCGCGGTGGTCGCCGTAACCGTGCCGGTCTACCTGAAGCTCGGGTCGGAATTCATGCCGCCGCTCGACGAAGGCACGCTGCTGTACATGCCCTCCACCCTGCCCGGCATTTCAGTCGCCGATGCGCAGAAGCTGATGCAGGTCCAGGACCGCATCATCAAACAGTTTCCTGAGGTGGTGTCCGTCATGGGAAAGGCCGGCCGGGCGGAGACGTCGACGGACCCCGCGCCGTTCTCCATGATGGAGACGGTCATTGTGCTGAAGCCCCAGACCGAGTGGCGTAAAACCGACACCTGGTACTCGTCCTGGGCGCCCCAGTGGGCGAGGGGGATCTTCGGGCGTATCACCCCCGACCACATTTCCACCGACCAGTTGGTTGAAGAGATGAACGAGGCGCTCAAGCTGCCGGGCGTATCGAACGCCTGGACGATGCCGATCAAAGGCCGGATCGACATGTTGACCACCGGTGTCCGAACACCCGTAGGCGTCAAGATCTACGGCGCGGACATCCAGGAGATTCAGCGCCTCGGGACCCAGATCGAGAGCTCTGCTTCCGAAGATCCAGGGCACGCGCAACGTGTTCGCGGAAAGAACCGGCGGTGGCTACTTCCTGGATTTCAATTGGAAGCGCACGGAGATGGCCCGCTACGGGCTCTCGATGGAAGACGTCCAGGGAGTCTTGATGAGCGCCATCGGCGGCGAGAATGTGACCACCACGGTCGAAGGCCGCGAGCGCTACCCGGTCAACGTGCGCTACCTGCGCGACTACCGGAGCGATCTCGACAAGCTTGGCCGCGTCCTCATACCCGTGATGGGAGGACAAGCGCAGATTCCGATTTCGCAACTGGCCGACATCAAGCTCACTTCAGGACCGGCGATGCTCCGTGACGAAAACGGAATGCTCAACGGATACGTCTACGTGGACGTTGCGGGCCGCGACATCGGGAGCTATGTCGAGGAGGCGAAAAAAGTTGTTCGCGAGCAGATGAAGCTGCCGCCCGGATACACCATCGCCTGGAGCGGCCAGTATGAAGCCATGGAGCGAGTCCGCAAGCGGCTTCTGGTGGTGGTGCCCCTGACCCTGTTCCTCATTCTCATGCTGCTGTACATGAACACGAAGTCCATGGCGAAGACGTTCATCATCCTGCTCGCGGTTCCATTCTCGGCGGTGGGCGCGATCTGGTTTCTGTACCTGCTCGGATACAACCTGAGCATCGGTGTCTGGGTGGGCCTGATCGCGCTGATGGGAGTGGACGCGGAAACGGCGGTGTTCATGCTCCTCTACCTGGACCTGGCCCACGATCAGGCCAAGAGGGAAGGGAAGCTGCACAGCCTGGCCGACTTGCAGGCGGCCATCATGCACGGCGCGGTCAAGAGGATCAGGCCGAAGTTCATGACCGTAGCCTGCATGTTCGCGGGGCTGGTTCCGATAATGTGGTCCGTGGGCGCTGGAGCCGACGTGATGCGGCGCATCGCGGCGCCCATGATCGGGGGCATCTTCACGTCGTTCATTCTCGAGTTGGTGGTCTACCCGGCAATCTATGAGGTCTGGAAATGGCATTTCGAACTGAAAAAAGAACTGACATCGTAGCCGTACTTGCGCTGGCGATCGCCCCTGCTCTGTTTGCCCAGAAGGAGCTGCGCTTCGAGGTTCGGCACGATCATTTGTGGAAATTCGGCGCCGGCACGCTGGTCATCACCGAGCGCGGCGTTTCGTTCCAGGAGCTCACGCCGAAGAAACAGGTCAAGCACGCCTTCGAGCTGAACTATCAGGACATACAGGAACTCAAGCTGTCGGCTGACAAGCTCACTCTCGTGACCTACCAGGACCGGAAGTGGCGGCTGGGCCTCGATAAGGAGTACGAGTTCACTATCACTCCAGGGCACAGCTTCAGCGAGGCGTACGCACTTCTCAAGGACAGGCTGGACCAGCGATTCGTGGCCGCGGTAGCCGACGAACAGACCCAGCCGCTGTGGGAGATTCCCGTAAAGCTGCTCGGCCTCGTCAGCGGCTCGGAGGGTGTTCTTGAAGTCGGTGCCGACCGCATTGTCTACAAGACGGCCAAGCAGGGGCAGAGCCGCACCTGGCGCTACGGGGACATCGAGAACATCAGCAGCTCCGGTCCGTTTCAGCTCACCTTGACCACCTACGAACGGGCCAAGTCGCATTACGGCAACCTCAAGGGATTCAATTTTCAGCTCAAGCAGGCACTTGAGGAGAAGCGGTTCAATCTCATCTGGCGCCGGCTCCATCAAACTTTGGTTCAAGAAAAGGAAGACAAACAATGAGAACACTATTCGCCGTGGTTTTTTCGGCCGGGCTGCTTGCGGCCGCCGCTCAGCAGACGTTCAACGGGGTGATTACCGACACCATGTGCGGGGCCAACCATAAGCCGATGAACGTCGCACCCGACAGCAAGTGCGTACTGGAGTGCGTGAAGCACGGAAGCAAGTACGCGCTGCTGGTGGGCAACAATGTGTATGTCCTCAGCGACCAGCGGGCGCCCGAGAAGTTCGCCGCACAAAAGGTCAAAGTGACCGGCGCTCTCGACGCCAAGACCAAGATCCTGAAGGTGGACAAGATCGAGCCGTTCTGAGCAGCCTCTCACCGCGAGTAAGCTGCTGCAAGTTCCGAGAAGCTTAGTACTTCACCCCCATGCTCTTTGGCGAAGCGTGCCGCCGCGTCTCGGCCAACGAAGGCGAGCAGGCTTGGTGAACAGCGGTCAAAGTGCACGACGGTCGGCTGCTTGTCCGCGACCACGGGACCATGCTCCTGCGCGCAGGTGTTTACATCGCTGCCTCGGACAATGTAGGCCCCGCTGGGGGCGAGCGGAGAGCTCGTCTCATAGTCGGTCAACTCGACGATCCTGACGGGTCTGCCGCTTTGCTCGTGGGTAGCCAGGGCGCACGCCGGGCAGCAGAACTGCTCCCGGCGGTCCCCAACCAGCCCCACGGTCCTGCTATGCGCATGAATGGGCCGGCTACACACCTGGCAGACTCGTGGTTCGGCGGGCCGGCTGATACGCCACCCGGCGTATCCCAGGCCCAGACACGACGGCCAGCATGACAGCCGCGCCCAGCCAGACTCCCCCCCTCTTCAAGCCACCGCCTCCCTCTACATCATAATAAAGGAGGACAGACGCATTTTCCGTCTTATCCGCGCCCGGCCTGCCATTCCAACGCTGTGACGGCCCAGCGGTTCGCCGGTGTGGGTCGCGCGACGGCAGTCTAAAGACGGGCCCTGGACGTGCTCCAGCGAAAGCTCTCGGGGTAAATGCGTCTGTCCCCTTTTTCCCCTTTTTCTGCACTTTCCATCGCAGAAATTGCGTTTACTGTTTCAGAAATCCTGCAAGAACCACTGCCTCTAGAGCCTTTTCCGGGAATGGCCAATTGCCTGCTAGAGAATACTCGGAGCAACTGCGGCCATTTGGTTGGTTGAGTACTTCCAGGAGATGAGGCAATGACAAGACTGCTGCTGGTTTCGGTGATCGCACTATTCCTGCTGGCCTTTTGCGGTGCAGCACTCGAAGCCCAGAAGGCCATGCCAAGTTCCGGCATGGACACAATGAACATGAAATCGCAGATGGAGCAGATGCGTGCGGAGATGGTCCAGGTGCAGGCTCTGATGAAGGACAACATGGCTAAAATGGCTGCCGCCGATGCCGCCATGAAGAGCCACATGGAGGCGGAAAAGGCCAGCATGAAGAGCCAGATGGATCTGCAGCAGGCGATAATTGACCACCTGCAAACCATGACCGATCGCATGCAGATGATGGCCAGCCGCATGTCCATGCTGCCGGATTCAATGGACATGCCCAAGAATAGCGGGGCAATGATGAAGACCGACAAAGGGATGGCGGGCGATCAGAAGAAATGAGTCAACAAGGCGGTGGTCTAGAAGGGGAAATCTCTCGTGACCGCTCGGGCCATGGGAGCGCGCGCCAGGTAAGTCGTAAGGGTTCACGGCATTGTCGCCCCGCCGCACCTCGTAGTGCAGATGAGGCGCGGTCACCCGGCCCGAGGCTCCCAGCGCTCCGACCACCTCGCCCCGGCGGACCTCCTGACCGGCGATCACGTCGATTCGCGACAGGTGCGCGTAGTAGGTTTGCACTCCGCCGCCATGGTCGACCACCACCAGTCGCCCGTAGCCGCCGGTATACTCCGCCACGGAGACCACCCCGTCGGCAGTGGCGCGGATGGGAGACCCCATGGGCGCCGAGATGTCCACCCCGGTGTGAAAGGCTTGCTCATGGGAGAACGGGTCGTTGCGCCGCCCGAACGCCCCGATCAGGCGTCCGTCAACCGGCCACAGGCTCGGACGGACATTCAGCTGCCACGATCGCGGATAAGTGCGATAAAACTTCGAGATGTTCGCGTTCTTCAGGAAGTTGTACTGCTCCAGCGTCTCGGTCATGGTCCGGCACAAGCTTGCCCTCGCCGGTGATGTCCGGCGGCCCTTCCAGCTTCTGCTTGATCCCGTAAGCCGCGGACACCTGGCTGGCGAACAGCTGCAGGGTCGCGAGATCCATCTTGGTCTGATCGTTGGCCTGTTGGAGGTTGTCGTAGCGCTGTCTAATCGACTGGGCTTCCCGCCGAAGAGAGTTGTAGTTGGCCACCTTCCCGGCCATGCGGGCATAGCTCGAGACGAAGCCGAACAGGGAGATGCATCCGAGAACCGCTAATACCACCACCGCGTAGATGGCCGATTGCGGGATATGGATACGACGCAGACGGCCGTGTAAGGAGTGCGCTAGTACGACTACAAAATATGGCTGCTTCATTAGATAACGCCGAGCCTTGGTCTCCGCACAAACCCGCCAGCCACGGCGGGAAACCTTAGAACAGACGAACTAGATCGCTGAACCTGTGACTCTATCAGTGTTAGGCCTTCCCTGTCAAGGCCTGTTTCGTCCCGGGACTGCCATCGTCGGAGGGGTACGCACCGGGATATCGACCGGAACCTCGACCGCTCCGCCGGGGGACGCCGCCAGGGCGATCTTTACCCGGATCGGGTCGACATAGCAGACCGACGAGCGTTCGGTGCAGTAATATACCACAGTGTCAACCGTTACCTCCGAGCGCCCCGTCCCCGAAATCGAGACAGGCACCGGCAGCGGGAAAGTAACATGCTTAAAATCAACAGTATCCGACTGTAGCCCGAATTGCAGCGGAGCTCCGGCGCCGGCTCGCCAGCGCATGTAGAAGGGCGCACTCTGCCGAGAACTTGTAGCCCTTGGGGAGGGTCACCTTCAGGGCCAGCCGGGCCTGGCCGGATTTCACCTTCCGCTCGCCGAGGTCCAGGACGCGGCCCCGGAAGGAGTCCATCTGACGCCGTGATAGCTTGTCTAAATCGCTTAAAACTAAGGTGGTTACTGACTTGGCGGCGGGGTCCAAAACCCGGATCTGGTGATTATTGGTGTCGGCGACGTATAGTTTACCTCCCAGCCAGGCTAGGCCCCCGGGTTCGTTGAAAGCGGCTTCCCCGAACTTGCCCTCGGCCAGCGTCTTCTTCCCGCTGCCCGCCAGGGTCCACACCGTCCGTTTTCCGGGATCGATCACCTTGATCTTGCTGTTGTACGTGTCGGCCACGTAGATCAATCCGTCCTTGAAGGCGACACCCAGCGGGTGCTGGAAGCGCGCCCGCCCCGCTTCGCCCTCCACATCGCCGAACTCGAACAGCCCCTTTCCCACGATCGTGCTGACCCGGCCGCCCGGCTCCGCCTCGCGGACGGAACTGGTTTCGCTGTCGGCGAAAAACAGCCTTCGCCCGTCGGTTGTGATCCCGCTGGTCTGGGCCAGCGCCGCCTCCAGGAGCGGACCGTCGATGATGTCCTCGCGCCCCGATCCAGCCCACGGGCGGACCTCCCAGGTCTGCGTGTCAGCCACCCAAATCTGGTGGAACCCGGCCATGGCGATGTACATCTTGCCGCCCAGAACCAGCAAGTCCCAGGGGGAACTCAGCGCAACCGCAACCCCCTTTCCGGTCACAACCTGGCCGCTGGACTGCTTGCCGGTGCCGAGCACGGTCTTGACGGTTCGTGCCGACAGGTCGGCCGCCCGCACCAGATGATTCTCCGTATCGGCGATGTAAAGAATGTTTCCAGCCAGGAATGTGCCTTGAGGATGGTGGAACTCGGCCTCCTCGAATCCGCCGTCCTTGCGGCCTTCGTCTCCGCTTCCGATCGCGTCGAGCACCTTTCCGCCGGCGTCGGTGATCAGAACCCGGTCGTGGTTCGAGTCGGTGATGAAGAGGCGATTGCCTTTCTCGTCGGCGGATATCTTGCCCGGAAAAGCCAGCAGCGTGTTCGCCCGCCGGGCCTCCTCCAGGGCGAACTGTACGGGGCTGCGCTTGAGCTGTCCCTTCGACTGGAAGTAAGGGACGCCCTCGCTGAGCAGCCTGTCAATCGGCGCGAACACCCCTTCCCCGGGGCGCTCGCCGACGATTTTTCCGAGCGGGTTAATGAGCACCACCGTGGGCCAGCTCGAAACCGCGTAGCTCCGCCAGACCTCGAAATCGGCGTCGTTCACCACCGGGTGGCGGATCTCGTAGCGCAGTATGGCGTCGCGGATCTGCGAGGTGTCCTTCTCGTTGCGGAACTTGGCCGAGTGGACGCCGATCACCACCAGTTCCTGGCCGTACTTGGTCTCGAGTTGCCTGAGGTCCGGCAGGATGTGCATGCAATTGATGCAGCAGAATGTCCAGAAGTCGAGCAGCACGAACTTGCCTCGCAGGTCTTGCAGACGCAAGGGCGCGGCAGTGTTCAGCCAGTCCAGACCTTGCGGGAATTCGGGCGCGCGCACGCTCCCCTCGAGAATATCGGCCGAGACCATCTTCCCTCCCTGACCGCGGGGCTGGCTCTGAGCGCAGGCGGCCAGAGACAGCGACACTACGAGCACGGCAACCAACCGGGAATACATGAAACTGCCCCTCTAATGCTATTGTATACACCATGAAAGTTGTCGCGTTTAACGGGAGCCCCCGCCACACGGGGAATACCTCGATTCTGCTCCAGTGCGTCATGGATGAGCTCAAGCTGGAGGGCGTCGAAACTGAATTGGTTCAGCTTTCGGACATGAAGATCCACGGTTGCCTGGGGTGCCGCACCTGCTTCGCGCGCAAGGACGGCCGCTGCTCCCAGAAGGACGATGACGGCAATGCGCTCATCGACAAGATGGCCGCCGCCGACGGTATTCTGCTCGGCTCGCCGACCTACGTTGCCGACGTCTCGCCCGAGATAAAGGCGCTGGTGGACCGTGCCTGCATGGTCACCCGGGCCAACGGCGGCCTGCTGCGGCGCAAAGTTGGAGCAGCGGTGATCGCCGTGCGCCGGGCCGGAGCGATTCATGCCTTCGATACGCTGAATCACTTCTTTCTGATCAGCGAGATGATCGTGCCCGGTTCGTCTTATTGGAACATCGGCTTTGGTCTGGAAAGAGGCGACGTCGAGAAGGACGCCGAAGGCATCGCCACCATGAAGGTGCTGGGCCGCAACATGGCCTGGCTCCTAAATAAGATTGTGGAGTAGGCTTCAGCTTGCGTCCCCGTTTTCACCACGGGCCGCTAGGGGCGGCGCTCAATCTGCTGGAGTTGCTGCCTTACCATAGCCGCATCTCCGGCTGACGGAGCGGACTTCAAGTAGCTTCTCAGATACTGCGCTGCCGCGGTAAGGTCGCCCTTCACGGTCGAAATGGCCGCCATTATCCGGTCCGACAGCGGATACGAATGCGACGTGTCGAGCTTCAGAGCTTCCCGTGCGCTCGCTTCGGCAGCATCCAGATGCTTCAGGTTGTATTCCGCCAAAGAGTTATAAACATAGGCGCTGGGATAATTCAAGGGGTCCAGCCGGATGGCTTGGCTGGTGGTATCCGCCGCGCTTTGCCACTGTTGCCGGTCAAGATCGATACGCGCCATTTGAATATAGGGGTTGACGAACTTAGGATCGGCGGCGAGGGCCTGCTGATAAGCCTTCCGCGCGCCGTCGACATCCTTAATCTGCTCCAATATGGAGCCCAGTTCGGACCATGCGATGGCATACTTGGGATAGAGACCGACGGCATTCTGGAGCTGCTTGCGGGCCTCTTCCCACTTGCTCTTTCTGGCGGCGTCGCGCCCCTTCTGATAAGCCTTCTGGGCCTCCTTCGGCGCCAGGAGACTGGTGATGCTGACCGTCGTTCCTTCCACCTTGCCATTGCGGCGCAATACGATTGTGCCGATCTCCGGATTATCCATGTAGCGGTGCCCTATAAGTGATATCGCGTCCGAACGATAACCCGGCAATGAAGCTCGAATCTCACAACCTTCCAGACTGTAATCCCTCGGCAGGTTCATGCGGTTGGACCTAGAACTGGTACTCGACTGGGCTGTGCCAAAGGGGTCGTATCCTCCCACACTCGCGTCCATGAATGCCATGGAGTTCTGCCCGACCTGGAAGCTGAACCGGCCTTTGGAATCCGTGTAACCTTCCGGGCGGACCACCCCTCCGCAGTCACGCTCTATCTTCACCAGGTCCGGCGGCGGTGTCCCATCCTCCAGCACCACCTTGCCTGAAATAAAGACGGGTCGCGGAATCTCGGGGATGGGGTTGGTCTGCTGCTGATCGGTGGTTGGCTGCCGCGTGCTCGGATACGGAGTGGGGGTGGGCGTTGGCGGACGGCTCGGCGTGGAAGGGACAGTCGGCGACGGCGTGGATGGGGTAGTCGTCGTGGCTCCCGTGGTGGGGGTCTGTGAGCTCTGTTGAGCCCAGTTCATCCCAGCCGCGGCCAGCAAACCGAGAGCAATACCGCTAGTTCTGAGGAATCCGGCCATTCTCATCTTCGCTCCCTCGCTCCGAACCTGTCTCTATTATAGGCCCGTGATTATGAAAACTATGTAAAATATTTCATGCCGGGACGGGATTCTCCGCCAGGAAACTGGCGATCTCGCCTATTTCAGCCGCGCTCAGCCGAAAATCCGCCGCTCCGATCACTCCTTCAATCTGCCGCGGCGAGCGCAGTCCCACGATGGCCGCCGTTACCGCCGGATGCCGGAGCGTCCAGGCGATGGCGACCTCTCCGGGTGTGCGGCCGTGGCCGTCGCCGATCTTCCGCAGCAACTCCACCAGGCGCAGGTTGCGCGTCAGCCGTGGCTCCTGGAAGCTTACCGTCCGTTTGCGGAAATCGTCATCCGGCATTTGCGCAATGCGCTCCCGGGTCATCTTCCCGCTCAACAAGCCGGACTTCATCGGCGAGTAGACGATCACGCCGATGTTGTTGGCCTGACAGTAGGGCAGGGCGTCCGCTTCGATTTCCGGAGAAAGGATCGAGTACGGCGGCTGAAAAGAGGTGATCGGAGCGATCTTCCGCGCCCGCTCCATTTGTTGCCTCGTGAAATTCGACAAGCCGGCCCAGCGGATCTTTCCCTCCTGCTTCAGTTCGGCCAGCGCGGCCCAGCCCTCCTCGATGTCTTCATCCGGCTGCGCCCAGTGGATCTGGTACAGATCGATGCAGTCCAGCTTCAGGCGCCGCAAGCTGGCCTCGATCTCGCGGCGAATGGAATCGCGCTTGAGGCTGCCGCCGATCTGCCCCGCCTCGTCCCAAACCCGCTCGCACTTGGTGAACACGTACGGCCGCTTGGACCTGCCCGCCAGCGCCCGGCCCACCACTTCCTCGGAGTGGCCCAGGCCGTAGACCGCCGCCGTGTCGATCCAGTTGATCCCGGCGTCGAGAGCGGCGTGAATCGCGCCGGTCGATTCACCGTCGTCCTGCGGACCCCAGGCGAACTGCCAGCCTCCGCCTCCCATCGCCCACGCGCCGATCCCCAGCGGGGTGATCAGCATGTCACTGTTGCCGAGTTGTCTGGTCTGCATTGTTTTCCCTCAAAAGTCGTTAGAGCAGCGGCCCGGTGTTGCCCGGAAGCATGATCCGCCGCATCAGCGTAAATGGAAGCCCGCCCTGCCGCAGGAATTCAGCGTGAAACCCGGCCAGCGAGTAGACGCTTCCCTTGGCTTGCCGGTAGTCGTCGCGCAGCTTGTAGACCATCAGCTTGCCCAGCGTGTAGTAGAGGTAGGTCGGGTCATAGGTCCCGCGCCGCGCCTCTTCCAAGGCCACCGTCCGCTCGCAGAATCCTTTCTCCACGAATAAGCCGCGCGCCTTGCTCGACGGTCATACCCTTGGTGTGCAGCCGGATTCCCACTACCCACCGGCAATCCCGCAGGAGCGCTTCAGCTAGCTGCGCCAGCTTGATCTTGGGGTCGCCGTTGCCGAAGCCTTCCTCCACCATCATCTGCTCGGCGTAGTGCGCCCAGCCCTCGACGTTGGTACTGGAGAAAACCAGCTTCCTGGTTTTGGACGGCTGCTGCCTAAGATAAAGGGACTGAAGATAGTGCCCCGGCCAGACTTCATGGATGGTTATGATCTGCATGACGGGCCGGTTGAAAAGCCGGAGGTATTCATCCTTCTGCTTGGCGCTCAGGTCCGTTCTCCGGAGGAGTGACGTAGAAGAACGCCTCGGTGGCCCGGGTTTCGTAGGCGCCCGGCGTCTCCATCATGGCGAAGGCGCCCGCGCGGGCGTAAGGCGGCGTTTCGGCGACGATAGGCCGCACCTCGGAAGGAACGGCGACGATCTTACGGTCCATCAGGAACTGCCGGACGCTCTCGACGCCCCGCTTGGTGTCTTCGACCAGCGCCGGTTCCGTGGGGTGGTCGCTGGAGATAGCCCGCATGACCTCCAGCGGCGGCAACTTCGGATCAATGCGCCGGGCGGTCTCGATAAACGCCTGACGGTCCTTCTCCAGAGTGGCCTCTCCAATCGCCAGCAAGCGGTCGAGCGGAATATCCACCAGATCCTCGTAAAGCAGCTTCCGGCCGAAGTTCTCGTCCCCGATGGCGAAACTCCCATTGGACCGGGGCAGCAGGTCGTCCTTCAACCAGGTGGCGGCGTCCTGGGTTGCGCCGGCGGCCGTACGACAGGCTTCATCCAGATCCTTGCGCAGGGCTGGGTCGACGCCCGCCGCCTCCTCGCCCCACTTTCGCACCGTATCTCTGTAGAACCCGACCGAACCGGAGGCAATCCGGATGGCCAGCTCAGTGAACTCGCGGGGGGGATTGTCCACATTGATCCGCATCGCCCCCAGCAGCGCCGGCACGGCGCGCAAACGGGCGATAACATGACGCAGACGGTCGGAAGCGGGAGCGTAGTTGCGCTTCATCACCGCGTCCACTGCCTCGCCCGGCGTCGAAACGTAGGCCATCGGGTTGGTCTGAAACGAGCGCAGCGTCTCCAGGTCCAGCAGTTCGGCGCGAATCTGCCCGGTTAGGAATTCGGCGTCGATCGCGTCGGATGGAGGCAGGCCTTTCTTGCGGATCGCATCCAGTTCGATGCTCTCCTGACTCAGCGAAGCGATGCGGGTCCGGATCGCCGCCGTGGAGAAGTCCTCAAGCCTGGCGTCGTACTCGTGGAAGCCGTCGACCGTCCCCCTCGAAGGGCGGAAGTCATAATACTGCCTGAAATGCCCGTCGACAAACCTGGTGAATTCTTCTGAGGCGGCCTTCTTCTCTTGATTCCCGCTTCCGCACCCCGCCAGCATCGATGCTCCCACCACAAGTACCGAACTCAGCCAGAAGCGCATATGCCCGTATTGTACTGCGCGCCTCTAGGGTCAGTCGCGAGCGAGCGCACTGTCCAGATCCGCGATCAGGTCCCGCACATCCTCCAGGCCGACCGAGATGCGGACCAGATCGGGGGTGATTCCCATTTCCGCCAGCGCGTCAGGCGGGATCGAAGCGTGAGTCATGGTCACCGGATGTTCGATAAGCGACTCGACGCCGCCCAAGGACTCGGCGAGCGTGAAGACCCGGACGTTCCCCAACAGCCGCTTCACCGCGGCCTCGCCGCCCCGCAGGCGGAAGGAAAACGTTCCGCCAAAGCCGCTCGTCTGGCGCAAGGCGAGCTCGTGTTGCGGATGGCTCTCCAGGCCGGGGTGATGCACGCGGGCGACTTTGGGATGCTTCTCCAGCCAGCGGGCAACCTCCAGGGCGTTGCGGTTGTGCTCTTCCATGCGCACCGCGAGGGTCTTGATCCCGCGCAGCACCAGGAAGCAGTCCTGAGGCCCCGCGCAGGTGCCCATCGCGTTCTGCAGGAAGCCGATCTTCTCCGCGACCTCGGGATTGTTCACCACAAGGGCCCCGCCCACCACGTCCGAGTGGCCGTTGATGTACTTGGTGGTCGAATGCACCACAATGTCCACGCCCGACTCGATCGGGCGCTGGAAGTACGGCGACAGGAACGTGTTGTCGCAGATGGCCAGAGCGCCATATTCGTGGGTCAGGTCCGCGACCGCGCGCAGGTCCACCAGGTTCATCAAGGGATTCGTGGGAGATTCGATCCAGACGGCCTTGGGCTTTGCGGCGAGCGCGGCGCGCAACTTCGCCGCGTCACGCAGATCGACGTAGTTCGCCCGGATCTGCTTGTTCACGAAGACGGATTCAAAGAGCCGGTAGGTGCCGCCATAGAGGTCGTTATGCACGACGATGGTGTCGCCTGGCTCGAACATCATCAGCAGCGTCGTCTCGGCGGCCAGCCCCGTGGCGAAAGCGAACCCCGCGGAGCCGCCTTCCAAAGCGGCGAGACAAGACTCCAGCGCCTTTCGGGTGGGATTGCTCATGCGGGAATACTCGAAGGGTCCGGGTTGGTCCACGCCGCGAAAAGCGAACGTCGATGTCTGATAGATCGGCGTCATAACCGCGCCGAGGTGGTCTTTGGGGTCGTGCCCGGCATGAATGGCGATGGTTTTGAAGTTCATCGCCACTACCTTAGCGCAGGTCGAACCGGAACGTGACGATGTCGCCAAGGCCCGAAGGCCCCACTCACTCCTGCTCCAACTTCACCTCGACCGTCTTCCCCGGAGCAACATCCACTTCCTTCGCCTTCAGGCGCAGGCTTGCAAACCGCGCAATCGATTCCGGCGTGTTGTCGTTCACCGTTTCGCTGAGGAGCGCTAAATACTTGCCCGGCGCCAGCGTGGGGGACGCATAAACCCCGTCCGTACCGGCCCACCCGGACACGATGCGCGCTGCAAGGTCGGCCTCCGAGGCCCAATGCTCGGGCATGAGAATGACGAAGCAGTCGGGAACTGGTTTTCCGTCCTTGTCCGCAACCTGCGCTCTAACAAAACCGCCGTCGCGCGCCACGGTCACGCGCAATGGGCTGTTGCCAATGGCGCTGCCGGGATGGAAGAGCCTGTTTAGAATACTGCGCCCGCCATACGTGATGTCTTTGACGTACCAGCCCGATGGCACACCGCGCACCGTGACCTCGTAGTCGTCGATGAACAGGGACTGGAAAGCGAACTCGCCGGGGATGGCAACGCCCCGCGCGCTCAGAACCTCGTCCCGCGACGGAGGGCGCGTTGTTGGGCGTAGAGAGAACATGAGTCTCGCGTCGGTGGGCTTCTCGGGCGCAGGGCCATCCAACAGAACTTCGCCGGGGACCACGACTGGAGGCGTGGCTGGAATGTGGAGGCTAACCACATCCCGGTCCGTGATCGCGACTGTCACAGTTCCAAAAGACGTGTCGCTGCTCGCCGTTATCTTGAATTCGCCGGGATACAGATCGCACAAGCGGATCTTGCCGTCCGGCCCGGTCCTGCCGCCCGGCGGGCTCCTGTAGAGAGCGCCATTTCCTGAGAGCCCGCTGGTCGCCGGTAGGCCCTCTACGGAGAAATTCAGTGCGGCGGGACCGCTCGAACCCTCAAGAACTCCCTCCAGACAGTACGAAGGCGTGCGCCGTAGACGGAAATCCAGGCCTTCCCTCTGCTCCCCCGGCCGCAGGATCACGGCCTGTGCACCCTCCGGGGTGGCGGAATCGGGGTAGTACATGGGAGCGGTCGCGCGCTTTCGAAGTTCTGCTTTGGCAGGCGCGTTGGAAACCGCATCGAGTTTTGCCTCGTACTTCTGCGCCAGCAGCAGGTAGGCGCGGCCGGGAGGCACTCGCGAAACAGTATACTCCCCCTGGTCGTTGGTTCTTCCGGGGCTCGCGAAGACGTGGCGCAAGGCGCCGGAGCGGTACTCGCGCGCCACCAGGGTCACCTGTGTACCCGGCACCGGTTCCTTGTTCTCGTCCAACACCGTGCCCGAAATCTGCCCAAGCGGCTGCAACTTGAAATCGACCGGGATGCGACTCTGCCCCGCGCTCACCGTGACCGTCTTGTCCTGGTATTGGTCGGGCCGAACCCCACACTCGCCGAAATGCTGTAATAGCCGGGCTGGACACCGCTCAGCGTGTATCGGCCGCTGGAATCGACCGTCGTTCTGAGCTGCGAAGAAGAGCCGGTCAGAGTAACCGAAGCCTCGGTAATCGGGGCATCCGTGGAAGCATCGCGCACCGTTCCGGAGATGGTCGTCGTTGGAAGCGCAACCGGCGGCGTTTGCGCCAGCGCGGAAAAGGCAAGAAGAAGAACTGAAACGGCTCTCATTTTCGAACTCCTATAACCCGACGCTCACATCGGCTCTATTACCGGTGCCGGCACGTCAATCTCGGTGACTCCACCGTCTAGATCGAGTTCTGTCATGCGCGCCATGTCCGCCACCCAGCGCGCCTTCGACGCCTCGGCCGCCGGGAACACGCCAATGCGATAGCGGCCTGGGCGCAGTCCTGTGAAGCTGAATCGCCGTTGCGTGTCGGGATAGGCAGCCAGCACCGCTTCCGCGCTATCGGCGGGCTCGGAAGCCACCAGCACGATCAGGAAGTCCCCCTCGGGCCCGGCGACGCGGCCGCGAATCGCGGCTGCCGGCATCACCGTGATGGCCACCGGATCGTCCACAGCGGAAGTCAAGTCCAGCAGTTGACCGGAGCTGTAGCAGGTTTCGCCCATCCGGCCAACCGCCACCTGATACCGGATGGGCGCGAGGTCGTCGACCACCTGAGGCTTGACGAAGTTCGCTTCCACCTTCAGCGAGGCACCGACCCCGGCAGCCTCCAGCGGCAACACGCTGAGACTCGCATTCGGCGGGCACGCCGAGGCGGATTGCCCCGGAGCCATGCGCAGCAGGAACGAAGCCGAACGGCCCTTGCCAGTGGCGATCTTGAGATCCTGGACGTCCTGCCCGACAACCACTACACGAACGCGGCCATACACGGCATCCGCGCCCAGAATAACGCCCTGTCCGCCGTATCCGCGAACCGGTCCCAGCGCAAACAGATCGTAGGTCCCCGGCGGAATGCCGTCGAGCTGAAACGCGCCGGTCTTGGGGTCCAACCGCGCGGAAGCCGTGGCGAGGGCAGGCTGCTCCACCGGGACCAGCGACACCGCGTACATCACGCCCGCCGGCTCCACCGTACCGCTCACGCTGAACAGTCCGGCGGTCATGATGATGAAGTCGGTGTTCGCGTAATCCTCGCCGCCCGACACCGTGAACCACCGCGGGCGTTGGCTGTCGGGATAGAACATCACGCCCGACCCGGCAGCCGATTTCAAACCGGCGCCGCCGCTCGATACCAGCGCGCTCGAAGCGCCATATGAGGCTGCCACGGCGTACTCGCCGGGAGGCAAATTGAATACTCCGGTATCGCCCGCTTTCATCGGGCATCACGGAGTAGCCGAACGGGATCATGGCGCCGCCAGGGCCCCTGGTCATCACGTTGATCCGCACTCCCGGAGGCACCCGCCCGTCCGCGTCCGCTACGCGTCCCGAGATCACACCGTAACGCACCATTCGGATCGCCAACGGTTTCGAATCCGTCCCGAGCCGGATGCGCAGCGTCAATGGCGCGTAGTTCGGCTTGGAGACATCGACCCGATACTCGCCCGCGGGCACGCCCTCCGCGCGGAAAATCCCCGCTCCGTCCGTTTCCAGATTGGCCACGAGTTGCCGGACGCCCTCCTTCGCGACCCGCAGTTCCACCGAAGCTAGCGGTCTGCCGGAATGATCTTCGACCACCTTCCCGGCCAGAGTCTGCCCTTGCGCCGGCAGGACGGCCAACGCAACGGCCAGAAGTTCCGTAATTCGCATGTTAGACCTTAGCGCAGGTCGAACCGGAACGTGATGTTGTCGCCTACGCCGTCGATGTGGCGGTAAGTCCAGATCTGGCCCATGGTGACGTGGTACCACTCAATTTCATCCGGCGGGCCGAAGCGAATGTAGGTCCGGCCGCGATCGGTCTGCCAGCCGGGCCGCTCATCCCGGAAGCGCTCGTTCGCATAAGCGATGCGCCGGTAGTGCTCCTGTCTGTAGGCCGAATCGCGTTTCAGCCAGAACTGCTCAACGAACTGCTTGGGTGCCTCATCGGTCTTGAGCCCCTGAAACTCGGCTCGCTCGCCCGACGGTTTGGAAACCGGCTCGCGTTTCCGCCAAAACTCCTCAATGAACTGCTCGCGTTGCTCATCGGTCTTGAGCCCCTGGAACTCGGCTCGCTCGGCGGGAGTGATGATGTAAACGACGTCTTCGGAAAGCCACTTGGCGTAAGGCGATTCAAGCTGCTGCGCGGTCAGCGTCGCGGCCGCCCACAGGGCAACCGCTAACCCCCCCAGCAGAACCGCGAAGCCCGCCGGGGCGGCGGGGTGCGAGCCGCCCCGCGGCCGCAGCAACCGCTCGATCCTCGCCTGGAGCGCCCCTCCGGTCGCGGCCAGAGCGGGCTGGGGCCAGGGCGAGCGCGTATCTTCCAGCGCGACCAGTGCCCGGGCGTAGAGCAACCTGTCGCCGCAGGCCTCGGCCGCGACGTCGTCACAGCAGTTCTCCCGCTCCCGGCGAATCTCGCGCGACACCCACCAGACCGCGGGATGGTAGAACAGCAGCGTTTCCGCCACGGTTTGAAGCAGGTTCACCAGGTAGTCGTGACGCCGGATGTGGGCCAACTCATGCGCCAGGATGGCTTCCAGTTGTGCGCCGCTGAGCCCGCAGAAAGCCGCGGTGGGCACGATGATGACCGGCCGTAGCCAGCCCACAGCGGCAGGAACCGCTACCCTGGCCGACTGATACAGCGCGACCGGCCGCGACACCATCAGCTTCTGGCGGAGGCGCGCGAGCACGGCGATCCACTCCGGAGGCGCAGCCTCACGGCCCGCCTTCAACTCGCGCCGCAGAAGCCACCACCCGCCAACCCAGCGGATCGAGAGGGCCAGGACGCCCAACATCCAGAACGCCGTCACCCACGGCAGGATCGTATCCATGATCGATCCCGCCACGGGACCCGGCACGAGAATACGCGCGGGCGCGCCAGCCCCGAGGCCGCTCAAAGCAATGCCGCCGCTTGGAACGCGGCCCTCAAAAGAGACCCAGTATGTCGCGACCGCCGCAACCACCATCAGCAGGAGGGCTCCGCAGTAGACGGCATATCGTAAACGCACGGCAGGGCGGGGCAGCGCCAGCTTCAGGGCTCCGGCCAGGATGGCGATGAGAGCGCCTTCCCAAACGAAGTGCACGAGCGTCCAGCCGGCAGCCAGCGACTGCGGCTGATCGAGAAGCCTGATCACGCGTGCTCATTGCGCGCCTCCTTCGAACTCATCCAGAATCCGGCGGATCTCGGTGAGTTCCTCCCTTGAAGCCTTCTTCGACGAAAACGCCTGCATGACCAGTTGCGCGGCCGAACCGCCGAAGGCCCGGTCCACCAGGTGGTCGAGCAGCGTCTGCCGGGTCTCCTGCTGCGGTACGCGCGGTCTGTAGACGTGCGCCCGCTGCTCCTCGTTGCGATCCACCAGGCCCTTTTCGGCCATGATCTGCATGAGCTTGAGGACGCCGGTATACCCCATGGGCCGGCGCTTCAGAAGCGCCTCGTGGACACCCCGCACGGTCGATGGGCCGAGCGTCCAAAGAACCTCCAGGATTTCGAGTTCAGCCGGCGTGGGCTTGGGCGGCTTGCGTTTGGATGGCATCCAGCCCAGAATATACGAAGTGGTTCGTACTTGTCAACGAAAATCTTCGTAATTCTTTCGGATTGGCTACGGCCGTGCCCCCGCGTGTGCCTCTCTGCTGAATCGGAAACGGAACTACAGATCCCGGTAAGCCTCTTTGCGGTCGCGAATGCGTGTGATCGTCAGGGTATGCGTCGATTGGTCAACCGCATAGACAACACGGTAGTTTCCAGCTCTGATGCGCCAGAGGTTTGCGTGTCCCTTCAACTTCTCCCGGCCCCTTGGAAGGGGATCCTCTCCGAGTTCGCCGATTGCAGCGGCAACTCGTAAGCGGGAGGGCTCCTGAATCCTTAGCAGGTCTCTTGAACTTCCGGGAGTGAACTCAACGGTCCACTTCATGGCCAAGATTGCGCATCATCTCATCGAGAGGGATTCTCTTCTTCTCAGCCAGGCGGCGCTGGCTGATGATGGCATCGGCTTCGTCCTCAGTGATGCGCACAGGGGCCTTGAGTAGGACACCGCCCTTCACCCGCGTTGCCCCAGTCAACTTGACTTTCGCCTTCACGACTTCAGTATAAGCCTTTCCAAAGGTCTTCTCTGCACTACTGACGCCGGATTTCCTCTCGGCCCGCGACGATTCCCCGTTCGCTGGGGCTTCGCCGCTCTGTGATAGGCTGATAACTCTAGGCTTATGAGCAGCATTACCATCACTCTGCCGGATGGCAGCCAGCAGACCCATCCGGCGGGCGTCCGGCCCGGCGACATCGCGGCGGCAATCGGAAAGAGGCTGGCCCAGGATGCGGTCGCCGCCCGGGTCAATGGGGATCTGTACGATCTCACCCGGCCCATCGAATCCGACGCGACGCTTCAGATTCTGACTTCGAAAGACCCCGCGGCGCTGGAGGTCTACCGGCATTCGACGGCCCACCTGCTGGCGGCGGCGGTGGTCGAACTGTACCCGGAGACCAAGCTGGGCATCGGTCCGGCGACCGATACCGGCTTCTATTACGATTTCCAGCGGGAGACGCCGTTCACGCCGGAGGACCTCGACAGGATCGAGGCGAAGATGTGGGAATTGCAGGCCCAGGACCTGCCCTACGAGCGCAAACTCACTTCCAAGCAGGAAGGCCTGAAGAAATTCGCGGAGATGGGCGAGAGCATGAAGTGCGAGCTCATCGAAGAGCGGGCGGGCGAAGTCTTTACCGAATACACTCTCGGGCCGCGCTTCACCGACTTCTGCCGCGGGCCGCACGTCCCCTCCACATCCCGCCTCAAGGCCTTCAAGATCCTCTCCATCGCCGGGGCTTACTGGCGCGGCGACGAGAAGCGCCAGCAGATGCAGCGCATTTACGGGACGGCCTTCTTCGACAAGAAGGACCTGGAAGCCTACCTGCACCAGGTCGAAGAAGCCAAGAAGCGGGACCACCGCAAGCTGGGCAAGGAATTGGACCTGTTCAGCATACAGGACCTCGCCGGGCCCGGCCTGATCTTCTTCCATCCCAAGGGCGGGACCGTAAGGAAGCTGATGGAAGACTGGATGCGCGACCAGTACATCGCGCGCGGCTATTCGCTGGTCTACACGCCGCACATCGCCCGCTCGGATCTGTGGAAGACCTCGGGCCACTACAATTTTTACGCCGAGAACATGTTCAAGCGCATGGAGCTGGACGACGCCGAGTATCAGCTCAAGCCCATGAACTGCCCGTTCCACATCCTGATCTACCAGGACCGCCTGCGCAGCTACCGCGATCTGCCCGTGCGGCTGGGCGAGCTGGGCACGGTGTACCGCTACGAGCGCTCGGGCGTCATGCACGGCCTGATGCGCGTGCGCGGATTCACCCAGGACGACGCGCACATCTTCTGCACGCCGGAGCAGATCGAGGACGAGGTCGTCAATTGCCTCCAGTTCGCCATGGATGTCCTGAAGACCTACGGATTCGACGACTACGCCGCGGAACTGTCCACTTGGGATAACGGCAAATCCGGCAAGTACGACGGGACGCCCGAGCAATGGCAGCTCGGCGAGAACGCCCTGCAGCGCGCCACGGACCGTCTCAAAATGAAGGTCAAGGTGATTCCGGACGAGGCCGCCTTCTACGGTCCCAAGATTGACGTCAAGCTGGTGGACGCCATCGGGCGCCAGTGGCAGCTTTCGACCGTTCAGTTCGATTTCACCCTGCCGCGGCGTTTCGGCCTGGAGTACATCGCCGAGGACGGCAAGGCCCACCAGCCGCTGATGGTTCACCGCGCGCTGTACGGTTCGGTCGAGCGCTTCTTCGGGATCTTGCTTGAGCACTACGCCGGCGCTTTCCCGGTCTGGCTGGCGCCGATTCAGGCAACCGTACTTCCGATCACGGACCGCCAGCTAGACTACGGCCGCCAGGTCATGCTCCGGCTGAAGGAGGCTGGCATCCGGGTCACGCTCGACGACCGCAGCGAGAAGGTGAATCTGAAGATCCGCGAAGCGCAGTTGCAGAAGATTCCCTACATGCTGGTGGTGGGCGACCGCGAGGCGCAGACCGGCGCCGTTTCGGTTCGCAACCGCAAACACGGCGACCAGGGCGCGAAGCCCGTCGACGATTTTCTGGCCGATATCCGGAGGCTCGTCGATTCCAAAGCCCCGGCCGAGTAGCCGCGGATGGCGATTGTTACCGTTCTCCTGCTGCTGATCCTGACCGGATCGCTGGCGTATTGCGCCCTCGTGATTTTCGCGGCGCACCATTACCTGGCGGTGCGGCCCCCGGAGCCTCACGGGCAGGTTCCTATCAGCATCCTGAAGCCGCTCGCCGGCGCGGATGAAGGTCTGGAGAGCAACCTGCGGAGCTTCTTCCTCCAGGACTATCCCGCGTTTGAGTTGCTGTTCGCCATCCGGACTGAGAGCGACCCCGCATTCCCCATCGTCGAGAAACTGCGCCGGGAGCGCCCGGGCGTGCTGGCCCGGGTCCTGCTGACTGGCGTGCCGCCCTACGCTAACGACAAGGTCTACAAGCTCGGCCACATGGCGGCTGAAGCGCGTCATGACCTGTTGGTGATGAGCGACAGCGACATCCGCGTGACGCCGGGAATGCTGCGCAAGATCGCCGCGGAGTTCCAGGACGAGCGGCTCGGCGTCGCAACCTGTCCCTACCGGGCCGTGCCGGGAATCGGTTTCTGGTCCACGCTGGAGGCCGTCGGCATGAACACGGAGTTTCTGGCCGGCGTGCTAGCGGCCCGCGTCGTCGAAGGGATGAAGTTCGCGGTGGGGCCGACGATGGTCATGCGGAGGGCCGCGCTCCGGAGCATAGGCGGCTTCGATCGGGTGAAAGACTACACCGCGGAGGATTTCGTGCTCGGCAAGCTGGCCTTCGAGAAAGGCTGGCGGGTGAGTTTGTCCTCCTACGTTGTCGAACACCGCATTGGGAGCGAGGATTTCCGGACGAACTTCCGGCACCGGCTGCGCTGGGTGAGAACCACGCGGCGCTCGCGGCCGGCCGGCTATGTTGGCGAGGTCTTCACCAACCCGCTGCCCATCGCCTTACTGCTGTTGGCGTTGCAGCCGGGCTCGTGGCCGCTGCTGGCGCTGGCGCTGACTATGCGGGCCGCCGCGGCCTGGGCGGTTGCGGGCTGGGTGCTCCACGATCCGCTGACCGCGCGGCGCTGGTGGTTGATACCAGTGCAGGACCTGGTCTCATTCGCGTTCTGGCTGGCCGGATTCTTCGGCAACACCGTCAGCTGGCGCGGCCGCAAGATCCTGCTCCGCGCCGACGGCAAGTGCGAGCTAAAGGGTTAGTCAGCGCCGTCGCCGGCCAAGAATCCTCGCCTCGCTGAAGAACATCAAAAACGTATGCAATCCGCTGTGGCGAAGCAGATCTTTTTAAATCTTCCCGTCAAGGATCTGAAGCGGTCCATTGACTTTTTCGCGGCGCTCGGGTTTACCTTCAACCCTCAGTTCACTGACGAGAAGGCGGCCTGCATGATCATCGGCGAGAACATTTACGCCATGCTCATCGTCAAGAGCTTCTTCAAAACGTTCACCACGAAAGCGATCTCCGACGCCTCGCATACCACCGAGGTCCTCACCGCCATATCCGTTGAGAGCCGGGAAAAGGTGGACTGGATTGCGAACCAGGCCCTCGTGTCAGGCGGCTCGCTCAACACAGGCCCGCAGGACCACGGCTGGATGTACAGCCGCAGCTTTCAGGACCCCGACAGCCACATCTGGGAACTCCTCTATATGGACGAGAGCCGGCTGCCCGCCTCACCAAAGCAATAGCGTGATCGGCGCTGCGCGACAGGCTGCTGGATATCGTGCGATGCAGTGTCCTGTGACGCCTTGGTGAGCTTGACCCATCGCGTCATTCACCGCATCTTAGACGAGCAGCACCCACCAGCGGCCTATGCCGGCTCGGGGAACCGGAGAGGACCTGCGTCATCATCAGCCGCATGCCATGAGGCGCGTTCTGCCTCACGCCCCACGTCGAGCTCAATCAAGCGGCACGGGTTGAAGTGTTAGCTGCACAGCGGTGCCGGCCGCGATGTCAGACTCTGCGCCTTTGTGACGTGTCCGCCACAGCTTCTCGATTCCCTCCGGAGTTCGCACAACCTCCGTGCGGCTGGCCAGCGCGTGGTACTTGCCAGGCGGCAGGGTTGCGCTGCTGTAAGAACCGTTTGGGTCGCTCCTCCCGGAGACCAGCGCCGCTGACAACGCAGCTTCCGATGCCACGTCCGCCGGTATGACATACACGTAAGCATCCGGAACCGGCTCGCCGTCCTTATCCACCACCTTCGCGCTCAGCGACGCCCCGCCACCCGCCACTACCACGGTAAGCTCCGCATTGCCGAATCCCGTCCCATATCGAAGAACTCCGTTGAGCACGCTCAACCCACCGTACGTGATGTCCTTGACGTAGAGACCCTGCGGAACCCCCGACACCTTTACGCCATAGTCGTCCAGAAAGAGGCCCGGGCAAGAGAATTGACCGGGGATAGAGGATTGGCAAGCTGATCCTAGAGACCCGCTCATGCTGAACAGCTGAATCCTTAGTTGTGAGTCGGGGCGCCTCTCTGGCGACACCCCATCCAGCAAGACCCTGCCGGTGAGAGCCTTGCCAGTAGCCGCGCTGAGATTGAGGCCGCGTACATCGGCGTCGGTGATGCCAACGACTGTGGCTCCGTACCTGGACGGCGGCCTCTGAGTCGATGGCGAGCCGAACAACGCGGCCAGCAGGTACCTGCCGGGAGAGAGGTCACAAACGCGGATCCTGCCATCGGGGCCGGCTTTTCCTCCAGGCTGCGAGATGAAGGCCCCCATCCCGTTGACTGGCTGCTCGCTGGAGAGCTCAAAGTTCAGGGGCCCCGGCGCCCCTTCCGCCGCCAACGTAGCCTCGATGCAGTACGATGGCGTCTTGACTATACGGATGTCCATCCCCTCCAGGTGCTCGCCGCTGCGCGGCAAGACGGGCGAAGCCCCACTAATGGACGGCGAATTCGGGAAAAAGGTTGGCGCGAACACCCTCTTCCGCTGCTCAGCGTTGGGGGCCGCCGAGGAGGCGGCATCGAGTTGCATCACCTTGCTCCGGGCCTCCAACAGGTAGGAGTATGCGTAACCGCCCGTTGGCGGGCTGAGAACGTACTCCCCCAGGTCGTTGGTTGTAGTTATACCTGATACGCCGTATCTCAGAACCCCATACTCATATCGTCTGATTACCAGGCGCACCCAAGCCCCTGGCACTGGGTTCATGTCTTCATCTAATACGCGACCCGAAATGGTGCCGGGGCCGCTGTCCGTGCGGATATCGATGTCGACCGATTTCAAGTGAAGCCCTGGAGTAACAGTGACGCTTCTGGAGCCCTGAAACGCCGCCGTGCCTCGCAGGACGCCGCCGGTCAAGACTCTGTTTGCAGGGGTCTCCGCGAAGACACGATAACCGCCGGGGGGCACGCCGCTCAGAGTGTATCTCCCTTGGGCGTCCGTTGTGGTGGAGATCTGCTTTCTCTGGAGGTTTATCGAGAAGTCGATGAGCACTCTGGCGTTCTTGATGGGAGACCGAGTCCCTGCGTCCCTCACCAGGCCGCTGATGGAACCAGTTGCCTGAGCCGGCGGCGGAGACTCCCGTTGCTGTCCGGCGGCCGCCAAGCTCGCCAGCACCAATACTGCTGTTCTTGAGAACATAGGAACTTCCCTCCTTTCGGATCAGGGTCCGGCGCCGGCGAGAGCCACGGGAAGATCCACCTCGGTGACCGCTCCTCCTCGCAGTTCGATTTCCAGCGGCCCGGCTGGTCCCAGAGCCGGACCTGCCCCGGGGTTTGCGGTTGCCGTACGTGCGGTGAGTCGGTACTTTCCCGGGCGAAGGGCCGTGAACGCAAACTTGGAGTCGGCGCCTGGAACTGCGATCTGACTGGGCGTCGCGCCCGAATACGCGCGTGGTGTTAGTACCACCACGAACTCGGTTGGATTGGAATCGCCCAATCCACTCAGACGGCCGCTGATGGAAGCAGCCGCAGTCATCTCGAGCAGAATCGGCCCAGGTTCATTCCGGGCCCGTAAGTCCACGATGGAGGGTCCGGCGAGATAGCATTGATCCCCGAGGCCGGACAAGGCAACGGCGTACCGGCCGGGCGCCAGATTGTGAACACTTTGCTCTTGCCCTGAGCGCAGATCCACCTCCGCGCCGCAATCTCTTCCCCAATCCTCCAGGGGCTTGAGAGTGAGCCTCGCGGCCGAGGGACAGCCTTCGACTCGGTTGAACCCGTCCATGGGGTGGAGCGCGAACGAGGCCATCCGGCCTTGGCTGAGTGAAACGGATATGTCCCCGGTGTCCGGTGGAGACGCCTCCAGCCGGGTGCGACCGTAGAGCCGGAGAGGAAGGTCTGCCGCCGCCGGGACTTCCCCAGCCCGGCGCACTTCCCCCACTGCCAAGAGGTCATAGGAACCGACAGGTATCCCCTCAAAGTGAAACCTGCCGTCACTGTCTGCCCGGGCCCTGCTGATGACCAGCGCGGGCTGATTCACGGGCGCCAGGGAGAGCTGTACGGAGCTGCCTTCCACCGGAGACTGAACCCGCCCGCTGAGGGTGCAGCTGGGAAGCGGGTCAACAAAGAAATCGACGCCGGTGTATTCTTCTCCTCCGGAAACGACAAAGATCCGGGGCGCCTCATCGTTCGGGTAGAAGCGCACAGCCAAGCTGGTCTCAGATAGGGGGTCCGAATAAGAGAGCGCGACAGCATACTCTCCGGGGGGTAGATTATAGAGGCGGTACCGCCCGCGGGAGTCGACTCTGCCCATCAGAGGCGCGCCGGTTTGGTGGGGCACAGGGGCCGAGCCCTCAGCGGGCTTCACCATGGGCAGAACGAGAGCGTCGCCGAGGGCCTTACCCTGTGGGTGAGTGACCTGTCCTGTTATCACCCCTTCACGCACCAGCGGAACAACGAAGCGTCTGCCCAACGGCCCGTCAACGCTCAGGACCGCGGAGACGTAGCCGGTCTTCGACACTTCGATCCGGTAGCTGCCCGCCGGCATCTCCGGCGCCTGGCAGCGCCCCTCCCGGTCGCATTCGAGGTCCGCGGCGAGACCCGGGGCGCCCAGCCGGAAAATGTGAACATTGGCTCCTCCTACCGGCACTCCTGAGTGCTCTTGAACCACCCAAACGTCCAGGCTTCCCATGCTGGCGGATGTGAAAGCGAAGACACATACAGTCGCCATGGCAAGCGCGCAGAGTCGGAGGCTCCCGGTGCGCATTGTAGTTCCGCGAGGCGCCGGACGCACGCGGGGCAGCTGTCTGCCTGAGGCGTGTTGCATCCCCATTAGGCTCTCAAGGAGCCTCCTTTATCACCTCGTTCCCGACCTTGAAGTATGCCTCAACTTCCTCCTGGACTGTGCCAGTATACGCTCCCCTCCACGACTTTAGCACCCTGCTGTCCGGCGTCAACTATTTCTTTGCCCTGTGGCGAGATCACCAGCGTTTGAAGGGTTGCCCCAAGTCCGCTCTTCCGCGCCGTCCCCGCGTCCACTCCTTTGTAGGTGCGGAAGCTCAGCTTGTTCTTTGACCCAAAATCCGTGAGGCCCACCTCCGGCATTGACAGGCCAATGAACCTGTAGTCCGATTGGCGCGCGTCAATGACATTGGCCAGGTTTCGGAAGCACCGACAACGAGGGGTGAACTCCGACCGAACTGTTTTCTCCCAGATCCTGGACCACCTGCCTTGGTACGAGTTCCAGAAATGTATGATCACAACCTCTTCGCACTTTCCTCAACACCGCTAACCCCAACTGCTGCCGCCAGATACAGCGCCGCGCCCCTGTCCGCCACAGCCCGCACTGACCACCAGAGCGAGATACTGAACGTGGAGGTTCTGCTGTGGCTGGCTCGGCCGAGGCGAAAGGCAGGCGAATGAATGACGCAATGTTGCGCCATTTCCCGGAGTCCCTGGACCTGTTTTCAAGGACTTACGGCCACCAAAACGGCGCAACTTGCGCCGTTTGGGCCCAATGGCGCTCCGGCGGGAGCTACTTCTGCTCGGTCAGCGAAAGCGGGCTGCTCAGGCGGAAGTCGATGCGCGTTTCCACGGGCAGCACCGCGGGTTTTCCACGCGTGGCCGCGACGGTGCCCGCGCCGGCCGCGCCGCCGACCGCTGCTCCAATCCCCGCGCCCTTGCCGCCTCCCGCGATCGCACCGATGATGGCCCCTAGTCCCGCCCCGGCTCCGACCTTGGCCACGTCCTCACCCTTGCTCGTCTCGCCCTGCCTGCGGAATGGGTCCGTTTGGATGTTCACCCGCTGGCCGTCCCTGGTGCTGAGTCGGACCAGGTGGATCGAAAGGCTCGACACGCCTTGGACCCTTCCGGCCTCTTGCGCCTCCAACACGCGCCCTTCCAGCCGCGTACCGCGCTCCGCAATCACCAGCCCATCCACCACCAAAGGCCGGTCGAGCGTGGCGGTGAATGCGTCACCCGCCTTGACCCTGTCGCTGGACAGCGTTTCCGCCAGCCGGGCTGACAGCAGCGTCCCCGCCGCGAGCGTCACTGTCCGAGGTTGCGGCGGCGGTGGTGGCGGAGCAGGCGCCTCGACCGGAACCGGCGCAGCGGCGAGAGGTTCCGGCGCGGGTGCGGGTGCGGGCGCAGGAGCCGGAGCCGCGATTTCGACCGGCTGCGCTGCAACCGGTTCTTCAACCCGGACCGCCCTCTTAGGCCGCACCGTCGGGGAAGGCTTGACTGGCCGCGCTTCGGGCGGCGGAGCCTGCGCGACCGCCGCGGGTTGTTCCACCGGAGCCTGCGCCACGGCCGGCGCCGCGGCGATCGGCTGCGGCTGCTGTCCCCTCCAGACCATGAAGAGCAAAGCCCCGACCCCTACCAGGGCTGCGAGAATACCAATCTGCACGTACTTCATCCGAGCTCTCCTCTCACCTGCTATTATGCGACGGCTTCGCGCCGATTTTCGTTTCGCCGCCGGGCTATCATTGAGGAGCATGTGCGGCGCCGAGATTTCAGTAGTGGTGGTCAACTGGAACGGGCGCGAGTACTTGCGCGCCTGCCTGGAATCGCTTGAGCGCCAGCGGAATGCCGATTTTGAAGTGATTGTGGTGGACAACGGCTCCACCGACGGCTCGGTCGAGATGCTGCGGGCCGAGTTCCTTCCCCGGCAGGGCTTTCGCGTGAGCGTAATTGTCAACCAGGCGAACCAGGGGTTCTGCGCCGCGAACAACCAGGGGTTCGAAGCCTCTTCCGGGCGGTTCATCGCTATCTTGAACAACGATGCGGAGGCCGATCCGGACTTTCTCGCGGCCATGCGCCGCGCTTTTGACGTCGCGCCGGACATTGGCATGGCCGCGGCAAAGGTGCTTGTCCACAGCGACCCGCGGCGCATCGACAAGGTGGGGCATTCGATCTACCCGGATGGCCAGAACCGCGGCCGGGGCACCGGCGAGATCGACCATGGACAGTACGACCTCGTGGAAGAGTGCCTGTGGCCGGACGGCTCCGCGGCCATGTACCGGAAAGCGATGCTGGACCACATCGGCGGGTTCGACGAGGATTTGTTCGCGTTCGGAGACGATGCGGAACTCGGGCTGCGCGCGAGAATCGCCGGCTGGCGCTGCCTCTACGTGCCGGGCGCCGTGGCGCGGCACCACCGCGGGGGCACCCTGAACGCAGGGTCCATGGCCCGCGTTTTCCTCATCGAACGCAATCGTGTTCTGCTCGCGGTCAAGCTCTTCCCCTGGAGCTTGCTGCTGCTTAATCCCTTCTATTTCGTGCTGCGCCTGGCGGGAGGGCTGCTGGCCGCGGCGGGGGGAAGGGGAGAGATGGCTCGCTTTCCTGGCCTGCGGAACAAGGCTCTATTGGCTTGGACGATTGTGCGCGCCGATTTCGCGGCCGCGCGCATGCTGCCCCGCACCCTCCGCAAGCGCCGGGAGGTCAGGCGCATAGCGAAACTCACGCCCGCCGCCGTGCGCAGGCTCATCCTGGATCACGGCATACCGGTTCGGACCTTGCTTGAACAGTCCAACTGAGTTAGTTGCCGCCCGGCAGCGGTTAGAATGAAGACAGCGCGATGGTGTTCCCTCCCCAACTGAAAATCGGCGACGTCGAAGTTGCGCCCGCCACGGTGCTTGCGCCCATGGCCGGCGTCACGGACACGGTGTTTCGCCGCTTCATTCGCGGCTTCGGCGGATGCGGTCTGATCATGACCGAGTTCACCAGCTCGCACGGCATCGTCGGATCGAGCCGCTCGCGCAAGCCGGGCAAGACCCTGGAGTACCTGGCCTTCGAGCCGGACGAGCACCCCATCTCGGCGCAGCTTTTCGGCTCCGACCCCGTGGCCATGGCCGAGGCCGCCCGCGTCTGCCAGAACCTGGGCTTCGACCTGGTGGATATCAACCTGGGCTGTCCGGTCAAGAAAGTGGTCCGGTGCAATGGCGGCTCCGGCCTGCTCCGCAACCTGCCTCTGGTCGAGCGTATCTTCCGCGCGGTGCGCGAAGCCATTTCGATTCCGCTCACCGTGAAGTTCCGCTCCGGCTGGAATGAACGTGAGATCGTCGCTGTCGATCTGGCGCGGATGGCGGAGGACTGCGGCGTGGCGGCCCTCGCTTTTCACCCCCGCACCAGGGAGCAGGGCTACGGCGGCAGGGCCGACTGGAGCCGGATCGCGGAGGTGAAAGTCGGCCGTGCGGATTCCGGTGATCGGGAACGGCGATATCGTCACGCCGGAGGACGCCGTGCGGATGGTGGACGAAACCGGCTGCGACGCGGTCATGATCGGACGCGCCGCGGCCACCGACCCGTGGATCTTCCGGCAGATCGCTCAATTCGTCGCCACGGGCCGGTACGATGTCTCGACCGACGCCGATCGCTTCGGAATCATGCGCTCCTACTACTCCACGCTGATGGAGCGCGGCGAGTCGGACCTGGTCGGGAAGATGAAGCAGTTCGCCACGTTCCTCAGCCACGGCGTCCGAAACGGTTCGACGCTCCGCTCCCGCATCCACACGGCGCATGGCGCCGATGAGATTATGACTCGCTTGGAAGAATTCATCGCACATGAAAAAGATCCAGCTTATTACTGACGGGGCGTGTCTCGGGAACCCCGGCCCAGGCGGATGGGCATGCATCCTCCGCTACGGCGGCCACAAACACGAGCTCTCCGGTTTCGAGCCGGCCACCACCAACAACCGCATGGAACTGACCGCGGCTGTCCGCGGCCTGGCCTCGCTCAAGGAGCCCTGCCATGTGGAGATTGTCACCGACTCGGAATACATGAAGAACGGAATCACCCAGTGGATCGTGAAGTGGAAGCGGAACGGCTGGCGGACGGCGTCGAAACAGCCGGTTAAGAATCAGGATCTTTGGGAGCAGCTCGACGCCCAGGCCGCGCGCCACGACACCCACTGGGTCTGGACCAAGGGCCACGACTCCCACGCCGACAACAACCGCGCCGACGAGCTGGCCACCACGAGCGGCTCGCGGCGAGTCCGTGGGGCGCTGAAATGCAGCTTAGAATGGTTCCTATGAGATTGCTGTTCGCCTTCACCCTGCTCGCGGCCTCGGCCGCCTACCCGCAGTCTGTCTCCTTCGGGCTGAAGGGGGGCGTCCCCCTGTCCAACGCGCTGAAGGTGGCCAACACTTCGACGTACACGTCCGACCGGTCGCCTTTTGTCATTGGACCCGTCGTAGAGCTGGGTCTCCCGCTGGGGATCGGGGTGGAAGCGGACCTCCTGTACCGCCGCCTGCACTACGATTCCTCCACCAGCCGGACCACCGGCCAGGTCTGGGAGGTCCCCATTCTGGCGAAGTACCGCTTCCCTGGGGCTTTGCTCAGGCCCTTCATTGGAGCGGGGCTTTCCTTTCGCCGGTTCGCGCGGATCGATCAAACCACGCAATCCAGCAGCACCAACCAGCCGCCGGAGGTGAGAGGCCGGGCGGCGATCGGGGCGACCGTCGGCGCCGGTCTGGAGCTCCACTTGCCCGTGGTGCGACTCTCTTCCGAGATCCGCTACACGCGCTGGGGAAGCACGAGCATTCGTGCCACTTTGGGCGGCCTCACCACCCAGTTGAACCAGGCCGACTTCCTGCTAGGGATCACTTTCTGACGGACCAACATGACCCTGTGGACCAGGAAGCGTCTCCGCCGGATGAGAGAGCAGGAAACAACCATCCGCAGCCGCATTGCCATTTTCGGCGGCACGTTCGATCCTATCCACAGCGCCCACTTGACGGTTGCGCGCGAAGCGGTCGTGCAATTCGGTCTCTCGAAAGTGATGTTCGTGGTAGCGGCCAACCCGCCCCACAAGAATGGGCCGCTGCTGACGAGTTACGAGCACCGCTACCGGATGGTCGAATTGGCTTGCTATGGCGCGCCGGAGTTCGAGCCGTCGCGGCTCGAGGAGGGCGAGGAGATCAGCTACTCGATCCAGACCATCGAGAAGGTGAAGGCCGTGGCCGGGGAGGAAGCGCTAGTCTATTTCCTGATCGGAGCGGATGCCTTCGCCGAAATCAAGATGTGGCACCGCTGGAGCGACGTGGTCCGCGAAGTCGCCTTCATCGTGGTGACGCGGCCCGGGCACCACTATTCCGCGCCTCCCGGCGCCACGGTCCACCGGCTGGACACGCTGGCCATGCCGGTCTCTTCCTCCGGCATTCGCGCGCGGGTGGCGGCCGGCGAGCGCCCGCCCGAGCTGCCGGCGACGGTGATGGACTACATCCAGAAGCACGCCTTGTACCGGCGGACCGGATGAAGAAGATCGTCTTAGTCGAAGACGACGCCGACTTACTCGCGTTGCTCAAGTACAACCTGGAAAAAGAGGGCTACTCGTTTGCCGGGTCGCAGACCGGCAAGAATGCTATCGCTCTCTTCCGCGGCGAGAAGCCCGACCTGATTATCCTCGACATAATGCTGCCCGACTCCGACGGCCTGGAAATCTGCCGCGCCGTCCGCGCCCACCCCGACCTGGCGCATATCCCCATCATCTTCCTTACGGCCAAGGGTTCGGAGACGGACAGGGTTCTAGGCTTGGAGCTCGGCGCCAACGATTACGTTGTGAAGCCGTTCTCCATCCGCGAGCTGATCGCCCGCGTGAAGATCCAGTTCCGCGACAGGAGCGCCGCGCCGCGAGTGCTCAAGGCCGGCGATCTGGAGGTGGACCGCACCAGCCTTCAGGTACGTCTTCGCGGCGAGCCGGTTTTGCTCACCGCCACCGAATTCAAGCTCCTGGAGTACCTCATAGGCCGGCCGGGCGTGGTGTTCACCCGCGACCAGTTGCTCGACGCCGTTTGGGGCCACGGGCGCGCCGTCACTCCGCGTACCGTGGACGTTTACATCCTGCGGCTGCGGCAGAGGATCGAGGAGAACCCCGCCGCGCCCGTCTACATCCTCTCTTCGCGCGGCTTCGGCTACTCCTTCTCCACTTCTTTCACCAGCAATTAACCCCCTTGTAACGGAGCTGTAACCTTCCAATTCCAGAATGGTACTGGAGGCAGATCCGTGAGAATTGTAAATGCAGCGATCCTTCTGATTGCGTTGGCGGCCATCAGCCCGGCGCAGACGCTGATCAACGGGGCCGGCGCCACCTTCCCGTATCCCATCTACGCCAAGTGGTTTGACGAGTTTCACAAGCTCAGCCCGAAGGCGCAGATCAACTACCAGTCGATCGGCTCCGGCGGCGGCATCCGCCAGTTGCAGGCCGGCACGGTGGACTTCGGCGCGTCCGACAGCCCGATGAACGACGAGCAACTGTCGAAGGCGAAGGTCAAGGTGATTCACTTCCCGACCGTTCTGGGCGCCGTCGTTCCAACCTACAACGTCGCCGGTGTTCAGAAGGAACTGCGGTTCACGGCCGAGGCGCTGGCCGGGATCTTCCTCGGCTCGATCACGCGCTGGAACGACCGCGAGATCGCCCAGGCCAATCCTGGGGTGACCCTCCCGGCGACGACCATTGTAGTCATTCACCGCTCCGACGGCAGCGGCACCACCTTCGTGTGGACCGACTACCTCTCCAAGGCGAGCGCCGCGTGGAAGAGCAAGGTCGGAGCCGGGACCGCCGTCGAGTGGCCCGTGGGACTTGGCGCCAAGGGCAACGAAGGCGTCTCGGGCCTGGTGAAGCAGACGCCGAACTCCATCGGCTACGTGGAACTGGTCTACGCCCTCCAGAACAAGATGCCCTACGGCGCGGTGCGCAATTCCTCTGGGGCCTTTGTCAGGGCCGATCTGAAGAGCGTGACCGCGGCCGCCGCGACGGCAGTCATTCCCGACGATTTTCGGGTGTCCATTGCGAACCCTCCCGGCAAGGACGCCTATCCCGTCTCCAGCTTCACCTGGCTTCTAGTGCCGGCCAGGATTCAGGACGCCCAGAAGCGGAAGGCCATCACGGAATTCCTGCGCTGGATGCTGGGGGATGGCCAGAAGCTGGCCGAGCCGCTGGGTTACGCGCCGCTTCCACAGTCCCTCGCCGCCAGGGAACTGAAGCTCATCCCGACGATCCAATAGCGATGCCGCGTCTGGTCACCCTTGCCGCCGCCGTTGTGGTCGTGCTCATCACGATCCTGCTGGTGGTGCAGTTGTACCAGGGCTCGGCGCTCTCGCGCCAGAAGCTGGGCTGGGGTTTCCTGACTTCCCAGAAGTGGGACCCGGTGGGCGAGAACTTCGGCGCGGCGCCGTTCCTCTATGGCACGGTTGTGACTTCCTTCTTGTCTCTTTTGATCGCCGTGCCTTTGGGGTTGGGCGCTGCCATCTTCCTGGCCGAACTGGCGCCGCCGAGGATCTCGGACGCTCTGACCTTCGTGGTGGAGTTGCTGGCGGCCGTGCCCAGCGTGATCTACGGGCTGCTGGCGGTCTTCGTGCTCGTCTCGCCCCTGCGCGACACGGTGCAGCCGGCCCTGGCCAAGTACCTGGGCTTCCTTCCGTTCTTCCAGGGGCCGAACTACGGCGTCGGCTTCCTCGCCGCCGGCCTGATCCTGGCCATCATGATCCTGCCATTCATCGTGTCCATCTCGCGCGAGGCCCTGCTGGCCGTGCCGCCCGAGCAGCGGGAAGCCGCGCTCGCCGTCGGCGCGACGCGCTGGGAGGCGACCTGGAAAGTCGTCGTGCCCTACGCGCGGCTGGGGATCATCGGCTCCGTCTTCCTGGCCCTCGCCAGGGCGCTGGGAGAAACCATGGCGGTGACCATGGTCATCGGCAACACGCCGAAGATCAGCGCTTCGCTGTTCAGCCCCGGCTACTCCATCGCCGCCGTGATCGCCAACGAGTTCACCGAGGCGACCAGCGAGATGCACGTCAGCGCGCTAGTCGAACTGGGCCTGGTGCTCTTCGCGCTGACCATCCTCATCAATGGCGCCGCGCGGCTTCTGCTTGCGGCCACCACGCGAAAGGGGAGCGCCCAGGGATGAACTTCCGCAAAGCCGTCAACGCTTTCATGTTCGCTCTGGCGGGACTGTGCACTCTGATCACGGTCTCGGTGCTGTTCTTCATCCTGGGGTTTCTGGTGTGGAACGGCGCGCGCTCGATCAACTGGGCGTTCTTCACCCAGTTGCCGAAGCCGGTCGGAGAGACGGGCGGGGGCATGGCTAACGCCATTCTCGGCAGCGCGAAGATACTGGCGCTGGCCACCCTGATGGGCGTGCCGGTGGGCTTCATCGCGGGCATCTACCTCTCGGAGTTCGGCGGCAGGACCTTCTCGTTCATCGTCCGGTATGTCGCCGACCTGCTGAACGGGGTGCCCTCGATCGTGATCGGCATCTTCGCCTACGCCGTGGTGGTCCTGCCGATGAAGCGCTTTTCGATGCTGGCCGGCGCGTTCGCGCTGAGCTTGATGATCATCCCCATCACCGTGCGCAGCACCGAGCAGTTCCTCCGCGCCGTTCCGAACTCGCTGCGCGAAGGAGCCCTGGCGCTGGGCGCGACGAAGTGGCGGACGGTGGTGACCGTGGTGATCCCGGCTTCGCTTCGCGGCGTGCTGACCGGCGTGCTTCTGGGCGTGGCGCGCGTGGCGGGCGAGACCGCTCCGCTGCTGTTCACCAGCTTCAACAACCGTTTCTGGTCGACCCAGTGGGACCAGCCCACGGCCTCGCTGCCGGTCATGATCTTCACTTACGCCATCTCGCCTTACGCGGACTGGCACCGTCAAGCCTGGGCGGCGGGACTGGTGCTCTTAGCGCTGATGCTCGGAGCCAATATCGCCGCCCGGTTGATCCTTTCCCCGAAGTCGGCCCGGAGCGCATGAACGTGAACCTCGAGACGCCACCGCCGAAGCTCCAGATTGCCGGGCTGAACTTCTACTACGGCGCGCAGCAGGCGCTTTACGACGTCGGCCTGAAGATTCCCGAGAAGCGCGTCACAGCGCTCATCGGCCCCTCCGGCTGCGGCAAGTCGACCTTCCTGCGCACCCTCAATCGCATGTACGAGACCGTCCGCAACGCGCGCGCGGTGGGCGAGGTGCTGCTGGACGGCGAGAACGTTCTGGAAATGGATGTCGTGCGCCTGCGCCGCCGCGTGGGAATGGTGTTCCAGAAGTCGAACCCTTTTCCCAAGTCGATCTTCGAGAACGTGGCCTACGGGCTGCGCATCAACAACCAGATGAGCCGGCCGGAATTGCGGGAGGCCGTCGAGCGCAGCCTGCAGCGCGCGGCCCTCTGGGACGAAGTCAAGGATCAACTGAACCATCCGGCCAGCGCGCTTTCCGGCGGACAGCAGCAGCGGCTATGCATCGCCCGCGCCCTGGCGGTGGATCCCGAAGTGCTGCTGCTCGACGAGCCGTGCTCCGCGCTGGACCCGATCGCCACCGCCAAGATCGAGGACCTGTCTTTTCTCCCTCAAAGACAAGTGCACCATCGTCATCGTCACCCACAACATGCAGCAGGCGGCCCGTGTCGCGACATCCACGGGGTTCTTTTTGATGGGGAAACTGATCGAATTCGGCCCGACCGGCGTGCTGTTCACTAAGCCGCACATGAAGGAGACCGAGGATTACATCACCGGCCGTTTTGGATAGACTGATCACAGCCGGTACGGGGGAAGCGTGCGTCACTTTGTAGAAGAACTCGAGGACTTGCAGAAACAACTGCTCGAGATGGCGGGCATGGTCGAGCTGGCCATTCACGAGAGCGTGCTGTCTCTTACCGAGAGGGATACGGAGCGCGCCCAGCGGGTGCTGGCCAACGAGGCGCTGATCAACCAGAAGGAGATCCGCATTGACGCCCTGGCCACCAGCCTGCTCGCCTTGCAGCAGCCCATGGCCCGCGACCTCCGGTTCCTCACCGCCGCCATCAAGATCAACAACGACCTGGAACGGATGGGCGACCTGGCGGTGAACATCGTCGAGCGCGCGCTGTCTTTGATCTCGCAGCCGCCCGTCAAGCCTCTGATCGACATCCCGCAGATGGCGCGTCTGGCCGAGTCCATGGTGCACCGCAGTCTGGACGCCTTCGTGAAACGCGACGCCGGGCTCGCCCGCGGCGTGCTGGTCTCCGACGACGCCGTCGACGATCTGCGCGACGCGATCACCGACGAACTGGTCGGCTTCATGCAGCGCGACCCCTCCACCGTCTCACGGGCGCTCGATCTCATCCTCGTCAGCCGCAACCTGGAGCGCATCGCGGACCACGCCACCAACATCGCCGAGGACGTGCTGTTCCTCGTCGAGGGCGTGGACGTGCGGCACCACGCCGAGGAGAGCGGTTCATGACCGGGGCCGGCGGAACGATGTTCCGCAAGCTTCTGCTGGCGGGACTGCTGCTGATCCTGGTCACGGTGGGCGTTCTCGATTTTCTGGTAACGCGTTACACCACCACGCGGGAGACGCTGGCGGTGGAGATGCAGCTAGCCGGGCAGGCCCGCATTCTGTCCAGCGAACTGGAGCGCGTCCCGGCCCCGGGCCTTGCCGCGTGGGTCAGGGAGGCGGCGGCCAGATCGACGCGGCGAATTACGGTCATAGATCCGGCGGGCGCCGTGCTGGGAGACTCCGAAGCGAACCCGGCGACGATGGAGAACCACGCCACCCGCCCCGAGTTCCGAGAGGCGCTGTCGGGTAGACAGGGAGTTTCCGTGCGGCGCAGCGCGACTCTGAGTCACGATCTGCTGTACCTGGCCGTGCCCGTTCTGATCGAGGGGCGGCTGGGGTACGCCCTGCGTCTGGCGGTGCCGCTGGAACACGTGAGTCAAGCGGTCGCGGAGGTGCGCCGGAGAATCTTCCAGGCCTCGCTCGCAGCCGCTCTCTGCGCGCTGGCCATCGCCTTCCTCTTCTCCCGGTCGTTGAGCCGGCGGATCAGGCAGGTGCAAGCTTTCGCCGACGGCCTGGCCAACGAGCAATTCTCCGGCTCGCTGCCGGCGGGGCCGCGGGACGAGCTGGGAGATCTGGCGCGAAGCCTCAACCACATGGCTGGGCAGTTGCGCGACCTCGTCGAACGCCTCCGGCTGGAATCGGCGCGGCGCGAAGCGATTCTGGCCGGCATGGTCGAGGGCGTGCTGGCCGTGGACCACGAACTCTGCGTGACCTTCTGCAACCAGGCCTTCGCGCGGGTTGTGGGCGCACGGCATCCGGTGACCGCGCGGCTTCCGGTGTTGGAAGTGGTGCGCGATCCCGCCTTTCTCGACATGCTCGCAGGAGTGCTGGCGAAGGGCGAAGTCCGGAAGCAGCACCTTCAACTCACCGCGGCCGAGGGGCGCTCTTTCGAGATTCAGGCGGCTCCCCTGGAGTCGCACGGCCAGCGCGGCGCCATCGTGATTCTCCACGACGTGACCGACCTGGAGCGGCTGGAGCGGGTGCGGCGCGACTTCGTGGCCAACGTCTCGCACGAGCTTCGCACACCCCTGGCTGCCATTCAGGGCTATACGGAGACGCTACTGGACGGAGCGTTGGAGGACCGCGAGAATAACCGGAAGTTCCTGGAAATTATCAAGTCCCACACCATCCGGCTTAACCACATTGCCTCCGACCTGCTGTCACTGTCGGAACTGGAGTCCGGCGAACGCGGCGGCCCGCTGGAGACGGTATCCATCCGCGACGCGGTTGAAAGCGCCGTCCGCAACGTAGAAGCGGAGGCCCGTCTTCGAAGCGTGACTATTCACCAGGGCGAGGTGAGCGACGTGTGGGTGAGGGGCAGCGGGCTGCGGCTGGAGCAAGCTCTCGTGAACCTGCTGGACAACGCCGTCAAGTTCAATCATCCGGGCGGGGAAGTCCGCATCGAAGCCAGCCGCTCCGACGACGCGAAAGTGCGGATTACGGTCTCCGACAACGGCATCGGCATTCCCTCCGAAGACCTGCCGCGGGTTTTTGAGAGGTTCTACCGCGTGGACAAATCCCGTTCTCGCGAAGTGGGCGGCACTGGCCTCGGACTGGCGATCGTGAAGCACGCCATCGAAAGCATGGGCGGATCGGTTAGCGCCGAGAGCCAGTTGGGGAAGGGATCGAAATTCACGCTCTCGATGCCGGGCACACAAAATTTATGACAACTGTTAAGGCTACTCTCTTGATTCTGCTTCTGGCGGGCGGCCTGGGCGCGGCGGACGACGCGCCGGCTGAGGTCTCGCCTCTGCAATTTCGCATCGGCTCGGCCGCTCTAACGCCTGTCGGTTTCGTGGATTTCATGGCGGTCTTCCGCACCACGAATCCCGGCACTGGCGTCGGGACGAATTTCGGCAGCATCCCCTACAACACCTCGCCGGCCGGCAACTTGTCGGAGGTGCGATTCAGCTCCCAGAACTCCAGGGTGGGGATCCGGGTGGACGCCGTGGTTAAAGGCGCCAACGTTCTGGGCTACCTGGAGACCGACTTTCTGGGGGCGGCTCCGGCCAATGCGTCCGTCTCCAGCAACGGCGCCCAGTTGCGCCTCCGGGTATTCTGGGCCAGTGTACGGAAGAAGAAGTGGGAACTGCTGGCCGGGCAGTCCTGGAGCCTGCTGACGCCCAACCGCAAGGGCTTGTCTCCACTGCCCGCGGACCTCTTCTACAGCCAGGTGGTGGATGTGAACTATCAGAACGGCCTGGCCTGGAGCCGCGCGGCTCAGTTCCGCCTGGTATACCATGCGAGCGACACCGTGGCTCTCGGCGTTTCGCTCGATAATCCGGAACAGTATATCGGGGGCTCGGGCGGCGGAGGCCTGATCACTTTGCCGGCCGCCTTTAGCGGAAACAACTACTCGGGCGAAGTAAACAACGGGACGACCACTTATTCAGTCCCGAACCTTCACCCGGATATCATCGGCAAGATCGCTTTTGACCCGAAGCTGCCCAACGGCCACGCGCTGCACTTCGAAGTCGCGGGTTTGTACCGAACCTTCCGGTTGTTCAACCCGCTTACAAAGGTGACTTACCGGGCCGCGGCGGGCGGCGGCTCGCTCAACGTCAATTACGAGGTTGTCAAGAACGTCCGCCTGTTGTCGAATAACTTCGTCAGTGACGGCGGCGGCAGGTACATTTTCGGTCAGGCGCCGGATCTGGTGGTGCGGGCCAACGGCAGCCCTTCACCGGTGCAATCGGCCTCCACGGTCTCCGGCATGGAAGCCCAGGCCGGCAACACACAACTCTACGCCTACTACGGCGGCGTGTACGTCAAGCGGAACGTGGCGCTGGACGTCAATCTTTCTCCCGTGGGCTATGGCTACGCCGGCTCTCCCAACAGCCAGAATCGGAGCATTCAGGAAGTGACTTTGGGTATGACTCGCACCTTCTGGAAAGACGCCAAGTACGGTGCGTTGCAGGTGATGGGACAGTACTCCTACGTGACGCGCCGTCCGTGGGCCGTGGCGGCGGGCGCGCCCTCGAGCGCGCACTCGAACATGGTCTTCTTCAACCTGCGCTACACACTGCCGGGCTCGGCGCCCACGGTCAAGTATTAGACGGGCAAGGCTGGGTTATACTGGGAGCCGCTTGGAAGCACGAGTGGGGTTCCGACCAGTGAATTCGCGGCCACTATTCCCTTCGGTGGCATCATTCGCGGCGGTTCTCAACGTCGCAATCGCGCCCGTCGAGACACTCGCGTCCGCCGCGCCTCCCTCTCCGGCCGAGCCTTCTGTGGGAGGAGCTGAGATCAAGTCACGGGGTGCTGGAGCGGCGCCTCTTGAACCTTTGGCTGCACGGTGGCACCATAGGGGAGAAGATCCCCTATGGTCATCGGCGGCAAGTACGAACTCAAAGGTTTGGCGGCGGAGGATGCGGAGGCGCGCACCTACGCCGCCAGTGAACTTTCCACCGGCAGGGCGGTGCTGGCACACGAGGTCCTTCAGCCGGATCTATTGGTTCTTGCGGCGCGTTGCCGGCCCGGCCATGGAATTGCTGATCGAGACCATCAGCAGCGAGACCGCCAGCTACGTGGTGACCGAGGCGCGGGAAGGCTTCCGCAATCTGCGCGAGTGGCTGGAACAGGCTGCGGGCGAGCCCTTGCCTGTGCCCAAAGGCGCGGGCGATGACCGCTTCACCAGAGTGGGCGCGTGGCGCGTGCCTGGAAGCGTCCCCAGTAAACCGGTCTCCGCCGAGCCGGCTCCGTCTTCCGCCAGCGGCATATTCAGTATGCCGCCTCCGTCCGTCCTACCCGAGCCCGAACTCCAACCGGCGGCGGCGCCGCCACCACCACCACCGCCCGCGGAGTTGGGCGAGTTCACCCGGATGTTTCAGGCCGCGAGGCCCGCGTCTCCGCCGCCCACGCCGCAGGCCAGCCCTTCTCCGGCCGCCGCTCAACCCGGCGCCTTCACTCAAATGTTCCACTCTCAGGCGCCGGCATCGGCTCCCCCCGCGTTGCCCGTAACGCCGTTTCCAAAGCCGGCCGTTGAGGAGTCCGGCGAGTTTACGCGCTTTTTCCAGTCCCCTCTAAGCTCCAAGCCGATGGAGGTTAACCCTCCACCCTCTGCGCCAGTTCCTCCGCCTGCGCCGGCCGCGCCCCCGCCCGGCGAGTACACGCGGCTGTTTCAGACGCCCGCCCCACCCAGCGCTCCGGTGTCGGGCAGGGGGGCGACGCAGGTGTTTGTTACGCCTTCGGCTGCTCCGCCGCCAGAGACATTGATGCAGCAGGGGCCCAGCGATTTTACGCGAATCATCCAGGCCGGTGCGTCGCCGTCCTTCGAAGCCCGGCCCGTAGAGCCGGCACCGGCCGCCGCAGGCCAAGCCCGGGTTTCCCGTCTGGCTCATCGTCCTGATTGCGAGTCTGGCGATGCTGGCGGTTATACTGGTCCTGGTCCTCGTCTTGAGACACCGCTAACGTGACCGCTCCGTCCGAATTCTCCTACGACCAGATCCCGTACCTCTATCGCCCGATCCCGGATACGCACCCGGACCGCATGGCCACGCTGGCAACCCTCTTCGGGATGAATCCGGCCGACCCCGCGAGTTGCCGGGTGCTAGAACTGGGCTGCGGCGATGGCGCCAATCTGATGCCGATGGCCTGCACGCTGCCGCACGGCCTTTTCGTGGGCTGCGATCTGGCGAAGACGGCCATCGACAAGGCGCTCGCCGACTCCGCGGCCCTCGGGCTCGGCAATACCATCTTCCTGCAGGCGGACTTGAGCGACCTTCCGGCGGACCTTGGCGAGTTCGACTACATCATCGGGCACGGCTTATATGCCTGGGTCCCGGAACGGATCCGACGGAATATCCTTTCGCTTTGCGAGAGCCGGCTAGCGCCGCATGGCGTCGCCTACATCAGCTACAACGTATACCCGGGCGCGCACCTGCGCGACATGCTACGGGGGATGCTGCTGTATCACACGGCTGGGGCCGCGGACATGCGGGAGAAAGCCCGGCTGGCCACCGGCTTTCTGGAGATGCTGGCTTCGGCGGGTACGCCCTCCAGGACTTTGAGCGAGGAGGTCGACAGGCTCCGCTCCCGGCCAGCGAGTTCTTTGTTTCACGACGAAATGTCCGACGTCAGCCTGCCCCTCTACTTCCACGAGTTCGTGGAGCAGGCGACGGAGCATGGACTCCAATACCTTTCCGAGGCGGACTTCTCGTCCACGCAGGCCCGGTCGCTACCGGAAGCCGTGCGCGCTGCTCTGGAGTCGGTTGCCGCGGGCGATGCGATCCGTAAAGAGCAGTACCTGGACTTTATGAAATGCAGGCGGTTCCGGGAGACGCTGCTCTGCCGCCAGGACGTCACCCTTGCCCGGCCCTTTCCCGAGGTGAATCTCTCCCGGTGCTATGTTGCGGCCCAACTTCGCCCTTCCTCCGGCGACCCTGAGCCCGGGCGGGATGCGGCTGTGCAATTCTCCGGGCGCTCCGACTACCGGGTGACGACCGATCACCCGTTCTACAGGGCGGCGCTGCTCTTGCTGGCGGATTTATGGCCGCTCCCGGTGCCGTTCGGCGAGCTCGTCGACCGCGTCCGGCGGAGTCTGGGCGAAACCCGTGAGGATGACGCCGCGACGCTCGCCCGCCTGGTAGCCGAGTTGTACGCGACCGGAGCCGCGCACCTGACGGTCTCGCCTCCGCGCTTTACCGTTCAGGTTTCCGAGAAGCCGGTGGCTTTCCCGCTCGCCCGGTTCCAGGCGCGCACTCAGGATTGGGTCGCCAATTTGCGCCATGGCCCGGTGAAGATCGAAGACGAAGTCGCACGCCGCCTGCTGACGCTGCTCGACGGAACAAGACACCAGGACGCGATTGCCCGCGAGCTGGATGTCTCGCTGGAGGGCCTGCGGGAAGGGCTTTCCCGGCTGGCCCGCGCGGCCTTGTTGGTGGAATAGGCTGGCCATGATCACACTGCCCGACGACGCCCGCGACCTCTGCTCCACGGTCAGGGAGTTCCTTATTCGGTCCGGCTACACCGAGCAGGCCGTCTGCCAGCGGCTGGGCCTTGAGGCGCAGCACGAAGTGCTGTCCCGAAAAGCTCCCCTTGCGCAGGCGCCGGCAAAGGACGCAGCCGGCGTTCTAATCCGTCTGTTTTTGGAAGGCGGCTACGTCGAGGAGAGTTTGCTGCCCACGGCAATCGCGGGCGCGCTGGAGAAGCTGGGGCTGCTCGCTGCCGGTTCTGACCGTCCGGAATGCCGCTATGCCACGGTCTTTCTCTATCCGCTGGGCGGGCTGTTCATCGCTTCGGACCGGTGGAATCATCCGGACGGCTCTGGTTTCACTCCGTCCGAAGACATCGTTTACCCCGCCATCACGAAGAACACGTATCGCTTCCTGTCGATGCTGCCGTCCGGCGCCTGCGCGCGTTTCCTGGAACTGTGCTCGGGCACGGGCGCCGCAGCCCTCGCGGCTGCCTCCGAATACGCCTCACAAGCCTGGGCCGTGGATATCACTGAGCGTTCCACACGCTTTGCCGAGTTCAACCGGTTGCTGAACGGCCTGGAGAACGTCACCGTATTCCAGGGCGATCTCTATGCTCCGGTCGAGGCTGTGACCTTCGACCGCATTGTGGCGCACCCGCCCTACGTCCCCGCGCTCAGCCGGAAATGGATCTTCCAGGATGCCGGGGCGGAGGGCGAGGACATCACGCGGAATATCGTCGCCGGCCTGCCGCGCCACCTATCACCCGGAGGAAGGCTGTACTGCCTGGCGCTCGGCGCGGACGTCGCGGGAGAACCGTTTGAGCGGCGGCTGCGGGGCTGGCTGGGCGAAGACGAGGGGCAATTCGATTGTCTGCTGGCCGTGGTGGAGACCCACACGCCCTCCGAAATCGCTTCCCAACCATTGAAGCGGGGCGAGATCGCGCACGCGGAATTCGTGTCGCGCCGGGATGCCTTCACGAGCGCCGGGATCGAGAGGTTCGTTTACGGATTGATGATTCTACAACGCCATGCGGTGGAGGGCCGGCCGCCGTTCACCGCGCGGCGGCAACTGGGGCCGCGCACGGGCAGCGCCGAGTTCGAGTGGGCCATGCGCTGGGAGGCGTTCGCCGCCTCGCCGGAGTCCGCCGCGCGCCTGCTGGAGGCCAGGCCGAAGATCTCCCCTAGCCTGGAGCTACAGGTGGTCCATCGCCCCGGCGAAGGAGGTCTGGCGCCCGCGAGCTTCACCCTTGCAGGCCAACTATCCCTTCAATATGGAGTGCCAGATCGAGCCTTGGACCGCGGCCATGCTCCCGGCCTGCGACGGCGTCCGGACTTGCCGGGAACTCCACCAACTCTGCCAGGAGCGCGGCTGGATTCCGCCGCACGTCCAGCCCGAGGAGTTCGCCAGCTTCCTGGCGACTCTGATCTCCGGGGGCTTCCTCGAGATCGAAGGCTTCAGCCCTCAGTTGGCTCCCGCCAACGAGTAGACGGTTCGCCGGCTCGTCTTGCGCCAGGCATCCCACACGTTGCCGGCCAGCACGCCCGCCAGCAGATAGTAGGCCACGCCCAACCATTCGAAACACGGCGTAGCCGACCGCGGCCACGATCACGCCGCACACGATCTGATCGGGATACTTCGTGGGCGAAGTCGGCGGATCGGTCAGGATGATGAAGGCGAAAAACAGCGCCGCCTCGAGGTCGGGAGGCCGAAAGATCTCGGCCACCCACTGCGGATCGCTGACGAACGCGGTGACGGTGAACAGCAGGAAGTAGGTTCCCAAAAACGCCAGCACCAGCGGCATCTTGTTGACCCGGTCGGTGATGAACACGCCCGCCGCGACCAGCGCCACCTGGGCCCACGGCGTAACCTCGGGCAGCGCGCCCCACCAGCTCTGGCCCGTGTGGAAGACGTAGAAGCTGGCGACAATCGCCAGCGCCGCCGGATTGAACACGTTCGCCACCCGCGAGCGGAAAACGTACTTGCTGAGAACCGCGGCAACCGAAGTGATCGTGGTGACGTACCAGGGCTCCTGCGGCCGCAGTACCATCGCCACGATCATGGCGGTGAGCACCGCGCCGCTCGGATACTCCCAAGCCTTCTTTCTCAATCGCAGGATCAGCGCGTCCACCAGGCCCGCGGCAAGGATCGCGCTCAGCAGCCCGGGCGCCACGGCGCCGACACCCTGGCCGGGCGCGGCGATGGCGATGAAGATCACGAGGATGATGGTAAGCAGGCCCTTCGGCGTTCTGAGGAACTTCTTTGCCCTACGCCACATGGCACAGGCCTCGCGTTTCGTACCGCTCGAGCTCCGGGGTCACGATCAGCCCGTCCACGCCCATGCGATTCAGGAGCTGGATGCCGTCGTCCGGGCCAAGCACGAAGGCGGCGGTTGCCAGGGCATCCGCCAGCATCGCGCCCGGCGCGACCACGGTGGCGCTGGCCACGGCATGGGGCGAGGCCCCGGTGCGCGGATCCAGAATGTGATGCCCGGCGCCGGTAGTGCGGCGTTCGTAATCGCCCGAGGTGCATACCGCCTGGTTCGAGACGAGCAGGGAATCGATCAGCTCGCCGTCGCGCCGCGGATGGCGAATCCCGACCGACCACGGGGCGCCACGCGGGTTCGATCCGCCCATATACAGGTCGCCGCCGGCATCGATGGCAAAATCCTTGAACGGCTCGAGCTCGCGCGCGGCCGCGTCCACGGCGAGGCCCTTCGCCACCGCGCCAAGGTCGAGCGTCAAGGGGCGGAGCAGGGTGATGGTTCTTCGATCCGGATCGAGCCGCACGTCCCGGTAGCTGACGTCGTCAGCGGGTGCGATCGCAGTGCGGACGATCTTTCCGGTGCGATGTTCCCGGTTGAAGCCGCGCGCCTCCATCCGCTGGCCGATGGTCGGATCGAACGCGCCGCCGCTGGCCTCCGCCACCATCAACGCAAACCGCACGGCTTCGTAAAGGATCGCGCTCACCGGCACCGGCACGCCGGCCCGCGCCGTGAGCTGCATCAACTCGCTCCGCGGCGTCGAACCGCGTGCAGCGCTCTTCGATTTCGTGAAACCATCCAAACGCGCGTTCGATGGCGGCATCGGCGCCGGAGCGGACGACGTGAATGGTCACGAGCGTGTCCATCACGGCCTCGGTGCGGACGGGCACGCCGCCGCTCACTTCGCCTTGCCCAGAGCTTCGACTACCGCATAGTAGAAGGCGTTGACGCTCTGGGTGGCTCTGGAGACATAGTCGACCTCGGGGCTTTGCCGCTGGGCCACTTGCGGGGGCAAGTGGGAGATCACGGAACACGGATAGCGCGTCCAGCATTGAGCGATGGTCGCCGACGCGATGCGCCCAGCTTCGATCACCACCTCGGCTTGTATATTGCCGTGGCGGGACGTGCCCCAGCCGTAGTAGGTTCCGTCCTTCCATCGGGGCGCGGCCGGCGCCGGCGGGGCCGGTGCTGGTGCAGCCGGTGCAGGTGCGGCAACTGGCTCAACCGTTGAAGTGGCGACCGGCGCCGGCGTTTCGACAGGCACGGGCGCGGGCGCATCGCTCGGAACTTCGGCGATTGTTGGGACGGGTTCCGCGGATGCGATCAGACTGGGTTTGGCGGCCGATTCGGGCGCCGGGTCGGGCGAAGGCGAAGCCACGGGAGCGTTGGGCGCCTCCGGCCGGAGCTCCGCGATTGGAGGCGCGGTTGGCGGCGTATATGGAAGCGCCGGCCTCCGCTCGGCAGCCTGCGCATCAAGGCGGTTTGCCGCCGACCAGGTCCGGGCATACCCCGCCGCGTACACCGCGAGCACCGCCGCGGAACTCGCGGCCACCAAACTGTTTGCTACCTTCTTCCTGGAACCGCTCTGCGTCGGGCTTAACCCAAAAGCCCTTCGGACAACACCCAGCCAGCCCATGTGGCCGCCCCCCCAACCCCCTGACCGGACCCAGCGGCATACACCAGACCTACATGCCGGCCACCGAGGGTATTGAACTGATCGAGAACCACCTGATATCGGAAGATCCCTACTTTAGCATGACGCTAATGCCCGAAACGGAGTTACGCGGCGCGCCGGCATGACTGCCGACGTTGCGGGCCTGGCGGCCCGCTCCACATGGCTCAGCCGGCCTGGGGCAGCAGAATGATCAGCTCCATTTGCGGGTTCGGGATGTCGGCCGGGACGTAGGCCGCCAGGTTCCGGGCCCGTCCGACCGCCTCCCAAGCCACTCCCGACTGGTTCAGGCTGAAGTATTGATGATTCAGCTTGATCGGAATCGAGCCGGGCGGCGTGGGCAGGTGCGTCAGTTGGACCCCGGGCAGGGCGTTCTGCACCAGGTGCTCGATGTGGTTTGCCGAGCAAACCTTGACCAGTTGCGGAACCTTATAGATCAGGTCCGCCTCGCCCATCTCCGCGTTCACCGCCAGGTACAGCCGAGTGTCGGCCAGGTACTTGTCCTCATCGAGCGAGGTGGCGTAGATGAAGGGTCTTACTGGTTTCAATTGAAGAGAGATAAAATTAGATGGTACAACAGTTTCCAGTAGATTTCTCAACTTTTGGTCGAGGTCTCCAAAGCAGCCTCCCAGGTCCTCGTGGTCGTAGGCTGGAAGGTCGCGGGGGCGTATGACCATGGAGAAGGTAGTGAGGGCGCCGGCGAGCGAAAGCATGATCGAAAAGAGTCCCTCGGGATGTCCCCGTTTGCTCTCGTGGATATGCCGCAGCAGGGGCAGGTGGGAGTTAATGGTGTAGAGCAGCCAGAAAGCTGGCGATGTCGCCGGAGGTGAAATCGGCCAGGCTCTGGCTCTTCTGACGTCTCATCCCGGCCAGAATGCTGCTCTTTGCGGAGGTGATCTCAACAAGGCGTCTGGCGATTGAAATCAGATAGTTACTTGCGGAAATATCAAGTAATGGAGGAACATAGAGCGGATCGGCCTGGACGACGCCGGCCTCAGCTGCGGTTGAGGCGGGCCAAGCCCAGGGTGGAGGTGCCCTGGCTGGCCTCGCCCTCCATGAGGAGGCGGAAGTTCTTGCGGGCCACCTGGATGGGCTTTTCCGAGTGCAGACTGGTTTCGTCGCGGACCGACTCGACGCCGGCCAGGTAGCGGGTATCGGCGCTGGCGCCGGCGACCGAGAGGTTCAAGCCGTGTTCGCGGTAGTTGGGGATGGCGAAATAGGCCAGGATGGGCTCGTTCCGGTCCTCTATATATGGCGCCAAAGCCTTGGGCGGAGGGGCGGGGTCCGAGGCCGGGATGTCGAAGGGAAGCCCGTCCGGAAACAAGCCGGAAGCCTTAGTGATAGACAAAAGGCCGGAGGCGAGCGCTTCCTGGTCCAATTGCAGTTCAGCGAAGCCCCAGGGACGGAAGTTGAGGGCCTCCATCCGGAACTGCATGGCGCTTTCGACGAACCTATCCTGAATCTGCAGGTGCTGTGGCGTGAGGAGGGCGCCCTTCTGCCACACCACCGATTGGAGCCGCTTCATATCTTCTTAAAAGTACCAGGATTTCGGGCCGGTGTATCCTCCTTTTTATTTAACTTTGCCTCCGGGTGGATTCCTGATAGACTGATTGCGTGTTGCAGGGCGCCCGGCGCTGTGCTTGCACAGCTTCCGGAGACTGGAGAGGGAGCAATCCGCAGACATGGCTAGAGAGAGTATTCACAAGAAACTCGAGAAGGTGAGGCCACCCCGCATCCACGTGGCCTACGACGTCGAAGTCGGCGACGCCATCGAAACCAAGGAACTGCCCTTCGTCATGGGTGTCCTGGCTGACCTGACCGGCCAGCCCACCGAGCCGCTAGCGCGGCTCAAAGACCGGCGCTACGTGGAGATAACGCCGGACAACTTCGACAGCGTGCTGGAGAGCATGAAACCGCACCTGTCGTATTCGGTGGAGAACAAGCTCAGCGAAGATCCGCAGGCCGGACAGATGAAGGTCGACCTGAACTTCAAGAGCATGGACGATTTCGATCCTGAATCCGTGGCCCGCCAGGTTAAGCCGCTGCGCGAATTGCTGGAGCTGAGAACCAAGCTGGCGGACTTGCGGGGCAGCCTGCAAGGCAACGAGAAGCTGGACGATCTGCTGCTCGACGCGGTATCGGACACCGAGAAGATGGCCAAGCTCCGCCGCGAGCTGGGTCTGGATAAAGGAGAGTCCAAATGAGCGACAAGCAGAAGGCCAGCGCGCCGGCGGCGGCTGAGCAGAAAGTCGAACGCAACCTTCTGGACCAGATCGTCGAGGATGGCCGGTTCGGACGCGACGCGGTGGCCGTTGAACGCGGCAAGGGGCTGGTTCAGGAGTTCATCGCCCAGGTGATCCAGGGCGAAATGGCCATCTCCCGCGACGCCGAGGCGATGATCAACGCGCGCATCGCTCAGATCGATCATCTGTTGTCGATCCAGCTCAGCGAGGTGCTGCATCATCCCACGTTCCAGAAGCTGGAGTCCACGTGGCGCGGACTCAAGTACCTTCTGGACAACTCCTCGTCGAGCTCGATGCTGAAGATTCGCGTGCTGAACGTCTCCAAGAAGGAGTTGCTGCGCGATCTTCAACGGGCTCCGGAGTTCGACCAGAGCGCCCTGTTCAAGAAGGTCTATGAAGAAGAGTACGGGATTTTCGGCGGGGAGCCGATTGCGGCTCTGATCGGCGACTACGAATTCGGCCGCAATCCCGAGGACGTCGAACTGCTGGAGAAAGTTTCCCAGGTGGCCGCGGCCGCGCACGCCCCGTTCCTGTCGGCGGCGTCGCCGGAGCTGCTGAACCTGGACAGCTTCTCCAACCTGGGCGCACCGCGCGACCTGGGCAAGATCTTCGACAGCACGGAGTACGCGAAGTGGAAATCGTTCCGCCAGAGCGACGACGCCCGCTATGTGGCACTCACCATGCCGCACGTGCTGATGCGCCTGCCCTACGGCCGCGACACCAGGCCGGTCGACGGCTTCAACTATGAAGAAGGCGTGGATGGCACCGACCATTCCAAGTACCTCTGGGGCAACGCCGCCTAGGCCCTGGGCGCAAGGCTCACCAACGCCTTCTCCAACTACGGCTGGTGCGCGGCTATCCGCGGCGTCGAAGGCGGCGGGCTGGTGGAGGGTTTGCCGACCCACACCTTCCGCACCGACGAAGGCGACGTGGCCCTGAAGTGCCCGACCGAAGTCGCCATCACGGATCGCCGGGAGAAGGAACTGGCCGATCAGGGTTTCGTGCCGCTGGTTCACTGCAAGGGCACGGACTACGCGGCCTTCTTCAGCGTGCAGTCCTGCCAGAAGCCGAAGCTGTATGACAGCGAGGCGGCCAACGCCAACTCGCGGCTTTCGGCCCAGTTGCCCTACCTTCTGGCGGTTTGCCGGTTCGCGCACTACATGAAGTCGATCATGCGCGACAAGGTTGGGAGCTTCACTTCTAGAGGGGAGACCGAGCGCTTCCTGAACAAATGGATCATGCAGTACGTTACCGAAGACGACTCCGCCAGCCAGACCGTCAAGGCCCAGTTCCCTCTGCGGGAGGCGCGCATCGAAGTGGCCGAAGTGCCCGGCAAGCCGGGCGCCTACCGGGCCGTTGCTTTCCTGCGGCCGCACTTCCAGTTGGAGGAGCTGACGGTGTCGTTGCGTCTGGTGGCGGACCTGCCGCAGTCGACGAGAAAGTAGCTGTTTACCGGGTGATATTTGGAAGGAGAGAAAAATGGCGGTTGACTATTTTCTGAAGATCGACAACATTCCAGGCGAAAGCATGGACAAGACGCACAAGGGCGAGATCGAGATCGAATCCTGGAGCTGGGGAGCGACCCAGACCGGGACGGCCTCGCGCGGCGGCGGCCTGGGGGCGGGCAAAGTCGAGATGAGCGACTTCAGCCTGGTCAAGAACATTGACAAGGCCAGTCCGTCGCTCATGCTCGCCTGCGCGTCAGGCGAGCACATCAAGACTGCGTGCCTGGTGTGCCGCAAGGCCGGCAAGGAACAGCAGGAGTACCTCAAGGTCACGTTCTCGGATCTGATGGTCTCCAGCTACCAGACCAACGGCTCAACCGGCAGCCCTCTTCCGGTCGAACAGGTTTCCCTGAATTTCTCCAAGGTCGAGATTAGTACAAGGAACAGAAAGCTGACGGGAGCCTGGGCGGCGCGATCGAGAAGTTCTACGACCTCAAGGCGAGGTCCGGCGGCTAACGGCGCGAGCGCGGCCGATGAACGCCAAAGAGCTGTATCAAGCCGGCCGCCTGGCGGAAGCCGTCCAGGCGGTCGGCGCGGAACTGCGCGATAACCCGGCGGATACACACCGGCGAACGTTTTTGTTTGAGCTGCTTTGCTTTGCGGGAGATTACGACCGGGCGGCGAAGCAGCTCGACATTCTGGCTCAAGAGGGGGCCCAGGCTGAAATGGGAACCCTGGTTTACCGCGCCGCCATCCAGGCCGAGCGGCAGCGCGATGAGCTGTTTCGCTCAAAGAGCTTTCCCGAATCGACGGGCGACGTGCAAGCCGCACGCCGGCACTTTCAACGGGCAGCCTTTCGAGACACTGGAGGACGCGGACCCCAGGATCGGCCCCCGTCTGGAAGTCATTGCGGGCGGCACTTACGTCTGGGTTCCGTTCGCGCACATCGCTTCGATCAAGATTTCGGCTCCGCGCAAGCTGAGGGATCTGCTCTGGATTCCGGCCGAGGTCAGGCTCGGATCGGACATGAAGGGCAAGGACCTGGGCCACGTGCTGCTGCCCGCGCTCGCCCCGTTTACCGGCTCGCACGCGGACGATGCGGTTCGTCTCGGGCGGCAGACGGTCTGGGAAGAACAAGAGGGCGGGGAAGCCGTTCCGTTCGGACAGAAGCTGCTCCTCGTAGATGGCGAAGAGTGGCCGCTGCTCGAGGTGCGCGAAGTCCAGTTTGGCGGCGCGTAGCTTATAAAGGATCCGAGAAACGCATGCCTCTGCCCCCGGCCCTGCTCGACCCCATCCCCGGCCCGTCGCCCGGCGGCGAGAACCTCTACTATTCGCCTGTCTTCGAGAAGATCAAGGAAGCGCGGCGGCAGGAAGACGATGTCTCGCAGGGCGAGTGGCGGCGGGATGTCAAGAAGGCCGACTACACGCAGGTCATCAAACTGGCCACCGACGCGTCTCACCAAGAAGAGCAAGGATCTGCAACTGGCCGCATGGTTGACCGAAGCGTGGCTCAGCGAGCAAGGCGTGGGGGGCCTCGCCGACGGCCTCGACCTGATGCGCGGCATGCTCGAGAACTTCTGGGACAGCCTCTACCCGGAGCTCGAGGACGGAGACGCCGAGATGCGCGCCACGCCTCTGGAGTGGGTGGGTTCGCGCCTCGGGGACGCCGTTAAACACGCCCCTCTCACGCGCAGCGGCCTGGACTGGTTTGGGTACAAACTATCCCGTTCCGTGCCGTACGAAACCGAGGCGGCGGAGAACGAGTCCAAAGCCAAAGCCCGCGAAAACGCCGTCGCCGACGGCAAGACTAATGCCCGAGGCATTCGACGAAGCGTTTGCGGCGACCAGCGTGGAGACCGCCACAGCATTTCAGCAGAGACTGCGACCGGGCTCTCGAATCGCTCGAAAGCCTGGGCCAGATATGCGATGACAAGTTCGGCGGCTCGGCTCCGAACTTTGGCCCGCTGCGGAGCTCGCTCGAAGAGGTCCGGCAGACGATGCGCATCCTGCTGGCCAAGCGGGGCGCGCCGGCTCAGGAAGAAGCTCCAGCCGTGGAGGAGTGGGAGCCTGCCGCGGAGGCGGGCGCCGAAGCGCCGGCCCCGCGTGCCGCCGCGCCTGCCCGTAAGATTGCGACCGCCGAGCCAACCGATCAGGCGGACGCTTTCGAGAGAGTGATCCAACTGGCGGGCTATCTTCGCAGGGAGTCGCCCTATAGTCCCGTGCCGTACCTCCTGCTGCGGGGTCTGCGTTGGGGTGAGTTGCGAGCCACTGGAGCGAGCGTCGACGAGTCCTTACTTGAATCGCCGCCCAGCGAGTTCCGGCAGAAGCTGAAGAAGCTGGCGCAGGAAAGCCAGTGGGAAGAGGTGCTCGGGACCGCCGAGACGGCCATGGGGTTGCCCTGCGGAAGAGGCTGGCTCGACCTTCAGCGCTACGTTGTTCGCGCCTGCGAAAACCTGGGAAGCTGGTACGATCCGATCGCGCTGGCGGTGCGCGCGGAGGTCAAAGCGCTGCTTCAGGACTTTCCGCAATTGCCGTCGCTGACGCTCTCCGACGATACGCCCACGGCCAACCCGGAAACGCAGGCTTGGCTAGGGCGAATTGTGGACTCCGCCTCCGGCCGAGGAGGCGTCCGCGCCGGCGCCGGCCAGGCAGGCACAGGCGGAGCCGGAGGAAGGCGCGGGGGGCGTGGTCGACGCTTACGATTTGGCCATGGAGGCAATGCGCGCCCGGCGGCCCCAGGACGCCATCGAGATTCTCAGCCAGGAAATCGCCCAAGTGCGGTCGGGACGCATGCGCTTCCAGCGCAAAGTCCAGTTGGCGCAGATCTGCATGGCGAGCGGCCACGGGGCCATCGCCCAGCCCATCCTCGAAGAGCTTGCCCGGGAGATCGAGCAGAGGAATCTGGAGGAATGGGAAGCGCCGGACATGCTGGCGCATCCGCTGGTCCTGTTGTTGAAATCGATGAACGCCATGGACGGGCGCCCCGAGGAGAAGCAGAAGGTCTACGCGCGCATCTGCCGGCTGGACCCGATCCAGGCGCTGAGCGTGTCCAAATAGCCTATGGCTGCCAAGAGCGAGCGCTCGGCGAAGCTATCGGTTCTCGACCGGCTCATCGATCAAGACCCGTCGCGGAACTCGGAAGCGCCCATGAGTCCGGCGCAGTCGCTGCGAGAGCTGAAAACCAGTTTGCGGCGCGACATGGAGTGGCTGCTTAACACGCGGCAATTGCCCGAGGAGTTGCCGGCGGGCTCGAACCAGTTGCAGCGCAGCCTGCATGTCTACGGACTGCCTGACACCTGCTCGATGAGCCTGAGCTCGTCCCAGGACTATCATCGTCTGGCGCGCACCATGGAAACGGCCATCGCCACCTTTGAGCCCAGGCTGAAGAGCATCCGGGTGAAGCCGTCGGCGACGTCCGAGGCAGGTTCGCGTACGATGCGGTTTCAGATAGAGGCCGTGCTGCGCCTGGAGCCCGTTCCGGAGCAGATCACCTTCGACACGGTGCTGGAACTCTCGAGCGGAGAGTACGAGATAAGAGGGGAGCCCGGTGCGTGACGAGCTGGTAGCGTACTACGAGCGCGAGCTGACGTTCCTGCGCCAGATGGGAGCGGAGTTCGCCCAAAAGTACCCCAAGATCGCCTCCCGCCTGCTGCTCGAGGCCGACCGCTGCGAAGATCCCCACGTCGAGCGCCTGGTCGAGGCGTTCGCGTTTCTGGCCGCCCGCGTCCATCTAAAGATCGACGACGACTTTCCGGAGATCTCCGAAGCCCTGCTCGGCATCCTCTACCCGCACTACGTCCGGCCCATTCCTTCCATGACCGTGGCGGAGTTCAATCTCGACCCCGAGCAGGGTAAGCTGACCACGGCGCTGAGCGTGCCGCGCGGCTCCATGCTCTACTCCAAGCCGGTCGACGGTGTCCCCTGCAAGTTCAGCGCGTGTTACGAAACCACCATCTGGCCCGTATCGGTGACGGATGTGCAGTGGCGCACGCCGGACCGACTTAAGCCGGCGGTGCGCGCCCCGGAGGCGGCCGCCGTCTGCCGCCTCGAGCTGGCGTGCCTGCCGGAGGTCACTTTCAACAAGCTGGAAAACTTCCGGTCGCTGCGCCTGTACCTGGACGGCGAGAGCAACCTGGTGCATTCGCTCTACGAGCTGCTCTCGAATAATTGCCGGCGCATAATGATTCGGGATCTCACCCCGAACTCCCGCAAGCCCCCCCTCACGCTGCCACCTTCCGCGCTGCGCCCGCTGGGTTTCCAGGACAGCGAAGCGATACTGCCATACCCGCGCCGCTCCTTTGCGGGTTATCGCCTGCTTCAGGAATACTTCGCGTTTCCCGAGAAGTTCTTCTTCTTCGATCTGACCGGTTTGGAGCAGCTTGCCGGCGCGGGCTTCGGCGGAAAAGCGGAGATCCTGTTCCTTATTTCTCCCTTCGAGCGCAACGAGCGGCAGCAGATGCTGGAGACGGGAGTCACCTCGCGGACCTTCCGGCTCAACTGCTCGCCCGTGGTCAACCTCTTCCCGCTCACGGCCGAGCCGATTCTGCTGGACCAGACCCGCTACGAGTATCAAGTTGTCCCCGACGCACGGCGCCGGAACGCGCTCGAGATCTTCTCGGTGGATCAGGTGTTAAGCTCGAACCCGCAGACCCAGGAGGTCGCCTACTACGAGCCTTTCTTCTCCTACCGGCACGCGGCGGCCGAAGAGAAGAAGCAGATGTTCTGGAACGCCACCCGGCGGCCCTCGGGGCGGCCGAACGACGACGGCACGGAGATGTGGCTGTCGCTGGCCGACCTTTCCGGCAGGCCCGTACACCCGGAAGTGGATGCGCTCAGCGTGCGCTGCACCTGCACCAACCGGGATCTGCCGGCCAAGCTGCCCTTCGGCCGGGAGCGTGGCGATTTCGAACTCGAAGGCACCTCCGCCATCAAGCGCATCATCGCGCTGCGGAAACCGACTGCCACGCTGCGTCCGCCGGGAGGGAAGGGACTCCTGTGGCGGTTGGTTTCGCAGTTGTCGCTCAACTATCTTTCTTTGGTCGAGGAAGGCAGGGAAGCGCTCCAGGAAATTCTCCGGGTGTACAATTTTTCCGACTCTACTTATATCGAGAGGCAGATAGCCGGGATCACCAAGATCACGAGCCAGCGGCACTTCGCGCGGGTCGTGTCGGAGAACGGCATCAGCTTTGCCCGCGGGACCAGGGTCGAAATGGAGATGGATGAGGAGCAGTTCGTGGGCGGAGGCGTTTATCTTTTCGCCTCGGTCCTCGAATGCTTCCTCGGGCTTTACGTCTCGATGAACAGCTTCAGCCAGCTCGTGGCCAGGACGCCTCAGAGGAAGGAGGTCCTCAAGCAGTGGCCACCCAGAACGGGGCAAGCGATCTTGCTCTAGCGCAGAACCACCTCCCCCCGGCCAGGCTGGAAGAGGAGCCCTACTGCTTTGACTTCTTCCAGGCGGTGCGCCTGCTCACCAGGCTCACCGGCGGGCGCCAGCCGGTGGGACGCGCCAATCCTCCCAAGAACGAGGTGGTGCGGTTCTCGCCTTACGCCAGCTTGACGTTCCCAGCCAGCCAGATCCAGTCGCTGGTCTGGAGGGAGACGGGTCCGCCGTTGATGACGGTCAACTTCATGGGGCTGACCGGCCCGACGGGAGTCCTGCCGCTTTACTACACCGAGCTGATCATGGAGAGGTTGAGGGCGCGCGACACGACGCTGCGCGACTTCCTCGACATTTTCAATCATCGTGCCATTTCCCTCTTTTACCAGGCCTGGGAGAAATATCGTTTTCCGGTGGCCCATGAACGCGGCGAGGCCGACCGGGCCGCTCAGCTTCTGCTTTCCATGGTGGGACTCGGCACCGCCGGCCTGGAGAAACGGCAAGCGGTTCGCGACGAGGCCCTGATCTTTTACGGGGGGCTGCTGGGGCAGCAGCCGCGCTCCGCCGTCGCGCTGGAGCAACTGCTAGCTGACTACTTCGACGTGCCGGTCGAGGTCGAGCAATTTGTGGGAGCCTGGTACCGCCTGGAAACCGAAACCCAGACGCGAATGCGGGATGAGGAGGATCTCTCCGAGCAGCTCGGCCGGGGCGCCGTGATCGGGGACGAAGTCTGGGACCAGCAGTCGCGGGTGCGCCTCAAGCTCGGTCCGCTCCCGCTCGCCCGGTATCTCGATTTCCTGCCGAGCGGCACCGCCTACGCGCCGCTACGTGGAATAACGAAGTTCTTTTCCGGCAACGAGATAGACTTTGAAGTGCAACTGATACTTGATCGAGACCAGGTTCCCGCCTGCCGACTGGGAATTGAAGGCGAACAAGCGCCGCGCCTGGGCTGGATCACCTGGGCCCGGTCCGCGCCCATGGACCGCGACCCGGGAGATACGGTGCTACGGCTGTAGAAGAATGGTTCACGCAAAGACGCAAAGATCGCAAAGATAACTTGACCCACCCACACCGTTGATGATCAGGAAGTATGGTAATGTTCTCACCATGAGAGACATCGCTGAAGTCAGTTACCTTGGTCTGTACCGCAGAATCCCACAAAGGAATTTGCGACCACGTCCGTGATGATCTACTCGTGGGTGCGTCCGGTCTATCAGTGCCCTTTTTCGTCGTTTTTGCGACTTTGCGCCTTTGCGTGAGAAAGAGGAGAGACATATGCCCGTCAATTTGAAGTCGCTGATATCGAAGCTGAATGATACGACCCGGAGCGCCCTGGAGGCGGCCGCCGGCCTGTGCCTTTCGCGCACGCACTATGACATTGAGATCGAGCACTATCTGTTGAAGCTGCTCGACTCCAGCGATGGCGATTGCGCCAAGATCCTGCGCTGCTTCGAGGTGGACAAATCGCGCCTGGCTGGGGAGCTCGCCCGCAGCCTCGATAAGCTGAAGTCCGGCAATGCCAGGACTCCCGGGTTGAGCCCCACCATTTTGAAGATGATGAGCGAAGCCTGGACCATCGGTTCGATCGACTACGACGCGGGGCAGATTCGCTCGGGCTTCACTATCCTCGCTTTGGCGGGCAACGACGAGCTGGCGCGGGTCATGCGGGATGTGAGCCGCGAGTTCGCCAAGATCCAGCCCGAGAGCCTGCGCAAGGATTTTCAGGCCATTGTGGAGGGCTCGCGTGAAGACCTCATCGCTTCGCTGGCGGAAGAGCCCGGCGCGGCCGGCAAGCCTCGCGCCGCGGGCGGCAAGACGCCGAACCTGGATCAGTTCACCGTCAACCTGACCGAGAACGCCAAGGCGGGAAAGATCGACCCGGTGCTGGGCCGCGACTTCGAAATCCGCCAAATTATCGACATCCTCATGCGCCGGCGGCAGAACAACCCGATTCTGACCGGCGAGGCTGGGGTCGGCAAGACGGCGGTGGTCGAGGGCTTCGCGGTGCGGGTGGCGAAGGGCGACGTGCCTCCGCCGCTGCGCAATGTCATCGTGCGCACGCTCGACCTGGCGCTGCTCCAGGCGGGCGCGGGGGTCAAGGGCGAATTCGAGAACCGGCTGAAGGGGCTAATCGAAGAGGTCAAGGCTTCTCCCACGCCGATCATTCTGTTCATCGACGAAGCCCACACCATGATCGGCGCCGGCGGACAGGCCGGCCAGAACGACGCCGCCAACTTGCTCAAGCCCGCGCTGGCCCGCGGCGAGCTGCGCACCATCGCCGCCACCACCTGGTCCGAATACAAGAAGTACTTCGAGAAGGACCCTGCACTGGCGCGGCGCTTCCAGGTGGTGAAGGTGGAAGAGCCGACTGAGGAACAGTGCATGGTAATGTTGCGGGGCATCGGCGATTCGCTCGAGAAGCACCACGGCGTGCGCATCCTGCACGAAGCCATCACCTCGGCGGTCAAGCTGTCGCACCGCTATCTGGCGGGACGCCAGTTGCCGGATAAGGCCGTGAGCGTTCTGGATACGGCTTGCGCGCGGCTGTCGCTGGGGCAGAACGCAACGCCGGCCGCCTTCGAGGATTTGACCCGGCAGCTGGACGACCTGGCGGTTCAGGAGCGCATTCTGAATCGGGAGGCCGCCGCCGGGGCCGACCACACCGAGCTTTTGGCCAAGATCGCCAAGCAGAAAGAAGAGGCCCAGGCCAAGCTCGCGGTGGTCCAGACCAAGTGGGACAAGACCAAGTTGTTGGTGGAGAAGATCCGCGAGACGCGGACCAAGCTGGAAGCCGCGGCCGCCGAAGATGGCGCCGCGCTGCGCACCGAGTTGAACCAGTTTGAGGCCGAACTGGACGTTGTCGGAGGGGACACGCCGTTGATGCGCGTGTGCACAGACCAGGAGATTGTGGGCGAGGTGATTTCGGGCTGGACCGGCATTCCGGTCGGCAAGATGCTGAAGGACGAAATCGGCGTCGTGCTGGAACTGGAAACCCATTTAGGCAAGCGCGTCATTGGCCAGAACCAGGCCTTGGGCATGATCGGCCAGCGCATCACCGCTTCGCGCGCGCGCCTGGAGGACCCCGGCAAGCCGATCGGCGTATTCATGCTGATTGGCCCCAGCGGCGTGGGCAAGACCGAGACCGCGCTGGCTCTCTCCGACCTGCTCTACGGCGGCGAGCGGAACCTGATCACGATCAACATGTCCGAGTTTCAGGAACCCCACACCGTGTCCACTTTGAAGGGCGCGCCTCCCGGATACGTGGGCTATGGCGAGGGCGGCGTGCTGACCGAAGCCGTGCGCCGCAGGCCCTACTCGGTGGTGCTGCTGGATGAGGTGGAAAAGGCGCACCCCGACGTCCTGGAACTTTTCTATCAGGTGTTCGACAAGGGCCTGATGGAGGACGGCGAGGGCCGCGAGATCGACTTCAAGAACACGATTATCATCCTGACCACCAACGCCTGCACCGACACCATGGTGAAGCTTACCGCCGACCCCGAGACCACGCCCACGCCCGAGGGGCTGGTGAAGGCGCTCAAGCCCGAACTGAACAAGATATTCAAGCCGGCCTTCCTGGGGCGCATGGTCATCGTGCCGTACTTCCCCATCCGCGACGAAGCGATGAAGCAGATCATCGAGCTGAAGCTGTCCAAGATCAAGCGGCGGCTCATGGAGAACCACAAGATCGAACTGGTCTACGACGCGGCCCTGCTGGATGCGGTGGCCAGCCGCTGCACCGAGGTGGAAAGCGGCGCGCGCAACGTCGATAACGTGCTGACCAACAGCATGCTGCCCGACGTCTCGCGTCTGCTGCTGACCCAAATGGCCGAGGGGCACAGGATCACGAAGCTGCAAGTCGGCGTCGGCGCGGACGGCTCGTTCGTGTACAGCTAAACGCCGCATGAAGCCGACGTTTTTCGAATCGGCGGAGGAGTTTCGCGGGTGGCTCGACCAGCACCACGCCACAGCGCCAGAACTGCAGGTAGGGTTCTACAGGAAAGAGCTGGGCCGCGGCATCACCTATCCCGAGGCGTTGGACGAAGCGCTGTCGTTCGGCTGGATCGACTGTGTCCGCAAGGGAATCGACGCGGAAGCCTATATGATCCGGTTCACGCCTCGGAAGCCGGGTAGCAACTGGAGCGCGGTAAATATCCAACGTGCTCGGGTGCTGATTTCCCGAGGGCTGATGCAGCCGCCGGGGCTGCACGCGTTTCGCCAGCGCGACGAGCGGGAGACGCCGCAGTGCTCAAGGCTGGATCCGGTGTTGGAGGCGGCCTTGCGCGCCAACCGGAAGGCCGCATCGCATTTCGATGCGCAGCCCCCCGGCTACAGGAAGACCGTGACCCTTTGGGTGATGAGCGCGAAGAAGGAAGAGACGCGCGCGCGCCGGCTCGCCCATCTTATCGAGCGCTCGGCGAGCGGAGCCCGTATCGATCTACTCAACCCTAATCGGAGATGACGTTCCGCAGGCGGTCGTAGAACTTCGGGTCCGGGCCTATGCGCGGACCCGCGGCCAGACTCCGGGTGATGGGGCTGTCGCGCCAGTCCCAGAGGCGCTCGGGACGGTCTCCCACGGCGACTGGCGTTTCGTCCCAACGGGAATTGGGATAACAGAATGCGCCGACGGCCTGCAGAAACAGCGACACCCCCAGGGTCAGGCCGAATAGCACACGCAAGACGGCGCGCCGCGCAATCAGGTCCATCGCCGGGAGGAGCAGGAGTATCAGGCAAGGCGCCAGGTCCGTCAGCAGGCGCGGCCCGTAGGCGTGCCCTCCCCACCAGACGCGCCACTTGCTCACCAGCAGAATCTGCGAGACAGTGAACAACACGGCGACCAGATAGACCGGCGCTGGAGCCAGGTCGCGCTTCCGCAGCCAGAGCCATGCTCCGAGCGCGGAGAAGGCCGCCAGCGGCGTGTAGATCAGCAATCCGCGTCCGGGACTGACCAGCAGGCCGAGGAAACCCTGCCAGAAGGGCGCGTCAAAGTCCAGGCCGTAGCCGCCGCCTAGCCGTCCGAAGACGCGTAGGTTGTAGGCGGCGACCGCGGCGCCCACCAGCGCCGGCAGGATAGAGAAAAGCGCCAGATCGCGCAGCTTTCTCCGGTCGAACGCCAGCGCCGCGCCGATGGCCGCGACGAAAAGGACGTTGGTGGGCCGCACCGCCGCGGCCAGAGCGGCGCAGGCTCCGGCCAGAACCAGCCAGCGCGCCCGTTCCCGAGCCTCCCCGGCCCGCAGCAGGCATAGCAGCCCCGCCACTATGCACAACTCGCCGGGCCCGTGCTGCCACAGCGCCTGGCTCGACACGGCCCAGGTCTCGGTGGCAAAGGCGTAAGCCAGGGTCAGCAGCAGGGCCCGCTTCGGGCTGGTCATACGCCGGGCCAAAAGGAAGAACAACACCACCGAGAGCGCCGCGATCAACGCCGCCGCGGGCTTCTCCAGTACGGCCGCCAACAGCGCAATCTGCGCATTGCTCCACCCGGCCATGCGCGCGGCCAGCGCCGCCGGCGCGTAGAGAGGCGTCAGCAGCAGCGGCGCGGCAATAGGGTAGGCCGAGTACCAATGCCCGTCCTTGGGCACAATCGAATGAGGGTAATCCTTGAACTGGGGCAGGAAGCGGTCGAGCGTAACCGTCCCATCCAGCCAAACCGCGAAGGGCACGAGCGAGGCGGGGACCGTGTCGCCCGAGGCGATCCGTTGCAGGTTCGCGTTGTAGATGAAGAACGAACCCGCCAGCAGCAGCAGCGGCAGCAAACGGCGGCGGCTCAGATTTACTTTTTCTCCTTGGATTCGATGGGTTTGCCGTACTCGATCTTGGTCTCGCTCTTGAACTGCTTGTAATCCTCGTAGCGAACTACCATGCGAACCCGCTGCACCAAGCCCGACTCGAAATACAGCGTGTCGTCGCCTTGGGTGTAGGTAGGGAACCAGTACTTGCCGTCGATCTGCTCGCGGTAGGTCTCGAACTTCGGGAACTTGTTATCCGATCCCTTCTTAAGGATCCCGACGCCGCGTCCGTAGCTCTTCACGATCTGCAAATCGCGGTCGTCCACCCAGACGGTCCCCTGGAAATAGCGCTGTCCCTGCTCCATCTTTCTGGGCTTGACGGCGAAAACGAAGCAGGGGATCTCGTCGGCGTTCTGTTTACCCAGGTAGCGGACCCAGTACTTGGAAACGTCCTGCGTGGTGAGGACGAAGGGCTGCACGTCGCGCAGGTCCTGTGCATCTTCCGGCGTGAGGATCAGCTCGCGGAGCGTGGAAACCGGCGCATAGGTGACCTTCTCAGTGCGCTTGCCATCGGGCGAGAAGATGATATCGGAGATCATCTCGTACTTGCCCCGCACGGCGTTGAACTCGTCGATCTCCTGGACGCGGACCGTCTGCTGGTAGGTGTAGTTCTCCCGCGCCCGGGCGAACGCCGACTCCTTGGCGGCGAACTTGCTGACGATGTCCTGGACCTGCGCCTCCGACAGCGGCTGCTGGTCCGCGGCCCAGGCGGCCCCGAAAAAGGCGAGCAAGCCGGCGAGAATTCTCCAAGCGCTCATAGTTTCAGTCTACCGCCGCGGGGGCGCTTGCGAGGCCGAGGGCGCCCCAGTGTCCGTGGGGCAGGCTTTCTAGCCTGCGGACCCGCTTTCCAGCGGGTCCAGCCGGCCGGAAGGCCGGCCGCGTAATCGCATCCAGATCCGCAAAGGCCCGCGGAGCGATCTCAATGCGAAAGGCCATGCTTCTTCCTCAACTTCAGTTCGGCCTGCTCTAGCGGCACTCCCTCCCCACTCGCGAACTACCTCATCCCTTGACGAATCGCGGCAAGCGCCTCCGCCCGCTCTACGCGGTCGAGGAGATCCTGGTAGCTCCTGGCATCCTGCACCACAAGCTCGGCACGCCCGTTCACGGTTAGCACCAGCGGCGATTTCTTTCGCTTGAGGCGGCCAATGTAATCCTTTACATTGCGCTGAAACTCCGTGACTGACCGGACTTCCCTTAGGTCGATCATGCCATGCCTCCCTCGATCATGCTTTAAGCTGATAATTCCATGCTAGCAAACCCTAGCCTGGCTCTGAGCCTCCTGGCCCGAATCCCGCCGCCTGTGCTGTGCTCCGCGGCGGGACGACGGAAGCTGCGTCAATTTGGGCTGAGGCCGGCCGCGCTCCCTGACGAAGTTGGCAGACTGCGGAGTCGCTCATGAAGCTATAGACCTTCTGCCGCTCCGCCGATAGACCGCAATAGGACATGTGCCGCGAATTCGCGCACCATTGCGTATTCCCAACTGGCTCCGGCCCACCCTGGGCGACCTGTTTCTAGCCTCGCTCGTGGGCTGGCTGTTCGTCGCCGGACAGGGCTGGACGGCGCTGCTGGCCGACGGCGACACGGGCTGGCACATCCGGGCCGGAGAATGGATTCTGCAAACCCGCTCCGTGCCCACCCAGGACCTGTTCTCGTTCACCCGCCCCGGCCAGCCGTGGTACGCCTGGGAGTGGCTGAGCGACGTGATTCTCGCTGTGCTGGCCGGGCGCTGGGGCCTGGCGGGCGTGACCGTGTTCGCCGGAATCACGATCGCGCTGTCGGCCGCCGTCCTGCTCCGGCACATGATCTGGCGCGGGTCGGGCGCGCTCGTGGCGCTGGTGATCACGCTGCTGGTCTGCGGTGCATCCTCGATTCATTATCTGGCCCGCCCGCACATTTTCACGCTCCTGCTGTTCGCCGTTTCGCTCCTTCTGATCGAACGCGACCGGAGCCAGCCCGGCCGTGCCGTATGGCTGCTCGTACCCTTGTCCGCGATTTGGGTCAACCTGCATGGCGGTTTCTTCGCGCTGCCGGCGACGCTGGCGGCGCTGGCGGCGGGCTGCGCGGGGGAGGCGTGGCTGGACCGGGCGCGGGGTCCGGAAAAGTGGTTGGCGTGCCGGCGCTACGCGGCGCTGGCGGGCGGGACGCTGGCGGCCTCGCTGGTGAACCCCTACGGAATCGGGCTGCACCGCCACATCGCCAGCTATCTGTCGTCGGACTGGATTCGCAATTCGGTCGACGAGTTCGCCTCGCCCCGCTTCCGCTCCGAGAGCCTGCTGCAATTCGAATTCCTGCTGGTCGCGGGCTTCCTGCTGGCGGGGTGGCTGATCTCGCGCCGGCGCCTGGCCGATGCGCTTCCGATCCTGCTTTGGGGGCACTTAGCGCTGGGGTCGGTGCGCCATGTGCCGCTGTTCGCCATTGCGGTTGCGCCGCTGGTCGCCTCCAAGCTGAGCCGCTTCTGGCGGGCGCGCGCCGCGACCCGGCCGGCTCGATGTCCGGTGCGGATTCTGGAGTCGGTTGGCGCCGACCTGGCGCCGGGCTTGGCGCGTCTGAGCCCATGGGCTGCGCCGCTGGTCGCGGGCGTCATTCTGCTCACGCCCGCCGCGCGATGGCCCCGGGATTTCCCCGAGTCCGTGTTTCCGGTAGCCCTGGTTCGCGGGGAGTCCAGCCGGCTGAGCGCCGCGCGGGTATTCACCTCGGATCAATGGGGCGATTACCTGATCTACCACGGCTGGCCGCGCCAGCGCGTGTTCATCGACGGCCGCAGCGATTTCTACGGACCGGCGCTGGGCAACGACTATCTGCGCTTGATCGCGGGGCGGCCCGGTTGGGAGGAACTGTTAAAGAAGTACGAGATCGGCATGGCACTGGCGCCCCGCGACGGGCCCCTGGCCGCGCTGCTCGAGGGCCACCCGGATTGGCAACGGTTGGGCGCGGACAAGCTGGGCGCTATATATGTCAATTGGGGACAGCACCAAATTACCCCATTTGCCGAGAACGCTGCGTCCGCCGGTTTCGCCGCACACCGGTGAGTCCCGCAAGGGAATTGCCCAATTGGTTACTGTCCCCGGTTTGTCACCTGTTGCTCACTCCGATTGACCAAGCCCGCCTTCGGGGGGTGTGTCGTCTATGACCGAACCCGGTCCTGGGAACTTCCAGTTGGCAACGATCTCGGGCCATTTACCGGCCCTCCCGGCCTCCTTGGCTGCCACGAACCGGCCCTCTGCAATTTCGTGGGACAGACCCAGACGGTCGGCAAGCTCCAGAATTACCGGCAACGTCTCATCAGCGAGTTTCTGCAAATCCCACGCCGTCGTAAGCTGGACGTACTGGAGATTCATCTCGAGTGCCTCGGCGGGATCTCCGAACAGGTATAGATCAGCTGCCAAGTTTCCCAGGTAGATTGGATCGGGCTCGACTTCAAGTGCCCTGAGGTAGAAGGCTTTCGCCTCCGGGAACCGGCCCAATTCGCTGTAACATCCCGCCAGTCCATTGAGGGCGCTGCCGTGCTCCCAGCCCGGATCAATTGCAATCAGGGACTCCCGTTCCCTGGCTGCCGAGGTCCAATCATGCACCCTCTGGAAGCCAAGGGCTCGCGCTTCGATGGCCACTGCGGTATCCCGCAGCGATTTACGGCTTGATGGAGACATGTTCGTGGACAAACGGGACAAACGGGTCGGACAAACGGTTCAGCCTGAACTGCGCGATTCTTTCGACTCTGACGTTTGCTCCCCGTCACGTGGCAGGGGACTCCAGCCAAGATACAGCATATACCCACTCGTGCCTCCCCCATCCGAGGCTCTCAAACAAATCGCTCAGTTCAGGAGTGTGTCGGAGTGAAATTTCTGAGATTTCGCAGCCCGGGGTCGCCTTCCGGCGGTCGGCGCACCGGGGGAAGGGCTACTGAAAGAGCCGGTGGGCTGCGGGGGTGGAGCCTTGGCACCGCGAGCGCGGACTGAGGTTAGGCGAATGCGGGAACCTCGGCGGAAGCCAGAGGATGGCCGATCTCCGCCGCCAGTCGGATGCGATGACGGAACAGCTTCAGCAGGTTGTGGGTGGCGCAGATGAGCTTCCATTCACCGGCTACCCGTGTCAGGCCCCTTAATCGGAACCTTCGAATGTGGCGCGCTTCCTTGATTTGGCCGAACACCGGTTCGACCGTCGCCTTTCTCAGGCCGTAAAGAGCTCGGCCATTCTCGCTTGCCAGAGTCTCTCGCATGTGCGCCGCTGCGTCTGTTTGCGGCGCATGGGAGGGCAGCGGTGTATCACCCGGTTCGGGGTCGGAGTCGGGAGGCACCAGCACCTGAATGCCGGCCAACCCTGGATCGCTCAAGCTGGTGGTGTCCCAATACCCGGCATCGGCGGTGACCGCTTGCGGCGCTTGGCCAACAGTCTGTCGCACCGACTCCACCATAGCGAGCAGTTGATCTCTGTCATTGGTTTGCTGCGTGACCTCCACGGCGACAATCACTTGGGCATGTGTGTCAGCGGCCACCTGCGCGTTGTAGGCCTGCGTGAAACATTTCCGGGCGTTGTCTTTCATCACGCGGGAGTCCGGGTCCACAAAGTTGTATTGCCGGGTGGGTTCTTCGGCATTGCGCAGAGCGCGGCGAAACTGATTTCTGGCTTTCTTACGCTCTTCTGGATCCTGGCTGGACTGAGCCGCGGCCTCCTCTTTGCTGGGGCGGCCCCGCTTGCGCGGCGTGTAGTTTTGCCGTGCGGCCTCCAGTTTCTGCTGCGCTTCCCGTTCCAGTTCGGCTTTGGCTTGCCGGAGACGTTCGAGTCGGCTCTGCGCGCAGGCCAATTCGGCCGGCAACGGATCGGCAGGCTGGCCCTTGCCCCAACCCTGGTCCTCTTGCTCATCGGTGCGCTGCGCTTCGGCCAGCAACCGTTCCACCGTCTCTTTCCAGTACTGCTCCCGCTCCGTCAATTTCTCGTAGGATACCGAGCGACGAGTGCTGGCGTTGGCCATGATCTTGGTGCCATCGATAGCTACATTGCCGAGTTTCACCAATCCCGCTTTTTGGCACAGCCGCAGCGCCTGCACAAACAAGCCGGCGAGCGCCTCGAGATGTTGGCGGCGGAAGTTGGCGATGGTGTCGTGATCCGGATGCTGGTCGGCGGCCAGGTAGCGGAAAGCCAGGTCGTCGTGGGTGGCGCGCTCGATGCGGCGGGAACTGGTGACGCCGACGCAATAGCCATACAGCAGCAAGCGCGTCAGCAGCAACGGGTGATAGGCCGAGAGGCCGCGGCTGTCCTGGCGCTCATAGTGTGCGTAGATGGCCGCCAAATCCAACTCGTCGGCGACATCGGCAAGGAAGCGCGCCAGATGATCTTCCGGCAACCAATCTTGCAGCGAGGGCGGAAGCAGGAACGGCTGATCGAGAGAGCAAACCCGGAATCGCTTGTTCACATCATAGAATGGCAGGAATACTTTCGATTGTAAAGTACTTTGTAACCATTCTATTTCCGACAGGCTCTCAGGCTGACGCGTTTTCCGGAAAAATGCGTCTGTCCCCTTTCCTAATGCGATGGCCCTACTCCGCCGATAGTAGATCAGCCAGGCAACAAGTATGGATCGCAGATTCTTGACAGTTCTGATAGTTAGCCTTCTTTTCGCCGCCGTCGTATCCGGCATCTTCTACCAGATGAGCGCGCGCATGTCGGGCCGCCCGAAGGTGCCGAAGAAAACCACCGAGATCGGGGTGGTGGTGGCGACGACGCCCTTGTCGGTCGGGGTCCAGATCAAGCCCTCCGACGTCAAGCTGGTCAAGATGCCGCGCGAACAGGCGCCCAGCGGGTTCTTCGAGAAGCTCGAGGAATCCGTCGGCCGGCCGGTGATCAGCAACATTCTGGCTGGCGAGCCGGTGGTCGCGGGGCGGCTGGCCGAGCGCGGCAGCGGCTTCGGCCTGACGCCCATGATCCCGGCGGGGCTGCGGGCGGTGGCGGTCAAGGTGAATGAGGTGGTGGGGGTGGCGGGGTTCGTGATTCCCGGCATACGCGTGGACGTTCTGGTCACCATCAAGCCGCCGGGGGAGGCGGGCGCCCGAACCAACACCATTCTGCAGAACCTGGTTGTGGTTTCGGCGGGCCAGCAGATCCAGCCGGACTCGAGCGGGCGCGCCGTCAACGTTCCGGTGGTGACTTTGCTGGTGACGCCGGAGCAGGCTGAAACGCTGACCCTGGCCGGTACTGAAGGCCGCATCCAACTGGTTCTGCGCAACTCCTCGGATTTCGGGGCCGCCAGGACTCCGGGGCGGCAGATAGCGGAGTTGTACGGGCAGCAGGCGCGTCCCGCGGCCCAGGCCGCGGTCCAACCCAGGCAGGCCGCCGCGCCTAGACAGGTCGCTGCGCCCAAGCCGGCGGCGGAGCCGCCTTCAGCTCGGGAGGAAATAGTCGTGATTCGAGGCTCCGAGCGCAAAGTGGAAGCGCTGGGCGCTTCCAGTCCGAAAAAGTAGGAGTAGCCAGGCGCACTATGCGAGCACTGAACATAGCAATTTGGACCATCGGGCTTCTGGCGCTGCTCCGCGCCGCGGCCGCTCAGACGCCAACCGCCGACATCAATTTGCCCGTCGGCGGGGGTACGGCCATCGACTGCCCGGCCGACATCGCCAGTCTCTCCACCAGCAGCCCGGAAATCGCGGACGTGGCCGTCGTGAGCCGGCGTGAATTTCTGATATACGCCAAGGCCTACGGGCAGACCACGGTGGGGGTCTGGTTCCGCACGGGCGAGAGGGCTCTTTATACGGTAAGGGTCGCGATCGACCTGGCGCCGATCCAGCGCCTGCTGCGCGAGAGCTTCCCCGGCCAGGACATCCAGGTGCAGGGGGTGAAAGACGCGCTCTCGCTGACCGGCCAGGTGCCCAGCCAGGCTCTGGCCGACCGGGCGGTGGCGCTATTGGTTCCGTTGGCCAAGGCGGTGGTGAGCAATCTGAAGGTCGTCCCGCTGGAGCCTGACAAGCAGGTCATGTTGCGGGTCAAGTTCGTCGAGCTGAATCGCACGGCGGCGAAATCCTTCGGCCTGGGCCTGGTATCGATTGGCGCCTTGAACACCATCGGCCGCATCACCACCGGCCAGTTCGCGGCTCCCCAGCCGGACAAGATCGGCAGCTCGGGAGGAACGTTCAGCATCAGCGACGCGCTCAATGTGTTCGCCTTCCGTCCGGATCTGAACCTGGCGGCTTTCCTTCAGTCCTTGCAGAGCCAGGGCGTGTTGCAGGTGCTGGCCGAGCCGAATCTGGTCACCAGCAACGGCAAGGAGGCCAGCTTCCTGGTGGGCGGCGAGATTCCGGTTCCGGTGGTGCAGGGAGGCGGCACCTCGAACGCGATTACCATTCAGTACCGCGAGTTCGGCATCCGGCTGACGTTCCAGCCCGACATCACGCCGATCAACACCATCCGGTTGCACGTCAAGCCGGAGGTCTCGATGCTCGACCCGATCAACGGAGTGGTGCTGTCCGGCTTCAACATCCCCGCGCTCTCGACCCGGCGCATGGAGACCAACATCGAGCTGGGCGAGGGGCAGAGCTTCGTCATTGCCGGGCTGCTGGAAGACCGGCTGGTCGAAAACATGTCCAAGATTCCGGTGCTGTCGCAGATTCCGGTGCTGGGGGCCCTGTTCAAGAGCCGCCAGGAGAACAAGACCAAGACCGAACTGGTGGTGGTAGTGACGCCCGAAATCACGAACCCGGCGGAGGCGGCGCGCCTGCTGCCCGAGCCGGTGATGCCCAAGGAGTTCTTGAAAGTACCCGCGCCGGGGCCTGAAGGGGCGCCTTAGAGAGCCATGCTGCTAGCAAGCAAAGATTCCGGCAACGGGCGCGAGATGAGCTGGGAGCAGCGCCTGATGCGCAACGCGGCGCGGCCCAGGGGCGCGCTGAAGCCGGAGTCTCAAGAGTTGAAATTCACGCTGCACCGCAAGCTGATCGAGAAGATCAACCTGGAGGCGCTGGCCACCATCGAGAACGAGCGGGTGCGCGGCGAAGTGCGGCAGGCCCTGGTCTCGCTCATGGAGGGCGAGTCCACGCTGCTCAGCTCCATCGAAAAGCAGCAGATCTGCGACGAGGTGCTGGACGAAGTGTTCGGGCTGGGGCCGCTCGAGCCGCTGCTCGACGACCCGACCATTTCCGACATCCTGGTGAACACCCACAAGGCGGTCTACGTGGAGCGGCGCGGACTGCTGGAGTCCACCAGCGTGACCTTCCGCGACGACGCGCACCTGATGCACATCATCGACAAGATCGTCAGCCAGGTGGGCCGCCGCATAGACGAGTCCACCCCCATGGTGGACGCCCGGTTGAGCGACGGCTCGCGGGTGAACGCCATCATCCCGCCCTTGGCCGTGGACGGGCCGATATTGAGCATCCGCCGCTTTTCACGCGACCGGCTGATGCCGCCCGACCTGGTGGCGCGCCGCAGCATGACGCAGGGAATGCTGGAACTGTTGGAGGCGGCGGTCAAAGCCCGTCTGAACCTGGTGATCTCGGGCGGCACCGGCTCGGGAAAAACCACGCTGCTGAACGCTCTTTCGGTCTTTGTCTCGCCCAAAGAGCGCATCGTGACCATTGAGGACGCGGCCGAATTGCAGTTGAAGCAGCCCCACGTGGTGCGGCTGGAAACGCGCCCGCCGAACCTGGAAGGCCTGGGAGCCGTGCGGCAAAGAGAACTGCTCGTCAACAGCCTGCGTATGCGGCCCGACCGGATCGTGGTGGGCGAGGTGCGCGGTCCCGAGGCCCTGGACATGCTGCAAGCCATGAACACCGGCCACGACGGCTCGCTGACCACGGTCCACGCCAATAACCCGCGCGACGCCGTGTCGCGCCTGGAAGTCATGATATCGCTGGCCAACGCCAATATGCAGATCTCGGCCATTCGCCAGCAGATTGCCAGCGCCGTACACCTGTTTGTGCAGGCGGCGCGGATGAGCGACGGCTCGCGCCGCGTGACCAGCATAACCGAAGTCACGGGCATGGAGGGCGAAGTCGTCACCATGCAGGATCTGTTCGTGTTCGAGAAGCTTGGAATGGCTCCCGACGGCCGGGTGATCGGACGCTTCGCGGCGACCGGCATCCGCCCCCGATTCCACGAAAAACTGCTGTCGGCCGGCATCAATCTGAGACCCGACCTGTTCGACGAAGTCCTGGAGATTTGAGGCGGCATGCTGATCCGGTTCTGGCTAATTCTGGCTGTCAGTTGGGCCGCCGCGATGGCCTGCTGGTGGCTCGTCGCCCGGTTTCTCCGCCGCGCCGACGCCCGGCGCGTCCGCAGCCGTCTGGCCGAGGACGGGGGGGACAAAGCCAAGCAACGGCGGGCCGGGCCGCCCGCGCTGATTCAGGCCGAGGACCGGCAGACGGGCAAGATTGTGCTACGCCTGTTGGAACGCCTGCAGTTGAATGCCAAGTTGAAGCGCCTGCTCGAGCAGGCCGGCCTGAAGTGGCGCGTGGCGCGTCTGATGCACGCGTGCCTGGCGCTGTTTCTGGCGGTCTTCGCGATGGTATGGTACGGAGCGCCGAAGTTGCGCCCCTGGGTGCTGGCGCCGGCGGTTGTGGCGGGCCTGCTTCCGCTAGGCTACGTGCTGCGGCTCAAGAAGGTCCGCATTCGCAAGTTCGAAGCGGAGTTTCCCGAAAGCCTGGAGTTCGTGTCCCGCTCCATGCGCGCCGGTCACGCCTTTTCGGTTTCGCTCGACATGCTGCACCGGGAATTCCCGGAACCTCTGGCGGGCGAGTTCCGGCGGACCTTCGACGAGCACAACCTGGGGCTTCCCCTGGAGACCGCGCTGCAGAAGCTGGCCGAACGGGTGCCCCTCATGGACGTTCAGTTCTTCGTCTCGGCGGTGCTGCTTCAGAAGCGCACTGGAGGAAACCTCGCCGAACTGCTGGACAAGCTGGCTTACGTTATCCGGGAGCGCTTCAAGCTGCGCGGGCGCATTCGGGCGGTCAGCGCGCACGGGCACATGACCGGGACGGCGCTGAGCATGATTCCAATGGTGGTCGCCGGGATGATGTTCTTCGTAAACCGCGAGTACGCGACGTTTTTCTTCACCGACGAGACCGGCCGGACCATGGCCGCCGCCGCCGTCGCCCTGCAACTGATCGGCTACGGCGTGATTCACAAGATCGTTTCGATCGAGGTCTGAGGCATGCAACTGGGACTGGCGGTCTTGCTGTTCCTTCTGCTGGCGGGCGTAACTACGGCGGTCAGCGTGAAGCTCTGGGTGCGGCCCAAGGCGGCGATGGAACGGATCACCGGCACGGTGGTGCGGCCGGAATCGGCCCTGCCGGTTCACCCCAGTCTGGTCTTTCGGGACCTGGCGGCGAGGATCGGGGCGGTTCTGCCGGTGTCGAAGGCCAAATCCGGGCTCACCGAGCGGCGCCTGGTGCAGGCCGGCTACCGCTCTCCCCACGCCCTGCGGATGCTACAGGGATCGCGGGTGCTGCTGGCTGTCCTCTTCGCAGTCATCGCGTTGGCGGTGGCGTCGGGGTGGCAGGCCGCCTCCGACAACCGGATCATGGCGGTCGCCGGCGCGGGTCTGGCGGGCTTCATTGCTCCGGGCGCATTCCTGGGCTTCATGGTTCGGCGCAGGCGGCACCGCATCCGCCGCAGCCTGCCGGATGCGCTGGACCTGCTGGTGATCTGCGTGGAATCGGGCCTGGGTCTGGACCAGGCGCTGATGCAGACCGCCAAGGAACTGGAAATAGCGCACAAGGATATAAGCCTGGAGTTCACGCTGTTCAATCTCGAGATCAAGACCGGCAAGCGGCGTCCAGAGGCGTTGCGGAGCATGGCCGATCGCACCGGGGTCGACGACCTTAAGAAACTGGTGGCGATTCTGATCCAGGCCGACCGCTTCGGCACCAGCGTGGCGCAGAGCTTGCGGACGCACGCCGATTACATGCGCGTGCAGGCTCGCCAGAAGGCCGAGGAGCTAGCCGCCAAGGTGGGCGTCAAGCTGGTGTTCCCGATATTCTTCTGCATTTTGCCCACCCTGTTCGTGGTGACGGTGGGCCCCATGGCGGTCCGAATCGTCCGGGAAATGCTGCCGATGATGAAGAACCTCTGAACATGATTTGCCGGAGATGGCGGAAAGGAGGAAAGCGATGGACAGTACAACGGTGATCCGTATCGTTTGCGCCGCCTTGGCGGTTTTGCTGATCGGCTTGATAGTGATGCGGCGGCGCAAGAAGGCCGAGTGAAGGTATGCAATTGAGCGTGGGGCAGGCCATTCAGCCCGCCGGGATCAAAATTGCCCGCCCCACAAGAACAGGCAGAATGTCGGTCCCTTAGCTGAGCCGGGCTCCTAGCTGGCCGTCGGCAGTCCGGCTTCCAGGTAGGCGCGCCAGCCGCCAGCGAGCGAGACCACGCCGGTGTAGCCCATCCTTTGCAGCGCATCCGCAACGAGCGCGGAACGGAAACCGCCGCCGCAGTACAGAACCATCTTCCGGCTCTTATCCGGCACGTAGGTCTCGATGTCGCGCTCGATGATCCCCTTGCCCAGATGATAGGCCCCTTCGGCGTGGCCGATTCCGAATTCGCTCTCCTCGCGAACGTCCACCAGCAGGAACTGCTCTCCCTCCGCCAGTATGCGGCGAAGGTCGTCAATGTCGATCTGGCGGATGCGCGATTTAGCTTCGTCCACCAGGCGCAGAAACTCAGGATTGTGTTGTATATGTCCAGTAGCCATTATGTCGTGATGCGCCGGATCTTCGCTCCGGCTCTTCCGAGTTTTTGTTCGATGCTTTCGTAGCCGCGGTCAATGTGATAGACACGGTCGATCGTCGTCTCCCCGCGCGCCACCATGGCGGCCAGCACCAGCGAGGCGCTGGCGCGCAGGTCTGAGGCGATCACCGCCGCGCCGCTCAACTCCGCCGGCCCGTCCACAACCACCCGGCTGCCCTCGAACCTGATCCGCGCGCCCATCCGCGCCAGCTCCGGAACGTGCATGAAGCGGTTCTCGAAAATCGTTTCGGTGATCAGCGCGGCGCCCTGCGCCTGGGTCATCAACGCCATGTATTGCGCCTGGAGATCCGTGGCGAAACCCGGATACTCCTCGGTGGTCATGTCCACCGCGCGAAGCTGTCCCGCGGGCCGCACGCGCAGCGCGCCGGGAGCCTCTTCGGTGATCAGCGCGCCGGCCTTGCGCAGTTTCAGAATGAGCGCCAACAAGTGCTCGGGTACGCAGCCTGTCACCGTCACCTCACCGCCGGTGATGACGCCGGCGATTAGAAAGGTTCCGGCCTCGATGCGATCCGGGATGATCGTGTGCTCGGCTCCGTGGAGACGTTTGACGCCGCGCACGCGGATCACCGAGGTTCCGGCCCCGCTGATTACCGCGCCCATCCCGGCAAGCAGCTCTGCCAGGTCCGTCACTTCGGGCTCGCAAGCGGCGTTGTGCAATTCGGTTTCGCCCTCGGCCAGCACGGCGGCCATGAGCAAATCCTCGGTGCCCGTTACCGTGATGCGGTCGAAGCTAATGACCGCCCCGTGGAGACCGTTGGGAGCCTGGGCCTCAACGTAACCGTGAGCCTGGTGGATGCGGGCGCCCAACCGCTCCAGGCCCGCCAGGTGCAGATCGATTGGTCTGGCGCCGATGGCGCAGCCTCCGGGCAACGACACCCGCGCCCGCCCGCAGCGCGCCACCAGGGGCCCGAGGGCAAGGCTGGATGCGCGCATGGTCTTTACCAGATCGTAGGGCGCCTCAGGAGAGCGCAGTTCCGCGGCCTCTATTCGAACCTGATCACCGCTCGCGCTCACCGTGGCGCCGCACCGCGCCAGGAGTTTCTGCATGGTCTGGACGTCCCGCACCGGCGGGATGCGGCGCAGGATCACCAGTTCGGGCGTGAGCAGACTCGCCGCCAGCGCCGGAAGCGCCGAGTTTTTCGCGCCGCCGACGGGCAGTTCTCCCTCCAGCGGAACGCCACCCTGGATCACGAACCTATCCATTCCGCAGAGCCTCCGCGAGTCTTCCTCCGGCTCTTTTCAGGCGCTGCTCGGCCTCCGGACGAGGGATTCCGAGCCGGCTCATCAGAATGGCGACGCGGACATTGCCGGCCGTGGCGTCGAGAAGCTCAGCGGCGCGGCTGGCGCTTTGGCCCGATACCCTGGCTACGATTTCGACCGCGCGCTTGCGCAGCTTTGCGCTTCCGGGCCGCAGGTTCACCATGAGGTTGCCATGCACGTATCCCAGGCGAATCATAACCGCCGTGCTCAACATATTCAGCACGAGCTTGGTGGCCGTTCCGGCCTTCAAGCGGGTCGAGCCGCTGATGACCTCCGGCCCCGTAAGCGGCGTGATCGCAATCTCCACGGCGCGCGCCAGCTCCGAATCCGGCGTGCAACTGATTCCCACCGTCCGCGCTCCCTGCTCTCTCGCGAACGCCGCGGCACCGAGCACGTAGGGAGTCCTGCCGCTGGCCGCAATGCCCACCAGCACGTCACCCGGTCCGAAGCCGCGCGCCTGGAGGTCGCGCCCGCCCGCCTGGGAGTCGTCTTCAGAAGCTTCCACCGCGCGCGTCAGCGCCTGCTCTCCGCCCGCAATGACCCCTTGCACCATTTCGCGCGGAACGCTGAAGGTGGGCGGGCATTCGGAGGCATCCAGAACCCCCAGCCTGCCGCTGGTGCCCGCGCCGAGGTAGAAAAGACGCCCGCCCCGCTGCAGGGCCTCGACAATCACTTCCACCGCTTTGGCGATGTTGGGGATTTCCGGGGTAATGGCCGCCGCCACCTTCAGATCTTCGGCATGAATGACTCTCAGGACGCCCTCGGAGGTGAGGGCGTCGATGTTTTCCGAGGCGGGATTCGCCTGTTCCGTGAGCAGTCTGTCGAGCATGCCGTGCGCCCTACCATCTTACAAAAGGGGACAGACGCATTTTCCACGCTGGCAGGCTTAGTCCGCAGTCTGACACTGGGCACTGGAAATGCTCCAGCGAAGGCTCTCAACGTAAATGCGTCTGTCCCCTTTTTGCTAGGCGCTGAAGGAGCTGCCGCAGCCGCAGGTGGTACGGACGTTGGGGTTGTCGAACTTGAAGCCCGAACCCTCGGGGGTTTCCACGTAGTCCACCTTCGCGCCGTCGAGGTAGAGCAGGCTGGCCTGGTCGATGTAGACCTTCAGCCCGCTGAAATCGTAGACCTTATCCAGCAGCCCAGGATCGTTCTCGAAGCCCATCGAGTAGCTGAATCCCGAGCACCCGCCACCCACGACCGAAATTCTCAATCCGGACGGCTTCGGTTCCTGACCCTCCAGGATTTCCTTAACCTTGCCAACGGCCGTGTCGGTCAATTGAATCATATGTATATGTCTCCCTAGGGTCCTTCTATACCAAGATTTTAGCGGGTTTAGATCCACGCCGCCACACCAATAAGGATGCAGGAAACGACTTCAGGTTTCAGGCCCCCTCGCAATATGCTAGGCTTGCAGAGGGCTGATCCAGCCTTTTGAGCGAAAACCCTGGCATGAACCTGCGTTCTCTTTTTAGTCTATTTTCTTCCGATCTGGCGATCGACTTGGGCACGGCCAACACACTGGTCTTCGCCAAAGGGAAGGGGATCGTCGTCAACGAACCTTCCATTGTCGCCATCAATAAGAACACCGGCGAGGTCGAAGCTGTCGGCCGCGAAGCCAAGGAGATGGTGGGCCGCACGCCCGGCAACATTGTAGCCATCCGGCCTATGAAGGACGGCGTCATCGCCGACTTCAAGGTCACCGAGCGGATGCTCACCTACTTCATCCAGAAGGCCCACGGGCGCAGGATGCTGGTGCATCCACGCATCGTGATCGGCGTGCCGAGCGAAATCACGCAGGTGGAGAAGCGGGCCGTGGTGGACTCCGCCTATCGGGCCAAGGCCAGCGAAGTACACCTGGTCGAGCAGGCCATGGTGGCCGCCATCGGCGCCGGCATGCCCATCACCGAGCCCTGCGGCAACATGATCGTCGATATTGGCGGCGGCACCACGGACGTGGCCGTCATTTCGCTGTCCGGCATAGTTTACTCCCGCTCGGTGCGGGTGGCGGGCAACGAAATGGACGAGGCCATCGTCCAGTACCTCAAGCGAAAGTACAACCTCCTGATTGGCGAGCGCAGCGCCGAGATGATCAAGATGCAGATCGGGTCGGCCTATCCTCTGGACAAGCCCATGACGATGGAGATCAAGGGCCGCAACCTGATCCAGGGAGTGCCCAAGAGCATCACCATCGACGACAGTGAGATCCGCGAATCGCTGTCGGAGTGCGTCGCCACGATCGTGAATGCGGTTCGCGTGACGCTGGAGCGCACGCCCCCTGAATTGAGCGCCGATATCAGCGACCGAGGCATCGTGCTGACCGGCGGCGTTGCGCTGTTGAAGAATCTCGACAAGCGCATCCGCGAAGAAACCGGGCTTCCGGTCTCGATCGCCGAGGATCCGCTGGCCTCGGTGGTTATGGGGACCAGCAAGATGCTGACGGACTTCCGCTTGCTGCGCAAGATTACCATCGACTAGCCCGTCCGGCGGGTGAACCATGGAATCGCTGTTCAATCGCTACCGCAGCCTCACCGTGTTGCTGGTGGCGATCCTTGCCCAACTGCTGCTGGTGGCCTATCAAGTCAAGACCGGACAAGACGTGCGCCTGATTCGGGTGTGGGCCGTGAACAGCGTTGCACCCGTGGCGAGGCTGCTGGATGCGAGCCGCACCGGGGCCGCCCGCATCTTTCAGGATTATTTTCTGCAGGCGGGCGTGCGGCAGGAGAACCGCCGGCTCCAGGCTCAACTGGACCGTCTGGTCATGGAGAACCGGTATCTAAAGTCGGAACTGGGGACCGCCGACCGCGCCGGGGCGCTGAGCCAGTTTCAGGCGCGCACTCCTTCACGCACCATCGCCGCCCGGGTCATCGGAAGCGGGGCGGGCGCCAATTCGGGAGTCATCTTTGTCGACCGCGGCAGCCAGGACGGAGTGAAAGCCGGGATGGCCGTCATCAACCCGGACGGCGTGGTTGGCAAGGTGACCGCGGCCTATTCCAACGCCTCGCAAGTTCTGCTCATCGGCGATCCGTCCTTCGCGGCCGGCGTGATTAGCGGAAAGAACCGGGTTTACGGGATCGTGAAGGGTTCGGGCAGGTCGCGGTGCAGCGTTGAATATGTCGAGGGCGAGGCGAAGGTCGACGTCGGGGAGTGGTTCTACACCTCCGGCGAAGACCGCATCTTCCCGCGAGGGCTTCCGGTGGGACAAGTGAAATCGGTTTCCTCCGGCGGCGTGTTCAAGAAGATTGTTCTGGCGCCGAGCGGCATGGGGCGCGTCTTGGAAGAAGTGCTGGTGGTTCTCGAGGGGGTTCACCAGCAGGCGCCCGGAGATCAGCCGGCCTCCGGCAGCGCTCCGCTTCTGCCGCCACCCGACGCGCAGCAACCCAAAGCCGCCACGGCGCCTCCGGCCACGCCTCCGGCCCCCGTGGGCACCGACGCCGACCGTCTCTCGCAGAAGTATCAGAAGGCCGCCGAGTCCAGCGGCCGCTGGCCCGGCGACAACCCGCCCGCGGCGAAGCCCCCGTCAACGCCCCCGGTCAAGCCATGAACCAGTTCGTGGAGCCCCTCATTCTCGGCGGCCGCGGCCGGAAGAAGCTGGCGCGGCTCCGCCCCTGGGTGGTGCTGGCGACGCCCGCGGCGGCAATCCTTTTCCAGGTCTACGTCCCGCTTTTCGTGCCGCTGCTCGGATACCTGGAACTGCCGCTCTTGATGGTCGTCTACCTGGCGTTCTCCCGGCGCGGCGAAATCAGCGGCCTGCTAATCGGCGCCAGTGTGGGGCTGGTTCAGGACTGCCTTTCGGCGCACCCGATCGGCATCTTCGGCATAGTGAAGACGCTGGCGGGTTACATCGCCGGCACTCTGGCCGCCCGCCTGGACACGGAGCACCCCGCCATTCGCTTCGGTCTGGGCTGCTTCTTCTTCCTGTTCCACCAGTTGCTTTATTGGGCTCTTCAGCGAACGCTGCTCGATTCCGCCGCCGGCCTGGGAATCCTTCCACTCCTTCTGGCGACCGTGGCCAATGGGCTGCTCGCCGTCCCCCTGTTCTTCCTATTGGATAAACTAAGAGATACTGGCTGAAGCCCAGCCCCGGACCCTGGACGTGCTCGACCACGAAAGAAGAAACGACCCGTTTACCCCTCCCCACAGGGACGACGCAAAGTTCGCCACGGGCCGCATCACCGCCTTTCAGTACCTGACCGTGGCCGTCTTTCTGTTCCTCATCTCCGGTTTTTGGGACCTGCAGGTGCTCAACCCCGGCTTCTACAGCGAGCAGGCCGAGCATAACCGCATCAAGGCGCTTCCCATTCCCGCCCCGCGCGGCAGGATCCTGGATCGAGATGGCCAGGTCATCGTCGACAACCATTCTTCGTTCAGCCTGCTGCTGGCTCGCGAGGGCCTCCAGACGGACCAAATCCGGCGCGTCGCCGACGGGCTGCAACTGGACTATGACGACCTGCAGTCGCGCCTGAAGCGCTACGCCTGGCGGCCCCGCTATCAGCCGGTCATCATCAAAGAGGAATTGACGAAGGGCGAGGTGGCGTTTGTCGAGGCCCACCGCGGCGCTAACGGCTTTCCGGAAATGGAATTGATCCACGCGCAGCGGCGCCTATATCCGGCCTCCAGCCTGGGGGCTCACCTGATCGGGTACGTGGGAGAGGTGAGCGACGCGGATCTGAATACGGCGGAGTTTGCCAGGTACAACCAGGGCGACGTCGTCGGCAAGACGGGCATCGAGCGCCAATACAACGGCATGCTCACGGGGACCGACGGGCAGCGCCAGGTCGTCGTCGACAGCCGCGGCAACGAGCGCCAGCTCATCGGGTACAAGGAAGCCGTGCCCGGAAAGCCGCTGCGGCTGACCATCGATCTCGACCTTCAGGTAGTGGCCGAGATGGCCATGGCGGGCCACAAGGGGGCCGTCGTGGCCCTGGACCCGCGCACGGGCGAAGTGCTGGCAATGGTCAGCCAGCCGGCCTTTGACCCCGCCCTGTTCACCGGCGGCATCCGCACCGCTCAGTGGGGGGCGCTGGTCAATAATCCGGACAACCCCATGTTGAACCGCGCCCTGCAGGCTCAGCTTGCGCCGGGGTCGATCTTTAAGCCGATCATGGCGCTGGCGGGTTTGGAAAGCGGCGTGATTGACGACTCTTTCACCGCGAACTGCGGTGGCGGTGCAACGTTTTACGGGCGTTTTTTCAAGTGCCACTTGAGAGGCGGGCACGGCACGGTCGATGTTCACCGCGGTTTGGTGCAATCCTGCGACGTCTTCTTTTACACCGTAGGAAATAAGCTGGGGATCGACAAAATCGCTCAATACGCCGAGCTTTGCGGCTTGGGAAAGAAGACCGGCATCGACCTGCCCGGCGAGGCCGAAGGCCTGGTGCCCTCCTCGCGCTGGAAGATTCAAACCGCCCGCGAGAAATGGTATGCCGGCGAGACCATCTCGGTGTCCATCGGACAGGGCGCGCTGACCGTCACTCCACTGCAAATGGCTTATGCCATCGGCGGTCTGGCCATGGGCGGCGTGTGGTACAAGCCCCATCTCGTGGCCGGCGCTCCCCGAGAGGAACCACGCCGGGCGGATCTCAACCCGGACAACATCGACAAGATCACCTACGGCATGTATGGAGTGGTCAACGAGGGCGGCGGAACCGGCGCGCGCGCCAGGGTGGCGGGCATCGAGATCTGCGGAAAGACGGGGACCGCGCAGTTGGCGTCCAACACGGTCCTGAAGGGGACGCAACTCGGCCAGAGCCTGAAGGATAATGCCTGGTTCGTGGGTTTCGCCCCTCGCAAGAACCCGGAGATCGTGGTCGTCGTCTTGCAGGAGGGCGGACTGCATGGTTCTCTTGCGGCGCCAGTCGCCAGGGACATCATCAAGACTTACTTCGACAAGAAGGCGACGGAGTGCGCCGGGGCAGATGGTCGCGCAGGCGTCCGGCTTGACGGACGCTCAGAAGGGGAAGCCGTGAGAGGCACAGCTCAGTACCGGTCGGTGCGCGACCTGGACTGGACTCTGATTGGGCTGGCCCTGAGTATCTGCGCCTTGGGGATTTTGCAGATCTACAGCGCGACGCTCGGCACGGACTTCCGGCGCGATTGGTGGAAGCAGGCTCTGTACGTCGTGGCCGGGTTGGCCGTAATGTATGTCACCTCCAAGATCGACTATCACACCCTGCTCGAGAACGTGCCCATTCTGTATGCAGCCTCTGTCGTGGCGCTGATTCTGGTGCTGTTTCTGGGCCGGGAGGTTTTTGGCTCGCGGCGCTGGATCCCCATGCCCTTCGGGTTTAGACTTCAGCTTTCAGAATTCGCTAAACTAGTGATAATATTACTTACGGCCCGGTACTTGAGTGAGCTAAGGAGCGACCGTCCCGGCCTTTTGGACGTGCTGAAGTTGGTGGCGCTGGTGGCGGTTCCTATGGTGCTGGTGTACAAGCAGCCCGATTTGGGTACGGCTCTGACTTACGCGGCGATCATTGGCGCGGGCATATTCTTCTCCGGCCTGCGATGGCGGCATTGGGCGGCCATCGTCCTGGCGCTGGTGCTGGTCATGCCGGTGGCTTGGATGTTCCTCAAGGACTATCAGAAGGACCGGATCATGTCGTTTCAGGATCCGGGCCGGGACCCCTTGGGCTCGGGTTACCAGGTGATTCAGTCCAAGATAGCGGTAGGCTCCGGCGGCATGTGGGGCAAGGGCGTCACGCAGGGGTCCCAAACGCAATTGCGGTTCCTGCCGGTCCCGCACATGGATTTTATTCTTTCGGCCTTTGCCGAGGAGCATGGTTTTGTAGGAGTTGTATTTGTTCTAGGTCTGTATTTTCTGTTGCTCATGCAGATCGTTCAGAGTGCGCAAGCGGCGCCGGATCGCGCCGGCATGTACATCTGCATGGGCGTTTGTGCGTCGATGCTGTTTCACATATTGGTCAATGTTGGGATGTTGGTGGGCAAGATGACTGTGACCGGCATCCCTTTGCCGCTGATGAGCTATGGCGGTTCCAGCGCCCTTACCGTATTCGCGATGCTAGGGCTGGTAAACAACGTCAGGCTCCAGCGGTTTGTTAACTGAAGCGATCGAGACGTCGCGCCGCAAGGCGAACGAGGCAAAAGAGTTTTGAGTGTGAGCACGGTATGTACGCGGACCGAGGACGCCCCGGGCGCCTGCGCCGAATAGCGCGGGCCTAAAGCGTTCCGTCCGTGCCGCCAGAGGCGCCCGACAAGGTGTCCGGCGAGCACGTGCAATATTCACTGTTGGTGCAGTTGCAGTTTGCGGCTTGCAGGGCCCTAGAATCCGGCCCGGTGCAGGCCCGGCCTCGAACCCTTCGCGTTGCCGCGCTCTTCGCTTCCTGACAAGTGAGGAGTTTTCATGGGAAAAGAGTTAGTGATTTCTTCCACCCGCCACGAAACACAGGTGGCGGTTCTGGAAGACGACCAATTGGTCGAGATCTGCTTTCAACGTTCTGACGAATATTCCCTGGCCGGCAGCATTCACAAGGGCCGCGTGACCCGTGTGCTCCCCGGAATGCAGTCCGCCTTCGTGGATATCGGGCTCGAAAGAGACGCGTTTTTGTACGTTTCGGACTTCTTCGAGGAGAACGAGGAATACGACAAGATGGCCGCGCCCGCCGAAGATCGCGGGCGGGTGGCCGAGAGAACCGAGCCGCGCGCCGCCGCTCCGGCGGCCGCCCCTCCTCCCGCCTCGGAAGCAGCTTCCGAGACCGAGAATAAGGACCGCAGGGCCCGCCGTTCCAGGCGGCGGCGCAATCGCGGAAGAGGCTTTCCAGATGCCAAGTACGCCTCTTCGGGACCCGCTGCCGCACCTGAGGCCGCACCCGAGGCCGCACCCGCCGAGGAGCAGTCCGCCGTGAATTCGGAAACGGATTTCGCGGTCCTTCCCGGAGAATCGTTGGCCAAGTACCGGCCGGAATCGGTCGAGATATCGCCGAACCAGTTGCCGGAAATGATTTACGCCGAGCCTGAACCTGAACCGGCGGAGGCGGCTGAAGAGGCGCCGGAGATAGTAGCTTCGGAACCGGATGTTGAGGTCGAGCCCCCGGCTGAAGCTGAGAGCGTAGAGGAACCGGCCGCCGAAGAGGCAATCGAGGAAGCTGAAGCCGAAGCTTCCGGCCCTGAAGCCGACGAAGCTGTTCCCGCCGAAGCCGAAGCAACCGCCGAAGCCCGCCGGCCGAACCGACCGCCGAACTCAGAGCCGATCTGAGGGAGGGTGCTTCCCGCTATCCGCACCGCGTTTCCCGGCGGCTGCGCCGAAAGACGCGTGACGGCGCCGGCGGCTCCGGACTCCGGGGCGCGCCTCCGTCCGAAAAGCCGGATCTCGCCGCGAGTCCGCGGACGGCGGAGCCCGCCCTCGCCGCTCCGGATCGCCCCACGCTCTCCATCAGCGATTTGCTGCGCGAAGGGCAGGAAATCCTGGTCCAGGTCGCCAAGGAGCCTCTAGGTCAGAAGGGGGCTCGCATCACGTCCTACATCGCCTTGCCCGGCCGGTACGTGGTCTACATGCCAACCGTCGAGCACCTCGGCGTCTCCCGGAAGATCGCCTCCGATGAGGAGCGTCTGCGCCTGCGCAAGATCCTCCAGAACCACCGTGCCGGCATCTCGGGCGGTTACATCGTGCGGACGGCTGGGGAAGGGAAGCCCGAGCGGGAAATAGCGGCCGACATGATGTTCCTCTACAACCTCTGGCTGGACATCCGCCAGAAGGCGGAGAAGAGGCCGGCGCCGGCGCTCATCCATCATGACCTGGACATCGTGCAGCGGCTGCTCCGCGATCAGCTCGCCGGGAATTTCAAGGCCGTCTGGGTGGATAGAGAAGATATCTACGCGGGCGTATTGCACTTCGCCGAGCGTTCCCAGCCGGACCTGGTTCCACGGATCAAGCTGTATACCCGCCCGGCGCCCATCTTCGACGCGTTCAATATCACCGCCGAGCTGGAGAAGGCCCTGCGGCCGAAGGTCTGGCTGAAATCCGGAGGATACATCGTGGTCAACCAGACCGAGGCGCTGGTGGCCATCGATGTCAACACCGGCAAGTTCGTGGGCAAGTCCAACCGCCTGGAAGACACCATCGTCAAGACCAACATCGAAGCCATCCGCGAGATAGTGCGGCAGATCCGTCTCCGCGATCTGGGCGGCATTATCGTGGTCGACTTCATCGACATGGACGAGCGCAAGAATCGCCAGAAGGTCATGCAGGCGCTCGAAGAAGAGATGCAGCGCGACCGGGCGCCGAACAAGATTCTCCAGTTCAACGATTTCGGCCTGGTGGCCATTACCCGCAAGCGAGTCAAGCAGAGCCTGGAGCGCACCCTCTGCTCTCCCTGTCCGTATTGTGAAGGGGCCGGCTACGTCAAGAGCGTGCAGACCGTGATCGCCGAGATCCTGCGCGAAGCGCTCAAAATCGCCGCCGCCGTGGATGGCCCCAACGTAGTCCTGCGGGTCAATCCCGAGGTCGCCAAAGAGCTCAAGTCCACCGACAACGACTACCTGGAGGAATTGGAGGAGATACTCCGGCGGCCGGTGCTGGTCACCGGCGACCCACTCCTGCATCCGGAAAAATGGGACCTGGCATAAACCGCGGGGGCGCCGTGGCCCTGGCCGCCGTCCTGCTGGCTTTTGGCGGCGGGGCGGCGCGCGCCCAGGTGCCTTCGGTCCGCGTGTATTCGGCCCTGCAGCGCATCAACCCTTTGGGCGAGGTGGTGCCCGCGGATCGTGCGGGACGGGCCGACATCGGATCCCGCGAGATACTCTCGCCGGGCCTCGCCGAGGAACGCTTACAGCTCATATCACATCGCCGTGACGGTGCCGCCGGGCGCGCCCTTCAGCCTCCACGTGGGCCAGAACCCCGATGGTTTTCTGGGCGTCACCGTGTACAAAGAGATCTTTGTGCAGCGCGGCGGCGAATGGATTCCGGACGGCCTGGAGCGCGTGACTCTTCCGTATACCGGCCGCTTGCCGGACCTGGAGCGGGCGATTCCGGGCCAGACCACCGTGGTTTTCCTGATGGAACTCTGGACCCCTCGCGATGCCGCTATGATCCGCACGAAGGTGGAGCCCCAGCTTCACGTTAACGAGCGATGGATCACCTACCCGATGGAGGTTCGCATCTTGCCTGCCGTCGTCCCCGACCTGCAGGCGACTGGGCTGATGAGCGCCGCCGGCGTCGGCGATCCCGCGGATCTTACCGCCCGAGCGGCCTTGCGAACGTACCTGTGCAATTCTCCGCCGGGCGATGCCGCCGCTCCCGGAACGCTTCGCGGCTTGATCGCCCGCGATGTGCGGCAGGACATCGCGCTCGCCCGCTCGATCGAGAAGATGCCGGGCTCGATCCTGCTGCCCGAGATCCTCAAGCTGGCGGGGTCCACGGATTCCGCAAAGTGGTGTCAGGCGCCCGTGTTTCCACGCGATCTGGGACCCGAGTGGTATCTCAGGCTCCGAGACGCGCTGTACCGCATGGTAAACTGAGGTTTCCGCACCGCAGCCGCGCCGGAGAGATGGCCGAGTGGTTGAAGGCGCACGCTTGGAAAGCGTGTATAGGGGAAACTCTATCGAGGGTTCGAATCCCTCTCTCTCCGCCAATTGTTCAATAACTTACAGACGAAAAACTGCAGATCTTGGGTGATGAATCAAGCTCTTACTCTCTCCGCATTTCCCCCTTGTTCGAGAGGCTGCCCGGGACTGAGCTTGGCCCCGCGGAGCCTACGGCGCTGCTGCCCCGATCATTCCCTGGCTTGTATAGTCGATGGGTACGATCCGGTAACGGAATACCATCGCATGCTGCCCCACCAGGTACCCATGCTGAGCGTCTGGAAACGTCACGGCATGCACTCTTGCTGGCAGTGTGAAGGGTCTGGAAGTGAAGTTGCGCCCTCCGTTAAAGGAGTAAGCGATTCCGCCGTCCTCGCCGACCCCAACGATGATCTTGCCCTCGCCCACTGCGTGTTGGCTGGGCCAAAGCCGTTGCTTCACCGCTCTTGTCCAGGTCCCGCCGCCATCGGTTGTCCAGTAGACTTCCTCGCCTTTGCTCAGCACCACGATCCCGTCTTTCTCGGTCCAGAAGGCCACGTCCGTGATGCTATGCTTGGTTTCCGGAATCACCGACATCGTCCACGTCTGGCCGCCATCGCTGGTCTTGCCGAAGGCGGCCATACGCGTTGCCATGGCGAATTCTGCGCCCCCGCCGGCGAACCCGACGCTCGGCGACAAGAACTGAGCGGTGGCCATCACGCAGCCCAGTTTGCGCGGCAGTCCTCCGACCATAGCGTCCACGCTGCAGCGGCTTAACGGCTTCCAGGTCTTGCCACCGTCATCACTGCGCCGGAGCGTCGATTGGCTCGTCGAATCCGCATTCTCGATCTCCAGCCCGGCCTGCGGGCTCAGGAACCATACTCCCTTGGTCGTGCCGCTCACGGTGGACAACTCCGCCCACGTGCTTCCGTCCCTGGTACCCAGGATCTTGGCTCGATCCGTTATCGCCCAGCCGTTCTTCGCATCCAAGAAGAAAACCTCCGTTAGGGGGTCATCGCTCGCCTCGGGATCGCCGCCAAGCTGCACCTGCCAGGTCTTCCCACCATCTGTCGTCAACAGGATCGTGGATTTGTCCCCCACCACCCAACAGGTCTCCGGCCCCACGCATGCAATCGCGTTTAAGGCGATGTCCTTGTTAAACGGCACCGGCTCCCAAATTGCCTTGAGCTTGGGCGCGCCTGCCGTGCCCGCCGCTGATGCTGTCGGCTGTGCCGCCGCCGCTTTCGCCGGGGCCGCCTTGGGCGCGGGTCCTTGTGCCCCCACGCTCATGATCATGAAAGAACACACCGCTATCCCTGTCTTGATCTGCATACGCCCATCCTCGCCCGCGAAATTGCAGGGCAAATCAACCCCGCCGATTATTTGGATGGAACGGATTGTGAAGTGGATTCATACAGTGGTCATGACGCTAATCCCCCGCGACGCTCTCCGCCCTGCGGTCAACCCGTGGCCTGGTGGGGGCTATTGTCGCGGCGTGTTGCCGCTTACCGTCCAGGGGCTCAAACTGCCGGCGGCCCCGACGCGGGAACCGGCCCGCCTTTCTAGGCTTCGCGTTCTCTTGGGCAATTTTGGGCAATGCGCGACGGGAGCCCTGGGAGATATGGTGCTCCCGGCAACGAGGAATCTGCAACTTGCAGATTCTATTGACCCCTCGAGGGTTCGAATCCCTCTCTCTCCGCCAAAGCTGTTATAATCAATAACTTGCATGTATTCCGGCAGTCCTTCGGCTTTTCACGAACCGTGCTCAGTCCCCGCCTAACTTGGATTAAATTCTCGATAGGCACAGGTGACGAACCAGCGCGAATTCAAGCAGATCCAGTTTCCGGACCAAACGGGGTCCCGCAGTCTGCGCCAGCAGCAGGCTGTGGCAGACAAGACATGCGGTCAGCGCCGAAATCGCGTATCTCAGCGGGAGACGGACGCGGGCGCATGGGCGGTGTTCACTTCCCTGCGGCCAGCGACGGCGTGATATACCTCGAGTACCTTCTCCGCCGTCCTGCGCCAACTGAACTGCATCGAGCGCTTCAATCCGAGCCTCTCCATACGTCCCCGGAGTTCCTGGTCCAGCACCAGATCGAGGATGGCCCTCGCGATCTCCGGTGCCGAGAAAGGGTCGAACAAGATCGCGGCGGAGTCGACGACCTCCGGGAGCGCGGACGTATTCGAACAGGCTACCGCGCGCCCGCAAGCCATAGCCTCCAGCACCGGCAGGCCAAACCCTTCATAGAAGGACGGGAACACGAACACCTCGCAGGCGTTGTAGAGATCCAGTAGCTCCCTGTCGTTGATGAAACCCGTGAACTTGATGCGATCGGCCACGCCCGACTCCCGGGCCGCCTCGCGGACCCGCGGCGCAAACCAAGAGTCCTTGCCGGCGATCACGAGGCTGTGAGGCAGCTTAGGTCTGGATTGGACGGCTTCGGCGAAGGCGCGGATCAGGCCGATCTGGTTCTTGCGCGGTTGAAGGTCCCCGACCGTCAGGATGAACGGCGCGGCGATGCCAAAACGGGCGAGAACGCGCGCCGAGGCGACCTCAAATGCCACGGGTCTGAAGATAGGGGAGGCGGCGTTGGGAACCACAACGATGTCCTCCGCACTCAAGCCGTACACCCTGGCAATCGCGTTCCGGGAAGACTCGCTGCCCGTGATGACCTTGGCCGCCATCCGCACCGTGCGCTCCACCGTCAGGCACAACTGCTTCCGGCGGAGGAACCGGAAGTACTCGGGGTGCTCCGCGAAACTGACGTCGTGGACACTTACCACAACCGGCACCGGGCACTTCAGCGGGGCCGTGTACTGCACGTGCAAGAGATTCGGCCGGTCCCTCAGCAGACTCCGGGAAATATCGTAGCCCAATCGCCGAAACGGATTTCGGGACACGATCCGCCGCTCGAAACGGGCAGGCACCCAACCGTCTACGTCCGCCGGGGAGAGGTAGGTTATGAACTCCGACTCCGAATCCAACTCCGCAAAATGGGCGAGCAGATTCCTGACGTAGACTTCGTTCCCGGTGAGCTTGCGGCCAATCGCGTGGGCGTCTATGGAGAACCTCATCGGCTTCTGCTCTCATCAGGAGTCCACCTTGCGCGCCCGGGGCGGGCGCGCAAGTCGGTGGGGCCCAGTAGAGTCGAAACGACGCGCTCCCCAATGTTTACCGTGACCGGGTTCCCATGGCTAGGGGTTGGCTCCAAGGGAAAGCCTTAGAATTGCAGCCTCAACGCCAACTCCACCGACCTCGGTCCGCCGGAGCCATAGAGGGAACCGGAGCCTCCGCCATACGACTGGTTCAGCATGCGCGTCATGACACCGAAATTCGGGCTCGCCAAATTGGCCCCTTCGTTTGGCGACGGATTGGCGAAATTGGGATTGTTGAAGGCGTTGAAAGCCTCCGCGGAGAGATTCAATCGCCATCTCTCCGAGATCACAAACTGCCGCCGGAGCGAAATGTCAGCCTGAAAGGCCCCGAAACCGCGCAATGCGTTCCGTCCGAGATTCCCCTGCTCGTACCCGTCGGGTGCCTCGAACGCCGCCTCGTTCAGGCGGCGTCCGCCAGGCGCGTTCGAATCGGAGATCCACAGGGGCTCGCCGGTATAGTTTGGGCGGACCTGGGCGAAAACACCGCCCCGGTAATTGACAGGCGTGCTGGACTCGTTGCTGGACGTTTCGCTGCTAAGCCCCCGGACATCGAACGGCAGCCCGGTGCGCGCGGTCACAACCCAGTCGAGATACCATTCACCCAGCAGCGCCCCGAGAACGCCGCGTGGCGGCGAATAGACCCGGTAGGATCCCGAGAAATTGAGGTTGTGACGGATGTCGTAATCGGACGAGCCTCGCTGTCCCCCTCCAAACAGCGATCCAAAGCCGCCTCCGGATCCCATGTCGTTCGAGGAACTGTCGATCGAATGAGCCCACGTGTAGCTGACCTGCGTCTGGAGATTCGACGTGAATCTTCGCCGGAACTGCACTTGCAACCCATGATAGTCCGAGGTCGCGCCATTGGTGGCCACACGGGCCATTTCATAGACGTCGCCGAAGGAGGGCTGCGATTCGCTCCGCAGCAGGCGGCGGCCCTTCGTCCCGGTGTATCCAATGCTTAGCATCTGGCCCGGGCCGAAATTGCGCTCGACGGCCATATTCCATTGGAGGACGATCGGAGACTTCAGCCCGGCGTCCGCGCCGGTGACCTGTCCATACGGCTCCTCGGGCGGCATCACGGGCGGTGTGAGGTCGGACTGGGTTAACGGGAAGGTGGCCAGAGAGACGGTCCGGTCGTTAGAATACGGAGCGCCGCTGAACGCTCCGGCCGCGATTCCATAACCCACGTCATAGAACATACCGAAACCGGCCCGGAACATCATTTCGCGATTCTGGGTGGTGTCCATCTGGTAGGCCAGCCCGATCCGGGGCGCTACGTCCAGCCATCGCGTATTGTACAGCGGCTTGTCTTGAGTTACGTCGGATCCGCTTAGCACCAATGGCTTGGGCCCGCTCCGCACGCCAGGCGCGGGATTTACATCCCATCGCAATCCATAAGTCAGCGTGGTTCGCTCCGTCGCCCTGTAGGTATCTTGCGCGTATGCGGAGAAGTTGTTGTACACGGGATAGACTGCTTCCAGGCTGGAACTTATTTGAGCGTTGGTTGCAACTCCGCTCGACATGGCTCCGTCGTCGCCGGACAGGCCGTTGAAGGTGTAGCTCACGGTGTAAGGCGTCCGGTGATTCGTCGTCAGGATGCGCCGGTAATCGAGGCCGGCCTTCGTTGTGTGGGTTGGAGTTGTGTTGGTGACGCTGTAGACGATGTTGACCTGCTTCTGCTCGTTCCGTGATCTACTTCCCAGCGAATATGCCCCGACGCCCAAGATCGAAAGGCTGAAACTGCCTGTGTCGCTGGCGACGCTGGCGGGAAAGACTTGCGCATCGGTGAGCGGGACGGCGCCGCCAAAGCTATCCATCACGGAACTGCTTCGAGAGTCGGATTGGGAGTAGTTCACGCGGAGATCGTGGAGCACCGAAGCGGAGGATACTCTCGTGCCGCCCAGCGTGAACGTGTGAGAACGCCCGCTGCGCGTGCTCAGCATGTTCGGCGAAACGAGTTGGGAGCCGCGCGACTGGCCACTGGAAGGCGACAGGCTGTACCGCGCGAAAAGCGTCACTTTGTCGCTCCACACGTGATCCAGGCGGAGGCTTGCCGAATCGGATCGCGAAGGGTTGACCAGCACGGCGCGGAACTCCGCCGCCCCGTCCTCCAGCGATGCTCCGTTCGGGATCGGGAATGCGTTGAGAAAAGGCCGCAGGGAGGCTGCCGCCGTGCGCCGCGACTTCGTGTCTGGAACGCTCGCAACCAAGGTGGTCGGCGCGTCCAGGCGCAGAGCCTCGTACGAGGCGAAGATGAATGTTCTGTTCTTGAGCACGGGCCCGCCCAGCGTCCCGCCCGGCCGGTTCTGGCGCAGGGGAGACCGCGGAATTCCCGAGCTATTGGCGAACCAGTCGTTTGCATTCAGCCGGTCGTTCCGAAAGTAGTAAAAGAGCGAGCCGCGAAACTGGTTTGTTCCGCCGCGGCTGGTCATGCTGACCTGCGCACCGGGAGAACGCCCGAATTCCGGAGCGAACGGCGAGGTCTGCACCCGCATTTCCTGCAGTGCGTCCATTGAGATCATTTCGCTCGATGCGCCCCCTCCGCCGCCCGGGGGCCCGCCGCCGAATCCGCCTCCGCCCGGCGGGCCTCCCCCTCCTGGTCCGCCGCCCACCGGGGAGTTCAGGCTGAGACCGTCCATGGTGTAGTAGTTCGTGTTGGATCGCAGGCCATTCGCGTTGAATCCTCCCCCACCACCCATGCCGCCGGCCGCGCTGGTGATTCCAGGCGTCATCATGACCAGGGCCTCCATGCTTCGGCCATTCACCGGCAGGTTCTGAATGTAGTTCTGGTCGACTGAGATGCCCTGTGAAGCGTCGGTGGTGACCGCTTGCGCCGTGTCGGTCACGGTAATCGAAGTTTGCGTGCCAGCCACTTTCAACTCCAGACGCAGTGACTGGCGGTCCCGAACCGCGACGACGAGCCGCTCAATACGCACCTTCTCAAAGCCGGCCTTCACCGCCTCCAGCGAGTAATCGCTTGGCCGCAGGGAGTCGAACGTCACCCCGCCGGTGACATTTGTCTCGCCTTGGTGTATGGTTCCCCACCTCGAATCAACCAGCACGACCTGCGCACCTGGCACCACCGCGCCACTGGGATCAGATAGGGTGACCGAGAGTGAAGCCGAGAACTCCTGCCCAAGCAGCAGAGCGGTGAATGGCAAAAAGAGAAGCGTGGCGAGTGATTTCATTGCGGTTGTTTGCATGAACACCTCATCGCTGAATCGCGACAAAGAGCGTTTGTTCCCCGCTGGCTCCGCCGAGAGTGAATGACAGGGGAACTGCGTCGCCCGAAACGCCGGCCGGAACGATGACGTTGAACTGATAGAGACCCATGCAGGTGGCAACCAGCCCGGCATAGAAATGCTCGGCTGGCGTCTGGCTAAAGAAGAACTGTATCGGGAGATCCAGGGCGTTCATCTCTTGGACGATTTCGCCGGCGTCGATGCTCGGCGTCACCGGGCCGAATCCGATGCCGTAGAGGACAATCGTCTCTCCGGGCCGGGCCGGACGCGAAGCTGCGCCTGGAATCGCGCCGGATGGTGCGACGAACGTGGAGCCATCGGGAAACACCGCGGCCATATACTGCCTCTCGCCGATTTTGAAGGACGACGGCGCGAACAGTCCGGGTTGAGTCGCGTTGACAGTCACGGTATAAACGGCGGCCGTTCTGGCGCCGTCCATTACAGTGACCTGCTGCTGGCCGAGACCAACGTTGGATGGCACTTGAGCGTTCACCTGGCTGGGGCTGATGTAGGCGACAAATGCGTCCTGACCGCCGATGACGACTCTGACTCCATCCAAAGACGTGGAAGCCTTGCCGCCCGTAAAATCGGAGTTGGACCATTGACGCGACGCGCCAGCAAGGTCGGCTCCGTAGATCTCCACCCAGGTCCCAGGCGCCACGGAGGAAGAACCGCCGAAGCTAGTGTTGCTGACGACTCCTTCATGCAGGCTCTTGGGCGCGGCCACGATCACCCGCCCGTCCTCGCGGGCAGAAAAGTAGAGCCGTCCGTCGCTATCGACAGCCAGTCCATCGCAACCGTTCAGGGGCCCGTCTATGTATGATTTGACGCCTTTGTCGTCTTCAGCGACAAAGCCGGTGACGATATAGATGCGGCCTTCTTTATCGACGACACTGATGCGGGAGTACTCCGAGATGTAGATGTTATCCTTAGAGTCGACCGCCAGACCGTCGATCGAACCAAGGCCGACATCGGTAGCCAGTTCTCCGGAGATGTTCACGTAGCTGAACGTGCCGGAGGAACCCGCGATCGTCTGAATCGTGCCATCCGGCGAAACGCGCCGGACACGGTTGTTCCCGCGGTCGGCGATCAGGAGATTGCCAGTCGAATCAAAGGCGAGATCCCCCGGCGAGTCCAGCCTGGCGTCGGTTGCGGCGCCACCGTCACCTCGAAACCCGGCGGTGCCGGTTCCCGCGATCAGGGTGGATGTTCGTGTGGCCAAGTCATAGCGAACCACGCGGTGCGCGCCCGCTTCCGAGATCAGCAACCGCCCGGCTGAGTCGATAACCAGGCCCGCTGGATCACTCAGCATACTCACGGTGGTGCCGCTGATTCGCACGGCAGTGAGCACGGTGCTGATGATTCCTTCCTGGTTGATTACTCGAATCCGGCTGCCCTGGGTCAGATAGACATCGCCGTTCGGCGCGCAGGCCACGCGGTCGGGGTCGGCGATCTGAGCCTGGACCGCCGGCCCGTTGTCCCCAGATGAGTAGCCGGTGGGCGAGCGCAGGCCAGCGATGGAGGTGAGTTGGTCCGGACGGAGAAACGAAAGAATGCGCTCCGCCCCTGCGTCCACCACCAACAAGGGGCCGCCGGGGTTGAGGCAAAGTCCGCGAGGCCGAACCAACGGCGCCGTAGCGGCGGATGGGTACGTATTAAGCTGAGGCCAGAATCCAGCGAACAAGGCCGCCTTTCCGTTTTGGAGTTGCACAACGGCAAAGGAACTCGTGTCGGCCACCAGTATCCCCGCTCGCGGCGAGACCAGGACGGCGTTGGGTTGATCAATGCTGTACTCCTGCGGAGAGGTGGTATCCACCGCCCTGTGGAGTCCATCGCCGAGGACGCTGGAAATCCGCCCGGAGGAGAGATCCAGTCGCAGCAACCGCGCCCGGCCGGGGGAGGCGATGAGCAGCGAGTAGGTCTCCTTTTCGTAGGCCAGCCCCGTGAGCGCCCCAATAACAACGCTGGTTGCCAGGGCGCTGGTGAACGTAGTGGACGCGGTGGTGCAGGTGCCGTTGCCCGCGACGGTCGCAATGATCCCATCTGTGTTGATGCGGCGAACACGGCAATTGCCGCTATCGGCCACATAGAGATTGCCGGCTTCGTCGAAGGCTAGCCCCCGTGGCGAATTAAGATAGGCGTCGGTCGCACTGTCGTCATCCCCGCTGAAACCCGCGGAGCCCACGCCGGCGATCACGCGGACGTATCCGTCCGAGTCCAGGCGTCGAACCACGTGAGAGGTCTCGTCGGTGTAAACCAGCCGGCCCGAACTGTCCACAACCATTCCGCCCACGGCACTGACCACCAATTCCTCGGGGCGGCGGTCCGCTGTCCCGCTCGATGATCCACCGGGGAATCCACCCGTGGTGCCGCCGCACACGCCCGTCCCAATCAAATTGCGAATGGTGCCGTCAGTGAGGACTTTGCGAATCCGGCACGCCTCGGGGTCGGTGAAAAAAAGGCCGCCGTCGGGGGCGACGGCAAGCACAGTCGGATGAAGCAAATCGGTCTCCAGCGCCGGCTTCTCCGCCGCCCCATTCGCAATCTTCCCCGTACCGGCGAACCGTTCGATAACTCCGTTGGGGCGCACGAGCCGGATCACTCCCGCGTTGGATTCCGAAATATAGATGTTGCCGTCGGTGTCTTCCGCCAGCCCCGCGGGACCGTCCAGGAGCGCGCTGACGGCGGGACCGCCGTCGCCTTTGGAGCCCGCTCCGATCAGCGGCCAAACTCTGTAGGATTCCCGCACAACCTGAGCACTGCCGACAGCGGCCAGCAGGAGCAAGGAGAGGATGCGCTTCATGACGGACCTAACCTCCTAAATTCTTACAGACGCGCCGCCGCTCAGGTTCAGGTTCTTGCCGATTGTGAAGATTTGTGGCGGAGGTTCAAAGCTCGAGATGTTTCAGGTACAACATGTCTCGGGGAGAGAACGTCTGTCTGATCTCGACCGATCCGATTCGAGCGGCAAAATGGAACTCAATGGGGTGAAAGGTGATCCCGAACGGGTAACGGAAGACGCCCGGCTTGCGGATCGCTTCCATGACTGGAAAAAGGAAGACGATCAGCGGCCGGCCGTCGCCGTCTCGCAAGAGTTTCACCGAGGTGGCGACTGCGGGGTCGCGGTCGCAATACCGCAGGGACGCTTCCGCCGTGGAGAGGTTAGGCGGCGCGTCGGGATATGAGGCGGCAATCGCGATGGCATAGAAAGACTTACCATCCTCGGCTACTGGCGCCAAGCCCCTCCTCTGACGCGCTTGCTTTACGGGCATCGCGCTTTCCCACCGGACGGTCACATTCGACAGCATCGCCGGCCCAGGGTTGGTCGCCCCGGGTTCACTGCGGAGCCTCGGAGTGGTCCGTTTGGCCCAGGGCGAAGCCGACAAGACTCGTCTGGCATCGGCGTCGGACCACTTCTCAATCGGTTTTCTCCAAGGCTGCGCCGCTATTCGGGGCAGCGCGGACAGGACCATGAACGAACATAGGATGGCGAGCTTCATCTTTGATTCGGAACTCCCGGTACATTAGGGACGATGGAGTTGCCCGACGGGGTTGCAGTAGTTTCGTGAAGTAATGTTACGGTCATGTCCGACAAGCGATGTTCCGCGACCAGCGGCTTGCTTCACTTGCGCGGGAGACGGATTTCGACCCGAAGCCCGGGTGTCGCGTTCTCCGCCGTCACCGAACCGCGATGGAGAGCGACAGCACGCTGCGCGATGGCCAGTCCCAGGCCCACTCCCCCGGTGCTCCGGTCACGATCCGCCTCGACGCGGTAGAAGGGACGGAATATGGCTTCGAGAGCCGCCGCCGGAACCCCCGGACCGTAATCTCTCACCGAGATCACGGCATGGTCTTCATCGCCGCCCGCCGATAGCTGGACCGGGGCGCCCGCCGGGCTGTGACGGATCGCGTTCCGCAGCACGTTCTCAATGGCGCGCCTGAGCAGCTCCGCATCGCCCGTAACGATACCCGGCATCGCGATACTCAAATCGAGACGGCAGCCCTTCTCCCGCGCTTCAATCTCACAGCGGTCCGCGATCTCCGTCAGCAGCCAGCGCAGTTCGACAGGCTCCGCACCGAAGCTGGCCGGATCCACTTCAGCCCGTGCCACATCGAGTAGTTCTTCAACCAGATCATTCAACCGCGAGGATTCGAGTTCGATCCGGTCCAATGCGTCCAACCTTCCCGAGCGCGCGAGCCGTGTGGAAAGGCGCAGCCTGGCTAGCGGAGAGCGCAACTCATGTGAGATGTCGATGCACAACCGTTTGTGGGCGTCCAGCAGGGATTCGATCCGGTCCGCCATCTGGTTGAAGGTGCGGGAGAGCCGTCCAAACGGGTCTCCGGTGTCTGGCGACATTCGAACGCCGAGTCGGCCCGATCCAAAGTGAGCGATGGTCGACTCGATTCTCCGCATTCGCAGCGTGACGTACGCTGCCACTGTGCAGCAAACCACGGCAAGGAAGGGCAGGAACCAAAGAGATGGAGAAGTGAGCAAGTCCGCGGGAGCGCCGTGGGCCTGTCTTCCTGGCGGCGGGAATCGGAGCGCCACAACGCAGGTGCTGCCTGCCGTCCGCTCCACCACGACACCCTCCCGCGGCGGCAGCAACGGAAGAGACGCGCCGTCAGTGGCGTTCGACAACAACATCGACCGGTCCTCTCCGGTGGCTAGGTCGTGACCACTCCGATCGAGCAAGTACAGCCGAATCCCAATGACCTGTTCGAACAAGTGTTCTGCCGATAGGAGCTCATCAGGTCCGCCCCGCCGGTGCGCCTGCCGTGCTGATTCGCAGACGTTTGCGAGCCGGAGTTGCATTTCTTGCAGAACGTACAGAGCATTCACGGCAACCAGGCACGTGCCGCCACAGAGAAAGAGCACCAGCAGGGACCAGAGGTTCAGAATCCGCCTTGAGTTGCGCGCCCAACGTAGAATCCGGCTCCTCACGGCGTGTTTGCTTCCGGTGAAACGCTCAATTGATAACCTGTTCCCCGCACGCTCAGGATCATTCGACCTCCTTCTCCCAACTTGCGGCGGAGGCGGCTGACATGGGTATCCACTGCTCTTTCGAAGGGAGATGCCAGGCGATTGTATAGTGCGAAGGTCAACTGGTCGCGCGACACCGCCCGCCCACAGGAACGCATGAGCTGTTCCAGAATCTCGCACTCCATGGCGGTGAGCCCGAGTGGCCTCCTGCGGAAGCAGGCTTCACGGGACCCGGGAAACAGCCGCAGTTCACCGACTTGTAGTGTTTCCGGAATACCCTTCGGAAACCTCACGACACGGCGAAGAATGGCTCGGATCCGCGCAAGCAATTCATCCGGATCGAACGGCTTGGCGAGATAATCGTCCGCTCCCAGTTGCAGGCCGCGGACCGTTTCCTCCTTCCCCCCTCTTGCGGTTAACATTAACACCGGTACTCTGGACCTTCTGCGCAGACGCCGAAGCGCCTCGAACCCGTCGAGCCCAGGCAGCATAACGTCGAGCACGAGCAGGTCGAAAGACTCGGCGAGTGCGCGGGCCAGACCAAGCTCACCGTCCTGTTCGGTTTCGACGAGGAACTCCTCTTGCCGAAAGAAGTCCACAAGCATGGCGCAGAGCTCTGTGTCGTCATCGACAATAAGCAGCTCACCCGAGAGATGTCCGGCGCCCTGGACGGACCCTGCCCCAGGAACCACCTCCTCGCTGGAAACGCCAGCCCATTGTGCAGGTTCTGTCATACAAGGGATTCTGACGTTCCGTACGGCTGCTGCGGGTGCAGGAAATTCGTCAGAAACTCTACAGTGAAATTCAGCCGGGTCCTGAAGGTGCGGCCCGCTCGTTGATTCATCGATCCGGCCTGCTCAAGATTTGGGCAATTTTGGGCAATGCGCGACGGGAGCCCTGGGAGATATGGCACTCCTGGCAACGAGGAATCTGCAGCTTGCAGATTGTATTGACCCCTCGAGGGTTCAAATCCCTCTCTCTCCGCCAGATAGAATCAATTATTTACGAGCGACAGACTGTAGTTTTTGGGTAATGAACCTGGGTTTTGCTCTCTCTCCGCATTTCCCCCCTCGCTCGAGATGAGAGCCACCGGTCTGAAGCCCAAATGCACGAGTCGAGTATCTGACAGAACAGGGAGCGCCGTCATCAGCGTTCACACGGACCAGCACCGCCGTGACACTTCAGTCCGATAGATGAAGACTACGGGTGTCTTTGGGAGCTATCCGGTCCCAAGGGCCTGGAGCGAAGAAGCCTGCGTCTGTGAGGAGTAGTCCGCAGAACGAGGCATAGCTTCCGACTGGGGCGCCGACCGGCCATAACCTGAAATGGCGTGCGGCGATGAATACCGGCGTGTCGCAGAGGCACGCAGCGTGCAGCCCAGCGCGCCGCCGTGTCGTGCAATTCGCAATTGGGCGCCGGGTCGCTCAGAATTCGTAGCGCAGCGCCCCTTGAAGGACGCGGGCATTGCCCACGTTGGCCGAGAGCTTCCCAAAGGACGCGTCCAGCGTGGCGTTTGGCGCCGCGAAATTGGCGTTGTTGAACAGGTTGTAGGCTTCGGCGCGGAAGGAGATCGCCTGCCGCTCGGTGATTCTGAATTTCTTCGCCATTGAAATGTCCGCATTGAAGAACCGGGGCCCGCGAAATGAATTGCGGCCGCCCGTGCCGATCTCGCCTGCCTGGGGAACGGAAAAGCGGGTGATCTCTTCTGGCGTGAGCCAATACACCCCGTCGCCCTGGCGCATCACGCCGCCAATATTGCGGTCACCCGTGTAATCCACGAAGCTGCTCAAGGTTGTCGGACCGGTGGCGTATCCCGAAAGATAAGTGACCACCCGGCCGCTCTGCCAGATGGTCAGCAGCCCGAGATCCCAGCCGCCAACAAACGAGTCCACCCAACGCGGGGTGCGGCCCGCAAAGGGGCGGCCCTTGCCGAAGGGCAGGGCGTAGATGATGCTCGAGTTGAAAGCATGCGGGATGTCGTAGTCGCCCCGCGCCCGATTGAGCCGGACGTTGAAGTTGTCGATGGGACTGGTAAAGCCTTGGCCCTCGCTTGATGTGTTGTCAATAGTCTTGGAGAAGGTATAGTTGGCGACAAACCTCAGTGCGCCGGTCTGGCGGCGCAGGCTCAATTGGAAGGAATCGTAGTAGGAACGGCCGTCGTTGGTGCCCACCACTACGTTCTTGAATTGGGGGAAATTGCGGAGGTAGAAATCCGAGACGCCGGCTGAGGCGTAGGAGCCGAACTTCAAACGGTCAAAGGACTCGGCAGCGGTGCCCACGGTACCATCTCTGAGGTTGCTGTCGCCAACGGCGTCGACGGCCGAGGCCGCCGAGCCGCCGAACATGCGCACCAGCGTATTTGAGCCAGAAGGCGGCACCCCACTGGCGCGAAACGCTTGAAGTTCGCGGAAGCAGCGCAGGAAATCTTCGTAGATGCGGGGCTGGTTGAGGTTGAGATCCATGAACAGCTTGGTGCCGTGGGTGCCAACGTAGCCGGCCTCAATGAAGGTGTTCTTGAATATCTCCCGCTGGAGGGTGAGGCTGTAATGCTGAACGTAGCCCGTCCGAAGGTTGGGGGCGAACAGGAAGAGGTTGTCCGTCCCGCGGTTCGCCGCCGGGCGCAGGATGGGGGCGGTGGGTTGCTGGGGCAGCGGGATGCCATCGCTCAAGCGGGCATCGGCGCCGGATGCCCGGTTCGGATACAAGTTAACAACCTGCGCGAAACCGGGCGTGTTGTTGTCCACGGAGCCGGCCGTAGCGCCGATTAGCCGGTCGTAGAAGATGCCCCAGTTGGCGCGCAGGGCGGTCTTGCCGCTGCCGGTGGGGTCCCAGGCAAAGCCAACCCGCGGGGCGAAGTTGTTGAAGTCGTTGTTATACCAGCGGCTGCTCCTCTGGATAGCGAGATCCGCGAGGCGCGCAGTGGAACTGATGAGGGCAGCCTTATCTACCGTGCCCTCATACCCGCCGGTTTCAATGGGCACTCCGGAAAACTCATAGCGCAGACCGAGATTCAGGACGAAGCGCGGATGGATCCTCCAATCGTCCTGAAAGAAGTAGCCGTATTCACGGAACCTGTGGGCGCGCGCGCGCGGGGTACCGGCCGGCTGGAACTTCTCCAGGTCGCTGTAGAATCTCTGCGTCACCAGGCCCATGCGGCCCAGCAGGTCGTTGTACAGTCTTTCGAAGGTCCGGCGATCTTCGATGGCGAGGCCGGCAGGACCGGCGCTTGCTGGGACGGGGGCATTCGTTGTATCAAAGCTGACGTTGGGCCAGGCGCCGGAGTAGTTGTAGGTTCGCTGGCTGGTGAAGCGCCACTCGAGGCCGGCCTTGAAGATGTGCTTGCCTTGGACAATCGTGAGATTGTCGGTAACTTGGTGGACCGGGAGACGGCGGCCACTGCTGAAAGCCGGGTTGAGCGGATCGGTCCAGGAGTTGGCCCGCAGCATGGGGTCAGGTAGGCGCGCCGGGCGAAGAAAATCCCAGGTGTAAGCGTCGCCGCCTACTCGAAGCTCGTTGACCAGGCGCGGGGTGATCGACCAGTCCGAGCCTATCGAATACGCATAGCTGCTTCCCCCCTGGGTGCCGTTCAGTTGGCCAGGGTAAGTTGCCTCTTGACCGTTGATGGTGTCGATATACAAGGTACGGCCCCCACCCCAGCGGAAAAAGAGGCGGTGGCCGCTCCAGAGAGTGTGATCGGCCCTGACGGTGTACTGATCTCCGGTTCGACCAGCCGGAGCGTTGAAACGGAAGCCGGCCGTGTTCAATCCGTCGCCGATGTCGGAGTTGTTAGGGTCGGGCAACAGCTTTAGGATTTCGGCCACTTTCAGATCGATGCCCTTGTGTTTTGGGTCGTTGGCGACAATGTCGAAGGGGCTGCCGGCGGACTTCCAACGGAACACGCCGGCTTTGGCCTCCGAAGTCAGCACGAGGCGATTGCGGACCTCCTGCTGGGCGGTCCGCTGTCCCTGGTAGTTCGCAAAAATGAAGGTTCGGTCGCGGTGAATCGGTCCACCGAGAGAGGCGCCGAAGATGTTCTGGATAAAGACGGGACGCTCGTTACCCGATGAATTGTTGAAGAACGTGTTCGCGTTCAGTACCGTGTTGCGGTGGTACTCGAAGGCGTTGCCGTGCAGTGTGTTGCTGCCCGAGCGGGTGATCAGGTCGATCTGGGCGCCTGCACTGCGGCCGTACTCGGCCTTGCCGCCGCTGGTGACGATACGAAACTCCTCGATGGAGTCCTGATTGAAGGGGGCGACCGAGAGGACCAGGCGTGGTGTCATGGCGTCGTTGGTATCGATGCCATCCAGCCTGGCGTTATTGGAGCCTGTGCGCGTACCGTTCACGCGAGACAACGAGTACCAGTCCGTGGGATCGATCTGAATGCCCGGGTTGAAGATGGCCAGTTGAAGCGGTGCGCGATCGAGTTCCGGAAGCACCTCGATATCGCGCAGCGTAGTGGCGCGCGATATCTGGGCGTCGCTGTTCTGCACGCGAACCGCGCCGGCTACCACCGTTACGCTTTGTGTGAGATCCCCCACCTGCAGTACCACGGTTTGGGAGACCGTACCGCCGACGTTCAGTTCGAGATCGGAAACCACGGCCCTACGGAACCCCGCCGCTTCCGCGCTGAGTTCATAGAGGCTGGGCTGCAAGGACGGAAACGCGAATAGACCCTCAGGACTGACCAGCGTCTCCGTCAGTGACTGGGTTCGGGTGTTGACCACCGAGACTTTGGCGCCCGGCACGACGGCCCCCGAGGCATCCTGGACCACACCCTCCAGCCGAGCCGCGGCCACCTGTGCCATGCCCATCCGGCACACCATGAGCAGCGCCAAAGACATTGCAGGCAGGCGCAACACCGCTGGACTCCTGGGGACCCAGCATATACCTTGCGCTGCCGGGTGGCAACCGGGATCTCACTGGGGGTAGTAACCCTTCTGGGCGCGGATCGCGACTCTTCCTGGAAGCCGGACCGATAGTTGAATCCTGCGCCAACCCTTGTCCGCGGATCCCGGCGATTTGTAGCCGAGCAGGTAGGCGTGGTTCAGGTCGGCGGAGATGTCCTGAAAGATGCCCTCAACATCCGACGGCCTCCAGGCGAAGTACTGCTCACCACCGGTGGAGTCGGCTATCTGAGCAACCACCTGGATCAAGTCCCTATCGGTTAGCGCGGCGCCCGGGACTACTGAATAGATGGGTACGCCCGACTGTCTGGCCCGCGCGGAGGCCGCCCCGGCGCTCAGCCGGCTGTGGTTGTCCGAGCCATCGGTGAACACGATGATCGCCTTCTTGCCGGGCTGAGCCGACACAGACTCACTGAATCCGGCAATCGCGTCGAAGAGCGCGGTAGCGCCCCCGGATCGAATTCCCATCACAGCCGCCTTGGCTGCGCCCTTGTCCTCGGTGAAAGGATCCCGCACGTGAGCCGCGTGTTGGGAGGTTCGAAGGCAACGATGTCTTGGGGTTTGCCGTCCTCAAGAACCAGGATCTGCTCTTTCGAGAGGTCATCCAGATACCGCCCCTGCCCGTCACGGAACGTGGCCTGGACCTGCACCAGCCGGACGTCAACCCTGAAGGTGCTCGGCGGCTCCTGGCTCTAAGACAACAGAGTCGAACCGCCGAGCACGGCAATGCACCGCATTACCGCGTGTTTCACAAGCAAATGCCTTTCAATTGCCGCGGCACCAGTACAGTCTACTTGCCAACCTCCGACTCCGCGGCTTCAACAATGGTCGCGACGGCGTCTTCCGGGACGATGAAGCCATCCTTCAGGGTCCCGTGGGTCCATTGGACGACCTGACTAACGTATTTCCCGTGGTTGCCGTAAAGCGCGTCCAGCGTATTCTCGCCGAAGGGTAGGAATGAGCCGTAAAGGCTGCAGTAGCCCGGCCCCGAATTCAGGCCGGTGTTCGTGGCGGTGGGCACGGCATGTTGCGACAAGCGAATGCCGCCCAGCGCGTTGCCGAAGCCGTCCCGGGCCACAACCGCCGATGTCGGGGTGATGGAGAGGAGCTCGATCTCCGGCGCCGTGGGCGGCTCAATGTTGTGACTCACCCATGCCACCATGTGGTCTATGGCCGCGCTTCCTACGAATCTCATCGGGATCCGGCTGAGCGGCGGAAGATAACAGGCTGCGGGTGTCGAAGGCGGGAGATCGCGCGCCTGGAGTGGCTCAAACGCTTGCGCAGCATAGAAATCGAGGTGAGCCGAGCCGGCGACTTCCCACCTCCGGAAATGGTCCGAATCCGGCTGGCGCAAGGCGGCCTGATTGCCTGCGACGTCGGTCTCACTCAGAATCTTGAAGACCTTGACGTCGCGGTCCGTGCGGAGGGTCGGCCCGCCCGAGAACAGGAGGAAGCCGTCGAACACACCGGCCAGTGGTTGGATCGAGTTGTGATACCGCACGAGGCGGATGGTGCTCTGCGAGGCCCCCATCGCGACCACCCGCTCCACCACCAGGCCCCCCATGGGATTGACCCCCACAGGGCTTCGCACAGCTTGGGCGGCCTGGGAGAAGATGTCGAAGGAGAGCGCGTCATCCATGATGGTGCCATTTCGAGTTACATCAAGCGTCCCGTAGCGGCTCGGGCTCCACGCCTTGAGCCCCGTCCCAGGCGTATGGATTCCCGCACGCTGGGCAGAGACTCCGATCCAGGCGTAGCCGCGCCGAAGGTAATGCTCGGAAGATGTAGCCCACAGGGCATCCAGGTCATACCCAGCCGTCACGTTCTGCCACTCCATCAAGACAATCCCGTTGAACTTGCCGGGGGATGCCGGTCTGCGGACGACCATGCGTGTTTTGTAGTAACCGCCAGCGGAAACGGTCGGTTCGTACAGCGGTGGGCTTGGGAACCCGTAACGATTTGCGGTGCCTTCGAAAAGGAACTCCTCTTCGATGTAGCCGAAGCTCGCCAGATCGAGCGTAGTCGAGAAGAAAGGGTAGTCGTGAGACGGGTCGCCCGGCGGTACGGTTGCCGGAATCGGTCCGGTCACGATTGGATTCGGGACCGCGCCCATCAGGGCGGCGGCCAAGGCGATTGAGATTGTTGCAGCAATGCCGATTCGATTCAACATTTTGGGTACACTCCTTTAGGTTTCCTGTTCCGGGCGGTCAATCCCCCTTCTTCTTACCGATTTCGTGTTTCTTGCCCTCGATTCTGGTCGTGCCCACATAGTTCACGATGAGCCCTGGAAGCAGGCTTATCGCGCGTATTCCTTTGCGGTTGTCCACGAACACGACTTTGAAGTGCGGAGCTGGAACCACACCGGCAAAACCAGCTATGGTGAAGGATCCAACGCACTGCTTGTCGACCGTATAGGTACTTACGTAGGTGGTAGGCGGCAAGAAAATGTCGTCAACTCTAGCTGTATCCGTGATGAGGAGGTTTCCCTCCCCATCGAAGGCAAGTGTTCCCACAGAAGAGTAGGTGCCCGGCGGGAATCCCAACGGGTTTGTGCCTGTGGTTACGACGGTTCCGGAACCCACGTATCCGTAGGTCCCGGCAACGTTTTCCATGGTGCAGTCAGCAAAGGCGGCCAAAGAAAGGGCGCCCAGGATGGCTGCGGTCAAGAGTAACTTTCGCATTGTCTACTACCTCCCGACAGGAATGATGCCCCCGAGCCGGGCTCTTGCCAAGCGGCAAGAGACGACATGGATTGAATGCCGTCTCTTGCCGTGCGACGTCGTTTGCGGCCGGGAGGGATTGATGCGGCCCGGGGTTTCGGGTACAATCAGATCCCCACATCCGAAAGGGTAAGCCATGGGCACAGTGGATCCCCGGCTTCCAAAGGTCCCGCAGACGGGACCGTTTGCGAGCGACCGCCTCGATTCCTGGAAGGACATCGCCCGCTACCTGAACCGGGATGTCCGTACCGTGCAGCGCTGGGAAGAGACCGGCGGGTTGCCCGTCTACCGGCGAACGGAAGGGCGGGTCAGGGGCGCGGTATTTGCCTACAAGTCCGAACTCGATGAGTGGCTGCGCCAGAGCCCGCCGCCGCCCAACGGGAAAGAGGAGCAACCAGCCCGGGTCTCAGGCCCCTGGTGGAGAACCTGGCGGGTACTCTGGGTGGCTGTGCCGGTTCTCATACTGGCGCTGGGCGGCACAGTCTGGCGCCTGGTTCGGTCGAAGCCTCCGGCTCCACCAATTCGGGTTGTGCCTCTAACCAGGTATGCCGGGGAGGAGCGAATGCCCGCGTTTTCTCCGGACGAAAGGCAAATCGCCTTTGCCTGGAACGGCGAAAAGCAGGACAATATCGACATTTATGTGAAACACCTCTACTCCGGGGGGCCATTGCGGTTGACCACGGATCCGGCTGTGGACAACTATCCTGCCTGGTCTCCAGATGGCAGCCTGATCGCGTTTTGCCGCTGGGTACGCGGGTCAGCGAACACCGAAGTCCTGACCGTGCCCGCGCTTGGGGGCCCAGAACGCAGGATTCGCGGTTCCACCGTCCCCTCTCAACCTCGAACGAACTTCTTCCCCGCTCTCTGCTGGACGCCCGATGGGAAGTGGATTATCGCACGCCAGGCCGAGGCCCGGGACGCTCCAGCCGGCATCGCGCTCCATTCAGTGGAGACGCTGGAAGTTCGTCCCCTCACGGTGCCGATCGCGCAATCCGCGGGAGATTGCTGCCCGGCGATCGCGCCGAATGGCAAGAGGCTGGCGTTTCTGCGCGCCTCGACGGGGGGGGGGAAATTTCAATCTGTTCGTTGTCCGACTCAGCCCGGACTACCGTCCCCTGGGGGAACCCTGGCAGCTTACACGCACAGATGGGACTTTCCGCGTGGGGAACCCAATGTGGACCGGCGACAGCAGCGAGGTACTCCACACAGCCGTCAGCAAGGAGGGGGTAAGAACGTTGTGGCGGGTTCCGTACGACGGCTCTCGCCCGGCTTCACAGATTGAATCCGTTGGGCGGGTTGGTACCTTCTGGGCTATCTCCCTCCGCGGGGACCGGTTGGCCTATCAGGACGCTGTGATGGAGCAGCACATCTTGCGCGTCGACCTTGAGGGTGGCATGCGAGTTAGCCGGGTCCTTCCATCGAGCGGCAGCGAGTTCCATCCCGAGGTCGCCCCGGATGGGAAAAGGATCGCTTTCGTGTCCCGTCGTGGGCATGGGATGCGGGTATATATCTCCGATTCGGATGGCTCAGGACCGATCGAGATAGCTCCGACCATCGGGATGTTTCCGGGGCCCGCGCGCTGGTCACCGAAAGGTGACCAACTCGTCTTTGAGTGTCAGAACCAGGGAAATGACGACATCTGCACCGTCCCTGCCAGTGGCGGCGCCGTGCGCCCGGTGACGCGGAGTCCGGCGAGGGACTTCCTGCCGAGTTGGTCTCACGATGGGAATTGGATCTACTTCACATCCGACCGGTCGGGGTCGCCTCAAGTATGGAAGATGCCGCCGGACGGAACCGAGGCCGATGCGGTACAGCTTACCAAGGGCGGCGGTAACGGACCGGTGGAGTCGCCGGACGGGAAGACGGTGTACTTCGCCCGGCAGGGGATGCCGGGGGTCATCTTCAAGATTCCACGCAATGGGGGCGAAGAGAGTCCGGTGGGCGATTTCCGGGTCTTGGGAAGTCGATCCCAGAACTTTGCGGTCCGCAAGGATGGCATCTACTACCTTTCCTCTTCAGACTCGGAACGCTGGTTCGAGTTGTGGTTCTACCGGTTCTCCACTGGCAAGTCCGATCTCATCGGCCGAATTGACCAGACGTTCGGCGATGGATTGAGCGTGTCCCCGGACGGCCGCTGGCTGTTGCTGACCGCCAGCGAGGGGCGGTCAGGGGATCTGT
>CAVTHW010000019.1:0-187177 GCA_963734625.1 Bryobacterales bacterium | reverse complement strand
ATCTATCACACCGACATTCCTGGAGCGCCAGCGCAATTCGACATCGAGATTCAAGATGAGGCCCTGCCCCCACGTCGAGGGGTATTCGATTTTCGATTCAGCGCCCCCATCCTCACAGTGCAGCGCATCCTTCGGGACCGCGAAGAACTGGGTCTTCCCCTGGCTCGACTGTTCCCGCCGTTCCGGGAGGAAGTGTGCCGTCAGATTGTCCGGCGGATCTCGAGGGAAAACGCATGGTTCTCCATGGCTACCGCCCTGCCGAACGTCGTGCCGTCCATCCTCGAGCTACCGTGGGCGGTTGGCGAATTCGCATCGGACACTGCGATCCTGACAGCCAACCAGATCCGGATGGCGTTCCTTCTGGCCGCGGCGAGCGACCGCGAGGTGGGTTACGCCGTGCAGAAAGCCGAGATGGGATCCATCATCGCGGGGGCGTTCGGATGGCGTGCGTTGGCGCGAGAGTTGGTGGGCAAGGTCCCGCTTGGCGGCGGGCTGATACCAAAAGCTGCCGTAGCCTACGCCGGAACGTTTGTGGTCGGCAAGTCCATTGTCCGGCTCCATCGGCTCGGGCGCGGCTTGTCGCGGAGCGAGCGGAAATCCGAGTACCGGAGCGCCTACGCCCGTGGTAGTCAGATTGCGGCCGCGTTGCTCGAAGGATTGCGAAAAAAGAAGCAAGGAGTGAACAGCGTCGGCGGATGAACCGGGTGCTCAACCTGAAACCGCGGGCGAGGCCAAATCACGTTGTCGGGTCGGCGTCTTGACGCGCGAAAGCCTACAGCAGGACGCGAAACGTGTGCATCTTGGTAGTTCCCGCGGAGGAATCCGACGGCGTCGCCGTGAGAATCCCGTATTCGCCGGGCGCCAGGGGAGTCTGCAAGACCATGCGAAACAAGTTTTCACCGACCTTCTCCACGCCGAACGGAAGAGCCCCCTTGGCCACGCCGCTCTTCTGATTCACCGGCCCTACGTTGAATTGCCGCATGCCTTTGTCCGGCTTCATCGGAAGCAGAATGTATGAATTCACGGTAATCCCGCTGGGGGGAAACAAGATGATCTCCATTGGATTCGTGAGGAAGTTGCGGCTGCTCGGACCGGTAACCGCACCCTTGAGATCCTTCTCGACGATTCCAGCGCTAACGATGTTCTTCATCGCACCGCCGGTCTTCCACTCGACGTCCTCGGTCAACAGTTCGAAGTACTCGTTGCCCTTCTTGTAGTAGAGACCGGGCCCGGAGACCGCTGCGCGCTGACTGGGAGCGGCGACTCCCAAGGTGGAACCGGCGGGAACGCCTGGGGCCACCGCACCTTTCTGCTTGGCCAGCATCGCCCCGACGATCTTCTCTGAAACGCCAGCCGCCTTGAGTGTGACGAAATCGTCGGCTCCAAGAACATAGCTGCCGGGTTGCTGCTGGATCACGCTGATGATCATGTCCTCCGTCATCCCGGACTTCACGAGCTTGATAACGCCTTCGTTGTCTATCGGCGCTTGCGCGAGCAGCACGCAGGTAATCGAAAGGAGCATAAGGCTCTTGAATCGGCTTGCTAGCATGGGCTCCCCCTGATTTGATCCGAAGTTTCCGTCATGGCCGTCCGGCCGCCTTCACTATACCACCCACAGCCTTCTCTGAAGCCGCACAAACGCAGTTCTTGGAGGGGAATACGCCCACGCATCGCCAAGCACGCGGCCAGGCGGTCACCTTGAACTTCGACTCGTTTCAAAAACCGAAACGCATGGACTGAATCATCTGCTCGAAGGCGTCATCAGCGTAGTGTCCTTCGCTCTCCGGCGCGACGAAGACGATGAAGAGAATCCCATCCGGGTGGGCCACCGTAACCAACAGGTCCACCTCCGTCTGGCCTGGGAAGATCGAATCGGAGTACAGTGTCGTCACGATGGCGCTCTTGCCACCGAAAGCGACTTCTCTCGGCATCTCCGGGCCGGCCCGCATGCGGGGATCCGCGGATCTCAGCACGGACACGAATTCATCCGTCGCCTGCTGCAGGCTGGCATTCGTCTGTTTTGGCTTGTAGTAGTTCACGACCACGCCATAGCCCACCACCGCCTCCTCCGACTCCTGAATACCCGTGGGCGGGGCGATTGTGACACCCGGAGAATCCTGGCTGGTAAAGGGCTTCCAGTTGTCAGGATAGGAGAGGCTGAAGTCCCTGCCTCGGTACTGTTGCATGCGGTCCGAGGGCCTGCTGTTCGGAATCGACAGAGAGGCGGATGATCCGGATTGCTGCGCGGCCGCCTGCTGCGCAGGCTTCTTTTTCGGCGCCGGCAGTTTCGCCACGATGGCCTTCATCCGCGCCAATTGCCCCGTGTCGGCATTGTAGTTCCGCGGAGCTAGGTAGCGAATTTCGTCCTCGATCGCCTTCATGCGATTGCCGGGGTTGGGGTGATCTGAGAAGAACTGCGGTCCACGGGCGCCACCCTCCGCCTCAAGCTTCTGGAAGAAGCGCGCCATCTCGATCGGGCTGTAGCCGGCCTGCGCCGCAATCTGTACGCCGATGAGGTCGGCCTGAGTCTCGGCCGTCCGCGAGAACTTCAGCAGGAAGGAGTTCGCGCCCAAGCCAATTCCCAACTTGCCGAGTTGTGACAGCATGGAGCCCGAACCCAAAGCCGCGCTCGCAAGCATGGCGGGCAACTGGATCAGGTTCGCCCTGCTGGCCTGGTTTGTTCCGTGCCGGAGAGCAACATGGGTGATCTCGTGCGCCAGCACGCCCGCCAACTGGGATTCATTGTCCACGGCCGTGATCAGTCCGGTGTGCACGAAGGCCGGTCCTCCCGGAAGGGCGAAGGCGTTGATGGTCTTGTCGTTGACCACCTTGAATGTGTACGGGTACTTGTCCGCCTGCGGTTGCTCGGCAAGCTTTCTCCCGATCGAGTTGATGTAGGCAGTCAGCTCCTTGTTATTGACCACCTCCGCCTGCTTCTCGATCTCGCCCGCCGCCTCCTTGCCCAATTGGACGTCTTGGTCTCGCGAGAAGAAATTAAACCCAGGCTTGTACTGATGCAACTGCGCGAGTGCCGGCAGCCCCGTCAAGGTGAACGCAGCCAGCATGAGCATTGGTCTCGACATCGGAAGCATTTCTCGTAGCCCCTCCTGCTGCGATACTAACAAGTCCCGGACGGGACGTACCACTCCCGCTAGACACCTAGACCGGACAGGGGGCTGCTCGAACTTCCGACCGGGCCAGGAAGAGTGCGCTTGTGAGGTGATATTCTTCCCAACCCGACGCAACCTCACCTGCCCGTACTCAATGCGGAGGCTGCAGGCCCCTGTATTAAGCTACTTGCTGACCGGCGACGTACAGAAGGCGCAGCGCTTGGCAGCGATGGGGATGCTGCTCAGACACTCCGGGCACTCCTTTGAGGTCGGGTCCGGGGGCGCCTCTCCCCGACGCATCCGAGCCATAAGCGAATTCATGGGCAGAATAACGAAGAAGTAAACGGCCGCCGCGATCAGAATGAAGGATATCAACGCATTGATGAAATCGCCGATCAGGAACTTGCTGCCGTTGACCTCAAACATAATCGCAGAGAAGTCGGGTTTCCCGACGATGGCTGCGATCAACGGTGTCAGCAGATCCTTTACCAGGGCGGTGACGACCGCCGCCGAAAGCCGCGCCCATGACCACCGCTACGGCCAGGTCCAGAACGTTGCCTCGCATGATGAACTGCTTGAAGCCTTTCATTTCTCTTCCTCCTTAGATTGAACATGAGCCTGGAACCGCATGATCGTACCATTTCCCACAGATTCGCGTGGGACTCCACCAGCCAGTTGTCTCTCGAGGCGCCCCTGAGCGCCGCCAGGGACGCCGTGGGAGGAGTATACTCTGTTCGAGTAGGAGGCCGGAAGGCAGGATCTCCGGTCTGCTAGCGCTCAAGAGAACACACGCTGTCAAGGAGGCTCACATGCTGCATTTCCTGTGGATGTGCATTATCGGTCTGGTGGCCGGTGCACTTGCCAAACTGATCATGCCCGGCAAGGATCCCGGCGGAATCTTCATCACGATGCTGCTCGGCATCGCCGGTTCCCTGGTGGCTGGGTTTCTCGGACGAGCCTTGGGCTTGTATCAGGCGGGCCAAGGAGCTGGACTGATCATGTCCGTGGTCGGTGCTATTCTGCTTCTGGCGATCTATCGCCTGATCAAGCGGCGCTCGGCCTAGCGGAGGCGTGAGGCGCTGGGAGCTGGAGATGGAATCGCGGTCGCTGAATCCAGCGATAGCTGGACGAAGGAGGGTGTGTGAGTCTATTCGATGACCTCGCAGGCAAGTTGGCAGGCAGTACGGCTGGCGGTCGGAGGTGGACAGGGGCTGGTCACCTCCATTGTGGAAATGCTGAGCAACCGGCAGGGCGGCCTGTCTGGCCTGGCGGAGGCATTCCAGCAGAAGGGACTGGGAGACATCGTTTCGTCCTGGATCGGCACAGGCCAGAATCTGCCGGTCTCTGCTGACCAGATCCAGCAGGTGCTCGGGGATGAGCAGATTCGAGCTCTTGCCCAGAAGTCGGGGATTTCCACCGACGCGGCCGGTTCGCAGTTGGCCGAACTGCTGCCCGGCATCGTGGACAAGTTGACCCCAGGCGGCCAGATCCCGCAGGGTGGGGACCTGATGTCCTCTGGCATGGGATTCCTGAAGAACCTGATGTCCGGAGGCAAATCGGATTCCTAGGCCGGCTCCGGCGCATACTCGTTTCGAACCGGAAGTCCGAGATGATATTTCGATTAGAGGAGGCAACCATGAAGCGAATCCTGATCGCGCTCGCCATCGCGCTGGCGTTCACCTTGACCTGCGCAGCACAACCCGCCAAGAAGGGCGATGTCAAGAAAGACGCGGCCATCGCGAAGCAGGCAGCAACTCAAAAAGCCGGTGACCTGATCGATATCAACACCGCCACGGCCGACCAACTCAAGGCGATCCCAGGCATCGGCGACGCTTACTCAGCGAAGATTATCAAGGGCCGTCCTTACAAGGCAAAGAACGAACTTGTGCAGAAGGACATCCTACCGCAGGGCGTCTACGACAAGATTAAGGACCTGATCATCGCCAAACAGAAGTAGGGTGCGCGACGTTCGGCCGGGAGCCGGCCGGGGCGGTGAGTCTGCCCGCTGCCGTACTAGACGATTGGACCATGGAAACCCTGTTGCCACTGGCGTCGGCGCTCGGGCTGGGGATGCTGGCCGGTGCCCGGCTGTACGCGACTGTGTTTGTCATTGGTCTGCTGCTGCGCTTCGATTGGGTCGCTCTCCCCGCCGCTTGGCAGCATGCGGCGGTACTGGCGGACACGCGGGTCCTGATTGTCGCAGGTGTCGCGTGCGCAATCGAATTCCTCGCGGACAAGATTCCCTGGGTGGACAGCGCATGGGACTCCCTGCATACGTTCATTCGTCCAATCGGGGCCGCTCTGCTGACCTCTTCACTCTTCTCGAACGTCGATCCCGTGTACCAAGTGCTGTTGTTCCTGCTGGCCGGCGGGGTGGCGTTCTCCGGACACGCGGCCAAAGCCGCGACGCGGCTGGCGGTGAACCACAGTCCCGAGCCATTCAGCAACGTCGCTGTGAGCCTGGCTGAAGATGCCGCGGTCGGCGGCGGCCTCTATTTGCTGGTGAAGCATCCGTGGGTGATGGCCGGCATCGCGCTGGGCTTCCTCCTGTTATTCGCATGGCTCGCTCCGCGGGTCTTCCGCGCCCTCCGCGCGGAGTGGACGACGTTCGGCGCCCTGCTGCGGAGTTGGTTCGGAGAGGTTCGCAAACCTCAACTCCGCCCCGCGGAGCAACAGTGGCTGGGGGAGCACTGGAACGGCCGAGCGCCGCGCCGATTGTTCGCGGTGATCGCCACAGCCGACCTGAAGGGTATGCGCAACCGAGTGGGCACCCTGTGCCTGGGGGACCGGGAGGCCGTGTTCCTTTCTCGGAAGTGGGGACGTCTCGTGGCGCACCAGATCGGCCCGCTTACTGCCATCGAAATTGAGGATGGACTTCTGGTGGACGAACTCGTGCTGGTATTGGCGGACGGACTTCGAAAACGGTTCACTCTGCTCGCGGGCCAGTTGGAGAGCGCGCGGGAAGAGATGAAGCGCTTGTCACCGGCCACACCTATCCCTTGACTGCGGGACCGAGGATCTGCAGGTCCGATCTCAGTAGGAGATCTTGGGTCCAAGCTTCTTCGCCTGGCCGATCCAGTCCGCAACCTGAGATTCCGCGGGCGACGTCCCCGCCAGTTTCTTCTGAGTGTTCACCTCACCCAGTTTCGCCGCGAGATTCGCTGCGTTGCGTTGCGCAAGTTCCTTCACGGTGTCGACGCCTGCCGCTTCCAGAAGTTCGGCGTACTGCGGCCCGACGCCGGAGATTCTCATCAGGTCGACATGGTTCGCCCACTTCAAGATCAGCGACGCCCCAATGCCAGTCTGCGCGCTGAGTTCCGCGCGGCCCTTGGCCGAGCCGGCCTTGTCGAGCATGTCAGCGTCAGTCTTGACTCCGGCCGCATTGAGTTTCTGAGCGTACACCGGGCCGATCCCTTCAACTGCTTCAATCTTCAGTGCCATGGGTAGCTGTTGTCCTTTCATTTCGATCTGTCAGGCTGCGACGCGCATCTGAATAATAGTCCATTCCCGGACTCTCTCGCCACGACTGCCCCTCTCAAGCCTTCAGGCCCAAAGGCCCGCCAACTCAACGGGCAAACGCGATGCCGATGCCGGTGGTGTACAGAATGTCGTTCTTCTTGCGTCCTGGGACCGGGTTGCTGAGGTAGCGATCGCTGAAGCCGAGGTTCCAGGTGAGCCACTTCAGAAGCCTGGTATTCGCTCCCAGGTCAAAGTTCATGCGGTACTGTCCGGTGTCCGACAGGTTGTTGAACATGCGGAAACTCTGGACCACGGAAGTCACGGCGTTGAGTTTGTAGCCGGAGTCTTCGCCCCAGTAGGCTTCTGCCGAGTTGCGGGTAAACGCCGGCGCCGGCGAAGCCGGTGAGAACTTCTCGCGGTTGTATGCGAGGCCGCCGACCAGGTCCAACCGGCCGCGCTCCCCCTTCCAGGCTTTGTAGCCCAAGCCACCGCCCAACACGAACCGCAAGTCGAGGTTCTGGAAGCGGTCGTATTCGTAATCGTTGAAGGCGCTCACGAAGAAGCGGGACGAGACCGTGTGATTGTACCCCCAGCCTCCCCGAACCGCCTGGGCGGTGCCTGCATCGACGCCGTTGATCATGGCCGAGGCTTTGACGGCGTTGAAATACAGGCTGGCCCTGTCCGTGTTGGTGGTGCGGGCCGCGTTCAAGGCCACGGTGAACGTCCTGGTCTGCGCGTTTCCCTGCGTGCCCGCGAAACCGATGGTTGCCGTGCCGGCCCAGAGCCGGCTCCAGGGCGGATTGAGCATCCGTTCGTAGGCCTTCTGCTCGTCCGCGTTGCGGATCGTGACCACCTCCGCCAGCGTGAGTGTCTGTCGCGTCTCTTTCAGTTCGACCTTGCCCGCTGAGGTCTGCAACGTCGCCTGGACCGTCTTGCCATCCGGCAACACCACGTTCAGCGGAGCGTCGGATTGGATCGTCACCACCTCTTCCCAAGGCACCGTGACGGTGCCGAAAGAACCTGTCTTGACGGTGAGTGTCTTCCCGTCCTTCTTGACGATCGCTCCGGTTATTCGGTCACCGTTCTTCAGCGTGATCTGATCCGCCAGGCCTCCATGAGCTGCCACGAAGATGAGCAGAAAAAGAACTTGCGGTCTCCAATTTGTTCGCGTCAACTTGAACCCCCTCCGTCTCTATTTGGCCTCGGCCTGCCAGGGTGTTGCGCCCTTCAGCCCCGGGGACCTGTCCCGCCGGTGCAGGAAACCTTAATATTAGGGCATCGGCGGTTTCACCGCTCCACCCGTACTTGGCAGACAGGATGCCTCCACACGAACTCCATGGATCAATTCATGGGTGTAGTCGCCTCATGCTAAGCTGCGGGAAGGAGGAGACGCAATGCTCTACCGGAGGCTGCTACAAACTCTTTGCGGCCTGGGCCTAGCCATGCTGCTCGCAGCGTCCTCGCCCTTGTGCGCCCAACAGGCGGGGAGTGGATTCTTGAAGGTGAAGGCAAATCCCGGACGGGCAGGTGTGTTTGTGGACGGCAAGTACCTTGGACCGGCAGCCAATTTCCGCATGGCGCGGAAATACGCCGTGGCGGTTGGTGAACACGAACTCGTCCTTCGTGAACCCCGCTACCAAGAGTACAAGACGGCTGTGAAGATCGAGGCGGGCAGGACGACAACCGTCTCGCAGTCGCTACAACCGCGCACCCTCGCAAAGCCCCCCTTCGGCAGGATGAAAGTAGAGGGCTTTGAGAAGTATGCGGCTGTGTACGTCAATGAGGCGTACATGGGGCACGAGGACGAATTCAACGGACCCAACCAAGGCCTGTTACTGAATCCCGGCGACTACAACGTAAAGGTTACCTCGCAGGCCGGTAGCACGCTGCTGGAGCAGAAGGTGACCATACAGCAAGACAAAGTACTGGTTTTGAGGGCAAAATAGCCCGCGATCGGCGCGCCCGCTAGTCTTTGTCTGATGCAATCAGCGGGTAGATGATGCCCGCCGATAGCGCCTCCGACGAGTGGCGCCAACCAGAAAAGCCAAAGCTGCTCAAGTGCCCAGCCGCCCACGAAGATGGCTTGCCCTGTGCTCCGAGCGGGGTTCACGGAAGTGTTCGTCACGGGAATGCTGATCAAGTGGATCAGCGTTAGGCACAGGCCGATCGCAATCGGCGCGAATCCGGAGGGCGCCCGGCGGTCTGTAGCCCCCAGAATCACCAGAAGGAAGAAGCAGGTCAGCACGACTTCCGTCACCAGCGCCGCCACCATTGAATAGCCGCCCGGCGAATGGGCTGCGTATCCGTTGGCAGCGAAGCCTGCGGACACGTCAAATCCCGCTTTCCCGCTGGCAATCACGAACAGAACACCCGCTGCGACGATGGCGCCGATGACCTGTGCAACCCAGTACGGCACCACTTCTTTGGCCGGGAATCGCTTTCCAACGCACAGCCCCAGCGTGACAGCGGGATTCAGATGACAGCCTGAGATGTGCCCGATGGCGAACGCCATGGTCAAGACCGTAAGGCCAAAAGCCAGCGCTACACCCAGGAAGCCAATACCGACTACTGGAAATGCTGCGGCCAACACGGCGCTGCCGCAGCCACCCAAGACCAACCAGAACGTGCCGAAGAACTCGGCGAACAACCGTTTCGACAGTGGCATGTGGAACCATCCTTTCCGAACTGAGGTGACTCGAGGTTCATTCGATCGGGACCTACTTCATGGAATCCCGGGTTGGTGTCAGCCCAGGATTCCCGTCTTGGCATCCCGGCCGCCTTCCAGTGTACGCCCAGCCGTGTCTGGGCGCTGTGGCAGATCGCAACAAACGTGGATGCTTCTAACAGATGTTTCGGATGGGGTCTGGCAGGAGCAGGATGGGTGCTAACTGCTGGGCTCTAGCATTGCCCGCAACTCTCGTTCGGCACGGAACCAGTCGTCCTCTGCGGAACCATGCGGAGACTGTCGGGCCTCCCAGTAGGAGTAGGCGAGCCGAGCGATTTCCTCGTGAGTGATCCTGGGGCCTGGCGGAGCGGCTGCGTGCACGACAGCAAGCTCTTTCGTTGCGCGGGGTTTGGCGGCGGCCTTCTTCACGCGCGCTGATCTGGGCTGTTTTCCAGGCGCAGCCGAGTCTGGCTCAGCGATCTGAGACAAAGAGGGCTCCGTTTCGGATTTGCGTTGTCTGGGCATCTTTTCTCCGAATAGCGGTCCAGAACTTCTTCTCCGCCTCCACGCCCTTGCTGATCTCGTGGAGGTGGCCTACCGACACTCCTATCTCAGTGGGCGGCGCGATCCGCGTCCGCGCCGGGCCCACCGAGACCGCGGACAACACGGTGCATGACACCCCAGGCGAACGGTCGCATGAAACCTCCTCAGAGGAAGTCCACGGGACCTGCGGTCTTGAATGTCAGCACGGTCTCCGACTGAATGAGCACGCGTTGGCCTCCCAGGAGGACCTGAGATCCGGCGCCTGCCGCCGCGCCCGCCCCCGCGCCAATCGCAGCGCCCTGGCCGCCACCCGCAATGGCACCGATGATCGCCCCGACCGCACCGACCGCCGCCGCCGTCTTCGCGGTCTTCGCTGTCTGCGAGCCACTCGACTGCGAGACCGATGACGTGTTGAACGGTACCTGCCTTCCGTTGATCGCCACCGAGGCGAGTTCGACGGTCAGCTCCGTCCTGCCGGTCAACTTGCCGGATTCCTTGCTCTGAACCAGCTTGACGATCGCGTCTGCGCCTTTGGGCGCGACCACTTCGCTGCCAAGGCTGAGCGCCTCGTCCAGGCTGGCGCGGAAGGTGTCACCCTGCTTGCTCTTCTCCGAGTCAATGGCGTCGATCAGCCGGACCACGACCTCGGTTCCCTGGGGCAGTTGCCTGACAAATCCTCCGACTTCGGTTCCGCGCGTTTGTTGTCCGGCATATCCGCTGACTGCAGCTCCCTGCGAGAGTTGTTTGGACGATCCTTTGTTGATAATCTGCGTCAGGACCCTCTCGCTCACTCCGGCCTGCTTGAGTTGGATGATGTTCTTGGCATCAGTGGAAATCATCACCGGCTGCGCGCTCAGCAACTCGAGCAGGAAGCTCTCGGAGAACTTCGCTTGCGCCAGTTGGATCAATCCATAGCTCGTCAGCGGCTCCTGCGGCGGGTTCCTCTTGACCATTGCCAGGATGAGCCGTTCGCTGAGGCCATTGACCTTCAGCTCCACCAGCCGGCCCGCATCGGTCGAAAACGTGCTCGGCTGCTGTTGGACCAAATTCAGGACGAAATCTTCGCTCAGACCTGCCTTGCCGAGGGTGATTACGTCCTCGTTGGTCATGGGGGTCTGTGCCGATCAGCAGGGAAGCCAGAGCGATCAGGCAAATCAGCCAGAGAATCGTAGCTCGAGTCATTGCGACAGTCCTCCTTTTCCAGCGCCGCAGGCCCCGGCCTGGGACCGGATTACACTGCAACCAGGATTTCGGCTCCTAGCCTGTGTGAATTCTACACCCAATTGCCTTCGTCGAAGCCCTCTCTTTGCATCCCGAGCGATCCGGGCGGCCCGGGAAGAGGCTGGCTCTGGCTCCTCCGGGCGCAGAAAGACCAGGGAGTGTCTTATTCCAAAGGAGTTCTTATAGAGAGCTTCAGGTTGCCCAGTATCACTTCGCGGTTCAGCACGCTCGAAAGCTCCGACTCCAACATCGGCTTAAATTGGTCGACGTTGATCAGGAACGGCAGGCTGACCACCATAACCACCAACACCGCCGCGGAGATGCCAATCGAAGAAACCGACTCCCAAGTGAGCGTGAGTGATGGTGCGGGCGAAGAAGGCGCAGGCGCGGAAGGTCCGACGCGCGTTTGCTTGTTTGCTTATATTCTTATCTTCTGATATGCTCAGGTCATGGGAAAACAAAAGGTGATGGTTTCAGCGCGGGCGCTGTGCCAGCGATTGAATCGGAAGTTGGCCCAAACCAATCAGAAACTCTGTACATCTCGAAGTGCAAGGATGGAACAGGATTGCGGGCGTTTCTACGTTATCGATACCGTTGCCAACGTGATCGCCTTCAAAGACGTAGACCTGGAATTCTTGGGGCGCGATCTCAAAGTACTTGCACCATGGGAGAAGATGGGCTGAGATGGGGGCCCTGTAGGATCAGCCGGAACTCGAGGTGGAGGGGCATCTACTAGCTTGCCGCTGCCTGGTGTGTTCAGAATTGAACACATGCGGGCGTAAATTCGGGATCACCGCAGCGGGCGCATGATGATCTGATCGGACTTGCAGGCGTCGCGCAGCACTTCCCGGTTGCACGGCCGGCCCTCTAACTCCTGCGTCAGGCACGCCCGCACCTCCTGCAGGAAGCGCCCATTGCCGCTGCACAGCACGACGAATCCCTGATCTCCGATCTTCGGATTGGCAGCGGCAAAGTCATGCCGCAGCTGATCCGGACTCACGGTGATCTGCTGTTGCGGGGCCTTGTATCGCGGCGGGATCGTGACGCTATTGAAGGCCTCGGTAGCTTCCTCGAAGTAGTCCTTGGGCGAAAGACCGCTGCAGGTGCCATGCTTCTCCCACTCGTGAGCCACAAGCTTGGGACTCGGCATGATGGTCAGCATGCTGTTGACCAGGCTTTCATCCGCTGCCTCGGTGGAACAGTTCTGCGGCCATCCGCCCTTTTCGTATTGCGGCCATAGGCCGTGCAGGACGAAGGCGAAGCGACGTCCGGGTCCGCATTGTAGAGGATCGTTCCGGCCCGCCTCAGTGGCGCAGAATCCGGGCGACCACGAGAGCGACATCACGTAGAAGTCGAATTTGCCGGCTTCCGCACCGCCGTTGTCTTGCGAGGCTTGGCTGCCGCGCGGGCCGCGGTAGCGTTGGCGATGACGTCCTCCGCCTCCGCTCTCGCGGGCTTCGGTTTGGGGAGCATCCGGCCGGCGGGCAGTGGGAGACTCCTGGCTAGGGGGAGACGTCGAAGGGACTGTGGGGCTCACGCCGCAGGCGCAAAGCAGTAGCGTCAAAGCGGGGCAGATGGCGAGGAGGCGAGTCACAGAGCCGATGATATCGCGCCCGGAACTGGGGAGGATCAAGAATCGCGGCTAGGTGTACACTAGACGGGAGTTTGGGATCCAGAATGGAGATCCCGGGGAGGATCGGTATGGACGAGTTTCGCGCCGAAGCCGAAGCGCTCCTCCGCCTCCGGCGGTTCGGCATTCTCTCGACGCATTCCGAAGCGGCCCCCGGCTATCCCTTCGGCTCGCTCGCGAGCTACGCCGTGGATGACCAGGGCCGCCCCGTCTTCCTGTTCAGCGGTCTCGCTCTCCACACGCAGAACGCTGCCGCCGACCCCCGCGTCAGCCTCACCGTCTTCGACGCCGCTGCCGAAGAGCGCCCGCAGACGGCGCCCCGCGTGACCGTGATCGGCGACCTCGCTCCCGTTCCCCAGGATGAGGATGCCGCGGCCCGCGCCCTCTACCTCGAGCGGCACCCGGAGGCAAGGGACTACAGCCAATTCGGTGACTTCGCTCTCTACCGGTTCAGCGTCCGCGATATCTATTTCGTTGGCGGCTTCGGCCGCGCCGGCTGGGTCTCCCGCGCGGAGTAATGTTACCGGAATCCCGCGTTGGGACGCTCCTTATGGGGAACGCCAGCTACGACCTTCGGTTCGTCCCAGCAGGTTGTCCGCGAGAATTGGCAAACCCGGCACCGCCGCCATTAGGTAACCGGACTGGTGCTGGTCTTGGCGGATCGTGACTTGTTCTCCCGCTGTGCCGTAGTCGGCTACTGCTCTGAAAGCAGGTGCGCGGAAATCGCTCCTGGTCCAAACAAATCAATGGCTTACCGTCGGGGATGGGTGCTCCCCCGAGCCTTCCTGGTCTTCGAGGTCGTCACCGAACCATCTGCGGTGGAAAAGACCCCCTGAAACCACCTGATAAGACTGGCCCAGAGTCTCGGCGCAGTTCTCATCAGAAACGGATGTTTGGGCACAGTTCCAGCACAGTCCCGACAGAACGCGCTTGCGGCCCCAGGGAAAGTATCTTAGAATCAAGGAAGTAGAGAGTCGGGGCGTAGCGCAGCTTGGTAGCGCACCTGCCTTGGGCGCAGCTTGATGTCTTCCAAGCGCTCCTTCAGCTTCTTCGATTCCTAACAATTACAGCAACTTGGGGAATCTGCTCTTCGCTCAAGCCGAGCCCAAGTCGAGCGACAGGTACAACGTGCGCAGCAACACCTGGCCGTCGCAAGGAGATGGAATGTCCGTTTCTTCCAGACGGAAGTCGGTGTCAGCTGGTTCACCGGCCGGCCGGGCAGCCAGCACAATCCGGCGGTTCTTTATCTGTGCCATCCTCATCCTCCTTCTGAGTATTCACCTGTGTGCTTTGCCGTGCGGGGGCCGCGTTTGGGGTAATCCGATCCCCACCGTAAGCGACCGATTGGGCTTGCAGGCTGCGGCAATCTTGCAAAGTGCACTGGCGCGATCGGATTCTTGTCGGACCGGCAATCCCAACTCGATTCACGGCCCCGGGGCACAATTCAAGCCCTGAGGGAATGCAGCACAGGGTCTTCTGGTGTGCTCGCTCTTGCAGCTCCGCCGCCGTTTTGAACATGGCTTGTACATGAGCGTCGGCTTTTGCAATAAGACACTGAAACCAAAGGCTGGCTCCCCACCTTGGACACGTTTCGAACTTTTGCGGCCTAGAACCTCCTTCCGCTCGAACCAGTCCAATTCCTTGTAGGCCAATGGCGTGCGCGCAAAACTGGCACGCGCATCCAGACTGGGTAGGCACCGTGGATATATCACGAACTGCGGTCTCCGTCAGCATCTGGTGGATTGCCGACTCACCGATGCCGCTGCTTCCCGGAACGCTGCTGCTGTCGGTGGAAAAACCCGAGAGGCCCACCGGCCGAACCAGGCAGGGTCGTAGAATCAAAATCAAGATGTACCTTTTCCTAAGCCGTTACCGAAGCAAACTGCGCATCGAAGCGATTTTTCATGACCAAGACCCGGCGCCGTTGTAAGAATTCGGGCCGCGTTCGCAACTAATAGAAATAGAAAACGGATTGGATGCAGAAGGACGAGCAGCAGCAGATCTTCGACGGCTGGTTGAGGAGCCATCAGGGGCTATTCTTCAAGGTAGTGCGCGCGTATGCATTCACGCAGCAAGACCAAGAGGATCTGTTCCAGGAAATTTCCACCCAGGTGTGGCGTTCGATCCCGGGCTTTCGCGGGGATGCGGCTGTCACGACGTGGATTTATCGCGTGGCGCTGAATGCGGCCATCGCGTGGACGCAAAAAGAGCGGAGACATCTCGACGGGAAGCAAGCGCTGGATGGTGTGGAGCCCGCGATTCTCCAAGCCTCGCCCGCTGCGGACCCGCGGATCGAATGGCTCTACGAGCAGATCGGGCAACTGAACGAGGTGGACCGGTTCCTGACGCTGCTCCTGCTGGACGGGTTCAGCTATAAGGAAATGGCGGCGATGCTCGGCATCACGGAGAACTACGTGGGAGTGAAGATCAACCGGATTAAGGCGCATCTTACTGGAAAATCCAGAGAGGAAATCGGCAATGGAGTTTGAAAACCTGCAAGCAATCTGGGATACGCAAAATGAGAAGCCCGTCTTCTCCCTGCAAGACGCTCGTCTGCTGGTGGCGTTGTACCAGCAAAGGGAACACCGCAGGCGGCGCCTCTTCAAGTGGTACTTCCTTCCCATGTACATAATGGCGCCGATCGGGCTGGTGGGCGTGGGGCTCGTGTTCTTTGCGTTCTTTATGAAGAGCATTCATATCAAGAACTTTGCGCGCGACTTCCCGCTGTCCGCGTGGGATTACGCAGCATTCGCGGTTGCGGCTGGGGCGTTAGTAGCCATGGTGGTTCCGCTGTACAGCGAGCGAAAGGGGCACGAACGAACACAGCAGGTGTTTGCTCCCTCGCTGCGGGAGGAACTGGATCGGGGGATGGCGCAACTCGACTTCGAAGTGGGCTTGTTGAGCACCTCACGGATGGCGAGGTTCTTCGGCTCACTGACGATCGCAGTGGTGCTCTTCACCTGGGAGGTCGGGCGCTTGAACGGCAATCCTACGTCGTGGGGTTTGGTGTGGATGAACATGCTCCTCATGGTCGCGGCCAGTTGGTTCTGGTTCACCGCCAAAAAAGGACTTGTTGAACCGGTGATGCAGCGCAAACGTGCGCTCGAGTCGATGCGTGCGGCTTTGGACGAAGATGCGATAGTCCTGCCGCGGAAACAGAAAGAGTAGCTGAACTGACGAGTCGAGCGAGTTGTTCCTCCAGCAACCTGCCAGTGAGCAACGTCGGGTGCTCCAACCGGTCGTGGAAAAGCGTTCTGGAAGCAGGGCGCATTGCACACAGCCCTGTTCGAACCGTTCGAAATCTTGCGCCACTCGAACCAGGAAAGTACAGCCAGGAAAAGAAGAACGGCGGATCAGGCCGCGACGTTGGAAGCTGGCTCCCCGGCATGGATTCGAACCACGATTCACATAGGCCTTGTAGAATGTGTAACTTGCAGATTCCAAAAAGGCCCAGATTGCCGAAAAGGACACGAAATGCCCACATCGGTACAGCATCGGTACAGTCCGGCGGTGAATCGGCCGGTCACGACTTTGAAGATGAAGAGCGTCCCATGTTGGCCGTTGTGGTACACTGCTGGGCGCAACGCTGTTGTGGGTAAGCAGTGAAGAAATAATGCCCCAGGCCCAGCAAGGGTTCGGCGGCACGGGCGGCAGGGGTTTGCCGCCGGACGGCCAAGCTCCAGGCGGAGGAGGCGGCCGCGAAGGTCAGACTCCCACGTTGGTCTTCGAGGTCCCGTTGAAGAACGTTCCGTATCGCGTCTTCTCCGTGGACTGAGAACCTGGACTCGTGGCGCAGGCACTCTCGCCAGCCAGGGCGCCCCTTGGGCCCAGCACTACCAGACCGGACACCCCGGCGGGGTCGAGACGGCTCGATGGGAGTGAACCGCTGCACGCGCGCACTAAAAAAGAGGCAGGGGGTTATAATCCACTTGTGCGATTTGGTGACGCGGACGTTGCCGTGGCCGGTGCTGAGTTCAAGGTCGGCGAATGGCTGATTCGGCCCTCACTCAACGAGATTTCGCGGCGCGGTAATACTCGTCATCTCCGGCGGCAACTAACAGACCTCTTGGTGTTTCTGGCAAAGCGGGCCGGGCAGGTGGTCTCGAAAGACGATATCCTGGCGGCGATCTGGGAAAAGGAGTTCGTCGCGGAATCGGTGTTGCCCCGCTGCATTGCCGAACTGCGGGAGTCGCTTTCCGACGACCCTCGTGCTCCGACGTTCATAGAGACGATTCCGAAGAGGGGATACCGCCTCATCGCACCAGTTGTTGACCCCGCGGAGACGCCGGTCAGGACCACTCAGCCGTCGGTGCTCGTGCTGCCGTTCCGAGATCTGAGCAAGAACCAGGATCAGCAGTATTTCTGCGATGGTCTTGCAGAGCAGATTATCAGCGCTCTGACACGCATTCGAGGATTGCGGGTTATCGCGCGCACTTCAGCATTTCTGCTGCGAGACGAATCGTCGGCCTCACCCAGGATCCGCGAGCGCGTCTGGGCGGACATGATTCTGGAAGGCAGCGTCTCGAAGGCTGGAGAACGGATCCGCGTCGTGGTGCAATTGGTCGATTCGCGGAGCCAGGCTTACGTTTGGTCTGAATCCTACCGTCGAAGCGCGGTCGACATTTTCGATGTCCAGGACGAAATTACCCTTACGATCGCTGAAAAGCTGAGTGTCGAGCTGCTGGCGTACGAGCGAAACGGAGTTCTTCAGCGCTTTACCGACGATGTTGAGGCCCACAGATGGTACCTCAAGGGTCTCCACTACTGGAACCAGAGAAGCCGCGAGGGGATGCACTTGTGCCGGCAATGCCTTGAAAGAGCGATTGAACAGGACCCCGGTTACGCTCTTCCCTATGTCGCGCTGGCGGATTTCTTTAGCATTTCAGGTTTTTACGGATTTCTTCCGCCCGACGAGTCCTTCCCCGAAGCGCACCAACTGTTGGGCCGGGCGCTCGCGATCGACTCCGGTTTTGCCGCAGCCCATGCTTCGCTCGGTTTCGTAACATTCCTCTACGACTGGGACTGGGCAGCCAGCCGGCGCTGCTTCACGCAGGCGCTAGCGCTGCACCCGAATCACTCGACGACGAATGTGTGGTACGCCCTCTGCCTCTCCTGGGCGGGCGAAGCGGGCGAGGCGATGGACCACGCGGAGCGAGCCTCTCTTTGCGATCCGATTTCGCCGCTGGTCGGCGCCACAATGGGCGTGCTCCTTTATCAGCAGCGCCAGTATGGCGGCGCCATCGAGCAGTTCCGGCGCGTGCTCCAAACGCACCCGGACTACACATTGGCGCACTCCCATATCGCACGAGCATTGATCATGGACGGCCAGTACGAGCAGGCGGCTTTCCACGCAACAACAGCATCGGGCCTTGGGATGCCTTTCGCTGGGGCATTCGCCGCGTTCGCGTCCGCTCGGGCAGGCGACCCAGGCAAGGCTGAGACTACGATCCAGGAACTGCTAAAGGCGTCGCGACAAAAGTACCGCTCGCCTCTCTTGATGGCCTATCTTTATGTCGCCCTCGGGGATCGGGCAAACGCGCTGCGCTGGTTTGGTGAAGCCAAGCGGATCCGTGATCCGCTTTTGTGCCAGGCCCGTGCCGACCCGCTGCTTAACGAGTTCCGGTCTGCGCCGGAATTGCAGGCCACATGACCGGCTCCGGGGCCGGGCTCATCCGCTTTATCGTGGTGAGCCAGTTCGCCTTCATCCCCCAGGCTGGAGGTGCGGCCAGGGTTGCGCTGACGATCTCATCCGCACGGGCGTTGATGATCAGACGCCCGACAGCATCCCCTGGGACGCGAACCGGTCCCGCCGGCGTCGGCACGGTCATGCCGTAGGTCATGACGGCGGTGCAGCTGGAATTCACTTCGATCTTGCCGTCCAACTCGAACTCCATGATTTCTCCACCGGTGATTGCCGTGCCCGGACCACTGATCTTGCCAGTGTGGTCGACGACCATTACGCCCAGCATCACGAATGGGACTGGTGAACCGTCGACTACCGCCCACCCAAGTGACCTGTAGGACCACGTCCCGCGCACGCTGCTGGGCCCGCATGGCGTTTGCGCAGCAAGCGTCCAGCAGAAAAACGCCGTCGAAAGGGCGGCGGACACCAGATGCCTGATAAGCATCACGTTCTACCTCCTGCGGCGATTATGCCCAGAACGTGGCTGCGAGTCCTTACAGACACCTTCTATTTGGATTACATTTGCTCCCATTCGGCGTGGCAGTGCGCCGGACGTTCCCCGGTCGCATAGGACACAATGCCACCGACAACCGCACCGACCGCGGCGGCCAGAGAGATCACGTCGTCGACCCATTTGATGAAGTTGGAGAATGCACCTACCGGCTAGGCGTCGGTCTGGGCCAGCTTGGATCAGCGTTTCGGTTTGTCCGGCTCGACGCACGCGAAATTCGACGCGTCGTCGGTGCTGCCCGTACCCTTGTACTTCGCCACCTTCGGATAAGCGCAGAGCGGGCGCGTGCGCACTACCGGGTTGGCGGCGCTCTTGTTCTTCGTGGCGATGATCTCTTCCGGCGCGATACCCTGCTCCACCCAGCGCTCCAGAGCGGCGGCGATATTGCTGCGTGCTTCGCCTTGCGCGACACCGCTCTGTCCGAACGTATTCGGACCAGCGCCTCCGCTGCAGTGCTGCATGCCCGGCACCATGAAGAGGCGGACGAATTCGGTTGTTCTCTTCGCCCCCATCTTCTTCGTGACGCTCTTGTAGTAATCGATGGCCGCTTGCGCGGGGATCGCCGGGTCGCACCAGCCGTGGTAGAGGATCAACTTCCCGCCGAGCGCCTTGAACCGACGGAGGTCGGAGTCTGTAGCATTCAGGGTGCCCGCGGTCTTGGCGACTACAGTCCTGAGATCGGCGTCCACGTTGAACTTCCTGAAGTCCCACGCCGGATCGCCGAAGACCATGTTCCTGTAGAAGCCCGTGACGAACGCGAACATGAGGCTCGTCTCCGGCTCCGGTCCCGTGATCCACCGCTCCCAGCCGCCCTGCTCCGCTTCGCCGCTCACGGCGTAGCCGGGGTACAGCAACTTGCCTTTCGAGTCGCGCAAGCCGTCGTAGAGCTTCTTCAACGCCTTCATCTGCGGCTCAGTCAGGCATTTATCGTTCTCGGCGCCCTTGCACAGCAGCGTCGCAGGATCGAAGCGGCACGCGGCCGGGTTCTCGACGACGCCGTCCTCGACAGCGTCGAGTTTGTCGCAGGCTGCCAGCGCGGCGGCCTGAATCGCCGGCAGTTTCGCCTGCGGGATGTAGGCCGCTGTGTTGCCTGCGGTCACCTGCAGGTTCGAGGCAGCCAGCCCCAACAGATGAGTGTAATGGTTGGCCGGCGCACCTGAGATGAGGCCGTCGTAGTCCTCGGGGTAGCGCTGCGCCTCCATCAGCGCCTGGCGCCCGCCGTTGGAACAGGAGTTGAAATACGACCGCTTCGGCTTAGAACCGTAAAACGCCTCCGTGATCGCCTTGCCCTTGACGGTCGTCTCGTGAATGGCGCGGTATCCGAAGTCGACAAGCTTTTCGGGATGCCCGAGCGCCCACGTCGCGTCCGTTTCGGCGCCTCGATGTCCTGTGTCTGTAGATGCGGCCGCATATCCATGACGAACTGCATCTGATAGTCCGCTGTAGCTTGTCGAGCCGGCAAATCCGCCGTTCCCGACACCTTGGAACTTGGAGTTCCACCCCTGCGCCGGCATCCACGCCTCAAAGCGGATGTCCGAATCGCTCGACGGCTTGATAATGCCCGCTACGCGACAGAACGCCGGCAGGCCCTTCAGTCCTTGCCCGCTGGGCGGTTGGAAAGTGCCCGCCGTCACCTCTTCGGCGATAGTGATTGCCGTCGCGGGAAGGCTGAGCTTTGCTAGTCCTACGCAGTCTCCGGCCAGCGCTGGCGCAACGAACGACATAACTGCCCACAGTATCCTATGCGCCACTTCGAGGCCTCCTTCCGGGCCCGACGGTCGGGCGTCGGCTAGGTCAAGTCTCCGTTGGGCGGTCCATCGCACAGTCTTGACGCTGTGGACGGCTCACCATCTTGAGTTCCGTTGCAGCCGATAGTATAGACCAAGCCCCGGTGCAAAGGGCTGGTCAGGGACGGGGCTAATCAGGGACGGGACCGACTCGCGCTCCGGTCCGTCCGTATACGCGCCCCGCTTGTTCGTGTGCACTTTCAAGACGCTCTATCTCCTACTCCTATCCCAAATAGCGATTGTCTGGGCCCGGTCCGGGGAGTGGCCTAAGTCGGGCAGCAAATAGGATCTGAATCTCCGGTTAGCCCCTATGGTCGGCCGCACCATCGAGCCGCATGCTGGCGGAGCCCCGGCGGGCTCGAAATAGCTCCCGATAACGCGTTCAGGGAGGACCATGCCGCACGCACGCCTCCGCGCTCAACTAATGGGATGGTCCGCCGCCCTTGCTCCGCAGCAACTGGAGGAAGGGATGCAATCTGGCGGCGGACCATACATTCCGAGTGCCCGTCAACCTACCGGGAGGATCGCTACTGGCCCAGGAACATCGGCAAGCCTCTGCGGCTTTACCGGTCGAGGGTGGAAACGAGGAGCTTGTGCATCGAATCCGTCCGCTCGCTGCGGAACCCCCGGAATTTCGCGATGAACCCCGAGGGGATCTACACAGCTTCGTCGGCGGATCCACTCCGTGGTTTTGATGTGCAGCTCTTCCCGTTCGCGACGGAGAAGGTGGAAACGCCGGGGCGAATCCAAATCTCGCTGCGTGGCGGCATCAGCGTCTCGGCGGACGGGCGGTGGTTGCTGTTCAGCGACCAGCCTGCGCGACGCGGAGATCTGATGCTGGTCGAGAATTTTCGGTGAGCAGATGCCTCCCTGGCATGGCGACAGTACCGATGGCTTCTTACCAGTGTCTCTGCCGCGCAACCAGTATCTGCCCCGCCTGGATGCAGCCTTTAGCCGCCATCTCGGACTTTGGCACAGCGGTTGTCCCGACCCGGCGTGCTCAGAAATAGTTCCTCGCTGTTCGCCTAGTGTTTAGGGATAGCTTGCCGGAAGCCACATGGCGGTATAACGCCCGACGCTTACTTGTGGCTGTGGCGCGGCGGTGGCCGTCTTCATTCCTCGGGTTAGCCGACAAACCGTCAACGTGGACGGGATATTTTGTGAACACTACGAAGTCTGGAATCTGCCTGGCGCAGGCACACGCTTTCAGGTGATCCATTTCTGTGCCAGCTGAGGCGGAACGATCCCCATTCGATGAACGAGATTGGTAAACCGCGGATCCGAGCGAAGGGGATCGAGCCCGGGAGCCCCAGGGAGCCAGAATAGGTAGCCATCCCGGAGCCGATAAGCCGTTTCGAGCCAATCGAACGCCGCGTCATTGTCGCCGAGTCCCGCGTAGATTGTCGCGAAGGCGATCGGCGGGGCCTGACCTCGCGTGCGAAGCTGCCCGAGTTCGCGGAGGAGGCACCGGGCGTCGTCTGTCCGGCCGAGCCGGCCGTAAACATGTCCCAGGTAGACGAGTGATAAAGCTTCGCGCGAACGGCTGAGAGCCTTCTCCAAGACGGCAACCGCTTCCTCCGTCCGGCCCTGATACCATGCAGACCACCCGAGTACGAAGTAAGGCTGAAAGGAATCCGGGAATAGTTCGATGGTTCGCCTGGCTTGCGCCTCCGCCCGCGCGTGCTGGCCCATATAGGAAAACATCCAGGCGCCATATTGGTTTGGGTGGAGCGACACGGGATTGAGGTTCAGCGCGTACTGAACCTCTGCAACCGCCTCGGAGTTTCGGTCGACAAAGCATAGGAGCGTCGAATACAACAAGTGAGCGTCCGTGTCGCTTGGGCTCAGTTCAATGGCGCGCCGAACCTCCCGCATGGCGCTGTCCAGGTCCCAATCGAGAAGCAAGTTCATCCAGGCGAGAACCACATGGGCCAAGCTGATGCTGTCGTCGATGGCAACAGCCTCCAATGCCAAATGCTTCGCGCTGGGGTACACCTCGCGGGCTGGAGCATGTCCCCACCAACCCAGGCTGAACAGGCAGGCGGCGTGCCCGGCGAGCCCAAGAGCGAAATCTGGCGCCTTCGCGGTGATGTCCCGCAAGCACTGGAGCGCCTTCCCGATGGCTTCCGCGCTCAACTTGTCAAGCTCAAAACGAGCTTTCAAATACGCCTCGATAATTTCCGGCGCGACCAGCCGCGCCGGCGCCGGGGCTGGCACAACGGCCGCGTCTGTCTGCAACGCCGTGGCTACACATGCGGCAACCGCCCGCGCCGCCTCGCGCTGGGTGCTCAATACCGCGGACAGGTCGCAGTCGTAGCTCTGGGCCCATACGTGGCGCTCGGGCTCCGTCAGGATCAACTGCGCCGTTAGGCGAACGCGATTGCCCTCATGCAGCGCGGCTCCTTCCACAACGCCATCCACCCCAAGCTCGCGGGCAATCTCCTCCAGCTTGCGGCTGCTCCCTTTCAGATGGAGCACGGACTGGCGCGAGATCACCCGCACCGCCGGAATGCGGGCGAGTTCCGTGATCAGCGCATCGGTCACACCGTCGGCGAAATAATCCCTGGCGGGGTCGCCATTCAGATTTGCGAAGGGCAGCACCGCCAGCATGGGCTCCGCGAACGCCCTCTCGCGTTTGACCGGCGCGATGAAGCGATAGCCTTGCCGGGGGAGCGTTTCGACATAACGTGGAACCTGCGCTTTGTCGCGCAGAGCCATGCGGATGCGGTTCACGCAAGAATCCACCCCTACGTCATAATCCACGAAGGTGGACTCGCCCCATAGGTGGCGGCGGATCTCCTCGCGGCTGACCAGTCTGCCCGCATGACCGACCAGCAGGCACAGAACCCGCATCGGCTGCGGCCGGAGCTTCAGCGTCCTGCCGGACTTGCGCAGCATGCCGGCGTCCAGGTCAAGCTCGAACTCGCCGAAACTCACCCGCCCGGAAATCCTGGGCATCCTACCGGAAGTATAGGCCCTCAACTCCGCAACCGCAATCCTTCCGCGCACTTGGACGCCAAGGAAAAAACCAGCCGGTTTCCAGGCGCTGTCTATGGCCAAAGGGCTTGCTGCAGCTTACTGTTGGCGTGAAGGAGATAACCCCATGAAACACGTTCTTTCGGTAATCGTCGCCCTGCTAATGATGGCAGGGCTGGCCGCAGCGCAGGCAAAGTTCACCATCGTCACGGGCACCGAAACCCCCGTAGGACTGGCCAACCCCGGCGAAGTGAAATGCCACGGGGGCCTTCCCACCGGGAATCCGTTCGCGCCCTGCCCTCCCGGAACCGGCGGCACGGTGAGAGGCCAACAGCGGATATTCCAGGAAGACACCTCGGACGCGAGAACGAATGGACTGAACTACGGCACATTCAATGCCAACATTCACGAGGACGGCACGCTCAACGCCTGGGGAACGTTCCGGCTGGAGGTTTCCGGTGGCGGCGTTTGGGAAGGCGTCTGGGAGGGTACGCAAGCAGCAGACGGGAGTTTTTCCTATAGTGCCACCGGACACGGCAGCGGCGGCAGCGTCGAGCAACTGCAACTGCTGTTGGACGGCACCTACCCCGCCGGCTCCCCCGTTGCGACCATCAAAGTGCGTATCCTGACCCCGGGCAAGAAGTAGCTATTGGCGCCGCTCGCTCGGAAGGCGGCGCCCTACCTCATCACGGAAGCTAGCGGCGGTTGATTTGCGCCACGTAGTTGAGTCCGCACGCCTCGCACCGGTGAGGCGGACGCCAACTTGACGAGTAACGCCCGACGCTTACTTGTGGCTGTGGCGGGGCGATGGCCGTCTTCATTCCACGGGTTGGCGACGTCAACTTGGACCTTGACCGTCTCTGGCAACACGGTTTTTCACAAGCGTCAACTTTCGCATTGCCAACCAGACGGAACCCGTCCAAAGTATAGATCTAAGCATCCAAGAATGCGGGTCAGCATTGGGATGGCAAGCGCGGTGCCGAGGTCCCGGTCGTGCCTCTTCACGCACTGGAGACTTCTGTTTTCGGTGGCCAGTGCCCAAGTTGGGTGAGCACAGCGACGTTGTCCCACGTAATCCACAGTTCGGCAATCTTGCCTCCGGCCAGGCGAATCACACCGCTGCAGTCCAGTTCGAATCGCTTCTGAGACGGAGGAATCGGACCCCACTGTCCGGTATGGGTGCCTGCATACTGAACGTAGATGGCAACATACTCTCCTTCCGCCACCAGGAACCGCTCGCTGAATTGCCCGTCGGGCACCGCCTTCCAGTCCTCTTCAAAAAATCGCTTTAACTCTTCGCGGCTGCGGACCTGCAGCCACGGAGTTGCCTGGCAGTGGCGGACGAAATCAGGCGCCACGAGTTCATCGAGAAGGTCCAGCCTGCGATTTCGTTGGGCCTCCCCGAATCGCCTCACGACAGACTTGTTCTGCTCTTCCAGATCACCCATAGATTCGATGCTATCGCGTTAATTTGGCGCCCGGATCGAGAATCCAGCCGTTGCACTCGCCTACGCCCGAGATCGGATTCAACGTAACATGCCAGTTGGCCCTGAGTCCTTCCAGCCGGCCTCCGCTGCCGTGCGCCGCGTCGTGGAAAGTGGACTGCACTGCGTCTGCAGTGACTGTTCGGGTACCGATTACCGTCCCCTCCCAGACTTCTCCTGTTTTGACACCGTTATCCTGGAGCTCCAAGCGGATCGTGCCCCACATGTGTCCCGATCCCGGGTCCCCGGTCGCGTCTCGCCAGCCGTCGAAGTTCCCATTGATGACGAGGTCCTGCGCTCCCGTGATCCGGGGATCGGTGGTCTGCACGTAGTAGGACAGCTTCATGCCCCGGATGTGGACCCTGCTTCCGGGTGTGCACGGTGGCCCCGTCGGGAACTCGCCAGCCTTGGTGGGCCACAGACCGGTGGGCCGGCCGCCAGGGCAATTGACCCTTCCAAAGTCGCTCGGGGAACCGGCTGCCATCTCGGTTCCGGTAAACTCCGTGAAGATCGCACGGGCCAGCGTGTAACCCGCCGGGAGCAACGCGAACATCAGCAAAATCAACACTATCCGTGATTTCATGATCAACCTCCATACCCATGGTACGGCCCACGCTCGAGTCGAGCAAGCGACAAGTTCTGCCAGGTGCCAAGTGACAGAGATTGTCGCTTGCGTCATTCTATTCGTGCGCGGCGCGACCTATAATCGGTCTTGGATGAAGGATCCCGAGTCCGAACGGCTGAACTCCTGGAAAGAGATCGCCGCGCACCTGAAAGTGTCAGTTCGAACCGCCGAGCGTTGGGAGAAGACGGAACGCCTGCCGGCGCACAGGCACAAGCACGCTTCATTGAGTTCGGTCTTCGCCTACCGGTCGGAGTTGGACGCCTGGTGGAACAGCCGCCCACACCTGCGGGAACCGCTGGCGGTCTCGGGCGCACCATCACGGTCACCGTCGATTGCCGTTTTGCCGTTCGTAGACCTGAACCGGGACGAGGCGAACGAGGTTTTCAGCGACGGTCTCACCGAGGAGCTCATCAACGCGCTCGCTCGGGTCGATGGGCTCCAAGTCGTCGCACGCACGTCAGCCTTTCACTTCAAGGGTAAGACCGGCGATGTACGGGCTATCGGTGCACGTCTCGGCGTCCGGACGATCCTCGAAGGCAGCGTGCGCCGCGTGGCTGATCGACTCCGGATAACCGCGCAGTTGATTAACTGTGCCGACGGCTGCCACTTGTTGTCTCAGCGTTTTGACCGCCGGATGGGTGACGTGTTTCAGATTCAGGAGGAGATCGCGCAATCGATCGTAGAGGCGCTGCACGTCAAGCTGAAGCGCGCGCCGACCCCTCAGTACAGCCGGGACCCTGAAGCATTCGCTTTGTATCTCGAGGGCCGCTACCACTGGAACAAGCGGACTGGAGAATCCATCCTCAAAGCAATCGCCTATCTCGAGCGCGCGCTCGATCGGGACGCCAGCATTGCGTCTGCATGGGCAGGACTGGCGGACTGTCATCTCATGCTGCCTGCGATCAGCGGTACTCCAATCGCCGAGGCATTGCGGAAAGCCAAGATTGCCGCTCAGAATGCGTTGAACATCGACGATACACTCGCCGACGCGCATTCGTCTCTGGGCTGCATCTCCGCGGTCTATGAATACGACTGGCTCGGTGCGGAGGCGTGCTTCCAGCGGGCGCTTGAAGCGAATCCGAACCACGCCAACTCCCATCTTTTCTATGCGGCGGTCGTGCTCGCCCCGGCGGGGCGACTGGAAGAGGCGGGTGTCCAGGTACGGCGCGCGTGCGAACTCGACCCCCTTTCGCCTAACATTACCACCGCCTTGGCTACGCATCTGGTGTCAGTGAGGCAGTACGATGAGGCGATCGCCACCTGCCGGCGTTCGCTGGAGTTTGATCCGGCTCTTCCCTGGACCTACCGTTCGATGGGCGAGGCTTACCTCATGCAGGGCCTGTTCGACGAAGCCGCGAACGCATTCTCAAAACCCAATGCGCCGGCGTTTGCGGCAGGGATGCTCGGTTACTGCTATGCCCGTAGTGGCCGTGTGCTAGAAGCAAGGAGCCTTCTGGGGAACTTGATAGGCATGGACAACCCGATGCTGGCTTGTCAGATCGCTATCCTTCATCTCGGCCTCTGCGATTACGACGCGGCATTCGACTCATTGTACCGGGCTTGTTCGGAGCACAACCTGGGGATCCAATGGCTCAAAGTCGAACCAATCTGGGACGAACTTCGGCCGGATCCGCGATTTCTGACCGCGTTGCGGCAACTAGGACTGGATCATTGACCGGAAATCTGTCGCCACGTTCGAGCGCACAGAGCACCAGCGCCAGCACTTCGGATACTTCGAAACAACCAAGACCGCTGTCTGGGCTCAGACTGCCGCGACGGCGGAGTTGGCGGGTGGGAGTTGCATTATCGATCTAGGCCAGGAGGATGCTGAAGAATCGATTTCAACCAGAGATTCACGCAGATGAACACGGATGAGCGCTTTGTTTTCAGCCTGTGATCATCCGTTCTGATCCGTGGGCAAGTCTTTTTCAGATCGTGTCGCCGGCCGGCGATCCGGACAGTGCCCGATGTCGCACGATTCATGATGCTCCGGAGCGAGGCGCTTCCACTTCTCCGATCCGAAAACCAGACCACCACGGCGAGCCCCAGGGCGGAACGGCGCCGGATCATCCCCGTCGAGGTGCACCGGGCAACTTCAGACGCCCCAGCAGTTCAGTGAACCTGGGATTCGAGCGGTGCCGGTCCCACCACGGATCCACTCCCAGCAGGGCGCACGCTCCCTCGTGTGCATTGAACGCCTTCTCCAGCCAGTCCAGCGCGAGGTCGATGTCGCCCAGGCCGAAATACACGGTGGAGAAAGCCAGCGGCCCCACGTATTGCTTTGCCGCCAATCGCTCCAGTTCCTGGAGTATTTCCTCCGCCTTGTCACGCCGGCCTAGCTCGGCCCAGGATTCGCCCAGGATTCCCAGCGCCAGGGGGAAGCCGGGAGCCGCCTTTTCCAGAGGCGCCAGAGATTGATCGTATCGTCCCATCGCTGCGTAGGTACGCCCGAGGTGGAAATTAGCCAGGCCGAACCCGGGGTCCATCTCCAGCACGTTTAGCAAGCGCTCGACGGCCTCTTGGTACCGGAGCCTCTAACAGCACGCACCCCACGTTGGTCTGAATCACCAGAGACAGCGGATCGAGATCCCAGGCACGCTGGATTTCGACGTGGGCTTCGTCGAAGCGCCCCAGCGCCGCGAGCATCAGTGCATGCCAGAAGCGGGCCATGCCATCGTTCGGGCTAAGTTCCTCCGCCCGATGAAAACAGTCCTCGGCTGCGAGCCAGTCCCAATCGTAAGCCCAACTGGCCCATCCGAGAGTGGCATGAGCTTCCGCGAGCGCGGGATTGAGTTCCAGCGCCTTTGCGGCGGCCGCCTTCGCCTTGGGAAAGGCATCCTCGGGCGCCAAATAGCTCACGAATCCGCTGCCGCAATAGCACGCGCCGAGCGCGGCGTATGCGACGCTGTACCCCGGATCACGCGCCAGGGCCTGCTGGAAATACCGGATCGCCTGCGCGTAGGCGTCCGGGGTCCGTCGCGCGGCGATGTAACGGCCTCTCAGGTACAGGTCGTGGGCTTCGAGATCCTCGGTATGGCGCACGATCAATCCGCTTTCCTCGTCTTCCAGCAGCTTGATTCTTCAGCCCCGCGACGACGGCCTGCGCGATCTCATCCTCGATCGCAAAGATGTCGCCGGCACGCCGGTCGAAGCGCTCCGACCACAAGTGACCGCCGTCTGCCGTATTGATCAACTGGACCGTCACGCGCAACCGGTCCCCCGATCGCTGAACGCCGCCTTCCACAACCGCGCTTACGTTTAATTGGCGGCCGATTTCGCGCGCGTCGACCGCCTTCCCCTTGAAGGCAAATGCCGAAGTGCGGGCGATGACCCGCAGCCCGCGCAGGCGGGTGAGCGCGTTCGTCAGTTCCTCAGCCAGGCCATCGCAAAAGTACTCCTGGTCCTTCCCTTGCGCCATGTCCGTGAACGGCAACACCGCAATCGACGGACCCGGCGAAACGCCACCCTCCAGCGAAACCGGGGCAATCAGCCGGTAGCCCCGCTTGGGGATCGTCTCGATAAAGCGCGGACTGATAACGTCGTCCCCCAGGATCTGGCGGAGTTCGGCAACCAACCGCGTCAGGGCCGATTCGGCGAGAAAGCGCTTCCCCCAAACCGTTCGGTTGATCTCTTCTTTGGTGACGAGCCGGCCCGGGTCCGTGCCAGCAGCACCAGCAACTCCATCAGCAGAGGCCGGAGATGGACTGAGCCCCGAGCGCCGGAAATCCGGCCCAGGCTCGGCTCGACAAGCCACTCGCCGAGCCGGAAGTCGGCGCAAGAGGCCGCTGGCGTGGGTGACGCCGCATCCATCGGAGAGACATTATAGTCCCCCGATGCGAACCGCGCTCAGTGCGGCCAGCGCAGCCGATACAGCACGTTGGTCTTGTCGCCCGTGACGTAGATCGCGCCGGAGGGACCGACGGCCACGCCGTTGAAGACCCACGTCGGCGGCATGCTCGGGCTGGCCGGCGCGCCGAGATCGAGCCCGTCGGCCATGGTTGTCACAGCGCCCGTGGAGACGTCGATGCGCGACAGGCGCCCGGCCCGCGATTCCACGACCAGCAGGCTCCCGTCCTGGTCCACCGCCAGGCCTTCCGGACCGGACAAGCCCCGTGGCAATCGGCATCATGGCGGGCAGGACCTGCCAGACCATCCCGCTCGCCCAATCGCTGACCCACAGGTTGTCTCCGGAGGCCGCCAGGCCGGCAGGCACGTAGAGCGCATCGGTCAATGTCGTGCGGCCCGCCGGCGTGACCCGAACCAGCGAATGGCTCCCCAGTTCGGCGACGACCAGGTCACCCTGGAAGCGGATGGCGTTTAGCGGCACGGCAAATTCCGGGTGGTTCTCCACAACCTGGCGCGTTTCCGGATTCCACACCTGGACGTTGTTGCCGAGCCAGGAGGAAACGATCAGGTTTTCTCCGTCGGCCGAGACGGTCATCGGGGATGTGATGCCGCCCGGCGCCGCAAACGACGAGTGCTCTGCGCTGACCGCCCGGCCCGTCCGTCCGTTGAACTCGCGCAATGTCCAGAGGTCCGCCACAAACACGGATTCGCCGCCGTGCGGGCGATCCAGCACGGCCACGCCGCCAGGTGCGATCATGCCGCCTTCGCTGATCATGCGCGGATGTCCCCCCGGGAGGATCTTGAAGATCGAACCGTCATCGGTATGCGAAACGAACAGGTGGTCACGCGAGTCGAAGGCGAGGTTGTCGATGCCGGGAGGAAGGCGGGCGATCACTGTGCGTTTGCCCGAGGCATCCAGCCGCCACACTTCGCCGCTGAGCTGGCTGATGACCGTGCAGCGTTCCCGCCGAATCGAACTTCACCGCCGAGGGAACGGCCAGGCCTGTCGTCGACTGTTTCGTAAGCCACGGGTGGTGAGTCCACGTTGAAGCGCACCACCCGGCCCTCGAAGTAGACCGGAGCGTAGAGCAGCCCGTCCGGCCCGAACGCGAAGCCGTTCAAGCATTCCGGGCTGTTTCGGAACAGGCGTGGGCGGAAGGTCCAGCCAGCGGTCGAGTTCGAAGAGTCCGTCGCCCAGGAAGCACAACCCCACGAACAAACGCCCGTCGCGCGAGAAAGTGATCGGGTTGGGTCCGGGCGCGACGAGTTGAGTCTTTGTCGTCCCATCGGGAGCGAGCCGGCCGACCTGGCCCTCCAGGATGGATGCCCAGTAGAGTGAGCCGTCCGGCCCGAAGGCGATGTCGTCGGGTCCGAAGACCCCTTTGTCGGGACCGAGCCGCTCGAGGATTTTTCCTGTGGCCGGATCCATCACAACAATTTCATTTCCCCCGACGCTGGCGATGTGCAGCCGGTCACGGCTGTCGAACATGAGTCCGTTGGCGCCGTGGATTGGGGATCCTTTGACGAGAACTTTCGCCACCATGTGAGTATTACCCGAAGCAGGGGACTGCGCGCAAGCATACCCCGCGAAAAGAGCACATACCATCGCGGAGCTCATCAGGATTGCCGCAAAGGACCGTTTCATACCGCACCTCCTCTGACCAGCTTTGCCCGGATACGAGCTACGAAGATCCTACAAAATCCCGGCATTTCTGCCGGGCCCCGTGAGGAGCCCCGATGCCTCTTCTGGACAACGCACCTGAGCGCCTTCGATCGCTGGTTCGAATGGAGTTTTCCCTCGGTGGTGGTCGATCTCCCCGACGATCCGCTGTTTAGAGAGGAACTCCGACCCGCACTGGTACAATCTCTGGCCGGGGTTGGCGGTTTGAGTGATTGGACACTGCGACAGCACGGAACTGCCGCGTCTGGTCACATCGGAGGCGCATCTTCTTGCTCTTGTTGGCGGCCCCGGATTCGCAACGCGAATCCATGCTCGAAGAGGTAATCAAAAGCAAATAAAGCAATTAGGCTTCAACCGAATTCTGGATCCGTACAGCATCGGTACAGAAAACGCGCAAAATATTCTGTAAGTAATTGAAAACAAAGGCTGGCTCCCCGGCATGGATTCGAACCACGATTAAGAGACCTCCTTTGGAATCTGCAAGTTGTTGAATTCGCAATCTCCTAGATCTCAGGAATCTCAGGAAAATTGGGCCTCTTGTACACGGCGTGTACACGGGGACTCGGCGCTCACGAAGGCCACAACGGGTATGTTCGTCCTCGGCGTGGAGTCAGCTTCGTGCCAATCCACGGAACACCTCCGTGCGGTGCCAGGAGAGAAACTCGCGCTCTGGCCAGGCGGCTTGCAGGCTCGGCATTGGGAGTGGCGAACCGTGCAACTTGAGAAAGAGATCCTCGAGTCTGCCGCTGCCGTATAGCCGTGAAGGTACGAGTATCAGGAGTTGGTCAGAGACCGCGATTGCTCCATGATCGAAGGCTTGATGATGGATGCTGCAGCAGGCGAGGCCGTTGTCGGTTGTGTTCGGCGGCCTCCGAACTGACACCAGCGGATGTGAGCAGCTTCCAGGCCAACATCTGCATTGTCGAGTGGGACGACATATCCGCAGAATGCGCACCGATGGCCCTAGGCCGCGACGACCGACCGCCGGAACTCCGAGCCTCGGCGGCTGCTCCGAGTTGTTCCTTCGAGTTCCAGACCGACCGCATTGACGAGGCTGTCGTGCAGCGACTCGGGAAAATGGGCAGCAAGGATCTCCAGAGCAAGCTCGCGCACCGCCTCCGGCCGCCGCTTTAGCTCGTCAAAGATCGGGCCCGTAAAGCCGCCGCAGATGCCATTTTCGGAGTTCGGTTCGCAGCGGGTTCTTGCTGCCTTTCCGACGCGTGAGCGCCACGCGCTCGTCAATTTCCCAGACTTCAGACCCTTTGACAGTCCGATTTTCAGTGCTATGATAGTTTTCAGCAAACGCTGAAAATGCCAGGATCAGTGAAACCTAGGAGTCTTGAACGGGACGCCGCCGATCGGATCGTGGCGACGCTGCGGGAGATCCCTTTTCTGACGACGGCGACCATACGGCGAGAATCCGCACGCGGCGACGCCGGGATCGACTTCGTCATCACGGTCAGTTCCCCGGCGATCGATCGACGCCTTGTCTGCGAAGTGAAACCGAGCGGCCAGCCGCGATTGGCCAGGGAGGCATGTCTAGTTCTCCGGGACTATGCACGGTCCGACAAGCGCGCGTACCCGGTGTTTGTTGCGCCATACATCGCGCCTGCAGCCGCTGCCATTTGCGATCGATACCAGGTCGGGTATCTCGATCTCGTCGGCAACTGTCGTTTCGTCTTCGATCAGGTTTATATCCGTCGCGAAGGGTTCCCGAATGCCGCCGTTCAGAAACGTGATCTTCGGTCGTTGTATTCGCCCAAGGCTGAGCGGGTTCTCAGGGTTCTCCTGACCGCGGGGAAACGAAGTTGGCGGATGCAGGAGCTCGCATATGAATCCAAGGTCAGTCTCGGTCAGGTGGCGAACGTGAAGAAGATTCTAGCCGACCGAGAGTGGATCAAAACAGAAGTCGATGGCCTCCGACTTCGCTCGTTCGATGAGGCGGTCCTGCCCATGCTGAAGGAATGGGCCGCGAACTTTCGAACCGAGCGTAGCACGGCTGGCGAGTATTACTCCTTAGATCCGATTCCGCAGACTGAAGCTGAACTCGTGAGCACGAGCCGACAATTGAATGCTCAACTCGCCTTCAGCGGCTTTTCCGGCGCCGCGCGATTCGCGCCTGCCGTCCGATATCAACGCGTCACGGCCTACGTCCTTGGTGATGTCCCGGCCCTGGTGGACCGATTACGATTGAAGCCGGTTTCCTCTGGAGCCAATGTCACACTGATCGAACCGTATGACGAAGGCGTCCTCTACGGCGCGACTGAAGTCGAACGGGCGCCGGTTGTTTCGCCTGTTCAACTCTATCTGGATCTCGCCCAGACGAAGGGGCGCGGCGAGGAAGCGGCGTCGGCGATCCTGGAGGAGGCCATCAAACCCGTATGGCGGTAACCTTTCGCGATTACTCTGCCGACCAGGTCGAGGCGGCGCGGTCCGTCCTCCTCGAACTGGTCCACCTCCTGGGCGAATACCGCGATGACATCGTCGTGGTCGGTGGTTGGGTGCCCAAACTTCTTCTCCGAACGACTGCGACGCCGCACGTCGGCAGCATTGACGTTGATCTGGCCTTGAACCATCGCAACCTCCGGGAGGCGGGATACGCGACGATTCAAGAACTCCTTCTGCGCCGCGGTTACGAACGAGATCTGCGGCAACCATTCATCTTTCACCGCACTGTGGTCGTGAAGGGCAACCCGGTCAAAGTTGAGGTTGACTTCCTGGCGGGCGAATATGAAGGCACAGGCCCAAAGCATCGGACGCAGTTGGTGCAGGAGGGGCGCGCGCGCAAAGCCCGCGGCTGCGATCTGGCATTTGATCTCTACGTCGAAGCTGACATCGAAGGCGAATTGCCGGAGGGCGGTCGCGATCAGGCGCGGATCAGGGTGTCTTCGCTGGTCGCGTTCCTTGTCATGAAAGGCATGGCCCTTCACGACCGGTTGAAGGAAAAAGACGCGTGGGACGTCTATTTCACTTTGACCAACTATCCCGGCGGTCTCGACGCGCTCGTCGAGGAATTCAAACCTCACTTGGAACACGGAATGGTGCAGGAGGGGCTCCGCAAGATTGCTGAGAAGTTCGCATCACCGGAGCACGTAGGTCCGAAATTCGTGGCAGACTTCGACGAGATCTACGATTCGGAAGAACGCGCTCTCCGAACGCGAGACGCCTTTGAACGCGTCAACTACCTGTTGGCGGCTCTGGGAGTCCGATAACGATTCCCCTGCCGGTACCAGTTTTCGTACACGGCGTGTACACGAGGAGCATCCATCTTGACGTAAATCGCTTAAAACAAAGGCTGGCTCCCCGGCATGGATTCGAACCACGATTCACGGCTCCAAAGGCCGCTGTCCTACCATTAGACGACCGGGGAATGGCGCACGAACAACGCTGCAATCAACCCTCAGTTTAGCACCGGTCGCGCTTCACCACTCCGAATAGGCGGTGCCTTCCAGGCTGGTTTGATCCGCTCCGCTGCGCACGTCGAAGATCCCTGGCTCGTTCTGGTTGACGCTGGCCGTCGTGTCCTCCATGATGACCCGCCAGGTCTGATTAGAACTGGTCATGGGGTCCAGGGGGACCTGACGCAGGTAGCCCTCGCGCACCAGATCGTCCAGCGTCTGGGGGGCCTTCTGCTTGTCGAAAGTGTACTCGTCGATCAGCGTGCGCAGAGTGAACAGGTTGTTGCGCAGTACGCTCTCCTTGGCGCCCACAATCGCTTTCTGATACATGGGCACCGCGATCGACACGATCACCGTGATGATCGTCATGACGATCATCAGCTCGATCAGCGTGAAACCGCGTCTACCAGTCCGAATACGGCGTGCCATCCCCTGCCTTCTCCGTGCTCTTCGTATAGACGTCAAATACGTTCTGGCCGCCCCAGCTCGTTGATTTCGGATCGTCCTGCGTGCTGCGCAGCCCCCATTCGAACGCGTTCGTGAATGGGTCTTTGGGCACCCGGCGCAGGAAGCGGATCTTCTTATCGACGGTGCCGGAGAGCTGCACCCCTTCCACCAGCGCATCCAGACTCTCAGGGTAGCCGTCGGAATCCATTTTCTGAATGCCAAGCTGTCCCTGGTCGGCCAAATCCTTGTACTTGTCGATGGCCGTGCGCATCTCGCGCAAAGCGTAGCGCAGCTCGCGCTCCCGGTCCCGGCGCACCTTGTAGCGCGCCAGCGGCAGCGCCATGGTCGTCAGCAGCGCAAGGATGGTGAAGGCTACAATCAGCTCCACCAAACTCATCCCGCGCTGGCTTCCGCGTCGCACGATTCCTCTTCTATTTCACCGTTATCGCTACTTGTGGCGAGGCCGCCCGAATGGCCTGGCCGCGCGAGTCCTGGAGCGTGAGCGACGGGACGGAGATCGTCGTCACGCCCTTGCCGATCACCTTGAAGGTGAAGGTGAGCAATGTGCCCGAGCCGCTCAAACCGCCGCTTCCGGGCATGCGGCTCAGAATGACGCTCGCCTCCCCGGAGTCGTTAAGAATGTTTCGCGTGAAGAGAATCTCCCGGCCATCGCCCGCCAGGAACCCGCCCCGGTTCACCTCGTCCAGCCGCAGAACGTTCTGGTCGAACTTGATCCGCAACGGCGCCGAGAACAGGTCGGTGACGTTCGCCGCCTGAATGCTCAGTGTGAGCGTGCCTCCAGTCTGAGCCTCGGCCGGCGACGGGCTGAAGATGATCCTCGGCGTTCCTGCCGGCGCCGCGGCCTGTGGCACGCCAGGAACAGGAAGAGGAATCGGCTGGATTGGCTGCGCGGCCGGAGCTTGCGGCTGCGCGGCCGGGGCTTGTGGCGTAACGGCGGGCGCCCCTCCCCCAGTGGCCGGCGGCGCGTAGCTCAAGCGGACGGTTCTCTCATTGCCCGACGCGATGCCCTTGAAGCTGAGCTCGTCCAGCGCGGGACCTCGCACGACGTGGGGGACAATCGCGATCAGCAACTCGGTAGTATTCTTTGTGGTCGACTCAATGCTGAACAGCCGGCCGAGTCCCGGAATGCTGGACAGCACTGGAAGCCCGGAGACTGACCTCGTCTCCTGCGATTGAACCAAGCCTCCCAGCAAGCTGACCTCGCCTTCCTTCAGCCGGATGTCGTGGACCACCTTCCGCTGCCCCACTTCCGGCTGCGATATGCCGCCGATGTCGATGCGGTCCTTCACGTTGGAAACGTCCAGCTCGACGTGCAGCGTGACCTCGTCCGTCCCATGCACCTTGGGGGTGATGTCCACATTCACGCCCACATCAAGGTACTGGAAACTATTGAACACCCCTCCGGCTAAGCCCCCGGCCGTCCCGGTCTGGATACCGCCGGTGGAGTAAGGCACCCGGTCCCCGATCTTCAGACTGGCCTTCATGCCGTCCACGGCGCGCACCTGCGGCGATTGGAGAACCCTCGTGTCGCTGCTGCTCATCAGGGCCTTCAATTGAGCGCCGGGAAGGGCGATGGAGAAGTCGTTGGTGGAGAGACCGCCCAGACGTGAAAGCCTCACGCCGCTGGATGCGGCGGTGCCGGTCGCGGCGGCGCCCCCCGTGAACGTAGCCGGCACGCTCAGGCCGTTGGCGCCCCCAGAAACCAGGCTCGCCCCGAGGTCTCTGGAATTCGTTTTGCTGACCTCCATCAGGATGACATCCACCACCACCTCCGACTTGGGCTGGTCCAGGTTGCGGATCAGCATGCCGGCCAGCGCCACCTGATCGGCCGTGCCGCGTACCAGCAGCGCGTTCTGCGAGTTGATGGGCACGATGCGTTGCGCCAGGGTCACGGTGCGGATAGCATTCATAACCTCGGTGAGGTCAGCCTGTGCGCTGGCGTTGCGGATGTAGAAGACCTGCGCGACCTGCTCCTCGTAGTCGGTGCGCTTGGCCGCGGTGTCCTGGGCGACGAAAATCGCGTTGGCGGTGACGGGCTTCCAGAAGTACTTCGTCATCAGCGACAGATAGTCGAAAGCCTGCTCGAGAGTGGCGTTGGTCAGATCCACGCTGAGCGGCTTGGCGGTGCCCATCGCTTGCACGAGGTCCGGATCGAACAGGACGTTGATGCCGGCCAGCTTGCCCACCGTCTCGAACAGGACCCGGGGGGTCCGGTTATTCATCGTAAGGTTGATGGGGGCGGTCGAAATGGGTTTCAGCACCGGCACCGACCTCACTGCGGCAAGTTTCGCGTCCGCCTCGCGTCCGGCCAGCTCAAAGGGACTGAGCCCACGATCTTCCGGCTTGACAGGCCGTGTCTTTGCCCGCTCAGCCATGTCCCGCGTAATCTGCATCTCTTGCGCGGCGATTTCCGAGGAGGAGTCGAGCGCGAGAGCCTTCTCGAACTCCGCCATGGCTTCTCCCAGATTTCCCTGATCGCGCAGCTTCTGGCCCTGGCCCACGTGTACTTGCGCGGCCTGGAAGCGGACACGCCGGGCGGCCATCTGGTAGGCGAGGTCGCCGGGGTCGGTGGCCAGGGCCTGATCGTACAGGCCAACGGCCTTCTCGTAGTCTTTCTTCTGCTCGGCCTGGTAGCCCTGAGCATAAAGCTGGTCGCCCTTGCGGGTTTTCGCCTGGAGGCTCGCGACCGGCCCCGCCAGAAGCAACGCGACGGCAAGGAGGACGGCTAACCGCTTCGATGTGCGCATCTTATTGATTTTTCAAGCCCTGTGCTAAAATGGAGCAGTCGCGCGTACCTGGACTGCTCACATAAGTGGTTGACGCAGTTCGGCTTCGCTGCGTGCAAGGCAAAAGTCGCCACCCGTGGAACCGAAACTCAAAATTCTGAGCGATAATCGCCACGCCGCTCACAACTACATTCTCCTGGAGCGGTTCGAGGCGGGCCTGGTCCTCACCGGAACCGAGGTCAAGGCCGCCCGCGACGGCAAGATCCAGCTTATGGACAGCTACGGAGACGTGGTCAATTCCGAAGCTTGGCTGGTCAACGCGCACATCAGCCCCTACTCTCACGGCAACCGGGAGAATCACGAGCCCCTCCGGCGCCGCAAGCTGCTGCTGCACCGCCGGGAGATAGACAAGCTACTGGGCAAGACGCGCGAAAAGGGCCTGACCCTGGTTCCCACCAAGATCTACCTGAAGAATGGGCGGATCAAGTGCGAACTGGCGCTGGGGAAGGGCAAGAAACTGCACGACAAGCGGGAGGCCGAGCGCACGCGCACGCAGGAGAACGAAGCGCGGGCGGCCATGCGGCGCCACAACCAGTGAACCGAACGAGGATGAGGGTCAATGGAAACCGGACTGATAGCGCTTTCTCTTGAGCAGGTTGAAGCAGACGCCCTGGTGGTGGTGGCCTTCGAGCGGGAGGTGGCTGCCCCCGGTGCGTCGAACGAGCTGGCCGGAGGCTGGATCGAGGATCTCTACCGCAGCGGAGAGTTCAAAGGAAAATCGCTGGAAAGCGCCCTCCTCCACCGGCCCACGGACCTGAAGTGCGGTAAGCTGCTGGTGATCGGCGGGGGCAAGGCCGGGAGCTTCAATACGGCCGAACTGCGCAAGGTTTCGGGCGCCGCCCTGCGGCTGCTGAAGGCCAAGGGCGTCCGAAACGTCGCTTTGGCCGTGGACGCCGGCTTCGCCGCGGAGGACTTCGTCTCGGCGGCCGTCGAAGGCGCCATTCTCGGAGACTATGAGCCCGACCGTTACAAGACCGACGACAAAGAGAAGAAAGTGGTGGACCGCTTCTCCCTGGTTGTCCCCGAGGCTAGTCCGTCCCGGACAGAAGCCCTGCGCGCCGGGCGGATCATCGCCGAGTCGCAGAACTTCACCCGCGATCTGGTGACCGAGCCGGCCAACCGGCTGACGCCCACGCTGCTGGCCGTGAGGGCGCGGCAAATGGCCGCCGAACAGGGCCTGGAATGCGAGGTCCTCGACCGCGAGCGCATGGCGCAGCTCGGTATGGGCGCGCTCCTGGGCGTCGCCGCGGGTTCCAGCGAGCCGCCGGCGCTGATCGTCGTGCGCTACCGGCCCGCGCAGCCTTCTTCGGGTTCCATGCACCTGGGCCTGGTCGGCAAGGGCGTCACCTTCGACTCCGGCGGCATCTCCATCAAGCCGTCCGAGAACATGGACAAGATGAAGTACGACATGGCGGGAGCCGCGGCCGTTCTGGGCGCCATGCGCGCCATCGCCCAACTGAAGCCTTCCATTTCGGTCACGGCGGTGGTGCCCGCGGTAGAGAATATGCCTGGGGGGCACGCGCAGCGGCCGGGGGACATCGTGACCACGCTCTCGGGCAAGACGGTGGAAGTGCTGAATACGGACGCCGAAGGCCGGTTAATCCTGGCGGACGCCATCACCTACGCCAAGCGGCTCGGCTGCACGCACCTGGCCGATGCGGCGACTCTGACCGGCGCCGTCGTGGTGGCGCTGGGATACGTGAACGTCGGCGTGTTCTCGAACGACGAGGCGCTGCTGGCGCAGGTGCTCGCCGCGGCCCAGGCCGAGGGCGAGAAGATGTGGCGCATGCCGCTCGACGACGATTACAAAGAAGCCCTGAAGAGCACCTTCGCCGACATCCCCAACATCGGCAGCCGCTGGGGCGGCGCCATCACCGCCGCCATGTTCCTGAAGGAATTCGTCGAGTCGACGCCCTGGGTCCACTTCGACATCGCCGGTACGGCGTGGCTGGAAGAAGCCAAACCGTTCATGGCCAAGGGCGCCACCGGCGTCCCCCTGCGCACCCTAGTCCACTTAGCGCTCAACGAAAAGGGGACAGGCGCATTTTCCATCTGATCCGCTCCCGGCAAACAGGCTGGCTTCCTGGTCGGCGCGGACGGCGGGGAAAATGCGTCTGTCCCCTTTTTCAAGAGCCAGAAGTCTTCTCTTGAAATCCAAACCAGCGCTGTAACCGCCCAGCCCGCCGCCGGTGGCAATTACCCGGTGGCAGGGCACGATGATCGGCACGGGATTCTTGCCGTTAGCGCTGCCCACCGCCCGCGTGGCCTTCGGACGCCCGATCTGGCTGGCGATCTGCGCATAGGTCCGGGTTTCGCCGTGCGGAATCTTGGTGAGGGCGTTCCAAACCTGGAGTTGGAAAGGTGTCCCACGCAGGTCCAGCGGCAGATCGAACTCGCGGCGCGCGCCATCGAAGTACTCGCGCAGTTGCCGGACGGCCGCACGGAGGAACGCATTGTCGGATTCAGCCGCGCACTCCCGCGGCGCCCGGCCGATCCACACCCCGCACACACCCAGTTCGGAAGCGGCAACTTGAAGCGCCACTCCAGGCGCCGGCTCGAAGCCAATGCAGCATTCCATGTGCTCAGTTTAGTCCAGCCCGATGGATTGTTTGACACTGCCCTGGAGCGAAAGTAAACTAAGATCTGGAATGCGCTACAGCGCTACGGCTCACGGATGCTTCTCCCCAGGGAACTAATCGCCTATCTCGCCCGCCGACTGGTCGCCAAGCTTAACCCTCAAGTTATTGAAACTAATAATCCACAGGCCGCTTCGGAACTCATCGCCGCGGTGATCACGGACGAGTTGCAAGTCGAGGACCGGCTCAACGACGAGGTGCGCGAGATCCTCAGCCAGTACGCAGAGTACATGCGCCGCGAAGGCGTCAGCTACCAGGAGATGTTCCGGCGCACCAAGAACACGCTTATCTCCCAGCGCAAAGTGATTCGCGCCGCCGGCCGCGACACCGGCGATCACATGAAGCTCTCGCGCGACAAGATCAACGAAATCTCGCACATGCTGGTCGCGGCCCTGCGGAAATCGCACGAGGTGCGGGTCAAGCGGGCCGCCAACGACCTCCGCCTGGAGATCGTGCAAGACATTACCGAAGTGCTTCAGGCCGAGAATAAGGTCGACCAGGCTGCCCACCAGAAGATCCGTTCCCAGAAACGCGAAATCGCGGAGGGCACCGAGGAATGGGATCTCCTTTACCGGCGCTACTACGCCGAAGAGATGAAGAGAATGGGGATAGACGTTACCCGGTAAGGGGGTTCATCGCAAAGCATACGCGATGAAGGATTCGTTCTGGAAAGCCGGTTGCCGGTTCGGAACCCGGTTCTTTGCGCGCACCACAAGGTAGTCGATATCGTAGGCCGCGTATCGTCCGATCCCCGACGGCTTGAATTTGCGCAACTGCCCCATGGCCTCCCAGCGCTTGTACCATTCCTCTCCGACGCTCCTCACGTAGTTCACCTGTCCCCCGGATTTCCAGTCGACATAGACGGCCCGGAAAGCGGATGCGCGGAAGATGCCGGGATAGAGGTCCCGTGCGGCGTCGGGAAAAAGGAACACCGCCTCCTTTGGGGTGGAAGTCCTGGCCCACTCGGAGAGCTCGTGCAAGTCCGACGTGTGGAGCTGCGGATTGAGAACCACTTTTCCATAGCCGGGGTAGAGTAAGAACGGGAGCAGGAGCAGCGCGGCCCAGACCGGCGGCTCCCAGCGATAGTGCTTACTCTGCGCCCAGGCGGCCAGCATCACTGCAGCCGACAAGAGCGCCGCGATCAACAAGCGCCGGCGCATGACGGGGTCGCCCAGGTTCGTGGCCAGGATCTGCTGAACCGGCACGCCCGCCGGGATGAGGAAAGCGGCCAGCAACCAGAAGAAGCCCTCGATGTGCCTTCCCGCCTGCGCGGCTTTGACCCCCGCGACCGAGGCCAGCACCCCCGCAAAGAGAGTCACGAAGAGCACGCCGCGGGCGGGTTGAAGCTGGGGTGCCGCGGCTGACTTGTACACTTCCAACAGGGCATAGGAGAACGGTATGCTCAGCAATCCCAGCAGCGGCAACCCTCCCAGGAAGAACCGCAGGTCGAGACCTGCCGCCGTCCGCAGGCGCCAGTACGCCCCCAGGGCGACAACGCCGAGAATTGCGTAGTGCCAGTACCACGGCGACAGCCACACGGAAACGAAAATGTAGTTGGTGCGCAGCCGGAGGAGTTTCTCCCACCCCGCATCCACCCGGCCCAGCAGATTCAGGGGCTCCGAGATGCCGGGCTGAAGGCGCGAGAGGATCAGCAGCAGGATCGCCGCGGCGAGCAGCGGCAGCAGCCCCAGGATGCGCCGTTTCATGACGGCCACCCCGCCCGGCCAGCAGGCCAGGCAGAAGTAGACCGCCCAGAACGGAATGGTCGCTCCCGGCTGATAGAGGAAGGCGATCGAGGCCGCCACGCCCGCCGCCCAGTCGAGCCCATGGGCGACCAGCCCGATAGCCAACAGCAGCAGGGGAATGGCGAATCCTCGCGGCACGGGCTCGTACTCCAGGGTCAGAACAGTCGCCCCGCCTATAAAGGCCCCGAGTGAAAAAACGCCCGCTACGAGCAGCGCCATGCGCGCGCCGAGCTTCAGGGAACTGGCAATCAGGAAGACCCCAAGGATCCCGAGAGCGCGAAAGAACAGTTGCTGAATGGTTAGCACGCCCTCAAAGTCCAGGCCGGTCAGCCGCCGCAGCAGGACGGCGATCTCGTCGTAGGCCGTAAACGCCAGGTGCGGCCGCTCGACCATGAAATCGCGCGTCATGGTGGTGTGGTCCCAGATGTGCTCCAGCATGGGCGCGTAAATCTGCGTGTCCGACTGGAGATAGGTGTGGCCCGGAAACTTAAAGTAGCCGAGCAGCGTCAGGGCCGCGATGGTGAATGCGATCAAGACCTGGCTGCGCGTGATGTTCAGCATGAGGATGGTCTACTTTGCCGGTGTCTTGTCAAATTGCTGCTTCGCCCAAACCCGATTGGGATCCAACTCGAGCGACTTCTTCAGGGCCGCCCGCGCCTCCGCGTTTCGCCCCGCTCTTCTCAGCGCGATTCCAAGCCAGAGTTGCGCCTCCGCCGATTTAGGGCTGAGCTCGATGGCCTTTCTGAAGTCCCGGATAGCCGGCTCCAGTCCGCCGCCCAGGGTTGGCGGCAGATAGTAATTGCCGACGCCGCGGCTGAGATATGCCTCCGGGGATTTCGGATCCAGCTCCAGCGCCTTGTCGATGGACTCCGTGGCGCACTTGCCGTACTTCAGCGCCAGCAGGAGGTTGGCCGGAATCACCTGGCCGCAAAGCGTGCCGAGCACCCGATGGTAATCCGCGGCATTGGCTTTGAGCGCCACCGCGCGCTGGGCGTCGCCGATTCCCGCCTCGGCCGCCGCCCTGGCTCCGGGCTTGTCGCCCACTTCGAGATACACCTCGGCCAGGTAGGAGCGCGCCACGGCCAGACGGTAATGGGCGCCGGCGTCGTTAGGGCTCTTCAGTGCCGCCTGCGACAACCTGGCGACGATGGCGTCGAGCGCCTGCCGGTCCTGGCGATCGCGCGCGCTCTCCAACTCCTGGGCCGCCGCCGTGAGAGTCAGTGACAATACCAAGAGAAGAGCAAGGCGCAGCATAACCTCTAATTCTATAGGGCGGCCACCCGCCGATGCACCAGCAGCAAATACAGAGCCAGGCAAATCAGCAGCGCGCCGTCGCCGGCGAGCACTATCGGAGCCGAGAAGGCGCGGATCAGGGAGCCCGTCACCAGGCTGCCAATGGGCATGCCGCCGCGGAAAGCGACGTTGTACACGCTCATGACGCGGCCCCGCATTCCGTCCGAGGCCAGCAACTGCACCAGCGACGACAACGTCGCAAACACCGAGATCAGGCACATCCCGGCTAGAAACAGCAGAACACAACTGAGGGCCAGAATCCGGGAAAGTGCGAAACCGGCCATGCACGCCCCGAAAACCGCCAGCAGCAGCAGGGCCAGACGGCCCTTACGGCGGTAATGGCCGAAGCTGGCCACTACCAGCGCTCCGGTCACTGATCCGGCGCCCGAGATGGAGAGAAACAATGTGTAAGTGCTCGCGTCGCCGTGAAATACGTCCTTGGCAAAAACCGGCAGAAAAACAATCAGCGGGACGCCCAGCATGGTCGAGAGGAAGGCCAACACCAGCAGCGACTCTATCGCCGCCTGCTTGCGGACGAAGGCGATGCCTTCTTTCATGCTGGCCAGCATGCTCGCCCCTCCGCCCTGGGGGATGAACCGGACCTTCAAGAGAAGCAGCGAGACGATAACAGCGACGAAGGACAACCCGTTCAGCCCAAAACACCATGCGGCTCCCAGGCCGGTGAGCGCCAGCCCGCCCAGCACTGGGCCGATAATGCGCGCCAGGTTGAATTGAATCGAGTTGAGCGCGATGGCGTTGGGAATGTCTTCGGTCTTCACCAGGGACGGGATCAGCGCCTGATAGGCCGGCCCGCCAAAAGACTGCGCCAGCCCGACCAGGAACGAAAGCACCAGGATGTGCCAGACCCGCACCACGCCAAACGCAACCAGCGCCGTCAGAGTGAAGGCGCAGCTCATCTGCACGTATTGCGATGCCAGCAGCAGGCGCCGCCGGTCCATGCGGTCGGCGACCACGCCGCCCACCAGCGAAAACAGGAAAATGGGGATCTCACCCAGAAAAGAAGTCAGGCCCAACATGAAAGCGGAGCCGGAGATTTGCAGCACCAGCCAGCTCTGGGCCAGCGACTGCATCCAGGTGCCGATGCTGGAGGTGCAGGCTCCCGACCAGATGAGGCGGAAGTCGCGGTACTGAAACGCCTTGAAAGTGCGGTTAAGCAATCAGCATTTTACCAGTAGGGCTACCGGGCGGGCGCGGCGGAGATCAATACACCTGAAAACAGAAGACCTGGTTGGAGCCTGCCGGGCTGAGGCCGTACTCGCCGTTCTGCAGCGTCTCGTCGGCTTCAATATGGTAGAGATGGTCGCCGACCTTCTTGACGACGATGCGGACTGCCCGCGGAGAATTCTTACCAGGATTCTTCACCAGAAGGACTTCGCGCCGGCCGCGCTTGATCTCGAACTTGTACAACTCGAGTTTCTCCGCCACGACTTTCTGGGTCTCGATGAGGAAGATGGGTTCGGCGAGCGGAGTGCGTACGGCTGAGCTGGCCCCCTCCACGGAGTAGAGTATTTCCTTGCCGCGGTCATCTTCCTTGGCCTGGGAGGCCTCCGTCTCCAACAGGTTGTCGGCGTGAACAAGATAAGGGACATCCGGCTTGGGCGGAACCGGCCCGGTGTATTTCTGGGCCGCGGCCGCGCTCGCAAAGAGCGCGGAGATCATAGCGATGCGCAACAACGAAGGGAGCGTCATAGCCTCTCTCCAGTAACACACGATTGACCGTGTTGCCACTTGTAATGCAGCAGGGCCGCTGCGCCAGAGGCGCACAGCCGCCCTGCCAAGGGCTCTCCAATATTGATTCTACCGTGAAGGCTTGCCGATCCGCGCCCCGATCTGTTCGAGCAGTCGCGCCAGCTCGTCCGGCTCCACCGGCTTGGCCAGCGCGTAAGCCACTCCCGGAGGCAAGGCGGCGGACAAAGCCGGGTCGTGGCCGGGAGACAACACCACGAAGGCGTCGACATGGTTGCGCGTCCGGCCAAAGCAATCGATCCAGGACTGCGCCCGGTCCCTGCGCCGAGCAGAAAAGGGCATTGAAGTGAAAACGTTTGACCAGGTCAATGGCTTCTTCCATGCTCGCCGCCGGTAGCGCGCGCTGGCCCTTGTCGCCGAGAAGCGAGATGAGCGATTGCCGGGCGTGTGGATCGGGATCCTCGACCAGGACGAGCAGCGGCGTCAGGGCGCGAGCCGGCGAGGCAGTCTCGCCAGCCGGAGGAGGCGCGACCGTGGGGGCCAAGGGCAGTTCGATGTCGAAGCACCAGCCCCGGGCCAGATCCGAGACCAGTCTGAGTTCACCTCCGCAACTGCGGATCAGGCTGCGGCAGGCGGCCAGTCCGAGAACATCCTCGGCCGGACTGTGTTCTCGCTCCAGGAGGTCGCCTCCGTCGCTCTCGTGCGGAGGCCCCGGCCACCAGATGCCCACCTCGCCTCTCGAGGCCAAGCGGGCGACGCGCAGGGTAACGACCTTGTCCGTCTGGCCGGCCACCGCATCCCTGGCGTACCACAGCAACGAGGAGAAGACACGTTCCAAATAGCTGGGCCGGGCGGCTACAATGACCGGCTCCTCTCCCAGCAGATCCAGCGTCCGGCTCGCCGCTTCGTTACCTTCGGATTCACCCACTCTTGCCAGACCGCGGAGCAGCGAGACCAGGTCGGCCGAGCGGCTCTCCCGCTCCCGGCTCTTCAGGAAGTCCAACAACGCGGCGACATCCGCGATCCCCTTTTGGGCCTGGCCGGAAATCCTGGCCAGTTCGGCCTCGATCCGTCCTCCCCCGCCATGACCCAGCAACCGCTTGGCGCTCGCCTCAACCTCGGACAGCCGCCTCTCCAGCTTTCCGGCGGTATCGGCAATGACCCGGCCAGCGGCCTCGGCCTCATCCCCTCCCGCCGTCCGTTCCCGCAAAGCTTTCTCTTCCCGAAGCCGCATGCCTATCGCAGCCTCATCGGCGAGGTGCTGCGCGGCGGTCTGCTCGGGCTCGTTGAAGACGCGGACTCGCGTGGAGTGGCTGATTTCCAGGATTCCCACCAGGTCGTTCTGGGCCAGCATCGGCGCGAACAAGACGGAGCGGGGGGTTGCGCGCGCGCCGTCACGGAACGGGCTGCGGCGGGCGTCCGGAACCGCGACGACACTTCGATTTCGGAAGCACAGGGCCATGGTCTTTTCGCGAAACCCGACGGGATCGTCCATCAAGATGGGCATCGCGGAAGATCCGGGGACCGAGCTGTCCTCAACGCGGCGAAGTGTACGGGAGGCATGGTCCACTAGATACATCTCCACGTCCGTGATCCGCAGCGCCCCCGGCAGCACCGCCCGAAGGCGGCGAAGAGTATCGACGGCGATCCCCGCACCCAGATCCTCACCCAACCGGCAAACGCGCCGCATCGCCAGGCTCCCGGCCGCCATACGACGGTTCAGCACCCACCAAGCCCCGGCGAGAAGCGCCAGCACGGCGGCCGCAGCAGCAGCCAGAAGCGCAAGATCCAGCGTGACGGTGGCTGCTATCGAAGCCATGGCTCTAACTCCGGGCTCAGGAAGTCCTCCACCATAAGATCCGCCTCGGGCAGGGAGGCGTGCGTCGTCCGGAGAGCCACAACGCGACAGCCGGCAGCCTTAGCCGCCGCAACTCCGGCCGCGGAATCCTCGAAAACCACGCACTCGCTGGGGGCCTTGTCGAGCAACTCGGCGGCGCGGAAGTAGACCTCAGGGTCGGGCTTCGGCCTGACGACCTGGTGGCCATCCACGATCACCGGAAAATACTTCGAAAGCCCGGATTCCCTTAGAATGAATTCGACGTTGGCCGGCTCGGCGTTGCTGGCCACCGCCATCGGCCACCCGGCGTGACGCTCCAGGAACTGAACAATACCCGGAACCATACGTCGCGCAAGTTGGGGCCGCATTCGCCGCCGGTACAACTCCTCCTTGGCGGCGCCGTGCTGGGAGACTTCTTCCTCTGTAAAATCGCCGCCCATCAGCGTCCCGACGATCTGGTCATTTCGCAGGCCGTACATGCGCTCCGGCAGGTCCGCGGGGGCCTCGATCCCAAACCGCCCCAGGTACTCGCGCCACACTTCGACGTGCACTGGATTGGAATCGACAATCACGCCGTCGAGGTCAAATATCAGCGCCAGCCGGCCGGGTAAAGTAGCAGCACCTTCCACTGGAAGCGGAATGATACCACAATGCGCCAGAATGAACACATGGCGGTAAAACCACGCCGGGCCGCCGCGGTCGCGGACATCGGCGGAGTCAAAATCGGCGGCAACCACCCTATCGTCGTCCAGTCCATGACCAATACGGACACGGCGGACGTGGCCGCGACGGTCAGCCAGGTGATCGCCCTGGTCCGGGCCGGCTCGGAGCTGGTTCGGGTAACGGTGAACACGGAGCTGGCCGCCGCCGCGGTGCCCGAGATCGTCGAGCGCCTGGACGATGCCGGCGCGCACGTGCCGATTATCGGCGACTTCCACTACAACGGCCACATCCTGCTCAAAAAATTCCCCGCCTGCGCCCAAGCCCTGGCCAAGTACCGGATCAATCCCGGCAACGTGAACATCGGCAAGAAACACGACGACAACTTCCGGGCCATGATCGAGGCCGCCATCCGCTACGGCAAGCCCGTGCGGATCGGCGTGAACTGGGGTTCGCTCGATCAGAGCCTGCTCGCCCGGATGATGGACGAAAATTCACGAGAGCCCGAGCCGCGCGAGCCCTCCGCGGTGATGCTGGACGCCATGGTGGCCAGCGCCCTCGAGTCCGCCCGCAATGCCGAGCGCCACGGGCTGCCCCACGACCGGATCGTACTGAGCGCCAAGCTCAGCGGCGTCGAGGACCTGGTGGACGTGTACCGGAAGCTGGCAGGGGCCGGGGACTACCCGTTGCATCTCGGACTGACCGAGGCGGGTCTGGGCGCCAAGGGAATCGTTGCCTCCACGGCGGCGATTGCCATCCTGTTGCAGGAGGGCATTGGTGACACCATCCGGGTTTCTCTGACGCCCGCGCCGGGTGGGGACCGCACTGAGGAAGTCTTCGTCTCCCAGCAGATTCTGCAATCGCTGGGGCTGCGCAGTTTCAACCCCCAGGTCACGTCCTGTCCGGGCTGCGGGCGCACGTCCAGCGTGGTTTTTCAGGAACTGGCGGGGCAGGTGCAAGACTACCTGCGCGAGCAGATGCCCGTCTGGAGGGAGCGTTACCCCGGCGTCGAGGAGTTGAAGGTGGCCGTCATGGGCTGCATCGTAAACGGCCCTGGGGAATCCAAGCACTCGCACATCGGAATCTCCTTGCCGGGCGCCTCCGAAGAGCCGGCCGCGCCGGTTTACGCGGACGGCTGCTTGTTGACCACGCTCCGGGGAGAGAACATCGCCGGGGAATTCGAGGAAATCCTCTCCCGGTACGTCGCGCGCCGCTTCGGGCGATAAACGGTCGTCGACTTCATCGGTGAAGTGAAGGATTAGAGCGGCAGAACCGTTCGAACATGCGCGACAAAGTGGACGTCAAGTTGAGTGACTCGACCGTCGCTGAGCTATCGAAGCGCCCAATCCTTTTCGATACCGGCTTCACGCTATTGCCCGGCGCCTACTCGATCAAGGTGCTGGCGCGAAACAACGAAACCTGCCGCATCGGCACGTATATCGGTGAGTTCGTCATCCCCAATCTGAACAAGGTGGAGAAGACCATCGCGACGAGCTCGGTGGTCTTGAGCGGCCAGCGCGTGGACATGCGGGATGCGCTCTACACCGCGGGCAAGGACAAAGCGCAGCGCGCCAATCCGCTGGTTCAGGACGGCCAAAAACTGATTCCCAGCGTGACGCCGGTGTTCAGCAAGAGCCGGGAACTGTTGGTGTATTTGCAGGCGTATCAGCAGGCCATCGCACAGCCGCACCCGTTGGTGGCGTTTGTCAGCTTCTTCCGCAACCAGATTAAGGTGTTCGAAACTAAACCGATCGAGTTCAGTGAAGCATTGGATCGGAGATTGAACACCGTGCCGATTCAGATCAGCATCCCGCTTCAACCATTGCCATCCGGCGACTACGAATGCCAGGTGACCGTGATCGATTGGCTCGGCGAGCGAGTTGCCTTCTGGCAGAAACCCATTCTGCTGGTGCCGTAGGACTACCCTGTTGGTGCCGGACGACTGCCAGCCCGCAGTGCCAAAAGGGCTCCTCCACTCACCAATTCCCACATGCCGATCCCACCCTACTACGCGTTTCCCAACTCTCCGCCTAATCTGGGTTTCTGCGCTTTTATGGTGACAGCACTTATGTTGTTGAAAAAAGAAGCTACTATCCCCGTTTCCCTACATCGTGTGAGTTATTCTTAAATCGAGGTACCATGTCGTCACTCAGACGCATTCTTTCGGCGCGGGCCAACGGGGCCCGCTCTCGCGGACCAGTCACGGCGGAGGGCAAGCGGCACTCGTCCCAGAACGCCATCACCCATGGATTGCTTGCCCGCACGACCCTAATGCAAGGAGAATCGCCCGAAGTTTTGGAGGCTCTTTTCAACCAGCATGTGGCGCGATTGGCGCCCGCCGACGGTGTGGAACTGGGCATGGTGCAGGAAATGGCCGCCGCCTACTGGCGTTTGCGCCGCGCCTGGGCCATCGAGACCCGCACTTTCGACAATGAGGTCACCGCTCAGACCGCCGATGACCAGTTGGACCGCATGGCCGCGGCGTTCGCGAATCTCGCTGCCAAGCCTTCCGCGGCCCTGCTGCACCGTTACGAGACGCGGCTCCATCTCATTTACCACCGAACGCTCCAGAACCTCCTTCTGCTGCGTCGCGCCATACCATGCGAAACGAAAGAGTATGACCGGGAAGTGGCCACCCCCGTTGATGAGAATGTGGGTGGGCCGAGAAGCCAAGGGGATATGCAGGGAGAGTCTGATTCGGCGCCACATTCGAAGGTTCGGCAAACTCGGCGTCTGAGTTTGCTTCAACCGGCAGGCAGCGGCACGGGCAAGGGGCGGGTCTCAGGGGCGGAACTCACCCTCCCCATACCAAACGAACCCAACAACCCGTTGATAACAAAGGATTGCCACGAAGGGAGTGGCCGCCGCCTACGACGCACTATACTCGTAGGCCTTGCCGGGCGCCTCCGAGGAACCGGCCGCGCCGGTCTACGCGGATGGCTGCTTGCTGACCACGCTGCGGGGGGAGAACATCGCCGGGGAATTCGAGGAAATCCTCTCTCAATACGTCGCGCGCCGCTTCGGGCGATAAAGTGGTGCCATGACCGCGAGAATTCGCTCCACACCGCTTGCTGGCGCGCGCGGTTCTGTGCCGTACATTCCGCGCCGAACCGCGACCGGAAGGGAGTCCCCATGGCCCTGCGGCCGCCGATAGCCATGAAGACGCGCTGGACGGCTCCCGTAGGGGCACGGCGCCGCCGTGCCCCTACCGCGCCCGCGCCGAACCGCGACCGACAGGAGCGGCAAAGTAAACCGGTGCGCCCACACTCTCGTCATAGGAAGTAACGGATGCTGAAGTCTCTGATCTCCAACCTGCTCGTTACGGCGGCCTTGGCCGGCGCGAGCCCGCAGACCGTTTACGAAAGCGGCGCCCCTCTGGCGCCCCGCGGCAAGATTGATGAACTGGTCTTCAACCAACTGAAGCGTTTGGGCATCCAGCCGGCGCTCCTCTGCTCGGATAGCGTGTTTCTGCGGCGGGTCTACCTGGATCTCATCGGCACCCTGCCCACGGCTGAGGAGTCAGCGCAGTTTCTGCAGGACCCAAATCCCAACAAGCGCGGCGCCCTGGTCGACCGCCTGCTCGATCGCGATGAGTTCGCCGACTACTGGGCGATGAAGTGGAGCGACTCGCTGCGCGTGAAGTCCGAATTCCCCGTCAACCTGTGGCCCAACGCCGCGCAGGCCTACCACCGCTGGATTCGGACCGCCATCCAGCAGAACCTGCCCTATGACCAGATGGCGCGGGCGATGCTCACCGCGAGCGGCAGCAATTTTCGCGTGCCTGAAGTAAATTTCTATCGCGCCGTCCAAGCCAAGGAGCCGCAGGTCGTGGCGCAAGCCGTAGCACTGACCTTCCTGGGAGTGAGGGCCGAGAAGTGGCCGAAGGAGCGGCTGGCGGGCATGGCAGCATTCTTCTCGCAGCTCGGCTATAAGGCGACCGGTGAATGGAAAGAAGAGATCGTCTACTTCGATTCCCAGAAACCGGCCCCCACCGCCGCCGTATTTCCGGATGGCAAGCCGGCCCGCCTGTCTGGGGGCCAGGACCCGCGCGAGGTCTTCGCCAACTGGCTGGTTGCACCGGACAACCCTTGGTTTTCGCGGAACATGGTGAATCGGGTTTGGTTCTGGCTGCTCGGGCGGGGCATCGTCAACGAACCCGACGACATCCGGCCGGACAACCCGCCCAGCAATCCGGAACTGCTGGCTTTCCTCGAGCGAGAACTGGTCTCCTCTCACTATGATCTGAAGCATATCTACCGGCTGATTCTGAACTCGCAGGTGTACCAGCTCTCTTCCATTCCCAAGACCGGCAGCCCCGAAGGCGTGGCAAGTTTCGCATCCTATCCGCTGCGCCGCCTGGATGCGGAAGTGCTGATCGACGCGATCTGCCAGATCACCGGCACTACCGAGCAGTACTCCAGCCCCATCCCGGAGCCGTTCACGTTTCTGCCCGAGGACCAGCGCTCGATTTCGCTGCCGGACGGCAGCATCACCAGTTCGTTCCTGGAGATGTTCGGCCGCCCGCCGCGCGACACCGGGCTCGAGTCCGAGCGCAACAATCGGCCCACCGCCGACCAGGAGTTGCACCTGCTTAATTCGAGTCACGTCCAGCTCAAGATTCAGCAGAGCGCCAAGCTCAGGGCTCTGGTCGCAGCCCGCCGCGCGGCCCAGGGACCCCATTGACCGGATATACCTGACAGTCCTTTCGCGCTACCCCACGGACGACGAACTGAAGGTCGCAAGCGCGTATTTTCAGTCGATCCAAGGAAACCGCTGGCCCGCGGTGGTGGACCTGACCTGGGCCCTGATCAACAGCGCGGAGTTCCTATTCAGGCATTGAAAAGCATGACCGACGCTATCAACACGAACCTGATCTCGAGGCGGGACGCAATTCGCAGCGGCCTCCTGCTGCTGGCTTGCGGGGCCGGTCTTCCCGGCCGCGCCGCCGCGCCCGCGGCCAAGGCCAAGGCTGTGATTCAGATCTGGATGTGGGGCGGCCCGGCGCATCTGGACACCTTCGACCCGAAGCCGGAGGCAGGATACGATTACTGCGGCCCTCTGAACAAGCCGATCCCGACCAACGTCGACGGAATCGTCATCGGCGAACTTCTCCCCCTCCTGGCGCAGCAGGCCGACAAGTACTCCATCATCCGCAGCATGACCCACGGCATTAACGCCCACGAGACGGCGTCCTACATGGTCCAGACCGGGAGACCGCCTGGCGGCCGAATCGTTTACCCGTGCGTGGGTGCGGTTGTCTCGTCATTCAAGGGCTACAGCGCGGGCTACAGCGGCCTGATTCCGCCCTACATCGTCCTTACCCAGCCGCAGGGGCGGTTCGACGAGGCGGGCTTCCTGGGCCCCCGCTACAGACCCTTCGCCACGGGCGGCGACCCGGCCCAAGCGCGCTTCGCCGTGGAGGGCATCGTCGCGCAGGGCATCACCGACCAGCGCCAGCAGAACCGCCGCGAACTGCTCCACAACCTGAACACCCTGGAGAAGGCCATGCCGGCCGACGCCTCGCTCAAGGCCCTGGACGCCGCCGAAGAACAGGCCTACGGCCTCATCCTGGGCGACGGGGGGAAGGTGTTCGATCTCTCGCAGGAGAAGGACGACATGCGCGACCGCTATGGCCGCAATACGTTCGGGCAATCCTGCCTTGCCGCACGGCGGCTGGTCGAGCGCGGCGTGCCCTACGTAACCATAAACTATCAGGGCTGGGACACTCACCGGCAGCATTTTCAGGCGATGCGCCGGCAGCTTCCCATGCTGGACAAAGGCATGGCGACCCTGCTGCAGGATCTCTCCGAGCGCGGCCTGCTGGCGAGCACCATCATCTGGTGGAGCGGGGAGTTCGGCAGGACGCCGAAGGTCCAGTGGGAGGCGCCTTGGAACGGCGGGCGCGGCCATTACGGCCCGGTCTTCTCCGCCGTGGTCGCGGGTGGCGGATTCCAGGGCGGGCGCGTGGTTGGCTCGTCCGATGCCAAGGGCGAGCACGTGAAGGACCGGCCCGTCTACCCTTGCGATCTCATCGGCAGCATTTACGAACTCCTGGGCATGGACCCGGACGGGAAACTGCCTAATCCGCAGGGTCTGGATACCCGCCTGACGCCTACCCCCGCCGACGGCGTCAGCACAGGCGGGCGGCTCAAGGAGATCATGTAGCCGTGGCCGGCATCCAATGGCGTTCAACCCTGCGGCTGGCCGCACTGGCCTTTGCGGCAGTGGCCGCCCAGGCGCAGCAGAACCCGCCGCACTTGGCCTATGTCTATCCCGCGGGTGGCCAGCGCGGGACCACGCTCGAGGTTAAGGTCGGCGGCCAGTACCTCACCGGCGTGAATAGGGTATACCTCTCCGGTGGCGGCGCCCAGGGCGTGGCGCTCGAATCCACCCGGCCCATGACTCCCATGCAGGCTACCCAGTTGCGCGAGAAGGTCCAGGAGCTGTTGAAGCAGCCGAACGACCCTGCGGCGCAAAAGCAGATCGCCGAGCTTAGGCGCCAACTGGCGACATTCAACCGGGGCGTCAGTCCGGCGCTAGCCGAAACCCAGGCGCTCCGGGTCAGCATCGAAGCGGGCGCGGCGCCCGGCCCGCGCGAACTCAGGTTGATGACGCCGCAGGGGCTGTCGAATCCGCTGATCTTCTACGTCGGCGACCTGCCGGAGTTCATCGAGCCGCAGTCCGAAGTGCGCATTCTGCAGGCCGGCGTCAATGCTGCGGAAGTCCGCGCCGCCGAGGAGTCCGAACCGGCGGTCACGCTTCCAATTACGATCAACGGCCGGATCGTGCCCCGCGCGGCCCGGCCCACGCCGCTGACTCCGGGCCGGCAATTCACCCCCGGCGACTCGGATCGCTACCGGTTTCAGGCGCGCAAAGGGCAGCGGTTGACCATCGCCGCCAGCGCGCGGGAGTTGATGCCTTACCTGGCCGACGCCGTGCCGGGCTGGTTCCAGCCCGCCCTGGCCGTGCTCGACGGCAACGGGAAGGAGTTGGCCTATGCCGACCACTACCTGTTCCATCCCGATCCGGCTTTGCGCTTTGACGTTCCCAATGACGGCGAGTATGCGGTCGAGATAAGGGACACGCTTTACCGCGGCCGCGAGGACTTCGTCTATCGCATCACCGCGAGCGAGGCGGCGTTCGTCATCGCCCCGCGCGGCGCGCTCCCGCCCTCGGCGGCCGCGCTGCCGGAAGCCATCGAGAAGGAACCGAACGACTCGCCCAAGATCGCTCAGAAGATGAAGCTCCCGGTCCTGGTCAGCGGCCGCGTGGACAAGCCCGGCGACTGGGATGTATTCGCTTTCGAAGGCCGCGCGGGCGACCAGATCGTCGCGGAGGTGTACGCCCGCCGTCTGGGCTCACCGCTCGATTCGGTGCTGAAGCTGACCGACGCCGCTGGCCGCCAACTGGCCTTCAACGACGACCATGAGGACAAGGGCGCCGGCCTGATCACCCACCAGGCCGACTCGCTGATCAGCGCCACGCTGCCGGCCGCTGGTACCTACTATCTCTACCTGGGCGATGCGCAGCAGCAAGGCGGCCCCGACTACGACTACCACCTGCGGATCAGCGCGCCGCGGCCCGATTTCGACCTGCGCGTGACGCCGTCCGCCATCAACTCCCCCGGCGGCACATCGGTCCCCATTACCGTCCACGCGCTGCGCCAGGATGGTTTTTCGGGGGAAATCGCGCTCGCGCTGGAGGGCGCTCCGCGAGGGCTGATATTGACCGGCGCCACCATCCCGGCCGGGCAGGACGAGGTCCGCCTCACGCTGGCGGTACCGCCCATGCTGGCGCAGCTTGGAGAGCCCGTGAGCCTGCGCCTGGAGGGCCGCGCGACCATCCAGGGACGCACGGTCGCGCATCAGGCTGTGCCCGCGGACGACATGATGCAGGCCTTCGACTACCGTCAACTGGTTCCAGCCCAGGATCTGAAGCTCGCCGTGGCCCGGCGCGTGGTCTTCAGGACGCCCGTCAGAGTGCTGGGGGAGCAGCCCGTGAAGATCCCCGCCGGCGGCTCGGCGCGGCTCCGGGTTCAGTTGGACCTTCCGCCGAACAACCTGTTCAGCAAGGTGCTCTACGAGTTGAGCGAGCCGCCGGAGGGAATCGCCCTGAGCAGCGCGCCCGGCGAAGCCGAGATCGTGCTGCAGTGCGATGCCAAGGTGAAACCCGGCACGAAGGGCAACCTGATCGTCAACATCTTCGGCGAAAGAGAAGTGCGAGAGAATGGCGCGGCGCATCGCGTTGGGCGCGCTGCCGGCCGTGACGTTCGAAGTAATCAAATGAACCATAAGATCACCAAGAAGACCCATCAGCGCACCGGAAGTCCTGAATGAAGCGTATCACTACGCGCGGCCGAGTTCCTTTTCCCGCGGCCTGCGGCTGGAGTTCGGCGGCGTCCGCGTCCTGCTGATCTCGGGCACGGCCAGCATCGGCCCCAACGGCGAGACGCTGCACGTGGGCGACCTCCGCGCCCAGACCCGGCGCACCTTCGCCAACATCGTGGCGCTGCTTGCGAGCGAGGGCGCCACCTGGCGCGACGTGGTCCGGACCACCTGTTACCTCCGCGACATCGACCGCGATTACGCCGCCTTCAACGAAGAGCGCGCGGCTTTCTATGAGTCGCAGGGGCTCGATCCCCTTCCCGCCTCCGTCGGCGTGCAGGCCAAGCTCTGCCGCCCCGACCTGCTGGTCGAAATCGAAGCCATCGCCATCATCCGCGACACGGAAGTGGCGGAGCGTGGAAATTCCTGAGTTGCGCGTCCTGGACGCCTTTGCACATGTGGACGGAGAAATCCGTCACGTTGCGCAGCGCGAAAGGTAGTTGCCCGCGGGCAAGAACACGGTTACGATTATCTCCAATTCTTTCGTCAATTTCCGGCCAGTCCCATCAGTTCATCTCCGCGACGCGTTCGATTGTGCTACTATCCACAATTTGGCGGTTTAGTCACCGCGCTTGATCCTACCTAAGCCTGTACAACGGAGCCACTCAAGTGAAGGTATACGAAGGCAAGGACATACGGAACGTCGGTCTGACAGGACACGGCAATTCCGGCAAGACGTCGCTGGCGGCGGGGATTCTGTACCTGGCCGGCGCCACCAACCGGCCCACCAGAGTCGATGAGGGCAACACCGTCACCGACTTCGACGAGGAGGAGATCCAACGCCAGATCACCATCTCCACCGGCTTGGCCTTCCTGGAGTGGAACAAGCTCAAGATCAACCTTCTGGACACGCCCGGCTTCAACATTTTCATCAACGACACCAAGGCCTCCCTGGTGGCGGCGGACTCTTCCCTGATTCTGGTCGATGGGGTCGCGGGCGTCGAGGTCCAGACCGAAAAGGTGTGGCAATTCGCCTCCGAATTCAACCTGCCGCGAGCCATCATCGTCAATAAGCTGGATCGCGAGAACGCCAACTTCGAAAGGGCGCTGGCCAGCATCAACGAGAACTTCGGCCGCGCCGCCGTTCCCATCCAGTTGCCGCTCGGCAGCGAGCGGGATTTCCGCGGCATCGTCGATCTGGTTCGGATGAAATGTTACACGTATGAATCCGGTGGCAACGGCCGCGGCAAGGAGGGGGATATTCCCGCCGAGCTGGCCGGCCCGGCGCAGAAGGCCCAGGAAGCCCTCATCGAAATGGTGGCGGAAAGCGACGACGCCCTGCTGGAGGAATTCCTCGATAAGGGCACCCTCCCGCCCGAGCGCCTGACCGAGGGCCTGCGCTCGGCCGTCCGGGAGATGCGCCTGTTCCCGGTGCTGTGCGCCTCGGGCCTGAACGGCATCGGAGCGGACCTGATTCTCAATCTCATCACCGACTACTTCCCCGCCCCGACCGAGCGCGGCCCGGTCGCCGGCAAACTCGACGGCCAGGACGCCGAGCGGGCCGTCTCCGACTCGCAACCGGTTTCGGCGTTTGTCTTCAAGACCGTGGCCGACGCCTTCGCCGGCCGCGTCTCGTACTTCAAGGTCATCTCCGGCGTCCTTAGGAACGACGCCAACCTCAGCAACTCCAGGACAGGGGGAGTCGAGCGGCTCTCGCACATCGGCTGCCTGCTTGGCAAAACCATCCAGCCAGTCCCCGAGCTGCACGCCGGCGATATCGGCGCGGTGGCGAAGCTGAAAGAATCGCTGACCAGCGATACGCTGTCCGACAAGGGCTCGCTCATCAGCTACCCGCGGGTCGAACTGGCTGAGCCCTCCATCGCCTTCGCCATCGAAGCCAAGACGCGCCAGGACGAGGACCGCATGGGCGCGGCCATCCAGAAGATCCTGGAAGAAGACCAGTCCCTGCGGTTCTACCGCGACCCGCAAACCAAAGAGTTTCTGGTGGGCGGCAGCGGCCAGCAGCACGTCGAGGTGGTGGTCAGCCGGCTGAAGAACCGCTACGGCGTGGATGTCACGCTGAAAGCCCCCAAGGTGCCCTACCGCGAGACCATCCGGGGCACCGCCGACGTGCAGGGCCGCCACAAGAAACAGACTGGCGGTCACGGGCAGTTCGGCGACTGCTGGATCAAGATGGAGCCCCTGGCGCGCGGCGCCGGTTTCGAATTCGTGAACGACATCTTCGGCGGGTCCATTCCCAGAAATTACATCCCGGCGGTCGAGAAAGGGATCGTGGAAACCGCGGCCTTAGGATACCTGGCGGGGAACCCGGTGGTCGATTTCAGGGTCACGGTCTACGACGGCTCCTATCACGACGTGGACTCCTCGGAACTCTCCTTCAAACTGGCCGCCCGGAAGGCTTTCAAGGCCGCCATGCAGCAGGCCCGGCCGGCGCTTTTGGAGCCGATCATGAACGTCGAAGTTCAGGCTCCGGTGGAGTATGCCGGGGACCTCATGGGCGACATCAACAGCCGCCGTGGCCGCGTCGCCGGCATGGACACGCGGGGCAACACCCAGATCGTTCGCGCTCAGGTCCCCATGGCCGAAATGCTGAACTATCAGAACGATCTGATCTCCATGACCCAGGGCCGCGCCTCCTTCACCATGGAATTCGATCACTACGATTTCGTGCCCCAGATGCAGGCCGACAAGATCATCGCCGCCGCCAAGGCCGCCAAAGCCGGGGTCGAGGAAGAAGAAGAGTAACGCCTGCATCCCCTTGACCGTCAACGGGCTTATAGGCTAAAGTCGTTAGGGCGAAAGAAGGACGATGGAGTACGCCTCTTGTTAGAGAACGGGATGACGGCCGGGCGCTCACCACTTCGCTGGTCTGCCGGGTTGCTCACCCTGGTTCTCCTGGTGCTGGCCGGGTGCTCCGGCGCCAAGCGCTCCGTTTACAGTAGTACCGCACTGCCCCCCGCGGTCCAGCCGCCCGCCAGAGACGCAGTTGGCCGCCGACCCGCCCAGTGTTGCGGCGTCGCTATACGGTCACGCGACTCCCGGCTTCCTGACAACGCCGGCCGAGCCGCTCGCGCCCCCATCCTCCGTCGGGCCCCTGCTCCGGGCAGCCGACTCGCACTTCCAGGCCGGCACGCGGTTGTTCCGGGCCGGCGCACTGGAGACCGCCAGGCAGGAGTTCGACGCGGCAATCGATGTGCTCCTTTCCGGCGGGGCTGACGGCCCGGGAGGCGCCGATATCGAGCGCAAACTGGCGGAGTTGGTCGACGCCATCCACGAGTACGACATCTCCGGGTTGGGGGCCGCCGAACCGGACAGCCCGCAGGTATTCGACCGAGCTTCCATCGAGCAGATCCCCGAGCCGACCTTCCCCATCGACCCCAAGCTGAGAAACCAGGTCGCCGAGGAACTCAAGGTGACCGTTTCCCAGTTGCCCCTGGAGCTGAACGACGAGGTTCTGCGCTATATCAACTACTTCTCCTCCACCCGCGGCAGGCAAACTTTGAAGTTTGGCCTTGAGCGCATGGGGCGTTACCAGGCGCTCATTCGGAGAATTCTCGACGAGGAGGGCGTCCCGCAGGAGTTGATCCACCTGGCCCAGGCCGAGTCCGCCTTCATGCCCAGGGCCGTCTCTTACAAGAGCGCCACGGGAATGTGGCAGTTCATACAGTCGCGCGGGCAAGAGTACGGCCTGATGCGGACCAAGGCCGCCGACGACCGCCTCGACCCGGAGAAGGCCACCCGGGCGGCAGCCAGGCACCTGCGCGACCTCTACAACGAGTTCGGCGACTGGTACCTGGCCATGGCGGCCTATAATTGCGGCCCGGTCACGATTGAGCGAGCGGTTGAGCGCACGGGCTACGCGGATTTCTGGGAACTGCGGCGGCGCAACGTGCTGCCCAAGGAATCGGCCAACTACCTGCCCATCATCCTGGCCATGGTCATCACGGCCAAGAACCCCGGGCACTATGGGCTGGAAGGGATCGATTTCGACCCGCCCATCAAGTATTCCACCATCGAGATGGAAGCGCCGACCCGCCTGGAATTGATCGCCGACATCACCGAGCAGCCCATCGCCAGGATTCGCGAGCTGAATCCGGCCCTGCTCACGAACCTGGCTCCCGCCGGTTACTCGCTGCACGTTCCCGAAGGCGCGGATGCGGCGGTGCTCTCCGCCCTGGAACTGATTCCGGCCGCAAACAGAACCGCGTGGCGCTTGCACCGGGTGGCCGAGGGCGATACCTTGACCGGCGTCGCGGTGCGTTACCGGACGACGACGCAGCAATTGCTCGCCGCCAATCCTGTCGCCGCAGCCGCGTGGGATCCCGGCAGTCTCCTGATTGTGCCCGCCTCCGCGCCGGTTGCGCCGCGTGTGGCGGCGCCGAAGAAGGCCGCGGTCAAGAAGACCACCACCGCGAAGAAGACCACCACCGCGAAGACGGCCACCACCGCAAAGACGGCGGCAAGCAAGCAGTCCGCCGTCCCTGCGCTGGTCGCCTCCAAGAAGGCAGCCACTACTCAGCGCGGCACCTCGGTCCGGTAATCGGATGTCTCGAGAATCGGCCCCCTTGCCTTCCCTGGAAAACGAGCTATGCTAATTCTCAGTCCTGGACGGAGAGGAGGACAAAATGGCCATTGACTGGCGCTTGGGTCTTGACGACGACGAAGACTACTCCTACGATGAAGAGCACATCGATCTAGAGCCCGAACTCGGCATTTATGGGCCGGAAGACGAAGAGGAAGAGGAATTAGACATGGAACCGGAAGTCCTAACCCCAGTGATACCTCAAGAGGCGCCGGCCGCACCGCCCGCGCCCTCCGCGCCCGCTGTTGCGGGTCCGGTCGAAACGCCCGCTCCTGTGGCGCCCGAGAAGAAACCCGTGAAAAAGGCGGTTGTGACGAAGCCGGCAGTGAAGGTGGCGCCGAAGAAAGTCGCGCCCAAAAAGGTCGCGAAGAAGGCAGTGAAGAAGGTGGCGAAGAAGGTAGCGGCAAAGAAGGTCGCGAAGAAGGCAAGCGTCAAGAAGGCCGCGCCCAAGGCCGCCAAGAAGGCGCCGAAAAAGGCCGTCAAGAAGCCCGCGGCGAAGAAGGCCGCCAAGAAAAAGAAGTAGTGGGCCGCGGCTTGGTCCACCCGGCGGCCGGACCGGCCGCGCTGCCTGATGCGCGGCCGGTCAGCTCGCGCCGCTTTCTCTCCGTGCTGAACGTGAAGTCGAAGTTTGCCTGTAATGCCGATTAGCGCGCGCCGGCATATCCGAAGAATGCGCGGAGGGGCGCAGTCTCACCTCCTGGAGGCCGGCGACGGCCGGTGGTACGTCGTCAAGTTTCTCAACAATCCGCAGCACCGCCGCATTCTGGTCAACGAACTCATCGCCTCCTGTTTTTTCCGGCATTTGAACCTGGCCGCTCCGGAGACGGCGATCATCTCCGTTTCCCGCGAGTTCCTGCTCGAGAATCCTGCGGCCTGCCTGGAGTTGGGCTCGCGCCGGATACCGGTAGAGCCGGGCTGGCATTTCGGGTCGCGGTTTCCCGGCGATCCGGCCCGCCTTGCCGTCTACGATTTCCTCCCCGACGCGCTCCTCAAGCAGGTCACCAATCTGAGCCATTTCCTGGGCGCGCTGGTGCTGGACAAATGGATGTCCAACGCCGACGGCAGACAAGCCATTTACTTCAGGGCGCGCCTGGCAGAGTGGTCCGCCACGGGCGGCTCGCCCCGCCAGACGGCCGGCTTCCTGGCGCAAATGATCGACCAGGGTTTCGTGTTCAACGGGCCGCACTGGGAACTCGTGGACTCTCCGCTCCAGGGCCTGGCCCTGCGGCCCTCGGTGTATGCGGACGTGAAGTCCTGGGATGATTTCCAGCCCTGGCTGGACCAGGTGGTCCACTTCCCCGAGGAGGTCATCGACCAAGCCCGCCGCCAGATTCCTCCGCAATGGTTGCAGGGGGATGAATCCGCCCTCGACGAACTGCTGGAGCGCCTGCTCAAGCGCCGCGAGAGGGTTCCGGATCTGATCGCCGAGTCGCGCCGCGCGCGAGCCAACCTGTTTCCCAACTGGCATTGAGCGCGCGCCACAAGAGTGGACGCCGACGTGATTCAGTTGTATACGCAAAGACAGACTGCCCGCGTGGGGCCTGGCTTTTGAGCCGGCGTTTCTTCGGGCTGTCACAAGACGCCGGGCCAAAGCCGGCGGCAGCCAGAAATGGCTGGCCCCACAAGCACGCCGGCGATTCCACTTTTGTGTCGCTCACACAACTGGCATTGAGCGGCCAGCTTTCGGATAGAATAGTGCAGTGATCGACCCTTGCATACTTCATAACGGCGAAATACACCCGGCGTCCTCGAAGCTGCTCTCGCCCGGACAGATCGGCCTGCTCTCGGGTTGGGGCGTCTTCAGCACCATCCGCGTGATCGACGGCGTTCTCTTCGCCTGGGAGCGCCACTGGGCGCGGCTCAAGCGCGATGCCGAATCGCTAAGAGTTCCCTTCCCTGCGGACTCCGAACAGGTTCGCCGGCAGCTCCTCGACCTGGTGCGGGCCAACCAGGCGTATTCGGCGACGCTGCGGGTGGTCGTGGTGCGCAACGGGGGCGGGATCTGGGAGGGCCCGGGCACCGGACGGGATTTCGACTTGATAGCGCTGACCACCAAGCTCAAGGATTGGGGGGAAGGCGCCAGGCTGGCCGTCGTTCCGCATGCCCGCCACGGCGCCTGCGAGTTCGCGGGAGTTAAGAGCCTGGCCTGGAGCATGAACCTGTGCTGGAACGAACAGGCTCAGGCCCGGGGCTTCGACGAGGCGTTGCTGCTGAACGAGCGGGGTGAAGTGAGCGAGTGCACGTCGGCCAACATCTTCGCGGCCGTGGGCGATCGCGTCTACACGCCGCCCCTGGGCTCGGGCTGCCTCCCCGGCGTGACCCGCGGCGTGATCCTCACCGAGATCCGCGCGCCAGGCGTCACGGTGGAAGAGAAGACTCTGCGCCTCGAAGACCTCGAATCCGCCGACGAGGTCTTTATCACTTCGACCACTCGCTGCCTGCTGCCGGTGCTGTCGGTGGAAGGCGTGAACGTAAAGCGACGGGGAGAGGCGCGCTCATTGCTGAACAAGGCGTTCTCGGATTACCTGGAGGCATACGTGGCCGGAAGGCGGACTCCATGATTGAAGCCTGCCCGCAGTGTGGCAGCCGCAATATACGGTTCTCCCACATGCGAACGCCCGCCGAGCGCGCCGCAATCGTGTTCGGAGTCAGACCGTTGCGCTGCCGTGACTGCCGGGCGCGATTCAAGGCCAGAGTCTGGAAGCTGTCGGAAGCGGCGTACGCGCGGTGTTCAAGGTGCTGGAGGACGGACCTGGCGTCGTGGAGCCCCAGTCAGTACCGCGTGTCCTTCTTCAAGAGCTTCCTGCTGTTCTTAGGCGCAAATCCGTACCGTTGCGAGTACTGCCGGCACAACTTCGTCACCTTCAGGATAAGGAAGCAACGCTATGTTAGCGCCAAGACGCGCAGCCTTCAAGACGAGGGGGCGGAGAAAGCACAGAGAAGCGGGAGCGCTTCGGATTAGCCCGCTCTTCTCATGGCGCGGCATAGCCGCCGGCGGAATCTGTCGGCGGGACCGCAGACATGGCAGGTCTGGCGACCTGCTCAACGGCGGGCGAATCACCGCGGTCCGCGAAGATTTGCATGATCGTGACGAGGCGCGCGACCGGCGACGCCCGCAGGCGTACTTGACAGTACGTCGAGGACGTCGCCCGAGCCCAACGAGGTAGACATGGGTCCATCGCGCGCCACAGTAGATGTTGTGTGAGAAGTGCGGGATTAGGGCCGGAAAAAAGAAATGGTTCCAAGTGACCCACTTCCCAGCTTGCCCTCCAGCCCGCGCGCAGGCCTGAGCGTGGCGTGCGGCGTTGCGAGGCGTATGTCCTTTCGCTCCGCGTAGCTGGTTTTATCCGCCACGCCTCATCGCTCCAGGCTCCGCCCGCGCCATCCGCCGCTGGAAGCCGACGTCTGATGGCGGCCTTTCGCTCTCCCACAGCGACTGCCCCTTTCGGAGCCCCCGCGGCGGGGTCAACGTTCCCGGCCTGCCACTTCATCGTCCCGCCGAGTCACCAGCCTGCCCGTTCGGCCTTTGGACTCCCTTCCCCTTTTCGCCGGTTGACTCCGGCGTGGTGAAGATCATCGCCCTCGGCCCGTTGCCGCCTGTCTGACTCGACAGCCCCGGACTCTCCTCGGATTTTCGCTCCCCTTCGGGGTTTTTCTTCCCCTCGAGATCGCAGCGCTCAATCCGATTCCAATCCGCGGAGCTTACTTCTCCGGAAAACCCGATTTCCCTTCGCTCCCCGCCCGCTCAGCTTTTTATCACTATCGCGAACGGATCACCGTTCCAGGCTCGCTATTTCCCGTGAAGCCCGCTGTTCCGTGAACCTCTTGGAACCACGTCCATCATGCGGCTAATTCGAAACCGAGTCAACTAAAATCCGACGTTTTCCTTAGACTATTTCACCCGTGTTTTCAAGGCGAAAGCGGGGAGCGGCGGTGGAATTCGTGTGGAAAAAACACGACCGGGAGCTTCTGTTTTTCTGCGCACGCGGCCGGCGCTTTTCTGTATAGTAGAGACATCGGCCAGACGTGGCCCGAATTCCAGCCGTCCCCGGACGGCCCCAGGAGGTCGCTCGTGTGGAATAAGCGCAAAGACGAAGACTACGTACCGAGAGCCGTTGCCCCGCCGGTGCCGGCCGAGATTAAACGAGAGGGGAACCCTATGCTACCGCTGCCCGCACGCGCGCCCGAGCCGGAGGCGCCCAGAGGCGCTGCCTTGATCGGCAAGGCCGTAATTGTGAAAGGCCAGATCTCCAGCCGCGAGGATCTGCACATCGATGGCGAGGTGGACGGCACGATCGAACTTCTGGAGCACCGGGTCACGATCGGCCTGAACGGCAAAGTCCAGGCCACCATAAGAGCCCGGGAAGTCGTCATCGCCGGAACCGTGCATGGCAACATTGAAGCGGTCGACAAGATCGACATTCGCAAAGACGCGAAACTGGTGGGCGACATCAAGACGGCGAGAATCGTGATCGAAGACGGCGCTTACTTCAAGGGCAGCATCGACATCCAGCGCCCCGAAACCAGCCGGGCGCCGGCCGCCCCCAAACCGCAGATGGCCGCGGCGGCTGCAACGGGCCTGCCCCAGCAGCCGTCGCTCATCGTTAACCCGCCCGATGTCAAGCGCTAGCCGGATGGCATTTTCGCCGCAACCCGAGACGCGTCTTCCGCCGGAAGTGGCTCCGGCGCACTCGCGGCACAGCCACGGGATGGAGCAGTTTGCTTCGCAACTCCAGGAGGGAGAGGCGCAATTCATCCTCGACCTCGGCGGCGCCTCGCAAGCCAATGTCGGTTTCGTCACGAGCCTGGGGCACCGGCTGTATTCGGAGGATTTTCCACGCCTGCTGGAGGGGACCTTCGGCGCGAAAGATGGCCAGGCCGCTCAGGAGCTAAGCCCGGCGTCGATCGACGACTTCCTGCGCCAGAATCTGGAGTTTCCGGAGGCCCATTTCGACGGCGCGCTGCTCTGGGACTCCCTGGAGTTTCTGGATCCGCCGCTGCTGCGGGCTGTCGTCGCCCGACTTCACCGCATAACTAAGCCCGGGGCGCACTTGCTGGCGTTCTTTCACGCCGACGAGAGGGCGGCCAGCCTGCCCGTGTATTCCTACCAGATCCTGGACGCCGTCACGCTGCGGTTGGCGCCGCGCGGGACGCGCCGCCAGGTGCATGTCTTCAACAACCGGGCGGTGGAGAGGCTGTTCGAGGAGTTCCGATCGGTGAAATTCTTCCTGGCGCGCGACAACCTGCGCGAAGTGATCGTGCGGCGCTAATCGCGTTTCAGGCCGGCTGGGGATTCTCGCCCTCGCGGAGGCCGCCCGGCGGCAGGCGTCCGCCTTCGGGCCGAGCCGAGGGCTGGGGCTTCTCGTCGCCGGCGGTCAGTTTGGGAGCCGTGCGGACCGGCGGCAGCGGCTGGCCCTCGATCAGGAGTTTGATTTCGGCGCCGTCCAGCACTTCGCGTTCGAGCAAAGCTTGTGCGATTCGCACTACGGCTTCGGAGTGCTCTTCAATTACCTGGCGCGAGCGCTGGTAACCGTTCTCCACCAGCTTACGAACGTGCTCGTCGATCTTGATCGCGGTTTCCTCGCTGAAATCCCGGTGCTGTGCGATTTCGCGGCCCAGGAAGATCTGCTCTTCCTTCTTGCCGAAACTGAGCGGACCCAGTTCGCTCATGCCCCACTCGCACACCATCTTGTGCGCCATGTCGGTAGCCTGCTCGATGTCGTTGCCGGCGCCCGTGGTGAGGTGATTCATGAAAATCTGCTCGGCGATACGCCCGCCCATCAGGATCGCCAATCGCGTTTCCAGGTACTCCCGCGTGTAGGAGTGCTTGTCGTCCAGCGGCAACTGCATGGTCAAGCCCAGCGCCATGCCCCGCGGGATGATCGTCACCTTATGCACCGGGTCTGACTCCGGCATCATGGACGCGACAATCGCGTGCCCGGCCTCGTGGTAGGCCGTATTGCGCTTCTCTTCCTCGCTGATGATCAGCGACTTCCGCTCCACGCCCATCAGCACCTTGTCCTTGGCGATCTCGAAGTCGTACATGGTGACGACCTTGCGGCTCTGGCGCGCTCCGATCAGCGCCGCCTCGTTCACCAGGTTGGCCAAGTCCGCTCCGGCGAAACCCGGGGTGCCGCGCGCGATGACCGACAGGTCCACGTCGTCGGCCAGCGGAACCTTCTTCGTGTGCACGGCGAGGATCGCTTCCCGCCCCTTCACGTCCGGGCGATTCACCACCACCCGCCGGTCGAATCTGCCGGGCCGCAGCAGCGCCGGGTCCAGCACGTCGGGGCGGTTGGTGGCCGCCATCAGGATTACGCCTTCGTTGGACTCGAATCCGTCCATCTCCACCAGCAACTGGTTCAGGGTCTGCTCGCGCTCGTCGTGCCCGCCTCCGAGGCCCGCCCCGCGGTGGCGCCCCACGGCGTCGATCTCATCGATGAAAACGATGCACGGCGCATTCTTCTTTCCCTGCTCGAAAAGGTCCCGGACGCGGCTGGCGCCGACGCCCACGAACATTTCCACGAAGTCCGAGCCGGATATCGAGAAGAACGGAACGCTGGCCTCGCCGGCGATGGCTCGCGCCAGCAGCGTCTTGCCCGTCCCCGGCGCTCCGATCAGCAGCACCCCCTTCGGAATGCGGCCCCCCAGCTTCTGAAACTTCTGCGGCTCGCGGAGAAACTCGATGATCTCCTGCAACTCGTCCTTGGCCTCTTCCACGCCCGCCACGTCTTTAAACGTGACCTTCTTTTGTTGCGAAGAGTGCAGGCGCGCGCGGCTCTTGCCGAAACTCAGCGCCTTGTTGCCGCCACTCTGCATCTGGCGCATCATGAAGAGCCAGAAGCCGATCAACAGCACGAACGGGACCACGTTGACCAGCAGCGAAACCCAATTGCCGCCACTGGACTCTTTGATTTCGACGTCTACGTTTTTCTCCCTGAGCAAGTTATAGACGTCGGGGTAGTTCGGCGGGATCAGCGTGCGCAGCCCAACCTGCTGGTCTTTGTATTCGCCCTGAACTTCCGTGCCGGTGACCGTCACCTTCTTGACGTTTCCGGCGCTGACCTGGTTGAGAAACTGGGTGAACGTCAACTGTTGGTCCGGCCGCGTCCCTTTGGTTTGCAGCACCACCCACAGGAGGACGACGACACAAATCAGAATCACCCACAAAATGGCCGTCTTGACGTTCGAGTTCATCGGTCCTCCCGCCCCACCTGGAGCTCCTTCTCTATTGTATCGCTTACATACATTAAGGCGCTAATAACCTTGCGTCTCAGCGACCTTAATTACCCTCCGGCTGTGAGGTCCGGCGGCGTACCCGGCGGCCGGGCCGAAGCGCCGGCTCCACAGGATCGTCTCCCCGTGGACCAGCATGGGCCAGTCCCGGCGCTCCCAGAGCGGCACTCTATGCTTCTGAAAGAGCAACTTAACCTTCTGCGGGGAATCGTAGCCCACCGGCTGATACCGGTCGCCGGCTCTCCAATTCCGCGGTTCGAGCCCGGCCGGGAGAAGCTCCGCGTCTAAACACCCGTCTGGCTGATTCCAAACACCCTCGCCTTCCAAAACTTTCAATTCGATCGACGCGCCTCCGGCCGGCGCGCTGCCGGGTGCGGAGGGCGGCGCCAGCCTGATCCAGCCGAACGATCGTATTACATCCAGGCCCGGAACCTGGACCCTCGAGTGGCCTTCCTTCTTCTCGGCCATCTTCAGAATCGCTTCTACATGGCCGAACCCGACGCGCCGCAGATCGCCCTTGACCGCCTCGATCGCATGCCTCACCAGCCGGCGGGCGACTGGCAGAGCCAGGCTCCGCAGGACCTCCGCGGGCAGAATCACCGCACCTTTCCCGGATGTGAAGTGCTCCGCCGCCAGTTGCCGCATTTCCCGGCTCCACTGCTCCTCCTCGTCCCGGACCAGCGTCGCCATGTGGGCCAGCGCTTCCGGCAGCGCAGGGTTCCAGTCCCGCACCAGCGCTGGCAGCAGTTCGTGCCGGATACGGTTTCGCGCATAGGCCAGGTCGCAGTTGCTCGAATCCTCGCGCCACGGGATGTTGCGATCGCGGAGGTATTGCTCCACCTCGGCCCGCCGCACGTCGATGAGCGGCCGGACCAACCCTTCGGAAGTAACTGGCAGGATCCCCGCCAGCCCCCCCGGCCCGCTTCCGCGCAGGAGCCGGAACAGAACCGTCTCGGCTTGGTCCGATAGCGTGTGCCCGAGCGCGATCCGGTCCGCCAATCCCGATCCGATGCTTTCCCGAAAGAAGTCCCGCCGGGCTTGTCTGGCGGCCTGCTCCAGGTTGCCGCCGGAGAGTGCGCGCAGGCGGCCCACGTCCACTTCGCGGATGAACACCTTCAAACCCAGCTTCTCCGCTGTCTCCCGCGCAAACGCGGCGTCCTGCCGCGATTCCTCGCCCCGCAACTGGTGGTTCAGGTGAAAGACCGACAGTCCCAGGGCCCAGCGCGGCGCCAGTTCCGCCAGGACGTGCAGCAGGCAGATCGAATCGGCGCCGCCGCTCACGGCCACTCCAACCTTGTGGCCGCGCTCGAACATGCGATAACGTGAAATGGTGTCGGCGATGCGCTCGATCACTGCTTCTCCGATATCTCATTATTGTAAGGCTCGGATTCTTTCGACATGAACTACGACATTGGAGTGGTTGGTTTGGGAGTCATGGGGCGGAACCTGGCCCTGAACATTCGCGGCAGGGGGTTCTCCGTAGCAGGGTTCGACCTGGACGCCTCCAAGGCCGCGGACTGCGCCGCGAAATGGTCCGGAGAAGACGGCATGACCGTCGCGACGTCGGTGACCGAGCTTGTCCGGACTCTCGCCATACCCCGCAAGATCCTCCTCATGGTGCCCGCGGGCAAGCCCGTCGACGCCGTCATCCGGGATATGCGGCCGCATCTGACCGCCGGTGATGTCCTCATCGACGGTGGCAATTCCTTCTTCCAGGACACCGGCCGCCGCGGCAAGGAGTTGGAGGAGTCCGGCATTCACTACATCGGCTCGGGCGTAAGCGGCGGCGAGGAAGGCGCGCTCCACGGTCCGGCTCTGATGCCGGGCGGGCCCGAAGACGCCTACCGCCTGGTGGAACCGGTCCTCACTGCCATCGCCGCCCGGGTGGATGGCGAGCCTTGCTGCGGCTACATCGGCCGGGGCGGCGCTGGCCACTACGTGAAGATGGTGCATAACGGCATCGAGTATGCCGTCATGCAGTTGATCTCGGAAGCCTACGACAGCCTGCGGTCTCTGGCCGGTCTCGAGGTCGCCGAAATTCAGCGGGTCTTCGCCGCCTGGAACCAGGGCGAGATGAAATCCTACCTGATCGAGATCGCCGCGGCGGTGCTGGACCACTCCGATCCCGAGACGGGGAAGCCCATGGTGGACGTCATCCTCGACAAGGCGGGACAGAAGGGTACCGGCAAATGGGCTTCGCAGAACGCTCTCGACCTGGGCGTTGCCGTTCCGACCATAGACGCGGCGCTGCAGGCGCGCATTCTGTCGGCGTTTAAGGACGAACGCGTCGCGGCGGCACGGGTCCTTCAGGGGCCCGCGCGCGGAACCGAGGATCGTGAGTCGTTCGTGCCCGCCCTGGGCGCCGCGCTGCGCCTGGCCATTCTCGCCAGCTATGCGCAGGGTTTTGCGCTCATGCGGGAGGCGTCGAAAGAATACGGCTACCACCTCGATTTCCAGGAGATCGCGCGCATTTGGCGCGGAGGCTGCATCGTGCGGGCTAAAGTCCTGGGCGAGATACGCGCCGCTTTTGCCGGAAATCCGGGCCTGCCGAACCTCCTTGTGGACGGGCGTTTCAGCGGACTCGTCAACTCCTCGCAGGGAGAGTTGCGGACGGTCGTGCGCGCAGCCGTCGCGGGCGGCGTCCCGTGCATGGCGCTGGCGGCTTCGCTCGGTTACATCGACAGCTACCGATCCGATCGCCTGCCCGCCAGTCTCCTGCAGGGCTTGCGGGATTACTTCGGCGCGCACACCTATGAGCGCGTGGATAAGCCCCGGGGCGAGTCGTTTCATACAGACTGGCAAGGAGAGCGGTGATGAGCTACGGACTGAGTGTTGGAAAAGATGGCGCCCTAGATCTGGTGTCGCTCGGGGCGCTGGTGCATCGCCTGGATACCGGGATCGTCCCCTTCCGCAAAGCCACCGAGTGCCGGATTCACGTCAGCGGGGGCGAATTCAACGTCGCCGCCAACCTGGCTGACTGCTTCGGATTGCGGACCGGAATAGCGACGGCCATGGTCGATAACCCCCTCGGTGACCTGATTGCCGAGCGGGTGAAAGCGATGGGAGTCCGGCCTTTTTACCGGTGCTTCGAGCATAACGGCGTCACCGGCCCAAACATGGCCACGGTCTACAGCGACCGGGGCTGTGGCGTCCGAGCCCCGGTGGTCTTCTACAATCGGTCCAACGAAGCGGCGGCTCTGCTTAAGCCCGGCGACTTCGACTGGAAGGCGATCTTCGAGGGCGGCGTGCGCTGGTTTCACAGCGGCGGAATTTTCGCCTCGCTCTCGCCCGCCGCGCCCGACCTGATTATCGAGGGCATGCGCGCGGCCAAAGCCGCCGGCGCAGTCGTGTCCTTTGACTTGAATTTCCGCCCCAAGCTCTGGAAAGTTTCCGGCGGCGAGGGACGCGCCGTCGAGGTCCTGCGGCGTATCGTCTCCAACGTGGACGTCCTGGTGGGCAATGAAGAGGACCTGCAGAAGGGCCTGGGCATTCCGGGTCCGGAGGTCGGCGCCAGGTCGAAGCTCGATCCGGCGGTCTTCCTTGGCATTATCGACGGCGTCGTGGCGGCGCACCCTCAGGTCAAGGTTGTGGTCACAACTCTGCGCGAGGTCCATTCGACCAGCCGGCACGGTTGGAGCGCCGTGGCCTGGGTCAATGGCCAGACCTATATGGCCCCGGCCTGCGAGCTGGATATTTACGACAGGGTCGGCGGCGGGGACGGCTTCGCCTCCGGCTTCTTCTACGGAATCCTCAGCGGGGCCCCGCCGGAAGAGGCGGTCAAGCTGGGCTGGGCCCACGGTGCATTGCTGACCACCTTCCCGGGCGACACCACCATGGCCACCCTGGAGCAGGTGCGAGCCTTCGCCAGAGGCGGGTCGGCGCGCATTCAACGCTAACGGGAGAACCGATTTGGACAACCTGGAACGGGCCGCGCGGGTGCAGTTGCTGCTGATGGACGTGGATGGAGTTCTCACCGACGGGAAGTTGCTTAACGTGCCCGCTCCGGACGGCAAGATCTTCGAGACCAAGGGCTTCGACTCCCAGGACGGCATCGCTTTGCAATGGCTGCACTGGAAAGGCATCCAGGCCGGCGTGATCAGCGGCCGGGTGTCGGCGGCGGTCGAGGAGCGGGCCCGGCAGTGCCGGTTTGCCTACGTCTACCAGGGGCACGTCGAGAAGATCCCGATTCTGGAGGAGATCCTGGCCAAGTCCGGCCTCGCTCCGGAGCAAGTGGCCTATATCGGCGACGACCTGACCGATGTCGTCGTCATGCGCCGCGTGGGCCTGGCCGTCGCCACCGCCAACGCCCGGCCGGAAGTGAAGCGCTGCGCCCACCTGGTCACCGAGCATGTAGGCGGCAACGGCGCGGTCCGGGATGCGATTGAATTCATCTTGAAAGCGCGGGGCTTCTGGACGGACATCTTGCGGCACTACGAGCTGGAGCCCGAATGACCGGCGAGAGAACTGGAATCTTGGTTCGCGGCGACGCCGGTCCCGGCGTGTTGCATCAGCTCACCGGCGTGATCGCCCGGCACGGCGGCGATGTCACCTCCGTCGAAATCATCGAGAGCCGTCCTCCGCACTCCCGCACCTACTTCGAGATCGATCTGCCCGGCGACGTTGCCGCGCTGGCCGCGGATCTGCGCGCGCTGGCGGTGGTCCACGAGGTCGCCGTGGTTGAGACCCTGCAGAAGATCTACGGGAAGCGCATCATCATCATGGGCGGCGGCGCACAGGTGGGACAGGTGGCCATCGGCGCAATCTCCGAGGCGGATCGCCACAACATTCGCGGTGAGCACATCTCCGTCGACACTATCCCGCTGGTCGGCGAGCAGCCGCTGGCCGACGCCGTGCGCGCCGTGGCCCGCCTGCCCCGGGCCAGGGCGCTGGTCCTGGCCGGTGCTTTGATGGGCGGAGAGATCGAGAAGGCGGTCCGGGAAGTCCGCGAGCAGGGCCTCCTGGTGATCAGCCTGAACATGGCGGGCAGCGTCCCCGACGCCGCGGATCTGGTGGTGAGCGATCCCGTCCAGGCCGGGGTAATGGCGGTGATGGCGGTCGCCGACACCGCCAGGTTCACTGTGGGACGGCTGACCAGAAGGGTTTTCTGACGGTCACTCGACCCGGAGAGCGTACTCCCGCAGCAAATCGGTGGCCCCTTCGCCGGAGTAGAGGCGGACCCAGTAACGCCCCTTTCTCAACCCCTTGGACACGCGCACGCTCAGTCGCCCGGCTTCGGGGGCGGCTTGCATGCGGTCGACCTGCGAGCCTGCCTGGTCAATCACTTTCAGGTCGTAGGCGTTTGAAACCGGAAGTCCGGCAAGATCCGTTTCCAGCACCAGGGGGCGGCCGCTGGGAGCGCTGGCGCCCGCCGCCAGATCTCCTCCGCGTACGGTCTCGAGCAGGACCGCAACCGGTTGAGCCCCTGCGGAAGACAACGCCCGCCAGCCCGGAGTTGCCCACCAGACGATCGCCAGGCAAAGGATCGCGCCCAGGGGCAAGGCCAGTGCAGGCATAGCGAAAAAGCCGGGACGCCAGGTTGCGGCGGCGCGTGAATTGGCGAGTTCGCTGGCGCGCAGCTTGGATGCCGCCGCCCGGACAGCGCGCACGTACCGGTCCGCCTCCGTGAGCCGTTCCTGGCACGCCGCACAGACTAGCAGATGCTCTTCAAGGACTTCTGCTTCGGCCTCCGGGAGCGTCCCCATTGAATACCGCTCCAGGCCTTCTTCCGTGGCGTGATCGAGACTCGGCTGCATGGCAGCATCCTTTCCGGATGGGCGAATGGCGTGCCCCTACCGTTGTAGCACCCTACTCACAATTAGTGAGACGAGCCGGCGCTTTTTCTCAAGAAGAGTTGCTGGATCGTGCGGTGGGTGATCCGCTTCCTGCCCAATTCGCCAAAGCGGGTCTTCGCTCTCGATTTCAGGAGCCGGAATTGAGTCTCGCTGAGATGCATTTCGGCGCAAATCTGCTCCTGGGGCTGTTCGAGAAGGTAGAACCGCGTCAGGATTTCCCGGTCGCGGCCGGAAATGGACCGGAGCACAGTCGTCATTATCTCGCCCTCCTGGCGCTCGATTGAATCGTCTTCAGGACTTTGGGTGTCGGAGGATACCTCGCTGCCTCGGTCCAGAGGCTGGAAGTCGCGCCGGTTTTGAACTGCCTGCTCGATGTGAGCCGCTACCTGCCGCCGCACGACGGTTCGGACAAAACCCATCAGGCGCTCCGGTTCGCGGAGGTCGCCCCGGCGTATCGCTTGAACCACAATCAGAAAGGCATCGTGAACCTTGTCCTCGAGTTCCTGGGGGCCGAGTTGGCGGCATAAGTAGTAGCGGATACCTCGAGAAAACAGGCTATACAGCTCTTCCATTCCAGCGGCGTCTCCGCCCTGGATCTTGGTCACCAGATTCTGCCAGTCGACGGTCGAGATGGGAGGGGCGTCTTCTGGCGCTTTAGGCGAGTCTTGGTTCGGCTCGATTGTCATAGCCCGCTAATCCTTTCCAATTGCGACGTAAGCGGCCCAGTTGCCCGGCCGGGAGGCCCAAGCATCCGAGCGCAGCATGTCAAGCTGCGCCTGGCGCAGCGCTTCGGCCGCGGCGCCTCCCCGATCCCCTGCGCCCAGCTTGGCCAAATGGTTATAAAACGAGACCAGCAACTTCCCGTTGCCATCCGGAGTGGGCCATAGTGTCGCCATCACAGAGTGCGCTCCGGCCCCTAGCCAGGCGCGGGTCAGGCCCATCAGACCTTCGGCCGGCAGCGACTCCGCCTCCGCCGACCCGCACCCGCTCAGTACCACCAGCGCCAGATCCTGGCGCAATTGCGCGATATCCACCGGGGCCAGCAACTCCGGCGAACCACTGCGGTCAAGGCTCAGGGCCATAAGGACCTGCGGTCTGTGCTGCAGCCGACTTGACAAAATGCGTGGCGAAGTGAATTACGGAAGGTCGCTGTGCCAGCGCTTCGTTCAGGCCTTTCAGCGAGGACTGCTGGCCGCTGAGCAACTGCGATCCGGAGGGCTTCCCCCAGGCTTCCATGCAGGCTTTGATCTCGCGTCCGCTCCCCGGCAACCGGGCCAACTCCCCTCTTGATCGCCTTTGGTCGCCCGCCAGGGAGCGTGGCAGCAACTCCATCATTCCCGCAAGCGCGCCGGAGGCTTCGCGCCGGCGCTGATCGGCGGCGTTGTAGATGGGATCGCCCATGCCGATGAATGGCCCGGTCCATCGCGGCCGGCCCCCGCTCCCCAACAGCACGGCGGATGGAACCAGCCGTAACGAACGCTGCTCCAATAAGTAGACCGGTTTGCCATCCCGGCTTCCCGTCACCAGCGCGGCCAAAGGCGCCCGGAATAGCTCGTTGTTCAGCGCCAAGGCCCAGCTCTTAGCATTGGCGACCTCGGGCGGGATCGAGCCAAACAAGACGCCGTAGAGCTGTTCTCCTAGTGCCCTGCTTTCCGGCAGGTCCAGTGCAACGGCACGCTGGAATTGCCGCACCAGGGGACCAATGCGGCCACGGCCCGGCAGGCGGCGCATGCTGAAGCTCTGGGACCCGATCAGCCATTGGTAGGACTCCGGCTCGCCCAATTCGAAACTAATGAAGGCCTCCCCCGGCCCCAGCGCCTTACGGACGCGCTCCAGCGCCCTGGGCGCGGCTGCGGGGCCGAAGGCCGGAGCGGCTACGTCCAGGCCCGCCTCGGCCTCCATCTCGGTAAGCCGGTACTGGAGTGCATTCGCCCTTTGACGCGCTGCCGGCGAGTTTAGGCCGATTAGTCCGGACTCGGCCTCGCGCAGTCCGGCCAGGACCTCCCAATACGCCGGAGGCAGACGCCTCTGGTAGTCCGCCGTGGAGTACACCAGAGCGCGCAGGCCGGCCGCGCGATTCTCTTCCGAAGCTTCGAATGCCAGCCGCGCGTACTCCGGATTCCCCGTGCGCCGGCCCATCTCGTCGTATACCCGAACCAAATCCGCATAAATGCGCTGTTGATCGGAGCCCGATTGAGTCAGTATCGAGTCGGCCGGGAGCACCTGGACGCGCAGCAGCTTGGCGGATTCGGCTGCCTTCCGCAAGTCCTCCAGCGCCGCGCTGGTCCGCCCCTCCTCCATCCGGGACCGGCCGCGCTCGTAATAAAGGCGCCAGGCGGGAAGCTCGCCCGCGGGCGCGACCTCGGCGATGGCCCTGTCGAACAGCGTGGACGCGAATCGCCAGTCTCCCTGAGCTCCGTATAGAATTCCTAGTGCGTAGTAGGAGTACTGAAGGTCAGGCACGCGGTTTAGCAACCGTATCCGGAACGCTTCTAGCAATGCGTGCTCGGCCTGGTCCAGTTCACCGCGCTGTGTGAATTCGTATCCGAGCTGGTTCCAGATTGTGCCGGCCGTGGCCCAATCGCCCCGTGCCTCGGCCTCTCCGAGGGCCTGCCGGAAAAGCGGAAGGGCAGCCTCAAACCGGCCCTGGCGCGTGCGGATGATCGCCACCTGAACCCGCAGCAGACACCCGTAGACTGAATCGCCGTGCCGGTCCAGAGCAACTAATGCCTCCTCTCCGGCCTGTTGGCTGGCGTTCAGTTCCCGCTGCTGGAGGTATAGCGAGGAGAGATTACCGGACGACGCCGCCAGCATCTCGTCGTCGCCGTTCGCCCTGGCTTGCCGCCGGATCTCCACGTACGTCTGCATCGCAGGCCCGTACTGAAACCTGGCGAACTGCGTCGCGCCGATCTCGTTCAGAAACCGGAGCGCAACGGCTTTGGCTCCACGTTTCACAGCCGCCTGGCGTCCTTGCTCGAATACGCCGGCCGCTTCGGTGAATCGCCTGGAGCGGTAGAGGGCAATCCCCCTGTTCTTTAGGCTGAGGAGATGGTTGTCGTTCAGATTGATGGGGTCTGAGGCAAGGTGGGATCCGGCGCTACCCAACGCGAAATACGCCAATACACATAGCAGAGCAGCTCTACAATGCATGAACCCAGCTCGTTTCCGAGTGATAGCAGTACTGCATCCCATGGCAGTCCCTGAGGTACTAAGATTAACTGTAGTACCACCGGGACTATCATATCATGGGTTAGTGCCAATTTGACACTCAAAATACGATTATTTGGATTCTCTAGACGTGCGCCCCGTTCGCACCGAGTTGTGTCAAGTCGCGGGGTCGGAATTGTCTAAACCACTACCAGTGAATGATGATCGGGGGCATTCCGATTCTCCATGTTGGGACTCCGGATTGATTCCGTGAGGCCCAACATGAAGGTAGCCCTTGGTGCGCGGCTCACCCTCCAAAACACATGGATATGCCCTGTAAAATCAATGAGATACAGTTTCAATTCTCTTGTGATCGTGTAACGGCGTGTGGGCTGGGCCGGCTACTCGCTCTTCAGCGACCGCTCCATAAGCCCGCGGAGGGCCTCCCGGGGCGGCTTGCCATGGCGCAGCATCTGGTTCATCTGCTCGGTAATTGGCATCTCCACGCCGTGCCGCTCGGCCAGCTCAATCGCCGCGTAGGTGGTTCGCACTCCTTCCGCGACCATTGGCGTGGACGCCATGATCTCGGCCAGCCTGTGTCCGCGCGCCAGCTTGACCCCCACGGTGCGGTTGCGGCTCAACTCCCCGTGGCAGGTCAAGACCAGATCGCCTAGACCGGCCAGTCCTGACAGCGTGCGGCCTTTGGCGCCCATCGCTATGGCGAGACGAGTCATTTCCGCCAACCCGCGCGTGATCAGAGCGGCCAGGGTGTTGCTGCCGAGGCCCAGGCCGTGGCACACTCCGGCGCCAATCGCGATAACGTTCTTCAACGACGCTCCCAACTCCACTCCGACCAGGTCCGTGTTGGTGTACAGCCTCAAGGTGGGCCCCGAGAAAGCCGCCTGAATGCTTCTTGCCACGGCGAGATCTTTGGAGGAGATGACGATGGCGGCGGGCTCCCCGCGTGCCACTTCCCGCGCGAAAGTCGGGCCGGATAGCGCCGCAAACTGGGGCTTGAACTGCCCCCCAATAACGGCATGGATCACCTCGGAAAGGCGTAGCAGCGTACCCTCCTCAATCCCCTTAGAGGCGCTGACCAAGAGCATATTCGGGCGCAATTGCGGCAACATCTCGGTGAACATGCTTCTAACGTGATGCGACGGCATTACGCCCAGTACCACATCCGCGCCTTCCAGCGCCTCGCCCAGTTCCGTGGTGATCGTGACCTGCGCCGGCAACTGGAAGCCCGGCAAGGTATGTGTCATTCTCGCGCAACCGGGACATCCGCCGCGCCAGGTCCTTCTCGTAGAGCCACAGCCGGACGTCTGGGAAGCGGGCCGCGAGCACGATCGACAGCGCCGTTCCCCAGCTTCCGCCGCCGATGACCGCCAGGGTTCTCATGCCTGCCTCCCGCCGAAGGAAAACACGTGCTCTTCGCCGGCGCGCATGCGTTCCAGGTTAGACCGGTGCCGCCAGATGATCAGAATGGCCGCCCCCACCCCCGCCAGCAGCACCGGCAACGGCGAGTGCGAGATCAGCCAGATCGCCAAGGGCAGAGTTCCCGCCGCGAGAATTGATCCGGCGGAAATGTAGCGCGTCGCCGCGACCGTAACCACAAATACCACCATTGCTGCTGCCAGCGGAACCGGAGCCAGGTAGAGAAAAGCGCCCACACCGCTTGCCACCGCCTTTCCTCCCTTAAACTTCAAGAAGATCGGGAAGACGTGCCCGCACATGACCGCGACCGCCGCCGCGCTCATCCAAAGCGGCGATCGCTCGGTCAGAGCCGCGGCCAGCCAAACGGCCAGGTAACCCTTTCCGCCATCGAGCAAAAGCGTGACGACGCCCATCAGCCGGCCGGCCGTGCGAAGCACGTTGGTTGCACCGATACTCTTGCTGCCCGCGGAGCGGACGTCGCGGCCCGTCCTCAGCCGGACCAGCAGGTAGCCGAAAGGAATGGAGCCGAGAAGATAGGCCGACAACACAACGATGATGGCGTTCATGATCTGGTAAAGGGACACTCTTCCAACTTGGTGTAGACGGAGCCGGATGGGCCCCGCTGGCTCAAATAGAGATAGAAACGGTCCGCGGTGAATGTGCCGAACTCCTCCGCGGGCAAAGTGGCTAAGGCGCGCCGTAGTCCGTCCAACTGCGCATGGTCATTGATGCGCGCCAGCGTCAGGTGGGGCGAATAGGAGCGCTTCTCCGGAACGATCCCTAGCTCTGCCAGCGCCGCGTCCGTCTGACGAGCCAGTTCGGCCAGCGCCGCCGGCGCCTCAACGCCCGCCCAGAACACCCTCGGGGCCCTGGCATTCGGGAACCATCCCAGTCCGCCAATGGAGATCGGGATCGGCGGCCGGCCGGGCAGCCCTCGCAGTATTCCAGTCAGTTCCCCCAGCCGGTTTTCGGGCCACTCACCGATGAACTTGGTAGTGACGTGGAGCTGGTCAACCGTGCTCCATTTCACACGCGCCGTAGGTCGGAGACGGTCCACCACCGCGGCCAGGTTGCTCTTGACCTCGGCGGGCAGATCGATTCCGGTGAACAGACGCATGCAGTTGGCCCGGAGACGGTGCTAATCTCCTTACGGTAGCCATTGTCCGTGAAATCAGCCGGAGTTGCAATCGAAGAGCGCAAACAAATCTCACTGAGTTCGTTGTTCGCGGATTCCGAGCCGCTGTCTCGGGTCTTCTACGAACGGCCTACGATTGAGGTGGCGCGCAGCCTGCTCGGGAAGGTCCTGGTGCATGGCCGCTCGGCCGGAAGAATTGTGGAGGTCGAGGCCTACCTGGGCGCGCAGGATCCCGCGGCCCACGCCTGGCGCGGCCTTACCGAGCGTACGCGGGTGATCTTCGGCCCCCCCGGCCACGCATACGTGTACTTCATTTATGGAATGTACGAGTGCCTCAACCTGGTTGCGGAACCCGACGGCGTGCCGGGTTGCGTGCTCATCCGCGCGCTCGAGCCGCTGGCCGGGCTCGCCGCCATGCGCCGGCGCAGGCCTAAGGCCCGCCGGGTGGAGGAACTGGCTTCGGGGCCGGGCAGATTGACCCTGGCCATGGGAATCTCGCGCCGGCATAACGGCGCCGACCTCACCCGCGGCCCGCTCACGGTTCGGGCGCTGGGGCCCGAGCCGCCCATCGAGATTCAATCCACCCCCCGCATCGGGATCAGCCGCTCGAAAGAGGCGCCGCTTCGGTTCCTGATAGCGGGGAATCGATTCGTCAGTCGAGAGGACAAAGGAGGTCGTCCTGCATGAAACGCTCCATTGGCATCACCCTTAGCGCGGTCGCAAGTATCCTCGGTTCACTGCTCATGCTCGCATTGTCGGGATTGACCGTGTTCACGGGGATTACGCAACGGGCCGAGCCCTCGATGGACTCTACCGCCCGCTTGGGCGTGCTGTTCGCCAGCCTCTTCACGTTCACTTTCGCCGCCTGGGGTATCGTGACTGCGGTGGGCTTGTTCCGTCTACGGCCCTGGGCTCGTTGGTCGATTCTTATTTTCAGCGCCTTACTCGCGGTTATCGCCAGTCTTGGGGGGCTGGCGATTCTTCTGGTGCCGCTGCCGTCTTCGGCCTCGGTTTCGCAGGGGACGATGATGGCGATCAGATGGGGGATTGCCGCGTTCTATGGACTGATGGTCCTCCTTGGAGTCTCGTGGCTGTACTTCTTCAACAAGTCGAAGGTGAAGGCGCAGTTTGCCGCCGGGAGCGCCTCGACAGGCCCCGCGAGAAGACGGCCCAGCATCACCGTCATTGGAGTGTACCTTTTGATCGGGGGAGTTGGGTGCGTTGTTCTCGGGTTCTTCCCGCTGCCGGCCGTTCTTCTTGGCCTAATCGTCAGCGGTTGGCCGGCCCATCTGATCTACCTTGCGCTCGGGATACTTCAACTCGGGCTGGGTGTCGGACTCATCCGGCTTTGGCCGCTGGCCCGTTGGATAGCAATCGGTTATTTCTTGTTCGGGGCCGTGAACAGCTTGATGTACGCAGTTCTGCCGGGCTTCGCCGAGCGCGCCACGGCCGCCATGACGCTCCCAGGCCCCCAGACGCCGCCCCTGCCCGGCTTCGATCCCGCTCGTTACATCTTGATCTCGGTGATCTTCGCGGCGCTATTAAGTGCAGTTCCGATCTGGTTTCTGGTCAAGGCGAAAGCAGAGCCAAAATGAACAACCCCACCCGTAGGACCTTCCTGGCTGCCTCCTGCGTTGTCCCGCTCACCGCCGCGGATCCGGTCCAGCGCTATCGTACGCCTCACAAGTACGGCCGCCTCGTCGTGCAAGCCTCAACCGAACCCGGAGCGTTTGACGTCCGAACCGTTGACTGCCCGTTTGTATTCCACCACAAGGGCCGGTTTTACATGACTTATGTGGGCTGGGATGGCGACGGCTACCAGACTGGTTTGGCCTCGTCCAGCAATCTGATCGCCTGGAAGAAAGAAGGCTGCATCCTGCGGCGCGATCCATCATCTCCGGTGACCCGCTACAACATCGCGATGAATTGGATCGTGCGTCAGAACGAGCTCTTCTCCGCCGGCGAGTTGAAGAAAGTCCGCGGCCGCTTCCTGGGCGTCTATCACGCCTATCCCAACCAGGGCCTCGAAGCCGGACCCGCGGTCATCGGACTCTGCTGGAGCGATGACCTGATGCGCTGGGAGATCGAAAGCCCGTGCCTGCGGCCCGAGGACGGCACGGATTGGGAGAACGGCGGCCTCTATAAGCCCTGTCTGTTGGAGCACCAGGGCACGTACTACCTTTTCTACAACGCCAAGACCAAGCTCCTGGCGCGCGAGCAGACCGGCGTGGCGACATCGACGGACTTGAAGAGCTGGCGACGCTACCTGGGTAACCCGATCATCCCCAACGGTCCGGCCGGAAGCTGGGACGACCGCTTCGCCAGCGACCCCTGCGTTCTGCTCGATGGCAGACGCTGGGCGTTCTTTTATTACAGCCTCGACGCCAAAGGCAAAGCCCGCGACCTGCTGGCCTTAGGAGACAATCCATTCAGCCCGAGCAAGGTGAACGAGATCCTCATCGATGTCGGCCCGCCCGGATCGGTCGACTCGACTTACGCCCACAAGCCCAGCGTCGTGTACCATCGTGGCGCGCTGTATCATTTCTATTGCGCCGTATCCGGCAAGTGGCCTAATGAAGTGCGGGGCATCTCGGTGGCGCGCTCCCAACCCTGGTAGATCCGCAGGCCTTTCATCGCGGCAAGCTGCGCTTCACCCGCCATACCTCGACCGGCCCTGCCAGACCCGCGGGCAGCAGCGTGTCGGCCTTGCCCTTGAACTGGCTGTAGGCTTTATCGCCGCTGTCGCCTTTGCCGAGCAGGCGGTTCCGCAGCGCCGGGGTCACCGTGATCTCGATCGAATTCTCGCCCGGCTTCAGGAAGCGGCCGATATCAGCCCGATACGGCGCCGCCAGCAGCGCCGGCAATGGCTGTCCGTTCACCGTCACCGCAGCCGTGAAGTAGACCTTGCCCAGATCCAGCAAGTACGAACTGTTTGCGTCCAGGCCCGCTGGCGTGAACCTGGCGCGGTAGACCCCCTTCGAAGACACGAATTTGAGCGCAGCGTCTCCGCTCCATTCGAAAAGCGCCGCGTTCTGTCTCGCCACTTTCCCGCCAGGGACATCGCTTCCCTCGACCGTCAGATTCCACGACGCCAGCGGCCAGCGCTCCGCAATCCGGCTGGCGTCGATGGTCTGCTTCTCCAAAGGCATCTCCCCGCCCGCCGCCGCTTCTCTCCTGGACGCAAAGAGAATCGTGCTCCGGTAAGGGCCCAGCGAGCCTCTCAACACCCCTTTCGCATCGGCCGAGGCTTGGTACACGCTGCCATCGGCGGCGTCCAGCCAGCGGTAACTTGAGAACCTGCCGTTCAGCGCCAACTCGAAGGATGAGTCGCGATCCGCCGTGTTCCACAGAAACATCAGCAAGCTGCCGTCGGGAAGCCGCCGCGTGATCTGCTGGACGCTTTCGTTTCTGGCCGCGTAAGCAATCTCCCGCGGAACGCTAAGGCGCCCGAACACCTCCGCGGCGTCTTTCGCTGAAACCCGCACCGCGCGCTGCGATATCCCCGCCATCAGGCTCGCCACGCGCGCGTCATTCTCCTGATGATTCAAGAAGCCCGGCTGCGCGCCCGGTGCGTCGCCGGAAATCCAGATCCGCGCGCCGTCCTGGCTCAACTTCGCCAAGTTGTCCGCCGAAGCCGTTTGAATCGCTTTGGCGTCCGCGAGCAGGACCGCTCCGTAGCGGTTCCCGCGAATGTCGATGGATCCGCCCGCGAGTTTCGCCACTTGCAGCGACTCGTCGTTGATCCACTCCCAGCCCAGCCCCGCCCGGTCCAGCTCTTCGAGCAGCGGCCAAACGCCGCGCAGCCAGGCGACCTCCGGTTTCGACGCGCCGCTCATGCCCTTCCCGATCATGGCCGCGATTCCAGTGCTCTTGTGGAGCTTGTCCACCCCGGCGACGATACCGTTGAAGAAGACTTCGCGGTGCGAGGCGTCGGTCGACAACTCGCTCGGAAACCCGAGGAATGGGTAGTAAACCAGGACCTGCGCTTCCGGCTTGCCCTGCCGCAGCGCGTACTGGCAGCGCGCGATATAGTCGTTGACCCTGCTGGTATCGGCCCAGAAGGGATCCGCCTCGGAGGCATTCGAGGAAAAGGACGCCATCCCCAGGAACGGCGAGGAGAACGGCGCCCATCTCGTCTCGCCGTATTCCGGGCCTCCGAAGCGGTAAGGCATCCCATGATAGATGATGTGGTTGACACCGGAAACGAACAGCTTGTTGGCGCCGATGTAGAGCTTCTGCGGCGTGGTCATGTAATCCATGCCCTGGTGTACGAACGACTCCGCGCTCACCACGGGCCGGTTGTATAGATGCGCTCCGGAGGAAACCATCCGCAGGGACATCTCGCTGCCGCCGCCGTATAGAGCTTCGGTCTCCGGAATGTGGACGTGGCCCGCGGCCTTGATGACGTCCACCTTGAGCCCGTAGGCTTGCGTGCGCGTTAGCAGACCGTTGCGCTCTCCCCACTGTAAGGTTGGGTCCAGAAACTGCTCCGCGAACAGATCGGACACCGTCAGGGAATAGTCGTAACGCAAACGGTCGTCGTCGTCGCTGAGCTTGTACTTCGGGCGGCTCGCGAGGCCGAAAGTCGCCAGATAGAAATTGTCGTAGCCGGGGACGGCTTGGGCGGGCAGGTGGGGCGTCGCATCGTAGCCGCGGCGCTGGCGGAAGAAATCGAGAAAATTCGCGGTGATGTGCCGGTCCACGGTCAGCTCGAGGCTGTCGTTGAATAATGCCCGCAAGGGCCGCGAGAAGTATTGCGGCAGGCCGGTGCGGGCGCCATAAAGGTAGTTGTAATCGGAGAGAACCCGCGACGAATCGAAGTAATCCAGGATGAAACCCGGGTCGCGCTGAGCCGGGCCGGCCATGGGACGCTCGCCGGACGGCATGCGGTAGAACGCCATCAGCATCCATTCGCCTTGCGGTGCGTCCCAGACGATCCGGCTCGCAGCCGTGACGCGGCTGGTCAGCACCGTGACCGAAGCCGGATCGAGCTGGATTTGATCGCTGAGGCTCAGTGGATTCCAGCTTCGGCTGCCGCCGGAGATCCGCGCCGCGACCACCGCGATAGGCGTGGCATTGGCTTGATAGAAGTGGCCCAGGTCCAACCTCGCAACGGTCTGGAGCGCCCCCAAAATGTAGTAGAACAGTGACGCGCGCGGCGCGGGCAGCGGCACGTCCACCCGCTTGCCGCCGCCGACCCGCTTCTCTCCCACCGCGAGCGTCTGAATGTTGTCGAGCTGCGTAATCTGCGGGCCCCCGGGCGGCCAGGAACTCCCCACGTTCAAATCGATCTGGAGACCCTGCTTGAGCGCTTCGTCCATCACCGCGCCCAGGTTCTGGTAGAAGGATGGCGTGTCGAAGCCGTAGAGCTTCTCCGCCTCGGCGGGAGCCTTCGTGTTTACCCCGATGAGAAACGGCTGCACCTCGCCGCCGCCGAAGCCGTGGTCCTTCAGAAGCCTGACCTCGCGGCGCAATTCATCCTGCCTAACCGCGTTGCCCGGCCACCACCACCGCACCCAAGGCCTGTACTTGGTTTCCGGGTTGGCGAAGCCCGCCAGTGAGAACTCGTACTGAAACAGCGGATTCTCCGAGAGCGCAACCGGCTTGGCCCCGGTTGGCGGCTGCGAGGCGTAGCGTGTCACGGAATCGAGTTTGGATGGGTCGTACGCGCTGGCGTAGACGTTTCGGTAGGTCTTCCAGAGAAAGTACCCGATGCCGGCTCCCACCAGAACCACGATGGTCAGGATTACGTACAGGGTGATTTTCAACCAGCGTCTCTTTCGGGCCATGCAGCCTCCTTCCGTTTCCGCGCAGTATACACCCAATCTTCCCGCTGCATTTGATACTTTCAAAGTCTATGCTGAAGCCGACGATTTTTCGCGAGTACGATATCCGGGGCATCGCCGACGTTGAGTTGCTAAGCCCCGACATCGAGCTGCTGGGAAAGGCCATCGGTACCTACCTTCAGCAGCACGGCGGGAAGTCCGTCGCCCTCGGCAGGGACTGCCGGCTTAGTTCCCCGCGTCTCGGCGAGGCCATCGCCCGCGGCCTGACGGCGTCCGGTTGCGACGTCACCGACATCGGAGTCGCGCCAACTCCCCTGCTTTACTACTCGGTCTTCCACTTCAAAGCGGATGGCGCGGTCATGATCACCGGCAGCCACAATCCGTCCGACTACAACGGGTTCAAGGTGATGTGCGGCCAGTCGACCATCCACGGGCGCGAAATCCAGCGCCTCCGCGAAATCATCGAGTCCGGGGCCTTCTCCTCCGGCGCGGGCTCCTTGAGAACCGCGGATGTAGTCCCGGCCTACGTCGAGGACGTCAGCTCCCGGATCAAGCTTTCCCGCCGCGTCAAGGTTGTGTTCGACGCGGGCAACGGCGTCGCCGGGCCCGTCATGCACCGCTTGCTCGAACGCCTGAACTGCGACGCCACCGAACTGTTCTTCGACATGGACGGGCATTTCCCCAATCATCACCCCGACCCCACCGTCGAGAAGAACCTGGTCGCATTGACGGAAGCCGTCCGCGGGCGGGGGGCTGAATTGGGCATCGCTTTCGACGGCGACTCCGACCGCATCGGCGCCGTGGACGAGAACGGGCAGGTCGTCTGGGGCGACATGCTGATGCTCATCTACGCCCGCGAGATCCTGACCCGCAAGCCGGGCGCGACCTTCATCGCCGAGGTGAAGTGCTCGCAAGTGCTCTACGACGAACTCACCAGGCTCGGCGGCCACCCCATCATGTGGAAGACGGGCCACTCCCTCATCAAGGCCAAGATGAAGGAGACCAAGGCCGAACTGGCGGGCGAGATGAGCGGCCACATCTTCTTCGCGGACCGCTACTACGGCTTCGATGACGCACTCTACGCCGCCTGCCGGCTGCTGGAAATCGTCGCCGCCTCCGGCCGCCCGCTTTCGGCCCAACTGGAAGGGGTTCCCAGGATGTTCGTGACCCCCGAGATCCGCGTCGATTGCCCCGACGAGGCGAAGTTCGGCGTGGTCGAGGAGGTTCTCGATCACTTCCGGAAAGTGCGGCGGGTGATCGACGTCGACGGAGTCCGGGTGATTTTCGAAAAGGGCTGGGGCCTGCTGCGCGCCTCCAACACCGGGCCGGTTCTGGTGCTTCGCTTCGAGGCCGCCTCGCCGGAACTCCTCGAGCAGTACCGCCGCGAGGTCGAGGACGTCCTCGTGCGGGCCAAAGCCACCCGCGGATTGTAGTTGTGGGGCCAGGGTTTCACCCTGCCGCCGGCGTGCTTGTGGGGCAGCCATTTCTGGCTGCCGCCGGGCTTCGGCCCGGCGTCTTGCGACAGCTCGAAGAGACGCGGCTCAAAAGCCGGCGGCTGGCTGAAAGCCAGACCCCACGTGGGCACGCCAGCGCCTACAGCCGGGTTAGGGAGGGGTGCTCGCCGAACCACCGATTCTCGCATGAGCCGGGCCGCGGAACACGGCGTTGAGAAACAGCACGTTCAACCCTTCCATATAGCCCCGGAAATTCGGGTCCACGGTGAACCCGATCACGGAGCCGCGGCCTTCCCTCTGAAAAACGACCAGCGGCTTATAGGCAAGCTGCTTGCGGGTTCCCTCCCATAGGTAACCGCTCGAGAATAGCTGGTCGGGGCCGACGAAGACCGCCACGTTTACACCCTTGTCCAGCTTGATGGGCGTGAAGATGGCGGGGCCCTGGACGACGGCAGTCACGGTGGGGGCCAGCCCGGCACCCAGCCAGTGATCGGAATCCGTGCGAGCGCGAACGATAGCTCCTGGCGCCGGGTCGGGCAATTCAGTCTCGGCCTGGATTGCTTTTCGAAAGTCCTCTTCGGTGGCGAGAAGCTTGCCGGGAGTGCGTCCCTCGGAGCTTGTAGCCGCGGGCTTAGCCGGCTCGGTGGGCTTAGCTGGCTCGGTGGACTTAGCCGCCTCGGTGGGCTTGGCGGGTTCCGGAGTGCGGGCCAGGTTCTCCTGAGAAATCGCCAGCAACCCGACCCGGGCATCAGCCAGGTAAGAGACCGCTCCGCCGATCGCAACGAGCGTGCCGCCCCGGGCCACCCACTCCCGCAGCCCGCGAGGAGCATCGGCCCCCAGCACGGAAGCATAACTGCCGGTCGAAGCGGATGGCAGCACGATCACGTTGAAGCGGCTCAAGTCGGCCGAGAGAAGCTGCTGCGTGCGTATCACGGTGACCGGGTAGCCGAATTGGCGCTCGAGGACGAATCGCGTCCACCCGGCCGAGTCGGATGAGGCCGGTCGGTCCCATGCCAACGCGATCGCCGGCGGACGCACTGTCACCACGTTGTTGCTGCCAAAGCTGACCCCTTCATCCACCCAACCTGAGCCGGCGGATACAACTTCAGCGCCTGAGGCCGCGGCGAGTTTCCGGATGCGGGCGTCCAGATCCGCCGGGTTGTCCTTCGTCCGGATGATCAGTGTCCCCGAGGGATACTTCCGGCCGCTGTGCGTGAAGGGCTTATCCGCGCTGAGCACGTGCAGGCCGTCGCGCAAAGCCGCCGCCAGCAGCCTTCCGGTCGCTACCGTGCCCCAGGGCGCCAGGTACGCGACAGTGGCTTTGTCTCCCACCACCACGCCAGGCGGCGGCCCGGACTTCAGCGGCTCGAAGCTACCCGACGAAGATTCCTGAGAAGCCACAGCTTCCACGTTGTAGAGTAGCGGCATGGACCAGGCCGTCACATCGTAGATCTCGTCGGGGAGTTTCTTCGTCCGACGCCGCTCCTGCTCTTTCACGAAGGACTCCTCCATGGGGACCTGCGGATCGAGCAGGGTCCGGAGCAGGCGCTTGGCCGGTTGAGCCAGAGGCACCACATAGCTTCCGGCGGGATACTCCTGGCCTCCGGATTTGAACGCGGCGGTGGCACGTTTCACTTCCGCGCCCTGTTCCACGAGGAGATACGCCAGCTTGTCCACGGCCGAGGTGTCACCGCGACGCGGCAGGATGTACTCTCGGACCTGTTCCTTCTGTCCCTCCTCGATGGCGGACTGACGGTAGCGGTAAAACTCTTCGAGCAAGCGCGTGCGGTTCCGGGCGGCGGTCTCCGCCGTGGAGATGGAGGCTACGAAGTGCCGCCGGATGGTGTCCCGGAACTGCAGGAGAGACTCGTCGCTGCGTCTCACCACCAGCCCACGTGTGGACGCGCATTCGTAGGTCATGGCAACTGCGCCTTGGTAGGCCGGCCAACTCGCTCCGTAGCCCGGATAGAAGGCGTCGTACAGCTCGCGGGTGAAGTAATTGAATCCGAACTCGTCGAACCAGCGTGCGTTGTTCTTGCCGAACCAGTCGAGGCTCTCCCGCTGCTGCTTGGTGAGATGCGGGTTGTAGGGGACCGCCTCTGGGGCGAAGTAGTAGGTGGCATCTGATCCCATCTCGTGTAGGTCCGTGGCAACCAGCGGGAACCATTCCAGCATCATCTTGACGCGTCCTCGCGTCTCGGGCTGCGTCAGTGCGAACCAGTCACGATTGAGATCGAAGTTGTAATGGTTGCTGCGGCCCCCGGGCCAGGGCTCGTTGTGTTCCGCGGCTGCGGGACTGGCGTCCGGGTCCGGTCCCTTAGCCTGCTCGAAATTGTGTACGAACCGCTCGCGGCCGTCGGGATTCTGGAGCGGGTCGATCAAGACCACCACGTCGGCGAGGATCGCCTCCACCAACTTGTCCTTGCGGGCGGCCAGCAGATGGTACGCCGTGAGCAGGCCCGCTTCCGGTGACGATATCTTCGTTGCCGTGCACTCCATAGCCTAGCCAGATCACGGCCGGCAAGGAGGCCATCCGCTGGCGTGCCTCGGGCTCCGGCGTGCGGCGAGGGTCGGCCAACCGCTGCATGTTCGCGCGAATCTCATCCAGGCGCTTCATGTTAGCCTCGCTCGCCACGACGGCGTAGACCAGGCGTCTCCCCTCCCAGCTTCTGGCATAGTCGAAGACCCGGATGCGCGGCGAGGCGGCCGCCAGCGCCTCCAGGTACTTGAGAAGATCGGCGGGGCTAAGGATGCGCTCGCCCGGTTCGTGGCCGAACACTTTGGCGTACGTCGGGATAGCAGGGTCGTAACTTGTTCCGGGCCAGAATTCGAATCTTGTTTGTGCGGCCAGGGGAACTGACGCCAGAATTGCAGCAAAGCTGAGCCAACCTAGCAGTTTCATCCACAATATCCTTTCTGGCCTCGCGACCGCTGTCAATTTACCACAAAGGGTGTGACGTGGGGCCGCTGAGGCTCATCTCCGCCCGCGGATTGCAGACGCTTCCCGCCTCCACACGGCCCGGTTGGTCTTACAATGGATAGCGGTAAGAAGGCACATACGATGATCGCTTCAAGATTCCTTGTCCTGCTGTGGGCCGGCGTGGCCGTCAGTTCCTTCGGGCGATTAGCCTTTACGCGCAGCCCAGTGCCGCGCGACGTCGTTTTCCAGAAGATTGTCATCGACCCGGAGTTCCGCTCCGAGGGGGTGGCCGTAGCCGACGTGAACCGGGACGGCAAACTGGACATCCTCGCCGGCAACTTCTGGTACCAAGCTCCGGACTGGAAACAGCACGAGATCGCTCCCGCGCAGAAATTCGATCCGGCCAAGGGCTACAGCAATAGCTTCCTCGATTTCACCCTGGACGTGGACCGGGACGGGTGGCCTGACCAGATCGTGTTCGGATTTCCGGGGCGGGAGGCCTTCTGGAGGCAGAATCCCCGCGGCAGAGCCGGGGCTTGGAAAGAGTTTCCCGTCGCGCGCAATGTCATGACCGAGAGCCCTATTTTTGGCAAGTTTGCCGGCCTGCGGACTCCGGTCCTGGTCTTCCCTTACGATTCGCGGAGCATGGCGTGGTACGAACCGAACCAGAATTCCTCCCAGGAATTCACCCGGCGCCTGATCGGAATGCCCGGGCCGGAGGCATCGAAGATCAGCATGCATGGCCTCGGTGTGGGTGACGTGAATGGAGACGGCCGGCCCGACGTGCTTACCACGGGCGGCTACTGGGAGGCGCCGAAAGATCCCCCGACGAGCCCCTGGAAGTTCGTGCCCGCGCACTTGGGGCCCGATTGCGCCCAGATGATCGCCTATGACGTGAATGGCGACGGGCTTCCGGATGTGCTGACCAGTTCGGCCCACGCCATAGGCGTCTGGTGGCTTGAGCAGCGCAAGGGGCCCAACGGGCCTGAGTTCACCCAGCACACCATCGACGACAGCTTTTCCCAGGCGCATGCCCTTGTGCTCGCGGATATCAACGGCGACGGCCTGATGGACATCGTGACCGGTAAGCGCTTTTGGGCCCATGGGCCAACGGGTGACGTCCGGCCTGGGGATCCGTGCGTACTTTATTGGTTCGAACTCCAGCGGAATGGCGGCGAAGTGTGTTGGGTCCGCCACCTGATCGACAGCGATTCCGGTGTGGGGACGCAGTTCGAGGTCGTCGATCTGAATCGGGACGGGCGGCTGGAGATAGTGGTGGCAAACAAGAAGGGCGTGTTTCTATTCCAGCAGCAGAGTGGCGTCGCCAGGAGAGGTCAATGAGTCAACTTCGGCGGTTGTCGCGCAGAGATCTTGTCAAACGGGGCGCCCTGCTGGCAGCGGGGACGTTCCCCATGATCATTCCTCGGCATGTGCTTGGGGCGCAGGGCAAACCGGGCCCGAACGACCGCATCCAGGTCGGCTTCATCGGTGTCGGCACCCGCGCCAATTTGCTGATCGACCAGCTCCCCGAGAGCGGCCAGATCGTCGCGGTCTCCGACTGTTACTACATGAAATGCGACCAGGCGGCGTCCAAGAGACAGGCCAAGTGGCGCACCTATCAGGACTACCGCCGGCTGCTGGAGCAGAAGGACATTGACGGCGTGGTCGTGGCCACCAACGAGCATTGGCACGTGTTGTGCGCGATGCACGCCTGCCTGGCGGGCAAGGACGTCTACGTCGAGAAGCCGTTGTCGCTGTATGTCGAAGAGGGCCGCGCGTTGGTGCAAGCGGCGCGAAAGCTGGACCGGGTGGTTCAGGTCGGCAGCCAGCAGCGGTCCATGGCCATGAACCAGCTCGGGTGCGACTTCGTGCGCGGCGGCGGGCTGGGGCCCCTGGCGTTTGTGCAGACCAAGAACTTCACCTCGCCCGGACCTTCGCGGATGAACCTGCCGGCGCAGCCGGTGCCCGAAACGCTCGATTGGGACATGTGGGTTGGCCAGGCGCCAATGCGGCCGTATAACCGCGGGGCTAGCGGCGGGTGGGACTTTGGTGGTGGCGATATGACCAACTGGGGCGCGCACGGGCTCGATCAAGTGCAGTCCGCACTCGGGATGGACGAAACTGGACCGGTGGAGTTCTGGCCCATCACCGACGGCATCAGCCCCAAAGATTCGCTGGCTTATCGCTACGCAAATGGCGTGACCGTACGGTTGGAGGTGCCCACGGGCGACTTGCAGGGAGGCGCCATCTTTGTCGGCGAGAAGGGGCGGATCGAGATCATTCGCAATATGTTCCGGACAGACCCGCCGCAAATGATCAAACAACTGCCCCCACCGGAAGAAGTCCAGAAGTGGCGCGACGACGTGGCCTTGTGGCAGGCCAAGTATCATATGGAGAACTGGATGGATTGCATGCGGACTCGGAAGAGGCCGTTGGGCGACGTGGAGATCGGCCACCGGTCCGTGACCGTGTGCCATCTGGCGAACATTACCCGGAGGCTGGGCCGGAAACTCACCTGGAATCCGGACACTGAGCGCTTTATCGGCGACGAAGAAGCCAACGGCCTGCTGACCCGGCCGCGCCGAAAGGGTTACGAATTGCCGGTGGTGTAGCGATGAATGAGCAGAAAGCAGGCAAACCGTGATGCAACAAGTGACTCGCAGGACGGTGCTGGCGGCCCTCGCCGGCACAACCGTGCTTCAATCCGCCACCAAACCGTTGCGTCTGGGCGGCCCCATCTTTCTCAAGAGCGACGATCCCCGCGAACTCGCGCGCGAACACCGCAGGCTGGGCTACAGCGCGGCATATTGCCCCACCATCAAGCCCGGCGACACCGCGCGGGCGCGCGAGATCGAGAAGGCCTTCGCGGCGGAGAACGTCGTCATCGCCGAGGTCGGCGCCTGGGTCAATATTCTGGACCCGGATCCGGAAAAGCGGCGCGCCAACCTCAGCCGCGTCGCCGAGCGCCTGGCCCTCGCCGATGAGGTGGGAGCCCGGTGCTGCGTGGACATCGCGGGCTCCTATAACCCCAAAGTCTGGTACGGTCCGCACCCGGATAATCTTTCCCAGCGATTCTTCGACGCCACGGTCGAGAACTGCCGGCGCCTCATCGACGAGGCCAAGCCCAAACGCACCAAGCTGACTCTCGAGATCATGGGCTGGAGTTTTCCCGACGGCCCCGATTCCTACCTCAAGCTCATCAAGGCCATCGACCGCAAGGCGTTCGGAGTGCACCTGGATGTCTGTAACGGCATCAACTCCCCCGTCCGTTTCTATCGCAGCGGTGAATTCATCGCCGAGTGCTTCCGCAAGCTCGCTCCCCACATCGTCTCCTGTCACGCCAAGGACCTGGATTGGGTCGTCGAGTTAAATGTGCACTTTGTGGAGGTGATTCCCGGCCGCGGTCAGGTGGACTACCGGGCCTACCTCAGAGAACTGTCCAGACTTCAGGACGTGCCTCTCATGCAGGAGCACCTGAAGACCCCCGAAGAGTACGAGGAAGGCAAGAAGTACATCCAGAAAATTGCGCAAGAACTGGGGCTGCAATTCGCGTGAGAGGGGCATAGCATGATCCGGCGATTGAGTTTTGCGGTATTTGTTCTGGCGGTGTCGGTGCTGGCTCAAGCGCCGAACCCGGCCGTCGCCGTCGTGGACGGGACGCCGATTCGGGAGAGCGATCTGAAGATCGGCGGCCAGATCAACAAGCTCGAGCAGCAGATATACGATCTCAAGCTTCAGGCCGTCCAGAACATGATCGGACAGCGGCTGGTGGAGAAGGCCGCCGCGGCCAGAAACCTGGCGGTTGACGCCTTCCTGCAACTGGAAGTGGATAGCAAGGTCTCCGATCCCACGCCGCAAGAAGTCGAGGCTTTCTACCTCGGCCAAAAAGACAGAATCAACCAGCCCCTGGAGGCCATCCGCCCGCAGGCGGCGCAGGCGCTGAAATCGCTCAAGATCCGCGAGGCCCGGCAGTCCTACATGGAGGGGCTTCGCCAGCGCGCCCAGGTGACCGTCGCTCTTCAAGCCCCAAAGCTGGCCGTGGATATCGGCAACGCTCCTCGCCGGGGCCCGGCGACGGCTCCCGTGACCATAGTCGAGTTTTCCGACTTCCAGTGCCCCTACTGCCTCCGCGCGGAAGCGACGCTGAAGGAACTGCTGTCCCGCTACGCCGGCCAGATCAGCCTGGTGCACAAGGATATGCCGCTCGACCAGATCCACCCCGAGGCGCAGTCCGCCGCCGAGGCGGCGCGCTGTGCCGGCGAACAGGATAAGTTCTGGCAGTATCGTGATGCACTGCTGGGCCTGCCGGGCCTCGGCCGGGCCGCTTACGAGCAGACCGCCCAATCGCTCCAACTGGACGCAGCCAAGTTTCGGGCTTGTCTGGACTCGCGCAAGTACCTCAAGCAGGTGCAGGCTGACGCCGCTGAGGCCGCCGCCCTGGGCGTCGAGTCCACGCCCACCTTTATAGTCAATGGGACTATTCTGGAAGGCGCGCAGCCCGTGGCGGCATTCGCCAAGCTCATCGACGCCGCCCTGGCGGCGCGCTGAGGCGCGCGTTACAGGTCTTGTGGGGCCAGGGTTTCACCCTGCCTTCTGTACAATGGATGAATCTCCTGAAAGGAGGCCGTCCATGTTTCACCGGACACTGCTCGTACTTGCGGTTCTTGCGCTCTCCGTGGCTTTTTGCGCCTCGGCGCCAAATATCACCGGCAAATGGACCGCCACGATCGACACCCCAGTCGGCCAGCAGAATTACACCTACGACTTCAAGGTCGAAGGGGCGAAGCTGACCGGCGCCGCCAAATCCAACATGAGTGAGTCGGCAATTGAAAACGGCAAAGTGGACGGCGCCACAGTCACCTTTGTCGAGAACATGAAGTTCCAGGAGATGGAGATGAAGGTCGAATACACCGGCACGATCGTTTCGGCCGACGAGATCAAATTCACCCGCAAGGTTGGCGACTTCGCCACCGAAGAACTGGTCGCCAAGCGGGCGAAATAGGGTGCCCCTTTATCAGGTAATCGTGCTGGCCTTGGTCCAGGGGATCACGGAGTTTCTTCCCATCAGCAGTTCCGCGCATCTGGCGCTGGCACCGTGGCTGCTGAATTGGCCGGACCAGACCCTGGTCTTCGACATCGCCCTGCATCTCGGGACAGTGGCCGCCGTTCTCCTTTACTTCTGGCGGGACTGGTGTCAGATCGTCGCCCAGGGCTTCGGCCTGAAGTACGGCGCTGACAGTGAACTCGCCCGGAATCGCCAGCTATTGTGGCTGATGGCCGCCGCCAGCGTGCCGGTGGGAGTGGCGGGGCTGTTCCTGGAACGCTACGCCGAAGATGCCTGGCGTCACAATCGCGTGCTCATCGGCGCCATGCTGATCGCCGTGGGCTTGCTCATGCTCGCGGCCGAGCACGCCGGCAAGCGGCTCAAGAGTATCGGCCAGATCGGTTTCACTGACGCGATGGCGGTCGGTTTCGCCCAAGCCCTCGCCGTCGTGCCCGGGACTTCGCGCAGCGGCATCACCATCACCGCCGGCCTGTTCCGCAACCTCGACCGTCCCACAGCGGCCCGTTTCTCCTTCCTGATCTCTACCCCCGCCATCGCCGCCGCCGCGGCCAAAGCCGCCTGGGATCTGCACAAGAGCGGCGGTATTCCGCCCGGCCTGCGGCTGGATTTCGCGGTTGGGGTTCTGGGGAGCGCCCTGGTTGGCTGCGCCGCCATCGCCCTGCTCTTGCGCTACCTGCGCGGCCACACCCTGAAATTCTTTGTTTACTATCGCGTGATTTTTGGCATAATGGTTATAGCTCTGGCTACAATCTTTCGCCGTTAAGCGGGATGGGTATACTTTCTCCGACCACTCGCCCAAGGCTCAATGAAGTCACGGGGGTGCTGCTGCTGGCCACCGCCGTGCTGTTCTGGTTGAGCCTTCTCTCCTATGGATACCAGGACCGTTCGTGGAATACTGCCGCGGGCCAGGTGCGTACCCACAACCTGATCGGCCCGGTTGGCGCCCGGCTAGCCGACCTGACGCTGCAAAGCTTCGGCTTGGCCGCCTTTGTGTTCCCGCTCCTGTTGCTCCTGCTGGCCTGGAAATGGATACGCTCGGAAGCGGTTCAGTCGGCGCTGGCGAAGAGCTTGGGCGCGGTCCTGCTCCTGCTTAGCGCCGCGGTGGCGCTCTCGCTTTTCCCCGGCTGGCGGATCTTCGGCGCCATCCCCGCGGGCGGCCTCGCGGGCCTGCTCCTTGCCCAGCGTCTGGTGGCGGCCATGAACCTGACTGGCGCCGCCGTGCTGGCCCTGACCGCCCTAGTCGTCTCCATCTATCTCATCTCGACCTTCAGCATCTATAAGGTCGAGTCCTGGTTCAGCGGGCCGGCGCGCGCGCTGGCCGCCTGGCGCGAGCGGCGGAGCGAGAAGAAGCAGGAGAAATCCCGGCGCAAACCCAAACCCGTTCCCGTGGAGCCCGCTGTCGAGCCGGTTCCGGTTGCGCCCGAGTATGCTCCGATCACGGACATTCCGATCCAGACCCTGGAAGAGCGGCCACTGCCGCCGCCTGCTCCGCTCGCCGAACCGCAAGTCCCGGTGGCGGCGCACGAAGAGCCAGTGGCTCCTCCGCGCAAGCAGCGCGAGTACCAGTTGCCCTCCACCGAACTGCTCAACGAGCCCGCCGGGCGCAATCCCTACGATGAGCAGGAACTGAAGGATATTGCGGCTCGCATCAAGTCGAAGTTCGAGGAGTTCAACGTCCTCGGCTCGGTGGTACAGATCAACCCCGGTCCGGTGGTCACCACTTTCGAATTCAAACCCGAAGCCGGCATCAAGTACAGCCGCATCACGACACTGACCGAAGACCTCTGCCTAGGCCTCCAGGCCGAATCCATTCTGATCGAGCGCATCCCCGGCAAGCCCACCGTCGGCATCGAAGTTCCGAACTCCAAGCGTGAACTGATCGGTTTGCGCCAGATCCTGGAATCCGAGGATTTCCGGAAAACCTCCGCGCACTTGCCCATCCCGCTGGGCAAGGACATCAGCGGGCGCATCAAGGTGGCCGCGCTCGAATCCATGCCGCACCTGTTGATCGCCGGCTCCACCGGCTCCGGCAAGAGCGTGTTGCTCAATTCGATGATCATGTCCATCCTGCTGCGCTCGACGCCGGACCATGTGAAGATGATTCTGGTCGATCCCAAGCGCCTGGAGTTGGGGCTCTACGAAGGCATTCCGCACCTTCTGACGCCGGTCATCACGGATGCGAAGAAGGCTACCAACGCCTTGCGCAACGCGGTGTTGGAGATGGACCGCCGCTTGCGCCTGCTGGCCGCCCAGGGAGTGCGCAACATCGAGCAATACAACCGCAAGGTGCGCCAGGTCCTGGAAGGTCCTCGCAGTCTGTTCGAGGAGGACGGTGCGTCCGAGGACCCCGAGACGCTGCCCTATGTCGTGATCTTCATCGACGAACTCGCCGACCTGATGATGATCGAGCGCGGCAACGTCGAGGAGTCGGTGACGCGCCTGGCGCAGATGGCGCGCGCCGTAGGCATTCACCTGGTGCTGGCCACGCAGCGGCCCAGCGTGGACGTTGTTACCGGGCTCATCAAAGCCAACTTCCCCGCGCGCATCAGCTTCCGCGTGGCCACCCGCGTGGACTCGCGGACCATCCTGGACGTGATGGGGGCCGAGCACCTGCTGGGCAAGGGCGACATGCTGTCGCTGCCTCCCGGTTCGTCGCGGCTGATCCGGGTGCACGGAGCGCTGGTGACCGAAACCGAGATCAACCGCGTGGTCGATTTCTGGAAGGAGCAGGCCACCCCCGAGTACGATGCGACCTACCTGGTGGCGCCGCCTTCGGAGGACGAAGAGGCGGACATGAGCGAGCTTGACGCCGATCAGGATCCGCTTTACGAAGACGCCGTGCGCGTGGTGTTGGAGCAGGGCAAAGCGTCCACTTCAACCCTGCAGCGCCGCCTGCGCCTGGGTTACGGCCGCGCCGCCCGCATCCTCGACGTGATGCAGCGCGACGGCATCATCGGCCCGCCCGACGGCAGCAAACCCCGCGAAGTCCTCAAGCGGCCGGACTGGCTGCAGGAAGTCGAGCACCAGCTCCGGTAGGCGTGCTCCGCCGACATGGCCGGCGGAGCAGTATGATCGGAGAAGAGACATGATGCAAGTCCACATGACAGAGGCTGAGGTCATCAAGGACATCGAGGCTGTGCTCCAAAAGGTGCGAGAAGGCGCCGAGATCGTGGTTGAGCACGACAGTCACCCCATCGTCGTTCTGAGCCCTGCCACTCCGCCTCGACGTACGATCTCCGAGTGCATCGCGAGGGCCGAGCAACGCGAGAAGGACCGGGGTTGCCCGGTCACGCTCGACCCGGACTTCGCGGCCGACGTTGAGGAGATCGTCCGTAACCGGCAGCCCTGGAACCCGCCATCGTGGGACTGATTCTCGATACGAGCGCGATCGTTACTGCGGAGCGGCAAGGTATCGGGTGATACCGAAGTCGGCTTGTCGGTCGTGAGCGTTATCGAACTGACGCACGGCATCCAGAGGGCCAGGCACGAGACTCAACGTCAACGGCGCGAGGCCTTTGTTGAGGAATTGATTGCCGCGGTGGCTGTTTATCCGGTCACGGTCGAGATCGCGCAACGGGCCGGCCTAATCTCTGGCCGGGAGGCTGCGCGAGGAGTCAATCTGCCTTTGGAGGATCTGCTCATCGGAGCTACGGCGTTGCAGCTTGGGTTTGAGGTTGTGACGGAGAACATCCGCCATTTCCAGCTGATCCCCGATTTGGTTGTAAAGTCGCTCTGAAGTCGATAGCAGCTTCCCCTTTCTCTACGCCCCCGCCAACTGGGCCGCGATTTCGTTACCTATCGCCAGCGAGGCCGTTGCCGCGCTGCCGATGATTGGTTTGTTGCCGCGGTATGTGACATGATGATTGCCGAGGCGCTCAAGATGCCAGTCTGCCGCCATTGCGCTCTGGTTGCCCTCGCCGGGGCGTTGAGTGGTTCCGCGTTCGCCTCCGCCATTCACATCCGGATCACGGAGGAGCCGTCCGGCGTCGCCCTTCCGACTGCATCCGGTCGATTGTTCAAAGCCGGCAATTCAATCAGCGATGCGGAGACCGAGAGCGACAAGACCGGGCGCATTGATTTCGAACAGTTGGAAGCGGGCGAATATCGCATCGAAATCGTCAAGGCTGGCTACGTCCAAAATACTGTCGTTGTACGTCTAGGGAATCAGGACATGTTTTTGCCAATAGGGTCGATTCGTACCAGCGTAATCTCCGGGTCAGTGAAGGATGACGCGGGAAAAGCAGTGGGAGGTGCGGTCGTCTTGGCGATGCGACGGCGCGGGTCTTCACCGATTCCCGAGTTTTCGAAAAGCGGCAACTACGCGATCGTGAATGGATCTGGCGAATACCGGATTCACGGCCTCGTGCCCGGGGAGTACGTGCTCGTCTCGCTGTATGGAGCGGCTGCGTATCCGTTTGCTGGTAGGCGCGTAGGGTTTGGTGCGCCATCTTCCGACATAGCTGGGGCTCAGGTGTTTCCGGAAACGGCAAGCCCGGAGGTCGTGGCCGTCGGCGTTGGAGAAGAGCGTGGCAGCCTCGACTTTAGAGTTCACATCTCTCAGCCGGCGACATTGAGTGGTCGAGTTCGCGAAACGAATCCTGGCACGCGTTTTCGACTCAGCCTGAGCCTTTGTGGTTATCCTTTTACAGCAATCGGAACCGCGGATGCCGACGAGGCGGGGCGCTTCGAGTTTCGCAACATTGCCTCGGGGTCTTGGTGCCTGATGGCCGTCGGTACCGGCGAACGCGGGGACTCAGGTAGACCTCTGGTTGCACGCGCGCAAGTCGATACCCGGCCGGACGGCACGCCGGAAATCCTGGTAGAGCCAAAGCCGGCTCAAGATGTTAGCGTAAACGCTGCAATGGCATCCGTCGGCACACCGCCGCCTCGCTGTACCTCGGACGTCAGCGTGGAATTCGCTCCGGGTGAGGATTGGCCCGGAAGTTTTGCGAGACATGTCACGCTTCGGCCGGGCCGTCCAACCGTGGTTCCGAATGTTGTGCCGAGTCCCTACATGGTGTTGGCGGTGAGCGAGGATCGAAGTTGCTACGACGTCAACAACACCCCAATTCCAGCCACTGGAGGAGCCACTCAAGGGGAGATTGTCATCCCAATGAGCCAGCGTAGCGAAGTGTCTGCCCTAATTGGTTCGGGTAAGGGAGTGGCGTCCAGGCTTACCCTGCTGCTTGTCGATCGCGATGTCACATCGGGCCTTCAAAGAGTCTACGCCGTGAATCCGGACGGCGACGGCAGGGCCATGTTTGCCAACCTGCGAAGCGGTTCATATGGGGTTGTGCTGCGGTCAAGCGCATCCAATGATCGTGGCTGGACATTCGATTTTGATCTTCCACCCGGAAGAACCGAGGTCGAGCTTCCAGGGCCGGCGACGGACGTGCCGGGGAGATAGCATGCGAAGAATCATCCAGGTGTTTGCGCTATCGGCGCTGCTCGGCTTTCCGGCGGCCGCGCCAAGTCAGGAACTCCGGTCCGAGACCCCTAAGGGCGCGGTTTCAGGGGTAGTCCGGGACAGCGGCAGTTCGGTACCTATGCCCGGTGTCGCAGTCGCCGCAATACTCGGCGGTTCGATGCGGCTGCAAGCGATCACCGATTCTAAGGGCGCCTATAAGCTTGCCGGCTTGAGTCCTGGCTCCTACCGCATCCTTGTCTACGCTCCCCCCGAGGCTGGTAGCTTTGGTTGGGGGCCATCAGCAAGTAAGTGGGTATCGATAGGGACCACGACAAGCGCAAGCGTGGATTTTGTGCTCCGTGCACGGGCCGAGGTTTTCGGCACGGTCCTGGACGCCGACAAGCAGCCTGTGCCAGGCGTGATGCTGACATTAGTCGGGCGAAGCTATTATTGTGGATCCCTGGTTCAGAGCTACAGAGAAGTTGCTGGAACAGATGATCGCGGCCAGTATAGGTTTCAGAATGTTCCCCCGGATGTGCCCTACTACATTTTGGTTCAGAAGGGACGGCAAACGCTGGACGCCTGGTCTGCCGTACCAGCGAACCCAAAGCTGCGGAAAACGATTATAGTGCCGGGCTACTACTCTGGAGCCCCCACCATAGAGGAGGCCCGAGCGATCGTCTTGCGGCCCGGTGAGCGAAGGGAGATTGACATTGCGGTGACTCGCGGTCCCTCATATTGCGTTGAAGGAGAGGCGCGATCCACCGGAGCCCCTGGCCGGCTCAACTTCGCGATTGAATCCGGCGATGTCAGTATGGGCGAACCCGGCGGGCTCCATTTTAGCCCTATGAACGGAAGCACCGGCGAAGATGGCCGCTTCCGTGTGTGTGATTTGTCCCCAGGCACTTTTAAAGTGACGGCGTTTAGCGGTCAATCAAGCACCTACGGTACGACTTCTGTATCGATTGTTGATCGGGATGTAAGCAAGGTCGTCGTGGATGCATCACCGCGGATTCGAATGCCGGGCGAGGTGGTCTGGGCGAGCGCAGCGCCGGCCACTCAGAGCGCTGGCAAGCTTTCGATAGGGCTGACTCCCCTGGGTCGCACGCCGCTGCCGGGCGAAAAGACCAACGCATCTGCGCAGGTCCCCGGTAACTTCGAGTATGGTGCTGTCCTCGTGGGTGAGTATCGGGTGCAGGTTAGTAGTATTCCAAGAGGCTCCTACACGAAAGATGTGACATACGGTTCGCAGAGTGTGCTTGGACGGCGACTTCGGGCGGGCAGTGAGGTGGGCGAAGTCACGCTTCGTGTCACTCTCGCCACGGACGGCGGCTCGGTTACCGTAAAGGCGGCGGACGACAAAGGAAATCCACTTCCGGACACCAGCATCTGCATTCTGCCTTCGACGTATGCTTCGGATGCTCAACTGGCCGCCGCCACGGTTGTTGGCAACACGGACCAGGATGGAATCTGGAAATCGGAGATGCTGGCACCCGGGAAGTATTGGGTTCTTGCGACGGATCAATCTCTCACTGAACTATTCCCGGAACGGCTGACTGCCTTGCGCAATTCGTTGACGCACGCGACTCAACTGGATGTGTCGGCCGGGAGTTCACAGACGCTCACAGTCAGCCCAGTTGCGATCCAGTAACCGCGGCGGGCCGAACGTGGCTTCGAATTCAAGCCCGAAGCCGGCATCAAGTACAGCCGCATCACCACCCTGACCGAAGACCTCTGCCTCGGCCTGCAGGCCGAATCCATTCTTATCGAGCGCATCCCCGGCAAGCCGACCGTCGGCATCGAGGTTCCGAACTCCAAGCGTGAACTGATCGGTTTGCGCCAAATCCTGGAATCCGACGTTTTCCGGAACACCTCCGCGCGCTTGCCCATCCCGCTGGGCAAAGACATCAGCGGGCGCATCAAGGTGTCCGCTCTCGAATCCACGCCGCACCTGCTGATCGCCGGTTCCACCGGCTCCGGCAAGAGCGTGCTGCTTAATTCGATGATCATGTCCATCCTGCTGCGCTCGACGCCGGACCATGTGAAGATGATTCTGGTCGATCCCAAGCGCCTGGAGTTGGGGCTTTACGAAGGCATTCCGCACCTGCTGACGCCGGTTATCACGGACGCGAAGAAGTCCACCAACGCCTTGCGCAACGCGGTGCTGGAGATGGACCGCCGCTTGCGCCTGCTGGCCGCCCAGAGAGTGCGCAACATCGAGCAGTACAACCGCAAGGTGCGCCAGGTTCAGGAAGGTCCTCGCAGCCTGTTCGAGGAGGACGGTGCGTCCGAGGAGCCCGAGACGCTGCCCTATATCGTGATCTTCATCGACGAGCTGGCCGACCTGATGATGATCGAGCGCGGCAACGTCGAGGAGTCGGTGACGCGCCTGGCGCAGATGGCGCGCGCCGTCGGCATTCACCTGGTGCTGGCCACGCAGCGGCCCAGTGTGGACGTCGTTACCGGGCTCATCAAGGCCAACTTCCCCGCGCGCATCAGCTTCCGCGTGGCCACCCGCGTGGACTCGCGGACCATCCTGGACGTGATGGGGGCCGAGCACCTGCTGGGCAAGGGCGACATGCTGTCGCTGCCTCCCGGTTCGTCGCGGCTGATCCGGGTGCACGGAGCGCTGGTGACCGAAACCGAGATCAACCGCGTGGTCGATTTCTGGAAGGAGCAGGCCACCCCCGAGTACGATGCCACCTACCTGGTGGTGGCGCCGCCTTCGGAGGACGAAGAGGCGGACATGAGCGAGCTTGACGCCGATCAGGATCCGCTTTACGAAGACGCCGTGCGCGTGGTGTTGGAGCAGGGCAAAGCGTCCACTTCAACCCTGCAGCGCCGCCTGCGCCTCGGTTACGGCCGCGCCGCCCGCATCCTGGACGTGATGCAGCGCGACGGCATCATAGGCCCGCCCGACGGCAGCAAACCCCGCGAAGTCCTCAAACGGCCCGACTGGCTGCAGGAAGTCGAGCACCAGCTCCGGTAACAGTGGGCCGCGCCGGCGGCCCGGTCGCAGGCGATGACGTCCATTATGGGCCCGCTGTGTGCCTAAACCAACTGCACCACGTATTCTCCTTCTTTTCTGTTGACCGCCTACACGAACATCGGATATGCTGTTCCTGTAGGTTACCTAATGAAAAGTGAGCGTACAGATAAGGCGGATGTTCTCCAGGGCACTCTGATTCTCCTCGTTCTGCGAACGTTAGAGGCGCTCGGACCGCTGCACGGTTACGGCATTGCGCGCCGGATCGAGCAGATCAGCAATGACGTGCTGCAGCTCAACCAGGGCACTCTCTATCCGGCTCTCTTGCGAATGGAGCAGGAAGGATGGATTGCCTCCAAGTGGGGAGCGTCCGAGAAGAACCGCAAGGCGAGATTCTACTCCATTACCGTCAGCCGGGCGGAGACGACTCGCCAAGGAAACCGAGGATTGGAGGCGCATGTCATCGACGATTGAACGCTTCCTTGGCTTTGACCCGGAGAGCTTGGCGGAGGAGCGCGGATGAGCTGGGCTAGCGTGGTTGCCGCTCGGCTGCGTGGCCTGTTCGAACACAAACGGCTGGAGCGCGAGCTGGATGATGAAGTTCGCTTTCACCTGGAGATGCAGATTGAGGACAACCTCAAAGCGGGCATGAATCCGGCGGAGGCGCGATATGCCGCACTGCGCAGCTTTGGAGCCATAGAGCCGATGAAGGAAAGCTACCGTGAACGAAGGGCGTTCGCCCTGGTCGAAACGATGGCGCAGGACATACGCTACGCGGTGCGGACTCTCCGCAAGAGCCCCGGCTTTACGATGACCTCCGTAGCCGTGCTGGCGCTGGCGATTGGCGCCAATACCGCAATGTTCAGCGTGCTGAATGCGGTCCTGCTCCGGCCGCTTCCCTATCGATCCCCGGAGCAGTTGGCGATGTTGTGGACCGAGATTCCGAGTCAGAGCCTGCGCGAAGGCAGATCGGCGTATCTGAATGTCGAACAGTGGCGGAGCCAAAGCGAGAGCTTCGCGGATATGGCTGTCTTCGATCCTGTTTCCGTGACGCTCACGAGTGCCGGAGAGGCGGAACAGATAAGCGTCGCCAGGATCTCACCCAACGTCTTTCCTTTGCTCGGCGTTCAACCCTTGCACGGGCGCACCTTCTCGGCCGAGGAGGCCGAGCAGCGGCAACGTTTGGCCCTGATCAGTCATCGCTTCTGGCAAGCCCGTTTCGGAGGCTCACGCGATGCGATAGGCGCGTCCATCGAGCTGGACGGACTTCCTTCCCGAGATCATCGGCATCCTCCCTGCAGGTTTTCAATTTGGGCAACTCGACGCGGATGTGTGGGAGCCGCACACGATGTTTCCGGATTGGGAAGTCCTTCGCAGTGTGCGTGGCGCGGATTCCTGGTTCGTCATCGGGAGACTTCGGCCGAACGTGACTTTCGAGCAAGCCCAGGCGGAGATGAGCGCGATCGCACGTCGTCTCGACGAGCAGTTGCCGGCTTCCGGCCGGAACCGCGGTATTAGCGTAGTACCGTTGAGCCTACAGGTAACCGGACCCCAGGCGAGGTTGGCATTGTGGATGCTCATGGGCGCCGTCTCTTGTGTTCTCTTCATCGCCGCTACCAACGTCGCGAGCCTTTCGCTGGCTCGCAGCGTCAGCCGGGAAAGGGAATTCGCTGTTCGAGCGGCGCTCGGAGCCAGCCATGCGCGGATCGTCCGGCAGTTACTCGCCGAAAGTCTGACTCTGGCCGTCATATCCGGACTGCTGGGTTTATTGGTGGCCCTGGCGGGCATCCGTCTCATACTGGCCGTCAAGCCTGGGGACCTGGCTCGTCTGAACGAGGTCGGCCTCGATCCGCGGGTGCTCGGCTGGGCCTTGGCCCTTTCCCTTCTGACGGGAATCCTGGTCGGACTGGCGCCGGCGATAACCATGGCGCGCCGGAGCTTGAGGTCCTCTGTCCAGGAAGGAGGAAGAAGCATGTCCGGCGGAGTCGCCACGCGTGGAATCCGCCGCGCTCTCGTAGTGGCGGAATTCGCGCTGGCGATCAATCTGCTGGTCGGCGCCGGCCTCCTGGTCCGAAGCCTGCGGTCGGTCGAGAACGTCGATCCAGGATTCAGGCCTGAGCGGGTCCTTTCGATGCAGCTCTCCATCCCGGCCTTCACGGCCTCCGCGCAGCGGGCTGACTTCTATAACCGCGTGCTCGAACAAATTGAATCGCTCCCCGGTGTGGAGAGTGCCGGCATTATCGGCGATCTCTTCATCGGTGGCAGCCCAGAACAGATCGTCACCATCGAAGGGGACGCCCGAACGACTTCCGAGCGCCTGCGGCTCCGAAGAGACGAGGTCAGCGGTGGATTCTTCAAGGCCCTCGGGACTCCTTTACTCAGGGGGCGCTTCTTTTCGCTCGAGGATGGACCTGATTCTCCGCGCGTCGCGATCATCAATGATGCGATGGCTCGCCGCTTGTGGCCTGGGAGCGATCCAGTCGGCAAGAGATTCAAGCTCGGCCCTGGGGATTCCGGCAGGCTGTGGTTTACAGTCGTCGGAGTCGTGGGCGACATGCGCCGCCAGGGACTGGAGAACGAACCGATCCCGCAGATGTTCGAGCCGCTGGTGCAGAATCCTTCCCGGCGCGCGACCCTTCTCGTACGAACGTCTCTGGATGACCCGCTGAAGATGGTGGGGACGATTCAAGCTGCCGTGCGTCGGGTGGAAAAGCATGCGCCGCTCTATGGCGTGACGACCTTGGAAAATCGGCTCGGCGCCTTCCTCACGCAGCGTCGCTTCCAGACCTCGCTCCTGATCGGATTCTCCGTAGTTGCGCTCCTGATGGCCGCCATCGGTATCTACGGGCTCATCCAGTACTCTATCGCGACGCGCACACACGAGATCGGTATCCGCATGGCCGTAGGCGCACAAGCCGGCGAGATCTTCCGCATGATCATCAGTGAGGGGCTGAAGCTGAGCCTGACTGGTCTGGTGCTCGGACTCGTGGGAGCCTTGTGGCTGGGTCGGGCTGGCTCAAGTCTGCTGTTCGGCGTTACCGCCACCGATCCATTGACGTTCATTACTGTCTCGCTGCTGCTCACCGCGGTCGCCACTGCAGCCTGCTATTTCCCGGCGCGACGCGCAATGAAGGTCGAGCCCATCGTGGCTTTGCGGCAAGAGTGACGTGACATGGAAACTCGAGTCACTCGGTTCCTTACGGCCGCGCCGCCCGCATCCTAGACGTAACGCAGGGCGACGGCATCATCGGCCCGCTCGACGGCAGCAAACCCCGCGAAGTACTCTGTTGTTTTCTGATTCTGACGCTGTTCGGTGATAATGGGCGGGCATGTCTTGAGCGCCATGCACGAGTGAGGCTGCGTTGGGTTTCCGTGACTGCACAGGGCAGGAACGGTTGGGGTTAATGGGATCAGCGAGATGGGGGCCTCTACGGACCTGCGCTGAGCCCTGCCGGCGCTCGCCGAGGGGTACGTAGTAGTTCTCCCGTTGAATGAATCGCGGGCCGGGTCCTTCAGCCGGAGGTTGCCGCTGCTGCAATTGCGGGCAGGCTATCGGCCCGGTACGGCAGGCCGGCAGCGCGGTACTCGAGCTAGCACCGCAGCCAAAACCAAGGCGACCACGAACGCGGGAACACCGGTGATGAGCGGCCAAATCAATAACGCGATGCGCAGCAGGCGCAAGTTGCCCGTTCCGGTTACCAACGAATGGACAATCGCAGCGGCCGCAAGCCCAAAAGCTCCGACAGCAGCACCGAAGGCGACATGCAGCGCCGTTGAACGAGGCGAGCTGCGGATCCGGAAGTGCTCGTAGCCAAGATGAGCCGCGTAGACCACTGCGCTAACCATCCAGGCCGCCAGCCTCCAGAAGAATACGGATGGAACGGATAGCGGGGCGAAGGCAACGCCGATGATCACGTACAGGGTGCCGGCCAGGAGCGCCCAAGCAAACCAGCCGCACGAGATCCGCATCCTGTATATTGTAGTTAAAACGGCACCCCGGAGACTGACCCACAACCGACTGATCCCCAATCTGGTTGTGAAGCCGCTCTGAAGTCGATAGCAGTTCCCTCTCTCTCTACCCTCCCGCCAACTGGGCCGCGATTTCGTCCCCTATCGCTAGCGAGGCCGTGGCCGCGGGACTGGGGGCGTTCAGCACATGCAGCGCATTGGGCCGGGCGACGAAGCAGAAATCCTGAACCAACTCACCTTTTGGCGTGAGCGCCTGTGCGCGCACTCCGGCTCCTCCGGGCTCCAGGTCTTCCGCGCGAATCTCCGGAACCAGTTTCGCCAGCGACTCCGCAAACAGACGCCGGCTGAAACTCCGGCGCAGCTCTTCCCAGCACATGCGTGGATGACGCGCCAGGAAGCGCCAGAGGCCGGGATAGGCGACGGCATCCACCATGTCGCGCACGTTCACGTCGGTCTTTCGATAGCCCTCGCGGGCCAAGGCCAGAACGGCGTTCGGCCCGGCCTCGACGCCCCCTTGAATCAGGCGCGTGAAATGAACGCCCAGGAACGGGAACTTCGAATCGGGCGCTGGGTAGATCAGGTTGCGAACCAGAAACTGCCGCTCCCGCTTGATCTTGTAGTATTCGCCGCGAAAAGGCACGATGCGGACCTCGCGGCGCTCGCCTGCGAGTTCGCTCACGCGATCGCAATAGAGTCCGGCGCAATTGACCAGGAAATCGATCTCGAACTCCCCGGCCGTGGTCGAGGCGATCCAGCCTCTGGAAACCTGGCGCAGCCCTTGCACCTTCGCTCCCGTGATCACCCGGCCTCCTTGCGCCTGGATCTTGGCCACCAGCGCCGCGCATACCCTCGGATAGTCGACGATACCCTCCTGCGGCACGTGCAGGGCGGCGACTCCGCCAACATGCGGCTCGATCTCGCGCATCGGACCGGGACCGAGCAGCACCAGTCCCTCCAGCCCGTTCCTCATGCCCCGCTCGTGCAGCGCATGCAGCCGCGGCAATTCCTCCTCGCTCGATGCCACCACCAGCTTCCCGCAGATCTCATAGGGGACCTGGTTGTCGCGGCAGAAGTCCACCATCCGCCGCAGGCCGTTCACGGCCAGCCGAGCTTTTAACGATCCAGGCTTGTAGTAGAGTCCGGCGTGGAGCACGCCGCTATTATTGCCGCTTTGGTGGTGGCAGACGGCCGCTTCCTTTTCGAGGACTGTGACCCGCGCCGCCGGAAAACGCGCGCCAATGCGATAGGCGGCGGCCAGGCCGACAATGCCGCCGCCGACGACGTAGATCGCTCCGGTCACGCTGCCAGGTACTTCTTAAAGAACTTGATCGTGCGTTCCCAGGCCAGCGTCGCCGCCTCTTTGTTGTAGCCACCCGCGTTGGTGTCGTTATTGAAGCCGTGGCCGGCGCCTTCGTATATGAATTTCTCGTAGACCTTCTTGTTGGCCTTGAGCGCGGCCTCGTAAGCCTCGATGCCGGCGTTTATGCGCGCGTCGTTGGCTCCGTATTGCAGCATCAGCGGCGCATTGATCTTCGGGACCTCCTCGGCGGCTATCTGCGCGCCGTAGTAGGGGACCCCAGCGTTCATGGACGTTCCGGCGGCGGCCAGCCGGTTCACCATCCCGCCGCCCCAGCAGAACCCGACCACTCCGACCTTGCCCGTCGACTCCGGATGCTTCGCCAGGAATCCCACCGCGGCGGCCAGACGCGCTACCGTATCCGGGGAGTTCAACCCGCCCGGAAGCGACATCACGTCGGGCGCGTAGCCCAGAAACCCTTCAACTGCCACCCGCCGGGCCACGTCCTGTATGTGCGGGGTCAGTCCGCGATTCTCGTGAATCACCAGGACGGCGGGGCGCTTCTGCCCGCCCTTGAGGCGGGACAAATAGCCGGTGACCTTCGTCCCGGCCGCGTCATATTCGGCAGTCGCGCTAACCAGGCGATTGTCGTTCTCGGCGACGATCTGGGCCGCGGCGGAGCCCGTCTGAAGAAGAGGCACAACCGCCGCACTGCCGGCGAGCTGGGTGATGCGTTCCAGAAAGTTTCGGCGTTCCATGCTCAGCGAGTATATCATGCGCTAAGATCGCAGTTAGCCCCGTGCCAGCCGCCTCCCGCGAATTCCAGATCTTCGCCAAACCCGCGGGCGCGGTCTGTAATCTCGACTGCCACTACTGCTACTACCTGAAGAAGCGGGACCTCTATCCGCCCGCGTCGGGCTGCCGTATGTCCGATGACGTGCTGGAGAACTACATCCGCCAGCACTTCGAAGCCTCCCCGGCCCGGACGGTTTCCTTTTCCTGGCACGGCGGCGAGCCGATCGTCCTCGGCCTCGACTACTTCCGCCGGATCGTGGCGCTTCAGCGCCGGCACTGCCCGCCCGCCCGGAGCGTCTTCAACGGCGTGCAGACCAACGGGATTCTGCTCGACGACGACTGGTGCCGCTTCTTCGCTCTCGAGGGCTTCAGCGTGGGTCTAAGCCTGGATGGCCCCGCGGACCTGCACGATTGCTACCGCCTGACCCGCGGCCATGAGCCCTCGCACGCGCGGGCCACGCGCGGCTATGAGCTGCTGCGCCGGTATGGCGTCGCTACCGACATCCTGTGCGTGGTTCACGATCAGAACGTGCGGCGGCCCCTCGATGTCTACCGGTTCTTCAAGGAGATTGGCGCTCGCTATCTGGGCTTTCTTCCAGTCGTCGAGCCGCTGCCGGACGCCCCAGGCGGCGTCGGCCCTCACACCGCGCCCGCCGAGGCCTTCGGCGAGTTTCTTTGCGCGATCTTTGACGAGTGGCGCCAAGGGGACGCCGGCCGCATCGCGGTTCAGATCTTCGAAGAGGCCTCCCGGCCCCTGCGCGGAATGGATCACTCGCTGTGCATTTTCCGCGAGACCTGCGGCGACATCCCGGTCATCGAGCACACTGGCGATTTCTACTCCTGCGACCACTTCGTCGATCCCGAGCATCGTCTGGGGAACATTCGCGAAACCCCCTTGGTGGATCTGCTGGAAAGCCCGGCGCAGCTCGCCTTCGGCCAGGCCAAGCGCGACGCCCTGCCGCGCTACTGCCGCGAGTGCCCCGTGCGCGCGATGTGCAATGGCGGCTGCCCGAAGGATCGCTTCGTGCTGACGCCGGATGGCGAACCCGGCTTGAACTACCTGTGCCCCGCCTTCAGACGCTTTTTCGCCTACAGCCGGCGTTACCTCTACCGTATGGTCTGAGGCGCTGCCGCCTCTTCGATGAGCGGCCTGAAGGCCGGCGCCAGGGCCTTGAAAGCCTGCGCCGGCAGCGCGCTGGTGAACCCGTAGTCCCCCGCCAACTCGCCGGGCACGTAGGCCGTGATCGTGCCGAAAAAGCGGCCACCGATAATGAACACGAACGTGGCCGTCCGGTTCATGGCCTTCGATCCCGTGCGCTGCCCGTTGGACTGCACGAACTGGATACGGTTGTCCCCGGTGCCAGTCTTGCCGCCCACGGGAATCACCTTTCCGTCGCTCAGCACCACCGAGCCGAAGGCCCGCCTCGCCGTGCCCTTCTCCACCACCTTGAACATTTCCTGCCGCAGTACGCTCGCAACCTCCGTGGGGAGGACCCTTTCGCCCGGCTTGCGCTTCGGCGCCACGGTTGTGTCCACCGGCGTGCCCTCGGCGAAATGCAGTTCGTCGATGCGCGCAGCCGGATAGCGCACTCCGTCGTTCACAATCACGCCCGCCAGTTCCGCCAGCGCCGCCGGATTGTCGCCCGAGCTCCCGATCGCCGTGGCATAAGACGGCACCAGGTAGTTGAACGGGAAACCCAGGCTCTTCCAAACCTTGAGAATCTGCTGAAACGCCTCCCGCTCCAGCACGATCCGTATCCGGTTATTCTGCGCATCTCCCCTGAACCGGTCTTTGAACAGCCAGTCGTAAACCTCCTGACGCTTGGCCGCGCCGGCGTCCTGAATCTCCGCCAGGGCGGCTTTCGGATGCTGCACTCGATACTCCAGCAGCCACCTTTCCAGAGGGTGAACGCGCCGGCCCCTGGGCAGCGCCGCCAGGGCCGCGGCCGGGTCCTCTCCTTCGTGCTGCCGGTAGAAGCGCTCCAGAAACTCGCGTCCCTCCATGTCCGCAAACCGGGCCAGGTAGAGCTTGCGCGCGGGCTCGCTGGGGTTCTGCAGGATATCCGGAGTTGCCTCCGGCAGCCGCGCGATGTAGTAGCGCACGATGTCGCGCATCAGCCTCACGAACACCAGGTTCACCGAGCGCTCTATAGCCTCGCTCACCGCGAGCACTCTGACGTTGTCCTCGCGTTCGAAGTTGGAGAAAACGTGCAGGCCGCCCCCGGTGTAGAAACGCTCATTCGGGCTGGCCGAGTAGGTGCGTGCTAGCGCGGCCTGCAACATCGCCGACAGGCCCTTGTCCGGAGCCTCGCGCAGATAGTCCGCCGCCCACTGGGTGATGGGATCGGCCGCCGCGCCGCGTGCCGCATCCAGTTCTTCAGCGCTCATCCCGGCTAACCGGGCGTGCAGGTCGCGCACCACCAGCAGGTAATTCGCCAGTGTTCGCAGCTTGGCCGTAGACCCGAGCTCAAGCTTGGTCCCCTCGTTCATGCTGAGCGGCTGATCGTAGCTGTCGGTCTGCACCCGCAGCAGGTTCACGCCGTTAACCCGCTCGTACAGAGTGAAGCTGTAGACCACCGCGCCGGCGCTCTCGGGAGTGAGCAGGCGCTCCCCGATCAGCCCGTTTTGCGCCGCCACGCCAGGGTCGTGGAATTGCTGAAGCTTCTCCGTGACCGCTTCCTGCGCCCCTCGATCCAGCGTGGCGTGTACTGTCAGATCCAGCCGGTCCAGCGCGTAGTTGCTCTGCAGACCCAGTAGTGAAGCCAGGCCGCTCCGTATAGCGTCCGCTCCCTTCCTTTCGACGAACGAGACCGGCGCGGTAGGCGGCGCCTGCCGAAGAATGCCGGCCTGGGCCGCCAGCGCCCGGTCTCGAAGCTGCGCGGAGATGATTCCCGCCTTGGCCAGCAGGCGCAGGTATGAGTCGGTGCGCGCCGCCAGGGCGCCGGGATCGGAGATCAGATAGTCGCCGGGGCTGTTGACCGCCAGCAGCAGGCTCAGCGTTCTACGCCAAGCCAGCGCCTGCTCCGGCGTCGCCTGTCCCGCTAGCAGCGCCGGGTCGCCAAGAAGCTGGTTCACGGCCGCGAAGTCGGCCCCGTACCAGGCCCACAGCCCGTCTCCCAGACCGTAAACCTCCCCGTAACCCGCCGAAGCCGCCAGCGGCAGCGAATTGACGTAATCCCTAACGATGCTCCGCCGCGCCGCCATCGTGTCTTCGCCGTCCTGATAGGCTCGCAGCGAAGCCGAAACCATCTGCCGGAGTTTCTCTCGCAGCGAGGCGGTCCGTCCCTGGGGCGAATAGCGGATCTTCTCCATCTGGGTGGCCAGCGTGCTGCCGCCGCTGACTTTGTGATTGCGGTCGACCTTGCTGATGCCCAGGTCCAGCACCGCGCCCGCCAGCCGGCCCCACTCGACCGACGGGTTCTGGTAGCGGCTTCCCTCGTCCAGAGCGGCCCGGTTCTCGATGAATAGCAGCGACTGGACCACCACCGGCGGAATGTCCTCGAACCTGGCGTAGGCCCGGCCGGGGTGGGGTGAGGTGAACAGCGGGCTACCGCGCCAGTCCAGGATGCGTAGCCCGGCCTGCGCCTTCTCGCGGTAGATCGGGAACAACCCCAGCTTCGAAAGCCGCTCAGAGAAGCTCGAGGCCCGTGCCTGGGCGGTCACTTCGTAGCCGGCATAGTTCAGCCCGCCCAAGATTGCCGGCAGCCGGGAATACCCCAGCCGGTCGGTGTAGGGCGCCGACGCCGGGTACCGAACCGACGGCGACGGGCCGGGCTCCACGCTGTAGGTGGCCCGCCGAGCCGCCGCCGCCAGCAGTTGCGCCTGCAGCCACGACGTCTTCAGCTCCGCCAGCCCCGCCCCCACAACCGCGCACACGATCAGCAATACGATCGCTAATCCTCTGGAAAAGTGACGTCTATCTTCGAGCGGCGGGTTTTCAGCGTCGCGGTTCAGCGCTGTCATTGTACCCCAGAAACTGTTCCAGAGCGCCACCTCGCATCCTCTCTTCTCAGTTGGATGGGGTGTAGGCGTATTCGGTTGCACAAGTAGACTAATCGGCTGATTCAGCGAATAGGGTAGATTGTAGGGAGTGGAAGCCGCCCAGGCCGTGAAAGAGAAGCAGCACGCCGCCGCGACCTCCGTCGTCGCGGCGGTTGGACTGACCGGCTTCAAACTCCTGATAGGATTGGCCACCGGGAGCTTGGGCATCCTCGCCGAAGCCGCTCACTCGGGGCTGGACCTCGCCGCCGCGATCATGACCTGGTTCGCAGTGCGCTTCTCCGGCCGCCCGGCCGACCACGATCACCTCTACGGTCACGGCAAGATCGAGAACCTTTCCGCCCTGCTCGAAACCTTCCTTCTGCTTCTGACCTGTTTCTGGATCATCAGCGAAGCCGTCGGGCGGTTGGTCTCCGGGGGCGTCGCCGTCGAAGTGAACGTCTGGTCGTTCGCCGTAATGCTCACCTCCATCGTGGTTGACTACTCGCGCTCGCGGATGCTCTACCGCGTCGCCCGCAAGCACAACAGCCAGGCTCTCGAAGCCGACGCTCTGCATTTCAGAACCGACATCTGGAGTTCGTCCGTGGTGCTGGCCGGGCTCTCCTCGGTGCTTCTGAGCCGGCGCTTTGCGCCCCTGGCGTCGCTGCGCTCGGCCGATTCCATCGCCGCCATCCTGGTCGCCGTCATCTGCCTCTACGTCATCTATAAGCTGGGCCTGCGCACCATTTACGCGCTGCTCGATACGGCTCCGGCCGGCATGGAACAGGCGATTACCGCGGCGGTTGAATCGCTCCCCGGCGTCGGCAACTGCCACAAGGTGCGCGTGCGAGCCTCCGGCCCCCAGCTCTTCGTGGACGTGCATGTGCTGGTGGACGGCGGGCAGACTTTAGAGCAGGCGCACGCTTTGACCGAGGAGATCGAGCGCGCCATTCAGCAGGTGGCGCCCAACTCGGATGCGACCGTGCATCCCGAGCCGCGCTAACGCCCCTTGGTCGCAAGGCGTTGCTACTACGGCCTCTGCTTACTCCTCCCCGCTTCTCACCGGAAAGGTCCCCCAGGTAAGACCGGGAGGGAGCGGTCAACGGGCGTTGGCGACGCCGCAGACCGCTAGACCAGCCCCTTGACCAGCCTCGCCAGAAGATAAGCCGCGCTCGCGGCCAGGCTGCCGACCAGCGCGGTTTGGAAGGCCGACTTCAGCGTCGAGACTCCCGTGAAGCGGCCCTTGATCCCGCCGAAGACCACCAGCGCCGCCAATGTAATTGCCGCGCTCCACAGCAGCGCCGTGGTCACCTGCAGCCCCATCGCGTAGGGCGCCAAGGGCAGGGCGCCGCCGGCGATGTAGGAGAATCCAATGGTTGCCGCGCTGTTGCGGGCGCGTCTTGGATCTGGCGGCTCGAGGTTCAGCTCGTTGCGCATCATGAAGTCCAGCCACCGCTGATCGTCTTCAGTGACCGCGTTAACGGCGTTCTCCAGCAGCTCATCCTTCAGGCCGAAGCCAGCCAGCACCTCGCGGACCTCCGCTCTCTCCAAATCCGGGACGTGCTGGATTTCACTCCGTTCGCGCACCAACTCGGCTTGATAATGCTCACTCTCGCTGCGCGCGGCCAGATATCCCCCGAGGCCCATGGCGATGGACCCCGCCACGATTTCCGCCAGCCCCGCCACCAGGACCAGGGCACTGGACGTGACCACCCCTGAAAGGCCCGCGGCTAGCGCGAACGGCACCGTCAGCCCGTCCGACATGCCGATGATAACGTCGCGGACAGCCTCACTGCCGGTGAAATGCGGTTCAACGGCCGGTGCTTTCGCGCCCAAGGGGGATTTTCATCCCTTCCGGCTGGAGTACTTATTGAAGAGCGAGATCAGTTTCTCCGCGGCCTTTGGCGCCGCTACCTCTCCCGAGATCACGTCCTTGTTGTCGATGCTCTTCCCGTAGAGCGACCTGTTGTCGTCCGAGTCCTGGCGCAGGGTCGCGCCTTGCAGCGAGATGCCGGCAAACACGCCGCGCGAGCGCGACCACGAGAGGATCTCGGCGGTCATGTATGCGTCCGTCTGCGCCGTCGCGTTGCGGCCTACCGGGCCTGCCGCGACCGAAGCATCGCCGCCCAGTGTGAATTGACTGGACAGCAGGCGTTGCGCTCCGCGTTCATTCATCACCAGCAGTATGACGTCGGTCTCCGTTCCACCGATCTGCAGCCCGAAGCTGCCGCCCTCAATCCGAACCGAACCCAGGGAGGTCCAGCCCACACCGCTCTTCTTGCGGCAGGAGACAAATCCCTTGCCGTACTTGGCCCCGACAATGAACGCCCCGCCCTTCATGCCGGGAATGACGACCACGCACTGAGCGTTGTCCATCAACTGCTGCGGGATGGCCTTGTCCGGCGTCTGCATCACGTCGGAGAACACAGTAGCAGCCTCGTCTATACGCTTCTCAACGTCGGTCTGCGCCCAGAGCGCTCCCGCGCTGAGCATCAGAATCATCGTCGTGGCTAGCTTCATATTCATCTCCTTGCCAATAGGCGCAGACGCACGTTGAACGCGCGCCGCTGCCCTCCGCCGTAAGTCAGGAAAAGCGGCGAGTCTATATTATTGTTTACCACACTCGGGTTGTTGCGGGCTGTGACGTTATTAAAACCGAAGCGCCCCGCCCACAGATATCGAAAGAAGCGGAACTTCTTTTCGAACATCAGGTTGACGTTGAAGTAAGAGGGAAATCGCCGCTGGTTCGGGCTACCGGCGAGGAATCTCTCGTCGTTGACCACGCTGAAGGGAAAGCCGGTCCTCGCTTCAACCAGGTACGTCACGTTGAGCTCCCGCAGCAGAGACCGCACCATATTCGGACCGTAGCGATTCGGGACTGGCGCCCAACCCCAGACCAGAAAACGGTGGGGTGCGTCCCAAGCCCGCGGCCCCTGGGCCTGCTGGGCGAAAATTGGGTTCTCCAGGCTGTAATCGATCACCGCATTGGTCCTCGCCCTGGAATAGGTGTAACTTGCCACCCACTCGTATTGGCCCGCGAAGGTGCGGCGCGCCGAGAATTCCAGCGCGTCGTAACGGTCGGCGCGCTGATTCCGCAATACGTAAAAAACCCCGGACTGCCGCAGACCTCCGCTAGGATCGGTAAACACCAGGCCGTCCCGGCCGGCGCGCCTGAGATAGGAGGCCTTCCCGTAAAAGCCGTGCGGCAGCATCCGCTCGAGGCTCAAGCTGTAAGTGCGGGCTCGCGACGTCTTAAGCGATTGTTTGTTAACCACAACACCAGTTACTACCGGACCCAGCGTTACCGCGCCACCGGGGGAGTAGAATGTCGATACGCTCACCTGATCCTGCTGCCTGGTCAGCAGTTCCAGGTTCATCGGGTCGCTGAACAAACCGAACCCTGCCGCGATCTTCGTCTGCTTCAGCCTGGCGGGCGACCAGGACCCGGAGACTCGCGGCAACAACGTCACGTCGCGAACAATCTGGTTCCATTCCGCCCGTGTTCCCATCTCGACCAGCAGCCCCTCCCGCAGGGTCCATCGATCCATTCCGTAAGCGGCCGACGCGAAGTTAGACCCGTCGAGTAATCCGCTTCCCGAAAAAGACACGTGACGGGCCGTGCTGCCGTCGGCGCGCAGAATCAGGTAATCGTGCCGGCTCACGGCTTGGTCGAAACCAGTGCGTTCCAGGTTGGCCCCCAGACTGAACTGGTGCGTCCCGCGCGCCTTTAATGGTGGGAGCGTGAAACCCGCCAGCCACTGTTCCGAGCTGGCGTGACGTGTCAGATCGGCGAAGTAGTTCCCGCTCGTCCCATTCGGAGTTATCACATATGTGAGCGAGCCTTGGGGACTGTCCCGTATCACCCGCCGGCTGGCGGCAAAGCCCAACTCGATAAGTCCGCCTCCGTGCAAGTAGATCTGGTCCTTGATGGTGGCCATATGCACGGCGCGGCGGCTGTGAACCGTCGTCGAGACGGGATCCAGAAAGGTTAGGCCGCTGCGGTCGATGTCGACGTAGTTGACCAGGTAGGTCGCGGTCAGGATGTTCGACGGTGCCAGGTTCACTTGGATACGCGTCTGGTTGCTGGCGCTCAGGCTGCGGTTCCTGTCCCCGCCGGGGGGCAACTCCTCGATGGTCGTGACCCGATAGTAAGCTTCCAGGCTGTTCGAGAACCAGGCTCTGCCTCGGGCGATGGGACCGGACAGTGTGAAGCGCGGGCTCCACTGACTGAGGATCAGCCCCCGCCGCAGGCCCACGCTCGGGATGAAGTTCGTTGCGCCGAATCGAAAGCGGTCGTCGCCCATCCCGGACTGAATATCCAGCGAACCGGCCGACCCTTGCCCCTTGTCGGCCGAGTAGCGCCCGCTCTCCAGATCCAGTCCCTGAATGCCGTCGACGCTGAGCCGCGCATCGAACAAGCCGGTGTAGGGGTCGGCCACGCGGAAGCCGTCCAGCGTGACGCCGGCCTGCTCGGCGCTGCCGCCGTTGAAATGGATCTGGCCATCGGAGTCTTGCACCACCCCTGCCAGTATGGGCAGCGCGCTGCGGATGTCCTGCGCCGCCGGATACGGAACGCCCAGGATTTCCACCTTGTTCAACTGCTTCCGGTCCGAAATCGCGGCCGTATCGATGGCCGGCGGCGAATACACCACATCTAAGGACTCAATTAGTTCCCGCACGTGATTCAGCGTGATCGTGACCTCGTTGAGACCGGCCTCCAGCCGGACCATAAAATTGTTGACGACAAAATAGCCGAGCCGTTCGGCGTGGATCGCGTATTCTCCGGGCTCGGCGAGTTCGGCGCGAAAACGGCCGTTCGGGTCGGAGACTAGGGATGGAGGCGGGGTCAGGCCGGGTGCGCGAAACTCGACGCGGGCCCCCTCCACCGCGACGCCGTTCTCATCCAAAACCCGTCCCGCGACCGTCGCCTGTGCGGCAAGCGCTTGAACCACGATTAACAGCATGGCCGCGGCCCGCACCATGCGCCCATTCTACCCCGCTCCTGGAACCGCTAGAATCAAACCATGAGGCGCGTCCTGATAGCCGCATTCCTCGTTGCTGCGGCGGCCGCCGGCGCCGACGACCTCTACCAGAGCGCCACGCGGAAGATCGACCTCATCGAGCAGGACAAGGCGGCGCCCGGATCACGCATCTGGCTGAGCTTGGCCGAGCTGAACGCTTACGCTCACGGCGAGGTTCGCAAAGTCGTGCCTCAAGGCGTGCGCAACGGCGTGCTCGAACTCGGTAACGGCACGGCCACCGGCTCCGCTCTGGTGGATTTTCTGAAGGTCAGGGAATTGAAAGGCGCACCGCCCAGCCTGATTCTTACCTGGTTGCTATCCGGCGAGAGGCAAGTGCGCGTCGTCACCAGAATCGAATCCGGCCAGGGGCGCGCCACCGTCTTCGTCCAGGAGGTGGATGTTTCCGGCGTCAAGGCCAGGGGCGCGGTCCTGGACTTCCTCATCGCCAACTTTCTGCTGCCGATTTTTCCGGACGCTAAGATCGGCCGCCCCTTCCCCTTGCAGCACCAGGTCGAGCGATTCGAGATCAGCCCGCAGGGAGTGAACGTCCGGATCGCCCCCGCGCCGGCGGTCCGCTGAATGCGCTTTGTGCGTTTCATCTATTGGTTCATTGTCCTGCTAGGGCTGAGTTCGGCAGGCTCGCTGGGCGCCCAGGAGATAAGAACCCGCATGGTGATCGCCACGAAAGTCGTTTGCAGAGCCGAGCCCACCCGCTCGGCGCAAGTCGTCCACTCGTATCTACTGGGCGACATCATCGCCGCCGCAAGAGAATCGAGGGAGAACGGAGAGGACTGGTATTTCGACCGGTCGCGGGTCTCGGGAAGTTCCCCCACGTGTTGGGTTTTCGGCCCGTTGACCGCCGGGTTCGAACGCTCGGATCCGGAACCGGCTCTCTTGGCGGCCGCCGGCCACGTCCTCCAGCGATCGGATCAGGTCAGTTTCGGAGATTATGTCGAGGTGGATAACCTGCTGGCTCATGACTTCGCTTCCGCGCTGGCGTCGTCCGGCCTGCTTCAGTTTCGCCGGCTGAGCATCATCGAGCGCGCCGTGTCACTTCCCTCGGCGACTGGCCGGGTCGCCGCCAAAGAGCCGCTGAAGCGCGCCTGGCTCTCGTCACGCCCGGACCTTCTGAAGTACTTCGACCCCGCTGACCGCTGGTTTCTACAGCCCGAAACCTACTGGAGTCTTTACGATCAGCACCCGGACCCACCGTGGGCCGAGGAGTTGGCGTGGGCAGCGGCGCGACTCCAGGTCCCGGGCGACGAATGCTATTCGTACTGCACTCTTCAAGCGGTGAACAGGACTTTCCAGCAGTACTGGACAAGGCGCCCGAACGGCGCTGCGATCAACGAGGCGATCGAGAGGGCAATCTCACGGGCGAGATATGCGCTCCGGCTGGCCTGTGAGGAAGACTCGTACGTGCCGCCTGCGTTTCTCGATCAGATGCGGTCCAGCCTAGCGGAGGTGACAATCCCGGGGAAGCCCGATCTCCTGCGCTGCCTGGATGATTTGGAGCAAGCCCAAGGGAAGTGCAAGAAACGGCCCTGATCGCGGACGCGCTGACAGAGCGCTGGGCCTGGGCAGCGCGGAGCGACTACTCAGCCCGCACCTCATCCAGCACCTCGCCCCCGGGCGAGAGCAATTGAACGTCGAGCGGGTATTCACCCAGGGCGTGCGTCGAGCAGCTCAAGCACGGATCGTAGGCCCGCACCAGGGCCGAGACCCGGTTCAGCATGCCCTCCTGAATCTTGTTGCCGTCGATGAAGTGCTGGGCCACCTGTTGGACGCCCTTGCCGATAGCCGTGTTGTTGTGGCCCGTGGCCACAATCAGGTTGGCGTAGCGCATGGCGCCGTTCTCGTCCACTTTGTAGTGATGGATCAGCACCCCGCGCGGCGCTTCGATTATCCCCACCCCTTCGAGCGCGTTCACGCCGGCGAAGGCGCGCACGTGCGGGCTGAAAATGTCCGGATCGTTGAGCAGCGTTTCCATGCGCTCGAGGGCGTGCATCAGCTCGATCAGCCGCGCGTAGTGATACAGGAACGAGCTGTGCGGCATGCGGCCAAACCGCTCGCGGTACTGGGCCAGTTCCGCGTCCGCCTCCGGCGTGCCGCAGGCGTCGGCCACGTTCAGGCGCGCCAGGGGCCCGACCCTATAAGTCCCCTGCGGATAACCGAGCGGCTTGTAGTAGGGGGCCTTCAGATAAGAGTGCGGTACCGTAGCCTCACCAATGAACTCCTGGTAGCCGGCCGGCTGCTCGATGGCCGTCACCAGGCCGCCCTTCGCGTCGCGAAATCGCAGCTCGCCGTCATAGAGCCGCAGGTTGCCTTGGGCGTCGGTCAAGCCGGCATACATGGTCGGCGCGTTTCCGAAGTTCTCGATTTCCTCGCCGAAGCCGGCGATAGCGTCCTTGAAGAACTTCAGCGTATGCCGGGCGATGGCCTTGGCCACGGGCAATTCGCTGAGGATGGCGTCGCAGTCGTCCTTCGCCAGCGCTGCGTTCACGCCGCCCGGCACCACCCAGGAGGCATGGATTCGCTCCTTGGCCAGCCGTTCGATCACTTGCTGGCCGAACTTGCGCAGGACCACGCCCGACCTGGCCAGGTCCGGAAACTTTTCGAGCACGCCGATGATGTTCCGCTTGGCTGGATCCGAGTCGAAGCCCAGCAGCAGGTCCGGCGAGGAGAGATGGAAGAAACTGAGCGCGTGCGACTGCACGAACTGACCGCAGTGCAGCAGATCTCGAAGCTTCAAGGCGGTCGAGGGCACTTGCACCGCCATGATCGCGTCGCAAGCCTTGGACGAGGCCAGCGCGTGGCTGACCGGACAGATTCCGCAGATGCGCGACGTGATCGACGGCATCTCATAATACGGCCGGCCTTCGACGAACTTTTCGAAACCCCGGACCTGCGTGACGTGCAGATTGGTCGAGGAGACCTTCCCGTTCTTATCCAGATGGATGGAGATGCGGGCGTGGCCCTCAATCCGGGTCACGTGCTTGATGGTGATCGTCTTCGCCATTGTCATCTCCTCCTTAGCCGAACTTCGCGTGCGGCCCAACCTTGGGTTTGCGCCCTGCCAGTAACTCGCCGACCACGTGAAGAATCGCTTCCGGCCGCGGCGGGCAGCCCGGCACGTGAATATCCACCTTCACCACCTCCTGCACGGGCACCGCGTGCCTGAGCAACGCCGGAACCCCGTCCACCGGTACGCCGCCGCTGGGCTGGGCGCCTTCCACGTAAATCCGCTCCAGCAGCTTCTTCACCGGGATCGAGTTCCGCATGGCCGGAACGTTGCCCGTTACGGCGCAATCGCCCAAGGCCACCAGCAGGCGGCTGCGCTGGCGAATCGTCTGAATCAGCTTCAGGTCGTCCTGGCTGCTGACGGCGCCTTCCACCAGCGTCACATCGACGCCCTCGGGGAATTCCTGCGCATCCACCAGTGGGCCGAAAACGATGTCCGCCTTCTGCGCCACGGCCACAATGTTCTCGTCGATGTCCAGCAAGGACATGTGGCAGCCCGAGCACCCGTCCAGCCAGACTGTCGCGAGCTTGACCTTGCTCATCGTTGCGCCCCCCGGTGGGCCGCCAGCCGGCTGACGTTCTCGTAGTTCTTGGTCATCTCTTCCACTGCCCACCCCTTCTCGGCCAGCGCGCCAGTGGGACACACCTGCACGCACTTGCCGCAACCGGTGCAACTGGAGGCCTTTCCCCAAGGCTTTTCCATCTCGCTGATCAGCCTCGACTGGACCCCGCGGCTCATGACGTCCCACACGTGCGCGCCTTCGATCTCGGCGCAGACGCGTACGCAGCGCGTGCACAGTATGCAGCGATTGTGATCCAGCACGAAGCGCGGGTGCGATGTGTCCACCGCCAGCTTGGGGAAGCTGTAGGGATAACGCACGTGGGTTATGCCCAGCTTCTGGGCCAGGTTCTGCAATTCGCAGTGGCCGTTGGACACGCACACCGAGCAGTAGTGGTTCCTTTCGGTGAACAGCAATTCCAGCCCGATGCGCCGGTACGTATCCAGCTTCGCGGACTTGGTCGTGACCGCCATGCCTTCCTGGACCGGCGTAGTGCAGGCGGGCAGCAGCCGGCCCACGCCCGCGATCTCGACCATGCACAAGCGGCACGCGCCCGCGGGAGTCAGGCCCTTGAGGTGACACAGCGCCGGAATGAACTTGTCGCTGGCTTGGGCCGCTTCCAGAATAGACTGGCCCTCTTGAGCGTAAAGATACTCGCCGTCGATGCGTATGGAAATCTTCTGGGACAATTCGATCTCTCCTTCTTACGCTTCCTCATTCGGACAGTCGCAGCGCAAACAGCGGCAGCACTCTTCCAGGGCCTCGACCGGGGTGAGCCCGACCGTGGCCTCCCCGAAGGTCCGTATGCGTTCTTCCGCCGGCCGCTCGCCGACTTGATTGCGCCGGTTCTCGCTCGGGTGCGCGGGCGGCTTCATCTCATAGCTGAACTCGGGGAAGATTTGCTCCCAGCGGCGGAAGCCCATCAGCCGCTCGTCGATGTTCCGGGCCGCCTTCTTGCCATAGCCCATGGCGTTGGACACGTTGGAAGCGCCGGTGATCACATCGCCGCCCGCATAGAAGCCCTCGCGGCTGGTTTCGAGCGAGTAGCGGTCCACTTCCACCACGCCCGATTCCTTGATCCGCAAGCCGGACGCCCGCGCAAAATCCAGGTCCACCGCTTCGCCCACCGCCAGGATCACGGTGTCGCAATCGAAGCGCTGGATCTCGTCCGTCGGTATCGGCCGGCGCCGGCCGGAAGCATCGTACTCGCCCAGACGCGTCTTGACCGCTTCTATGGCCTGCGCCGTCCCATTGGCGTTGCCGACGATCCGGTGCGGCGCCACCAGGAATACGATCTGTGCGCCTTCGGCCTCGGCGGCCTCCGTCTCTTCGGCGATGGCGGGCATGTCTTTCCGCTCGCGCCGGTAGAGGATGGTCACTTTCGAGCCTTTGCGCCGCGCTGTCCGCGCCGAGTCGATCGCGGCGTTGCCGCCGCCGATTACCACGACCCGCTTGCCAATCTCGACCGGCTCCTCTTTCGCCACCGATTCCAGGAAAGTGAGGGCTGAAATAACGCCCTTCAGTTCCGAGCCGGCCAGATGGACCGAGGCTTCCTTCCAGGTGCCGATCGCCAGAAAGACCGCGTCGTGCCGCGCGTCCAAATCGTTCAGCGAAACGTCCTGGCCCACCCTGGTATTGAAAACGAACTCCACGCCCACCCGGCGGATCAGTTCGATCTCTTTGTCCAGGGCTGATTTCGGCAGCCGGTACTGTGGCAGCGCGTAGCGCAGCATGCCGCCCGCCTCGGCGTTGCAGTCGTACACCTGGACCTCGTGGCCAAGCAGCGCCAGATAGTAGGCGCAAGCCAGGCCGGCCGGCCCGGCCCCGACCACGCCAACCTTCTTGCCCGTAGCCGGCAGGCAGCGGCCGGCGATCCGCGCGGCCATGGCGTCGAAACGGTCCGACTGATAGATGGCATCGCCGATGTGGCGGTGTACGTCGCGCATGTTGACCGATTCGTCTATCCCCGTGCGCCGGCAGCGGTTTTCGCAAGGGTGCTGGCAAACCCGGCCGGTGGAGGCCGGCAGCGGATTGTCGATAATTACGCTCTCGAAGGCCTCCTCCAGGCGGTCCTCTTTATATAGCTGGAGGTAGCGCGGGATGTTCATGTGCAGCGGGCAACTGTTTTCGCACGGCGACAGCGCCAGGTCCTCGCAGATGCCCGCCCTGCACCGTTTGGCGCGAATGTGGTCCTCGAACTCGTGCCGGAAGTGCCGCAGGCTGGTCAGTACCGGGTTGGGCGCGGTCTGCCCCAGGCCGCACAGCGATGAATCGCGAATCATGCGGCTCAACTCGTCCAGCGTGTGCAGGTCTTCCTCGGCGGCCTCGCCGCGGGTGAACCGGTTCAGGATTTGCAGGGCCTTGTCCAGTCCGACCCGGCATGGGATGCACTTGCCGCAGGACTCCGAGTGGGTGAACTCGACGAAGTAGCGCGCCACGTCCACCATGCAGTTGTCCTCGTCCATCACCACCATGCCGCCCGAGCCCATGATGGATCCCAACTGCGCCAGCGTCTCGTAGTCGGTCGCCGTATCGAACATCTCCTTAGGGATGCAACCGCCCGACGGTCCGCCCGTCTGCACGCTCTTGATAGCGTGGCCGTTTACCCCGCCCTCGCCGATGTCGTAGATGAGGCTCTTGAGCGGCGTGCCCAGTGGCAGTTCCACCAGCCCCGTGTTCCGCACCTTGCCCACCAGCGAGAAGACCTTCGTTCCCGCGCTCTTCGGGCTGCCCGTCTCGGTGAACCAGGCGGCGCCCTTGATGACGATCGGCGCTATGTTGTACCAGGTCTCGACGTTGTTGATGTTCGTGGGCTTGCCCCATAGCCCCTTTTGCGCGGGGAAGGGGGGACGCGGGCTGGGCCGGCCGGCCTTTCCCTCCAGGCTGCGCATGAGCGCCGTCTCCTCGCCGCACACGAAGGCTCCTGCGCCTTCCACCAGGTGCAGATCGAAATCGAAGCCGCGCCCCAGAATGTTCTTCCCGAGCAGGCCGTATTCGATGGCCTGATCTATGGCGCGCTCCAGCCGGTGTACCGCCAGCGGATACTCGGCGCGGACATAGATGATGCCCTCCTTGGCGCCGGTCACGTAACCGCCGATGATCATTCCCTCCAGCAACGAATGCGGATCGCTTTCGATCTCGTTGCGGTTCATGTAGGCGCCCGGGTCGCCTTCGTCCGCGTTGCAGATGATGTACTTCGGCTCGTCCGTGGCCTTGCGCAGGAACTCCCACTTGCTGCCGGTCGGGTAGCCCGCGCCGCCGCGCCCGCGCAGTTTGGCGGCCTTGATCTGCTCGATGACCGCCTCCGGCTTGGCGTCGATCAGCACCTTGTACAGCGCCTGGTAGCCGCCCACGGCAATGTACTCTTCGATGTCGTCGGGGCTGATCGTGCCGCAGTTGCGCAGCACGGTCTTCTTCTGCCCCTTGAAAAAGGGCACGTCGCGGTAGTGGGGAATCTCGGGATAGCCCGTCCCGTAGCGGACGGCGCCGGTGATGTGGTCCCACTCCTCGATCTTGCACAGAGCCAGTTCCGCCGGCACGCTGCCTTCCGCCATGCTGTCCAGGATCGCGGCGACGTCGCTCTGCCGCACCCGCCTCAGGATCACCAGCGGCTTGCCCGGCAGCCACACGTTTACCAGCGGCTCTTCCGCGCAAAAGCCGAAGCACCCCGTGCTGGCCAGGCGGTAGCCCAGCCCCAGGGTGTCGATGCCGTCGGCGAAAGCGTGATAGATGCCCTCGGCGCCGTTTCCGCCGCCGCAGGTCCCCATGCCTACTGAAATGCGGGGCGCCGGTGGGAGCAGTTTGGCGAGGCCCGATTCGCGCGCCGCGTTGAAACTGCTGAGATCGGAGATCTTCATCGGGTCTTTCCCTTCTTCAACGCTTTCACCTCGCGCTCGAGCGTTCTCTCATTCACGTGTCCCAAAACCGCGTGGTCCACTTCCACCACCGGCGCCAGGGCGCACTGTCCGAAGCAGGCCACCGTGCGCAGCGTGAAGCGGCGATCCGGCGTGGTGGCTGAAATCTTGTCCGCGCTGCCCTCTTCGGGATCGTCCTTCAGTCCGAGCTGCAGCTTGAGGCTCTCGAGTAAATTTCTCGACCCGCGGGTGTGGCAGGCCGTGCCGCGGCAGATGCAGATGGTGTGTTCGCCCTGCGGCTTCAGGTTGAAGAGCGCGAAGAACGTGGCGACGCTGTAGACCTGCGCCGGTGGAACGTCAATCTTGGCGGCCACATAGTCCAGGGCTTCCATGGGTAGGTACTTGTGCGGCTGACTCTCCTGGATGTCCTCCAGCAGGCTCAGCAGCATCCCTGGGCTGCCCTTGTGTTTGGCGATAAGGCTATCTATGAATTCCAGATCCTTCTGATGAAGATGCACTTCTTCCACGGGCGACTCCTTTATGCTGGAGAACCAAGAAGACTGCGGTAATTCTTATATAAACATACCTCGATGTCCGATTTCAACCGAGGCCCCGCGCACGGCGTTCTACATAACCGTAGAGGCCCATGGGTGTAGAATGCAGGGCGACAGGAGATAACCGTCATGATTCATTCATTCATCCATAGAGCATTCGTTCTTCTCGCAGCAACGCTCATCGCTTCGGCAGCAGTCGCACAGCCAGCTACTAGCAATGGATTCGATCCCGCCATTTTCAAGGCTCCTCCGGCCCAATTCCGGGGCCATGCCATGTGGAGCTTCCCCCTGGGCAACCTCAACGAGAAATACATAATCTCCGGCATCGCGGAAATGGCGAAACTGAATTACGGCGGCTTCTTCATTGAGGCCGGCGGCCGGCCGCAGCCCGGGCAAGGAGTCGAGTTCCTCAGCCCCGAGTATTTCCGCTTATACCGCATCGCGCTGGAAGAGGCCAAGAAACAGGGGCTGGAGGTGTACCTGTACGATGATTACGCCTTCCCGACAGGCACCGCCGGAGGCCAGCTCGCCGCGAAGTACCCGCAGTACATGGCCAAGAACCTGAATATGGCCGAGAAGGACGTCACTGGCCCCTCCAAGATTGAACTTGCCATCCCCAAAGGAATTTACATCGGCGCCGTGATGATGAACAAGGACACCTTCGAACTGGTGGACATCAGCGCCCGCGGGACGCAGGACAAGATCGTCACCGCGGTTCCCAAAGGCAACTGGAAGGTGATGGCCTTCTATCTTGCTGAAGGCAAGTCGCGCGTCGTGGACTACCTGAACGTGAAGGCCATGGACGCGTTCATCTCCCTGACGTATCAGAAATACCAGGAGAACCTCGGCGACTACTTCGGCAACCTGATCAAGCAGACCTTCTACGACGAACCCTCCATGCACCATGCCGACCGCATGTGGACCCCGGAGTTTAACGCCGATTTCCAGAAGAAGTACGGCTTCTCCCCCATGAAGTATTACCCCGCGCTGTGGTACGACATTGGCCCGCAGACCGCCGCTGCGCGCAACGCGCTGTTCGGATACCGCGGCCAGCTCTTCGCCCAGAACTTTATCAAGAAGCTCAACGACTGGTGCGCCGGGAACAACCTCCTTTTCGGCGGGCATCTCGACCAGGAGGAACCCACCAATCCGACCCCGCTCAACGGGGACTTCATGAAGGTCTGGGAATATCAGGCGATTCCGACAATCGATGATATCTGGTGGTGGGGCAGGACTAACATCGCCTACAAAGTCCTGACTTCGGCGGCTTTCAATTGGGATAAGCCGGTAGCGGCGGCAGAAACCTATGCGGCCTACCGGGTGCTCAATGAGAAGATCGCTTATGCCGTGGCGATGGATCAGTACGCCATGGGCATCAACTCCCAGGTGCCGGCGCGGACCAACCAGCCCAAGCGCCCCGAGGTGAACGACTATGTCGGCCGCTTGAGCTATATCCTCCAGCACGGGCGGCACGTGGCCGATATCGCGGTGCTCTACCCGGTAGCGGCGCTGCAGGCGCAGTTCCGCAATCTGGGCGGCGTGGAATTCCCGCGCGGCACCGATGAGCAGGCGCCGCAGATCATGGAAACCGCCTACGGCCGCGAGGGCGGCTTCGCCTACGGTATCGACTACCAGAACCTCGGCGAGTCCCTGTTCCGGGGCATCCGGGTGGACTATACCTACCTGCATCCCGACGCGCTGGTGAGCCGCTCCACCATCGACAAAGGCAAGATCACCCTGAACAACCAGGAGAACCGCGAGGAGTTCAGCGTGTTGTTTGTGCCTGCCGGCGACACTATGTCGGCCGCAGTCGCGGCCAAGATCAAGGAGTTCTACGATAAGGGCGGCCAGGTGATCGCCACCGGCCTGCTCCCCACGCATTCCGCGGAGTTCGGCAAGGACAAGGAGGTCCAGCAGGCCATCTATGACGTCTTCGGCGTCTCCCCGGACGCCCCGCTGAGGGCCGACGTCCGCCGCGCGCAGGACCGCCAGAATTTCTACGTTTTCTGGTACTACGCCAGGAAGAATAGGGCTGGCGGCCAGGCCCTCTTCATTCCCCATACGCATCCCTTTCTGGTGGACTACGCGCTCAAGCAAGTCCTTCCGCTGCGCGATGTGGACATTCAGCAGCCGCTCGTCACGCCCCAGGTCGGGCCGGATTACAACGGCGCCTTGACCTACATCCACAAGGTGCGCGACGGCCGCGATATTTACTTCTTCGCGAATTCCACCTCGAAGGCAGTCGACACGAAAGTCGTGTTGCGCGGGAAGAAAAACCTGAAGATCTGGAATCCCCACACCGGAGCCCAGGAACAGGCGGAATTGACGCAGGGCGAGGTGAACGGCCAACCCATCACCACGCTGCGGCTGGCATTGCCCTCGACAACTTCCTTACTCTACATCCAGGAGTAAAGAAATTCGTCTGTCCCCTTTTTATACCCGGTAAGTGTCCGCCCGCCAGTTGCGGACGGCTCGCTTGATGGCGTCTTCGGACAGGTTCTCTTCGGCCGCGCGTCTGGCCAGCGCCGCGAATTCGTCATCGGAGGCAAACCGCAGGCCGATCACCTGGCGGATGCCGAGCCGCGGGTCGAGCAACTTCCCGGTGAGCGCGAAGTGACGCAGGTTCTCCTCGGCGCGAATGGCCCGGTCCTGCGCCTTCAGGGCGAAGATCCGCGCCAGGAAGGAGAGGATGAATAGCGCCACGCTAAGCGCCACGATGAGGGAGGCGCTGTAAATCCGCTCGTGGTCTCCAAGGGACTTGACCAGGTTCACCACCGACCCGATCAGGATCGCCAACTGGAGGCTGAGCAGCACGATGTGGTACATCGGCACGAACTGCCGGTGGTTCGCGTAGTTTTGAGAGTTCATAGCGGGAAACCTTTCAGTCGAATTCTACCGCGTACGTAAGCCAGCAGCCGCACCCATTTGTTGTCTTGCATGATGAACGTACATCATACGGGGTCTGACACCGAATCGGTGGGTCGAATACTTTGACCCTACGGCCAGCGGCCTGTCTGGCGTCTGCAGGTCCTTGAGGGCCTGCGCCTCCTGGCGCCGGGCACGCCCGCCAGCGTCACCCCGACGAAAAACACCGAACGGCACACCACCGCGAATCGCTGGCGTCCCACGTGTCGTCTCCGCTCTCGCGGCGGAACGGCTCGGACAGTCTTGCCCGACGTTGCCGCCGGCAACACCGGAATCCTGGCGACCGCACCGCCAGGGCTGGCGGTGCCTTGTACCGGGGGGCGACTCGACGGCAGTGGAAGGCGCCGCCCGCCCTACCCACCGCGGGCCAGCCCTCCCAACGACGGTCCGACTGCCGTCCCGCCGCGCCGTCCGTACTAATCGGCCCGCTTCCCCGATTCGGTGGCCAACTGCATCACGTCAAGCCGCGCTTTCCAGGAATCCGGGATCGCGCCGGCCGAGCCATCGGGACGGAATTCGAAGATCAAATCCTTGCTGGGATCGTGACGCGGCCAAGCCGGCAGGCCCGCACCATTCGGGTCGCCGGTCTTGGCGAAGTTGACCCAGTAGCTTTGCGCCATCCGGGAGACCGCCTGATCCTCAGGCGACAGCGTCGAGCCTGGGCGGGCCGTCAGCGTGCCGAACACGAAGCCGATTTCGCCGCCGTGCGGGGCCCCCGTCCGCATCCGTTCCCGCATCGCAGTCTGAACGTAGGAGAACCGGTAGCGATAGACGGGCGAACCGTTGGCCGCGAAGGCATTCGCGGCGAAGCGGGCCGGCTCGGCTTGGCCGAAGTCGTCGTTTGCCCTCGATACCAGCGTGGCCAAATCTGTCGATCCGTCGGGATCGTAGGCCGCCTTCGCCTGGGCGCTCCACTGGCCGAACCGGGCGAACAACTGCTCCTTGGTGGTCGCCCTTACCCGGTTACCCGCAGTATCGGCGCTGTTGCTTCCGACCATGAGCGGAACACGCGGCTGGCGCGTGGCCTTGTAGGCGGTCTCGGCCGTCTCCGTGACCAGCTTGCCGTCAAGGACCGGCGTCGTCTCGTAGGACGGAACGCTGACCCCCGGTTGGGCCGGCGCGCCGCGAAGGACCTGCGTCGGCGCTGAGGGCGCGCAGACTTGGCCAGCGCGGCCTGGTCCGTGCCCTCGATCCCCATCGAGCGCGCGAAGTTGATCCCGATCGTCTCGGCCGACACCGGATAGTTCGGATCGACGCCGTCCGCGCGCATCGGCCGCGCGGTGAGCACGCTGTCGCGCGAACCGCCAGACTCGACGATCGCCTTGTGGAACAGGCCGCGCGCCATTGGCGAAGCCAGGAGGCTGTGCACCGAGACGCCGCCCGCGGAGAATCCAAAGATAGTGACGTTGTTCGGATCGCCTCCGAACGCGGCGATGTTCCGCTTGACCCACTGCAGGGCCGCGATCTGGTCCATGTACGCGTAGTTCCCCTTGGTCTCGTCAGGGCGCTCGCGGCTCAACGCGGGGAAGGCGAAGAACCCGAAGCGCCCCACGCGGTAATTGGCAGCGACCAGGACGACGCCCTGCTTGGCGAACTGGGTCCCCGAGGTGTTGGGCGAGGAGCTCGAGCCGCCCGTGAACCCGCCCCCGTAGATCCAGACCATCACGGGCAGCTTCGCCCCTGGCGCGGCGCTCGCGGGGCGCCAGACGTTCAGGAACAGACAATCTTCCGACGGCACCCGCGCCGGAGGCGCACCAGGCGCCGCCGGGGGCGGGCCGAACCGTCCCTGCATGCAGTCCGCCCCGAATTCCGCCGCCTGGCGCACGCCGGTCCACGGCGCCACCGGCTGAGGCGGCCGCCACCGCAGGTCGCCCACGGGGGGCGCCGCGAAGGGGATGCCTTTGTAGGACACGACGCCGTCGTCGACCACCCCTTGCAGCTCGCCGCTGTCCACTCGCACCACAGGAGGCGGCGCGGCGTTGCCGCCACCCATCGCCGCCAGCCCCAGCAGGGCGGCGCCGATCAAGACTCCCGGTTGACATAACTTCAGAAAACGCTTGCCTATCATTCGTAGTCTCCTTTTGAAAATAAGTAGCAATTCCGGTCAGACCGCTTCACTCCGCACTCCAGTGGGGGCCCGTGTAGACATCTGCGCCTGTGATCGCCGTTGCGGCTCTCTGCCATTCCTGCCATCGGAATCACCAGGGCGTGCGGACCGATGTTCCATCCGGTCCGACACAAGGAGTCCGGGGCCCCTGTCCTTCCTTGGCCTCGCCAACGTTCTTTAGCGGCTACGCCCGTATCACAGTTGACGAAAGAAGTCCGCTAGCTTCTCAACTGCGGGTGCTACGAATTGCGGACCGTCACACATATCCATGTGGCTCGCGCCTTCGATGATGTGGAGTTCCTTCGGCGCCTTCGCTTTCTTATTCGGGAAAACCCTCACCAGCATCGTGCGTTCATGGCATCCACGGTGGTACCAAGCCAATTCTCCCCCTGAAAGGCTTTAGATCGATTCTGTCAGAATCGCGGGAGGTTATCCGCCGCCATTGGCATCCGGGGAGTCGCCGTTGCGCTCCTCCGGCGGGTTGGGTTCGCTCCTCGGGGCGCCCCCCAGGGCATCCTGTCCGCCACCGTTTCCTCCCGGCAAGATGATTGTCGGCGGGCGGCCTCCGCGCATCCCGGATGCCCGTCCCCTTCTCAGCCCGCGCAGGTTCGCCATGGCCAGGTATTCCGTCCGTCTGCGGTTCCACAGGTCCAAAGCGTCCTGCTTCTCTCCGTCGAACTTGACGGCGGCGCGGCTGCCGTCGAAGCGCAGCATTCTGCCTTTGCCGACCTTGATGTCGGTCCCGGAAAGCCCGGCCACGGCCTGGCCCTCGAAAACGCGCAGAGCGGCTGGCGCTGCGTCCAGGCGGTAGACCCCCTTCCGCGACGCCCGAACCGTGACGTCGTTCCACATCGCGGCCACGGACGTGCCTTGCTGAATCTCGGAGACCTCCAGGATTACCGACCCCCTCAGGACCTCGAACCGGGAATCGGCCACGGACTCCGAGACCAGGCGTATGGCACTGCCCTCTCCGACTCTCAGAAATGCCTTGGGACTCAGAAGCACCTCTGCTCTGCCCCGCCGGGTGCGGAGCACATCGCCCGCCTGCATTTGGGGAAACCGCCCTCCTTGGGTCGGTATCGCCCGGTCGTTCAGCAACACACTCCCCTCTGCGAGGTGAATCAGGCCAGACTTCGCGGAAATCACAGCCTGCCCCTTGCACTGAGACCCTCCGAGCCAAAACGCGAAAGTCAGGCCCAGGGCGATCGCCGCGCATCCTGAAAGATGCTTGGAGGCCATTCCCGCCATACCCCTGTATTTTCGATTCGCATGAAGACCGGCCGGCTTGAAGAGATTGGCGACGATCGATGTGCCCATGTTTCTTGCAGGATAAGTGACCCGTTCGATCGTCACGCCTTTCTTGTTGGGATATCCAATCACGGCCGGTTCTTTCACACCGGTTGGCTGGGCTGTATCGGTCGGAGCAGCGGTGGCTGCCCTGGCTACCATAACACCTGAGAGAATCTGCCCTGACGCTCTGAGGAACTCGCGTCTCTTCGCATTGATTACTTCTCTCATTTCAGACTCCATTTAGCAGCGGATCAGTCGAGCTTCTTCTCTGCCAGAAACTTCGACATCAGATCAGCCACTTGTTGGTTATTCAAGTCGGAGAACGGGAAATGCGTATTTCCACGGACACCGACTTCCGGCAGATGCACAAGAGTCACGTCGCCACCGTGACGGTTGACGGTGTCCCGCCACTTCCTGGCCATCTCCAGCCGAACTCGCCATCCATCCTGGCCGGGAATATCGCTGGGCTCCTCAGGGATGAAGTCACCGTAAAAGATGATGATGGGCACCCTGGTGAGTTTCATGAACTCGGCCATTGGTATGCCGATCGCCGTGAGCGGCCCACCAGAGCTCGGCATCGCCTCTGGAACTTCTCCTTCAGGAAACAGGAAGCCACTGCCGGGTTCATACGAGACGATTCCCCGCACATTGCTTGGTCTTGAGGGCTGTCGCCCAGCCCAGTCCGCCCCCCTGCGAGTGAGTTACAAAGACTGCTGGTCCGATCTTGTTGAATAGTGCCGCGCAGGCGTCTGAGATCACCTCGGGATCGTACGGCCCCACGTTCGGTGTCATCTGGCGGAAGTACTGGTTGAGGGCTTCAGTGATCCTTCGAGAACTGGACACCCGGAAAATACTCAGGCCAAATACCGACCCGGAAAGTACCGAACCACATCTGCTCATCGGGCGTGGCGTCGATCGTCGCTGAGACCGTGCTACGGCCCGCGTTGCCACGACGCGGCTGGTCGATCAGATATACCGGAAAGCGGCGGCGGAGGAAGATCGTCTGGAAACCCTCCCTGCCATCTGGAGTGGTCTCCCAAGTCTTTGAAAACTGGCCCGTGCCGTGCAGAAACACGAGCGGAAGCTTACGCCGATTCACTGGAATCTGATAAAAGACGTATGCGTGATCGCCATGCAGTGTCTGGCCCTCAGGGGTTGGCTGTTTCGGATTGAAGGTTCCCGGATTCGTAATGACCTTACCACCGACAGCGAAGCTGCCTTGCTCCTGGATCATCAGCGGTTCTGACTTGCCGTTTCTGACGGACTTGTGCGCTTGCTGAAGTAAGCAGTGCGGTTGTGCTCAGCCAAAGCGCGATGTACTGACTTTTCATGAGCCCCTCCTGCATTTCCGTTTCATCTCTGGCCGAAAACTTCTCTGGCGACGCCGACGGCGGTTACCGCGCTCGGCCACCCGGCGTAGAACGCCAGGTGAGTGATGGTCTCGATCAACTCCTCCTGAGTCACTCCGTTTTCGCGCGCGATGCGAAGGTGAGACCGGAGCTGGTCCGGACGGTTCAAAGCGATCAGCGCCGCCACGGTCGATCAGGCTTCGGTCACGCTTTGGAAGCTCCGGACGTTCCCAAATGTCGCCGTACAGCACGTCGTCGGTCAGTTCGGCCAGCTTAGGTGCGAAGTCGCCGATTGCACCTTGGGAAGGGCGGGCCCGCGCACCGGCATTGCCGGCCGCTGTCTGGCCACGAAGCGGCGCGCCGTACTGCGCGTCACTCACCTTCTCCATCCAATCGACGGTCTTGCCGTCGAGCTGTTCCGAGATGGCGATGTGCGTCATCGAACTGTTGGGCGCGGCCCCGTGCCAATGCTTCTGGCCTGGCGGGATCCAGACCACATCCCCCGGCCGGATTTCTTCCGCGGGATCGCCCCAGCGCTGTACCCGGCCGACCCCCGCCGTCACGATCAGAGTCTGCCCCAACGGATGTGTGTGCCACGCGGTTCTGGCGCCGGGTTCAAATGTAACCGTGGCGCCGGAGACCCGCGCGGGCGCGGTCCGCTGGAAGGAGCCTAAGATTCGCACCGTGCCGGTGAAGTTGTCGGCCGACCCTGTGCTGGGAGGCTGCGAGTTGCTACGCGTAATCAAGACTTGGCTTCGCGCGCCTAAGGCAAGCGCGCAAAACGCAATCGCGATCGCTACGAAGGTCCTCATTGGCTTCCTTTCCGCGTAATTTACTGCTCGGGATTCTCCGAGCGGTCATTACTGCTTTGGGGGCGCTTCCACGCCGGAGAGCGACAAAATGCCTCGCCCCATCCGCGCGCCCTGAACCGGAGTGCGGGCCAGAGCGGCATTGAAATCCCGGAGTTCTTCAGGCGTGAAACGAACGGCGTCGGCGCCCAGATCCTCGATCAGATGCGGCAGCTTGTTCGTGCCGGGAATCGGAACCACCGAGGGTCCTTGAGCTAACAACCAGGCGAGCGCGATCTGAGCGGGCGTCGCTCCCTGGCGCCGCCCCCAGTCTTTCACGACTTCGACAATCGCGAGATTGCCGGGGCGGTTTTCAGGCGAGAACCAGGGCACAGAGCCGCGAAAATCGCCCCGCTGGAACTGCGTATCCCGGTCGAAAGCGCCCGTCAGGAATCCCTGGGCGAGCGGGCCCCAGCATACCAGTCCGATTCCCAGTTCCTTGCAGATGGGCAGGATTTGGGCTTCCGGGTCGCGCGCCATTATGGAGTATTCGTTCTGAATCGCCGCAAGGGCTTGCACCGCATGAGCGCGGCGGACCGTCTGCGGACCCGGTTCGGAAAGTCCGAAATGCAACACCTTGCCTTGGCCGATCAGATCCTTGACCGTGCCGGCCACGTCTTCGATGGGGACCGCGGGATCGACGCGGTGCTGGTACAGCAGATCGATGCGGTCCGTCCGCAGGCGCTTCAGCATGCCGTCGACGGCCAGTGCGTATGTGATCGGGCCGGCTGTTGAGGCCGCCCGCCATCCGCCCCGTTTCCGGGTCGATGTTCCAGCCGAACTTGGTGGCAATCACCACCTGATTGCGGAAAGGCGCCAACGCTTCGCCCAGGATCCGTTCGACTTCGAGCGGACCATAAGCTTCCGCGGCATCGAAGAAGGTCACGCCACGGTCATGAGCCGCGCGGGCGAGGGCGATCATGTCGGCCCGGTTCGGGGCCGATGCATAAACGGCGCCCGTCATGTCCTGGCAGCCGAGTCCGATGCTCGAAACCTCGAGCTTCCCGAGTTTGCGCCGCCCGTTGACGAGCTTGGCTGTGGCGCCACCACGCTCTTGCGCAGTGGCCGTGGATGAAAGACCGCCGGTGGTTGCCGCGGCGATGGCTCCGGCTCCCCGCAGAAATGAGCGGCGATCCATGTCGTGGCTCTTCTTAGCGTCTGTGCCTTCCAAGTTCTGCATCTCGTTCCTTTCCTCAGTTCCCAAAGGTCTCTTCTGCCCTGCCTCAGCGATTCGAGTACTGCAAAATCCGTTCAGGAAGCCGCGCGCCTTGCACGGGGATCTTGGCAAACGATGTCTCAATTTCGCGCAGGTCCGCGGACGTAAGCTCCACTCCAACCGAGCCCAGGTTCTCCTCGAGCCGATGTAGTTTCGTGGTGCCGGGAATCGGCACAATCCAGGGCTTCTGCGCCAACAGCCATGCGAGTGCGACCTGGGCAGGCGTCGCCTTCTTTCGCCCGGCTATCTGCTTCAAGAGATCGACGAGGGCCAGGTTGGCTTCCCGCGCCTCACGGGTGAAACGGGGAAACGAGGCGCGGAAGTCGGAGCTGTCGAATGTCGTGCTCGAATCGATCTTCCCTGTAAGGAAACCCTGACCCAGTGGACTCCACGGCACAAAGCCGATCCCGAGTTCCCCGCAGGCCGGCAGCACCTCCGCCTCAGGATCCCGCGTCCAGATTGAGTACTCGCTCTGAATCGCAGTCACCGGATGGACTGCATCCGCGCGGCGGATCGTCTGAGCGCCAGCCTCGGAAAGCCCGTAGTGGTTGACCTTTCCTTCCGCGATCAGGTCTTTCAGGGTACCGGCGACTTCCTCGATCGGCACGTCGGGGTCGACCCGATGCTGGTACAGCAGGTCGATGCGATCAGTCTTGAGCCGCTTGAGCATAGCCTCCGTTGAGACCTTGATGTGTTCAGGACGGCTATTTAGGCCGGCGTGACGCTCTCCGGTCTGCGGGTCGATGTTCCAGCCGAACTTTGTCGCGATGACGACCTGGTCGCGGATCGGAGCTAAAGCCTCACCCAAGAGCTCCTCATTCGTGAATGGACCATACGCTTCCGCCGTGTCGAAGAACGTGACGCCGCGCTCGGCGGCGACGTGAATGATCCGGATGGATTCCCGCCGATCCGTTGCCGGACCGTAGCCGTAGCTTAGGCCCATGCAACCGTATCCGATCGCGGAGACTTCAAGGTTTCCGAGTTTGCGTCTTTTCATTTCTCCGTCCTAACTTGCTCTCTCGGAGAAGTACTCAGCACCCGTCATTCACGCTTCGTCGGATTTCCTCGGGCGTGAAACGGAATACGTCCGCCTTTTGGGGCGCGACTTGGGCCTGGCCCCTCGCCCCGCCCCGGACTGTGAAGTAACTACCGCCCTCACTGACCCACTTGAACGACGATCAATTTCTTTTGGTCGCGAATAAGCAGTTTGCCGTCTGACAGCGCTAAGGGGGCCCAGTTGTTACCGGCTTCCAGCAACTCGGCGCTGGCCAGCGGTTTGAAACCCGCCGGATCCGGTTCAATCACGTACAACTTCCTGCTGCCGTCAGTAGCCAGCAAAACGCCATCGACGAGGATGGCGCCGCCTCTGACGAACGCCGGATTCTGTCCGGTCTTCCACTTGACCTCGCCGCTCATGCTCATGCTCACCATTCCATCCCTTCGCTCGTTGGTCGTGTACTGCACATAGAAATGGTCCTTATACAGAATCGGCGGTTGCGTGTGAGACCCGAATTCCACGGTCTTGAACAACTCGGTGACTCCATAGGTCCCGTCTGCCTTCTTTGCTACCTGAATCATGGCGGACCCTGCGTTATACCCGCCGGCAAGCAGTATCCGTCCTTCGCCCGCGTCCACGGCGTGAGCGACCGGGATCCAGCAGTTAAAGTTGGTGTAGGTCCACAGGACCTTCCCGGTCAACGGGTCAATACCGTTGGTGGTTCCGCCGCTGGAAGCGCGGCCAAATCCCTGTGCCGCGGTTATCATGACGAGTTGATCTTCCGCGCCGACTTTAACCACGGAGGGACTAACGTAAGAGGTTCCGCTATTGAGCGGAGATGCTTGCGGAGCCCCGCCGGTGAGCGAAGCTGTCTTCCATTTGATTTCACCGGTCGCTTTGTCGTATGCGACTACACCCGCCTGGGGCGCCTGCGAGGCCACGATCAAAAGATCGCGGTAAATCAGCGGGTTCTGAACGATTCCCCATATCGGCAATTGGCCGCCCTCGATGGCGGGCGAGAAGGGGGTGGCGAGGACGCCTTTGCCGCCGCCGAAATCCGTCCAGATGTTCTTATGCCAGAGAGGCTTTTGGGTGGTAGTGCTAAAGCAGTACAGATCTCCCACCATACCCACGGTGTAGACACGATCGCCATCCACCGTCGGGGTGGTCCGCGATCCCGGAAACTCCACCTTACCCGGACCGGCGTAGGCGAAGTTCCAGAGTTCCTTGCCGTTGGAAAGATCGTAGACCCTTAAGGTGTCGCCGACCTTGTCGTCGCGATCAAGCAGATAAACCTTGCCGGCGCTGACGGCGGGGCCGCCGAAGCCGATGCCGAGAGGGGCGGTCCAGAGCACCTTCGGGCCCTCGGTGGGCCAGGTTCGCAGTATCCCCTTTTCGGTGGATGTGCTGTTCCGGCTCGGCCCAAAATACTGTGGCCAATCCGCGGCAAACGCGCTGCCCGCAATTAGCGGCGCTAAGATCATCATGATGAGTTTCGTTTCGGTCTTCATTGAAGTGGCTCCTCTTGCTACTTTCCGGCCTCATTCTTATTGCGCAGTGATGGCGAACAACTGGGTTCTCGTCATCACATACAGCACGCCGTTAGCCGGCACCGGCGTGCTGTAGACTGAGTCCGCCATATCGATCACGGTGGGTTTCTTCATCTCCGAACTCGCCTTGAAAACTGCAAGATCTCCGTCCGCATCGCCCAAGTAGACTTTGCCGTCCGCCAGCAGCGGAGATCCCCAGACCGGAGAGTTGAGGTCGTATGTCCAGTACGGTTTCCCGGTCTTGGCGTCCAGGCAGTGCAAGGTGCCTCTAAAATCGGACAGGAACGCCAACCCGTCGCCAACTGCCGCTGTCGAAATAGAACGGTTCGATCTTGTCGTACTGCCAGACCTTGCCGGATTCGGTGATATCGCCCCGTTTTGCGGGATCGATACTATATGCAAGTCCGGGTCCGCTGCCCATGTCGGGATCCTGCCCCACGCTCATGAGCACCTTGCCTTCGCTGAACACAGGCGTGGCGACTCCGTAATTGCGCTCCTTTGCGGCGGTGTTCTTGGGGTTCAGATCGAATTTCCAGAGCTTCTCTCCCGTCCGGGCATTGAAGCCGTACAACCATCCGTCTCCTCCCGCGAAGAACGCCTGCTGCACTCCATCTACCAGAGCCAGAGTCGGAGAGGACCACTGGCCCTGCAGGATGCCATCGCCCGGTGAGTTGTCCTGCCACACGACTTTCCCGGTGTTCTTGTTGACGGCGAGAAAGCTGGGAGCTTTCGGAGAGGGGAGTTTCTCGTCACTCCGGCCGTTGGACGTCTCCACAAAGACCAGGTCTTCCCAGATGACCGGCGACGAATTGGCCATGTTGCGCTGGTACACGCCCAGTTCCTTCATCATGTCGAGTTTCCAGACGATGTCGGCATCGGCAGGTCCCTTGTAGACCTCGCCCTGGAAAGGCCCGTCGTTCTTGCCGTCCATGAACCCTTCCGTGTCCAGGCAAACCAACTCTCCGCGGTTGTTCACATAGTAGAGCCGCTTGCCTTCCACCGCGGGGGAGGAGCAGACGCCCTGCTCGGGGAAATCGTTCTCTGCGCCTGAAGCCAGTTTGTCCGACACGGCCTGCCACAGGAACTTGCCGTCGGATTCCCGGAAGCACATGAGCACGCCCCTGTCGCCCTGGATATCGGGGTTCCTGGGATTCCCATTGTTGGTGCCGAGGAAGATCTTCCCGTCGGCCACTACCGGGTTTCCGTATGACGCCGTACCGATCTGCGCCTTCCACTTGATGTTCTTACCGCTCTTGACGTCCCAGGAATCTGGGAGATTCTTCATGGCGGACGCCAGGTTGCGTTGCGCCGCGCCACCCCACATCGGCCAGTCCTGAGAGAGCAGCGGGAACACCGCCACACCGGCGAGCACTAGCACTGCAGAACCGATCTTGACGTTCATATACCAGCTCGTTTCATTCAAGGTGCTGCACTCTCCCGCTCCACGCCGCGCAGATGCCCGCGGCAGCGAAATCCCTCCGCCAAGAATCCTGACGAATTACCTGCGTATCGACGTCTCCCAGAATCTGATGGCTTCTAAGACCCATCCCTCGGCACTCGTGCCTATGCCGAGCCCGAAGCCATGACCCAGACTTTTGTACTTGTGGTACTCCACCGCTGTGCCGGACTTGCGCAGGGCTTCAACCCTCCTTTCCATGACGGCTGGAGGTGCGATCCCATCCTGCTCACCCACGACCACGAACGTTGCAGGCTCAGCGGACGAGTAATCAGAATGCGCCGTGTATGCCATCACAATGGCTGACGGCTTTGGAGCGTCGCCGCCTCCATACTTTGCCACTCCGTGCGAACCGATCGCGGCTGCCATCCTCGCTCCAGCCGAACTGCCCCACAACGAGTAGCCTTTGGCGCTGACGCCAAGCGTCGCCGAGTTGCGGAGAATGTAGGAGACAGCAGCCGCCAAATCCTCGGTTGCGGCCGTGCCGCCATATCCCGCCCGGTAACGCAGCGCAAAAGCGTTGTATCCCTTCCTGCTGATCGCCTCCGCATACGGAAGGCCTTCGTGGACGGAGCCCACGTAAGAGAAACCGCCTCCCGGGGATATCACTGCGAAGGGCGCGCCAGGGTTTCCGCGGAAGAAGAAGAGCCCCGTGTTTCTTCTGGCAGGCTGCTGCTGCTTCTGTGCTTCGGAGTAGAAGCTGTAGAACACCGTCCGGCCGCCGGCCGCGTCATCAATCATGCGATTCAACGCGTTCGTTACCGTCTCCGGATCGACGTGGGTGTGGTACGGAAGCAGCGAACCGATCTCGGTCAATCGCAGGCCCTCGTCGTAGGCGCGATCGTCCCACGGCAGTATCAGATGACTGAACCCGGCGAATGACGGGTGACGCAGGATGTCTCGTATGGTGCTTTGAACTCCCAAGTGGCCGCCGCCGACCCGCGCTCACGTCAGTATCCCTGACCTTAGACCGCCCTCCGGCCTGCGGGAATGCGCAGGGCGCGGCCATCAGTAGCGCCAAAACCGTCATTGCCGTGTTTGTCGCTTTTGTCGTCATCGTTGGCTCAGCGGATCGCGAGGGGCCGCCTACTGACCCAGTAGTCGGGTGAAAGAGAGCGAGACTGCCTTCCAGGCGCCGCTTGGCTGCACGTAAACCTCCGTAACCACGAAGGATTGGTGGCCTCGTTGCTGCCAACCACGGCATTCCTTCTCCTAGGGCGTGGTCTCTGCTTCCAGATTAGGGCCGCAAGGCCTGCGGCCGTTAGCCTGAACCTGCCGACTTTTAGCCTATTCCTGTCGAGGGCTAGCGAAAATGCTCGCCGGAGATGTACTCTGGGTTCAAAGGAGCCTGCGTGATGATCCCCAGTCCCGCCCGAAACTTCAGTCTGGTGCCAGACCGGCTGCAGGAGCTAAAGGAAGAACTGGCTCGTAGGATTGCGGCCTACGTTGGCTCGGAACAGAAGCGGATTACCGAAGTACCGGGTCTCACGGTGCACCGGCGAACGGCTCCAACCCCGCCCTGTTCAATGACCTACGAGCCGAGCCTGATCTTGACAGCGCAGGGGCGCAAGCGGGTGGAACTCGGCGGCCAAACCTTCACCCATGGTTCGTCCCACTACCTGCTGGCGTCCGTCGCCCTCCCGGTCGTGGCCAGGGTCGTAGAAGCGAGCGAGCAGACGCCTTGTCTTGCCCTGTCGTTGAAGCTACAAATGCCCGTCGTCAGGGAACTTCTCAGCCGGGAGGAGATTGCGGTTGCTCCACATGTGGGGAAAGGCCCGGCTATGGCCATCGGTGAGGTCACCGTGGAATTGCTTGACTCCTTCTGCCGGCTCATGCGCCTCTTGGACCAACCTCGGGATATTGCCTTCCTCCACGGCTTGATTGAACGCGAGATTATCTTTCGGGTCCTGCAAGGGCCAGAGGGCGCTCGCCTTCGCGCCATTGCCACGTTAGGTGATCAGAGTCACCGGACGGCGAAAGCAATCGCCTGGATCAAAGACAACTATGCAAAACCGCTCCGTGTCGAGGAGCTCGCGGAGATCGCCGGCATGGGTGTCTCCACGCTGCACCACCACTTCCGGGCTCTGACGGCGATGAGCCCACTCCAATATCAAAAGCAGATCCGGCTCCAGGAAGCGCGAGCGCGTATGTCGATACATGGTCTGGATGCCGGGAGCGCTGCCTTGGAGGTCGGCTACGAAAGCGTCAGCCAGTTCACCCGGGAGTACAAGCGCTTTTTTGGCCAGACGCCGATGCGGGATACTCGCGCGCTCCGTTCGACGGATGCTGCGCGCCTGGAGCCCCTCGGGGTTCGTTAACGCGGAGCCAGTCGCATGGACGCGCAAGGCAGACACACAGCTGCCACTTCATCAGTCAAGCCCGAATGTCCGCGACCCACACTCCAACGGATTCTGACACAGTTTTCGTACGCTGGGCCTGAAATGCCAGGGCCGAGCAGGGAATCGCCTCAACCCAGGCTCTCCGTAGTAAGGAAGTTGAATGGTGGAAATGGACAGTATTCGGACCTGCGGCCTCCTGCGCCGAAAGCAGGCGTTCAGGAAACCTCGACTTGATGTTAACGGGCCTCTAATGGAATCAAGGGGATGCATGGTGGGCGCGACAGGACTCGAACCTGTGACCTCCTGCGTGTGAAGCCTCCCGTCCCATTCCTGGCCCCTTTGTTTCCTTGCTCATACGGTCTACTGGTGTCCTATCGCTGCCCGATTGGCCGCTTTCCCAGGCCGCCGGGCCGCGGGTTGTAGCGCGCTGTCCGCGAGCTTATCCACTGGAGTACTTCCCTGAATGTCTCCCCTCTCCATCGTTAAAAGTAACGGGTCGTGAAGTCTCCGCTCTAGAAAGTCCCGGATGGCCTCTCGCTCGATTGATGCGCCTCGGGCTTGGGTCGGTTTGGTTTGTGGCATATTCTCCTTTCAGCCGGGCTGGCCGGCCGCTTCTTACCGGATCAGTGCCCCGACTTCCGGCGATAGATCGGATGGGCAAATCTGCAGGCTGCTCTATCACGGCCGCGGCCTGGATGGCTTCATTGATGCTCGATGGCTCCAGGAGTAGCTCCTTGAGTAGCAGGTAGCTCGCGCGCGTGATGCCGTACGTCGTCAAGTGTCCCGGCCGTACTCTCGGCCGGAGTGAGTATCGGGCCGGTCGGCGCGTCTGCCGGCGGCTGCATTTCCAAAATCTTCTTCCTCTTTTTGGTGTGCTTCATCGTTTCGGCTTCTCACCTCACCGACCGCCTCGATGAGCGCCGGCAGGTTGCCGCCGTTGCGCTCGAACCAGAACGTTGCGTACATGTTGCTCCGGAAGTATTCCGACGGCGGCTTCTTCAGCAGGGCGAGCTCCCTCGCGCACGTTCTCGCTCATCTCGTAGTCGAGCGTCTCGAGGATGAAGGGGATCCAGCCCACGCCGCTCTCGACCGAGACGACCTTGAGGTCGGGGTGGCGGTCGAAGATGCCCGACAGGATGATGTTGGTCACCACCACCGCGTTGCCCATGAAGAGCAGCGTGCCGCCGATGGCGAGCTTCGTGTTCGGCCCGTGGGAGTCCCACGGGTACTTCCCGTAGAACGTCATGCCCGTGACGCTCGCTCCGATGTGGAAGTGCACCGGCAGCCGGAGCTCCTGGCACGTCTCCCAGAACGGGTCCCACGCGCGGTTGGCGAGATCCGGGGCGCCGAGGTCCTGCGGGTCCGAGGTCATGTTCACGCCGCGGGCACCGAGCGCCGCGACTCGTCGCGCCTCCGTGACGCACGCTCCGACGTCCCAGGCCGGCATGAGCGGCAGCGGGAGGAGGCGGTTGCCGGAGTCGGCCTGGATCTCGACCATGCCGTCGTTGTAGATCTCGATCGAGAGCCGCTTGAGCGCCTCGTCCTCGACAGCGCCGAGGTCCTGGCCACCGAGCCCGATCGTGCTCGGGAAAATGATCTCCGCGTCGATCCCGCACTCGTCGAGCACCTCGAGACGCACCTTCGGGTCGTAGGCGCCCACGTGGACCTTGTCGTGGCTCCACTCGAACAACGCCTTCTCGGCCTCCTCCTTGCGCCCGTCGCGATCGATGACGCCGGCGGCGCTGAAACGGCCGAGCGGCTGCCCGTCGAACACCCACGTGGGCTCGCCGTCGACCTCCTCGACACGTGGGCACGCGGTCGCGGTAGGCGGCCGGCGCCCGGCTGGTGAACAGGTCGGCCGGTTCGGACCAGTGGGAGTCGGCATCGAAGACGAACGCTCCATCTAACATGTTCGTCACGCTATAGCACTAGGGTGCCGCCATGGCGCTGGCAACAGTCGATGGCCTCACCATCGCCTACGAGGTCATCGGCGAAGGTCGGCCGTGGGTGCTGACCCCGGGCGGTCGCTTCACGAAGGAGTCGCCGGGCCTGCGGGAGCTCACCCTCGAGCTCGCGGCGGAGGGCAATCAGGTCCTCCTCTGGGACCGTCCCAACTGCGGGGAATCCGACGTGTGCTTCACCGGCTCCTCCGAGTCGGCGATGCAGGCCGATGCGCTCGCCGGTCTCCTGCGCCACCTCGACATGGCGCCGGCCGTCATCGCCGGCGGGTCCGGCGGCTCGCGGGTGTCGCTGCTGACAGCAGCCCGCCACCGCGACGTCGCCGCCGGGCTCGCCCTGTGGTGGATCAGCGGCGGGGTCTTCGGCCTCATGATGCTCGGCGCGCACTACTGCGGTGGCTCCATCGAGGCCGCCTGGCGGGGCGGCATGCAAGCCGTCGTCGACCTGCCCGAGTGGGCGGAGGTGCTCGAACGCAACCCGGGCAACCGCGATCGGTTCCTCGCACAGGACCCGACGACGTTCATCGCGACGATGCAGCGCTGGATGCTCGCCTACTGCCCGTGCGGTGACGAGGTCGTCCCCGGGCTGCCCGACGCGGACGCCCGGTCGCTCGACGTGCCGTCGCTCGTGTTCCGCAGCGGCGAGAGCGACACGTTCCACACCCGGGCAACGTCCGAAGCCGTCGCCGGGCTGCTCCCCGACGTCCGCCTCGTCGAGCCGCCGTGGGGCGACCGCGAGTGGATCGAACGTTCTGCAGCGCGGACCAGCGGCGAGGCCGAGGGGCTCTTCGTCCGATGGCCACTGCTCGCACCGACGCTGCTCGAGTGGGCACGTGACCTGGAGGAACTGCAATGACCGACGCACCCGAGATCGCGCCCGGCGCCGAGTTCGCCAAGGGAACGCTCGCGCACGTCATGGCGCAGATGGCGGCACCGCAGGAGACCTATCGCGAGATGATCGAGGCGGGCGGTTGCGTGACGGAAGGGCCCGAGTTGGTCACCGTGTACAACCGCGAGCTGAGCGACTACGTCCTTCGCCACCACGAGCTCTTCTCCTCGGCATCCGGGCTCGATCTCGGGAACGTGCGGCCCCTCATCCCGTTGAACATCGATCCGCCGCAGCACTCCAAGTACCGCAAGATCCTCGACCCGTTGTTCACGCCCAAGGTGATGGATCAGCAGGAGCACGACATCACCATGCGGGTCAACCACTTCATCGACGCCTTCGTCGACCGGGGCGAGTGCAACTTCTCCGAGGAGTTCGCGGAGCTGTTCCCCTCGTCGGTGTTCCTCGGCCTCATGGGCTTCCCGTGGTCCGAGCTCGACACGATGCTCCGCCTGCGCGACGGCATCCTGCGACCGGAGAACGTCGACCCGGACGCGCTGCTCGATCCGGTGAAGCGAGCGGCGGTCAACAGGGCGACCGGCCGGGAGATCTACGACTACTTCGGCACCTGGCTCGACGAACGCCAGGCGCGTCCGCAGGACGACATCCTCACGCACTTCCTCCAGTCCGAGGTCGACGGCGAGAAGCTGACCCGCGAGGACATCCTCGACATCTGCTTCCTGTTCCTGATCGCCGGACTCGACACCGTGAGCGACTCGCTGACGTGCTTCTGGGCCTTCCTCGCCCGCAACGACGAGCAGCGGCGCACGATCGTGGAGCACCCGTCCATCATCCCGAGCGCTGTCGAGGAGCTCCTGCGGTGGGAGACGCCGGTGCCCGTGGGCGTGCCGCGGGTTGCGACGGCCGACGTCGTCCTGCCCAACGGCGAGGAGGTGCCCGCAGGCTGCCCGGTGATCGTCAGCTACGGCGCCGCCAACGTGGACCCCTCCGAGTTCGACGACGGATTCGCGGTGCACCTCGACCGGGCGAAGAACCGTCACATCGCGTTCGGGGCCGGCGTCCACCGTTGCCTGGGATCGCACCTCGCCGCGGCGAGAGCTGCGCATCGCCCTGCGCGAGTGGCATCGGCGCATCCCCGAGTACCGCATCAAGCCGGGCCACGGAGACCTCGAGTTCTCCTTCGGGCTGCGCAATGTGAAGGACCTCATGCTGGTGTGGCCATGATCGGACGGGCACTGCCGTCACCGGCACGCGGGCCTCTCGCCGCACTTCAGTCGCGTCCGGCCCCGTCGTAGCTGCCATGGCTCGCCTCATCGAGGAGGCCCGCGACGGCACGGTGTGGCTGACGTTCGATCGCCCCGACCGCCTGAACGCGTTCACCGGCACCGACTACCGCGACCTGCGGCTCGCGCTGGAGCGGGCCACCACGGACGCCGCGGTGCGGGCGGTCGTCCTCACCGGTGCAGGCCGCGCGTTCTCGGCCGGTGCCGACCGCTCGCTCCTCGACGGTGGTGCGCCCCCGGACGAACGGGTGCTCGCCGGCGAAGAGTTCGGGGTGCTGCTCGAGGTGATCGGGCGGTGCGACAAGCCGGTGATCGCCGCGGTGAACGGACTGGCCGTGGGCATCGGCTGCACGGTTCTCCTGCACTGCGATCTCGTGGTGGCGGCGGAGTCGGCGCGGTTCCGGCTGCCGTTCACGAGCCTCGGGGTCGTTCCCGAAGCGGGAAGCTCGGTGCTCCTGCCGCAGACGGCGCGATGGGGCGACGCCATGTGGGCGATGCTCTCGAGCGACTGGTTCGATGCCCCGACCGCGCAGGCCATGGGGATCGTCTGGCGCGTGGTGGCCGACGAGGAGTTGATGACACAGACCGAACGCGTGGCGACGGCGATCACCGAGCTGGACCCTGCCGCGGTGTCGGCCACCAAACGCCTGCTCACCGCGGGGCGCGCCGACCTCGTTCGGGCCGCGATGGAACGGGAGCACGCCGCGTTCGGCTCGCTCACGCGGTCGAGCGACGACCCCGATGGCGGGCCCCGCTGACTCCCCCGGCGTCGGCAAGCTGCCAGAAACCTCTACATATATAGTGTGCCGGCGCACCGCTCGACTCCCACGGACGACGGCGTCGAGAATGAGCGTGTTCCAGTGTCGCGCCCGGGCCTTCCGGAGGACGAGGCAGTTCCGAAGGATGAGCGAAGGGGGTTCCAACCGATGACGGTCGACCTGGGCCTGAGCGCCGACCAGGAGGCGATCGCCGAGCTGTTCGACGGCTTCTTCGCCAAGGAGTGCCCGCCCGTCGGTCGCCCGGGCGGCCGAGCCGCTCGGCTTCGACCGCGCCCTGTGGGACAAGGTGGTCGAGCTCGGCGCGCCGGGCATGGGCTCGCCCGAGGCCGTCGGCGGCGGCGGTGCCTCGCTGGGCGACCTCGTCGTCGTCGCCGAGTCCCTCGGTCGGGCGATCGCCCCGGTGCCGCTCGTCGACCACCTCGCCGCCCTGAGCGTGCTCGACGACGCCGACCTGGTCGCCGGTGAGGCCGATCGCCGCGGTCTCCGTGCGGCCGGCCGACGCCGACGGCACCTGGTGGCTCGTGCCCGCCGGCGCGGTGGCCGACGTCGTCGTCGGCGTCGACGGCGACGAGCTCGTCGCCGTGCGCTCCACCCCGCCGATGGCCGCGCCCCGCAACCACGCCTGCTCGCCGATGGCCGACCGCTCGGCCCGGGAGGGCGAGCGACGGGTGCTCGGCCCGGCCGGCCGACCTCCAGACCGGTGCTCGACCGGTGGAAGGTGCTCACCGCCGGCGTCGCTCGTCGGCGTCGCCGACGCGGCGCTGCGCCTCGGCGTCGACTACGTCCTCGACCCGCGAGCAGTTCGGCGTGCCGATCGGCTCGTTCCAGGCCGTGCAGCACGGCCTGGCCGACCTGCCGGTGCTGATCGACGGCGGCCGCCTCCTCACCCACAAGGCGGCGTGGGCCATCGAGTGGCGGCACCGGCTCGCTCGACTGGGTCGACCTCGACATCACCGACGGCACCGCGCTCGCCTCGATGGCGTTCGTGTTCGCGAGCGAGGGCGCCGCCCGCGCGACCGACCGCAGCCTCCACTACCACGGCGGCTACGGCTTCGCCGAGGAGTACGACATCCAGCTCTACTACCGGCGGGCGCGGGGCTGGTCGCTCGTGCTCGGCGACCCGACGCACGGAGTGCCTGGCCCTGGCCGACCGCCTCTTCGGCGCCGAGGAGGGCTGACCGATGGACTTCTCGCTCTCCCCGGAGAACCTCGACGTACCGCGACGCCGTCCGGCGCATCATCGCCGAGACGGTGACCCCCGAGGTCGTCGACCGGATGCACACCACCGGGCACGTTCGCCTCGCCCGAGCTCAACCGCGCCCTCGGGCGCGAGGGCTTCCTCGAGCGGGCCGTGCCGGGCATGGGCAAGGGCGACCCGGTCGAGCTCTGGATCCTCTTCCACGAGCTCGAGAAGGCGGGTGCGCCCTACGACGGCCTGGCCGTCGCGATCATGATCGCCGGCGTCGTGCACGCCGTCGGCACCGACGAGCAGAAGGCCCGCATCATCCCGTCGATCACGTCGGGCCAGGCGACTGGTGTGCATGGGCTACAGCGAGCCCGACTACGGCTCCGACGTCGCCTCGATCAAGACCCGGGCCGTGCTCGACGGCGACGAGTGGGTGATCAACGGCGCCAAGATGTGGACCACGATGGCCCACGAGGCCGACTGGATCATCCTGCTCACCCGCACCGACCCGGACCTGCCGAAGCACAAGGGCCTGACGATGTTCATCATGCCGATGGACACGCCGGGCATCACGGTCGACGCCGTGCACACCATGGGCACCGAGCGCACCAACGCCACCTACTACGACGACGTCCGCGTCGGACGACGACGCCGTGCTCGGCGGCGTCAACGACGGGCTGGCGCACCATGACCGTGGCGCTCGCCTTCGAGCGGGGGGTGATGGGTGGCACCGAACGCAGCGGTGCCGCTGCTGCGCCACTTCCACGAGTGGGCCCGCGCCAACGGCGTGCTCGACCGACCCCATCGCCCGCGAGCAGCTGGCCCGGGCGGTCATCGACGAGCAGGTCGCCGCAGCTGCTCACCCAGCGCTCGGCCTGGATCGCGGCGTCGGGTGGCCTGCCCGGCCTCGAGGGCTCGATGACCAAGGTCTTCGCGACCGAGGCCTACCAGCGCATCTCGAACGCCTTCTCCCAGCTCGGCCGGCCCGGCCGGGCTCCTGCAGTTCCACGAGCCGGGCGCGGCCGCCGACGGCTGGGTCGAGTACGACGCCCGCCACACGCCGGTGGTCACCATCTACGGCGGCACCACCGAGATCAACCGCAACAACATCGCCGAGCGGCACCTCGGCCTGCCCAAGGCGCGGGGCTGACCCGCAGGCTCAGATGATCCCCCGGGCACGGAGCTCGGCGATCCGGGTGGGCTCGTAGCCGATCTCGGCGAGCACCTCGTCGGTGTGCTCGCCGAGCAGCGGGGCGCGCCGGCGGATGGTGCCGGGGGTGGCCGACATCCTGAACGGCGTCTCGAGGATCGGCACGGGGCGGGACGCGCCCGGGAACGGGACCCGTTGGAGGTAGCCCATCGACGCCACATGGGGATCGTCGAGGACCTCCTGGGTCGACAGCAGCGGCGCCGCGGGCAACTTCGCCGCCTCGAGGAGGCCCATCGCCTCGTCCTTGGTCCTGCCGTCGCACCAGTCCTGCATGAGGTCGTTCAGGACGTCGCCGTGCTCCCAGCGCAGGTCGTCGTCGGCGAACCGCGGGTCGTCGAAGAGGTCCAACCGATCGACGAGCCGGCACCAGCGCTTGAACATCGGCTGGCCGGCGACCTGCACCAGCACCCAGCCGTCGGTGACACGATAGAGATCGCACGGCGCGACCGACGTGCCCCGGTTGGCCATCCGGGGCTTGTCGACCTGGAGCAGGTCGCGCTCGATCAACATGGCGTTCGACATCATCAGCGCGGTCGGGAGCAGCGCACCCTCCACGTGCTGGCCCTGCCCGGTGGCCTGCCGGTGGTAGAGGGCCATCATCACCCCCATGCCGAGCGTCAACGCCGTGCCGAAGTCGGCATAGGGCACCGTGGTGCGGATCGGCTGATCCGGGAGGCCCTGGCGAGAGGTGGCGCCCGACATCACCTGCCCGGTCCCGTCGAAGCCGATGCGGTCGCTGTACGGGCCGCCCTCGCCGTAGGCCGTGGCACTGGCGAGGATGATGTCGGGCTTGACGGCCTTGAGGCTCTCGTAGTCGATGCCACTCGCCTGCATGGCGACCAGTGGCATGTTGGCGATGACCACGTCGGCGCCGGCGACGAGCTCGCGGGTGATCGCCGCGCCCTCGGGCGTCGTGGTGTCGAGGGTGAGCGACCGCTTGTTGCGGTTGCACTGGAGGAAGGTGCCCCCCTCTCCGCTCTCGGTCACCGACTGCACCCAGCGGTCTTCGCCGCCCTCGCGCTTCTCGACCCGGATCACGTCGGCGCCCATGTCGGCGAGGATGGCGCTGCACCACGGCGCCGCGATGAAGCGGCCGTAGTCGAGGACGCGAACACCTTCGAGGACCTGCTCCATCCGGACTCCCCGCGCCCTAACGCGGACCTGGGCATCCCGAGGATGCGCTCGGCGATGAGGTTCCGTTGGATCTGCGATGTCCCGGCGGCGATCGTGTACTGCAGCGACCAGAGGTACTCGCGGGCCACCTCCACGCCGTCGATGCCGTCGATCTGCACCCCGCCGACCGCGAGGGGACCGAGCACCGCGACGGCCGACTCGCTCAACTCCTGGCAGAGCTCGCTGAAGCGCAGTTTGACCGCCGAGCCCGACGGCGACGGCATCCCGGTGGCCTCCGCGTCGGCGATGCCCTTCTGGGTCATGCGCCACAGCGCCTCGACGCCGGCCTCGAGGTGGCCGACCTTCGTCTGCAGGATCGGATCGTCCCAGGCCGTGCCGCTCACGGTGGGGATGCGCTGGGCCATGCGCACGAGCCGACGCAGCTGGGTGCGCAGGTTGATGATGTGCTGCGCGAAGGCCGTCCCGCGCTCGAAGCGGAGCGTGACGTTCGTGACGCGCCAGCCGTCGTTCTCGGCGCCGACGATGTCGGTCACCGGCACGCGGGCGTCGGTGAGGAACACCTCGCAGAAGTGGCTCTCGCCGTCGATGGTCTTCATCGGCCGGACCTCGACCCCCGGCTGGTGCATGTCGAGGATGAGCCAGCTGATCCCCTTGTGCTTCGGGGCGTCGGCATCCGTGCGCACGAGCAGCTCGCAGTAGTCGGCGACGTGGGCGCGGGTGCTCCAGATCTTCTGACCGTTGACCACGTACTCGTCGCCCTGCCGGACGGCCCGCGTCGTCAGCGAGGCGAGGTCCGAGCCGGCCTGCGGCTCGGAGAAGCCCTGGCACCAGATGCTCTCGCCCTTAAGGATCTTCGGGAGGTGGAAGGCCCGCTGCGCGTCGGTGCCCTCGGCGATGAGCGTCGGTCCCGCGTGCATGACACCGACGAAGTTGACGCTGATGTACGGCGCGTCGGCCCGCGCGCGTACTCCTCGAGGTACACGAGCTGTTGGGTGACCGGAAGACCTCGCCCGCCGAACTCCTCGGGCCAGTGCAGCCCGGCGTACCCCGCGTCGTGGAGCTTGCGCTGCCACGCGGTGTCGTACGCGCGCCGGGCCGGCCAGTCGCCCGGCGGCGGCGGCGGCCCGTGCGCCGGCACCTCCACCTCGAGCCAGGCGCGCACCTCGGCGCGGAACGCTTCGTCCTCGGCGCTGTAGGTCAGGTCCATCAGTGCTCCACCTCGAAGAGCTCGCGCACCGCCGCGAGGTCGACCTTGCCCGACGGGGTCCGCGGGAGGGCATCGACGACCCGTAGCTCCTCGGGCAGTTCGTAGCGCGCCAGGACGCCGGAGGCGGCGCCGAGCAGCTCGGCGCCCGACACCGGCGCTGCGCCGCGCCGCAGCTCGACTGCGGCCACCGGCACGGCCCCCAGCCGCTCGTCGTCGCGGCCGACCACGGCCGCCCCGAGCACGCGCGGGTCGCGCTCGAGCGCCTCCTTGACGGTCTCGGGAAGGACCTTGAACCCGCCGCGGATGATGGCCTGGTCGGCCCGGCCGAGGATGAAGAGGAAGCCGTCGGCGTCGATGCGGGCGAGGTCGGTGGTGCGCGTCCACTCGCGCCCGTCGTCGATCTGGCGCGCCTTGACCTCGAGGAGGCCTTCCTGGTCGGGGCCGAGCGGCTCGCCGGAGACCGCGTCGACGACGCGGAGCTCGCAGCCGGCGTGTGCGCGCCCGACGCTGCCACGCTTCTGCGCCCAGTAGGCCTCGTGGTCCGCGAGGTTCCAGCCCGCCACCCCGCCACCGAACTCGGTCGCGGCGTAGGCGATCAGGACGGGCACGCCGTACTTCTCGTGGAAGGCGTCGGCATCGTCGGGCGACAGCGGTGCGGTGCCCGAGATCACCGACCGGACGCTGCTCAGGTCGTCGCGGTCGAGGTCGGCGTCGAGCACCATGCGCAGGGCCGCCGGGACGAGGCTGACGGTGCGCGGGCGATGCCGTCGAACGGCGTCGGCCCACGTGTCGACCTCGAACCGCTCGAGGAGGCAGAACGAGCGACCGTCGTTGACGCACTGCAGCACCCGGAACAGCCCGGCGAGGTGGACCAGCGGAGAGTTCACGATCACCACACCCGAACGGAGTCGGACCTCGTTCCCGGCGTTCTTCTCGTAGTGCTTCGCGCCGACGAGCACCTGCATGAAGGTCTCGTAGGTGAGCGGAACCCGCTTCGGCGGTCCGGTGGTGCCGCTGGTGAGCATCTCGACGGCCACGCCGGGCGCGCGGTGATCGGTGAGGTCGACCGGCGTGCCCTCGACTTCGACCAGGCCGAGCCGCGGGCTCGACAGCCGGAGCGACGCAGTGCTGCTGGGGCCGAACGCCGCGAGGTCGTCGGGCGTGCCGGCGAGGATCGGCACCTCGAGCGCGGCGAGGTCGGCCTTCACGCGTTCGTCGCCGCGACCCGGGTTGACGACCACCACGCACGCGCCGGCGCGGAGCAACCCGAGCAGCAGGCCGATGTGGGCGGGGCGGTTGCGGAGCATGACGCCCACCCGGGCACCGGGCACCACCTGGGGTGCGACGGCGTCGGCGGTCGCCTGCACCTCACCCCAGGTGTGCCACGTGTGCTCGAACTCGAAGGCCTGGGCCGCCGGGTCGAGGGCGAGCACCTGGGCGATGCGCGCGCTCAGTTCCTCCACCGCCGTGTCGCTCACCGGTACCTCGGGTCGGGCCGGTCGGCGCCCTTCTCGGCAACCTCGGCCTGGCCGATGGGGTTGCCCAGCCGCGTGTACACGAGGTTCTGCTGCATCGCGGCGCGGTAGGGCTTGTCGAGCGACTCCCAGATGGCCCGGACCGTGCCCTGCGTGGCGGACTTCGGCTTTCGGGCGATCGCTGCGGCGATGTCGTGGGCGCGGGCCCACAGGTCCTCGCGCGGAACGATCTCGGTCACGAGGCTGATGCGGAGGGCCGTCTCGGCCGTGACCCGCTCGTCGTTGCCCATCGAACGCGATCCGGAGGGTCTCGGCCAGCCCCACCTTGCGCATGAGGCCGACCGGCTCGAGCGCGGACACCAGGCCGAAGGTGACGTGCGAGTCGAAGAAGGTGGCCTCGGGCGAGCAGATGACGACGTCGGCCTCGTTGAGGAAGTACAAGGCGCCGGCGGTGCAGAGCCCCTGCACCGCGCACACGACGGGCTTCCAGACCTGCTGCCACTTGGGGCTGAGCAGCTCACCCGGGTCCTCGTGGTTCCAGATGTCGTCGGGCTGCCCGTAGGACTTCTTGGTGTCGAGGCCCGTGCAGAACGCGCGCTCGCCAGCGGCCCGGAGCACCACGGCATGGACGTCGGGATCGTCCTTGACCCGCTTCCAGACCTCGCGCATCTCCTCGCACATCTTCCGGTCGAAGGCGTTGAGGACCTCGGGCCGGTTCAGCGTGATCGTGGCGACGTGGTCCTCGGAGGTCTCGTAGAGGATCGTCTCGTAGGCCGGGCCCGCGCTCATCGGCACTTCCACTCGGGCTGACGCTTCTCGACGAAGGCCTGCGGGCCCTCCTTGGCGTCCTCGGTGCGCACGACGCGCTCGCGCATGGTCTCGGCGAGGACCTCGGCCTCGTGCAGGGGAAGGTCGAGGCCGCGCCGGATGGCGAGTCGGGTCCCCCGCACCGCGAGCGGCGCGTTGCTGTTGACCACCGCCGCGATCTCGTGGGCCCGCTCGAGCAGCCGCTCGTGTTCGACGACCTCCGACACGAGCCCGAGGTCGTAGGCACGCTGCGCGGACATCCGCTCGTGCTTGCCCATGATGGCCATGCGCATGGCGATGTGGGTCGGCAGCGCCCGGGCGAGTCGGACCACCTCGCGGCCGGAGACCAGGCCGATGCTCACGTGCGGGTCGAAGAACGTGGCCTGGTCGGAGCAGATGACGATGTCGCCGGTGGTCACCCAGTCGAGGCCGGCGCCGCAGCAGATGCCGTTGACCGCCACCAGGATCGGCTTCGTCATGGAGCGGAACGGTGGGGTGCCCTCCTGCGGCGCCTCCCACTGGGGGAACGTCGACAGGTACGGCTCCTCGTAGACGACCCGGCCGTCCTCGGGGATCTCCGCCACGTCGGCCCCCGTGCAGAAGGCGCGCCCGTTGGCCGTCACGACGAGGATCCAGACGTCCGGGTCCGCCTCCGCGGTCGTCGTAGGCCGTGCGGAGCTCCTTGATCATCGCCGGGCTCAGCGCGTTCAGCGCGTCGGGCCGGTCGAGGGTGATGGTCGCGACGCGGTCCGCCACCTCGTACTGGATGTACCGGAAGTCCATGGGCACAGTTTCCTCGGTCATTGGCTCCCCCGTCACTGGCCCGTGAACCCGGGCGAGCGGGACTCGCGGAACGCGGCGAGGCCCTCCTTGAAGTCTCCCGACCGCGACGACAGCTCGAGCGCGTTCGCCTCGGCCTCCATCGCCGCCGAGAGCGAGCTCTCGAGCGCACGGTGGATGCAGCGCTTCGTGAGCCCGATGGCCACCGTGGGCCCGGCGGCGAGGCGGCCGACGAGGTCGTCGACGGTGGCGTCGAGCTCGTCGTCGGCCACGGCCCGGTGGATGAGGCCCCACTCGGCGGCCTCCGCGCCGGTCACCTTGCGACCCAGCAGCAGGAGCTCCTTCGCGCGGGCCACACCGACGAGGCGCGGCAAGAGCCAGGTGGCGCCGCTGTCGGGCGTGAAGCCGCGTTCGAGGAACGGCTCCCAGAAACGACTCGTGTCCGCTGCGACCGTGAAGTCGGCGGCCGAGCGCGAGCTGGCAGCCGAGGCCTGCGGCCCAGCCCCGGACGGCGCACACGACCGGGAGCTGGATCTCCGTGATCAGCTCGATGAGCCGGTGGGCCTGGACCGGCGTGCGCCGCTGGATGCTGCCGGTGCGGGGACGCGGACCGCCCGCAGCGTTGGTCGAGACCCAGTCGGCACCGGCGCAGAAGTCGGGACCGGTGCCCCGCAGCACCACCGCCCGCAGCGCTTCGTCGGTCGACGCGTCCTCGAGCGCCCGGACGATGCCGACGACCGCGTCGACGGGGAGCGCGTTCTTCCGCTCCGGGCGGTCGAGCGAGATCCGCAGGACGCCGCCGCTCGACTCGATGATCACGCCTTCGCCGGACCCGCTCATGACGACGCCACCTCCGCACCGACCGCGGCGCCGAGCGCTGCGGCGTGCGATGAGCCCGTGCCGAAGGCCTGGTCGAGCACCCACGCCCGCTTCAGGAAGTAGTGCGGGAGCATGTCCCAGGTGAAGCCCATGCCCCCGAGCACCTGGACCGCAGCCCGCGCGTTGAGGACGCCCGCCTCGCCCGCGAGGTGCTTGGCGGTGCTCGCCGCGAGCTCGGCGTCACCCGCCCCACGACCGGCGGCCAGGGCGGCGGCCGCGTAGGTGGCGGCCCGCGCCATCTCCACACGGACGTACATGTCGGCGAGCAGGTGCTTGATCGCCTGGAACGAGCCGATCGGCACCCCGAACTGCTCGCGCTCGAGCGCGTAGTCGCGGGCGACGTCGAGCACGGCCTGCGCGCCGCCGACCAGCTCGGCCGCAGCGAGGATGCGACCGCTGCGGCGCAACCCGTCGACCGCCGGCCCCTGGGCGACCACCGTCCCCGTCGGAAGCGTGGGGAGGATGGCCATCGGGGTCAGCGGGTCCATCGACGCACCCGTCTCGATGTCGCCGACATCGGCCAGGTCGACGAGCTCGGCCTGCGCGCCGCGGAGGACGAGCAGCACATCGCACTCCGCGCCGTGGGCCACGACGACCGGTCCGTCGCCGGCGACCGCTTCGATGCCCGTGACGCGGACCGCGCCGTCGCCTGCACCTTCCACGAGGCCCGCCGCGAGCGTCGTCCAGCGCACGGGCCCGCCGGCGAGGTGGGCGCCGAGCTCCTCGAAGACCACCGAGGCCTCGACCAGGCCGAAACCACCGCTCTCGTCGCCCGCGAGCATGCCGAGCACACCGAGCTCGGCGAGGCCCGACCACGCGGCGGCCTCCACGGCTCGTCCCTCGCGTGCCGCGAGCGCGGTGAGATCGAAGCGGTCGGAACAGAACGCCCGCACCGCGTCACGCATCGCCAGCTGGTCCTCGTCGAAGCGGAACTGCATCGGGCTCCCCCTGCTACCGCCGTACACGGCTCGAAACATTTAGATATTAGTCACGGCAGGTGGATCGGCACCGAGCTGTAGCCGCGCACCGTGCTGGTCTGCACCCGCTTCAGCTCGTCGTCGTCGATCTCCCACTCGGGGAACCGGGCGAGCGTGGACGCCAGCGCGATCTGGCCTTCGAGCCGGGCGAGTGCGGCGCCGAGGCAGAAGTGGGCCCCGTAGCCGAAGGTGATGTGGCGGGTGATCCGGCGGCGGACGTCGAAGGCGTCGGGGTCGTCGAACTCGCGGGGGTCCCGGTTGGCGCTGCCGTTCAGCAGCAGGACCTTCGAGCCTTCGGGGATCACGACGCCGTGGGCCTCGTAGGGGCGCATCGTCCAGCGGCCGTTGGCCGGCGACGGCGCCTCGAAGCGCAGCAGCTCCTCGACCGCGTTCGGGACGAGCGTCGGGTCCTCGACCAGGAGGGACCGCTGATCGGGGAACGCGGGCGAGGGTCACCGCGGCGCAGCCGAGGAGCCGAGCGACCGTCTCGGACGCCCGCGCCGGCGAGGAGGGAAGACGAAGATGGCGATCTCGAGGTCGTCGAGACGACGGGTCGTGTCACCGTCCGGGACCTCCGCCTCGACGAGCGCCGTGATCGTGTCGTCGCGCGGCGTGCGCCGCCGGTCGGCGACCATCGCCATCCCGTAGTCGATCACCGACTGGAGGGCGGCCTGGGCCTTCGGTGTCGGCGTCGCCGAGTCGTCCTCGCGATGCAGCAGCTCGTCGAACCAGTGCCGCATCGTCTCCCGGTCCTCGGCCGGAACCCCCAGCATCTCGCCGATCACCATCGGCGGCAGCAGCGCACCGAACTGCTCGACGAAGTCGAAGCCGGTCGTACCGACGAACGGATCGAGGTAGTCGTCGACGAGCTCGCTGGATGTGGTCGTGCAACTGGTTGACCCGACGCGGGGTGAACGCCCGGCTCACCAGCTTGCGCATGGTGTCGTGCTCGGGCGGGTCCATGAAGATGACGATCGGGAACGCCGATCGGCTGGTCGAGCGACTCGAGCATCACGCCGTGGCGTCGAGCTGAACGTGGCCGTGTCGTGGTAGGCGCGCCAGACGTCGTCGAAACGGGAGAAGGCGAAGAACTCGTAGCGCTCGTTCCAGTAGACCGGTTGCTCCTCGCGCATCCGGTGCCAGACCGGAGTGCGGGTCGCGATCGATCTCCGGGTCGAACGGGTCGTACTCGATGGGCATGAGGATCTGGGCGTCGCCCACCCCTATGCCTCGTCGGTCGCTGCGCCCACGGGCTGGGTACGAGCGGGAACGGGCAGCCCGAACAGCTCGAACATGTTGGTCGACATGACGCGCTGGAGCGTTGCAGCGTCGAGGTCGGCGGCCATGTCGAGGAAGTCCATCGGTGAGGACAGGCCCTCCGGGTGCGGGTAGTCGGATCCGAAGCACACGCGGTCGGCCCCCATGAGCTCCACGAGACCGGCGACCGACTCCTCCCAGAACGGGTTGATCCAGACGTTGCGTCGGAGGACCTCGAGCGGGTGCGTCGGGAACTCCTTCGGCATCTTCTTCCAGGCCTGCTCGAGGTTCCGGGCGAGTTGGTGCACCCACTGCCCACCGTTCTCGACGCTCATGAGCTTCACACCCGGGAACCGGTCGAGCATCCCGTGGCAGATCGCCGAGGCGAGGGAGTCCTGGATCGTGCGGCCGCCGTCGGCGACGTAGGCGAAGGTCTTGGGCTTGAAGGCCACGTACTCGCCGCTCGAGCCCTCCCAGGTGTTCAGGTAGTCCTGATAGCCGCTGTCGGAGGCGTGCAGTGCAACGACCACACCCGATTCCTCGACCCGTGCCCAGAACGGGTCGAACTCCGGCAGGAACGGCGAGCGGGGCCCCCGGGGCCCGGCCACGGGGGCCGGTCGCACGAGGATGGCGCGCGCGCCCCGGTCGAGCACGCGCTCCAGCTCGGCGATGCCCTCGTCGAGCACGCCGGGGTTCACGATCGGCGTCGAGAAGATCCGTCCCTCGTAGACGTAGCCCCACTCGTCGTAGAGCCACTCGTTGAACGCCCGGATGGCCACCACGGTGAGGTCGGGGTCGTCCTTCAGGCGCTCCTCGATGAGGCTCGCGAGCGTCGGGAACATCAGGCAGGCGTGCACGCCCTGCTCGTCGAGGAGGGCCAACCGGTCGGCCGGGTGGCGGAACGCCGGGATGGAGCGCATCGGCTCGCCGGTGAGCTCACGCAGGGTCTTCCCCTCGGGGTTCTCGACCCGAGTAGAAGGCCATGTGGGCACCGGGACGGGCGACCACCTCGAACGTGGGGTTCGGGATGAACTCGGTGATCGAGCTGCGGACGACCAACTTCTTGCGCCCGTCGATCTCGGCGAAGCGGAAGAGCTTCTTGTGCGCCGCCGGGAGGTGGCGGGTGAACGCGTCCTCGGTCTCGTAGAGGTGGTTGTCGGCGTCGAAGACCGGGAAGTCGAGGGTGGTGGTCATGGCACCGTTGTAGCACCCGGCCGACCGTCGGAAAACTCATACTGTTCAAAAGCCGGTAATCATGCTCTCAGCCGCCCGGCGAGCCGTCGCCCCGCTCAGGCCTGGCCCTGCGCCTCGACCGCCCAGCGCTCCTTGTTGGCCCGGGAGACGTCGACGATGTGGTCCCAGCGGGCGAGGCTCTCGGTGATCTGCATGTCGAACGAGCAGACGCCGCGGAACTCGAGGACCTCGACGCCCTCGGGACCGGCGGCGTAGGCGTAGGGCGCGTCGGCCGGGAGGAAGAACCCGTCGCCGGCACCGAGCACCGTGCTCCCCATGTGCACCTCGCCGCGGTGCACGAAGTAGAGGCAGTCGCCGCTGTGGGAGTGGCGCGGCAGCGTGAACCCCGGCCCGAACCACGACCACACGAGGCTCATGCCGCTTCCCTCGGGATCGCCGAACAGCACCTTGACGACCTGGCCGCCGCTCGTCCCCCACTCGAGCAGCTGCTCGGTGGCGTCGGGCTCCATCGTCGGCATCGACATCATCCCGGTCTCGAAGAGGAGCGGGGCGTCCGCCTGCCGGAAGATCCTCATGCCACGCTTGCCGTTCGACTGGTCGCTCATGCGCTGTCCCCCTGGTCTGGTGCCGGTCCGGTGTCCCCGCGCTCCTGCGGCGAACCGTATCCGACCGTCTCGTCATCCTCGCCGAGGACGGCGCCGAGGTAGGCCTGCTCGAGGCGCTCGGGGTGCGCGGCCAGGGAGGCGGCGTCGGAGCTCAGCACGATCGAGCCGTGCCTGAGCACGCTCGCGGTCTGCGACGCCGAGTGCCAGCGTCACGTGCTGCTCGACGATCACCACGGCACAGCCGTGCTCCTCGGCGATGCGGCGGACCGCGTCGAAGAGCGCCTCGACCACGAGCGGGGCGAGGCCCATGCTCATCTCGTCGATGAGCAGCACGCTCGGCTCCTGGATGAGCGCCCGCGCCATGACGAGCATCTGCTGCTCGCCACCGGAGAGGGCCCCGACCTTCAGGTCCCAGCGCTTCTCGAGCGCGGGGAAGACGTCGAGCATGTCGCGTGGCTTCGGGCCCCCCCTCCGGGACGCGACCTCGAGGTTCTCGGCCACCGTCAGGGTGGTGAAGAGGCTGCGGTCGTCGGGCACGAGGACGACACCGGCCGCATTGGCCCGGGCCGGGCGTCCCGAGCGCAGGGGCGAGCCGTCGACCTCGATCGTGCCGGCCAGGGCGGGCAGCAGCCCGGCGATCGTGAGGAGCATCGTCGTCTTGCCGGCGCCGTTCGGGCCGAGCAGTGCCAGCACCTCGCCACCGTCGACCCGGAGGTCGACGTCGCGGAACGCGACGAGCGAGCCGCGACCGCCCGACAGCGACGAGCAGGCGAGTCGAACCGTCACTCGTGCGCCTCCGCCACCACGGCAGACGGGCCGGGCTGCTCGGTCGCGTGCAGGTTGCCGAGGTAGGCCTCGGCAACCCGTGCGTCCCCACGGATCGTCGCCGCGTCGCCCTCGGCGATCAGCCGGCCGTAGTCGAGCACGTAGATGTGGTCGCAGAGCCCGAGCACGAGCGCGACGTCGTGATCGACGAGCAGCACAGCCGTGCCGGTGTCGGCGATGGCCCGGATGCGTTCGCCCAGCCATTCGCTCTCGTTGGTGTCGAGACCGGCGGCCGGCTCGTCGAGCAGCAGCGCCGAGGGCTGCGCGGCACACGCGCGCGCGATGGACACGAGTTGGCGTTGGCCCTGGCTGAGATCGCCGGCGGGACGAGCACGGAGGTCGTCGATGCCGACGAGCGCGAGCGCACGACCAACCGTGTCGCCCCGCTCGCTCATGTTCGATGCGTGCGCGGCCACGCTGACGTTCTCCTCGACGCTGAGGTCGTCGTAGAGCTCGATCGCCTGGAAGGTCCGCACCAGCCCCTTCTTCACCCGCTTGTGCGGTTGGAGGCCACCGAGCGACACCCCGCCGAGCCGAATGCTGCCGGTGCTGCGGGCGAAGCCGGTCACGGCGTCGATCACGCTCGTCTTGCCGGCGCCGTTGGGACCGATGAGCCCCACGACCTGACCAGGCCGGATCAGGAAGGACACGTCGTCGACGGCGACGACTCCGCCGTAGTGGACGCTGAGGTGCTCGACCTGCAGGGCAGGCTCGGCATCGGGCGGCGCCGCGACCGCCGGCGCCGGCTCGCTGACGGTCGGCTCCGCCGCGGTCCGGCGCCCGAACAGGGGCAGCGGGATGCGCGCGGCGGAGGGAGTGCCCACCTGCCGCCAGGCCCTCGGGCTTCACGATGAGGATGAGGATGACGCCGATGCCGGTGAGCACCGTGAACCAGTCGCCGAGGCTCACCCAGCGGTCGACGGCGAAGAAGACGATGCCGGTCGAGGCCAGGATGCCCGCGAGGATCCCGCCCCACACCGAGGTGACACCGGCGAGATAGGCCGTCGAGAGCAGGATGAGCCCCGACACGGCCAGGAACGACTCGAACGTGATCGTCCCCCGGCTGTAGGCGAGCAGGCAGCCACCGAGGCCGGCGATGAACGACGCGATCGCGAAGGCCAGCACCTTCACCCGCGTCACGTTCACGCCGAGGCCCGACGCCGATCGCTCGTTGGCGCGGACCGCGAGCATCGCCGAGCCCAACGAGCTCCGACGGAGGAACGCGACGCCGCACGCGACGAGGACGAGCGTGAGGAGGCAGAGCAGCCCGAAGCTCACGCGCGGGAACTCCTTGCCGAGGCCGGGCCCGATGTCCAGACCGAACAACCTCGGTGAGTCCACCGTCGCACCGCGGGCGTCGACGATCTGGGTGTTGCGGAACCACACCGCCTCGATCGCGTAGGCGAACGCGAGCGTCACGACCCCGAGCGTGAGACCTCGTAGTCGGAGGGCCGGGAGACCGATCACCACGCCGATCACCGTGGCGAACAGTGCCGAGAGGAGGGGGGCGATCGGGAAGGGGATCCCCCAGCTCTTGGTCAGGAAGCTGAGGGTGAAGGCGCCGGCACCCGCGAGTGCGAGCTGCGCGAGCGACACCTGGCCGGCGTAGCCCGTAACGACGACGAACGACAGCGCGATCACTGCGGCGATGAAGGTGCCGATCACCGCGTTGCGCCACGTCCCGCTCGTGACGAGCAGCGCGACCACACCGACGGCGGTGCCCACCACGGCCGGGAAGAGGATCGAACGCGGCCGCGGTGCTCGGCCCAACGCATGACGCAGGAGCCCCCCTCGGCTCGGCATGGCCTGTCCGGTGACGGTGAGTGCGACGAGGATGACGATCAGCGGGACCAGTTCCGCCGAGCCGCTCCTCGGCATCCAGTCGTACTTGCCGGCGAGGTTGAGCGCCTCAGCTTGGAGCATGCCGATCGCGAAGCCGGCGACCATCGCCGGCACGAGGTACTGGAAGCTCCCGACCAGTGCCGCGGCGAGGGCCGGGATCACGAAGAGCGTGTAGCTGATGGGCGTCAGCGGGCTGATGGGTGCGATCAGGATGCCGGCGAGGCCGGCGACCGCGGCGCTGATCATCCAGTTCACGAGCGCCACGCGGTCCGGGGACACGCCGCTCACGAACGCACCCGTCTGCGACTCCGCCGAGGCCCGGGTGACGAGACCGAACCGCGTGAAGCGGAAGACGAGGCTGAGCACGACCGTGACCGCGATGATGGTGACCGCGAGGTAGAAGCGATCGGACTGCACGGTCAGCGAGCCGAGCTCCCAGCGCTTGGCCGGGAAGATGGCCTTCACCGCGACCGGTGCCGTTCCGACGGCGATCGCCACGACGCTCTGGATCACGACCATCACACCGAGCGACGCCACGGCCCGGGCGAGCGGCGGCGCATCGCGCAGGGGTCGGAACACCGCGAGGTACAGCACCGCTCCCAGGAGCGCGGTCACGAGCAGGGAGACGAGCGCCGCCGGCGCGAACCCGAAGGTCGTGCCGACCTCGATCGATCGCGGGAGCCCGGGGAGGAACAGCAGCATCTCGCCCTTGCGCAGCGAGGCGTAGGTGTACGCCGAGAACATCGCGATCGCGCCGGTGGCGAAGTTGATGACGTTCGAGCTCCGGTAGGTGAGCACCAACGCCAGGGCCAACGCGGCGAAGACTGCCCCGTTCCCCAGACCGAGAAGGAGCGCTGCAACGTGATCCACGTCGGTCCCCTGCCTTCCCTCTCGCCGACAGCGCTTGAACAATCCCCGCTAAACATCTAAACATCTATCACAGGCAGCCGGAGGCCACCGGGGTGGATCGCGGCGCACCACGAGGGGGAAGTTCGCACATGCAGCTTGCGACGCACGCCGGCCGGAACCAATGGCGACTGAAGGGGATCGCGCTTGTCGCGGTGTTCGGGCTCGCGGTGGGCGCGACGGCCTGCAAGAGCTCCGACGACAAGGGCGCATCGGGCACCGCGACGACCGTCGACGCCAACGTCCTCGGCACGCCGAAGCCCGCGACCGGCACGCCGGTGAAGGTCGGCTTCGTCACCGACGGCCGCACCCCCACGGTGGACAACAGCACCCAGGAGCCGGCGGCCAAGGCGACGGTGAGCTACATCAACGACTACATGGGCGGCATCGGTGGCCGACCGATCGATCTCGTCGTCTGCGAGACCGCCGGCGATCCGGGCAAGGCCACCGATTGCGGCAACCAGCTCGTCCAGGACGAGGTCGTCATGGCGATCATGCCCGAGTCGACCCAGGCGCTCGCCGTGCACACGGTGCTGGCCGCCAACAACATCCCGATGTTCGTCTTCGGCACCAGCGACCCGGCGATCACCACCGACGGCCAGAACTCCTTCATGCTCGCCAGCCTCACCGCCGGCCTGAGCGGGCTGCCGATCGACGTCGCGAAGGAGAAGGGCATCGACAAGGTCACGGTGATGATCGTCGACGTGCCCGTGGCCACCTCCTTCTACGAGGGCGCCGGTAAGCAGGTCTTCGACGACGCCGGGATCCAGCTCGAGCTCGTCAAGATCCCGCTCGGCACGGCCGACATCAGCCAGCAGATCAACCAGGTCGTCACCGGTGGCCCGACCGTGGTCCACATCGTGGGCGACCCGTCGCTGTGCATCGGCGCCATGAACGGGCTGAAGACCAACGGGTTCGACGGCCCGATCACCACCCTCAACTACTGCTCCAGCGATGCGATCAGGACGGCCGTCGGCGCCAACATGGCAGGCGTGATCATGGCGACGCCCACGCCGCTCGGCGACAACTCGAACCCCGGGATCCAGCTCTGGAACGCGATCCTCGCCAAGTACGACCCGAGCTACAAGGACGCAGACCAGGGCCTCACCACGTTCATCACCACCTACTCGGCCCGTCAGGCGCTCGAGGCGATCACCGGCGAGATCACCGCTGACACGGTTCGGACGACGATCAAGGCGGCGCCCGAGCAGCCGCTGGTCACCGGTGTCGGGATCGGCTTCCGATGCAACGGGAAGGCGGATCCGGAGAACCCGGCCGTGTGCACCCGCGGAGCGCTGAAGGCCACGCTCGACGACCACGGCAACCCGTCCTGCCGTACGTGGCCTTCGGCACCGCGCCCATCCCCGGCTGACGACGCTCGCACTAAGGTCGGCGCCCGTCTCGTGACAACGGAGGAACCCATGCAGAAGGCGATCGCCGAGGTCTTCACCTGGCCGTCCGACTCGCCGCAGCTGATCGGCAGCCGTGCGACGACTGCGGCGGCGACGACGTTCCCGGCCCAGGCCCGCTGCCCGCGCTGCGGCCGCTCGACCATGTCCGAGCTGCTGCTCCCCCGCCGCGGCACGCTCGTGGCGTGGACGACCCAGGGCTTCCCGCCCGTGATGCCCGTACGCCGGCGACGAGACGGGCAAGAACTTCGAGCCGTTCGGCGTCGGGCTCGTGCAGCTCGACGACGTCGTGCGCGTCGAGTCCCGGCTCACCGAGAGCGATCCCGCCAAGCTCGACTTCGGCATGGAGGTCGAGCTGCAGATCGTGCCCGTTCTACACCGACGCCGACGGGACGAGATCATGACCTTCGCGTTCGCGCCCGTGGCCGGCACCGCCGGGCCAACTGAGGAGTCGACCGATGAACGACGTTGCGATCATCGGGGTCGGGCTGCACCCCTTCGGCCGGTTCGGCGACAAGACCGCCTTCGACATGGGTGCCGAGGCCGATCGACCTGGCGCTCGCCGACGCCGGTGTGCCGAGTGGACCGACGTCCAGTTCGCCTTCGGCGGCAGCTGGGAGGTCGCCCAGACCGACCCGCTCACCGGGCTGCGTCGGGCTCACCGGCATCCCGTTCATGAACGTGTTCAACGCCTGCGCCACCGCGGCGAGCGCCATCCAGCAGACGGCCACCGCCATCCGGGTCGGCATCGGCGACATCGGCGTGGCCGTCGGCCTCGACAAGCACCCCGGGGCTCGTTCAAGGTCGAGCCCCACGCCTCGTCGAACATGCCGAGTGGTACGGCGACAACGGCCAGTACGTGACCACCAAGTTCTTCGGCATGAAGATCAACCGGTACATGCACGACCACGGCATCTCGTCGGAGACGCTGGCTCGGGTCGCGGCCAAGAACTACCGCAACGGCGCCCTCAACCCGAAGGCCTTCCGGCGCAAGCCGATCCCCGAGGAGGAGATCCTCGAGTCGCCGATGCTCAACTACCCGCTGACCGCCTCGATGTTCTGCGCCCCCGACGAGGGCGCGGCCGCCCTGGTGATGTGCCGGGCCGACATCGCCCACCGCTACACCGACACGCCGGTGTTCGTGAAGGCCTCCCAGATCCGCACCCGCAACTACGGCGCCTACGAGGTCAACACCAGCTGGGCCGCCGTCGACGAAGACGTCTCAGCCCCACCGTGTACGCCTCGCGGGCGGCCTTCGAGCAGGCCGGCATCGGCCCGGAGGACGTCGACGTCATCCAGCTGCAGGACACCGACGCCGGCGCCGAGGTCATCCACATGGCCGAGAACGGCTTCTGCGCCGACGGCGAGCAGGAGAAGCTCGTCGCCGACGGCGCCACCGAGATCGACGGCCCGATGCCGGTCAACACCGACGGCGGGCTCATCGCCAACGGTGAGCCCATCGGCGCCTCCGGCCTGCGCCAGATGCACGAGCTCGTGCTCCAGCTCCGCGGCGAGGCCGGCGACCGCCAGGTGGCGGGCGAGCCCAGGGTCGGCTACGCCCAGGTCTACGGCGCGCCCGGCACCGCCGCGGTCACCATCCTCTCCCGCTCGAGACCACCCGCCGGGTCGGCGCGGCGGCAGGCAGTACGACTAGGCCGAACCGAGCGCGCTCCGGTAGCGCGCGTCGGCATCGAACGGCTCGCGAAGCCAGGGGTCGAAGAGACGCTTCGCGATCTTGCCGGTGGGCAGGCGAGGCAGCGTCTCGACGAGCGCGACCGAGGTCGGGCACTTGTAGTGGGTGAGCCGGTCGCGGCAATAGCCGATCAGCTCACGAGCGAACGCCGCTTCGTCGTCGACCGGCCCGTCGGGCTCGACGATCGCGCGGACGGCCTCGCCCATCTCGGGGTGGGGCACCCCGATCACCGCGACGTCTGCCACGCGTGGGTGGCCGACCAGCACGTCCTCGACCTCGCGCGGGTAGATGTTCACACCGCCGGAGATGATCATGTTCGAGATGCGGTCGGTGAGGTAGAGGTAGCCCTCCTCGTCGACCCAACCCACGTCGCCGAGCGAGCTCCAGCCGCGCTCGTTGTACGCCGACGCCGTCTTCTCCGGATCACCGTGGTACTCGAACTGCTGTCCGGACTCGAAGAACACCTGGCCCTCCTGGTGCGGACCGCACTCGGTGCCGTCGGCATCGACGATGTGCACCGCGCCGAGGAGCGAGCGGCCGACCGACCCAGGGTGCGCCAACCACTCGTCGGGCCCGATCGCGCAGAAGCCCGCCCCTTCGCTGCCCGAGTAGTACTCGTGCACGATCGGGCCCACCCAGTCGATGAAGGCACGCTTCACCTCGGGCGGGCACGGCGCGGCGGCATGGATGACGTACTGCAGGCTCGAGAGGTCGAAGCGGGCGCGATCCTCGGCGGGGAGCTTCAGCAGCCGCACCATGTGCGTGGGGACGAACTGCACGTGGGTGACCCGGTGCCGCTCGATCAGCTCGAGGGTCTCGAGCGCGTCGAAGCGCTCCATCACGACGGTCGTCGAGCCGAGGCGATGGGCGCCGGTGGTCCAGCCCGCAGGCGCCGCGTGGTACAGGGGCGACGGCGACAGGTAGATCGAGCGCTCGTCGAAGCCGTACAGGCCTTGCATCAACATCGTGAAGCCGCTCGCGGCACCGATCAAGCCGCCGATCGTCGGCGGCTTGATGCCCTTGGGTCGGCCTGTCGTGCCCGACGAGTAGAACATGTAGATGCCCTCGCACTGATCCGCGATGGGCTCGTCGGAGGCGGCCGCAAGGACGGTCTCGTAGTCGGCGAGGCCGTCGACGGATCCTCCGACGGCGACGCGCCGATCGGGCGGGAGCGCGACCTGGTCGCCGAGCTGTCCGAGGAGCTCCGCGGAGCCGAACAACAGGCTCGCGCTCGCAGTCGTCGACGACGTAGGCGACCTCGGCCGGGTTGAGGTGCCAGTTGATGGGCGTCACGTAGATGCCCGAGCGAAGGGCGCCCCACATCACTTCGAAGAACTCGGTGCGGTTCTCGAGGAGCAACGCGACGTGGTCGCCCACACCGAGGCCGTGGGCCCGCAGCGTCTGCGCGACCCGGTTCGACCGCGCCTCGAGCTCGCCGTAGGTGAGGACCTGTGCTGTCCCGCCGACGATGACGGCTGGGCGGTCGGGAGCGGTCGCCGCGTACGTGGAGGGGAACTGGAGCATGCCGCGACAGTACCGCCACCGACCGACGTGATTCCGCCGAAACATCTAGATCGATAGACACCATCGCCTTTGGTACAGTCCGGCCGCCCAGCACCCCATCACGGGGGCACGCACCACAGAGGAGCCGCACATGGACGGTCGCTTCAGGGGATGCGCCGATAGGCGCATCCGCCAATGTGACTGCAGGCTTGTCGGCCAGGCGCAGCCTGGTCGACGTCTGGCTTTCGAAGTGCCGACCGTGACCTCTCCGCGAAGGTCTTTGGCAGGCACGGTCGCCGTCGTGACCGGCGGCGCCTCGGGGATCGGGCTCGCGACCACTCGCCGGTTCGTCGCGGAGGGCGCCCGCGTCGTCGTCGGCGATCTGGACGAGGCAGGACTCGCCGCCGTTGCCGCCGAGCTCGGCGATGCGGTCGCCGGCGTGCGGTGCGACGTCACCGTCGAACACGAGGTCGAGGCGCTCTGCGGTGCCGCGACCGAGCGGTTCGGTGGCCTGCACATCGCCTTCGCCAACGCCGGCATCGGCTCATTGGCGCCGATCACCGAGGCCGATGCCGCGGAGTGGATGCGCGTGGTCAACGTGAACCTCCTCGGGCCCATGCTCACCATCAAGCACGCTGCACCCCGCATGGGCGCGGGAGGCTCGATCGTGATCACGGCCAGCCTGAACGCCGTGCAGGCCGCAGCGGGCATGAGCGCCTACTGCGCATCGAAGGCGGCCGTCTCGATGCTCGCCCAGTGCGCGGCGATGGAGCTCGGCGCAGCCGGGATCCGCGTGAACGCCGTCGGACCGGGACTCGTGCGCACACCGCTCACCGAGGGCATGTGGCTGATGCCCGAGGTGGTCGACGAGTTCGACGAGAACGCTCCGCTGACCGCGACCACCAGCCCCGACGACGTGGCGAGCCTGGTGACCTTCCTCGCCTCCGACGAGTCGTCGTCGATCTCCGGCGAGCTGCACCTGATCGACCGGGGCGCGCACGCCAAGCGCTACCCGGACGTGATGGGCCACCTGGCGCGTGCCATGGCGATGTTCGGCGTCGAGGGCGAGGCCGAGGGCACCTGATCAGCCGAGCGCGGAGGGCGGCGCCATGGTCGAGCGGGGGTCGCGCCAGTCGGTCGACACGAAGCGGTGCCGGATGAGCCACTCCTCCCCCACCGGTTCGAGCAGATCCCGGTAACGGCCGTGGTGGTCGAGCCCGATCTCGGTGATGACCGTGAAGTACGACTCCACCCGCGCCTGCTCGGGTGTGACCTCGACGAAGCGCGTGTTGGTCAGCACGTGACGGACGATCCGGCGTGCGCCGGCCACCTGGGCCTCCGCCAGCCGGGCCGCACGGCGAGCGTCGTCGTCGGCCGGACCGGCGTCGCCCGAGAGGAACGCGACGATCGCCGCCCGGCCGCGGAACGAGTCGCGGCCCCGGACCTCGAGCTCACCATCCTCGCAGAACGCCGCGGCGAGCTCCTCCAGGCGGAAGCTGTCACCCGACCAGCTGTAGCGGGCGAGGGTGTCGCGAATCCGCTCGCGCGGACGAGCTCCCACATCTCCACGGACGCCATCAGGCCTCGCTCCCCTCGCTGAGCAGGGCGCGCGAGCGCCCGCTTGTCGATCTTGCCCGTCGCGCTCGTGGGGACCTGGGCGGACTCGCGCGTGACCACCCACCTCGTCGGGACCTTGAACGCGCTGAGCCGGTCGCGGACCGCCGCTCGCACGGACTCGGCCGTCTCGTCCGTGATCACCAGTGCGCCCACCTCGGCCCGGCCGCCGGCGCCCTCGACGTCGGTGACGTGGGCCTGGCGGACGCCATCGACGGATCGTAGGGCGGCCTCGACCTCGGAGGGGTACACGCTGGCTCCGCTGACCTTGAACATGTCGTCGAGCCGGCCCCGGTACCAGAGGTAGCCCGCCTCGTCGACGCGGCCCCGGTCGCCGGTGCGGAAGAAGCCATCGGGCGTGAACACCGACGAGCGCGGACGGCCGCAGATCCCTCGGAACAGGTTCGGACCGCGCAGCCAGATCTCGCCCTCGTCCCCCACGGCGCACTCCTCACCCGTCTCGGGATCGGCGATCCGGACCTCGACACCGTCGAAGGGCCGCCCGCAGCTCCCGAACCGTTCGGCCGGGAGGTCGACGTCGAGGCGGTCGCCGCAGTAGGGACCGAAGGTCTCCGTCATGCCGAAGATGTTCGGACGGGCTCCCGGCGCGGGGCGGCGATCCGGCGCCAACAGCGCACCGAGGCTGGCGTCGCCGAGTGAGGAGAGGTCGACGTCCGCGAAGGTGGGATCGGCGGCGAGCTGAGCGGCCTGATCGGGCCAGCCGCGGAACAAGGTGACGCGCTCGTGTTCGAGGAACCGGAGGGTGCGGGCCGGCTCCGGCGCGGCCTCGGTGAGGAGCGTCGCGCCGGCGAGCGCCGCCGAGAGCAGCCCGGTGGCGAGTCCGCCGGTCCAGAAGAACGGCATCGGGACGTACAGGCGCTCCCCCGGCCGGATGCAGCGCGCCTCGAGGCTGGCGGCGGTCGCCCGCAGCGCGCCTCCGTGGGTGTGGATCACGCCCTTCGGGGGCCCGGTGCTCCCCGAGGTGAACAGGACGACCATGTCGTCGGTCGGCCGAACCCGGTCCTCCATCGCCCGCACGGCGGCCAGCAGCGCGGTCGTCTCGGGAAGCGTTCGAGTGGTCCAGATCCCGCGCAACGACGGCACCGAAGGATGACGCTCACCGGCATCGACCGTGCCCGGATGCCCGGCGCGACCGACTCGAGCTCGTCGAGGTAGGAGCGTCCCCGAAAGCTCGGCACGGCGACGAGGTGCGAGACGTCCGCCGTCGTGAGTTGCGCGACCAGCTCTGGCCGGCGCAACAGCGTGCTGAGTGGCACGAGGACGGCACCGATCCGCATCGTGGCGTACGCGACGACGGCCCAGTCGACGCCGTTCGGCGCGAGGAGGCCGATGCGGTCCCCCTCGACCACACCGGCTGCGACCAGCCGGGCGGCGAGCGTCGCGCTCGCCTCGTCCAACTCGGCGTAGGTGATCGCGTCGTCGTCCGCGACGAGTGCACGCAGGTCGCCATCGACGTCGTGGCGACGGGCCATCAGCGTCGGGATCGTCTCGGGCGGCATCGGTCGACCAGGGAGCGAGGCGGTCGGACCGCTGCCGCTCACGCGCCGTAGACGTCCTTGCCGAAGCAGGTCAGCCCCGGAGCGCCGGCGAAGCCGAGGTGGTCGACCTTGAACACGTCCTCGATGCTGCACAGCAGGGCGTAGTGGTTGTACGGCGTCGGGTTGGAGGTACCCGGCTTCACGGAGGGACCGAGGACGAGCGCGCCGACACGGCCACCGCCCGGTCCGGTCAGGCCCGGCATGGCTGCGTTGGGCGACGGCGGCGTGTTGCAGCACGCCGACGCATCGGTCTGGTCGCCGACCGCCTCGGCCTCGTCGAACGTGATGATCAGCAATCCGTCCTGCTGGAACGCGGGCGAGGCGAGGATCGCCGGGACCTGGGCCTGGAGCCAGGCGTCGGCGGAGACCAGCCCGCCGGGCTGACCGTCGACGCACGGGCTGTCGTGGCCGTCGTGGCACAGGTTGGGCGTGATGTAGCTGAGGTTCGGCGTGGTCGCCACCGATGCCAGGTCGGTGGTCAGCGCCGTGAAGTCGACGACGTTCGTCGCACAGCTGGGCGAGTCGATCACCGAGTGGAAGTACACGAAGGGGTCGTGCCTGGTGGCGTACATGTCACCGGGCCGCGCGCCGAGGGTGGGATCGGTCTCACCGATCGACGGGTGCCGGCACGTCTTCGGCTCGGTGGCCGAATTGCCCATGTCCTCCTGGTAGGCCTTCCAGGTCTTGCCCGTCGGCGTCCAACTGGTCGGCGATGGTCTGCACCGACGACGGGTAGACGCAGCCCTTGCCGAGTGCCTGCCCGTAGTCGCCGGTGCCGGTGGCTTCGAACTCGACGTACTTGCGGGCAGTCGCTCTGCGTCTCCTGGTTCGGCGCCTGACCGCTGATCTGCGCCAGGTAGTTGTCGAGGCTGAGGTGACCGATGCCGAAGTACTGCTCGAGCAACTGGCCCTGGGGCCGGAGCGTGCCGTTGAGATAGGCGGCGACCGAGCCCGCCCCCCACGTCTCGTCGTACCCCTTGTTCTCGAGGTTGATCACGAAGACGTGGCCGATCGCGGCCGGACCGGCGGCCGCTGCGGCGGTCGTCGCGGTCGTGTCCTTGTCGCCCGACGAGGACGAGGAGCTCGAGGAGGAGCAGCCCGCCGCACCGATCAGCAGGACGGCGACGGCGGTGACGAGCAGGCTTCGACGCATGGCCCGACGGTAGTTCGTCGTCGCCGAGATCACGGCGCGATCGCTCGTCCCCTCCGGTCGAGAACGACGTGGGAACCTCGTAGCGGTGCAGATCCGCGTGTGTGGAGTCTCGAACCATGACTGATGCGTCCAACGCCGTTCGCCCAACCGCGCGGACGGCAGCCGGAGCGGCGCGCATCGGCTGCTCCGGCTGGGAGTACCGCGACTGGCGGAACACGGTCTATCCCCGAGGGTTGCCCGCCAGTCGCCGGTTCGAGCACTACGCCACGTTGTTCGACACCGTGGAGATCAACGCCACCTTCTACCGCCTCCCGGCCGTGGAGACGGTCGAGCAGTGGGCCCGGCAGGCACCAGAGGGGTTCACCTACGCCGTGAAGATGGGCCAGTTCGGATCGCACCGGATGAAGCTGCGCGACTCGGCGAGGTGGCTACCCAACCATCTCGATCGGGTCCGACGTCTCGGCCCCGCTCGGCCCGACGCTCGTCCAACTCCCACCGAAGTGGCGGCGCAACGCGGCGCGCCTCGACGAGTTCCTCACCGTTGCGCCGGCGACCATGCGGTGGGCTGTCGAGCTGCGTGACCCGTCGTGGCTCAGCGACGAGGTGTTCGACGTGCTGCGTGCGCATGGGGCCGCGCTCGGTGCTGCACGACCTGCTCCCGGACCATCCGTGGGCGCTCACCACGGACTGGACCTACCTGCGGTTCCACGGTCCCCATGCCCTCGATCAGAAGTACCGGGGTCGCTACACGGGCCGACGGCTCTGGCGGATCGCCGAACGGATCCAGGGATGGCTCGCCGCGGGCATCGATGTGTACGGCTACTTCAACAACGACTACCAGGGCGATGCCGTGGTCGACGCCCTCTGGCTCCGCGAGCGGGTGGCCCGCACCTGAGCGGTCGCCGGAGGGTTACGAAACGACGTCGCCGCGGGCCCGAGGATCGCTCCCAGCCGGCTCTCGACGCTCGCCGAGGAGTGATCATCGGTGAAGACGTAGCGGCGGCCACGACGCATCGCGTCGACCACGTTCGACGCGACGGTCGACGCGGCGACCGTGCCGATCGGGTTCAGCGTGGTCTTGATCATGCCGGGCATCACGACCGAGACGCCCACAGGTGCCTCGATCGACGCAAGGTCCAAGGCGAGCACGTCGGACAGCCCGAGCACGCCGTGCTTGGCTGCGGTGTACGGACCGAGCCGAGCGATGGTGTGCACCGCTGCCATCGATGCGACATTCACCACGTGGCCCTCGTCGCCGGTCGCGAGCATGCGCGGGACGAAGGTGTGGATGCCGTGGATCACCCCCCAGAGATCGACGTCGACGATCCGGTGCCACTCCTCCAACGAGAGCTCCCACGCGAGGCCCCGGTTCACGATGCCTGCGTTGTTGACCGCGACGTGCAGGCCACCGAACGCCTCGACCGTGGTGCGCCCGACGTGCTCCACCGACGTGGGATCGGCCACGTCGGCGGCCACGGCGCGTACGACCGCCCCTTCGTCACCCAGTCGCGTTGCCGCCGTGTCGAGGTTCTCCTCGTCGACGTCTGCCATCACGACACGCATGCCTTCGGCCACGAAGGCCTCGACGATCGCGAGACCGATCCCGCTCGCTGCGCCCGTCACCACTGCGGTCCGTCCGTCGAGCCGTTCCATGGCCGTGACCCTATGCGACGCTCTCGCAGGACTCGCCGGAGACGTGTCAGGCGACCTCGGCCTGGCCCTTGCCTCCGCGCTTCACCTTGCGGGCCTGACGCGTGCCGACTTCCTCGATCACTTCGTCGGAGCGCCCGACGTCGAACTCGTTCCCCATCGCGGCGGAGCTCACCGAGGAGATCGATGAGGAGGGTCCGCTTCTGCTCCGGGAGGCCGATGCGTTCGTACACCGTCGAGTTGAGGTCTCGGGTCGCCGCCGTCACGAGCTTCCGGCCGCGGGGGGTGATCACGGCCAGCGTCGTGCGGGCATCCGACGGATGCGGCACACGCCGAACGAGCTTCTCGCCCTCGAGTCGGTCGATGATGTTCGTGACCGTCGCCGGCGGGATGCGAAGGGTCTTGCTGATCCAGCTGAGGGTCAGGGACGATTCCGGATCCGTCGCCAGCCACGCGAGGACCTCGTAGCGGGCGAACGTGAGGTCGTGCCGCTTCATCACGCCGTTCACCTGATCGGTCAGGAGCTGGTACGAGCGGAGGATCGCGGTGAACACGGCCATCCCGGAGGCGGCCTCCGGCTCCCACTGCTCGAGCCACACGCGACGGGACGCCTCGACGACATCGAACGGAGCCTGGGGGAAACCCATCCGCGAAGGATACGGCACCGGCACCACCGACTCAGGGGTCCTGGACGAGCGAACTGCCGATGATCCTGTCGGCTTCGAGTGCGTCGATCTCCGACCGGGTGAGGCCGAGCTCGCCCAGCAGCTCCGCGTTGTGCTCACCGAGCAGCGGGGCGTGTCGTACGTGACGCTTCGGCGGGCCGTTCGAGAACCGCATCGGGAGCGTGCCGTAGCGAGCGCGCCCGATGACCGGATGGTCGACCTCCTCGAAGAAGTCCCGGGACCCGAGTTGGGGCGACTCGGGCTGGAGATGGGGTTGCATCACCTTGCCGACCGGCACGCCGGCATCCCACAGCTGTTCGACGATCTCGTCGGCCGAGCGGGCACGACACCACTCCCCGAGCAAGGTGTCGATCCGGTCGTGCTCCCGACGCCGGCCGGCCGCGGTCTCGAGCGCGGGGTCCGCCGCCCACGCCGGTTCGTCCAGCGCACGGCGGAGCGACCTCCACTGCTCGTCGTTCGCCACCGCGATCGCGACCCAGGAGTCGTCGCGGCCCTTCTCGTCGGGCCCGGCGGCCAGATAGAGGTTCTGCGGTGCCGCACAGGGGCCGCGGTTGCCGTTGCGGGCGAGGAGCGCCCCGTAGGCGGAGAACTCGATCGCCTGCTCCGCGGCGATGTTGAGCGCCGCGTCGACCATCGCCGCCTCGACGAGGCCGCCCTCACCCGTCTTCGCACGGTGCTCGAGTGCGAGCATCAGGCCGAACAGCGCGTGGAGCCCCGCGTTGGGATCGCCGACGCAGTACGGCTCGAACGGGAGGAGATCGGGATGCCCGGTGAGCCACGTGAGTCCTGAAGCGTCCTCGATCACGAAGGCGAACGCGGAGATATTGCTTCTCCGTTCACGATCACGGTTCGAGGCACCATCCGGTCCCTCGTCAATACCGTCTGCAGCATGATTGGCTTGCCGATACTTTTCGCCTTGGCCGCGAGATTCTGAATTTGGATGGTCCACGGATGCGTCGCGGGTGGCGGGGTGGCTGTGGAAAACAGGTCAAAAGGCACGCCCAGGAATTCCGGAAACACCGTCACCACATCCGCGTCGGCTGAGATCGATTGAAATGGGAACGTGGTGGATGAATTCTGGTAAGAAGGCACCTGTCCCGGATACGACTGGACCGCTGAGACGGCCATATAGAATGGTCGCGTAGTCTGGCACATGACAGCCCGTTGCGGCAAGAGGCATACTCCGGCAAGAAGGCCGGCCACACGAATAGCTCTGCTCACGCGAGTACGCAATCGATTATGAATGTTGGGCCTCCGGAAGAAATTGAGACAGGCTGTTATTGTAGTCGAACCGCAGCCCGCACGGGGAGTTTAATCTCTTCCGCATGCCGCGCAACGACGCTTTCATGGCATGCGCGGCTGCACGGATCAGGTCGCAGCTATTCCCCGCCCCCGGCGCGCGCGTTCAGTTCCGGCGCCTGGATCTCCCGAACGGCGCGCTCGATCGCACCGGCTTCCGGGATCTCCTTGCCGCTGGCCGCATTCAGCTCGCGGAACTTGCGAGTCGTCACCAGTACGCGGCCTTCGAGCGAGCCGACCGCGATGTTATAGCTCTTCACCGCCTTGTCCAACGAGTCCCCGACGCCGGTGAAATGGTCCGCCAGCTTCAGAATGCGGTCATAGAGTTCCTTGCCGAGGTCGCTGATCTTCTGCGCGTTCTGTTCCACCGATTCCTGTCGCCAGCCGTAGGCCACCGCTTTCAACAGCGCAATGAGCGTCGCAGGCGTGGCGATCAGCACCTTCCGCTCTGCGCCGTACTCGAGCAGCGACGGGTCCTTCTCAAACGCCGCACCGAGGAACGGGTCGCCGGGCAGAAAGGCAATGACGAAATCTGGAGTCCTTTCAAATTGCTCGAAGTAACTCTTCGCGCCAAGTCTCGTGAGGTGATCCTTCACTTGCCGCGCGTGATCGGTCAGTAACGCCGCGCGCGAAAGATCGTCGGGCGCTTCCAAGGCATCCAGGTAGGACTTCAACGAGACCTTCGCGTCCACCACGATGACGCGCCCGCCCGGCAGCCTGACGATCAGGTCGGGCCGCAGCCGTCCGCCTTCGCTCTCCACTGAGACTTGCTCGCTGAAGTCGCAATGCTCGCTCATCCCCGCCATCTCGACCACTCGGCGGAGCGTGATCTCGCCCCAGCGGCCGCGCGTTTGTGGCGCCCGTAAAGCGCGCACCAGTTGCGCCGTCTCAGTCTGCAATTGCGACTGCGCGACGCCCAGCAACTTGACCTGCTCGGTGAGGCCCGAGTATGCGCTCACACGCTCCTTCTCCATCTCGCCGATATGCTTGTCCACCTTTTCCAGCGATTCGCGGATCGGCTTAACCAAGGTCTCCACAGCCGTGGCGCGCTTGTCCAACTCTCCGGCCGCGGCCTTTTGCGCGGTCTCCAAAGTAGCCTTCGCCAGTTCCAGAAACTGTTTGTTGTTTGCGTGCAGAGCGTCGGAGGCCAGCGCCTTGAAGCTCTCGGTCAGGCGCGACTGCGCATCGTTGAGTTCCTTCAGCTTCTCGACATGCGCGCGGTCCTTCTCCAGCAGTTGAGCTCGCAGCCCCGCAGCTTCACTCTGGGCTGAAGAGTTTGCCTGAGAAACCTCCTCCAACCTCTTCTGCGTCACCTCCAGGTCGGTCTGCCTGGCGGCAAAGGCGCGGTCTTTTTCTGCCATCTGGGCGCGCAGGCCCGCGCACTCCGCCTGCGCCGACCCGGACTTGCGCGAAGCAATCAGCCATCCGGCCAGCAAACCGGCGGCGAGTAATGCGAAATATGCCAGATACTCCATGCACCTCCATCAATAACCGATTTCGAGCACCCGCAGGAGCTCTCCTGCTTCCTGCAGACTGGAGCTCAGAATCGAATTGATCAGAGGCGCCGCGAAAAAAGCCGCCTTGAGCCGGTCTCACGAGTATGTTCGCAGGGGGTATAAGCTAAGTGCGTGCCAGAATCCGAAGCAGCCTCCGTCGCAGCAACCCTGCGCCGGCCTGGCTTCCGGCGCTTTGCTACGTCGCTGCTTGTGGCCGCGCTGATGCTTGCAGGCTCGTCCTGCCAGAGCACGAGCCGCCTCGAGTTCGGCAAGGGCCTCGACGTGCCCTACGTCCAGACTCCGCCGAATGTGGTCCGCACGATGCTTCGAATGGCCCATGTGGGACCGGGCGACTTCGTCGCGGATCTGGGCTGCGGAGACGGGCGCATTATCGTGACGGCGGCCAAGGAATTCGGCGCCCGCGGCATCGGCTACGATATCGATCCGCAACGCATCTCGGAAGCGCGAGAAAATGCCGCGCGAGCCGGTGTGGCGGCCCGCGCGCAGTTCGTGCAGAAGAGTTTCTTCGACGTCAACATCTCCGAAGCCAGCGTGGTCACAGTCTTCCTGATTCCATCTGTGCTGGAGAAGTTCCGTCCGCGCTTCCTGCGCGAACTGGCCCCCGGAACACGCATTGTCTCGCACAGCTTCCCGATACGTGACTGGAAGCCGGATCAAAAGATTCTGGTGGAGGGAAGAACACTGTACCTGTTCACGGTCCCGAAGGTGGTGGACTGCAGCGCGCCGGGTTCGGAAGGCCTGGAGCAGGGCGTGCCCTGCACCGGGGTCAAGCTCCAGCCGCCCACGGGCAGGAAACACATCGAGCCTCATCAATAGTGAAAACGGCAGGATCCGTTGGGACCCTGCCGCTTCTTTCCGATGACCGCGAGACGATCGCGGCCAGTTGCCAATGTGAGTCTTAGAACACTAACCGGAAGGCTACCTGGGCGCGGCGCGCGTTGGTGCCGTCCGGGAAGCCCTGGCTCTGGTTGCCGATGCCGAGAGCGTTGACAGGGACGAGGACGCCCTTGGTCGCGGTGTAGGCTGTCGTGTTCACGGCAGTGTTGTACTGCGTGTTGAAGGCGTTGAATGCCTCGAACATCAACATGCCCGTAACTTTTTCGGTGAAGGGCAGATTGCGCGTGAGCCGCGCATCGACCTTATACATCTTGTCGATGTCCAGGCTGCTGACCGGCCAGAAGGGCACGCGGCCCCATCCGCCCGAACCGTTCAGCGTCGTGTTGCCGCCGTAGAAGGTGACGCCGGTGAACTGCTGTCCGCTGATGCTGACAAAAGCTGTCGCGGGTTGGCTCGACGCCATGGTGGTGATGGAGGAGAGTTCCCATCCGTTCACCAGATAACGCGAGGCCCAGGAGTTGCTCTTGGTGAACTTGGGTGCCCAGAGCCAGTTGATCGTGGCGCGATGCCGCTGGTCGGTGCCGGAACTGCCTTTGTCGGCCGAGTAATTGCCGTTCAACAAATTCGATTGGGCATAGGCGATCGTGTTCGAGGCGCCGGACTGCTGAGCGTCGTCGATGGCGTGCGACCAGGTGTACGAACCTTGCAGCGTGAGCCCGTGCGACATGCGTTTGCGGAACTGCAGCGCCAGAGCGTTATAAGAGGAGTTGCCGCCGTTTTCCACCTGGTAGATGCGGCCGTACCGCGAGTCGATCTTCGACGCCGAGGTCCAGATCGGGGTGGTGTATGTGCCAACATTGGTCTTGCTGGCGTCCTGGATGGTGTATGTCTTCGTCGTAGTCGGCGCACCCAGATCCAGATCGCGTGAGGTGATGAGTCCGACGCCGTGGCTGAAGATGTAGCTCGCCGTGAAATCCATGTCGCGGCCAATCTGGCGCTGGATGGCCAGCGTCGCCTGCTCGGTGTACGGATTGTGGAAGTTCGGCGAGGCAAATGTGATGTTCTTCGTGCCCGCGGGAACGGCGCTGACCGAGGCAACCGGATTGGGGAAGACCGGCGCGCCGGTTGACGTGCTGTTGACCGAGATACTGGTCTGGTACAGTCCGTTACCCAGGAACAGCGTGTCGAGACCGTTGCCGATAAAGGGCGCGTAGAACAGACCGCCGCCGACGCGGACCACCGTCTTGTCATTCAGCGAGTAAGCCAGGCTGAGACGAGGTGCGAAGTTCTTGTCGGGCGACGGGATTCTGCTGGTCTGCGGGTAGTTCGGATCGGACATTGTGGGCTGCGGCAAGAGCGCCTTCTCCCAGCGGACGCCGTAATTCAAAGTGGCCTTGCGGCTCAGCTTCCATGTGTCCTGGACATATAGGTTCACTTCCGTCGTGCGGAAATCCTGGATCGGATTGCCGAAAGACTGCGAGAAACTGCTGTAGCTGCGCAGGCCAGCCGTGTTCCCCGTGAAGTCCTGGGCAAACGCGCTAAGCGTTGAGTAAGAATATGCACCGGCCGCGTTGTAAATCTGGTTGATATAGTCCTCGGTGGTGGAGAAGTCCACGCCGACCTTGAGCGAGTGAGAGCCTTTAATCAGACTGTAGTTGTCGCTGATCTGGAAGCGTTGCTCACTGGGCTGCGTGCGGGGATAGGCTGACGCGGCACCCACCGCGGCGCCGGCTACTGAAATCGCGAGCGCGCCCGTGGAGGGCCACAGGTCGGAGGCCGCCGGATCGGAGAGCCGGTCCTTAAACCAGCCGAAGCGCAGATCGTTCAGGCTGCTCGGCGAGGTAATCCAGGTCCAGTCGGCTTTTCCGTAACGCGTCTCGACCGTCGAGTTGCCGTTGCCGCCAATCATGTTTCCATTCGTGAGAACGGCCTGGGTCTGAATGCCATAAGGCGAACGCCAGTGCATGGCGTTGGCGTCGAAGCTGAACGTGTTGCGCTCGTTGGGACGGTAGTCCAACTTGGCAAACCCCATGTAAGAACTGACCGTGCGCGGGACCAATACGTCCATCTGCTTCTGAATGAACGCGGAAGCGGCTGCGCATTGGGCCGCCGTGGCGGGTGCCTTGCAATTGGCCGGATTCACCTTGCTGCCCGTCGCGTCGGCGATCTGGGGGCTCGTGATGCGGTTCAGGCCGGGGAAGTTGCGCTTCACCATCTCGAAGTTCGAGAAGAAGAACAGCTTGTTTTCCTTGATCGGCCCGCCGAGGCTGCCACCCGCCTGGTGACGCCACTCCGGTGGATTGCGAACCGAATAGGGAGCATAACGGTCGGGTGCATTCAGCGAGCGATTGCGGAAGAACTCGTAGCCCGTGCCGTGGTATGCGTTGGATCCGCTGCGGGTCACGGTGTTGATGATGCCGCCCATCGCGCGGCCGAATTCGGCCGAATAGCCGTCGGAGAGAACCTGGAATTCCTGCACGGCGTCCTGCGAGATCTGTGTCGTGATGCGCGTACGTCCGGCGTTTTCCATGTAGAAACTGTTCGTGGTGTAGTTGCCATCGGTGAGGAAGGCGTTACCAGAGGAGATCCCGCGGAAGCTGATCAGGCCGAATGTGCCGTCTGGCACGACGGCGGGGGTCAGCAGGGCGAAAGTGTCGGCACGGCGTCCGTTGACCGGCAAACCATCGATCTGGCCCTGGTTGACGATGTCCGTGACGCCGCTCTTAGTCTCTTCGATCACAGGGGCGGCTGCGGCCACTTCTACCTGTGTAGCGCTGCTGGCAACCTGCATCAGGATCTTGAAATCCACGTTGCCGCCGACCGCAACCTGAAAATCGCTCACGTTATAGGTGGCGAATCCCTGTTTGGTGACCGTCAGGCTGTAGCCCGTCGACGGCACCAGGGCAGGAGCATTGAAAAGCCCTGAACCATTTGATTCGAGCTCGCGCCGGATGCCTTTTTCGGCATTGGCGACCACCACTCTTGCTCCGGGAACGACGGCGCCGGACGCATCCTGCACTACGCCGCTCACCGCGCCGTTACCCGCGCTGTTTTGTGCTGGCAGAAGCGCCACAGCGAAAACTGTACACAACAGGAGCCCACAGATTTGCCTGAGCATATCCTCACCTTTTGATTGAGTTAAGAGCTGGCAATGCCCGCCGCGAGTCGTATCTGGCCCAGCGCTCACGCCATGGCGAACGCCGATCGGGGGACGGGCAATGCGAAAGAAGTCGTGATCCATGAAAACTGAATATCGCTGGTGGCTCGGCCGCGACGACCTTGTTGTGCTCGTGAACTTGGACACAGCCACCCCTGGAGCGGATCGCGCACAGGCCGGCCGTCTCGAATCGACAGCAGAATCCTATGCGGTCGTTGCGTCTGATTACTAACCTCAAGCGCCTACGTGTATGGTAGCCCAAGAATGTAAAGATGCGGTTACAGACACCTGAATATCCGTTAATCCTCGACCCACCAGGCGTGGGTATTCTTGCCGTCTGTAAACAGATTCCGTTGGTCGAAGATGACTTTTATTTTCAGTGTCTTACGGCAGTATGGCGCACTTCGCCTAACGCGCGCCGTGGGGATCGCCAATGAATTGCGGGGGAGATTCTCCGTTACGGGCAAGCGGCGTTTCGGCGGGCGAATGCGTGGCTGTAACCTGGGGAAATCAGAAGGGAAAACGGCCGTGCCGACGATGCCATGGACCGCGTGCGGCGGACTGCGGCGACGAATGAAGAAACTGTTATAAGAAACTTACGCGACTGGCCCCTGAGATGGTGTCCCTTCGCCGCAGCCTCGAACTCCTCGTCTACCGGCGCTCGCGGGTAAAGTAGTAAGTCACTGCCGCGCCGGCGAGCCCTGACACCACCGGCAGCCAGGCGTTGAGGATCGGTTCCAGGCTCTTGACGGCGTCGTGCTTCCCCGCCCATTCAAATGCGATGACGGCAACGTAGTGGAACACAAGCCCCCCGGCCAGAATCCCGATCAGCATCCATGCGATGATTGCCCGGTCTTTTGAGGGGTCGCGCGGCGGAGTTGCGTATGGCTTTTCCTGGGGATCGTCGACGACCTGCGTCTCCTCGGCGGTTTCTCCGTCGAGGATTTCAGCATCCCTCTGGCCTTCGTCGCGCATTGGAGACTATGACTGGACAATACCCGATTCCTGGATCGAAGGGATCACAATTGTCTTTTCCTGTTTTGTGATCGGGTTACGGACCACGACCTCGGTGAAGCCTTGGGCCACCTGATTGTGGAGCACTTCATTGACCAGAATCGACTCCCTCACCGCCGTGCCCAGCGATGAGAATTTGCCCTTATCCTTCACTGCTTCAAGGCTTCCCAGGCTCTTTGGATCGAATGTGAAGACGATACGTTTGGACATAGTGCGCCGGATTGGCTTTCCTTCCCTTTCAATCAACAGCGTACATCAATGATATCATCTCGTCAACACTTTTGATGTCACATTGGTGCATGAGGCGACACATCAATTTATCGCGAGACGTGTCGGATGAGTGCAGGGGGCCTTGGGGAGGTTATTGACGGGTACCGCTAAGTTGCTGGTTCCAGAACACTCTCGTAGGATAGAGAGTGATCCCCGATGTTGAGATTTGAAACTGCTGGCGAGTCCCACGGCGAATGTCTCGTCGCAACGTTGACGGGTCTTCCCTCCGGGATCCCCGTCTCGGTAGCCGAGGTGAACCGGGAGCTTTGGCGCCGCCAGCAAGGCTTCGGCCGCGGCGGACGGATGAAGATCGAAACCGATCAGGTCGAGATCGTCTGCGGCGTCCGCCATTCCCAGACCATAGGCTCCCCGGTAGCCATGATCATCCGCAACCATGATTGGCAGAACTGGACCGAAGTCCTTCCTGTTGAATCGGTTGCGGACAGCGAGTCAAAGCAGAAGCCGCTCACCCGCCCGCGTCCCGGCCATGCGGACCTGGCTGGCGCGATCAAGTACAATTTCACTGACGCCCGCTACATCCTGGAGCGCGCCAGCGCCCGCGAGACCACCGCGCGCGTCGCGGCCGGAGCGCTCTCCAAACAGTTCCTGCGGCAGTTCGGCATCGAAGTCCTGAGCCACGTTGTCCAGGCCGGTTCGGCCCGGCTCGAACGCGAAGTGGAATGGGTGGAGATCGAGGCCCTTTCGCACAAGGACTCCGTGCTGTTGGGCTGCGTCGATGAAGAGGCCGAGGCACGCATGAAGGCGGTCGTGGATGAGGCTTACCGCACGGGCGATACTGTCGGCGGGGTTTTTGAGGTGCGCGCGCACGGCGTGCCCATCGGCCTGGGATCGCACATCGCCTGGGACACCCGCCTCGACGGCAAGCTCGCTCAGGCCATTATGTCGATGCAGGCGGTCAAGGGTGTCTTCATCGGCAGCGCCGATGAAGCCGCGGCTTACTTCGGCTCCAAGGTGCAGGACACAATCGGTTACAGCCGCGAGCGGCACGAATTCACGCGCGGTTCGAACAAAGCCGGCGGCATTGAGGGTGGCATTTCAAACGGCCAGGAGATCCTAGTGCGAGGCCTGATCAAGCCGATCTCGACGCTTCGTAAGCCTTTGGAAAGCGTAGATATGCAGACCAAGGAAGCCGCGCTTGGAGCCTATGAGCGCAGCGACGTGTGCGTGCTTCCCGCAGCCGGAGTAATCGGCGAGGCGATGGTGGCCCTCGTGCTCGCCCAGTGCTTTCTTGATAAATTTGGAGGGGATAGCCTCAGAGAGTCGCGTCGTAACTTTGATGGCTACATCCAACAGGTAAAGGAATTCTGAGTGGGCAGCAAAACGGCAACCATTTACAAAATCGTCAAATACGGGGATCCCGTCCTGGAGACGCCGGCTCTGCCGGTGGCCGAATTTGGCACGCCCGAGCTGCGCGATCTGGTCGACAGCATGTTTGAGACGATGTATGCCGCCAAGGGACTCGGCCTCGCGGCGCCACAAATCGCCGTCTCAAAGCGCGTAGCCGTGATTGATCCCACCGCCGGCGAAGATCCGTCTGCCCAACTGGTCCTGATCAACCCTGAGATCCTCGACAAGCAGGGCCGCCAGATCGGCGAGGAAGGCTGTCTCTCGATTCCCGGCTTTCGCGAGGACGTTACGCGCGCCATGAAAGTGCGTGTCCGCGCCCAGAAAGCTGACGGAGAGTGGTTCGAGTTCGAAGCCGAGGATTTGCTGGCGCGCGCGATCCAACACGAGATTGACCACCTCAATGGAATTCTTTTCCTCAGCCACATCAGCATGCTGAAGCGCGACCTGATCAAACGCAAGATCCGCAAACTGGCCAAGGCCAACGAGTGGTAACCTTCGTTTGTCGATGAAAGTCGTTTTTCTAGGTACCCCCCAGTTCGCGGTCCCCACGCTCGAAGCCCTCGTTGCTGCCGGACACGAAGTCGCCGCCGTCTACACCCAACCGGATCGTCCCAAGGGCCGGGGCCAGGAGCTGGCGCCATCTCCGGTCAAGCAGGCCGCTTTGCGCTTGGGGCTGCGCGTCTGCCAGCCCGAACGAGTCCGCCGTCCCGAGGTGGTGGAGGAACTCAAGCACATCGACGCCACCGCGATGGTGGTGGTGGGCTTCGGACAGATCATCCCCCAGGCCATCATCGACCTGCCCCGCCTGGGTATTGTCAACGTGCATGCCTCGCTGCTGCCCCGCTGGCGGGGGGCGGCGCCGATTCAGTGGACCATCGCCTCGGGCGACACGACCACCGGCGTTACCACGATGATGATCAACGCCGGACTGGACACTGGTGACATCTTGCTGCAGGCCGAGACCAACATCGGCATCGACGAAAACGCGCTGGAGCTGGGCTCGCGCCTCTCTCAAACCGGCGCGAAGCTGCTGATCGAGACCCTGCGAGCTGCTCGAACAGGGCATCTGCCCGCGAGTGCCGCAGGTTCAATCCGAAGCCACGCTGGCGCGCATTCTGCGCAAGGAAGATGGTCTGATCGACTGGCGTCGCACGGCCCAGGAGATCACCAATCGCGCGCGCGGCTTCCTGCCCTGGCCGGGCGCCTGGACATCGTTTCGAGGCCAGCGCTTCAACATTTGGAAATGCCATCCGGTGTCTTCCAGTGAATGGATGGTGGGCGAGGCCCTGCCGCCGGGCCTGATGCACGCCATCGGCAAGCGCTTGCTTGCCGGCACCGGAGGCGGCGTCCTCGAATTGGTGGAAGTCCAGTTGGAAGGCCGCAACCGCGTACCTGTAGCAGCGTTCATGAACGGCACACGGCTCTCCGGCGATGACATGCTGGGGGGACGTCCCTGAGCGGGCCCTGGGAACGCCGATCTCCAGATCGGCTGCCTGTTGCCGCGGAGTGGCAGCCTTGTTGCCGCGGAGCGGCGGAGTTTGGAAATGGCTCTCGACGAAGTGGCGGGTCAATTGCCTTCTTTCGGAGAGCCTGCGAACGCACTTGCATCCAGCACACATCCAGGCCAGGGATGCAGGCCCCTTGCTAAGATGACTTGGGGCGTCGGGACCGAGCCTGCCTGTGCTCAGACCGGGTAGTGTCATGCGGGGATTGGTGGCGTTTGATTCCTGGGTGACCAACACCCCAACAGATATCGGCCCCACCTCCGTTCTCAAATTGTCGTGGCAGGCAGGAAAGCGCCCTTGTTGGAGTTGGACCGCTTTCGGGCGTGCGTAAAATATGACTGTGCCACGGCATTACCTGGAGGCCATCGCGGTTGGCTCATCGACTTGTATGAAGGAGAGGCATCGAAAGTGAGTTTGCCTGAAGGCTTTCGCTACTCCGCTTTGTATGCGGGCATACGCAAGCTGGAGAAGCCCGATCTGGCCTTGATCGTTTCCGACACCGAAGCGTCCGCCGCGGCAGTCTTCACGACCAATCGAGTGAAAGCCGCGCCGGTGAAGCTCGACCGGAAGAACCTGGACGCCACGGGCGGCCGGGCGCGAGCCGTCCTGGTAAACGCCGGCAACGCCAATTGCGCCACGCGCACAGGCGACCAGGTTGCTGCTAGCCACCAGTCGCGCCGCCGCGAAGCTGTTGAATGTGCCTGCCGCGCAGGTGCTGCCTTGCTCGACCGGTGTGATCGGCGTCGAACTCGATCCCCTCCTGATCGTCAACGCCCTGCCCGCCCTGATCGAAGGGCTCTCCGCCGAGCGCTTCACCGACGCCGCTGACGCCATTCTGACCACCGATACTGTGCGCAAGACGGACACCGTCGAAGCGGGTGGATTTAGGATCGCCGGCATGACCAAGGGTTCGGGCATGATCCATCCGAACATGGCCACCACGCTCGCCTATGTTCTGACCGACGCGGCGGTCTCGCCCGCTGACTTGAACAGCGCCTTGCGCGCAGCCGTCGCGACCAGCTACAACCGCCTGACCGTCGATGGCGACATGAGCACCAACGACACGCTGCTGGTGATGGCCAATGGAGTGTCGGGAGTGAAGATCGGTCCGAAGAATCGCGCGCAGTTTCAAGCGGCATTGAACGAGGTCTGCCAGTCGCTCGCGAAACAGATCGCCCGCGACGGCGAGGGCGCGAAAAAGCTCATCGAGATCCACATCGAGGGCGCGCGCAACAACACAGACGCCGCGAAGATCGGACGCGCCATCGCAAACTCGAATCTCACGAAGACCGCCATTGCCGGCTCCGACCCGAACTGGGGTCGCATTCTCTGCGCGGCAGGCTACGCCGGCGTAGCGTTCGATCCAACGAAAACCGATGTCTGGCTGCAGGGCGTGCGCGTCTGCCGCAAGGGCCTGGCCGCCGAATACGACGAAGCAGCGTTGTCGAAGAAGCTCGACGAGCCCGACTGCGCCATCCGTCTGCAACTCGGTGAGAAGGGTCCGGGCACGGCGACCTTCTGGACCTGCGATCTGACCCACGACTACATCACCATCAACGCGAGCTACCGCACGTAGTACGGCGCTATGCAGCACATTTCGGAGCATTGGGCGAAGGCGCGCCA